>CAUPIT010000035.1:0-3460 GCA_963511375.1 uncultured Prevotella sp. | reverse complement strand
GCCGGTACGTCAGCATAAGGCTGCTAACTTACATTCCTTATCATTTTGTCATCATGTCGTTGAAAATTGAACTTCAGCTGATGGTGTGAAGCTCTGAAAAAAGTAAAAGGTAAATCAAAATGTCCTCATGCGAACCTATTGATTTACCTTTGTATTGATTGTACACCCTTAGGGATTCGAACCCTAGACCCACTGATTAAGAGTCAGTTGCTCTACCAACTGAGCTAAGGGTGCAAGCGAGAAAGAAGTACACCCTTAGGGATTCGAACCCTAGACCCACTGATTAAGAGTCAGTTGCTCTACCAACTGAGCTAAGGGTGCAAGTTTCTTTTTTGCGTGTGCAAAGGTACATTGATTTTCTTAAAATGCCAAACATTTCGTTTATTTTTTTGAAATTAATGTTAGACAGTCCAAGAATATGCAACTATGAGATAAACAGACTTCCTATTTGATAGAAGGCTGCAGATACAATCCATGCCAGAAGCGTGGTGTATCCGGCCGAGAACAATGCCCATTTCCAACTGCCTGTTTCGCCTTTGATGGCGGCAATCACGGCCACGCAGGGGAAGTATAACAGGATGAATAGCAAGAAGGCGTATGCGGTTAGCGGCGTGATACCATCGGCTGTCATCTGTTTTCTCAGTCGTGAATACTTCTCGGGTTCATCTGATGTTGCGTCATCTTCATCAACACTCCCTTCTGACGAATAGAGCACACCTATCGTTGATGCCACGATTTCCTTAGCTCCAACACCTGCCACGATGCCCACATCCAGTTTCCAACTAAAACCTTGTGCCCTGAATGCTGGTTCTATGGCCTTGCCAATGCGTCCAATGTAGCTCTGTTCTTGCTGTTCAGCCCTGGACAGATGCTCGTTATGAGGAAAATAGCCCAAAGCCCAGACGATGATACTGGCCACCAAGATGATGCCACCCATCTTCTTGAGATATAATTTCCCCTTCTCCCAAGTATGTCTGGTGATGGCTTTCCAGGTTGGCAAGCGGTACGGGGGAAGTTCCATTACAAAGGGTGTATCTTCGCCCTTGATGACGAATTTGCTGAACAACCAGCCCAGAAAGACGGCCATGAGGATGCCGATAAGATATAGCGACATCATCATCGTCGACCGATACTGGGTCGAGAAGAACGTGCCAATGATCATGATATAAACGGGAAGTCGGGCCGAACAGCTCATCATAGGTAAGATAAGCATGGTGATGAGCCTTGACTTTCGACTCTCAATCGTTCGTGTTGCCATTACCGCCGGCACATTGCAGCCGAAACCCACGATGAGAGGAATGAACGATTTGCCATGCAATCCCATCTTGTGCATCAGCTTGTCCATGATGAAAGCCGCACGAGACATATATCCGCTGTCCTCCATATAAGAGATGAAGAAGTACAGAATTAATATTTGTGGCAAGAAGACGATGACGGCACCTACGCCCCCGATGACACCGTCGACAAGCATGTCTTTGATGGGGCCGTCAGGAAAATAGGTTGAAATGGTCTGTCCCAGCCAGGCAACGCCAGATTCTATCCAGTCCATGGGATATTGCCCGAGTGAGAAAGTTACTTCGAACATCAGCCACATCAAGGCTATGAAGATAGGGAAACCCAAAACTTTATTCGTGATAAAGCTGTCCAGCCAGTGCGTAAGCTGGTAGGTATCTTTCTTGTTTCCTGTTTTGTAGGCAGCCTCTTTCAGTGCTCCATGAATGAAACCGTATTTCGCATCCATCACCGCAGTCTCGCTGTCGGTATTTGTTTCCTCCCTTACACGTCTGTCAGCTTTGTCCCTGGCAGCAAATATCTCGTCTGCATAGGGCAGGGAGCCAATCATTTTTTCCACATCATGGTCGTGTTCCATCAGCTTGATGCCCAGATATCGAGTAGAGTAGCGCTGCCGAATGTTTTCGTCTTGCTTCAAGAAAGACTGGATGTCAGCAATGCCTTGCTCTATTTCATGCCCATGATTGATATGTACATGGCGGAATTGTGGTTGGGCGTCTTCCTTGCCTTCGTATGTCTCGATAACCTGATGAAACAACTCTTTGACACCTCTTCCATTTTTAAATACGGTAGGAACCATCGGGATGCCGAAAAGCTCGGACAGCTTGTCGATATGAATCCGGTCTCCTCGATCTTCCGACTCATCGTACATATTTAATGCGCAGACGATACGAAGGTGCATGTCAATGAGTTGTGTCGTTAGATAAAAGTTCCGCTCCAGGTTTGAAGTATCTATGACATTGATGACTACATCTGGGGTTTTCTCTATGATTTGTTTTCTCACATAGAGTTCTTCTGGCGAATAAGCCGAAAGTGAATAAGTGCCGGGAAGGTCAACTATGTTGAACTCATAGCCTTCAAAACTGGCATAACCTTCCTTGGCATCGACGGTGACACCCGAATAATTGCCCACTCTTTCGTGTGCACCGGATGCGAAATTGAACAGCGATGTTTTCCCGCAGTTAGGGTTTCCCACCAAGGCTACATTGATGGTTCGGCTCTTCTGCATGGCAACAGCATGGATTTGTCGTTCTGTTTCACGCTGGATGTCGTCGCAATCGTCATCAGAAATGGCTCCTTGGTAATTGTTTTCAGTTTGTTTTTGGGTTCGGGCCTCTTCAAGTGATACTACCTCAATCATATCGGCTTCGGAGTGTCTGAGTGACACTTCGTAACCCATCACTTTATATTTCACGGGGTCTTTCAAGGGTGCATTCAGTAGCACTTCAACCTTTTTCCCGCTGATAAAGCCCATTTCAACGATGCGTTTGCGAAAGCCACCGTGGCCGGTAACTTTAACAATTACCCCTGTTTCGCCTGTTTTTAAGTCTGATAACTTCATCTTTGTCTCTCTATCTCAAGTACAAAAATACAAAATTTAATATGCAACAGAGTTGCAAATGAAGATGCATTATATAAAATACCTAAAAATAATGATACAACTCCCGATGAAATGGGCTTTTATTGGATATCAATCCTCATAAATTAGTATGCGTGAAAAGTCTTAGGCCATCTTCTGAAGCTACAATTTGATGGCTTTCCCTGTCCTGTTGCTTTCGATGGCTGCTTCAAAAATTTGAACAACCGTTAGGTTGTTTCATTGTACCATTGCCTACAGGCCGGTTGTTTTTTGTCCTTTCATTAGTGCTTGTCATCAAATGCAGCAGTGTGAATAATACCTTTTTCATTGTGCAAAGTTTTTAGTTTGGGTGTGTCTACAAAAATACAAAAAATACTCGTATAGGATGTAGAGATAATGGTGTTTGTTTACAACCGATGTCAATACGAAATCAAAAGCATTGAGTTTGACGTCCAAAGTGCATGACATTGGCGGTTAAAATCATTGTGATTGGAGGCCAAACTCAATGAGTTTGCTCCGTCTGTTTTCATGTGTTGTCTTTTCCTAAAATCGCTTGACAGTTTTTAGTTGTTTATTCTATATTACTTG
>CAUPIT010000034.1:0-4082 GCA_963511375.1 uncultured Prevotella sp. | reverse complement strand
TCGATATAAAGTGTTAAATATCAGCAACTTAATAAGCTGAATACTTGCATTTTTTTGCATCAGATGTATATACAGATTTTGAACACCCTACCATACAGGACAACTACAACCAAATCAAGGAGGATGTCAAGCAGATAGTCAAGGATGAGCTGGGGCGTATCGCCAACGATGAGAACTTGAAGCACTTGATACAAAAGGCATAAATGCGCTTTTCACAGTTGAATATAAATAGGTTTGTCCTATTGCTTTTTTCCGCGAGTGCCAAGAATAATAGTTAAAAATGATTATAATATAGATAATAATTAGTTATCAATTTTGATAATCGAAATATTTATCGTAATTTTGCACACAAATAAAAATAACATGGCTGAATAATATATGAACATAACAAGTGAAGACGAGGCTTTGTTGGAACTGTTCGAAAATGGAAAGACATCTGACAAGAAGTATAAAAGACTTCCTATAGCCGCAATCAAGGGTTATGTTAAGGCTGTCAACAAAATGAGAGCTGCAACAAGAATTGAAGACATTATGCGTGATCATGGCTTGCGCTACGAAAGATTGCATGGAAACAGAAAAGATTAAGAATCCGTAAGATGCAATGATGTCTGGCGATTGATTTTCCAAAGCTCTTCTGCCGATGGCAGTATTATCATTACCGAAATAGAATTAATTGAAATATCACATCATTATGACTAAGTTTAGTTTCAATCAGGCAGTCCCATTTGAGGCAACTCATGTGGGCGAGGTGATTAAGGACGAATTGTCTGCTCGTAATATGAAGCAGAGCGAATTGTCCGAACTCACTGGCATACAGAAATCCATTCTGAATGATGTCATAAAAGGTAAACGTTCTCTGACACCTGAAATGGCATTGTTGTTGGAAAACGCTCTCGGCATTTCTGCGACATATCTCATGAACATCCAGACGCAATACGAATTGGATTGCGCCAAACAGAGCGAAAGGGTTGTGTTGCAGACTAAAATGCTTGAGATTTGGAATGTACTCAAAGACCAAGTATCAATTCCCTTTTTCAGAAAAGTCGGTATCGTTAGAGGAAACATCTTCGAGGATGTAAAACGCATCTTCGAGGTCTTTTCCGTGGATAACTTGGATGATTTCTTTGGTTTGAAGGCAGAAGAAATGGAACTTTCTTATTACCGCAAGTCAGAAAAGGTGAAAACCAATCCCGTGGACATTCTGTCTTGGAAATATTATTGCTATCATCTCTCTAAAAATGATGATTCAACTTTATGCACATTTGACAAGGGGGCAGATACAGAGATGCTGGCAAGAGAGCTGAACAATGTGTTTAAAGAAAACAAGAATACGGTGAACAAAACCCAAGAGGTTCTTAACAAGTATGGCATTCGTTTTCTTGTAGTCAATAAGGTTGGGCAAGTTCCTGTTGATGGAATGTCCTTTTGGATAGGAGATACACCAACGATTGTCATCACTGAGAGAATAGCTTCCATTGACAATTTTGCTTTCACCACTTTACATGAGGTCGGTCATGTATTCAAGCACCTTACCCAAAATGGTAAGGCAATGATTAATCTCATGGAGGACAAGAAGAACATCGAGGAGTCTGAGGCTGACGAGTTTGCTTTAAATGCGGCCCTACCAAATGCGGAGTGGAAAAAGTTCATGGCAAGGACTCGTGATGTTGTACCTTATAAAATAGCACCATATATTCAGACAGAAGCAGACAAACACAATGTCAATCCACAACTTCTGTTCGGACGCTATATGCATGATATAGGTATATACAAGATAAAGAATTTCTTTGAAACGAAAATTCTATAACGATTCACAAAGCACCATTGGTTACACATTTCATAGCCAATGGTGCTTTGCATTTTCATCTCCTCTCTCTCCGCTTCGCATAGCGAGCAAAGTCCCTGAGTTACAGCAACTTAAGGACTTTTTGTTTGGTTGTTATTTTATTTTGCCCCACTTTTTGCCCCGGTTTTTGCCCCGGTTTTTGCCCCACTTTTTTCTCCGAAGAATAATTCAGTATGAAATATTTTTTATTTGTTGTAAAGTATTTTCATAATTTACATATTACTGATAATTAAAGATTTACAATTTTTTTAGAAGGGCGGAATCGAACCTTTGTTTCAAATTATATCATTATTAGGTCATGTCACCTTTTTTAGGGTCGACCATTTAGTTATTAAAGTATACACGTTCAACACTAAAGCCTCTTGTTTGAAGCAGATTGATGAGTCTATTTTTCCCTAATAGATGTGATATCCTTCAGTATACTGTAGTTTTTCTCTTTCAGTTTTCTAACAAGTTGTTGACCGATGGGTTTCACTTCTTCGATGATGTCAGAACAAAGTTTTCGTGTCATCTGAACGGACATCCCTACCTCAATAAAATCTTCTTCAGTGGGGGTCGTTTTGAAACAGATTGTGGAGGCATGCTGGCCTAAAGGGCTGTCATGAGTCATGTCGTATGCAGGGGAGAGTTTCCACCTTCCATTGATATAGAGAAAGGAGAAATTCCGCGCATGGTCGTCGAAATTCTCGGCATAGTAGTTGAACACCATCCTTCGGAATTGCTGTTCTACCTCCATGGAATCTTGCGTGATATAGCCTGTCAATGCGAGTAACGTTTTGTAGTCCATCTTGGGAGGGTTGATACTTTCGTTGAGCAATCCACTGGCTGTAACCATGTGAATGCGCTCGCCATCGGGAGTCCGGTCGAAACATTCCTCGCCAAAGTATCTATCATTGAAGAGTTTGAACCGTGGTACGGTGATGCCTGCTTCCTTGGCAGCTTGGTTGTACATGAATTCTATGATTCCCGACTCCATGGGATCGTTGAGGTGACGGAACTTGACAATCCATCCACGCCCATCTTCCCACAAGAGTATCTTGGGGCGGACGCCTCCTGAGTTTCCGCTGTGGGCGTAGAGCTTGCCTGCATTTTCATCTGTCTTGCCCGACAGGATGTCCGTGGCTGCCTGCTGCACCGCATCAAGGTCGACGATATCTTGCGACGTTGTAATTTTGTTGTCTGGGACGTAGCACAAGTCACCCATACCGGATGAACCAACGATACTTAATTTCTGCAAAGTGTTAAGGCCATAGTAGTTGATGCCTTGCTTCTCTAAAATTTTCTGTAGCATGTATTCGCCATAGCCTCCGGGCAAGCAGTCCTCAAACACACCGAAGTTGCCTAGGAAAGGCAGATAGTGGGCCTCGAACAAATCCGGCTTCAACGGCAGTTTTAATGGTGATATGGAAAAACCAGTGTCCAGCCATTCCCTGTCATACTGAAAAAGGCAGGTATCGTTAACTCCCATAGTCAGCCTTCCAACCAGGCGTCCGTGATACAACACTTTCAAGGATTCAAACGCTCTCATCGGTTCCTCGCTTTCTTTTTTTGTTCTTGTTAATCTTAATCATTTCGTCAAGGCTTGAATACTTGGGCTTGCCTATCAACTCCATCATATCGTCCGCATAGCCCAGTACACGGACAATCTTCACAAAGCTGGCAAGGGAAATCGCCCCGGTATGCTCAAACCGCTGTATCGTGGACAATGGTACGCCACTTGTCTCTGCCAGTGTTTTCTGAGAGATGTTCTTTTCCAGCCGACGTAATCGGCAGTTGCTTGACAGTCGTTTGAGGATGTCTTCTGTTGATATTGGCTCAAAAACGTACATTATAGTAACTGCTATATTAGTTGTTATATTTAATATCGCTATTTAATAACTATTGTATTAGTTACTGCAAATATACTGATTTCATTTCGTCTTTGCAAGAAGACTGGAATTACTTTGCCCTACATTATCAATTCTCATCAGTTGCTTGATGGTTCTTTTGTCAAACCAATAAGTTGCTCCGATTCTGCGTGTGGCAGCTTCAATTTTTCCACTCTTCACGAGTCGGCAGACCGTAGGGACGCTACAATGCAGATACTTGGCAAGTGATTTGTAACCTGACAACCAGATGTCTTCAGCAAATAACCTGTCTGATTGGTTTTTCTCCTTCATGGTGCAAGAGTTCATTAGTGACATGGGCTCAGTAGAAAATCAATGGGGATAGGCATATAGTTTTGCAATTCTGAATA
>CAUPIT010000033.1:0-7853 GCA_963511375.1 uncultured Prevotella sp. | reverse complement strand
GGCGGTCATTAGAAAATGACAAGAAGCTTTTTCTAATGACCGATTTGGGTTTAAAGGGCTAAAGTCAATGCTCTTGGCCTTCAATAGCATAGAACTTGACTCGTAAAAAGCTACTTCAATCAGCATAATCTTTATGCATTAGTGCCGTTATTCGGTCTTTTTCTATTAAAAACAACCATTCTTGCATCCTATTGGCCTATTGATTTTTTCTAGAATGAGATTATTGAGTGGCTATTTTTTGGTGATTTTATTGGACAAATACAGAAAAATCAAAGAAAAGAGCAGCGTACAAACTATATATCATATATTTTGCTTATCTTCGTAACATCAATATTCATCGCACGCTCGGGCATGAACCCGAATGCTTAAAAACAATATAAATATGAAGATAGGAGACAAGGCTCCCGAGATATTGGGACGCGACCAAGACGGTAATGTACTGAAGTTGGATGATTTCAAAGGCAAGAAGTTGGTTTTGTATTTCTACCCAAAGGACAACACGCCTGGATGTACTACCGAAGCTTGTAACCTGCGCGACAACTATGAACGCTTTTTAGCCCAAGGCTATGCCGTAGTGGGCGTTAGCGTGCAGGACGAGAAATCGCACAAGAAGTTCATTGAGAAGCACCAGCTACCCTTCCCGCTGATTGCTGACACGGAAAAGACACTCAACAATGCTTTTGGTGTTTGGGGCGAGAAAAGCATGTATGGTAGAAAGTACATGGGAACCTTCCGCACCACCTTTATCATTGATGAGGAAGGAAAGATAGAGCGCATTATCACACCGAAAGAAATCAAGGTAAAGGAACACGCCAAGCAGATACTTGGTTAACACTGGATTAATTTGTGGCCTCATCACGACTGCAAGGGCCTGCAACACCAGCGGGCCACCTTCAACATCACGCCCATACAGGGTATCTCCTTCAAGAGAAAATACTTTTTGTTGCTGCGGACCAACCTGCCACTCAAGCCTTTCAGTGGGCCATACTTGACATAAACGGGAGTGCCGGGCTTTAATTTTGCTTGTTCCTCGCTCAAGAATTTACGCATGGCAATCTCGGGATTGCACATGGCTTGGAACTCAAACATCTGCTTGGCCGGAATCTCATAATACTTACTGTCATCCTTGCTTTTGCGGATGACAGAAGACTTGAAGGGTGCCTCCATCAGCAATTGCCGTATTGTCTTTTCGGGTTTGCTTTTCTTAATGAATACCAAATTTCGAACGACAGGCCGCAATTGTTGACGGATGTGATGGTCTTTGTCCTCAACGTCCACATATTCCATCGGTATGAAATACGGCAACTGCTGCTCATCCAGATAATCCATCACCAACTGAGGCTTTGCCATGAACAGCCTCACGGCAAACCATGGTAATGTATCTTCTTCATGCTGCTGAGGCAAGATGGAAGCTGATGACGCATTTTCTGCTGGTTGATCAGCTGACTTGCTATTCATAACTACGACCGTATTTCTTGGATAAATGAACGTAGCATCTCCACATCTTTCACGCCAGGCGCTGTCTCAAAACAACGATTCAGGTTAACACCGGCAAACAAAGGATGATTGAGCTGCTTGATGCGTTGCGCATCTTCGGGGCCAATGCAGCCTCCTAACAAGAATGGCGTATGCCCCTCATACTTCTCCAAGATTGACCAGTCGGGCTGCTTACCTTGGCATTCCTCTTCATCGGCAGATGGAACGAAAAGAAAAAGGTCAACCACGCCCTCGAACTCTTTACACTGTTCCAAATCTTGTTGGGATGATATGGACAAGGTCTTGATAATCTTGATATTCGGTTGGATATCAGGTTTGAGTGTACGAAGTAGGTTCTCTATCATCATCCTGCTTTCACTTCCGTTCAATTGAACGTAATCAAGACTGTAATTGTAGACGCGCGTCACGATGGTCTGCGGCATGTCGTCTGCGAACACGCCCACCCGTTCAATGCGATCAGCGACAGACTGTGGTTCCTGCTTTTGCATTCCTTTGGCCAAGCGTTCTTCACTATAATCGGGTATGATGCCGGCCATGCTACTGATCATCTCCACGTAACGAGGAGAATGAGGAATGAAGACGAAGCCCATCATATTGATGTCTAAGGCTGATACGGCGCGAATGTTGTCGGTATCACGCATACCGCACACTTTTATTTTCATTTTGTTCATTCAATATTAAAATGATGTTGAACTCGACAAATGTACGAATTTATTTCGATAAACATCTTGAAGTGATTCATATAAATTGGATTTTGACGTTCTTACCCCGCATCCTCAAGGCCTACAGAAGACGACAATAGGCTGGAAAAAGAATGAGATGAATCAGATTTAAACCGCACAAACAACTTACACCTTATTATATAAGAGGCTCATGATTAAACGCCACACGAAAATATTGATATTGTAATGTAATAAAGATATAGCTGTAACGTTATGATAATAACAAAGACATCACCAAAGATATAGCCTATGAAATACTTTACACCGGAAGAACTGAAACCCTCGGAGGTCACGCTGAACTTACTCAGACAGTTGGCTCGTACGTACAGAGTGATAGACATTGACAACAAGAAGACATCCTATTGTCTGAATTAATCCTTAGAATCGCTGATGAAGAACATTCTTATTTCTCCCTCACTCCTATCGGCTGACTTTACAAACCTCAAGTCAGACGTTGAAATGATTAACCGCAGTGAGGCCGACTGGCTTCACATGGATGTCATGGATGGCGTGTTTGTGCCGAATATATCATTTGGTTTCCCCGTCATCAGTGCCGTCTCGAAAATCTGTAAGAAACCGCTTGACGTTCACTTGATGATTGTACAACCCGAGCGATACATCGAACAAACGGCCAAGGCTGGCGCTTATATCATGTCCGTTCAATACGAAGCGTGTACCCATCTGCACCGTACCATTCAGCAAATCCATGCAGCTGGCATGAAAGCCGGCGTGGTATTGAACCCCTCCACGCCCGTTCATCTGCTGGAAGACATCATCTGTGACGTTGACTTGGTACTGCTTATGAGCGTCAACCCTGGCTTTGGTGGACAAACATTCATCGAGAACACCCTGAATAAGGTAAAACGCCTCCGCAAGCTCATGGATGAATGTGGATCTAAAGCTCTTATTGAAGTTGATGGAGGTGTACAGGGTGAAACCGCTCCGCGACTTGTTCAAGCGGGTGCAGACGTGCTGGTAAGTGGCAGCTATGTATTCAAATCAGAGAATCCAGAGAAGACCATTAAACGGTTAAAGACACTTTCTGCAAACCAAGAAAGTGAAGAAAGACCCTCGAGAACTTAACATAATCATGGAGCAAGAAGAAGACAAATTAGCATTCTTCTTGCTCAATTGGAGTGCATGAGCGGCCTGATTACATCATTCGTAATTCCATCTGATGCTCTTGAGCCATCTTCCTCAGATTGATGATGGCATATCGCATGCGCCCCAAGGCCGTATTGATACTTACATTTGTGGTGTCAGCTATCTCTTTGAACGACAGTTGCTGATAGAATCGCATGTACACCACTTCACGCTGAGCGGTAGGCAAAAGGTTCATCATCCTCTTGACATCGCAGAGAATCTGTTCGTTGACAAACTTGCTCTCAATGTTCTCGTCCAACAATTCCTTACTACCAAAGTTTGACAGGTCATTGTCGTCTGTAGCCTCAACAATCTTTTCTGATTTCTGTTCGCGGTACATGTCCATGATGATATTATGTGCAATGCGCATAACCCATGCGCAGAACTTACCCGTAACAGTATATTTTCCCTGCTGTAACTTGGTGATGACCTTCACGAATGTTTCTTGAAAGACATCGTCAGCCACATCCCTATCTCTCACAACAAACAGGATGTAGGAGAATATCTTTGACTGATTGCGCGACAATAATAAATCAAAAGCGTGGTTATTACCATTGATATACGCCACTGCCAATTCTTCATCTGACAGCTCATTCAGTTTCCTCATTTTCTTAAAAAATTGATTCTAAGTAAATGTGTATCTATAGGCAATGATATTTTTTTGTTATAAAACGTTTTAAGATGTGCACAAAGTTAAACGAATTTAATGATTCCACCAAATTATATCACGAAAATATACGCAACAAACTTTACCTCTCCGAAATGAATCATGGGCATTATTGTGTGTATTTAGCTATCGAGTATGGATTATTGTTCATGATTCTTTGTAGCGTATGAAGTATTGCGAATGATGACATTCTCAAATCCCATGGACTTCATCAACTTGTAGAACTGACGGGTGGCGTTGCGTTCTGCACTCTTGATGTTTGGTGTTGTCAAGCATCGGTCAATCATAGCTTGATAGGCTCTTCGGTAAAGATCGTCACGATCTTTAGCCTTCCACTCACCCTTTTCAAAGAAAGACTTGGTGCGAGCCTCGTCAATAAAGTTGTGATCCAACAGCTTAACGGGTGGTAACATAACGATGATAGAATCTCCTTGTGGCTCTATAAAATCTTCACCTGCATCTCGTAAGTCAATTCCCAACCGCAAAGTTCCATAATAAATACGAACCAATTCGGCGTCACCGAAGAAGCCATGCCTAACGGTATCGATGATTTCTTCGTTGTTGATGGTCAAAAACTCCCACTGTCCAATGTCACGAATGCTCTGTATCTGCGTGGGGGTAATCTTGATTTTATCATCCTTTGACAGTTCGAACCTATTGTCTTTATTAAGATACACCAACACGATGCCCACCAATAGCAAGATGATGATGATGGAAAAGACAACCTTCCCTGATGTTTTGGACAGGCGGTTGAGCAAGTTGTGTCTTTTATTGTTATTCGTTTCCATGTTCAATCGTTGTTTTGTCAAGAAGAATCTTAATGTCATCCAATGTGAATTGCTTTCGGAAAGAGATGGTGATGTCTTCCTCACCATACCCCATTTGCTCAATCATCGGTATCAACGTGCGGGCAGCACTTTCACGAGCCAGGTCAATAATGCCCAGTGAATTGATGTCTTTGATGATGGCATCACGCCCTTGTTGACCGTAGCTGGCTAGTTCTTCGTCAGAGAAGTTGCTGCGAGTGAGAGCAACATATTGTTTAATTTCTTCATGATTGATGCGAGTTGACGTGAGTGTCACCCGAGGATCCGGTAAGATAATCTCAATTTTTTGTCCCTTCTTTTGCACGTTCTCTTCGCTGAAATTACTGAAATCAATGTAAGCTTTCAGGGTGGCATCCATCGGAATGGCAATCTTCCGCTTGCCCAATGGAAGGTTGATACTGAAATCTTTCTTCATGAAAGAACCGTTGAGCTTCAGCTGGTCGTCATGTGTAATAATTTTGTGAACATGAACTTCGGTGGTATATAGTTTTGAACACTTTTGTATCTGCATCACCATGGTTGGGATCGTGTCCATAGGACTGATATTTTCTTCTGTCTTTTTGTGCGAACAGGAGCAAAATGCAATGATGCAACTGAGGATAAATATATATAATCGCATGTCTGTCTTGAGCGTGATATTATGCTGAAAACGCTAAAAGCTACATGTTGAAGCTATGGCATTTTCGTATTGTTGAGTAATTTATGTTTTACAAAGGTAGAAAAATAAATTGGTAATGTCATGAAATGTGTCAAATTTATATTCTTCATTTTACATCTGGTTGCGTACTACAAAAATATGATGTAACTTTGCACACTCAAACAGATTCCATTATTCTACAATGGTCTGTGAGCAACTATTATATCATCGTAAATGAACATTCATCATCCTGTTTCACGTCAATTCATTGTATGCGTGACGCTGTTCTTGCTGCTATCGAAAGCTGTTTTTTCCGCTGTGACTGACACTACGGCGTTAACACCATCCCCCATCCTCACACCTGTTACTAATTTCAATGCGAAGAAGGCATTGAAACAAGATTTCACATACATGGGATTGGGATTCATCGCCTCGGGATTTATCGTGAAATCTCGCAAAGAAGACTTTCGCTCTCTCCGACATTATTTTCAACCAACGTTCAAGACCACTTGGGACAACTACGCACAATACAGCCCTCTGCTAACAACGTGGGTGCTGAACACGGCTGGCGTTCAAGGACGAAGCTCACTTCAACGTCTTGCGGTAAGCAACGCCATGTCGTTTGTCATGATGGCAGGAATAGTCAACACCATGAAACACACCACAAAAGAGCTTCGTCCAGATGGCACTAAACGCAACTCTTTCCCTTCGGGGCACACGGCTACAGCGTTTGCAGCCGCCACCATCTTGCACAAAGAGTATGGACTTACGCATAGTCCATGGTACAGCATAGCTGGGTATTCAGTTGCTACAGCAACGGGCATTTGCCGCATTTTGAACAACAGACATTGGGTAAGCGACGTATTGGTTGGAGCGGGAATAGGCATTTTAGCCACAGACATTGGCTATGCTCTGGGTGACCTGATATACAAGGATAAAGGCTTGTACCGCAGCAATTTAGAAGATGTGACACCCAACATTTTAAACCGACCCTCATTTTTTGCCATCAACATAGACATGGCAGCCAGGATGCAACGCTTCAAAGCACCAGAAGTATACGACAACTATGATGAGAACATGCAACCTTATGCTCCTGGCAGCACGCAAGGCTCGAGCCATCCTTTAGGCTTGAAACTTAACTTAGGTGCCAGCATGGGCGTAACGGTTGAGAGTGCTTATTTCTTAAATGATTACATCGGAATAGGCGGAAGACTTCGCGTAACGACCATGCCTGTTACTGCTACCGTTGATTTGTCGCATGGGTTCAAATATAATATGTACGCACATGGCCTGCAAAATGATTTGAAAGACAGATTCGTGAACTTCGTAGGACTGGAATCCAATCATGTGGGCATGTTCGATTTCAGTGCGGGTGCCTATTTCTCTTATCCCCTTACCAGCCGATTGCGCTTAGGCAGCAAGGTGCTGATTGGTAGAAGACACACGACTGACTATGACATCGATGCAATCACCAATGTTGACGTTGAGGGGCTGCGCAATGCCCTCACCCCAATTTCCGCAAATGACAAACAATATTTTAAGAGCCCAGATGAAAAGGAAGAGCTGACCAAATGGTTAGACAACTTGGGCGATGGACGAGGCATCCATGATGGTAAGTTTTTAACGATTAAGTCGAACAAAACGCCCCTATACAGCACGGGGCTCTCCTTGACGTGGGCCTACAAGCATGGCATGTCGTTCAAGACAAATCTTAATTATGACTACGCTGAACCTGAATACACCTATGAACTGAGGAACCGTGTTCAAGAATCACAGGATGGCACACGGACTTACCTTACTGACACCTTTAAACGTCGGACTCCCATGCACCAACCCAGTTTTTCATTCGGTATGGCATTTAATTTTTAAATCAGCCACCAGTCGGCCGAACATGATGAATCGCTCCCCTGTCATGCAATAGCAATCAAAACGCTATGAGCGATTCTTGGTACAACTGGATGGACTAATCCATTGAGAACCCCATCTAAATGCCACCTTTCTATCAAAAGATATGCTCGTTGGTCCCACCCAAATCATGACTGCCAACGTTACTGAATTTTCTTGACAACGTACGCGTTCATATTTCGCATATTTGCAAACAAACATACCGCGTGTAGCAAATACGGCAAGCATGAGCATTATTTGTATATACTTCATACACAATATTTTATGAATCTTTCCTGCGTTTTATCTACCTATCAATATCTCTTTTGCTGGCAAAAGCATTGAGTTAAGCATGCAATTCGTATGCTTTTATGCTGCAACTAATCAACGAAAATGAAGAAATATCCAAATTGGTGTAAAATGACTGATAATGAGCAGGAAACGGAATAATTTGCATAGAAGTGCTCTTTTCAAAA
>CAUPIT010000032.1:0-10109 GCA_963511375.1 uncultured Prevotella sp. | reverse complement strand
TGGCGGTCATTAGAAAATGACAAGAAGCTTTTTCTAATGACCGATTTGGGTTAAAGTCTAAAAAATGAGAGGTCTACCTCTTCACTAAAGTACACCCTTTCAAATTTCGATATGTATGTAAATTTAAGGATAGGCTAAAGATTACCTATACATCCTATTTATTGTCGAATCTTTTCCTATAATTCGATTTTTTTTTGGGGGGGGAGGACTGACCCGGTATGTCTTGAAGCTTTTACTTTTTAGTGTGTAATAAAGGGTGAAAATCACGTAACCCGTTGATTTACACCCTTATTTGCGGAGAGAGAGGTTTATGAACTAAACTCTACAACTCCTTGTATCGTAACATTTTATACGTTTCAAGCTTTTTTCGTGTAGCCATATTGTAGCCACGAGAGAGTATTTTGAGAGTACTCATAGATACTGCTGATAGAATTGCACTCTTGCAAATCTTGGGTTCAAAAGTACTAAAAAAATGAACCTTCTCCAAGTATTTGATGTTAAATATCTTAGAAAATTTTTGGCTACAATTTTCAGTGCACGGTGCAAGCCCTTATATATAAAGGGTCTTGCACCGTGCACTGAGGTCATGATATTGTGTAATTATATAAAATAACAAAATGGTATAATAATGCCAAATAATGGTTTTGTAATATTCTTATAAAAACTCAATCCATATGAACTTTGCATTCTAAAGAACATAGATCTCATTTTATATGGCTCGTAAAAAAGAATGTAAATCAAATAAGGAAGGACGAATTTTCATGGTAAAACCAACCATTGACATGATGTTATCAACTTGCATTAATGTGAAGCTGGTAGCTAATTTAGGAGGTTTTGAGTATTCTAATTTTGTAAAAACCTGCAAGTTGGGAAAAGACATACGCCTAAGTTCTTTAGAGCGATGTGCAACTGCGTTTGGTAGGGACACACTTGTCATTCATCTACCCGCAGGACTTGTCGAATCGGTAACAAACCCACAGGTACACCATAGTGGACTTTTTCATACGATAGAGGAAGCTGAACTCAAAATAGTGTTGAGGGAGATACTCAAAATTAAAAAGTCACAATTCTTGCCTTACTTGGAGTTGTTCTTTTCAGTTCTTGAAGAAAGTAATGGCTGTACAGAAGATCTTTTGCAAAGGCTGATAAAAGTGCTTCAAAATACTATAGATGAAAATGGAAAATAATAATTCTCTTTTTGATGAAATCAGAACATTGCGTGAAGAATTGCATCAAGTGGTTTCGTTTATCGTGGAGCTTAAACGTGACTATACCGTTTTGGAGGAACAGATAGAATTAGGCTCTTCGGACGTTCTTCGTCTTCTTGGCATTTCCAAGGCATCCCTTGCACGATGGCGAGATAACAACACGATCCCTTATCGCTACATATCAAGCAATCATGTTGTATATCCCTTTAAGGGAGTCTATATTGCTATAAAATCTGGACGTGCAACTTTTAAGGGGTTCCGACGCCTAGAAGCCTTGCAGCGTCTTAATGCATATAGGGATGGAATTATAAAAGGATACATGGGCGATAATCCCCAAACTTTGTTTGAAGAGTTATGAACTTAAAAGAAGAAATTTTACAAAGAACCAATCATGGATTGGAAGTGTTTTATTTTTACATGCCGATAGATTTCGTTCCAAAGCGCAATTTTCGCAATCCTCTGTATAATGACAGACGTGCGTCATGCAATATATACTTTGACGAAAAATCACAATGCTATCGCATGAAGGACTTCGGTAATGAAGTGTATTCTGGGGACTGTTTTTGGTTTGCTGCCGCAATTATGGGACTTGATGTTCGTACAGAGTTTAGAAAGGTGCTGGCTACGATTGTACATGACTTGGGACTCAATATTTCTATTGAAAACAGAGGCGCATCGGAGCAAAGTAGAAGTTGTACAAAGAGCACTTTTTCTGTAGGACATAAGAATGCTGTTTCTGGAACTCCAGAAAACAAACGCTGGTTTAAGATTCATGAACAGCCTTTCAATGAAGAAGAAAAGAATTTTTGGTTACGATATGGAATAACGGACAGAACATTGACACAATACAGCGTGAAGTCGCTGCGAAGTTATGAAGCCATCTCCTGTCAAGGTAAACAGTTCACGCTAAGCTCTACGAAAGAAGAGCCAATATTCTGTTACATCATGGGAGATTTTATAAAGATATATCGTCCGCACAGCAAATTGCGCTTTCTTTACGGAGGCGAGAAATTGAAAGATTATGTCTTTGGATTTGAACAATTGCCCACCAAAGGCGACATTCTCTTCATCACAGGTGGAGAAAAGGATGTGCTCTCGTTATATGCACATGGCTTCAATGCGATATGCTTCAACAGTGAAACGGCTTCTATACCAGAAAATATCATTGAAAGCCTACAACTCCGCTTTAGACACATCATCCTGCTTTATGATATGGATGCCACAGGACTGCGTGAAGCACAGAGACAGATGGAACTATTGGCACAATATAATGTACTACACTTGGAGTTGCCTCTTCAAGGAATTAAGAGTGAAAAAGACATCTCTGACTTCTTTGCCTTGGGGAGGACGGAACATGAATTACAATCTTTGCTTACGGATAAACTTTTTGAATTATACACACAAACAATGATGATGTTGCGCTCCTGCGAAATAGACTACGAAAACCCTCCTGACATTTCCAAATCGGTGGTGGCTGTGAATGGTGTACCATTGGGAACCCAAGACAATCTATTCTGCATCACCGGAGGAGAAGGTACGGGCAAGAGTAACTATGTCGGAGCTATTCTTGCCGGAACATTGGGAGAAAAACAACTGCCAATAGAGAAAACCTTGGGATTAGAGGTTATCGCCAATCCCAAAGGCTTGGCAGTTCTGCACTATGATACGGAACAGTCAGAGGCTCAACTTCATAAGAATTTAGGCAAGACACTTCGTCGGGCTTCACTGGCAGCAGTACCTGAGTATTATCATTCTCTGTATCTCGCTTCGCTTTCCCGAAAAGACCGATTGAAACTTATCCGTGAAAGTATGGATTTGTTCCACCACAGGCATGGGGGTATCCATCTCGTGGTGATTGACGGCATAGCTGACTTGATACGCTCTGCAAACGATGAAACGGAAAGTATTGCCATCGTGGATGAGCTTTACCGCTTGGCAGGAATTTACAACACCTGCATCATCTGCGTACTGCACTTCGTGCCGAATGGTATCAAACTCCGTGGGCATATCGGTTCTGAGTTGCAACGCAAGGCGGCGGGAATTCTCTCCATAGAGAAAGATGATAATCCTGAATACTCTGTGGTGAAAGCTCTGAAAGTCCGTGACGGCAGCCCATTGGATGTGCCGATGATGCTTTTTGGCTGGGACAAGGAAGAAGACATGCACGTCTATCGTGGTGAGAAATCAAAAGAGGACAAGGAAAAGCGCAAGGCAGATGAACTCGTTGGCGTTATAAGAGAAGCCTTCCGAAATTCTTTCAAGCTCACCTATCAGGAACTTTGTGATGTTCTGATGCGAGAAATGGAAATCAAGGACAGAACAGCAAAGAAATACATCGCCTACATGAAAGAACAGCATATCTTGGCACAGGATATCAATGGCAACTATCAAAAAGGAGAATTATGCCGTACATAAACAATAATACAGAAGACACTTGGCAAAAACGCCTGTTCGATAAGCTCATGAATGTCGAGGACAAACTCGACCGTCTGCTTATTCTGCAAGAGCAATCCGTCAATACGACAGTCCATCCACCATTGAAACCCGAATATTTGGATATCATAGATGTGTCCAAGATACTCAAAGTGGAACAAAAGACCATCTACAACTGGGTGTGGGCAGGGAAAATTCCCTATCTCAAGGCTAATGGTCGATTGCTTTTCCTTAGGGGGGAGATAGATAAAATGTTACAAAGAAGAGAGGAGTGAGGAAGAACGATCTCTCCCTTTCACTCAATCAAACTTTAATCGTTATGACAATTCAATAACAATAAAAAAGAAACTTATGAAATTACGAAAATTATCAAATCCAGCTGCTGTGGTGTTATTAGTCTTTATCCTGTTGGGGATGGTATCTTGTTCTGATGAAGAACAAGTTGTATCCAATGTAGCACCTCCTTCTGACTTTATCAACTTTTCTGTTGCAGAGAACAATCAAACTCATACACGAACAGCGTTTGACTCGCAAAACTATGTCAAGAAATTGAAAAACTTTTATGTGTATGCGTTCCTTGACGACCCAGGAGAAGAAGAACCATATATGGATAATGTAGAAATAGTCAATCAAGGTAATGGCATATTCTCATATAAAGACGAGAATAAGAGAAAGAGATGGTTGGAAAATGAATCCCTGCATTTTGTTGCGGTCAACTCTCCCAATAATTTTGGAAGCAGACCGGAAATAGATGTATGGAGCAACCACGAGGTAAGCCTTGGTGTATATTCGGGTGGAAACGAGGATTATATGGCGGCTTTCGAATCAGATGAATATAAACAAGCAAATCATGGTATCGTAAAATTACAATTCCATCACCTCCTTTCACAAATCAAGTTTGGAATTTCCAATATGTCAAACAATCTTGAAATCATGGACATCAAGCAAATCGGCTTAAAGGGGGTGTATCATGAAGCAGAGTTTACAATGATGGGAAATGGGGCGGTTCAAACACGCATGGCAAGGGATTATTTAGGTCTTGGCGAATATTCATTTGATATAGACAACTTTGAAAAAGCAGATAAATCATATCTTAATGCCAGCAAAGACATTTTTATAGTTCCGTTGAATCATCAACCGTGGAATCCCAAGTCAGGCGTTAGAATTGCAGACATTAATAAGGCTATTGATGAGAATGACGCACAAAACGTTTATTCCTATGTATGGGTGAAATGTAAAATTTATGACCACAGCACAGGTCAATATGTTGTTGGCGACTACAATAGTTATGGCATTACTTATTTTCCTTTCAAAGCTGATTTGAAAGCAGGAAAAAGATACAAATACACGATTACTATTACGGATGACTTTATTGGCTACCCAGACCAAGATACACCACTCCAAGAGCCTAAACTTGGTTGGGTGATATCCGATGCTGGCAATATTTTCTCCACTTGTGAGGAAGCAGACAATGCAGGTGAGAAACCTGTTGCCATGATTGCATATATAAGTGATAATGGTAATGGCCCTGCACCTTATAGCAAACATGGACTTGCCATATCTTTGCGAAATCTAAAAAGCCCGGACAGGACCAACTTGTTTTTAGTAGAGGAATTGGAGAAAGTAGACACATACCTTTCTGAATATCAGAAAGTAGCGCCATCTTGGACCCAATGGTATGTGCCAAGATTCAAAGATTTTGATTTAATATTTGATGCTTTTGGCGGTACTAAATATAGTAATAAACCACATTATACAACCCAACCGTGGGACTATGGAAGACTTAATGATTTTATGGAATCAACAGAACGGTATGGTGAAGACGAGGTTTATCATGATTGTTTTATAGGATACCTACCACCGTATCACGATTGGCAACCATCCCGTTATTGGATTAATGTTTCCGAGAATTCAAACTCATCATTTTTTTGGTTATATAATATTAAGGATAAGCAATACTTACAATGGCACCGTACTGCAACAGCAGGATGCTTTATACGTCCTGTTTTTAAATTTTAATGCTTAAAATGTAAAAAGATGGAAACAAAAAAAATAGAAATATACAATCAGATAAAGAAAAAATATATAGCACCAAACATTACTATTTTCGAAATGGGTGAACCTGTACTGGCAGCAACTTCGCCAAGTGAGAATCCGAGGATGGAAGTCGGAGTAGACGACTGGATCGATGATGAAGAAGTAAACTCTACAAATGCAAAACATTTTTTCCATGTCTGGGAAGATGAAAATAGAGAAGAACTTTAATGATTAAGATACTTTACAACTTGGTTTGGGCTGGAAAAATTTCTTATCTTATAGTCAATGGCAGATTACTTTTCCTTCGGAAAGAGATAGATGAAATGCTACGGAAACAAGGGAACCGGTAGGCATCCACTCATTATTTAATACTTGTTCAATTTTGTTGAACAAGTATTAAATAATGAACGAAAAAATTTGCAGTTTGATTTTTGTTCACTATCTTTGCAGTGTTCAATCCTATTGAACGACTATAAATATTGAACAAGATATGTACGGAATACAGATTATAGATCAGGCGGTCAGTGCGATAAGGAGACAGTGGGAGGATTCTCAAGGTGTCATAATCGATGGGCTTCAGCCGGGAACGCCTTCGATGGAACAATACGTCAGAATTATGGGCATAGAGTTCCGATGCCTTGTTGAAAATGAGATAAATGGAACAAATATCCTACGCATTGAAGAAAAATCAAAGAGTTGTATGGGGACTTACAAGAGACCTGTCATACTGGTTGCAAGATATGTACAGCCATCTGTCTATGGAACTTTGCGTAAAATGGAGCTTAACTTTGCTGACACGACAGGTAACTACAATATACAGTACACGAAGGGCAGGAAAGTGATATTCCACCTTTCTCACACAGGGGAGAAAGCCCCTGTGAATAACAATAAAAACTATCCTATATTCCAAGAAGCAGGCCTGAAGGTAATCTTTTATCTCTTGCAAGCTCCTGAGAATGTGGGCAAATCTTTTCGGGAAATCAAGGAGTATAGTGGAGTTTCGATAGGTACTGTCAAAAATGTGATTGATGAATTGAAAGTCCGTAAGTTTATTCTCGTAACTCAGAAGAAAAGAGTTCTGAAAAAACGTCGTCTTTTGCTCGATTTATGGTCGGAAAACTATCATCAGATATTAAAGCCCAAATTGTTGTTGAAGCAGCTGGATTTTCGCACACCGGAACAAAAAGAAAAATGGGAAGAAATAGCATTGCCAAATGGTATGTTATGGGGTGGAGAGTGTGCATCTAATTTATTGAATGGTTACCTTACTCCGGAACTTTTTGAACTCTATACAGAGACACCTTTCTCCAATCTGATGAAGACCGGCGCAACACGGACTACCGAAGGAGTTATTTATGTATATCAGAAGTTTTGGAAAGGCGATGTAATGCCCTGCATTTTGATATATGCCGATTTAGTAAGTAGCGGAGACAGCCGTTGTATTGAAGCTGCAAATAAAATATTAAAAGATGAACTTTCAGATTTCGAGTAAGAAGATTGGCAACCCCCTGTTGGTTGAACTGCTAAGAAAAGTCAGTCATTGTTTTGCTGAGATTGGGCAGGATTTCTTTGTTATCGGGGCTACTGCGCGAGATATTTTAATTCGGCAGTTAGTAGGTATAAGTTCAGGGAGAAAGACGAGGGATTTAGACCTCGCCATAGCCATTCCCGATTGGGATGCATTCGAAGAGATTAAGCGGGCATTATTAGCACAAGGGTTTCAAAAAGACGGACAGATGTATCAACGGTTCTATGATGGCGACTACGAAATGGACATAGTACCATACGGAGATATAGAAAGAGAAGATGGATACATATACTGGCCTCCTGAGGAGGATATAGCTATGTCCGTTAAGGGGTTTGCTGATGTGCTGAGTGATGCTATTACCGTAACGATTGACAATGAATTCGACATCAAGATAGCATCGTTGCATGGATTATTTGTATTGAAGTTCAATGCTTGGTTAGACAGGAATATCCAAACGAATAAAGATGCCGTAGATATGGCATTCATTCTGGAAAACTATTTCATTGCTAACTTGAATAGGAACTTGCATGCAGAAGTGTATGATTGGGAAGACTTTGATGAGATTGTTGTCGGAGCTTATTGGCTTGCTTATGACATTGTCGGATTTCTATCAAAAGAGCATCTTTTCCACTATAAGCAATGTCTGGGGAATGAGATAGAGAAAAGAGAAAATAGCAGGCTGATACAACAGGTTATAGATAGTAGCAGTGTTTTTTCTTATGAGAAACTGCTCCTCGCATTTCAAAAAATGATTGCCGTATTTGATAAAGTTTTGCATGATGAAGATTCAGATTGAAAGCTTAAGTATTCCGGCTGGTAAAGAAAATGGAGATTACATTCTCCAACGAGAATTGCCTAATGGAGCAACACTCATTCTACTTGCAGATGGGATGGGTGGTTTGTCATTGCCGGAAAGTGCTTCAAAAATTGTTTGCGAATCTATCTCAGAATGTTTTGTAAAAACCGATATAATTGATTGTACGGAACATATCCTCAGGAGCATCAAATATGCTGATGAGCGTTTGGCTGCTTTTTGCAAGGAGAAGAAATCCAAGATGGGTGCGGCTTTACTTCTTGTATATATCAGTGATGCTATGCTCTTCTACACATCTTTGGGAGATGTGCGCTTATACTATCGAGACAAACAAGGAGAAGTAACTCAACTAACAAACGATGATACCATTATGCAAGGAGTAGACACTTATCTGACAACTTGCATTGCGGGAAGAGGTTTTAGAAACCCCATTCAGGTTCAACGTTTGCCATTGAACATGGGTGATTCCCTGCTGCTTTGTAGTGATGGCTATTACAAAGTTCATGATATTCCCCATTGTTTTCACCATAAAGAGCAGACACCTCCAACATTGGTAGATGACGACAGCTCTGTTGTCAGAATAGAAATTATACAATGAATCAGTCAAATTCTCTGATACGGTTTCTCAAAAGCGTCAAACACTTTATTTCAAGTACTTGGCGCTTTTCGATACAATAAGACATTCTACATCTTCCACTTTGGTTTTGAGATAATAACTTTGCTCGTAATGTCATTGTTATCGGATACATTCTGCTGACTATTGTTCTTGGGAGATGTGGGCAAAGGTATGTTGTCTGTGTTTTTTGAGAATGAATTCTTATAAGAACGGGATTCTGATATATCATCTACTGATTTACTTTGCTGTATGGCACCATGCTGTGCCTCTTGCCATATATCCTCTTTTTCCTCCTCCGGCGGTGCAAGCGTAAGCGCAATCTTTCTGTCCAATTCTGCTGCCTCCCCCTTGAGCACACGCAGTTCGTCCTCTTTCTTCCATGAGCTGTTGGCAATATTAGTGTAGACATTTTTATTGATAACAACCTTTGCCATTTCTTTTTCATGTGACTCTATTACCTTAGGAATACGCTCCAAGGCATTAACGAAGTTCTCGCAGGCAAGTCTCGGGTCTGCCGCTAACTTACCGTTATTATAGGTATAGTAGATGCTTTCCTGTCCCTTGACAAAGAAGCGATTCACCGAGCAGTCGAACAAGTCCTTGGAAGTGCTCTCCGTCTTGACCATGATGGAAAAGCCGTAAACCTCGCCAATCTTGTTGTACTCGCTCTTGGTACGGGCCTTTTCCTCTATCTCATGCAGACGGGCGGCGATGACCTTTATGTCGGTGCTGTCCTCTACACCTTTGATTGTCAGTTTATTGACGGGCAGTCCCTCCTTGTCCCGCTCCACACGCTGCTCAAAGCAAGCCAAGTCAGCCTGCGCTTCCTTGATTTTATCCGAATGGAAGGACACGGAACTCTCAATCTCCGCCAATTTACCCGTCGCGGCATCACGCTCACGGAGAAAGTTCTTACGCTCGGATTCCAAGGTGGTAATCTTCTTGTCAAGCCTCGCTTTCTCCAAAAGGTCGGTGTTGCCTGAAAGTACTGCTACATATTCCGAGAAGTTCATACCACTGTCCTCGTCCATCGAACCCTCATCAATGGTACGGCTACCCAAGGCGTTTGTTTTTAGCTGGTTGATAAAGAGCTGTTTGTTGTGCAACAGATTGAACTTATAGCTATCCAAGGAACGCTCTACGGCATAGATGATGACATCGACCTTGTTGTTCGCAAACTCCTTGGCGATAAGGTTTCCCTTACGCACGGCACGCCCGTTGCGCTGCTCCAAGTCCGATGGTCGCCAAGGTGTGTCCAAATGATGGATAGCCACGGCACGCTGCTGTGCATTCACACCGGTACCCAACATGGACGTAGAACCGAAGATGATGCGGATGTCTCCACGGTTCATGGCATCCACCATTGCTTTCTTGGCTTTCTCGTTCTTGCACTCCTGAATAAAACGTATCTCGTAGGACGGGATATGATAGTCCTCTACCAATTTTCTCTTGATTTCCGAATAGATATTGAAG
>CAUPIT010000031.1:0-11668 GCA_963511375.1 uncultured Prevotella sp. | reverse complement strand
TCTATAATGTCGCCCTATAATCGATAGCGAATGACAACAAGCCACGGTATTAACTCGTAAACTCGTAAACTCGTAGACAGTTCTATAATATCGCCATATAATCGATTGCGAATGAATGACAAAGCTTCGGTATTAACTTGTGAACTCGTAAACTCGTAAACTCGTAAACTAAAAAAACAATGAAACGTACAAAAGTTGTTGATGTTCTGAAGAGCACCGACTTTGGAAAAGAAGTGGTGGTAAAGGGATGGGTGCGTACCCATCGCAGTAGTAAGGCAGTTGATTTCATTGCCTTGAATGACGGCTCTACCATCAAGAATATACAGATTGTCGTTGATCCGTCAAAGGTCAATGCCGATACGTTGAAGAGTATTACAACAGGCGCATGCCTCTGTGTCACCGGTACCTTGGTAGAGAGCCAAGGCAAGGGACAGAGTGTGGAAATCCAATGCAAGGACATTGAGGTTTATGGCCTGTGTGGTAGCGACTATCCCATGCAGAAGAAAGGACAGTCGTTTGAGTACATGCGTCAGCATGCTCACATGCGCCTGCGCACCAATACCTTTGGTGCCGTGATGCGTATCCGTCACAACATGGCCTTTGCCATCCATCAATATTTCCACGAACATGGGTTCTTTTATTTCCATACACCCTTGATTACAGCTTCAGACGCTGAAGGCGCCGGCGAGATGTTTCAAGTGACCACGCAGAATCTCAATGATTTGAAAAAGGGGGAAGATGGAAAGGTGTGCTACGAAGATGATTTCTTTGGCAAGATGACCAGTCTTACGGTGAGTGGACAGTTGGAAGGTGAGTTGGGTGCCACGGCTTTGGGGCAGATTTATACCTTCGGGCCTACGTTCCGTGCGGAGAACTCGAACACGCCTCGTCACTTGGCCGAGTTCTGGATGATTGAGCCAGAGATTGCTTTCATCGACTTGCCCGAGTTGATGGATCTCGAGGAAGACTTTATTAAATATTGTGTGCGCTGGGCCTTGGACAACTGCAAGGACGATCTTGATTTCCTCAATTCGATGATCGACAAAACCTTGTTGGAACGGTTGCAGGGCGTTTTGAAGAATGATTTCGTTCGATTGTCTTATACAGACGGTATCAAGATATTGGAAGAGGCGGCAGCCAATGGACATAAATTTGAGTTCCCTGTATCATGGGGAATGGACTTGGCCAGTGAGCACGAACGTTTTTTGGTGGAACACCACTTTAAGAAGCCGGTTATCATGTACGATTATCCCAAAGAAATCAAGGCCTTCTACATGAAAATAAATGAGGATGGCAAGACCGTTCAAGGTACCGACGTACTCTTCCCGCAGATTGGAGAAATCATTGGTGGGTCGGTGAGAGAGGAAAGTCTTGAGAAACTGACTTCTGAAATCGAGCGTCGCCACATTCCGATGAAAGATATGTGGTGGTATCTCGACACGCGTAAATACGGTACGTGCCCGCATGGCGGCTTTGGGCTGGGTTTCGAACGCCTAATCCTCTTCGTAACCGGCATGCAGAACATTCGGGATGTCATCCCGTTCCCACGTACACCAAAGAACGCAGAATTCTAAGGATACTTAGCCATGCGCCATGGGTGAAATTGAATCAGCCATGGCGTAGTGGGGCGTCATTCATGAATGAAATGAGATGCTGGTGGCAACTTTATTTTCAGGCAAAACAACAAAATAGCAAAACTATTCTTTAAATTTATATATTCTTTTTGAAGATTACAATACCATTTCAAATATGTAATAATATTCCGTCAGGCAGAAATGTAAATATAACTGACTGAATATGCTTCACGAAAAAGGAAGTATAAAAAATCTGACTAAATTTAAAAAAAGATGCATTTTATTTGTTTGTTCTAATATTTATCTATATATTTGCACCAAAATAATTTGCCTGAAATACGGTTACTATGTACATAAATGACGTTTATTGGTATGAAAAAATTATTTGTGTTGGCTTCTTGACTAGAATCCAATGCAATATTAGCTAGTATATATTTTAATTTTTATTGTTTTATTTAATTTTTATATCGTATGAGAAAGAAAATCTTAAGTACGCTGCTGATGGGAGCCTTAGTAACGGCTTCTATGAGTACGTTTACATCTTGTAAGGATTACGATGATGACATCAATAATTTGCAGACGCAGATTGATGCATTGACTCCGCTCAAGACTGTAAAGACAGAGTTGCAGACCGAGATTGCCAACTTGAAGAAGCAGTTGGAGGCCAAGGATGCACAACTGCAAGAGGCTATTGCCAAGCTGCAAACAGCTGGTGAAGCTCAAGCAAAACAGATTACCAAGCTTGCTGCTGATGTATCTGGCTTGGAGGCTCGTGTAAAGACTGCCGAAGAGGCTTTGTCAAAAGTTAATAAGGCTTTAGAAGGCAAGGCAAGTAAGGAAGAACTGAAAGAGTTGGCTGGTAAGGTGGCTGCTGTAGAAAGTAGTCTTGTTGAGCATTTGAAACAAATCAAGGATCTGAAGAGCGGTCTTGAGGATGTTAAAACAGCTCAAGACGCCCTCAAAGCAGATATCGATGAGCAGAAGGCTGCGCTTGAAGGCTACAAGACTCGTTTAGAGGCTCTTGAGAAGCAAGGCTTGTCAGATGCTGACATCAAGAAGATCTATGACAAGATCGAAGAGGCTAAGAAAGCTTTGGATAAGAAGTTGTCTGAAGAAATCTCTCAGCTCAAGGCTGATGCACAAGCATTGTCTGATAAGATAGATGCGGTGAGTACAAACGTTAACGTGTTGAACGTATTGCTGCCTACAGAGCTTCGTAGCATCGTATTCGCTCCAGATTCATATTACTGGGGTATCGAGGCTACCAAGATTCAAACCTTGATGTTTAACGCTTACACACTGTCTCCTGTTGCTTGGAACGTGAAAGAAAGCAAGGGTTACGACAGGCATGAACGCTATGAGGCAAAGCCTGGTTCAAGAGTACTTGCTTTTGTAGCAAACTACCACATGAATCCTTCGACAGCTGTTATAGATCCAGCTACTGCTAAGGTTAATGTTCTCTCTGGCGACAAGGAGTATACACGTGCTGCTGCTGAAGCAGGCTTGTCTGTTGCAAGCTGGAGTGTTGAAGGCGGCATGTTAAAGGTTAACTTGGACGTAACAAATCCTGAGAAGATTAAGAATGTTGATGATAACGAGATGGTTACCGTTTTCGCTACACAGGTTACACTTCCTGGCATGACCTTGAACAAGGATCAAAACTTGGCTGAAAGAACCATTACTTCTGATTATGCTACTTTATATGCAGAGTCTATTTCTAACTTGAAGTTGGCTCACCGTGCTGGTGACGACGTTCCTTTCTTAGGTGTTGAGAGCATACACCCGTCTTTACTGAGTGGACCTGACGCAAATCACAAACACCACCAGCTGTTGATGCAGAGCGCATTTGAAGCAGGTGTAAGTCGTACGTACGCTCCTCAGGATTCTGTTAACTACAATGATTCTTTGGATCTCCGCAAGCTCGTAGAGGTTCATTACACCAATGCAATGGGTGTCAACAGATTGATGACCGCTAAGGAGTTGGAAGCTAATGGAATGAAGTATAAGTTCGAGATTACCGCACTTTACTATGGAGATAATAAGACTTCTGAATCTGCTCATGCTGCTATCAATCCTAAAGACGGTTACACATTCCGTCCTCAGATGCCTGAGTATGACAAGGCTCATGTAGGTAAGCAACAGGCTTACGGTGCTACACAGGCTCGTGCTACCATTGGTCGTACACCTTTAGTTCGAGTATCTTTGCTTGACAAGGATGGTAAAGTGCTTGATTATGGTTATATCCGTATCAAGATTACAGAAAAGAAGGATCCTGCAACAGTTGAACCAGATAAGCATGTTGATTATCAAGGACCTGATTACAACTACTCATACAATGGTGAGTGCGTAGATCCTGCTACAGAGTGGAAGTACGAGACTAAGTGGATCCAAACAGAATATGACCTGTATCACATGTTGAATATCACTCGTGAAGAGTTTGAGGCCAACTATGGTACCTCTCCTGTAAAGGATTTAACGAATGGTGGTTTGCAGCAGTATAAGATGAGTGCCAATGGCAAGACATTTGAAAAGATGGCTAACCCTATCGGACAGGCTTATAATAAGAACGAAACTTCTCCTGAGGACGGAACTCTGACCAGTATCTTGGGCTGGAAGTTGAATGCTGATGAGGCTAAACAATTGTTTGTTACTGAAAAGAAGGAAAATGTACAGATTGCTGTGAAATACGAGTCTATGGACAAGTCTAAACTTCCTGACGTATTCGTTACGTTCAAGACTGGCAAGCGCATCGGTACTGATTCTACTCCTGCTGGCGAAGTGAAGTTGGCTGAAAACATCATTTCTAACTATTGGTATGCAGCTAACTCCTCTAACCCTGGAACAGCTGAGATTCACACCAACACTTTGACTCCTGAGGATAACGCTGCTGGAAAAGCAGACAAGATGGAGAGCACCTTAGGTGACGTATTCAAAGGCAATAAGATTGCAGCTGCAACATTAGTAAATGTAGTTAAAGATCTTACTGAGAACAATGAATATGCTGCTGGTAAACTCACGCTCAATGTAGTATTCGATGCTGCTAACAATAATAAAGAGTTCATGGGCATAGACGGAAAGACTTACGTTATGTCAGTGTCTAATGACGGTAAGACTTTGAATGCTCAGATTAAGGGAAATCAGGCTAAGAAGGCTGTTGCAAAGCTTACAGCCCCTGCAGATCCTAGTCAAACACAGGTTGTATACCAGCATAACGAATATGCTCATGCACTGTTGAACTACAAGGGTCATAATGAGTTGGCAAACGATGTAATCAAGGCTATCATCGGTATCCAGGCTAAGAACCAGTGTGGTAAGGACTTAGCTTTGACAAATAATACATTTGATGTTAGATTCTTGCGTCCAATCAACGCTATGGATGCTGCCAAGGTAATTGAAGATGCTAACTACACTGAGCTTCAGGTAATCAAGGCTGAGGATCTTCTCCTCTTCACTGACTGGCGTGATGCTTGGAATAATAAGCAAAATTGGGGCAAGGGTGGTGCATACGCTACCTACTATGGCATTACTGGCGTAACTGTCGAAGGAATTGCCGACGGCAAGTCCATTAGCGAGAATCCTAATGTCATGACCAACTTGGGTCAGAGTGATCCTAAGAAGTTTGTTTCTTTAGCTTCTGTAACAAAGAATATTGACTTTGTTTATACAGCTGCTGATGGTGGTACACTGACTTATAAGAACTTGAGTTCTACCGTTCAGGAGTTCCAAATCAAGATTCCTGTAACAGTGAACTATCTCTGGGGCTATATCACTAAGGATGTAACTATCACAGTGAAGAAGACTGCCAATAACGCTAAAAAGTTCTAATCCACGATTAGATCATTATATAGAAAGGGGAGGGGTAATTTACTCCTTCCCTTTTTTTCTTAAATTGACTTTATGAAATTAAAGATATTTACAATATGCATGCTTTGCATGACATTGACATTTGCTGGATGTAAGTCTGGTAAAAAGAAAGACCCATTGCGTTCGGAGTATCTTCGACCAGCCTCGATGGACTATTCTAGCAAAGACTCATCTGAGATAAAGACATTAGTAGATAACTATGTGGAGAATTTCAAGAATAAGAACTTTCGTGTTACAGCCAGCATGCTGTATACTTTACGAAATGATAGTATCTTGCCATTGTCTGAAGAAACCAAACAAAAATATATTGCTGCCTATTCGCGTATGCCCATCTACGATTGCGCTGTGAAGGGTATTATTTTACGAAGTGATAAGAACAACGAAGTACAGGTGTCAGTACAAATTATGCCTAACGGTAGTATTGATGAAGAGAAAGGTGTTACTACTTTTTGTTTGAATCCCGTGTTAAAGGATGGGAAATGGTATCTTACGTTGTTGGATGAATACGCTGATGGTGTAGAAAGCGTCTATGATAAATATAAAGAAAACCAGTAACCTATTCGCATCGCTGTTGCTTATAGTTTGTTGCACTACACTATCGTGTGCAACAGGTAAGCCAGAGCTTCAACTCAAAACGCAGCAATACGATTTAGGCAACTTGGACAGAGAACATCGAGTGCAGACTATCCTCGCTCCTTTTACAAATAAAGGTGGAGGGGAATTGATTATTAAAGATATTAAGACCGATTGCGACTGCACAACTGTTCAGTACCCGAAGGAGGCAGCATATAAGCACCGTTCGGGCGATAAAATTAAAATTACAGTGGATTTAACTCCTTTCTTTCCTGGTCCAATATTAAAAAAAGTGGCTATTTATACCAATGGGCAGCCACAGCCTGTGGTGATAACCATTAAAGGACATGTAATATAAGTAGGAGTAATAGATAAATGAATAGAGCATGAGACGATTACGATTTTTTGCCATGCTTGTGTTGTTGCTGTGTATGGTGACTACACCTTCCATGGCAAGTAACGAAGATGATGTGTTGATGGTTCAGATGAAATCAGGTGACTTGTATAAATTTCACTTGACAGAGCGTCCTGTTGTTACTTTCTGGCCAGACGGAATCAAAATTGTTTCGTCCGACTTTAGTGCAGAATACAAAGACGTACAAAAAATATATTTTGAAGAATATACAACTGATGTGACCTTACCACAAGATGTTCAAGCAAATGAGATGACTTTTACTTATCTTGATGGACATACTGTAAAGATTGACGGACTCAAAGGAAATACTGCGATTCGTGTATTTACATTGGATGGTAAGATGATGTCGCTTAATGTTGAAAGACAAGTTAACTCCATCAAAGTTGATTTAGCGGCATATCCAAAGGGCATATACATTATTCGTTGTAACAATCATTCATTCAAAGTAACCAAACGATGAAACAAAGAATACTAACTATATTATTGCTTTTCGCCTCATTCCTTCAGGTGCAAGCCCAGCAGAAGGTTTATGTACATACGCTTGACAAAACCTTTGAATGGTTTACATGGGAGGTGGATAGCATCACATTTAAGGAGGCTGATCCTCTTGTCGTTCCTGCAACAGCCAAGTCTGTTGACTTGGGGCTCTCCGTGCAATGGGCGGACTTCAATTTAGGTGCCAGTAGTGAAACTGAGAGAGGTTATTTAGTAGGTTGGGGTGACGTGACGGGTATCAACAGGTCGGTCAACTTGAAGTACTTCCCCGTTGAACATCCCGTAGGAAATATCATTATCACCAAGTACGACATCGCCAAACAAAAGTGGGGTGACCAATGGCGATTGCCTTCAACTGACGAAATACAAGAGTTGATAGACCACTGTACATGGACATGGACTACAAAGAATGGGGTGACAGGTTATCAGGTATCCAGCCAGCAGCCAGGCAATACCAATTCTATTTTTATTCCTGTTTCGGGTTTTCGCACTGGTTCTGTCATGGCAGAAGAGGATGTTGCTGGTTACTATTGGTCGGGTATCTTGGATGCGGACAATACTAACGCCGTAGCCTTGAAGTTTACAGATACCGATAAGCAGCAAACTGCCCTGAAACGTTTCGTAGGTTGTAGCGTGCGCCCTGTTTATGGAAAGTACGTACAAGCTGTATATGCTGTAACCGCCCCAGCTGCAGAGGTTACCTATCAAACTGCAAATGTTAACGTTTCTCTTTCAGGAGGTCTTGATCAGGTAAAAGAGTACGGTGTTTGCTATGCTAAGAATCCTGTTGATTTAGATCCTATCAAAGGACCTAAGGTTTCAGATACAACCATACCTGAAGGAAATACCAAAACGTTTGTCCTCACAGATTTATCTCAGCGTACCACTTATTATTATCAAGCTTATGCTTTAGTTGGAAGTGATTACGTTTATGGTGAGAAGTTGCAATTTACAACAGAGCCGAAATATCCAGAACCAGAGGTTGTAGACTTAGGACTGTCTGTAAAATGGGCGAAATGGAACATGGGAGCCAAAGCTGAATCTGATTATGGTGGCTATTTTGGTTGGGGTGATCCCACGGGTGAGATACAATCGAGCGATGTCACTGATTATGGAAAAGGCGTCATCACTCAAGATATTGCAGGAACCGAGCATGATATTGCTCATGTACAGTGGGGCGGCAAGTGGCGTTTGCCCACTCCTAAAGAACTGAAAGAATTAGAGAAGTGTACTTGGTCGTACACGCAAAACTTTAACGGAAAGGGCATCACAGGGTGGATTGTTTCTAATAATGGTAATCAGCTATTTTTCCCGTCTGCAGGCTGGAGAAGAGCCGACAACACTTCCCACAATGTTGGCGAGGATACCTATTATTGGTCTTCCGAGTTATCAGACAACGATCCAAATTCAGCTAAGTACGCACAGCTTATTGGTAAGAATTTTATAGAAATAACTTTGAGTTATAAAAGTATCTTATTACCAGTTCGTGCTGTTTATGCTGAACCCGGCGAGAACGTCACACCAGACCCCACTCCTAATCCAGGAGGAGATCCAACGCCGACGCCTAACCCAGGACAAGAACCTACACCAAATCCTCCCTCGCCAACAGCTGGGGTAGCTGTTGATTTAGGAGTATCAGTCAAATGGGCTGACCGTAACGTGGGTGCAGTTACATCAACTGATGCCGGCAAGTATTTTGCATGGGCAGAAGTTACAGACAAGAGTAATTACACCAAGGAAAGTTATACTGCAGGGTATGATACTGCAACAGGGACATTTACTGATTTGGTTTCAGTGAATCACATTCAAGGTAGCAAATTCGATGCCGCTCGTTCCTTATGGGGCGGAAAATGGCGAATGCCAACAGATGATGAAGTTGAAGAGCTGAACAACCGTTGCACAATGACGTGGACTTTTAAGAATGGAGTGCCAGGTTATGAAATTACAAATAAGACGAATCCGAAGAACAGTATCTTCTTGCCAGCTGCTGGCTACATTAGCAATGGAACTTCAGTTTCTGGTGCCGATTCGTTTGGAAAGTATTGGACCGATCGGCTCTACACCTACAAGGATTCTACCAGGAGTACAGCCTATGCCTTATCAATCAGTAACGGCAGTTTTTACTGTAGTTCTCTGTCTCGAGAGTATGGTGCTCCGATTAGACCTGTAATGGACTATTAATTTATTCATTTAAAATATAACGATTATGACAAAGTTTAAGAAAACTTTCATGGCTGTGGCGCTGCTGTCAATGAGCGCTGCCACCGCTTTTGCGCAAGCTACTTACACTGATGCAAACAACAACGAGTATCAGTTTAAGAAACATGCATTCCTGAATCTTCAGGGAGGTGCACAGTACACACTTGGCGAAGCTAAGTTTGACAAGTTGATTTCGCCCAATGTACAGTTTGGTCTTGGTTATCAGTTCTCACCTGTTTTTGCATTGCGTTTGCAAGCCAATGGCTGGCAAAGCAAGGGAGGCTGGAATGGTTATGAGTTGGCTCGTACTGGTAATCCATACACTGCTGACTATAAATTTAATTATGTGGCTCCAGGTTTGGATTTGATGTTTAATTTATCAAATTTATTCTGTGGCTGGAATCCTAACCGAGTATTCAACGTAACAGCTTTCTTAGGCGGTGGTGCTAACATCGCATGGAAAAATGATGATGTGAATGGCATTGCCAAGACCTTGAAGAATTTAGACAACTATCAGTTGCAGAATTTATGGGATGGTACTAAAGTACAACCCTTTGGTCGTGGTGGTGTTGAGTTAGCTTTCCGTTTGAGCGATGCTGTTAGCTTCTTGGTAGAGGGTAATGCTAACATCTTGAGTGACAAGTACAACTCTAAGAAAGCTGACAATCCTGACTGGTACTTCAATGCATTGGCTGGATTCCGCATCAACTTGGGAAAGACTTATAAGAAGACTGAACCCATGCCAGAACCAGAGCCTGTAGTTGAAGAGCATGTTGCTCCGGCACCTGCCCCAGCTCCAGCTCCTGAAGTAAAAGAAGAAGTTGTTGAAAAGAAGGTAGAGCCTTTCCGTCGTGACGTGTTCTTCTTGATTAATTCGGCCAAGATTCGTGCTACAGAAGCAAACAAGATCAAAGAGATGGTTGACTACCTTAATGCCAACCCCAACGCAAAGGTATCTGTTACGGGTTATGCTGATGCCGGTACTGGCAACAATCGCATCAACGATCGTTTAGGTCGTCTTCGTGCTCAGATTGTCGTAAAGACCTTAAAAGAGAAATATAACATTGCAGCCGACCGAATTATCTCTGATTCGAAGGGTGCTCGCGTGCAGCCATTCGCACAGAATAATAAGAACCGTGTGACCATCTGTATTGCCGAGTAAAGCAGTCATATTAGTCGTAAACACAAAAGGGAGAGTCTTTTCAAGGCTCTCCCTTTTTGTTTTCAATAATTATGTGTAAATTTGCGTAGTAATTACTTAAAACTATCAATCATGAAATCTATCCATTCTGAAAAGGCACCTGCTGCAGTGGGGCCGTACAGTCAGGCCATCGAGGCCAATGGCTTTGTTTTTGCATCTGGTCAATTACCAATTGATCCTTCTACAGGAAAATTCCCTGAGGGCGGCATCAAGGAGCAAACCCGCCAATCCATACTTAATGCACAAGCGGTATTGAAGGCTGCTGGCCTGGATTTGTCCAAGGTGATTAAGACCACGGTGTATCTATCCGACATGGCCAACTTTGGTGCCATGAACGAGGTGTATGCACAGTTCTTTACCGAGCCTTATCCAGCTCGTTCTGCCGTTGCCGTTCGCACGCTGCCCAAAGAGGCATTGGTAGAGGTGGAGTGTGTTGCGGTGAAAGAGTAAAAAAGCGCCTCGCCCAGGCAACGCTCTGGGGTTGTGATTCGTTGAGGGTTCTGCGTCTGAAAGACAAATCATTTTACTGTCAACCTAAGTTCGGGATAAGACGATGTTTACGACAACCAACGAAGATGATGAAACCAATGAGGAGGAAAGGTTTGAGTAGATAAAATATTAAGGGAGGAGCGCATTTCGAACACGCCCCTCCCAAATTAATTTACAACTCGCAATAGTCTTGCGAATCACTACTCTTAGTAACGACTTGAATAGTGAGACGAGTGTGAGCTATGCGAGCTGTGAGAACTGTGTGAAGAATGAGAACTGTGCGAATAGTGACCCGCAAGAGAACCCTTTACCATGTCAATGGCTTTCTGCAAAACCAAAGGCTGGTTCTTCTGTTTCTCAATTTGTGTTGTTTCGTCATTATTGCCCAATACGTTCATGATGTTATCAGAAACGTTGGCGCAATAACTCGTTGTAGCGATAAATGCCGAAACAATCAAAAACATTAGTCTCTTCATTGATACCTCCGTTTTTAAATTTGACAATATTGTTAATAATTCACTCTGTACATGAATTTGTACATTCTATTTTGTGGATATGTGTACTTATGTTATTTTTATTTGTCGAGAAGAAACCTCCACATTCATTTTTAAGAACACATCCGTCGCAGACAGGAAGATAGATATTTTTCCATTCACTAATTGATTGCTTTGCAAATGGGCGCAATTCTGGTGGAAGAACACATAATTGAGCATTGTAGATATAAGTCGTTATACCTCTGTCGTTAAAAAGGAGTACAGCTTCTCTCAGCTCATTATTATAGCTATATGGATCTATCCACAAGTCTTTTAACCCAAATCGGTCATTAGGATTTCTCTGTGTCGTACGGCAAAGAGAAAT
>CAUPIT010000030.1:0-14674 GCA_963511375.1 uncultured Prevotella sp. | reverse complement strand
AACAATACTCATGCTTCTTGTACTACTTCTGTCTTTATGTAAATCTTTTCAAAGATCGCTTCTTTGTGTCGCTAACGCAGCTTTTAGTGCGAAAGCGAGTGCAAAGGTAATACGAAAAACAATACCCTCCAAACAAATGATCAAAAAAGTTTGAAAAAAGATGGAGATTTAACGTTTGTTTATATTTAAAGGGGGTATCACGGAAGTCTTCACCTTATTATATATGAGATCCTGTTCCAGTAAACTCGCTACGCAGACTTTCTCCTCCTCCCCCATCCTTCGTTCCAAACCAGCTAAGAAATCCTAACGAGGATCAAGCCTCCATTTCCTTGGCCAACAAGCTCTCCAATTCTTCTGCCGACAATCTCAACCGAAATCCCCCCTTCATGGCCACGCTGATGCGACCTGTTTCTTCAGAAACAACCACGGCAATGGCATCCGTGTTTTGCGTAACCCCGGCAGCAGCCCGATGGCGCAATCCCAACTCTTTTGGTATACTCAAGTCGTGCGACACTGGCAAGATACAGCCGGCAGCTTTGATGCGCTTTTTAGAAATAATCATGGCACCATCATGCAAAGGCGAGTTCTTGAAAAAGATATTTTCTATCAGTCGTTGATTTACCTTGGCATCGATGACATCGCCCGTTTCCACGATATCGTTCAAGGGCATTCCTCGTTCAATGACAATCAGTGCCCCCACATGGCCCTTAGCCATACTCATGCACGACAGCACAATAGGCACAATGGTTTCCTTATCCTCCTCGCCTTGTTTATCGCTATTGGTGAAAAGCCTGGAAAAAGCCTGGAAGCGCTGGTGTGCACCCAATTCATACAAGAAACGACGAATCTCTTCCTGAAACAGGATAATCAAGCCGATAACTCCGACGCTTACCAGCTTGTTCATAATAGAACCCAGCAGGCGCATCTCTAATATTTGACTGACAAACAGCCAGATGAAGATAAATATCAATATTCCGATAAAGACATTGAGCGAACGGCTTTCCTTCATTAGCCTATATACGTAGTAGAGCATCAATGCCACTAACAGGATATCAATGATATCTTTCGTACCTATTTCGAATGGAATCATTTTGTGAGTTTTTTTAGTTGACAAGTTTACGAGTTGATAGTTCCGCGACCCAAAAAGCTAATTACTCCCCTCCCCTTTGGGGAGGGGTTGGGGGTGAGGCTGTTGGGGGTGAGGCTGTTGGGTCAAGGCCTTTGCTCATCACACCCCTTGCATTCTCTCGTAAATCTTACAGGCCTCCACAGCTTCTCGCACATCGTGCACGCGCAGAATGGAAGCTCCCTTTTGTAACGCGATGGTGTTGAGTACCGTCGTGCCATTTAGAGACGTTGTAGGATCACCGCCCAGCAACTTGAATATCATGCTTTTGCGAGATATCCCCACCAGCAACGGCAAGTCAAGCACCTGCAGACGCTCCATGTGTTGATAGATCTTGTAGTTCTCGTCGAGCGTTTTTCCGAAGCCAAACCCAGGGTCCAGGATGATGTCTTTCGCGCCCAGGGCATACAACTCCTGCGTCTCCCTGGCGAAAGCAATCAACATGTCATGCAGATTCGACTTCACCGACATGAGGATATATGGCACCTGAAGCCGTGCAACGGTCTCGAACATGCTCCCCTCCTCGTGTATCGGCGTGTTGACAATGCCCGTAAGTCCACCTTCGGATACGTCATTGATGATGTCAGCGCCCCACTCTTCTACACATCGACGAGCCACGTGTGGCCGATAGGTATCAACCGAGACAATAGCTTCCGGCCGCTCGCGCCTGACGATGGCCAAAGCGCGGCGAAGCCTGTCCATCTCCTCTTCCTCGGTCACCTCAAAAGCACCGGGACGTGTGGAGAACGCACCCACATCAATCATTTCTCCACCTTCTTCTATAATCTGGTTGGTGCGCTGGGCAATCTCTTCCTCCGTCTGCTTTCTGCTCCCTTGGTAAAAGGAGTCGGGCGTAACATTCAGAATCCCCATCACCAGCGGTCTCGATAGGTCAACCAACCTGCCGCGGACGTTGATCGTGTAACCTTTCTTCGCATCCATGTTTTCCATAAAATTTATCTTCTTAGCTGCCGACGCACGCCATTTACGGTACGGCGAGCGTTATCACGGCCTTCTTTGCAAAGGTAAGACAAATAGAGGAAAAGTCAAAGCAAACCATCCTGTTTTTATGTTTCTGTCATCATAGTCGAAAAAGATGTAGCACAAAACAGATCCGGACAAAACTCATCGCCCTGCCCGGATCACCTAAACTAAATACACATCGTAATGAGGAAAGTTTAGTAGTCGAAATCTTCTGGATCCCAAAGCTTGTATTTACGATATCCGCTATCTGTTAAATCCTCAAGCTGCTCATCCTCTACTTTAAATTCAAATTGCTTGCTGTCTGCGTGGTCATTATAACTTCCTTGCATCAGTTGCCCATAACAAGTGTTGACGGATATAATTTCCGGTGCTATATATTGCTTCTTCATAACGACTTCCTCCCTAACTATTTTACGATGATTTTCTTTCCATTCACTACATAAAGTCCACCTGGCAGAGTCACGGTCTGAGTTTCACCTCTATCAAGGCTCACTGACCATACCATCACGCCATTGCTGCCATAAACTTTCACCACGGTGGCCTCTCTTGCCGAAGCCGTTAGGCTTCCCTCTCCTGGAACAATAGCCAAATCGGGTACTGCATTCGTGTCAGTAATGCCGGTTGGCGTACCAAACTCTTCGTCAAGAGTTGCCCAGAAGGAGAACAGCTTGGCAGGAGCACCCGCTGAACTATACTCGTAGTATGCACGGAATGGATATACATAAACATACGGGAATTCTGGCCTTAGATTGGTAGAACTCAAATACATGTTCTTCGCAAAATAGAACACTTTCTTTGCAGTCCTGTCGATTTTCTTTCCAGCATACGAACCGTAATTATGGAAGTTGTAAGTCGTAGCACCTATCTTGCCTGTTGCAGTTTCTCCACTGAATGTGTAACCCGTAGCATTCATCGCACTTCCCTTCGTTGCCATGATGTCAGAACCTTTCTGTTTGGCTGTGAACGAGATGTTCGCATCCGTAGGAGCCGTCGTCACCTCTACCATGTATGGCACGTTGGCTTCTGTGTGTGTTCCTGTAATCAGGTCGAATTTTGCCTTACCGCGATAACTCTGGGCAGAGGCGTACTCTCCATCATCCAATGCCAAACAGTTTTCTGGTGTCATCTTGCTCACCTTGAACGAGCACAGCCCATCCTCGTTAGTATGAACCCCATCTGTAACCTCCAAGGTAAACGGCAGAACCACCGTTGCGTAGGCCACCTTGCCATTGGCAGGAATGGTAATCTCACGCGTATAGCTTGCGTAGTTCTCTGCTGGGACGGTAATCTTGTAAGGTGCGTAGAAAGGCTGACGGTCGGTTATCACGATGTTCTTGCATGCTCGATAGTCGCCGCTCTGGGTCTTCTGAACATAGTTATCCATCTGGTAGCAGGTGCGTTCTGGGAAGTAGATGAGGCAGTTGGGGTTGAGCAACGACTTCATCTCATTCATCTCGCTGGCTTCAGGGATATGCACGGAGTATAGGTTGGTATAGTCCAAATAGAGAACTTGCATGCCCGTGGCTTCAACGCCCGCAATACCCTTTTCTGGATTGCCATAAAGCTCATCTATCAAAGCCTGCTTCATCATTGGCACGGTCAGGTAAGCTCTGCCAGTAGGAATTTCTTTACCCGTTTTCGCATCCAGCGCCTTGAACTCGCCACCATACATAGGAAGTTCTACATCATTGCCGTCACGGTTATAGCAAGTCTTGTCGTAAAGCTTGGTCAGTACACACTTAGCCACATAGTCCTTTGTCTCCAGCTTCAGATCCATGAGATAATAAGCATAGTAACGGTGTTCCGTGGCTGTGGTCGGTGCAACGTTCCATCGGGTTTCATCGGCAGTAAACAAGTAGCAGGGTTTTCCTTCACCCACCTTGATTACTATGTCATCGGCAAAGCTTCCTCCCTGTTTCTTATAGAGAGCCTCCGAGTAAGGATATTCCTGCAACTGCGTCGCACTGCCCGAGGTGTTTGTGTTGCTCAGTTCATCAATGTTGCTGTATTTGAACGCCTTATTTCCGCACATGGATGTAGCAATCTTGTCAGATGCAGGCTCGTTGCCGGTAGTACTATACTGTTGTCCGTCGGTATCGTTGTAGTATTTTGACTTCACGAAGAAGTAGCGGGCATGGTGGGGATCTGTCTGCTGATAGGTCTCGTCACCGTATTTGCTGTACAGGTTCTCGAATGTGAAGCGGCACTTCTGCTCCCCGCCTCCAAAGAAATCTTGCGGCACATAGAAGACAAACTTGCCACCAGACACCTGGAAGTCGTTACTCGTGAACTGTTGCATCAGTGTAGGACCATTCTCAACCATCGAGTGGCAAATGATGTCAATGTTGTTGATGAACGGGTTGAGTGCCTCAAGGGTTAGCTCAAAAGTAAGCAGCGCCTTGGTGTTCTCGGCAAGTCCCTCAATAGAAAACTTAATGGCATCGTTGTTCAGATTTGTCAGCTCCACCGTCCCGTCAGCTCCACTGTTTACGATTCGTGTCTCTGCAATCTCACCCTTGTTTGTACCGTACACCTTCAGCGTGTAAGGCGATGGTGTGAAGGCTGGGTTAAGTACCCTATTACCTTTATACCTTATGTTTCCTGCTGAAGCTGCCGTCCCGTAATGATACTTAACCTTGGCACCAGTGATGCGATAGCCCAAAGGCACCTTTATGCCATTCTGTGTGACGGTAGCGGTTGGAGACTCTATATAATAGGTGTTATTGCCTAAGGCATAGTACAACTGTCCGCCATTCCGCAAGGCTTGAATGTCTCCTTTTCCTGCGGTTGTGGGCAGCTTGCCTCCTGCCACGGCATTCTCCTGATAGAGCCAGTTGCTGGCTGTGAGTTCCTCCACATTCCTGTAATCGTAGCTATAAAAGGTTTTTCCATTCTTGGTATGAGGTTTTATCTCCCCCAAATCCAGCTTACCTGTATTGAAAGGAGAACCTATCATGTTCACGCCCTGGCTGACGATGTCGGCAGGCGAGCCTGGTGTCACCTTGGCATCGAAAGCACCTTCGGCTGTGAAATAAAGTTCGCACGACTTCAAAGTAACGCCATAGAACCCCTTAACATTATGATGCAGCAAGAAATAAAGGTTATTGCCCATATCCGTTTCATTCTTACTGGTGCGCTCTATGACGTACTCTTTCGTATCGTTGGTTCCCGGCATGTTTCCCGTAGTGACCTTGTACTTACTGTAATCGAAGTCACTACCCGTTTCATAAAGCTGCTTGTCGATTTCAGCCAACTCCAAGTCGCTGATGGTCTTACCATTAACATTATTCAAGAACACCATGCGGTATCCCGTAAACCGATAACCTTTAGGCAGGGAGATACACATGTGCAACTCTGTCGTCAACGGTTGGCCAGAAACGACAACGTACTTACCTTGTGACGTATCCAGAATGATGTCACCTGCTGGGTCTGTCAACACCCCACTGCCAGAGATGTCTGCCTTGTCGGAAACGGTAAGCGTCAGCGGCAACTGCTCATGCCTCCACAGCGAGCTCCAACCTCTTTCAAAACCTAACTCACCTTCATAGGTGAGACCAGCGACCAACTTACCCGTTGTAGGGCTGATGGTCACATTCTGTGCTACTGCTTGAGTAACATTCAATTGGCATATCCATATACCAATGAATAAAGCTAAAATTTTCCTCATACTGTTTGTTTTTAGCAGAACTCCATATTGTCGTCCTGGGTGTGATTATTACGATTTAATTTGTGCCATGCACTTTTCATGGAGCAAAATTAAACAGTATAAGGACTGGTAGGTAGGACTATTCTGCCTTAATATAGGAATTATCTAACATAATGCTTGGTAACATTTAGGACTTTTCGTCCAAAAGAAAAACATAACTTGCTTGTTTTCAATGAACTAAAAATCCTAATAACACAAAAAGCGTACCTTTCAAAAAGATACGCTTTCATAAAAAATTACGAACAACTTGCCGCTTTTTTTTTAAGATGGCAATCGACGATACTGTGACGGCATCACGCCATATTTTTTCTTGAATACTCGTGAGAAATAAGCAAAATCTTCAAATCCACATTTCAATGCAATCTCTCCGATACTCATATCTGGCTCCACTTTTAACATGCGTTGCGCTTTCTCCAATCTAATCTTTTGAATATAAGCACTTGGATTTTCACCAGTGATAGCCACTGTTTTAGACCTTAATTGCTTAGGTGTCATGCACAAGTCGGCAGCTACTGACTCCACGCTTACCGTTCCGTTGTTCATGTGAACATATACATAATCAATGAATTTGTGTAAGAACTCCTTGTCCAACTTGTTCAAGGCCGTCATGTTGTTGACATGCACATTTGACGAGAGTGCATATTTTTCTCGCATTACCTCCCTTTGCCTGATCAAGTTTCTAATTCGCAATTTTAATTCGTCGGCACTAAACGGCTTCACAAGATAGGCATCGGCTCCAGCCTCTAATCCCTTTAATTTGTCGGCATCGGTACTGCGTGCAGTAATCATTATCACCGGAATGTGATTCAATACCTCAGATATTTTGATTTCACGGCACATTTCCAACCCATCTTTTCGTGGCATGAGCAAATCGGTGAGAATCAAATCAGGCATCAAACTTAAAGCCTTCTCCAGTCCTTCCACACCGTCATGGGCAAAATACAATTGATATTCATGCCCTATCTGCATGCCGATGTATCTTGCCACATCGGCATTGTCTTCCACCACCAACACCGACACAGCGTTCTCATGAGCTGTTTCTGGTTCTTCGATAGATCCTTCCGGCACTTGATTGTAGTTAGGTTTCTCTGGTTCGTACGCCTCAATAGGCTTGATAACAGCGTCCTGACGGGTGGCTTTTAAGGGCAAGATCACCGTAAAAGTAGTACCTACTCCCATTTCACTTTCTACATCAATTGTTCCATTCATTGCCTCCACAAGTTGCTTCGTCAATGCCAAGCCCACGCCCGAGCCAACATCTGCCGACGGATTTTGTGATTGGTAAAACAGGTCAAATATATAAGGTATATCGTCCGATGGAATTCCTTGTCCATTATCTCTCACCACCAGTTTCAGTTTATCTTTTTCTACTTCCACACTTGCTCTCACCATTCCATGTTGTGGTGTAAACTTAATCGCATTTGACAGTAAGTTACGCACAATCTTGGTGAGATAGCTGGGTATAAAGTCCATCATCACAGACGATTGCTTAGCAGTGAACAGAAATTCGATGTTTTTATCTTGTGCCAATATTTGATGACACTCTGCCAGCATCCTTATATAAGTTACCGCATCCCCATGCCGATACAGCGGTTGATTCACAACCGACTTTTCCTTCGCTATATCCAACAGTTGGTTAACCAAGTCGAGGAGTCCATTGCCCTGCCTCAATATCATACCACCTGCCTTTTTCAGTTCCTCCTTTGTCGTCAGTGCTCCGTCGGTCATCTGTCTGCCAAAACCCAGAATAATCGTCAACGGCGTACGGAACTCATGCGTGATATTCATGAAGAAATGGTCTTTGGCTTGTTGTATCTGTACTTGCATTTTATGGTTTTTAGACCTGATGCGTATCACGTACCACAAAAATACAATAATGACTGCGCAAAGTAAGATAATGCAAAGGCTACTGAACAAGAACACTCTCTTGATTCGTCGCTCTTGCTCAATGTCACGCCTCATTGTTTGCATCTGTTGTTCTCTGCTTTCACGCTCATACTTGATACGGATGTTCTGAATGTGCTGTATTTTCTTTTCACTGATCAAACTGTCACGATATGCTTGGCTTTTTTTATAATGAATGAAAGCCTGCTTGTTGTCGCCCCGTTTGAAACACATCTTGGACTTTTCATGATACAAGGCTTCCAAATCCTCCCATGCACCCAATTGTTGGGCTACAGGCTCCGCCTCTTTCATGTAACGTGATGCCATGGCCAAGTCACCTTTATCTATATTTGCTCTAATGAGTGAAATGACTGATTCCATCCAATGCCACTGGTCTCCTACGCTTCTCAAGATTTCTTCAGCATGTTGGTATTTAGCTATCGCTTTATCCCATTGACCTGCCTTCTCTTCTAATCCTCCTAAATGTATCCAGCACAACGCAACTCCCAAGCGCGAACCTGCTTTTTGATTCAGCTGCATCGACCTTTTGTAGTACCACCGTGCCGAATCTATTTTCTCCTGCGATTCCAACAGAGAACCCAAATTAGCATAATTAATGGCTTGTCCTAAGGCACTTCCTAACTTTTTCTCCCCATCCAAAGCCATCCTGAAAGCATTCTCAGCAGCCTCAACATTGTCAAGTGTAAGATGCACATTTCCAATGCCATTTAACGAAACCACTCTGTTTTTTTGGAATGTGAAACTTGTATGATCGCTATATTGATCACATAAGTTTAACGCCTGATAATGGGCAGACGAAGCCTCTTCCAGTGCGCCTATCCGTCTATAATCTGTCCCCGTCTGATTGAGAGCCACAATTGCCTCCAGCGTATCAGCCTGTTCCCTGGCAAGCTCATACTCTTTTTGATGAGCTGTCAAGGCTTGATCAAACTTGCTTGAATCACGATAAGCGGTTCCTAAGAACCGATAACAAAGCATCATAGCACCCCGATTGTGTTCCTTACGGTATTGCTCAAGCCGACGTTGCAATGAATCAATACTCCCCAAAGCCTTTAGCTCTGTCTCTAATTGTTCTTTTTCAAAAGTTGTTTTGTCTTTCTCCTCACTTCGAGAACAACCAATCAACATTGACATGCTCAATAATAGCATGCAGAAAAAAGTAAGCAACTGCTTGGTATTAACCTTGCGATAGGTGCCAAAGCTTTTGTGTCGATTCATTGTATAATCAGGATTTCTTTTGCAAAAATATAAATAAATACACGAAATCACAAAGAATCTTTAATAATTATGCCTACAAAAACAAGAATGTTTTATTTATGAAATGTTCTTCTCGTATTTAACCTCAAACGAAACGTTCTATTGTAAAATGTCTTTGGCCACAACGGTTTTTTAACACAAATGCCGGCCGTTTTTTCAACCAACTTGTTCTGGTATTGAAAATAAGCCCAAAATAACGAAGTTTTATTATCAACCTGATTATTAGTGAGTTATACTATTTTCAAATCTAAAACACAATTAAAAAGTGAAGTGTTTGGGGCAAAAAATCATTTTTATATGCGAAAAAGTGCTTCTATCTCATGTAAATTGGGATGCAAAGTCATACAGGTTGGGTGGCAAAAGCATGATAATAGCCAACTAATAGCATGGGAATATGGCGCAAGATGATAATTTCAAGGTTTTAAAACACCGAAACCATCATCCAATTTTATCTATTTTGCGATTTTATTTTGTAAAAGAAAACGAACCTATTTAACAATCAAAAGCTTTTTTAACACAACAAGCAACCTTGACAACCATTCTGCAATCTTTTCACAGATTGTCGTAAATGGTTGCTTCATTCGGTCAACACCTTGATTATATAAGACAGCAAGGTTGTTTTTATTTACACCACACACCGTATTTAGATGAAAAAACTGTGGCAAAAACGAGTATCAACCAACTCGAGTGACACATGATGCCTCGCCATACAAAACACCATATAAAACCTGTTGGTTGCATTTGTCAAGCATAGCTGTGCATCCCACCCGGCACATAATTGACACCAAAATAGGTCATCAGTACCGTCAAGAAAGCCAGTACGATATAGACATGCAAGAATATTGGACGGCGAAACGCTGGCAATGACTGTTCGTGGAACGTCAAGGAATAAACCAGCATCGTGATCAATGCCCATGTTTCTTTGGGATTCCATCCCCAGTATCGTCCCCATGAAACCCTTGCGATAGGTGCCAAAGGTTTTGTTTCGATTCATTGTATAATCAGAATTTCTTTTGCAAAAACATAAATAAATACACGAAATCACAAAGAATCTTTAATGTTTATAGTTCTATTTGTTCTGAAATAGATGCAGATTGAGCTACCTCTGAACAAGGAGGTTTATACACAAACCATACTGATGACAGGTCATCAGAAAATAGCTAAACGATTTGATGAGGAATTTGGGTGACACGATGACGAAGTCAGGAAAAAAATGGATATGTCAATAATCCTTATAAATCAGGATTGTAGATGAGAAAATTTTAAAATAATTTTGCAGCGTATTAAACAAATATTTACAATTACATTGCACATGAGATTCTACACGATTTTATTTGGCACTTTGCTGGCAATCAACGCTGTGGCGGAAGAAACCGACACCATCAAGATAGGCAACGAACTGGAAGAAGTCTCCATCGTGGGATTCAAACAAGACAGGGCATCACTCTCGCCTGTCTCGCAGTCATCGGTGGGAAACCTGTACATCAACAACAACCAGTTGGACGGTGTGCGGGAACTGAGTGGCAGACTGGCCAACTTCTACATGCCCGACTATGGGTCTCGACAATACTCACCTATTTATATTAGGGGCATCGGCTCAAAGACCAGCACACCGTCGGTCGGCGTGTATGTGGACGGCATGCCCTTTTTCGACCGCTCGGTGCTGGACATGGACTTGTTTGGCATCAGCAAGGTGGAGGTGTTGCGTGGCCCGCAGGGCACGCTCTTTGGTAGGAACTCCACGGCGGGGCTCATCAATATCTATACCCTGTCGCCCTTGGACTACCAGAACGCTATGGCAAAGGTAAGCTACGGGTCGTACAACGACATTCAGGCCATGGCATCGGCATACCAGAAACTATCGGGCAACCTTGGCATTTCGGTAGCTGGCAGCTACCACCATAATGACGGCTACTTCACAAATACCTACCTGAACAAAAAAGCCGACCCGATGGACAACGGTACATTTAGAATAGGGACGGCATGGAAACCATCGCAAAGATGGACTATGCGATACTCACTGAGCCTGGACTACATCGACCAAGGGGGCTTTCCATACGCCGTATACGATGCCAAGAAAGACGAACTGAAAGACATCAGCTACGATGCACCTTCGGGGTACAGACGGTTTGTGCTGACAACCGGCATGAACTGGCGCTATGACGGAAGCAGGCTAAGCTTGAACAGCCAAACCTCTTTCCAGCACAGCAACGACAAGGTGTCTATCGACCAAGACTTCACGGAGCGCAAAATGTTCTTCGCCAACATGCCTCTTAGGCAGAACATGTTCAGCCAGGAACTTACGCTCCGATCGAGGAACGACACATGGTACCACTGGATAACGGGCGTGTTCGCATTTACGCAACACAAGAACTTCTCGACCACCATCGACTACTACACCCCAAGAAACCCGATGCGTGCCGCCGGCGTAAAGGAAAACAACAACGAGATACCAGTTTACGGACTGGCTGCCTACCATGTCTCACAATTCGACCTGTACAAGGGACTATCTGCCTCGGTGGGTATTCGCTACGACTATGAAACATCGAAGGTGGAGAATGAGACCTATTGGACGCCCACGGGTAAGAACGGTACCAACGCTACCAAGCTGGCCGACAGCTACGACAGCAAGATGCACTCGAGCCAGGTGACGCCCCGCTTCACCCTGAAGCAGCAGTTCACACCCGACAGGATGGTGTATGCCACCGTGGCGCGAGGCTACAAACCCGGTGGATTCAATGCCGCGAAGGAAAGCAGCAACGACCGCTCGTTTGACCCGGAATACACCTGGAACTACGAGGTTGGAGCGAAGCTCAGCTTCCTTGACAGCCGTCTGTCGCTGGAGGCCAGTGCCTTTTACGTTGACTGGAAAGACCAACAACTGTCGGTCATCATCCCTGCGGTAGGTGCCGTGATACGCAACATCGGGCACTCGGACAGCAAAGGGTTTGAGATAGCTGTGGGCGGACAGCCCATGGCAAACCTTTTCCTGCACGCCAACTATGGATACACCTATGCACGCTTCCTTGCAGCCAACACAGGAAAGAAATCAAACTATACAGGCAACATGCTTCCCATGGTGCCGCGGCACACCCTGTCGGTCAATGCCAACTACTCGATGTACCATGTGGGGTTCATTGACAAGCTGATGCTGAATGCAAATCTCACCGGTGTGGGCAAGATTTACTGGCGCGAAGACAATGAGAAGTACCAACCTTTCTACGCGCTGCTCAACCTGAAAGTGGCTGCCACCAAAGGACATTTCACCTGGGAGGTATGGAGTAAGAATACCACCGCAACCCAGTACATGGCCTACTATTTTGTGTCTTCCCAGAAGATGGCACAGGCTGGCAAGCCTTTCTGCATTGGCACCTCATTGGTATACACGCTCAAATAAACAAGTCGAGAGCCCAACAAGGCGGGGACATCGTGGCCATGGCCGCGCCTCACCGCTGGGCTTGCATGACCAATCCATTCCAACCAACACAACGTATATGCCCAACAAGAACAACGCCCAACTGTTAGGAACTTTCTTCAGTCTGTACATTGCGCAGGCGGTGCCCATGAGCTTTTTCTCCACAGCGTTGCAGGTGATGATGCGCCAACAGGCCTTCTCGCTGACAACCATCAGCCTTCTGCAACTCATCAAGCTGCCGTGGATACTGAAATTTCTGTGGTCGCCCCTCGTAGACCGGCAATGTATGACGGTGAAAGACTACAAACGCTGGATCTTATCGTCGGAAATAGTGTACGCCGTGCTGATACTGGGTGCAGGAATACTAAGGCTGGAAACCAACATCCAACTCATCATCATCCTGGTATTCCTGTCGCTCATCGCCTCTGCCACACAAGACATCGCCACCGACGCACTGGCCATACTCTCTACGCGGAAAGAGCAGAAGAGCCATGTTAACGGCATGCAGTCGATGGGCAGCTTTGGTGGAAGCCTGCTGGGCAGCGGCGTACTGCTCATGGTGTTGCACCACTATGGCTGGAATGTTGTGACCATTTGTCTGAGCGGCTTTGTGCTGCTGGCCCTTGTACCCTTGCTCATGAACAAGAAGCTGCAACTGCTGCATGCCAAGGAGCAGACCCACAGGGCCAAATGGAATGACATCATCTGGTTTTTCACCAATCGAACCGTCTACCCGCAGATAGGGTTCTTGCTCCTCTACTATGCCAGCATCATGGGACTACTGTCGGTTGTAAGGCCCTATATGGTAGACCTTGGCTACAACATGAAGGAGATAGGCGCGCTCAACGGCATCGTGGGCATCTCTGCCGCCATGCTCGTTGCCTATCCTGCCAGCATGCTGATTAGGCGCTGGGGGGCGGAGAAGGTGAAAGTGGTCTTTGCTGTCTGTATCCTGCTGGCAACCGTTTACTTCACCCTCATGTCGTGGTCCACACCCTCAAAGCCATGGCTCGTCGGGGGCATCATACTTCTTTGGGCCTGCTATGGCATGGGGACAGTAGTGGTATACACGTCGGCCATGTTCTGTGTGAGGAAAGGACTCGAAGGAACCGACTTCACCATACAGATAGTTATCACGCACATCAGTGGACTGCTCATGACCATAGCCAGCGGAAGAATTGCAGACCGATTGGGCTATAATGGCCTTTTCTGCATAGAAACAGCCATTGCTACGCTCTCGCTTTGTTATGTAACCTACTTCTTCTGCCGCGCTCGACGTTCTCAAAAACATATTACAAAACCACATGACCTATGAAGAAAAACATCCTGATCACAGCTCCACGCCACTATACGCAAAGACTGCTAACGGCCTTTGAGAAATACAAAGAGGAAGTAGAAGTAACCAACATCGCCATGGTAGAATCAACTTTCGACACGGCGAACGATGAGATGAAGAAGCTATGCACTGGCTTGGACATGTTTGATTTCGTGGTATGTCTCAGCCGAAAGGCCGTTGACGCCATGCACAACTGCTGTGACCGTGCAGAACAACTGGGCAAGACGCAGTTCCTTGCCATTGGAAAAGACAACGAATATTTACACGACGTGCTGGGTGTAACGCCTCCGTTCATCTCAAAAGAGCCAAGTCCCATAGGCATCGCCCATGCGCTGAAAGAGCATGGCCTCAACGAAGGATGTCGCCTGGCAGCCCTCGCACCTGCGTTTGTTGGCATGGAAGAGCCTCGAACCGTTCCCGACTTCATGGCAAAACTGAGCGAACTGGGCGTGCAGGCCCACCGTGTTGATGCCTACGTCAACATGGCAACAGAGCTTTCCGTAAGGAAGCAAGCCTACGACCTCATCATCGACAAGCGCATTGACTGCGTAGCCTTTACCAGCGGAAGCGAGGTGATGGCATTCAATGATGGACTGCGGGAAGTGTATGGCACCGATGCCTGTTGTATTCTCAACGATGTGGCCATCGCCTGCATGGGACCATACACCGCCATGCAAGCCAAGCGCATCGGACTTAAAGTAGACTGGGTGCCTGCCGAGTTCAACTCTTTTGATGACTTCACAGCCTGTCTCGTTGAACATTGGCGATAATCAGTAATGAGGCTTACAATTGCCACGACGTACTTCTTAGAGGATGCAACGATTCCCACTCCCCTCCAAAAAGACCATCAACACATCGTATATCGCAGGCTTCGTCCTTGCCAGCAATTCCCGAACGATCTACACCTTAGACCGAGGGTTGAGTCGATTACAGATGATAATGTGT
>CAUPIT010000029.1:0-19493 GCA_963511375.1 uncultured Prevotella sp. | reverse complement strand
TCCACTGAATTGCCTTTATCTGCGTTCCTTTTCATTATATGCTTGGTTTGGTTTCTGAGAGTGAAGTTATGAAGAGAATAGGAAAGTGCCAAGCATTCGGAGAGTGCTTGCATATTGTTGCGCACATTGGCAATGAATTTCTCACGGATTTCAGGTAGGAAACTGTCGGAAAGCATGGATTTAAGCCCCAAACAAGAGGACAAGTATAGAAATGATGCAAGAAAGGAATGTGTTTATTTGCTCCAATCTGAATAGCATTGCGTCAGATAAGACGGATATGATAAAATGGAGTATGGAGGCAAAGAAAGAGAGCGACAATCCTTTTGACTTTTCCTTGTTTTTCCCTGCATTTCCTTGCTGCTCTCTCGTGCTTTGAAGTATGGCAAACACTCCCTACTTTTGCAGGCAGAAATGTGCGATGAAGCGCAAGACGGACAAAGGTATTATCGATACCAATAAGACAGAATTACAAACAAAATAATAATAAAACTATGGGATATTTTATCATTACGGATTCAAATTGGGCAAAACTAAGAAATGAGATTCTCAGCCTTGCCGAGACATGCCACAAGGCTTTCGGAGAAAAGAGCAAGCACACCGATTGGCTACACAATGGTGATGTGTGCAGGCTGCTTAATATCAGCAAGCGCACCTTGCAGCACTATCGGGATACAGGTGTGTTGCCTTTCTCCCAAATCGGACATAAGTGCTATTACAGGCGTGAGGATGTGGAGTGGCTGTTGCAGACTAAATCAGAGAAGCCTAAAACAGATAAATCTAAGACTAACAAAAAAGCAAGATGAGAATGGAATCAATAAGAGATTTGAATCTGGAAGCGGATGATATGCAGGCGGTGCTGTCCGCACTTGAAAGAGTGAACAGACGGATTAAGGAAGTGGCACAGACACATAAACCGCTGTTTGGAGGTGAGCATTTCCTAACGAGCAAGGAAGTATGCGAGCGGCTGTATATCAGCCCTCGTACCTTGCAGGATTATCGGGACAAAGGAATTATCCCCTATATGCAGTTTGCAGGGAAGATACTTTATAAGGAGTCGGATTTGGAAAGGCTGTTAGAGGAGAATTATAAGTGATAACCATTAACTTGGGATAATGTTTTCTGCATTCTTGCCTTCATAAGGTATGTTTCAATTACTATCGTTTAATATATAGGTTCAGCCCTTCATGGAGCGTTATCGAGTACTCCCTACTATGGCGTCTGTTGACTTCTCACGACAAGCTTTACTCCGCTTCTTTCGTAAAAACAACTATTTGAGACGTCCGTGAGACATCCTCGGATAAGAACATTATCTTTCCATCTTATACCTACTTCATTTTTTCGCTAAGCTCAAGTATACTCCACCAACCATTCCGAATAGCTATGGGATTTTGATTTGTCATGCATTCTCATCCATGGGCATATGCCTTGTATAAAGTTTCTGTTCATTAGGTCAGATGTTTGCCGCCAGCTTCCTTCAGATTCCAACTCACGATGAACACACTTGCTCTTGGCTATGTAATTCCCGCTATTAGGGCTTACTCGGGACTTCCACCCGTTAGATAATCTTATGCCGAGCGTACTAAACCCCGAAGTCCAATTTTACTGGCTTCGGGGAGGATATTTATGCTCTTTTGAGTTTTACCGGACAGCAACACTTGCAATTCAAAAATTGTCTGGACCATCCCTTGTGATACTATCACTTTCAATCTGCCAATGAAAGGCAAGAATAGAATGCCAGAATACGGTCTTTCAACAAATAGGTATATTTCGCTTGAGACTGCTGTGACAGAGCATCGGTCAATTTCATTTTTATTTCATTGTATTCAAATACGGTAGATTTTCCTGCCGCATATTTTTCTAATGCGTATCGATGTGCCTCTTTATTTGCGATTACAGCTTTTGTCGTGGAGCGATATTTTTCAAATGCAGATATCACATCCGTATAAGCCTGTTCTATATCCTTGTATAATTGTTTCTTTTCATTTTCCAAAGATAGTCTTGCATTATCTTCCTCAATGCGTGCTTCCCGTACCTTATTTCTGGTAGAAAACCTGTCAAATAAGGGGATGCTGATAGTAAAGTACAGACTTTTCTGCATATTATTTTTGAGTTGCCCATGAAAACTTCCACCCAAACCTGTACCATCATTGTAATAATTCGAGTTTATTCTGGCTGCAAATGATAAGGTGGGATAATATCCCGATTGGGCAACTTTGATACCCTTCGCTTTACTTTGTAATATATAAGAAGCCTGGCGTATCTGAGGCATACAATCAAGAGCTGCCTGATAGATCCTCACAGGATTCAATGTATTCGGTATGGCAATCTCTCCGCTTATGGATTCAATGTCAAAATGCTCATGCCCGTCCAATTCCATAAGTTGTGTCAAATTTAAAAATGAAAGTCGGAGAGAGTTCTTAGCTTCCGTTGCAGTTAATTCATCATCTGCCAATTGTGCCCGCACATCATATAACTGCGATTCTGAAGCCTTCCCATTCTCGATAAGTAATTGTGTATTTTTCTCCTGTTCTTTTGTAAGTCGTATCTGTTCCTCTGAGATTCTGTAAATTTCCTTATTAAGAAGTATCTGGAAATAAGCTCCTATAACATTTAGCGAGAGATTATTCTTTATCAGTTCTTTATTTGCTTCAGCAGCCACCAAATCAAGGAGATTTTGCGCAATAGATGCGGTCCGTTTAAAACCGGTAAAAATCGGAATTTCCGTACTGGCAGATATTGACGTGTTTTGAATGTTACGGTTCTCATACATATTGTTTTGATTCAATGAACGCCCGAATGTAAAGTTGTGAGAGGCACCAGCATTCAGGTTGGGCAGAAAACTGTTCTTCAATGTATTTTTCTACACATTCAAACTTCTGATTTGGTTATTGCTCTGCTTCACTTCTATGTTATGTTCAACTGCATAATCAATGCACTCTGCAAGCGTCCATTTTCTAACTTGTGCATGTAAGTTAATGTGACAAGAGAATAGTCCAGCAACAGCCAATAAAAATGTCAATACTTTCATAATGCTTCAATTTCTTACCAATTCATTTTTACGATACAAAGTTAGGAAGGGGAAATTTATGACGATGTTATCGCAATGTTATCATTAGGTTAATAATATATCTCACTCCGTAATACCATAAAAGCTGAACTTTTTTGAAGCTCAGCCTTTGTGGTAATCCATACTTTATTTGATTACTTGCTTTCCGGCATCATAACTATCACTCTGTAGTTATTCTGTTTCATTACCTTGCGTACATATTCCGACAGTTCCTTTGGTGTGATGGACTGGATTATCGCTTCCGCCTTCACGTTGACTGCAGACGGTTTAAGTTCATTCCCTGCCATCATAGAACACCAATAACTGTTAGTATGCTCGTTCTCATTGTACTGCTTTACCATAAACTCCTTTACTTTGTTAAGTTCCTCTACCGGAGTTTCCTTTGCCAGTTTCTCAAACTCGTTGCGGATGATTTCAAGGGAACGGTCTTTCTTCTCAGGTTTTACTTGGAACACTGTCTCGTAGACAACCGATATTTCCGGCATTCTATCTTGAGAGCCTTGTGTGTGGATGCTGTAGACGGCACCTTCCTTTTCGCGTATCTCACTTACGAGACGGGTGGAGATAATCTGCGCCGACATGGAAGCCATCAGTTTGTTCTTGAATGTGTAAGGCATCTTTCCGCTTACGATAACGGTTGCGCTGCCCTGCGGTACTTCCATCTTCATAGTAAATTCCTCATTCTCGTTTCCAGACTTGACTTCAACGGCAGGGTTGTACTTCGGCTGTTGCTTCTTTCCTTTCACAGAAGGTAGTGAGGCGATGTACTGCTCGGTAAGCAATTTCAGTTCTTCTTCATCAAAGTTTCCGCTGAATACGAAAGTGAACTCCGCTGCATTGGCAAGCTGCTCGTGGATGATGGAAAGGATATTCTCACGATTTACTTTCTCTATTTCGTTTACACCAATCACCTGCTTGCTCTTGGAAGCGTAAAGAAATTCCTGCGCACGCCTTTGGAATACAAACTGAGGATTCAGCTCCTGGTTTTGAAGTACTCCTTTATACAGGTTCTGCATGGCGGTAAACTCGTCCGGAGTTACTGTAAGCCCGGTAAAAGTCATATAAATCATTTCCATATAGGTCTTCAAGTCCTTGGGTGTGGTATTTCCCGAAAGGGTGCGTGTGTAGTCGTTAAAGGTGATTTTTAGAGACACTTGTTTGCCTGCCATCTGCTTGGTTAGGTCGGAATTGGTGAAGTTGCCCAAACCATGCTGTTCCAAGATAGCCGGCATAAACATAAGGTCAGCCGCCTTGTCGTCTCCATAAACTGACGTACCGCCTTTGGTTACAGCTGTCAGGCTAATTTCATCTGCCTTGAAATCTGTCTTTTTCAATATCACTTTTGCACCATTGGATAGAATCCACTCCTTTGCGCCGAAGTCTGCAAGAACGTTTTCCTTTACAACCTTTCCAGCAGCAGGCAGCTCGCTTACAAGCGGTTCATCCTTCACATTATCTATGTACGGAGCAATATCTTCTGCTTCCACTTGTGAGAGTAATGTAAGAACATCATCATCCTTTGGGCAAGACTTACCCTCGTGCTGAGGCATCATACCCAATACCACCAAATTTTTATCTGATACTATCTGAGAGAATACTTGGTTGACAGCTTCCACAGGAATCTGGTTGACAATAATATTCATCATTTGATATTCGGTTTCTATGCCGGGAATAGGCTTCTTGTCAATGAAGTGGCGGACATACGATTCTGCCAAAGTTTTATTCTCCTGCTGATTGCGATTATTGTATGCTTTTTCCAGTTGAGAGAGATACTCAGTGCGGCAGCGTGCGTATTCGGTAGCGGTAAATCCCCCACGTTTGGCACGTAGGGCTTCGCGATAGACAGACTTTATTCCTTCGTCAAGGCTGTTGCCCTTTGGCATCATAACCAATTGGAAAGCCTGCTTGGTCTTTGCCATAAGGAACTCCTGATGATGCGCAACAGCCACGGCAAACGGAGCATCGGCTTTCTGACCCAATTCGTTCAGTCGCACCTGAAGCATCATCTGAGCCATATCAAGCAGGTATCGGGTGGTAATGTCTGCCATCGTACCTTTCAACGAATCTGGCAGGGCATGATATTTGAACATAAGTTGTGCCACATAGTTGCTCTGTTCCTTGTCGGCACCAATGGCAATGATAGGCTTTTCGTTGTCCGCCACGGGATAATAAACTCTTTCGGCAGGGTTTATAGGCTTTTCTATCTTGGAGAACATCTCCTTTATCTTTCCCTCTATGCGGTCCACATCAATGTCTCCAACCACGACAATGCCCTGAAGGTCGGGACGATACCATTTTTCGTAGTAGTCGCGCAGTACCTTATGAGGGAAGTTGTCCACCACTTCCATCGTACCGATGGGCAAACGATAACCGTATCTACTGTCGGGATAGATTTCGGGAAGCAGTTTCTCCAGTATTCGCATATTGGGAGGAGTCTGGCTTCTCCATTCCTCGTGAATCACAGCACGTTCCTCGTCTATCTCCTTGCCGTCAAGCAGCAGACCGTCTGCCCAGTCACTCAATACCATCAGGCATGAGTCCTGCACACCAACACGCTCGGTTGGCACACTGGAGATGCGGTACACCGTCTCGTCCACAGCGGTATAGGCATTGAGGTTTTGTCCGAACTTCACGCCTACAGACTCCAACCACTTAATCAGGGCGTTTCCCGGAAAGTTCTTTGTGCCATTGAAGCACATATGTTCAAGAAAGTGAGCCAATCCCCGTTGGTTGTCTTCCTCCAAGATGCTACCCACCTTTTGGGCGATGTAGAAATCCACCTGATTCTTCGGGTTTTCATTATGACGGATATAATAGGTCAGTCCGTTGTCGAGCTTGCCCATTCTTACTTCCTTATCCACCGGAACCAGAGGCATCTGCTGTTGGGCACTTGCCGCTACAGGCACGCAGGCTAATCCTGCAATGGCGATAAACACCAGTTTCATTATTTTTCTCATAATCGTTTTTGAATTATGCTGTTATTATTATTATGCAAAGGTACATCTATGGAGCAAGAGCGCATGTTATCGCAATGTCATCATTAGGTTAATTAAGCGGTCAATTTAATAGTTGGCAATTTTTAATCCAACTGATCAAATTGTTCGTTCCACAAACGACTGTAAACACCGCCGGAATTATATAATTCTTTATGTGTACCCGTTTCTGCAACCTGTCCGTTGTCAAGAACCACAATCATATCAGCATTCTTTACCGTACTCAGACGATGTGCGATAATGATAACGGTCTTACCACATTTTGCCAGTGCATCCAAAGTTTGCTTTACATGTTTTTCCGAAATGGAATCCAAGGAAGAGGTCGCTTCATCGAAAATCAGGATATCAGGTTCCTTATACAAAGCACGAGCGATGGCTATACGTTGTCGCTCTCCTCCGGATAGTGATGCGCCATGTTCACCGATGTATGTCATATAGCTGTTTGGCAAACGTTCAATAAAATCCTTCAGTCCAAGTTGTTCTACAAGGTTGACAATCTTTTTCATATCCGGTTGAAGATCTCCGACTGCTATGTTTTCTATGATTGTTCCTGCGAACAATTCTATTTGTTGTGGTACGGTTCCTACACGTTTACGAAGGCTCCTATTGTTTATCTGGGCTATGTCATATTCCCCGATGCGTATTTGACCTGCCTGAATAGGATAAATATGTTGCAACAATGAAATTAGTGTGGTCTTTCCAGAGCCACTTTCTCCTAGGACTGCGGTTGTCTTACCTTTCACAATCTTCAGGTTAAGCCCGTTGAAAACCTCTTTTCGGGAGCCATAACGGAATGACACGTTTTCAAAAGTAATATCTCCTATCATATCCTGGCTCAGTTCTATTTTTTGGTTATCATCTTGTTCACGTTCCAAATCCATAATCTGAAAAAGACGGTCGGCTGCTATCAGTGCATCTTGTATAGTCTGGTTGGAAGATATAAGCGAAGCGATTGGTGAAATGACATAGCTTATGAGTGAATAGAATACCATCAATGTTCCCGGAGTTAGTTCCTTATCAATGACCAATACGCTTCCCATCCAAAGGACAGCAATGGTTATGGCAGTGGAAACAAATTGGATACTTCCTTGTGCCATAATTGCCCCATAAATGCTTCTGAATGTATTTTTTAACAGATGCACGAAGCGTGTTTCCGTTTTCAAATTGGCAAAATCTTCTATACCGAAACGCTTGATAGTGGATATTGAATTGATGGATTCCACCAATTGTGATTCCAAATCGGCACTACTTTCCATAATGCCGCGCTGATATTTCTTGTTCAATTTATTGAAGCTCCAAAATATCATTAGGAATAACGGCGCAGACGCAAGTGTAACTAAAGCCAGTTCCCATGAATAAACGAACATCAGACCAACGGAGAAGAGAAGAGTCATCAAATTCACAACCAAATCAAGCGATACGTTGTTGATGAAATTTCGTATCTTCACGGCATCGTTTACACGAGAAATGATTTCACCTACCCGCATCGTGTCAAAGAATTGTTGTGGCAATGTCAACAAATGCTTGTAATAGCCAAGTATCAGAGCAGCATCAATGCGTTGTCCTGTTTTCAGTGCCAGAATACTCTTCATTGCTCCGATGAAAGTCCGGAGAACAAGAATCAAAATCATCACCATACTCATTAGATTGAGCAGATTGATATTGCCATCCACCAATACATAGTCAGTAATCTTACCTACATATACCGATGTGGAAAGTCCGAGTATGCTATATACCAATGCTCCGAAGACGGCCTGAAACATAACGCTTTTATGCGGTGCCAATAGTGAGAAGAACTTTCTTGTCATGCTGGTTTTCATATTCCCCCTCTTGAAAGTCTCTTCTGGCTCCACCAATATAAGGACACCCGTCCACATCTTTTGGAATCCATCATTCGTTACCTTGTGCATTCTTCCGTCTCCGGGATCCATATAGACGATGTTTTCCTTCTCAACCTTATAAAGGACAACAAAATGTTGTAGATGTTCATGCACTATTACATGGGCTATTGTTGGCTTCGGAACGATGGAAAGTGCTTCAAATTGCGCTCTTACACCTTTCGCTGAAAGTCCAAGTCTGTTGGCTGCTTCAATCATGCCTAGCACATTTGTCCCTTTTTGATCGGTAAATGCGTATTGTCTGATTCGAGCTACGGGAAATCTTAATCCATAGTGAGCACAGACAGAGGCCAAACATGCAGCACCGCAGTCTGTAATATCGTGTTGCTTGATTTTAATTCCTTTCTTGAACATAATCATCATTCTCTAATTAATTCAGTTTCGCTACCATTGTTTCGTTTCATATTGTTTCGGATTAATCCATCCGTCCATTTTCTGATAGAGCAGGTTGAATAACGATCGGCGTGTAACCATAAAATGCGCATTTACAGTCATTCCTTTTTTAAGTTTTCCGATTCTTCCATTTTTCAGTTGCAGATAGTCCCGCTCCATTTCACATTTTACCTTGTAGAACGAATTACCTTGACTGTCAGTTAGAAAATCTGATGAGATATCTTTTACCTTACCGGGTATCATACCCCATTCATTATAATTGAATGATTCAACTTGTACGTTTACTGGCATTCCTATACTAATAAATCCTATATTTCTCGGAGTAACATACACTTCCATACAAAGTGTTGAGTCAGGACTGATTACTGCCAATGACTGTCCTGCCTGAATACTACTTCCGCGATATACTCCAGAAAACTGGTCTATTGTACCATCCACAGGACTGCGTACAATGTATATATCCTTGTCTTTTTTTTCCTGTTTTAAACTGGAGTTCATTTCATCGTATGTATTGCGGTAAGTATTTTGATCAGCCTGCCATGTGCTAAGTTGACTCTGTATCAACGAAGCAAGTTCGTTTTGTTGGCTTTTGAACTTAAAATAATAGCTGTCGTATTCCTCTTCCGAAATCACTTTTTTCTCGAATAATGTCTTGTTTCGTATAAACTCCTTTTCCGCTTGAGCAAGTGAAGTTTCCATTTCTTGCTTCCTCCGACTGAAATAAGCGTACTCCTGTTGTCTTACTGGAGAATTGAATCGCTCAGGCTTTTCTCCTTTTGCCAAATAAGCAAGATCTGCAAGTTGTGCACTGCAATCGTTCAATCTACTTTTATGATAGCCGATTTTATAGTCTGAATTATTAGTACGGAATCTGAGAATCACATCCCCTTTGTTGACCTGATCGCCTTCTTTAACAAATACAGAATCCACAATTTCTGTAATGGAGGATGTGATTTCTGCCTTTTCCGCTACAGGTCTTACCACACCATTTCCTTGAACCGAAATATCTACATAAATAAAGGGGAGTGCCACCAATGTTACTGTTATGGCGAACAGAACGACCCAATAGATTATCTGCGATTTAGTTGTGTGTTGATAGATGTATGCCTCAATACTATTTTCTATCCATTCGTGTGGCAATAGCATAATACTTTATATTAATTAATTTTTATCCCTACATTTGCTTTTAACAGTAAGTACTACATTTATTACGGATAGCAAAAATGCGATTACTAATAAGCTATAAACTATGATTGAATTAACTTCTAGTATTCTGATGATACTTCCAACAGTAACCAATATCATAGAAACATAAAATAATATTGCCTTTTTCATGATACATTACAATTATGAGATTGCCCCCTCAAACGAAATACTAAAATGCCCCCTGTTAGAATTTACTCTAACAGAGGCATCTGTCAGAAAAAATCCCTTTGTGGGGGATAACCTCTTGGTTAATAATATTATTCTTCTCTATTATCTTTTCCCATCTCCCAAGCTAATGTTGCAATGATTGCCATATAAGCCACAGTAGCTCCGATAATTACTCCAACTACTCCTCCATTAGTGTTTCTCATTTCAGTAATGGAAAGGTTTTCAATATTGCTCATATTCTTATTAATTTAATAAATGTTAGTCTTCCTTTTTTTGATTACAACTTATTTCATAAATAGCTAGTCCAAATAAACCTCCTAAGGCAAAAATTATAAGCCGTTCTTCATTTTTTGTCAAAGCTCCACCATTAATAGTTTGTAGTTCTTGCATGCTCATAGCCTGCATCATTTCAGTTTTCTCCATACGTTATTTTTTTACATGTTACCAACAAATAATAATTCTCTCAAGCGGATTCAATTTTTCCAACTGCTCCTCTGTCGGAGGGTAATACCCACCTGTAATTAACAGGCTCTCATTTTGATTTAATTCTTTCATACTGCATTTAATTGATTAGTTAATACCATGTGATTTCTATGAAATTTTTACTGTTTGGTTTGTTTCAAAATATCCCCAAACGGTTTACTTTTAAGAAAGTCTGGCAATCCATGTTCCGTACAGGTTTCACCATTAGGTCCCGGTGCCACACCACCGATTAGACTTTTCAACTCTTCTTTCTCTAATAATTTTAATTCTTCTCCTTTCATAATGTACACTTTTTAAAGAATGATTATCTGTTCGTTTTTTTTGTTCTTTGATGCAAAAGAACACCGACTTCACCAGCCATTATGTTACCTTTATGTTATCATTAGGTTAATGATGAAATCATTTCTTTATGACTTCTATCCATTTCCCATTTACAAAACGCCATACTTTTTCACCTCCAAAAGTGTCTCTCAATTCTTGTTCGTTCATTTTTCTCATTGCTATATATATTTAAGTTGTTAATTATTACGATGCAAAAGTATTGTAAAATTATACTTTCTAACGTTACCATAAGGTTAATGTTATGTTATCTTTTCTGCGGTTTTTATCCCATTTGTCAAGTAAGTACACACAATAATGTACAAACCAATTGATACGGATACACGGCTCTTTCATTTAAGAATGAATTGAAGACATAGCTTCCCTTACCCGACTCATGTATGAATCGGGGGAAATATTGTGTCTGTATATCAATGCGTTATGCCATTATCAAAATTTGATTATTTTCATTTTTGATACAGAAAATGCAATAGTTTTGTGAAACTCAATGAAACATACCTCATCAGTTCTGCCATGCCCTTTTTATTGTCAGATTTCTTCTTTCTCCGTCCTCGTCATATTGAAAACACGGAGTAGACAATTCTTTGTATGGTATCTAAATTGCGAGCTGCCCTTGCCGACTTTCGTTTTATCTTGTCTTGTAACAGGTTGCAATCCAACCCCCAGTGCATACTTTCTATCGACCAGTGGTTGCGCACCAGTGCCCCTAATCTTGGAGTGTTCGTTGGTAAACTGCTTACATGCAGCCTTTTCTCAACAGTGCAGATTTCAGTTGACTTTCTGACAGTTTCGCATTCATACTCTATGATGGTCAGGTTGCCGTTCCACTTCTCCTTATTTGCAATGAGGTCAGTCCCGTCAAACATGCGATAGTTTCTCGTCTCAATTCTTCCATGCCCGAGTTCCGGTTCGCCATAATAGGTGTAAACGGGGGATAGTTCTTTGATTTTATCCTCTACACCGTAACGCAGCGAACGCTGGTTTGATTTCAGTTCTATGATGAAGTCTCCGTCTTTCTCCCTGATTTTGTCAATGATACCTTTCTGCATAGACATGGCATCTGCTGTGACTATTTTCCCTGATATATCAATTTTATCAATAAGCAGTGGAACTGCCTTTATTTCATTGCTCTTCTCTTCGCAGGCCTCGGTTGCCAACGTGATGTCTGTATTGAATGAATGAGCGGATACGATATCTGGGTTTCGTCCATTTTTCAAAACTGTGCCGCGCTCAGCCTTACCGTCTATGCAGATGATTTCTTGGGTGCAGCACATCCCCACCAATTCCTTGTGGAACGTCTCGGCAAAGACCTGCAGCTGATTAGCCATTGCTTGATCATCAATCCCTTCTTCCATGCGGCAGAGAGTTGCCTCGGATGGAATGCCGTTGGCTAATATGTCCAACTTACGGAAACTCTTGAGGTTGTGTTTACCGAATTCTATGATTTCTGCTCTGCTGACACAATTTGACACTCGTCCTAATATCAGTAACATGATGATGTCGCTCAACTTGTGACGTATGTTTCCCTTCTCTGCTCTACGGAAATCGGGTATTGAGGAGGAGAATTCGTAAAGTTTTTCAAGAATACTACCTTCTAATTTTGAATTTTTTAATACCTTAGCGGTGTGGTTGATTGTGTTTGCGACAATCCCATTAGTTTGGTCGAGTGGCTGTTTTTCTTTCATAATTATCTATTTTTTACTATAAAGGTACAAAAAACAGCGCACTTGACCAACTTTTATTAGTACTTATTTTGCTGATTTTCATATAGTTAGATTAAAATTTTAACTTATTATACCACACGAGTATCAATAGTTAAATACCATACGATTATGGTAGTATTTTTAGAAAAGAACAGTTTTCACCGTGTTACTGGTGTGCTATAAAATAATGATATTTAGAATAAGAACCAAGACTTTTTAAATGAAAGAGCCGTGATACGGATATAGAAACACAAACATTCAACTATGGTAATCCAATAAATAGTTGTATATTTGCACTAAAATAAGATGATACAATATAAGTATATTCGTTGGTTTACATATATAGGTTTATTAGCTATAATTACATTGCAATGTATATGGCTACACACTACATATAACTTAATTAAACAAGATATACAAGACGAGTGTAATCGCATATTAAACAATGCCTTATACGCAGAAGTAAATCGTGTATCCCAATATATACCAGATGGAAAAGAAATTGCAGGAGGAACTCAAAATGACTCTGTGCCATCAATAACATATTTATATGACGGATTGTATCAACTTGGAATCAAATACTCCATCCAGGAAATCGATTCTATTGTCGGGATGCAATTAAGGGAACGAAAAATATTTTCAGATTATACTATTTTGTCTATAAATCCTGAAACTCATTCGATATACGAGAAAAGCAATGATTGTAAACTTTTTCAATTTGGCATTATACAATCGAGCATTATTCCTACACGACTGGATTTCTCATATGGGATACAAATAGCTTTAAACAGCCCATATTTACATATCATAAAAAGGTTGGGATTGCTTCTTATATTAACAGTTTTATTAGTCGTATTTGTAATATCTTGTATAGCCTATCAAATAAGAATCATTGTTCGTATAAATAAGATTTCGCAGATTCGTGAAGATTTCTCATATGCAATAGTTCATGATATGAAAACGCCTCTAAGTACAATATTGACAGCGTTGAGCTTCTTGCAAGGAGGAAAACTGGATAATAAACCTGAAACAAAAGAAAAATTCTTCAATATAGCAAAGGAAGAGGCTAATCACCTACTGACACTCACGAACAAGGTTCTGACTATATCAAAACTTGAGAATAATAAGTTAGAGATGAGTCTTGAAAAAATAATGTTAGAACCGATGTTTGACAGACTGTCAGAAAAATTCAGAGTAAAGTCGCTAAAGCCTGTATTTTTTGAATTTGATTTTCAGGTTAATGAAATTTATGCTGATGCGGAATATATTGAAGAAGTATTCAGTAACATGATAGACAACTCAATTAAATATTCCAAAGAGCGCGTAAACATTAAAATTTCCTCATCAAGCAACAATCTATATAATATCATAAAGATATGCGATGATGGTCTTGGAATATCAGAGAAAGACCTGCGAAATATATTTGATAAGTATGAACGTGTTGCGGCCAGTCGCAGCAGGAAAAAGCAAACTGCCGGATTTGGTCTTGGACTAAACTTCGTTCAGCAGGTTGTTGAGGCTCATAATGGAAGAATTATCGTTAATAGTATAAAGGGAGAGTTTACAGAATTTATTATTTATCTACCACAAATAATCGAAAATTTATGACAAGGCTATTACTTATTGAAGACGATGCCAACTTATGCTATATCGTACAGGCAGGCCTACAGGAAATAATCGGAGGTTATGAGGTTATTGTAGCCACAAACGGAAAAGAAGGTTTAGAAGCATGGAAAAATCAAAAACCAGACATCATCATATCTGATATTGATATGCCTGTGATGGACGGTTTTGAAATGGTAAAACGAATCAGAGAAACGGATGGTGACACACCGATACTATTTGCCTCTGCTTTAACATCACCTAAAGATGTTCGTAAGGGGTATGACATAGGTGTTAACAATTATATAAAGAAGCCATTTGTTCCTGATGAACTTGATGCGCATCTTCACGCTATTCTGAAGATGAAAGAAGGCAAGAAAAGCAGAAATGAAGAAGACTTATGCAACTTCGGACATTACACCTTAAATACCAAATACTCTACATTGCTTGACAATGTAACAGATAAACAATTCATGCTTACTGTAAGAGAAGCGCAGATTCTTCAGGTGTTGGCAGAAAACAAAGGTGAAGTAGTGAGAAGAAATGTCATTTTAAGCCGTTTTTGGAATACTGAGGATGATTATTTCGCATCTCGCAGCCTTGATGTATTCATTACCAAACTCAGAAAGCTATTTGCCGCTGATTCTTCAATAGAGATTATTACCAAAAGAGGAACTGGACTTATACTTGAAGTCCAGGAATAATCTTCAAGTTTTTGGCACTAAATTTATTATATTGAAGCGGAAAATATATTACGTTAAAGTAGCTCATGTCATGATCAAATATATCCATGGTAATTGCTACTTTTCATTTATAGAGTAAGAGAGAAGAAACCATTATTCAACCTGTGTCATATGGCTTTCCATTATTTGCACTAATTGTGGTGCTAATGGAGTGACTATTGTACTATCATCCCATTCAGAAAAAGGCTCGTTTGATTTTGATTTCCTTACTTTTTTGTACTGTCTCATTTCGTCTTTGGAGATATACTTGTGTTCCAAAACATATAGTTCATCAAAAACTTCAATCATCTGTTCTTTGGGCTCCTTCTTGTGACTAAAAAACAACTTCCTATAGTTCTTTCGATTTATCAAATCCATATAAGATTGATATTCAGACTTATATATATAATTTTCTGTCTGATAAAAGTTCTCAAGCCGTGTAGTATAACCAAATAGTGTTTTAGGCTTCTTTTCTTTAGTAGTAAGAGCATCATATTCAACTCGCAATACCCCTTGAACTGTATCTAACCTTATTACACCTCCAACCATTTCGTTTAAGAATAATCGGCAATCTATACTATCCGCATTATATCTCCATCCTTCTTTTTTTAATGATTCTATTAATGTGAGACCATCCAAATATGGAGTATAAATATATTTATCGACAAGAGTATTTGTTCTTTTCGTATCCTTTTCAATCAATTCGTTGTTTTGGAAAGTACGGATCTTTTGAACAAATCTCTCCGTATCTTTATGTTTTACATTGATAAAAAAATCCAAGAAGCCGTCTCTGAAATATTTCATGCAAGAATCATTCAGTTGATAGCTTCGGAAGTAAGTCTTAAGATAAATGTAATCTGTATTCTTTGCTGTAACTGTCACCTCTTTCAATTGATAGTCAATAGGAGAAAGAAAAACAGATTTGCCTTTCTTAAATTGTGAGGATTTCACATTCTCTGGATTATAGGCAATATGCTGTATAGTAACAATCTCATCACTCAAGTTTTTAGGTAAATTACCGTCAATATCTGTCGTTACAACGACAGCCCCTTTGTTATTTAAAATCTGCGCATAGGATATTGGCTGATTTGTTGTTTTATCCAGCAATACAGCCTGACCTGAGACATTCAGATTTACAATGAATAATAAGGATAAAATAGTGCAAATTTTTACTTTCATACTAACAAAAGAACTTATTGTCATCCAAAACTATAATAATCTTGGATGACAATGAGAGAGATAATGTTAATCTACATTCTTACCGTGAAATATACGAATGCCGAAGATAAAGATTTCTGTGTTTCCTTTAATTCCGTCCATAGCACCAGTTACTTTAATAATGGATATACCACCACCATTAGTACTTTTCATTTCTTGCAGATTCATCTCCTGCATACAAACTTCTGTTTTCATAACTTTTAAAATTAAATGTGAATAATAATTGTCATTTATTGCAATAAATTTTCAAACTGCAATCAATCAAGTTTGTTGTTCTTTTAACACTGCAAATTTAGCTTGTCTTATTGGTGGCAAATGTTAAGCTAATGTTATTTTTAGGTTATCCATATTGTTTAATGTATCCTTTCAGAACTGACTATGCTTTTTGTTATTATAAAGCAACTGGTATTCCACCCATCAGCAACGCCAAATCCCGGAATGATACTTTCCTTTGAATTGAAAGTTCCAATAGACTATGAAACAGATTGGTTTAAGAGAATGAGGTCTATAATGAGTGAATTACCTGTTGTATGGCAGAAGGGCTATTGTCATATAACATTAGCATTCATAGATGATACTCCGATCGATTTGGACTTGCGCCAAATCATCAAGAAAAATCTTGATGCAATAGAAACGCCTACTCTCACATTTGACAAAATAGGAGCATTTGAAATTACAACAGGATTGGGTTTTATTCATCTTGGTGTTTCAGAAATACCATCGCAGTTTTTGTCTATGGTAGAATCTATGCGCAATGATTTGAAAGACGTTGCTGTAAGATGTTTTCTAATTTCAGGTTGCATGTAACGCTCGGTAGGGTTAGACTGTCTGGCCTTATTATTTCAATTATTGATAATATAGCAAATACAGTTGACTTGCAACTATTGCTGTCCGATAAAACTCAAAAGAGCAATCGAGTAGGAGGTAAACACTAATCATAGGTGCTTATCTCTTACTTTCGTGTTCACTGACCTCTCACACCACCGTACATGCGGTTCCGCATACGGCGGTTCCTATTTTAGGTGTCATTCGAGATACGATCCCATTAAAGTGGCATACCCTGCTGAGCGTAGTTTATTGTTATCTATCGTCCTTGTTAAAATAGGACTATCAGCTATTCGCCAATAACTCTTGCGAGTATTACCCCATTCGTATGCTTGGTATTGATTGATACCATATCTGATGAGGTTTGCCACTTTTGTCCTGACTTTCTTCCAAGCTTTCTATATACACATGCGTATTCTACGTCTTAACCATTCATCAGTGTCAAGTAGGAGACGTTTCATATTGGCAAGGTGATAGTAACCTATCCAACCTCTTATGTATTCTTTCAGCTTTTGCTTTCTCTTGGCGTGTCCTCATCCATTACTGCGACTTGTCAGTTCTTTTTGCCTTGACTTCATCTTGGCTTTGGACTTTGGGTGTACCGTGAGTTGGCATTTGCCGTTCATTACATAAAAGGAGTAGCCAAGGTATTTCACTCTGCGCACATACGACACTACGGCCTTTTCCTTGTTGATTTTGAGATATAGAGCATTCTCTATAAAGCGGTGAAAGAAGAAAGACAAATGTAGTTACTGCGTAGTACCATTATTTCGAGTACTTTACTACACGTTAATCCTTTTTCTTTCACCGCTTTATCCCTTAATGTAGTTATGTAGTAAGATACAATCTCAGTGAAAGAAAAAGGAAAGATAAGAAATAATCAATTAGTTATTCGTGTTACCGAACATAAACATCGGTATTATCACGGATACAGGTTTCTGCAACCTCTCACAGATATACTTTCTGAACAAATGCGCTTCCGTACTGTCCAATTGAAAGGACAAGGCGATGATTGTTGTTAGTGAATAGAGCGGAGCATAACCTTTGAGTTGTCCGTTAATGATGATTTCCTCCTCACCTGCAACCTTCTCATTGGGATGTAGATGGGAGGATTTCATTACTGTTTGCAGTCTATGGTTAAGTTTACTCCACGTTACTCCGAAGAACCTTGTGAGTTCGCCCTCTGTCATGACTATCTTTCCCTTTCCCTTTTGGATTATCTGCATATTGCTGCCCCAATCAAAATAACTGCGCTGATTTCCCGCGCTGGTCTTCGTCTTTGATTTATAGCTCGTATTCATGCCGTATCCCCCTTTCTGCCATTTAAACTAACAATCAATGGAATTTTCTTTGTAGCTGCATCCACATCCGCATTTGTGGTATTGTTATCCTTAGCCTTGTACTTGGCAATGAGCCTGTCCATATCCTCTGATATCTTCCTGTCCGTTACCTGCGCATAGACTTGAGTGCTTGATATGGAGGTATGTCCCATCATCTTGGCGATGCTTTCAATAGGTATTCCTGCGCTTAGGCTCATCGTGCCGAATGTATGTCTTGCCATGTGGAAGGAAAGTCTTTGGCGAATACCGCAAGCCTTTCCCACAATACTCAGTTTGGCATCCATGACACTGCGGCTGCAATCACGATGAAAAACAAGGTGGTCGCCTTTTTCTTTCACCGTCTGCTGTACCTCGCTTCTTTCCGGCTCTTTCCAGCAATGACTGATGATGGTTTCCGCTATGGGATGTAACGGCACGATGAACTCAACCTTGGTCTTCTGACGTTCCTTTCTTATATACATCTGTCCATCCGCTGTCGTTTGGATATGCTTGTATTCCAAATTCTCCATATCTGAGATAGCCAAGCCTGTGAAGCAGGAAAAGACAAACATCAGTCTTGCCAGCTCCGCTTCCTTGTCGTTCATCTTCATTGCCATAAGTTTCATCACATCGCTCTTTTGCAGAAAACGTATCTTCTTTTCCTCCTTCTCATACTTGGCATTCTCAAACGGATTGCAGCGGATAATCCTCTTGCTGACCGCACGGAACATCAGTCGGCTCAGCCAACAGAGGTTGCTGTTGACGGTAGATGCTTTCAGTCCACGCTTTTTGAGAAAGAAGCGGTATTCCTCGAACAAGTCCTCTGTAATTGTTCCGATGGGTATATCCTGCACTCCTTTGTTTTCTACAAATTCACGGAGATTTCTGTCAGAATAGAACAGGTTCAGATAAGTTCCCTCTGCCCTTGATCTGCCAACACTTTCCTTGATAGTTTGGAGTTCCACCCTGCTCATGGCAAGGAGCGTGGTCGGATTGGTGGCAATACCCTGTAAGCGGTTCTTTACAAGTTCCACGCTTACCACTCCATCCTTTACAAGAATGTCCCGATAGGTCTTTTCCACCAAATCCCTGAACTCATTGATCCTTTGATTGATCTTCCTGTTTATTGTCAATCCCTGCTTGGCGTTCCACTCGGAAAATTTACACTCTTCTCCTGTGGTAATGGCTGCGTTCTTTCCGTCTATGGTGATACGGCAGAGAATGGCGGTATTGCCGTCTGCCTTTGTCTTCTGTTTGTTGATATAAAACAGTATCTTGAATGTACTTCTCATTGTCTTGGTATTTTGAATTTTTAAATGAATAGATAATAAATCAAATGATTTGATAAGGATTAGATAGCCAGTTGCATTTCTTCGGTGAAAGAAAGGAAACGGTCAAATTCCTCAAAGAGTTTCTTGGGTGTAACCTTTGCATAACGCTCGGTCATGCTCACATTGGAATGCCCCAGCATCTTGCTCACGGTCTCAATCGGTACACCTTGCTCAAGCGTGATGAGCGTGGCAAAGGTATGTCTTGCGGTATGTGTGGTAAAGGGGA
>CAUPIT010000028.1:0-20542 GCA_963511375.1 uncultured Prevotella sp. | reverse complement strand
GGATTTCTCTTTGCCGTACGACACAGAGAAATCCTAATGACCGATTTGGGTTTATAGAGGAAAGTTACGGCACATAAAATATAACTTCCTTAAGATTGGCTTAAGTGTTTCTTAAAATTTCCTTAAGAGATATATGGTAAAGAGAGAATCTAGGCCGTTTCATGGTAGATCAGATAGTTATGAATTGCAGAACAAAGAAATACTGTTAAATTATTGCGTCTAAGACCGTTTTTCTATTTAGAAACGAGGTTATTTAAAATAAAAGTAGTAACATTGCAATTAATAAAATATTATTATTAAGATAAAATATCTCGATTTTATGAACAATATATTATCGGTATTAGAAAACTATACGCTTGACAATGCGGATGACATTGCCAAGGCTATGGCTAATGATTTCAGAAAACGAAGAATAGAGAAGAATCTGACACGTGAACAAGTGGCAGAGAAAGCTAATGTGGCAGTAAGCAACATCGTGAGGTTTGAGCAGAAAGGACTTATCTCGCTCAAGAATCTCATTGGCATTGCCATGGCATTGGAATATACTACAGAAGTCAAAAACATCTTTGCTGAGCCAAAATATTCCACTATGGAGGAGTTGACTCAGATACGTAAGAATAGTGGTAAGACAAGAGCACATAAGGCATGAAGAAGATAGATCGACTGACCGTAAAATATCACAATGAGACAGTAGGCGTAATATCGCTTACACCCGATGACAAGCGACTGGCATTTGAATACAATCCTCGTTGGCTTGCCGAAGGATTCAGCATATCCCCTTTGGAGTTGCCTTTGAAGCCAGGACTGTTCCTTGCAAATCCAACACCGCTTTACGGCAACTTCGGCATATTCGAGGATAGCCTTCCTGATGGTTACGGGCGATACTTGCTGCATAAGGCTCTCCTTCGCGAAGGTATTGATGACAGAAAACTTTCTGCCATCGACCGATTGAGCATTGTTGGTGGTAGCGGTATGGGGGCTTTGACGTATCAGCCAGAGACGATTATCGGTAAAGAAAATGAAATCTCTGACTTCGACCTTCTTCAGGAGAAGGCATTAGAAGTGCTCAAAGAGCAGCAAGATACAGATGCTGGTCTTTTGCTCTATAACAGTGGTAACAGTGGAGGTTGTCGTCCGAAAGCTGTTTTCTCGGACGCAGAAGGACATTGGCTTGTCAAGTTCCGACATACCTACGATTCTAAGGATGTGGGTAGGAATGAATATCATTATAACGAGGTTGCTCGCAGTTGTGGTATTGATGTGCCGGATTTCAAACTAACCAATGGCAAGTACTTCACCACGAGACGCTTTGATCTGTCAGCAGAAGGCGAACGCATACATACTGCAACAGCAGGAGGCTTGCTTTGTCTTTCGCTCTCAAATCCAGTACTCGACTATAGCAACTTGTTGGCATTGACTGGTTATCTTACCCAGGATGCAAAGTATGTTGAAGAGATGTATCGCCGTATGGTGTTCAACTATCTTACCGACAACAAGGATGACCATTGCAAGAACTTCAGTTTCCTGGTTCGTAAGGAGACAAATGGGAAATACGTATGGCATCTTGCACCAGCCTATGATCTGACGCTTTGCACGGAGGGTTATAATGGACAGCATGCCACATCTGTCAACAACACCGGCTACCCTACACTCCAGGACTTCATTGCAGTAGGCTCCAAGATAAAGATGAGCGAGAAGCGCTGTCGCGAAATCTTTGATGAGGTGTACCAGAACTGTGGTGATCTTCTGCTGAACAATGTGCCAATGAAATAGTGATTCAGCTCTAACTTCAGTAAAAAGAAGTATTGCTGTCCGCTAAAATGTGTACCTTTGTTCATAGTTACTTGAATTTATTTTAGAAAAAAAAGGTAGCTAAAAGGGCTGAATTCCATGCGAGGAATCCAGCCCTAATTTTATGCTCAAAAAAGTTTTAGCGGACAGCAATAAATTTTTTCATGATTTTTCTGTATGATGATGGTCTTGTGTTATCATGTTCCTGATGAACGCCGAGTGTGGTTCTTCATTCCGGTGCTCTGTTAGGTTAATCGTTAACACGATGAAACGCCTTTTCAAACAAAAAGCCCTGCAAATCTTTCAACAGACTAACAGGGCTTTTGTAGCGGGAACCGGGATTGAACCGGTGACCTCATGATTATGAATCATGCGCTCTAACCAGCTGAGCTATCCCGCCATATCACTTATTTGCGGCTGCAAAGATACTACAATCTTTTTAAATACACAATAAAAATATATTTTTTTATTTCGTTACAATATATTTTGCTATATTTGTGCGTATTACATGATTATCACCAAGAAACTATTCGACATGCCCAAACAACAAGTCAAAATAGAGAGAGAGTTAATGTCTAATTCACAAAGTATCATCTGGAATCTGATAAGTGAGCCTGATCAGTTGGCTCGATGGCTGGCCGATGACATACAGAAACAAGGTGACCTATTAAATTTCAGATGGGGTGAACTTTATGCGCATCATGAAACACGGCAAGCCAAAGTGGTTGCTAAGGTAAAATTTAATTACCTGCGTTTCAGGTGGTTGGATGAGAAAGACGCGAATGCATACGTGGAGCTGCGCATGGAAAAGTGCGACATTACGGACGATTACATTCTTGTAATTACCGATTTTGCCGATGATGACGATGTAGACACCTTGAAAGATTTGTGGGAGGACAACTTGTTGCGTTTGCGACAGTTCAGTGGTCTTTAAGCAGGCGGTTGGCTTCCTCGCACAATTTTCATCACGTCCCTATATGTGGCGCTTGCAGGTCTTTTTCATTCTTGGCTTTGTCCGCAAAAATGACAATAAAAAGCCTCCTGCAAAATGCTGAAATAGAAAAGATGAATAGGCAAATGCGCTGCAATTATCGCTTGCCGAACAAGAAAAACGTTCGGTCGCTGCAAAAAGCATTGCATTGTGAAGGCAAACTCTATGCTTTTCTCCTCTTATTAACATGACTTTTAGCTGTTAAACGTACACTTTATGTGCCAAAAATGCGGTTTATAACGTGAAAAACCATGAGTAAAACGTGCTAAGATGAACCGTGATAGTCGCAACAACTTGACAGATAGGGAGATATAATTTTTGCGCATATTTTCAATATTTGCGAGCACATGCCAGGTTGCTGGCAAATAATCGAAATATAACAGGGCACTTGTCAAGAAAATAGATAACTTCTCACCCGTTGTTGTTGCTCAAACGTACCGTGATAATAAGTTAACGAGCAAGGCGAATAGTCATGCCGTACGTGTTTGATTTATGGTGATGAACCATATTGTTTTTTTACAACCAACCACCTTTTATAATTGCAACAGTCGTGAGCATCATGCTTAAAAAAGCGAAAAACGGAGTATATCTTATTTTTTTATGCTATTTTTGCACATTGTTCGTACACGTGTACAACATATCAAGGGCATAGATGTTTCGTATCAAGAAATTAGATTTATTCATCGCCAAGCAATTTGGGCTGCTGTTTGCCGGAACCTTCTTCATCTGTCAGTTTGTGCTGATGATGCAGTTCTTGTGGAGGTATGTCGACGTGCTCATCGGCAAAGGACTGTCCATGGAGGTCATGGCACAGTTCTTTTGGTACATGGGCTTGTTTTTGGTTCCACAGGCTTTGCCACTGGCCATCTTGCTGTCGTCCCTCATCACGTTTGGCAATTTAGGCGAGAGCAGTGAGCTCACGGCCATCAAGTCGGCGGGCATATCAACCATGCGAACCTTTCGCTCGCTCATCGTCATCTCTGTGGTTGTCTGCTTTTGTTCTTTTTATTTTCAAAACTACGTAGGCCCCAGCGCTAACATGAAGATGGCGCAGCTGATGATTTCGATGTCGCAGAAGAACCCGGAGCTTGAGATACCTGAAGGCATCTTCTACGATGGCATCCCCAACAGCAATCTTTACGTGCAAAAAAAAGATATGGACACCGGCAAGTTGTACGGCATCATGATTTACAGGATGACGGGCAGCTATGAGGATCAGGCCATCATTCTGGCCGATTCGGGTATGCTCCAGACTACAGCCGACAAGAAGCACCTGCTGCTGACCCTGTGGAGTGGCGAATGGTTTGAGAACATGCAGTCGCAGGAACTGGGCGCCAGTGCCAGCATTCCTTACCGCAGAGAAACCTTTGCCGACAAACGAATCGTGCTCGACTACGATGGCGATTTCAACATGACCGATGCCGCTGCGCTGTCCAACAACGCCAAGGCAAAAAGTTTGTCACAACTCACTTCGGGCATCGACTCGCTCAGTATGACATACGACAGCGTGGGGCGCAGCATCTATGACGATGCGCAACGAATGTATTACCGCATTCCGAAAGTCAATAAAAGAGATTCGCTGGCCGCTGTGAAATTAGCGCAAGGCAAAACATACCATTTTGACTCGATATACAACAAATTAACCAAAGACCAGAAATTGAGTGCGGTGAACATGGCACTCAGTTCTGTTCAGTCGGAGGTAACCGAGCTTAATTTCAGAAGCATGATTACCAGTGATGGCGACCGATTGCTCCGGGAGCATTACATTGAGATGATTAACAAGTTTACGCTGGCCCTGACGTGCATCATTTTCTTTTTCATCGGCGCACCGCTGGGCGCCATCATCCGTAAAGGCGGTCTGGGTATCCCCGTGATTGTGTCGGTGCTGGTCTTCATAGTGTATTACCTGCTTGACAACACGGGTTACCGAATGGCGCGTGGCGACATGTGGACGGTGGAATTTGGCAAGGGTCTGGCCCCCGCGGTACTCATCCCCTTGGCGGGCTTTGTTACATACAAGGCCAACCGTGACTCCATGGTGTTCAATATCGATCAGTGGAAAGCCGTTATCATGAAAGCGCTGGGCTGGCGAACCAAGCGTCATGTATACGGCAAGGAGGTGATTATCGAAGATCCCAACTATCTCGAAGACCGCCAATTGCTGCTGAATATGAGCGACGACATCAGGCGATATGTCGAGGAACATCGGTTGAAATCGCTGCCCAACGTGGTGCAGGTGTTCTTTAGATACCAGCCCGACCACGAGGTGGAACGCATCAGCAATGAGCTTGAAAAAGTGATAGATGACCTCACGAACACCCGAGATAAAGTGATCTTGAACGAGCTGAACAACTATCCCGTGCTGGCTGTAAAGGCGCACACGCGTCCCTTCGAGCACAAGTGGCTGAACATCGTTTCGGCTATCATCATCCCGTTGGGACTGTTCTTCTACCTCAGAATGTGGCGATTTAGGATTCGGCTGCTGCGCGATCTCAGACAAATCGTACAGACAAATGAAAAAGTGACGGAGCAAATTACGAAAATAGTACATTCAAAATAACACCTCTTTATATATAGCTATATACGATATGGAAAACTTTAAACTGTCCAGCATCGAGGATGCGCTCAAAGATTTCAAGGAAGGTAAGTTTGTCATCGTTGTGGACGATGAAGACAGAGAGAACGAAGGCGATCTCATTATCGCAGCTGAGAAGATTACTGCCGAGAAAGTGAACTTCATGCTGAAACACGCTCGCGGCGTGCTTTGCGCCCCAATCACGTTGTCCAGGTGCGAGGAATTGGATCTTCCGCATCAGGTGACGGACAATACATCAGTGCTGGGAACCCCATTTACGGTGACCGTAGACAAACTGGAAGGATGCACTACAGGCGTGTCGGCTCATGATAGGGCAGCCACCATCCTCGCACTCGCAGACCCAACATCCACCCCACAGACATTTGGAAGGCCGGGACACATCAACCCACTGTATGCGCAAGACAACGGTGTGTTGAGGCGAAGTGGGCATACAGAGGCTGCCGTAGACCTGTGCCGATTGGCTGGACTTTACCCTGCCGGCGCCCTGATGGAAATTATGAACGAAGACGGCTCCATGGCCCGCATGCCCGAATTGCAAAAGTTGGCCACGGAGTGGGGACTGAAAATTATCACCATCGCTGATCTCATCGCCTACAGACTGGAAAAGGAATCAATCATAGAAGTGGGCGACGAGGTAGACATGCCCACCCGATACGGGCATTTTCACCTCATACCTTTCAGGCAACAGAGCAACGGCTTGGAGCACATGGCCTTGGTGAAAGGCAAGTGGGAACGGGACGAACCGGTGCTAGTTCGTGTGCACTCGTCTTGTGCGACAGGCGATACTCTGGGAAGTTTGCGGTGTGACTGCGGTCAGCAGCTGCAGAAGTCGATGGAACTGATTGAGAAAGAGGGGAAAGGTGTTGTTATCTACATGCAGCAAGAAGGTCGGGGCATTGGCCTTATGAATAAGATGGCAGCCTATAAGTTGCAAGAAGAGGGCTACGATACCGTGGATGCCAACATACACTTGGGCTTTAAACCCGATGAGAGGGACTATGGCTGCGGTGCGCAGATGCTGCGTCATTTGGGCATAGGCAAGATGCGACTGCTGACCAACAATCCCGTGAAACGAGTTGGACTGGAAGCATACGGACTGGAAATTGCCGAAATCGTACCCATTGAGGTGACGCCCAACCGATACAACAAGCGCTATCTGAAGACCAAACAGGTGAGGATGGGGCACAAGTTACACCTCAAATAAATGCCCAAATGTTACAAACTTAAAACAATAGTTGAAATAATATCACTTTTATTTCGCCTCAAAGAATAAAAATGCTACTTTTGCATTCAACAACTATTCAATTGTAAAACAAATGGCACACCTATCAAACCGTCTGAACCGTCTGGCTCCTTCAGCCACACTCGCCATGTCGCAAAAGAGCAGTGAGATGAAAGCTCAAGGCATTGATGTGATTAACATGAGTGTGGGCGAGCCTGATTTCAATACGCCAGAACACATCAAGGTGGCCGCAAAACAAGCCATTGAGGAGAATTACTCGAAGTATTCTCCCGTGCCAGGGTATCCCGACTTGAGGAAGGCTATTGCAGAGAAGCTGCAAAGAGAAAACCAATTTAGCTACGATACCGCCGAAATCATGGTTTCCAATGGTGCCAAGCAGAGCGTTTGTAACACGCTGATGGCGTTGGTAGACGATGGGGACGAGGTAATTATCCCAGCTCCTTATTGGGTGAGTTATCCACAGATGGTCAAACTGGCAGGTGGAAATCCGGTGATTGTCAAGGTTGGTTTTGAACAGAACTTCAAGATGACGCCAGAGCAGTTGGAAGCTGCCATCACGCCTAAAACACGCATGTTGATACTTTGCTCGCCCAGCAATCCTACCGGGAGTGTTTACTCGAAGGAGGAGTTGGAGCAACTGGCCAACGTCATCAAAAGGCATGAAGACGTGTTTGTGCTGGCTGATGAAATTTACGAGCACATCAACTACATCGGTCGACACGAGAGCATCGCACAGTTTCCCGGCATGAAGGAACGTACCATTCTCGTCAATGGCGTTTCAAAGGCGTACGCCATGACGGGTTGGAGAATAGGATACATCGCCGCTCCCGAGTGGATTGTGAAGGGCTGTAACAAGCTACAGGGACAATACACCAGTGGCCCATGCTCGGTGAGTCAGCGTGCCGCGCTTGCCGCTTATGTCACAGAACAAGCATGTGTGGAGGAAATGCGTCAGGCTTTTCAACGCAGGAGAGACCTGATTGTGCGGTTGGCAAAAGAGATTGGTGGTTTTGAGGTGAATGAGCCACAAGGAGCCTTCTATCTATTCCCCAAGTGCAGCAGCTATTTTGGTAAGAGTGACGGTCAGCATACCATCAATAGTGCTACCGACCTGGCTATGTATCTGCTTGAAATAGGACACGTTGCAACTGTTGGCGGTGATGCCTTTGGCGATTCCGAGTGCATACGCATGAGTTATGCCACCAGCGATGAAAACATTCGGGAAGCACTCAGGAGAATGAAAAATGTACTCGCAAAATTGAAATAATGAAGTCGCAAACGGAGATAAATTGCAAGAAAAAGCATAAAATCACTCGTTAAAACTTCTTAATTTCACAAAGATTTATCTATAATTTATATATCTTTGCGATGTTAAACCCAAAAAATTCTCCTTTTGAAATAAGAATAGCGAGAATCTTGAAAAACGATTAAGCATATTAACAACTTAAATTATTAATAACCAAAAATTAAAATTTTAAATTATGGCAACAACAAAAGCAGCCCCTCAAAAGAAGTCTAAGGGCTTTCAGGGCGTTAGACATGCGTTCATTATCATTATCTTGGCATTCGTTGTAGGATGGGGATTCTACAACTTTATTCTTGGTGATCCAGCTAACTTCGCTAACGGCGATCGTGAAGGTCATCCTTTGAATATGTTGGGCACCGTGTACAAAGGTGGATGGGTTGTACCTATTATCTTTGGTTTGTTGTGTACCGTAATTGCAATGTCTGTTGAGCGTTGGATTGCTATCAGCGCTTGCTCAGGTAAGGGTAGCGTGATCAAATTCACAGAAAACGTAAAGGCAGCTCTGAGAAATGGTGACATCGCCAAGGCAGAAGAACTTTGCCACAAGCAGGGTGGTTCTGTAGCTAACGTGGTATTAGCTGACTTGAAGTCTTACAGAGAGATGGAAACAACAAATATCAAGTTGAAGGAGAAAGTGGCTACCATTCAGAACTCGCATGATGAGGCTACCGCACTTGAAATGCCTACCATGACGATGAACTTGCCGATTATCGCTACGATTGTAACATTGGGTACACTTACCGCTTTGTTCGGAACCGTGCTTGGTATGATTCGTTCGTTCGCAGCTTTGGCAGCTGGTGGTGGTGCTGACTCTATGGCACTTTCTACTGGTATTTCTGAGGCCTTGGTTAATACAGCTTCTGGTATTGCTACATCTTGGTTCTCTGTAGTTTCTTACAACTACTTCACCAACAAGATTGACAAGTTAACATTTGCAATGGACGAGATTGGTTACACAATCGCTCACACATTCGAAGAAAAGCATCCAGAAGCTTAATTTTAGCTAACCCTTTTAAAATTATTCAGTTATGGGTAAGTTAAAAATTAAGAAACATGACGTCTGGATTGATATGACTCCTATGTCAGACGTGATGGTGCTCTTGCTGACGTTCTTCATGTTGACCTCAACATTCGTTAAGAACGAACCGGTGAAAGTAAACCAACCATCGTCTGTCTCTGAGATCAAGGTTCCAGAAAACGATGTGCTAAACATTCTTGTCAATGACAAGGGCAAGGTGTTTATGAGTATGGATAATCAGAACGACATGCTTTCGCTCATTCAGGGAATGAATGAGACAGGAAGCCTCGGACTGACTGATGCTGAAATGAAGAAGTTCCAGACCGACCCAATGTGGGGCGTTCCTTTGGATAACTTGAAAGGCTACTTGGGTTTGCCTACTGAGAAGATGACTGAGGTAATTACCAGCGCTGAAGCTGGCGTTCCTTTGGATTCTATCGATGGTGGAAAAAGTGAATTCCAACACTGGGTGACCGAAGCTCTGAATGTCAATGAAGACATCAAGATAGCTATCAAGGTTGATGCGAAGACACCTTATGCTAATATGAAGAAGGTGATGTCTGAACTTCAGGATATGAATCAGAACCGTTATTACCTTATCACTACATTAAAAACGGGGGAGGATAAATAAGTATGGCAAAATCAAAAGATACAAGTAAGCAGAAGAAAATCAATGTTCGCGTAGACTTTACGCCTATGGTGGATATGATGATGCTTCTTATTACTTTCTTCATGCTCTGTACTTCATTGGCCAAACCACAAACGATGGAGTTGAGTATGCCTAGTAACGATAAGAACATTACTGATCAAGACAAGTCGGTAACAAAGGCTTCATATACGATTACCGTTTATGTGGCTGGGAACAACAAGATCTTCTACACGGCAGGTTTGCCTAAGTACGACGATCCTTCAACCCTCAAGGAGACTACTTGGGGTAAAGATGGAATCCGCAAGGTCTTTATGCAGCACGTGACCGAGGACAACACGCAACCCGTGCTACAGGTGATGAAGGCCAAGGCCGAACTCGACCAGAAGAAAGATCAAATGCCCGACTCCGTATATAAGGCGGAATTGTCTAAAATCAAAGCCGGTGAAATTGGTGGTCAGAAGATTCAGACAATGACGGTCATTATTAAGGCAACGGATAAAGCGTTAGCACAGAATGTTATTGATGCTCTCGACGAGATGCAGATTTGCAGCATAGCTAAATACGTTCTCGACAAGATTTCCCCTGACGACGAAAAGTTGTTGAAAGCAAAGGGCGTTGAGTAAGAGAACAAAGTATTAACTATTAAAAAAGAGAAACAATGTCAAAAATTGATTTGATCTCTGGTGAATGGACCGACCTCGTTTTTGCCGGTCGTAACCAGGCTTACGGTGCCTATCAGCTAAGAAAAGGTACTGGTAAGAGAAATGTTATCTCTATCATTGCTGTAGTCGCATTAGTGTTGTTGTGTCAAATCGGTCTTTCTTTAAAGAAGGCCGCTGACGCAGAAGCCAGAAAGAGAGCAGCCATGACAGAGGTAGTTGAACTTTCTAAGTTGGAACAGCCTAAGAAAAAGGCCGAAGTAAAACAACAAAAGAAGATTCAAGTTGAACCTGAAAAGGTTGTTGAGCGAGTAAAGAGTTCTATCAAGTTTACCGCACCTGTCATCAAGAAGGACAACGAGGTGAAACCTGAAGAAGAATTGAAAACTCAAGATGAATTGATGAATACGAAAACCGCTATCGGCGCCATTGACGTTAAAGGTAATGACGATAAGGGTGGTGAAGTATTGAAACTTAAAGAAGCAGTGGCTCAGCCAGAGCCAAAACCGGAAGTTGAGAACAAGGTATTCGATGTCGTTGAGCAGATGCCATCATTCCCTGGTGGTCCTTCTGCCTTGATGAAGTATTTGAGCGAAAACGTTAAGTATCCTGTAGTGGCACAAGAAAATGGTGTGCAGGGACGTGTGGTTGTTTCTTTCGTTGTAGAGAAAGATGGACATATCACAGACGTTAAAGTGGTTCGTTCAGTAGACCCATCATTGGATAAGGAAGCAGCTCGTGTTGTAAAGAGCATGCCTAGTTGGATTCCTGGTAAGCAAAATGGCTCAGCCGTACGTGTGAAATACAACGTGCCTGTTTCGTTCAAATTGCAATAATATGAATTGTAAATTATCTTACATCATCGTAGGATTAACACTCTCTGCTTCTCTTTTGGCTTCTTGCCAAAACAAGAAGTCAAAAGATGGCAGAACAGATACTTATTCGTCAGGAGCAATAACTTTTGCTTCTGACGAAAGTTTTAGTCCTGTTATCGAAGAGGAGCGCGAGCTCTTCGAGTTTACTTATCCAAAGGCTAAGCTGACTCCAATCTATACGAACGAGTCGGACGCCATTAACAAACTTCTCAAGGGAGAAGTGTTCATGGCAATAACATCGCGTGATTTTACAAAAGACGAGTTGGAAAGTTTGAAAGCAAACAAACAGTTCCCTCGCTCTATCAAGTTCGCTTATGATGGACTTGCTTTGGTTCAGAATATAAACAACACAGATTCTTGTATCAGTGTTGACAATATAAGAAAAATATTTAACGGAGAAATCACTAATTGGAGTCAAATCTATCCTCATTCCAAGATTGGAGACATCACGGTAGTATTTGACAATCCTAACTCTTCTGCCGTGCACTACGTTGAAGATTCCATCCTCGGAGGAAAGCCTATCGCGAATAAAAATGTAGCCGCAGTCAAAAAGACAGAAGAGGTTATTAAATATGTAGAAGAAAACAAGGGAGCCATTGGCATTATTGGAAGCAATTGGCTCAATGATAAGCGTGATAGCACCAACCTTACTTTCAAGAAAGAAATACGCCCGATGGCTGTTTCTTCAATTCCAGTGGCCAATGTGCAAAACAGTTGGAAGCCTTATCAGTATTACTTCTACAATGCCAATTATCCTTTGGTGCGTACTTTATACATTCTATTGAATGATACTCACATGGGACTTCCCACAGGCTTTTCCAATTTCATTATCTCGCAAGACAAGGGCCAGAAAATAATTCTAAGGTCAGGATTGCTGCCCGCTTATGGAAATTTAACTATACGAAACGTCCGTGTTTCAGAATAAAAATGTACTTTTGGCACGAAAAGACTGACAAACAAAACGTGAGGAGCGTTGAATTATCAACAAAACCAAAGAAAGTAGAAGATTATGAAAGCAATTAAATATTTACTGATTGGAGCCTTGTTACTAGGATTTTCAGCTCCATCAATGGCGCAGAATGATGTAGCCATCAAACAAGCGACTCAGATTATCAAGTCAACAAGTCCTCAGACTGTCGAAAAGGCACTGAAGGATATCGTCAAAGCAAACAAAAAGAATCCAGCAGTATTAGTGGGCATTGGCCATGCGTTTTTGGATCAGAAAAATACGGAATTAGCAATGAAGTATGCTGAATTGGCCATGGCTCGTGATAAGAAATATGCTCCTGCTTACATTTTGGCTGGTGATGTTGAAGTAGCCAAAGACGATGGCGGTGCCGCAGCAGGATGGTATCAGCAGGCAAAATATTTTGATCCCAAAAACCCAGATGCCTACTTTAAGTATGCCAATATCCTCCGTGGTCGTAGCCCCGAAGAGGCTGTAGCAAATCTCAATGAGCTTCGTGCACAGCGTCCTGACATTGCGGTTGATGCGCTCGTTGGACGAATTTATTACAACTCCAATATGCTTGACAAGAGTATGCAAGCATACGAGAAAGTAGACAAGAGCAAGCTCGAAGATGTAGATATCACCAATTATGCCATGGCAGGTTACCTGTCGCAGAAACGTCAGAAGAGTTTGGATATGGCGCTTTATGGACTCAATAAGAACCCGCGCAACGCAGCTTGGAACCGTCTGGCATTCTATAACAACACAGATGAAGGTAAAGTTGAAGAGGCTCTGAAATATGCTGACCGCCTTTTCAACGCTTCTGATAGTGCGAAGATTTCTGGATACGACTATACTTATTATGGTCAGGCTTATCTAGCCAATAAGCAGAATGACAACGCCATTGATATGTTCAAGAAAGCCATGAACGCCAATGCTGACAATAAGGATTTGGCCAACAGCAACAAGAAAAGTCTCTCTGATGCTTATTTGGCTAAGGGCGACTATGCCAATGCCATTACTTATTACGAAGAATATCTGATTAATGTCAAAGAACCTACTGCAACAGATTTGGCAGGATTAGGCTCAATCTACACCACCATGGCAGCAAGTCAGACAGGCGAAGAGCAGAAAGCTACCTATCTGAAAGCTGATGAGGTGTACAAGCAGTTGGGTGAGAAATTCCCAGCCAACATTGATTTCGCTAATTTCTTGCGAGCACGTGTAAATTCTAATCTGGATCCCGAAACAAAGGAAGGATTGGCCAAACCATTCTATGAGGCACTGGCTAACTCTTTGAGCCAAAAGACTGATCGTGATAATGTGGATAATACTCGTTTAATCGAGGCTTACAGATACTTGGGTTACTACTACTTGCTCAAGGAAGATAAATCAACAGCCGACGGCTATTGGAAGAAAGTTTTGGAGTTGGATCCAGAGAACGAAACAGCCAAGCAAGCTTTGAATATGAAATAATCAATAAAAAAAGAATAAGTTAAGGAGGGTGAAATCACATTTCATCCTCTTTTTGTTTGGATGCTCCATTATTAGTTTATTGTGATCATCCAATATTTGCCGCCTTTGACAATACAAATAATCCTTATGTGTCTGACAGCAAATAACTGTTACTTGGTAACCATCCAACATTAGTTTATTCAAAATACAGACCTAGTACAGGAAACATCAAATAATAAGAGGCTGTTTTGACTCGCAAAACAGCCTCTTAAACTTTCAACCCTAGTGAGTTGTTCAATCTTTTTCAGATTTACCTTTCATGTGTCACCGGGTTGTGACTTTCGTTCATTCCATGTTTTTATTCCGGAAGAGAAATAGCCTCATTTGGGCATACCTCTGCACAAGTTCCGCACTCTGTGCAAGCTTCAGGATCAATAGAATAAATGTCGCCTTCAGAGATGGCGCCTACTGGGCACTCATCGATACATGTACCGCATGCGATACAATCGTTTCCAATTACGTAAGCCATAGATGTTAACTTTTAAGTATTCAATAATGTTTTTGTATAATAGTCTTGGTAGATACCTACTTTTAACCATGCAAAGATACATCTTTTTATTTTGAATACCTATAAGTAGGTAGTGTTTTTTTGTTAATTTATCTCTATTCTTATTTCGTAAACCTCTACGAGCGACATTAAATGCTGTTTATTACATCTTGATGATGCGCTTTTGGACATTCATTTCCGTTTTATTCTTAGCCGGTTTTTATCTCCGTCCTGTTACTTTCATCGGCGTGTTGTCGCATGTTTATGATATTTTTCGTAACTTTGCGATTGATAATCATCAAATTTAGATTCCATGCGTAAAGTAACGATCAAGGACAAAACGTTCAGAACGTTCATTCCGGAAGCTGATATCTTGGAGCGGGTGAAGGCGGTTGCCGAGCAAATCAATACCGACTTGGCAGGCAAAGAACCGCTGTTTCTCGCCGTGTTGAATGGCTCTTTCGTGTTTGCGGCCGACCTGATGCGATACATCACGATTCCCAGTGAGATTTCGTTTGTCAAATTGGCTTCGTATCAGGGTATCGCCTCCACGGGAGTCATCAAGGAAGTGATAGGCCTCACCGAGGATATCACCAACCGACATGTGGTCATTGTTGAGGATATCGTAGACACGGGAGCTACGATGCGGCGTATGATTGAGACTTTAGGCACGCGCAGTCCAGCATCGATAGATATCTGTACTTTGCTACTGAAGCCCGGCAAGTTGAGCGTTCCTTTGGACATCAAATATGTGGCCATGGAGATTCCAAACGACTTCATCGTGGGCTATGGACTTGATTACGAACAACAAGGAAGAAATTTAAGAGACATTTATACATTAGTAGAAGAATGAAAAATATTGTAATATTCGGTGCGCCTGGATCAGGAAAGGGCACCCAGAGCGATCGGTTGATTGCAAAGTATGGTTTGGGACACATCTCCACGGGTGACGTGTTGCGCAGTGAAATCAAGAACGGTACGGAATTAGGCAAGACTGCCAAGGGATATATTGATAAGGGACAGTTGATTCCCGACGAACTCATGATTGACATCCTGGCCAGTGTGTACGATAGTTTCGGCAAGGTTCACAAGGGAGTTATCTTCGATGGTTTCCCACGTACCATCCCTCAAGCCGAAGCTTTGAAGCAGATGTTGGCCGACCGCGGTCACTGTGTAGCAGCAATGATTGAGTTGGATGTGCCTGAAGATGAACTGATGAAGCGCCTCATTCTACGCGGGCAGGAGAGCGGCCGTACCGATGATAACGAGGAAACCATCAAGAAACGTTTGAATGTTTATCACTCTCAAACCGCTCCTTTGATTGAATGGTATAAAAAAGAGGGTATTCATCATCACATCAACGGCTTGGGTGAATTAGAAAGAATCACGGCAGATATATGTTCTGAAGTTGAAAAACTTTAAGCATTCGTTTACGCTTCATGCCAGAACTTTAAGTGAAGTTTGACATGAAGCGTAAAAAACCAATGCTTTATTTGTTGTACATTACGCTTGTTCATTATTCGTTCTGTTTATTTTATTTTTAGTATATAAATAGACAGATTCATAAGGAAGGCAATCTTGGCTGTTGGTGGCCAATGGGTTCTTGTTTGCTAATCATATATTTATAACAGGTTAAGATTTAAAGTAATTATGTCCACCAATTTCGTAGACTATGTAAAGATTTGCTGCCGCTCCGGTAAGGGTGGCCGGGGATCCATGCACCTTCGTCATGTAAAGTACAACTACAATGGCGGACCCGACGGTGGTGACGGCGGAAAAGGTGGTAGCATCTATCTTCGTGGAAACCATAACTACTGGACGCTGTTGCACCTCAGGTACGACCGACACATCTTTGCCGAGCATGGTGGAGATGGTGGTCGCGACAAACGCCACGGCACCGACGGTAAGGATGTTTATATCGACGTGCCTTGCGGAACAGTGGTGTACAATGCCGAGACGGGCAAGTATATCTGTGATGTCACCGAGGATGGACAAGAGGTGCTGTTGCTCAAAGGCGGTAGAGGCGGATTGGGTAACTTCCAATTCCGCACGGCCACCAATCAGGCACCGCGCTATGCGCAACCCGGCGAGCCCATGCAGGAACTCACCATCATACTCGAACTGAAGCTGCTGGCCGATGTTGGCTTGGTTGGATTCCCCAACGCGGGCAAATCTACCTTGGTGTCAGCCATATCCAGCGCACGCCCCAAGATAGCCAACTATCCGTTCACCACGCTCGAACCCTCCTTGGGCATTGTTGAATACCGTGACCACAAATCGTTCGTCATGGCCGACATTCCGGGCATCATCGAAGGGGCGAGTGAGGGAAAGGGGCTCGGACTTCGTTTCTTGCGACACATCGAGCGCAACTCGCTGCTGCTCTTCATGGTGCCGGGTGATACCGATGACATCAAGAGGGAATACGACATCTTGCTCAACGAGTTGCGAACGTTCAACCCCGACATGATGGACAAGCATCGTGTCTTGGCGGTAACGAAGTGCGATTTGCTCGATGACGAACTCATTGAGATGCTTCATGAAACCCTGCCTACCGACCTTCCCGTGATTTTCATCTCCGCCGTGACGGGAAAAGGACTCAACGAACTGAAGGACATTCTGTGGAATGAACTTAACAGTGAGAGCAACAAACTCAAGGGAATCATTGCCGAGGACAATCTGGTGCACCGTGATAAAGACCCTGACAAGTTTGCCGCAGAGTTGACAGATGATGGAGAGTTTGCCGAGATAGAATACGTCAACGATGATGATCTCGACGATGTCGCCGACCTGGAAGATTTTGAATACGAGGACCTGGACGATTAGCCAGGGCTTCGATACTACCAAACAACGATATTTTGACCAACCCACAACTCACATATCATTCCCTGCACCCTCGTGTAAGAGCATTCTCTTCCATGCGGAAAGGTGGAGTGAGTGGCGGTCGGTATGGTGAATTTAACATCAATCCTTATTGCGGAGACGCTCCCGATGCGGTCATGATGAACCGCAAGGCCCTGTGCGCCGAGCTGCAAATAGACGATGCCCACTTGTTGATGGCGCATCAGGTTCATGGCACCGAGGCCCGAATCATCGCAGAAGAGTTCTTCTCCCTCTCGCCGTCTACACGTCAGCAGTTGCTCGAAGGCGTTGACGTGCTCATCACGGCCATCCCCCATGTTTGTATTGGCGTGTCAACAGCCGACTGCATCCCCGTGCTGTTGTACGATGAAGAGCACCATGCCGCCGCTGCCGTGCACGCCGGTTGGCGCGGAACGGTGGCGCGCGTCGTGCAAAAAGCCGTTGCGACGATGCAGCTCTCGTTCCACACACAGCCTGCTCATCTGCATGCTTGTATCGGTCCGGGCATCTCGTTGCGCCATTTTGAAGTGGGGGATGAGGTGTATCAGGCATTCGCACAAGCCGGCTTCAACATGCCTGCCATCAGCCAACAGATGGACAAATGGCATATCAACCTGCCCGAGTGCAACCGCTTGCAGCTGTTAGAAGCGGGCGTAAGTGATGACCGTATCCTATCCACCGGCATCTGTACGTACGATCAGGTGGATGCGTATTTCTCGGCTCGGCGGTTAGGCATCCAGTCGGGGAGAATCTATAACGGCATCATTTTGTTGTAAACTATGCAGGCAGCACCGCCCCCGGCAACGGGGAGTAGTGCCTTGTCTGCACATTATTTTTGTTGATGAATGAAACTACATTTAAGAAATATACTCTTGGCTGCAACCACCGTTATGACGCTGTCTGCGTTTGCACCCGTGGTTAACCAATTCACAGCGGCCGAACAACAGCAAATCAGCATCTCCACACCCCATCTGTTTGACAAGGAAAAATCGTTTTCAATCGACTTCACGCAGCTCAAGGACAACGAATATTCGTTTCCGCTGCCTGTCGGAAAGCCCAAAACCTTGCCCAATCTCTACATGGAGATAGCAACCAAGAAGGGCGATGCCGTGAAGGCCATGTTCGGCGGTGTGGTTCGCCTGTCACGCAAGTTTCCCGAATACGGCAATGTGGTGGTGGTTCGCCACCCCAATGGTTTGGAAACCGTTTATGGCAACAATGCGCAAAATCTGGTCAAGGTTGGCGAAACGGTCAAGGCGGGACAAACCCTCGCCATCGTGGGTGAGCGGGCTGGCAGGGCTTTTTGCACCTTTGCCATCATGGTGGACGGCAAGCGCATCCGTCCCGAAATCATCATCGAGAGCAACAGTCATCAGCTCAGACGTCGAATGATCCAATGCACAAAAAAGGGCCGTCATGTGGATGTTGCCGTGGTGTCCGTGTTGGAACAACGGCTGGGTGTTGATCCCGACAACCCCTTCGCGCATGGTGATTCATTCCAATTGAATCTGGCTGAGGTGGAAAAATCGGGTAATTGGGCATTTCCTCTGCCAGGTGCCAAGCTCATCAGTCCATACGGAGGCAGACGACGTCATGGCGGATCAGACCTCAAAACCAAACCAAAAGATAAAATTCTGGCCGCCTTTGATGGCGTGGTGACCCTTTCCGGGCCGCATTATGGTTACGGAAATTGTATCATCATCAAGCACCGGTATGGCTTTGAAACGCTGTACAGTCATCAGTACAAAAACCTGGTTAAGGTGGGACAGCGCGTGAAGGCGGGTGATGTGATTGGCCTTACGGGGCGTACGGGCAGAGCCACAACAGAGCATTTGCATTTGGAAGTGAAGTTCAGGGGAAGGCGAATGAATCCGAGCGTGATATTTGACATTCCGAACCGCAAGTTGCAGAATGTGACGTTAACATTGACAAAGTCGGGCCGCGTTACCTCCAAGCGCAACCGCTAACCGTGAAAAAATTAGTCAATCCATTTATAAAACTCTTGTTTGGTGTTGAAAACTTGAGTTTTTCACTTCCAACCTGGAGCGTAAAGTGCCGAAGAGTTCTCGTATATTCATTTTTCTTTGTTTTGGACTACAAATATAGCAAAAGGCAGAGAATCTTTCCCTGCCTTTACGCCTAATCTTTTAAAAATCACATTGATAATCAGATGATTATTTTGATAATTCCCGATTTGGAGCATTACCGTATTACCCACATTATCCTACCATTTTCGTTTACCCATAGCTACAATATTTTGTCTTCTTTTAAAAACATCTGCAAAATTGACTTGTGTCAATTTTTTATAGTTTTCTATTTTTTTATAAAGATTCGTTGATTTCCAGTACTCTTTTTGTTCATTTCTGTGCTTTTGGGGTGGTTCATATAGAGGTGATAGTTCTATCTTTATTATTTCATTCCCATTTATTTCAATGAATGATGATTTAACGTGTTTTTTTAATTCTTCAATTGGTATAATACTATTATATCCACTACCAAAATACATTAGCGGTGCTGCTATAAATGTTAAACCATTAACAATTTCTTTTCTTCCCCAAGTCTCTTGTCTTAGAAAAGAAAAAATCTTGTTAATATTTTGTTTCTTTTTTTGGGTTTCCAGATAAGCATCGTTTTGATTATATACTATAAGATAAACTAACTCTTCATTTTTTAAAAGAAGTTTCTCTAAAATAAATTCATCTTTTATTAGCCAATCTACATTAGCATAAGCAATCCACGCAAAAGAGCAAGTTATAACTTCATTTTCTAAGGTTGAGTCAAAAATTCTGAATCTAAAAAATGGAGTAATATGCTGATTTCTATAATATTTATCATATAAAGAAAGAGTTGTTATGCCTCCATCAACTTCAGAGATAGAAAGATTATTAAATATATATTCTCTATTATATTGTATAAAATCTCTCGGTTGCTTAAATTCATTAAAATAAAGATCCATTCTCACAGGCTCAAAGTCTAGTAGAGTTATACCATTTGATAATAAATCTACTATCCTTTGAGCTTCTATCTTGATAATTAATTCGCAGCAATACTTTTCTGTCATTTTATTTGATCAACACTTACGTTGACATTTAAATTGTTGGTGTTAATATATTCGTTCAATTTTTCTTTTAATTGCCGCAACTGTTTTTGGCTGTATTGACCTTTTTGAGTATATATTTGAAGAGTCCTATCATTGTACGTAGAGTCAACCAACAAGTGCAAAATTAGTCAATCCATTTATAAAACTCTTGTTTGGTGTTGAAAACTTGAGTTTTTCACTTCCAGCCTGGAGTGCAAAGTGCCGAAGCGTTCTTGTATATTCATTTTTCTTTGTTCTGGACTACAAATATAGCAAAAGGCAGAGAATCTTTTCCTGCCACTACGCATATATTATTGAAGAAAACTCTTAGAACTCAAGTGATTATTTTAACAACTCCCGTTTTGAATCTTTACCAAATGCATTATTTTTTTCAACTAAACTTAAATTCTCGATGAAATATATATTTGATGTTAGTGATGTTAATTCTAATTTTAAATCATATTTCTCTCTTAAACCCAAATCGGTCATTAGGATTTCTCTGTGTCGTACGGCAAAGAGAAATCC
>CAUPIT010000027.1:0-22861 GCA_963511375.1 uncultured Prevotella sp. | reverse complement strand
GGCGGTCATTAGAAAATGACAAGAAGCTTTTTCTAATGACCGATTTGGGTTTAAGCGCTTCTTTCAACGCTAAATAGCTAGCATCCCTTTCCTCTTGTTCCACCAGCGCATTGATATGTGTGATTCGTTCTTCATGTTTTTTGAAATAACCTTGTGTCTGTAGGTAATCAAACACGGCGGGAACGAAGCCCAACCAATCGCTCTTGCCCTCGATTTGTCCTGAATATGCCGCCAAAAAGCCCAGCTGTTGCTGCTGATCTTCAACGACTAAAACTCCGAACATCTTCCCTTTTGCCACCTCTTCCTGCCACGTTTGCATGCCCTGAATGTACGCCTGGACGCACTTTATGGCCAACAAAGCCAAAGGATGGGGCTGATAATGGAAGGGATTGTTCAGCCTCAACGGTCGCTCCACGTCCGTGTTCAATGGGTGAAAACAAGAGTTTGTGAAGGATGAGGGATGCGACTGGGGAAGATTAGGCATACTACTTCATTTGAAAACATGCGCTAAGGGGAAAGCATGATACACGCCATGCGCCTAATAAAGGGAAGAGAAAAGCAGGTATTCGCCATCCCCTTAACAGCGCACAAGCCTGACTATGAGATGCTATTCGAAATAATACAGGAAGGTAGCAATGCCTTCCAAGGCCGGTTTGCGCTGACCTTCAATCTCTATTTTGAAGTTGATTTCGGTCTTGCAGATGCCGCGTAGGTTGCTGATGGCATGCAGCTTGGTCACCATGCGCACCCTACTTCCCGTGACAACTGCCTGTCCAAAGCGCATTTTGTCCATGCCATAGTTAACCAACATCTTGATGTTGTTCACCTCGATAATCTGTGACCAGAGGTAAGGCAGCAGTGACAACGTCAGATAGCCATGTGCGATGGTGCTCTGATACGGACTCTCTTTCTTGGCACGGTCAGTGTCTACGTGAATCCATTGATGATCCAATGTTGCGTCAGCAAATAGATTAATACGTTCCTGGTCTATCAACAACCAGTCTGATGCACCCAATTCTTTGCCCTCAAAGGCTGCAAACTCTTCGTAAGAGTTGACTACTAATTTACTCATACTTGTCTCTTTTTATGTTCAATACATATAGATGCCCTTCATCATCTGCCCGCAATGGGGCACGAAAGGCTTCTTGTTGTTCGTTCAGACGACAAAGGTAAGCAAACCAAACGACATGCACAAACAATGAAAACGATTGCCGGCAACACGCTGTGCGCCATGCTGCTGTGTACCAAAAATATAAGGGCAAAGTTGTCATTTCTAAATAATTGGTTTATCTTTGCAGTGCATAAACTACGTTCCAGCATTCGGAAAGAGAGGTTGCGGCTTTCTGCTTTCCGCATCATTCTGTTATTACATGAAAGAATTCATACAGGTTTTGCGACGCTTTGTAGCACCCTACAAGCGCTATTTAGGGTTTTCTGTACTGTTCAACATCCTGTCTGCGGTATTGAACATTTTCTCTTTCGCAGCCCTCATCCCCATTCTTAACATCCTTTTCAACATTGGACAGGAGCGCGTAACTACGCTGATGCCATGGCCCTCGTCGATGAATGAACTGCCCGACGTACTGAGTAATAATGCCAATTACTATGTACAGACGATGATTGACCATTACGGAGCCACCACCACCCTGCTGTTCATCGGCTTGTTTTTGGCCTTCATGACGTTTCTCAAGACAGGTTCTTACTTTCTCGCCTCAGCCAGTGTGATGCCCATCCGCACGGGTGTGGTGCGCGACATACGCAACCAACTGTACCAAAAGATTACGAGTCTGTCGCTTGGATTCTTCTCTGAGGAGCGCAAAGGCGACATCATCGCTCGCATGAGTGGTGACGTTCAGGAGATTGAAAACTCCATCATGGCCTCGTTGGACATGCTGTTCAAGAACCCCATCCTCGTCATTGCCTACTTCACCACACTGCTCATCATCTCGTGGCAGCTCACCCTGTTCACCATTCTCTTCGTTCCTCTCTTTGGCTGGTTCATGGGGTTGGTGGGACGAAAACTGAAACAAAACAGCGTGAAGGCGCAAAACTTGTGGAGCGACACCATGAGTCAGGTGGAAGAAACGTTAGGCGGACTGCGCATCATCAAGGCCTTCTCGGCCGAAGAAAAGATGAATGCGCGCTTTGACAAGATTAATTCCAACTACCGAGACAGCATCCTCAAGGTCACCATACGGCAGCAATTGGCCCATCCCATGAGCGAGTTTCTGGGTACGCTGATGATTGTCATCGTGTTATGGTTTGGTGGTACGCTGGTCTTGAACGAGCAAGTACTCAGCGGCCCCACATTCATTTACTACCTCGTGATGCTCTACAGCATCATCAACCCGTTGAAAGAACTGTCAAAGGCGAGCTATGCCATCATGAAAGGACTGGCATCCATCGAGCGGGTAGACAAGATACTGATGGCCGAAGTAGCCATTAAAGAGCCCGAAAAACCGATTCACATCAACAGTTTTGAACATCAAATCGAGTTCCGCCACGTATCGTTCAGGTATGCGGAACAATGGGTGTTGCGCGACATCAATCTGGTGATTCCCAAAGGAAAGACCGTGGCGTTGGTGGGACAGAGCGGCAGTGGCAAGTCAACCTTGGTCGACTTGATTCCACGCTACTATGACGTACAGGAAGGTGAGGTGCTCATCGACGGCATCAACGTGCGTGACTTGGGCGTACGCAGCTTGCGCCATCTCATTGGAAACGTCAACCAAGAAGCCATTTTGTTCAACGACACGTTCTTCAACAACATCACCTTCGGCGTTGATCACGCCACACAAGAAATGGTAGACCAGGCCGCTCGTATCGCCAACGCTTACGAATTCATCATGGAGTCAGAGGAAGGATTCGACACAAACATCGGAGATCGGGGTAGCAAGTTAAGCGGCGGACAGCGTCAGCGTATCTCCATCGCCCGCGCCATCCTCAAAAATCCGCCCATCCTGATACTCGATGAGGCCACCAGTGCGCTCGACACCGAGAGCGAACGCTTGGTGCAAGATGCGCTGGAACGGCTCATGGACACCCGCACCACGGTGGCCATCGCTCACCGTCTGTCCACCATCAAGCACGCTGACGAAATCTGTGTGCTGCACGAAGGACGCATCGTGGAGCGAGGTACGCACGAAGAACTGATCGCCAAAGAGGGCTATTACAAAAAACTGCATGACATGCAAGAGGTTTAACGCAAAGATGAAACAAGTAAAAGCAACATTCCTACACACTTCATTTGGGCCTTTCGGTGCCATGATTCTCAACCTGTTGATGGCATTCGCGGTATACTTCATTGCCCGCGTGGAATTCCTTTTCGAGAATTACAGCTATTTCTCCGGCAACCTGTCGGCATCCCATCTGACCGAATTGTTCTACGGTGGCTACATCTTCGACCGCTCCGCCATCGCCTACACCAATGCCCTGTACATCCTGCTGATGCTCTTTCCACTGTGGATCAAGGAGCGCAGAGGTTATCATTTGATGTGCAAATGGGTGTTTGTGGTCATCAATGCGCTGACGCTGATCATCAATTTGTGCGACTCGGTATACTTCCCTTACACCCTGCGACGCACCACGACGAGCGTATTCAGCGAATTTCGCAACGAAAACAACCTCGCCGACGTATTTTGGGGCGAGTTTGTGGGCCACTGGTATCTCGTGCTGTTGGCCATCGTAGTCATCACCCTGCTGTGGAAACTCTACGTCATGCCCCGCACCGCACACACACATTACGCCACCGCCGCTCAGCGATGGAAGTTCGGTCTCATCCAGTTTGTGCTGCTGGCCTTGCTCACTCCTCTCATCATCGGTGCCTGCCGGGGCGGCCTGGCGTCGGGCATACGCCCCATCACCGTCAACAATGCCAACCAATACGTGCGCCGTCCAACCGAGTGTGCGCTGGTGCTCAACACGCCGTTCTCATTGATCAGAACCATCGGGAAGAACGTTTTCGACGTTCCCACCTACTATCCCAACATCGAGGCTGCCGCCAAAGTGTTCACGCCGATACACCGTCCAAAGCCCACGCATGCGTTCCAAAAGAAGAACGTGGTGGTGCTGATCGTCGAAAGTTTTGGCCGCGAGTATATCGGAGCTTTCAACCAACAGCTCGAAAACGGCCGATACAAGGGCTACACCCCATACGTTGACCAGCTTATCAGCCAAAGTGCCACCTACAAATACTCGTTCTGTAACGGACGAAAGAGCATCGATGGCATGCCATCCGTGCTTTGTGGCATTCCTATGTTTAAAGAACCGTTCGTGCTTACCAACGCCTCGATGAACGATTACACCAGCATGGCCGGCCTGTTGGCGCACGAGGGCTACCACACGGCATTCTTCCACGGTGCCAACCGGGGCAGCATGGGATTCCTGGCTTTTGCCAACAAGGTGGGCTTCCAGGCGTACTATGGCCGACAAGACTATGCTGCCGACCACCGATTTGGCGGAGATGCCGACTTTGACGGACACTGGGGCATCTGGGATGAGCCTTTCCTGCAATACTGGTGTACGAAGATTGGCGAGATGAAAGAACCCTTCATGACGGCCTGTTTCACCGTGTCGAGCCACACGCCCTACGTCATTCCTGAAAAATACAAGGACGTGTATCCTGAAGAGGGGCTGCCCATCCACAAGTGCATACGCTATACCGACATGGCCATCGGCAAGTTTTTCGAGGCGGCCAAGCAGCAACCGTGGTACAAAAACACCCTCTTCGTGCTGACCAGCGACCACACCAACCTGAGCGACCATGCGCAGTATCAGACCGACATCGGCGGATTTTCGGCACCGCTCATCATCTTTGATCCCAGCGGAGAGGTGCCTGTGGGCATGCACGACGGCATCGCACAGCAGATAGACATCCTGCCCACCGTACTGAGTCTGTTGGGCTACGACAAGCCGTTCTTGTCGTTCGGTTGCGACTTGATGACCACTCCCGCCGCGGAAACCTACGCCGTAAACTATCTCAACGGCATCTATCAGTATTGTAAGTATGGCTATGTGTTGCAGTTCGACGGTCAGCAAACGCGTGGCATCTATGCCTTGGACGACCTGCTGATGCGCCACAACCTGAAAGGAAAGGTGGAGGAACAGCGCAAGATGGAGCAAGAACTGAAAGCCATCATCCAACAATATATGTACAGGATGGAGAACGACCAGCTGATGCCCTGACCCCCACAGGCGCACGGCCGGTAGTTTAACGGGGCAGGTCATCGCATCTGCCCGCCTTGACCGTTCTTTACGAGCTTCACAAAACCCATAAACATTTGTCCGAGCGATCGCATTTGCACGCCAAAATTTGTTTAATTTTTTATCCAAAAAACAGCCTTAAAACAGCCCTTTCCTACTTTCATTCTGGAGAAAATCAATAGGCTTGGAGGATGCATACAAGCAGTTGTCGCGGCAAGAAAAATCGATTTTCACCCTCAAATCTTTGTTTTTACACCATTAACAGCATCATTTTGACCGTCAATCTGTATGGTCTAAGCAGGTAAAAGCATGCATATTTCACCCCAATTGCAATGCTTTTACCCTAAAAACGCATATAAGATGGATACATATTATCACCATGCTGACGTAATGCGTTAATAATCAATCTAATAAGAATACGGCCTATTTTGGGCGAATTTGCACCAACAACCAAAGTTGTTTTGAAATAAGCGAAATATGAAGCGGCGCGTTGTCAAGAAAATTCATTATCATGAACTGTATTCACACACATGATGCAATGGCTGTTTTTGCGGAATGGGGCATAGGTGTTCAGGACTGTCAAAAAAGGAGGGGCACACTGTTTTACATATTCTTTTTTGGCCATTTGACGGGTGATGGTTGGAAATTATAAAAATGACTCAATTATTTTGCCTACCAATCGTTTTTTGATAACTTTGTAAATTCAATAGAAATATTCCCCTATGGCACAGAAAGATAAAGGTCTTACACCAATGATGAAACAGTTTTTCAGCATGAAGCGGCAGCATCCCGATGCGCTGTTGCTCTTTCGGTGTGGCGACTTTTATGAGACGTATGGCGATGATGCCATTGAGGGTTCGCGCATCTTGGGCATCACGCTCACGAAAAGAAACAATGGAGGCAATAGTGGTGAAACGGCTATGGCTGGTTTTCCGCACCACGCTCTTGATACTTATCTGCCTAAACTGATTAGGGCTGGCAAGCGCGTGGCTATTTGTGACCAATTAGAAGACCCTAAGAAAAAGCGAGAGGAACTGAAAGGTAAGAAGGGACTTTCCGCCACTGACAAGATGGTGAAGCGTGGTATCACCGAGTTGGTGACACCGGGTGTGGCGATGGGGGATAATGTGTTGAACTATAAGGAAAACAACTTCTTGGCAGCGGTGCATTTTGGCAAGGCGGCTTGCGGCGTGAGTTTTTTAGATATTTCGACGGGCGAATTTCTCACGGGTGAGGGTACTTATGACTATGTGGAGAAATTATTGGGCAGCTTTGCACCCAAGGAAGTGTTGTACGACCGCAACAACAAGCGCGATTTTGACACCCATTTTGGCACTAAATACTGTGTCTTTGAATTGGAAGACTGGGTGTTTACCGAGCAGAGCGCACGCCAACGACTGCTGAAACATTTTGGCACCAAGTCGCTGAAAGGCTTTGGCGTAGAGCAAATGAAAAGCGGTATCGTGGCTTCGGGTGCCATTTTACAGTATTTAGAGATTACCCAACATACCAATATCGGGCACATCACGTCGCTTGCCCGCATCGAAGAAGAACGCTATGTGCGGTTGGACAAGTTTACCATTCATTCGCTCGAGCTGATTGACACCATGCAAGAGGGGGGACGGTCGTTGCTGAATATTATCGACAAGACCATTACACCCATGGGAGGACGTATGCTTCGCCGCTGGATGGTGTTTCCGTTGAAGGACGTAACGCCCATTCAACAACGCTTGGATGTGGTGGATTACTTCTTCAAAGACCCCGATTTCCGACAGTTGGTGAGTGAGCAGTTTCAGCGCATTGGCGACCTTGAGCGCATTATCTCAAAGGTAGCTGTGGGCAGAGTGTCGCCCCGAGAGGTGGTACAGCTAAAGAATGCGCTGCAAGCCCTACAACCCGTGAAGGCTGCCTGCATGAAAGCGTCGAACGAGAGCTTGCGGAGAATTGGTGAACAGTTGCAGCTTTGCGAGACGATTCGTGACCGCATTGAACACGAGATACAACCCGATCCGCCCCTGTTGGTGAACAAGGGTGGGGTGATAGCCGATGGTTATGATACCGAACTCGATGAGCTGCGACAAATATCGCGCAACGGTAAGGATTATCTGATACAGATACAAGAGCGCGAGGTGGAGCAAACGGGCATCGCATCGCTGAAGGTGGGATATAACAACGTGTTTGGGTATTACCTCGAGGTGCGCAACATGTATAAGGATAAAGTGCCGGAGAACTGGGTTCGCAAGCAAACATTGGCACAGGCAGAACGCTACATTACCGAGGAACTGAAGGCTTATGAGGAGAAAATATTGGGGGCGGACGAGCGCATCATGATGTTGGAAGACAAGCTGTTTCGTGAACTCATCGTCGACATGCAGCCGTACATTCCGCAGATACAGCTTGATGCCAACCTGATAGCCCATTTGGATTGTCTGCTTGGCTTTGCGCAGGTGGCGGAGGAAAACCAGTATGTGCGTCCGCAAATTGACGCCACCGATGTTCTTGATATCAAGCAAGGTCGCCACCCAGTCATTGAGATGCAGCTGCCCTTAGGCGAGACTTATGTGCCTAATGACATCTACTTGGATACGGAGAAACAGCAGGTCATGATGATTACCGGACCCAATATGGCTGGAAAGTCGGCGCTGTTGCGCCAAACGGCGTTGATTGTACTATTGGCGCAGATAGGGTGTTTCGTACCTGCGGAGCGTGCGAAGATAGGTTTGGTGGATAAGATTTTCACGCGAGTGGGCGCTTCTGACAATATTTCCTTGGGTGAATCAACCTTCATGGTGGAGATGACAGAGGCGGCCAATATCCTGAACAACGTGACCAACAGGTCGCTGGTGCTCTTCGATGAGTTGGGTAGAGGAACGTCAACATACGATGGAATCTCCATTGCGTGGGCGATTGTGGAGTACTTACACGAGCAACCGAGGGCCCGGGCGCGCACACTTTTTGCCACACACTACCATGAATTGAACGAAATGGAGAAGCATTTCCCGAGGATTCACAATTACAATGTGAGTGTGAAAGAGGCAGATGGCAAGGTTATCTTTATGCGTAAGTTGGAACGTGGCGGCTCAGAACACAGCTTTGGTATTCATGTGGCCGAGATTGCGGGCATGCCCCGAAGCATCGTTAAACGCTCTAATGTAATCTTAAAACAGCTGGAAGCCGATAACAGCGAGGTGGGTTCGGTGGGCAAACCCAGCGTGAAACGCTTGGAAGAGAGCAGGGAAGGCATGCAATTGAGCTTCTTTCAGCTGGACGACCCTGTGCTTTGTCAGGTACGCGATGAGATACTCGGACTTGACATCAACAACCTTACGCCCATGGAGGCATTGAACAAACTCAACGAAATCAAGAAAATCATAGGGGCAGAATAACCAGGTGAAATTCTAATATATGAATAAATTATTTTCCTTGGCATTGGCTTTGTGCTTGTCAGTGTCAGCTTTTGCACAATCGGTAGCTACGACAACGAAAGCTCATGATTATCAACCTACGGCAGAGAACATGGCTTCGCGCCAAGCGTTTCAAGATGCTAAGTTTGGTATTTTCCTGCACTGGGGCTTGTATAGCATGTTGGCAACGGGCGAGTGGACCATGACCAACAAGAATTTGAACTACAAAGAGTATGCTAAACTGGCAGGAGGTTTTTATCCTTCTCGGTTCAATGCAGCTGCTTGGGTATCGGCTATCAAGGCGTCGGGGGCGAAGTATATTTGCTTTACTACTCGTCATCATGAGGGATTCTCTATGTTCAAGACCCGGTATTCTGACTATAATATCGTGGATGCAACACCTTTCAAGCGCGACATCTTGAAGGAGCTGGCAGACGAATGTCACAAGCAGGGCATCCGACTGCATCTGTATTATTCGCATATCGACTGGTACAGAGAGGATGCAGTGTGGGGAAGAACAGGACGAGGGACAGGGCGTCCCAACCCTCAAGGCAATTGGCAGCGTTATTATGCGTTTATGAACAACCAACTTACCGAACTATTAACCAACTACGGAAAGATAGGTGCGATATGGTTTGACGGTTGGTGGGACCAGCAACCCGATTTCGATTGGCAACTGGAAGGGCAATATCAGCTCATTCATCGCTTACAACCTGCGTGCTTGGTGGGTAATAATCATCACACTACTCCTTTCCAAGGCGAGGACATTCAGATATTCGAACGGGATTTACCTGGTGAGAACAATGCCGGTTTGTCGGGACAAGACATCAGTAGATTGCCGTTGGAAACGTGCGAAACCATGAATGGCATGTGGGGATATAAGATTACTGATCAGGACTATAAGTCGGACACTACCTTGATACGTTACATTGTCAAGGCGGCTGGAATGAACGCCAATCTGTTGATGAACATTGGACCACAGCCCGATGGTGAGCTCCCTGCCGTGGCTTTGGAACGCTTGCAGAAGGTGGGACAGTGGATGAAAGTGTATGGAGAAACGATTTATGGCACACGAGGGGGCATGGTGAAACCTCACGATTGGGGTGTTACCACGCAGAAAGATAATCGCCTCTTTGTGCATATTCTAAATCTTCACGACCGTAGTTTGCTGTTGCCCATCGGCAAACAGCGCATCAAGAAAGCCTTTGTCTATGACACTAAACAGCCAGTAAAGGTGGAAAGATGCCAGACAGGTGTGGTGCTTACCTTGCCAACTGCATTGCCGAAGGATTGCATTGATAAGATTATAGAGGTACAATTTTAGGCAAGTAAGGGTTGAGTCGCTACTGAACTTGTAGTGCGTTTTTCCTTGATTTGTTCTTTCACAGGAGCGGTTCTTCCATAAGTTTCCTGTGCAGAAATATTGTAGGAGGGTGTATCATAATTCATCTTTATGGTACACCCTCATTTTAAATTTCCCGTTTTTATTCCCACTTGTTGTATATCGCGATTTTATTTTAATGTGCAACATGAATTTTCCGTGCAGCATGTAGATGGTAGCCCGGGTGGAGCTGTAGGTTCGACCATGAGGTATCTTAAATTAAAAGTAACACAAGGACTGACTGGGATATCCTCGTTGAAAAGCTTAACAGAGGTTTTGCTAGCTATTTTACAACCCTCCTTGCGCATGGCCATGTGATAATCGTACAGGAAAGTAGGAAAATAAAAGCCTCAACTTCGACGGTACAAACACGCAAACGCACGGCAGGTTGGCGTTGATAGTTTGCGAAAAGTACTCCCACCGGGAATCGAACCCGGATCAAAGGTTTAGGAAACCTACGTTCTATCCATTTAACTATGGGAGCGAATCTACGTCTGCCGCAGCATTGTGTGGGTGTGCAAAGATAAACATTTTATTAGTTCGACCCAAATAAAAGCCCCACTTTTCTACGTTACAGGCAAAGCCCACCCCAGCATTACGTTCGTTAAAATCAAGGCCAGACGGAAGGCATTCGGATAGAAAACACCTAGACAGAAATTGAAGCTATTGTGCGCTTTTTTTACCAATAAACGCCCCAAAAACGGCACATTGAAACTTCCAATCTAGAAAAAATTAATAGGCAAACAGGCGACAAACAGGAGGTAAATTGGAAAGCAAAATAGATTTTTACCCCCAAATTCTTGTTTTTTATCGATTAAAAGCATCATTTAGGGTGGCAATGGATAAGGTTTAAGGGTGCAAAAGCATGCATATTGCACCCTTCAAGCAATGCTTTTAACCTACAAAGGCATATTAGATTGCCATACGAGGCGATGCTACAGACGTAAACTATTCATAATGAACAACATATAAAGATGACATTTATAGGGCAAATTTGCGACACAAGGCAGGCCTGTTTTGAAATAAGCGAAATATGAAGAGGTAGGTTGTCAAGAAAATTCATACCGGTATGGCATGCTGAAATGAAACCTTATTAACTAGTTAAATTAAGCAAAATCTATACAAAAAGACTGTATTTGGCGCAATTGATGAGATTATCATTCAAGCATTCAGACTTGGTATGGCCTATCTCTAATCGTAATCCTAAATTGAAACCAACAGAGGGGTATCAATACTAACCTGGGGTTGAAGGAATTTATCATCATTGAGAAAGGAGGGAGCTAGAAACCCTCCTTTTTTGGTTTTTACATTCTTATAAGTGCGCTGAAATGATTAACTTTGCAGAAAGTTAAACTGGTTATTGAACGATTAGTAATCATTTTTATGAAGAAATCATTGAAAGGTTTGCTCTTGACCTGTGCCCTTTTGGCATCACAAATAATCTATGCTGCTGATGTGGAGAGCCATATCAGTTTGAAACAACCGGGAAACAAGGCCGTTACTTATACATTAACCGATCGCAATGGGAAGCTCGAAGCCTCCGCTCCATTGCCATTGACCCTCACCAAGACGGTGAGTCGCAACGGAGAAGATGAGGTAATTGCTGTGACCATCCGCGCCAACGAGAAAGTGTACTTCAACTTTGGCGGGGCGATTTGTTCAAGAATGCGGCCGGCGAGTGGCAGTATGTCTTGCATACGCACCGCAGCACCACCCAGCCAACACCCCGAAAGGTAGCCTTGGTGAAGCTCCGTCATACCGATCGTGGCTTCAATTTGGTCAACGGTTCGTTCCATTTCCTGAAACAAGATAAACGGTAACGCCGCAAATTCTCATCAACATCTTCGCTCCATCGCAAGATAGAACGGAGTACATTCATAGAAACTTTAATCAATACATCTTATGACCTATACTAAATTGTTCAAATCTTTCATCGTTGCCACAGTGCTCCTGTTCTTACCAGGACATGGCATGTTGGCTCAGTCTCAAGACGTTTCAGCTCAATTGACGCGCTATGTCAATCCTTACATCGGAACGGGTGGACACGGACATGTGTTCCTCGGAGCCAATGTTCCCTTTGGTGCCGTGCAGTTAGGGCCCACACAAATCACCCGTGGGTGGGACTGGTGCTCGGGCTATCATTACAGCGATTCGCTCATCATTGGCTTTGGTCACACCCATTTGAGTGGTACCGGCATTGGCGATTTGGGCGACATTGCCTTCTTGCCAACATTCGATGCCAAGACCTACACGGAGCGTTTCTCGCACGATGGCGAGTATGTGCGCCCCGGTTATTACACCGTTCGCCTGGCCGACAGCAAGATACTGGTCGAATTGACGGCTACCCAGCGTGCGGGCATGCATCGTTATACCTTCCCGCTCAGCAGTAAAGAGCCTCTCTTGAAGATTAATCTTAAACAAGGAATTGGTTGGGATAAGATGACCAAATGCCAGTTGACGCAGGAAAACAGCACGACGGTGAGTGGTTATCGTTATTCAGAAGGCTGGGCAAAAGACCAGCGCATTTATTTCTTTGCCGAGTTTTCGCAGCCTTTGAAGCTCAAGGAAATGCAAGGCGACAGCGTGGGCGTCTTCTCCGTAGGACAGAACATGAAACCACTGTTGGCGCGCGTTGGCATCTCGGCCGTGAGCGTTGACAATGCGAAAGCCAACCTGCGTGCCGAAATCAAGGACTGGGATTTTGACCGTGTTGTCGACAATGCCGACGCTGCTTGGAACAAAGAACTTGGCAAAATCAAGGTAGAAACCGCCGATCTCAATGACAAAACCATCTTCTACACGGCACTCTTTCACACCATGACGGCTCCTTCCGTCTTCTCGGATGTCAATGGTGAGTACCGAGGCAGTGACGGTAAGATTTACAAAGGCAATTTTACCAACTACACCACCCTATCGCTTTGGGACACCTATCGTGCGGCTCATCCGCTGATGACCATCATCCATCCCGAGAAACAGCGTGACATCGCGCAGACCTTCTTGCACATCTTTGAACAGCAAGGCAAGCTACCCGTGTGGCATCTCGTTGGTAACGAGACCGACTGTATGGTGGGCAACCCAGGCATTCCCGTGTTGGCCGATATCGTTCTCAAGGGCTTTGACGTGGACAAGCAGGCCGCTTTCAAGGCCATGCGTACCTCTGCCATGCTCGATGAACGCTCCCTGGACAACCTGAAGAAGTATGGTTACATTCCATGGAACAGCGATTCTACCTACGAAACGGTCGCCAAAGGGCTGGAATACGCCTTGGCAGACGCCTCTGTGGCCAAGGTAGCCAAGCTGGTTGGTGCCAAGAAAGATTATCGCTACTTCCTGAAACGAAGTCAATCGTATAAGTATTACTTTGACAAAAAGACCGGGTTCATGCGCGGCGTGGCCAATGGCAAGTTCCGCGAACCATTCAATCCGTTCCATTCCTCCCACCGCAACGACGACTATACCGAGGGAAATGCCTGGCAATACACATGGCTTGTGCCTCATGACGTGCCGGGTTTGATCAAACTTTTCGGCGGCAAGCGGAAGTTTGTCACCAAGCTTGACTCGCTGTTCACGGTCGTTGGCGACCTCGGTGCCGATGCCTCACCTGACATCTCGGGACTCATTGGCCAGTATGCGCACGGCAACGAGCCCAGCCACCACATTATTTATATGTACAACTATGTGAACCAGCACTACAAGACGGCTGAGAAGGTGCGTGAGGTGCTGAAGACCATGTACCATAACGACTTCGATGGTCTGAGCGGAAACGAGGATGTTGGACAGATGTCGGCCTGGTATATTCTTTCGTCCATGGGCATTTATCAGGTGGAACCCTCTGGCGGAAAGTATATGTTTGGCTCGCCTTTGTTTGACAAGGCTGAGGTGAATGTGGGCCATGGCAAAACCTTTACCATCCTGGCGCATGGCAACAGTCCGAAGAATGTGTATGTCAGCCATATCAAACTCAACGGCAAGCCCTACAATAAGCTGTACATTGACTACAAGGACATCATGGCCGGCGGCACGCTGGAGTTCTTCATGACCGACCGTCGCCCATAAACATCAACTGCGGTCTTGTTCTTTTAATGTTGAACACATAATGGATGTTTGGTAGCGTGGCAATTTCCTGCCTACCAAACATCCATCACGTTTCGGTCGTGTCCTAATCCTCTCCCGTCTCGTCTTTCTTCATCTCTGAAAGCAGGTAGTAAGCGCCCGACTGCACAATGCGTGAAAGACGGTCTGCCGGCTCCTTGGCCTCTATGGCCACGAGGTCACCTTCTTCCTTCACCTTCTTGACCATCGTTGGGACAAACTGCCAGTTGTTCCCTTCCTTTGCTGCCGTGAAGATATAGGATTTTCCATCCACTTCAACGATGGCATCAGACGAAACGGCCCTCGTCCTTTCGCTGCTTGTTGCAATCTTTGCCTGAACATACATCCCTACAATCAGTCCCGTGTGCTGTCCATCCAAACGAACACGCACATCAACCGTTTGCGTTTCGGCTCTGAAAGTCTTGCCTATGGAGTACACCTTGCCCTTGCAGGCGGTTCCGTCAGCATGAACAATCTTCAGTGCTACATCCTGTCCCACCTTGATTTTCGGCACATCACGTTGGAAGACCTGCAATTCTGCATACATATTGCTGGTGTTGGCAATCTTCATTATGGCCATCTCGGGCGAAACATATTGCCCCGTTTGCACGTTGATTTGTTCCACCGTGCCATTGATGGGACTTCTCAATGCAATGGCCAGCATTGGCTTCCCCTTGCGAAGGGCAGACGTACTGATACCCAATTGTTTGAGTTGTGCGGCAAGCATCTGCACCTGACCGCTCACAGTTTGCAGCTCCGACTTCGTGCGGTCGTAGTCTTTGCCGGCTCCTACGCCTTCGTTCAGCATCATGGTCTGTCGGTCAAACTCCTTTTTCAGGTATCTCTGTCGGTTCAATGCCGAGAAATAATCCGTCTGAAGGTTTACCAAATCAGGATGTGACAGATAGGCCACCACCATCCCTTTGGACACAGATTGCCCTTGATGAACCAATATTTGTTTGACGTTACCGCCCATTTGCGGGGTTATGGTTGCCTCGCTCTGTGGGTCAACGGCCAGCTTTCCATTGACGTCCACGCTGCTGATGAGCATCGTGTCGGCGATGTTCCCCACCTTGATGCCTAACTTTTTCACCTGTTCATCGGTGAGTTCCACCTTTGTCATGCTGTCCGATGACTGTTTTTCTTGTTCGCCAGCGTCCTTAGTTTGCTTGCCGCAAGCTGCCAGAAGGACGATGAGCGAAAGGATGAGATATGCTTTTGTTTTCATTTTTTATATGGTTGGATATTGTAAATTGATGATTGTGTCGATGAATTGTTCGTATGCTTCCCAATAATCAAGCTCGGTCTGCACGGCGTCACCCATGGTCTGAATGAATCCGATGTAATCGGTTGCGCCCAGTTTGTACGCAGAAGACGCGCCACGTTGCTGCGCCCTGGCCGTGGGAAGAGCTGTTTCCCGGTAATATTGCAGCTTATGAAGCCACTTCTGGTACGCTGTCTGCAAGCGTGCTTGGTTGTCACCCAGCTGTTTTTTCAGCAAGTCAAGCTGCGCGTTTTCGATGTCCCTGTCCAGGGCGGCAGCCTTTTGTCGGGCCTTGTACGAACGTCTGAACAGCGGAACACTCACGCCAACGTCGAATGTCCAATAGCCGTTTTTGTCGCCAATGCGCTGTGTACCACCCTCCACGAAGAATGCCGGAAGCCCTTTGGACCTTTCCAGTCGGATGTTTTCTTCGGCCAATTTGACTCTCTCCGACTGACAAGTCAATAGGGGATTTGCACTGCCTACTGCCTCTCCAAGCGTCTCGTCTGGAGCCGTAGTGGGCTCATAAAGTCCCTCTCCCAGCCACCGTGACAAGGCTTTCAGTGCCACTTGGTAATCAAACACCGACTGCTTGAAGTTTTCTTTGGTTTCAACAGCCTTCTTCTTAGCGGCCAGATAAGCCAACTTCGACGTTTCTCTTGCCTCGTAACGCACTTTCGCCGCATGCTCAAAGTTCTGGTAGATAGAGTCTATCATGGCATGCACGTTCATCCTTTGCCTTAGGATGTAAGCCTGCGCATAATCGCGGTAAACGGCTTTGCGCAATTGATGTTCGGTGAGATTCATCTCCGCACGAGCCACATTCACCTTTTGGTGCTGGGTGCGCACGCGCTGTTTGTTCCCCAGCACGTCAATGTTTTGCCTGACAGACAACAGGGTAAAGGTGGCATCATTGCCTCTTCCAAGCTCATCTACCCCGGCCGACAGCTCAGTAAGTCCCACCTCGCTCACGCCTTTGACCATGGCCTCTTCACGACTGACACCCATCCGCGCCAGACGAATACTTGGATGATATTGCTCGGCCAGCTGCAGTGCTTGTTGTAAATTCACTGGCTGTTGAGCCTGAATGCCGCATGGTGCCAGCAGTGTCAGCATCAGGGCAAAGGCCGCTTTGGGTAACCTATTGGCCGTTTTTCGCTGCGCTTTCTCTTCCAAGGCGTATAATAAAGGAACGACAAGCAAGGTAAGCAGCGTAGCCGTGAACAGTCCGCCGATGACCACAGTGGCCAAAGGTCGCTGCACTTCAGCACCTGCCGACCCCGACACTGCCATAGGCAGGAAGCCCAACATGGCGGCCGTGGCCGTGAGAAGGATGGGTCGGATGCGCTCTTGCGTACCCTTGATGATTCTGCGGTTGATGTTGTTCATGCCTTCTTTCTTTAACGAGTTGAAACGATTGATGAGTACCAGACCGTTGAGCACGGCCACTCCGAAGAGGACGATGAAACCCACTCCGGCCGAGATGGAGAAGGGCATGCCGCGCAACAGCAAGGCCAATACGCCGCCGACCGTGGCCAGCGGAACCGTCATGTAAATCATAAGGCTCTGCTTGAGCGATTTCAAGGCGAAATAAAGTAGCACGAAAATCAAGAGCAGGGCGATGGGCAAGACAATCATCAAGCGATTCTTGGCCTCCTGAAGTTTCTGGAACTCACCGCCATACGCCAACCGATAGCCAGCCGGCAGGCGCAGTTGCTGATCAAGTTTGTCCTGTATCTCATCCACAACCGACTGCACATCCCGTCCTCTGACGTTCACACCGACATAGATGTTGCGCGAAGTTTGCTCGCGAGAAATCTGCATGGGCCCCGACTCATAATCAATTTGTGCCACCTCGCTCAAGGGTATCTGTGCCCCGCTGGGCAGCGGTATGTAAAGTTGGCGCAGGTCGTTGATACTCTTCCGGTAAGCGTCAGAGAGCCTGATGACCAGGTCAAAACGTTTCTCACCCTCAAACACCGACCCTGCCGAACTTCCGGCAAATGCGCTGCTGACATAGGCATTGAGGTCATCGATGTGCAAACCATATTGCGCCACCCGCTGCCTGTCGTACTTCACCGTAATTTGCGGCAGTCCGTCTGTGCGCTCAAGGGTTACGTCCTCGGCTCCCTCTATCCTACTGATGATGCTCACCATCTGCTCACCCAGTTCGCCAAGTTTGTCGAGATCGTCGCCATAAAGTTTCACGGCCACATCCTCGCGCACACCCGTGAGCAGCTCGTTGAAACGGAGGGCCACCGGTTGTGAGAACGAGAAGTTGAGCCCCGGCAGGATTTGCAATTTGTCCTTAATCTTTTCTATCAATTCTTCTTTGGTCTTGGCCGATGTCCATTTGCTACGATCCTTTTCCAGAATGATAAAGCTGTCCGTGTAGTCGAACCCCATCGGGTCGGTGGGTATGTCGGCCACCCCAATGCGTGCGCACACGGTTTTGATTTCCGGAAAATTCTGAAGCAGCAGGCGTTCCACCTCTCCCTCTCGCTTGATGGTTTCCGAAAGCGAACTGCCGGGGCGGAGGAAGGTTTGCATGGCGATGTCGCCCTCATCGAGTTCAGGCACAAATTCGCCTCCCATCCGCGTGAAAGCGAATGCTGCAGCCAGAAACAGGGCAGCGGCAGAAGCAAGTACCATCTTTTTATGACGCAGGGCATACAGCAGCAGCGGGTGATAAACATGTATGATGCGCCCCGTCACACGGTTGCCCACGCGTTGCAAGCTGCGTTCCATCCGCGCCAACCTTCCGTCCTGGTGGTTCAGTGGACGAATGAGCAGAGATGAAATCATCGGCACATACGTCAGACACAGAATGATGGCTCCCAGTACGGCGAACGAGAAGGTGTAGGCCATGGGGGAGAACATTTTTCCGCTGATGCCAGACAGAAAGAGGATGGGGGTAAACACGATGAGGATAATCAGCTGACCGAAGAAGGCCGAGTGCATCATCGAAGAGGCGGCCTCGAAGGCAACGGCGTTCATGCCACCCCGTCCCAGTTGGCTGTGCTTCCTGATTCTTTTCTCCATTTCGAATACCGTACCCTCCACGATAATCACCGCCCCATCGACGATAATTCCAAAGTCGATGGCCCCCAGGCTCATCAAGTTGGCGCTCACGCCGAAAAGCCGCATCATGATGAGGACGAACAGTAAGGACAGTGGAATGACCGATGCGGCGATGACACCTCCGCGCAAACTTCCCAACAACAGCACCAACACGAATATCACGATGAGCGCGCCTTCTGTCAAATTGCGCGCGATGGTGCTCGTTGTACGCTCGATAAGGTCGGACCGATCGAGAAAAGGTTTGATGTCGATGCCATCTGGCAGCGATTTTCTGACGCTCTCCATGCGCTTCTTCACCGCCCTGACCACCTTGTCAGAGTTGGCTCCCTTGAGCATCATAATCATGCCCCCGACGGCCTCATGACCATCTTGCGTGAAAGCACCGTACCTCACTTGCGAGCCAAAGCCCACCTTGTCGGCTACGTCGCGCACGAGGACAGGGGTGCCGTTGACATTCTTCACCACGATGTTCTCAATGTCGCGAACCGACTTTACCAGTCCTTCGCCCCGGATGAAGCTGGCCATGTGGTCACGCTCTATGTAGGCGCCGCCCGTGTTGACGTTATTCTTTCTCAGGGCTTCGTACACCTCGCCCACGCTCACGCGCATGGCGTTGAGCCGCTGGGGGTTGAGGGCCACCTCGTATTGCTTGATGCTTCCGCCAAACGAGTTGACCTCCACCACGCCCGGAATCATGGACAGCTGGCGCTTCACTATCCAGTCTTGAATGGTGCGCAGCTCCTGCGTACTGTAACGGGCGGTGTCTTTGGGAACAAGGGTGTACTGTAAAATCTCGCCCAGTCCTGTACTGATGGGACCCATCTCGGGCGTTCCGAATCCCTCTGGAATGTCCTCGCGCACCTCTTCCAGCTTCTCTTGCACCAGCTGGCGAGGCAAGTAGGTGCCCATATCCTCTTTGAAAACGATGGTGACCACAGACAGGCCAAAGCGTGAGATGGAACGGATATCTTCAACGCCGGGCAGGTTGGACATGGCCAACTCTACGGGATAGGTGACGAACTGTTCGATGTCGGCCGTTGAGAGATTTTCAGAAACCGTGATGACCTGCACCTGGTTGTTCGTGATGTCGGGCGTGGAGTCTACGTTGATGGTTCGCAGTGAATATATCCCACCGCCGATGATGGCCGCCAACAGGAGTACCACCAAAAATTTATGTTGAATGGAAAAATAGATAATCTTGTTAATCATAACCTTAGTATGAACATGTACGACTTACTGCGGAACAGCTGTTGACAACTGCTCTGCCACTCGATAAAAACAATGGGTTATGATAAAACGGGAGGTCCCCTTCGTCCACTCGAGGTTACATGTGCCTCAAGCAATCGGTCGATGGATTCGGTCGTTTCGCCAACTGGCGAGACTATCTGCACGTGCGGGTGCGTGTCGGCAGCGTAGGCATACAGCCAATGAGGTTGCTGCTGCACCACTTGTATGATGGGCTGCGTGTTCGCATCGTCCTTAATAATGTGCCTGATTTGCTCTACGGGACAGTTGTCTGCCTGCGATTCCTGTTCGGAAGACTGATGGTGGGTGTGCCGGTCATTGATTTGGCCGTCTGCATCGCACCTCTCTTCCACAAAACAAACGTTGCTCAGGTGGTGATGATGAGGCACGGCCAACACCAGCAACACCATGAGCATTGCCAGCCAAAGACTTACTATGAGCGCTTTTCCCCTCATCATGATGCAAAGGTAGCAAAATTTTGTTGCAACTCAGTTGCAAAGTGCTCATTTACACTGTTTTCCAATAGCATTGACTTTGAACGCCAAAGTCATGTGAATTGGACACCAAAGTCAATGACTTTGGGTGCCAATATCATTGACTTTGGTTTTCAAGGTAGATGCGCTTGAGCACTCTCTTATACAATATTCATCGAACTTGCTGATTATCAACATACTAACCGTGTTCTCGAATATAAAAAAATAGGCTTTGCCACCAGCACATTCGCATAACACGGCCATTATGTTTAAGGGTACTGGGGTTGTACAACAAATGATTGTTTTTGCTAACAAGCAAACGTTTGAAAGGAAAAGCTGTGACCGATAATTAGACACTCAACGCGCCTTTTTGGTTAAACAAAGTTAATATTGAAACAATTTATAGTACTATGCTTTGCAAGGTACCTATGTTTTACCTACTTTTGTGACATCAACTTGAAAAATTGATGATTATGAATGTAGACAATGTGAAATCGCAAATGCGCAAGGGAATGCTGGAATACTGCATTTTATTGTTGCTGGAAAAACAGTCGGCCTACACGTCGGACATCATTCAGCGGCTCAAGGAGGCCGAACTGCTGGTGGTGGAGGGAACGCTGTACCCGCTGCTTACGCGACTGAAAAACGACCATTTGCTGAGTTACAAATGGCAGGAAAGTACGCAGGGGCCTCCGCGAAAATACTATATGCTCACCGACAAAGGGGCGGTTTTCCTCCGCGAATTGGACAAGGCGTGGGGTGAGATTGCCGCCACCGTCAACTACCTGAAACAACCTAAGTAAGTTCTATTTATTATTCAACCAGTCATTATGAAAAAGAATATCACCATCAATATGTTAGGCAGGCTTTACGCCATCGATGAAGACGCCTACGGACTGTTGCAACAATATATCGACACGCTGCGCAGCTATTTTGCGCATAAGCCCGATGGAAAAGAGATTGCCGACGACATCGAGGCCCGCATTGCTGAACTGTTTGACGACCTCAAGACACAAGGCATCGAGGCTATTAACATTCAGCACGTGCAGGACATCATCACACGAATCGGAGACCCCAAAGAAATGGTCGAGGAGGAACCTTTAGATGAGAAGACGGCGGTGCAAGAGGAGGAGCAGGCAGAAGAAAAGAGTATGGGCAACCGACTGAAGGAAGAAATTGTGGCTTATTTCGAACGATTGAGAAAATCGGGCAAACGCCTTTACCGAGACCCCACCGACAAGAAGATAACCGGACTGCTGGCTGGATGTGCCCGCTACTTTGGTGGCGACCCCTTGTGGTGGCGACTGGCTTGCGTGTTGCTCGTATTTATCACTTTTAATGCATCATTGTCTTCTGGCAGGTTCTTCCATGTAACGCCATTCACGTGGACACCGCTTTGGCTCGTGCTCATCTATTTCATGATCTCAATCATCACACCCGTGGCACAGAATCCCGAAGACCGACTGAAAATGAAAGGCAAGGATGTGACACCACAAAACTTGGCGCAGGAAGTGACCGAAGAACACGTTCAGGCCGACACCACTCAACCTCGCCGGAGTGGAGCGTCGGGATGCGTAGCTGGTTTTTTCAAGATTATCCTGCTGTTGATAAAAGGCGTGTTTATTCTTGCCTGTATTGTTGCCGGACTGTTTTTGGTGGCTGCATTGGCCACCCTCATCGTGCTGCTGACCATGCCCGATCTATTTGGCGATGTTGAGTTTGCGAAGCTCTATTCACATGCGGTTAGTCCGTCATTGAGCATCGTGTGTGTTGCGGGTATGGCAGGAGTGCTTTTCATTCCCCTTTATTGCGGCATCCACGCAATACTTAGCAACACCCAAAAACTCACGCCAATGGGTACTCCGCAACGCCTGATGTGGGCGGGACTGTGGACCGTGAGCCTCATTGTGGCCATCGTCAGTGGTATCGCCATTGGCGCAAGAATGACCATTGCCGAGAGGAAATTGGATGATATAAGGCACGAGGCCTACATCAAAGAGAACACCCACAATGGCGTATTCATCAACGAAACCGATTGGGATTTCCTGAATCAGGGCGGATGGTATCTGCTGGTTGCTCCGTCAAATCGTGAGGACCACTACACTTCAAGTGGAGAATATTACACTGGCAACCAGGGCATGCGCTATCTGAGCGGATACTCTGAATGGGGTTTGGGCTATCAGGTGGAGCGTGAGAAAACCGATGTTACACCTGGCACATATACCTTGAGCGTGGCCGCTCGCACCAATGGCAAGGGAGCTTATGTATATGCCATTGCCGACGGACGTAAATATATGGTGGAGATACCAGCCAACGGTAATACAGGCGGGGATATCTGGGCAGAAGCCAAACGTAGGCTGGGTGTCGCAGACTCGCTCACATCAAATCCTGACGAGACCTATTACCGAAATATCGTTGAGGCTAACGACGGTAAGGGATATGGATGGAACCGCGTAGAGATTAAGAATATACGTAGCACCAAAGGCTCCGTTCGCTACGGAATTTCCACTAAATCGAGCTTCACCGGCACCACGTTCGCAGGGCAATGGGTGTCAGCCGCGGACTTCAACCTGAAATAAACAGGGCTATCAAGCCTGTTTTGACGAACGACATGGTTTCAGCACACAACGGTTAGCGCGGTTCATCCTCACCCTATGAAGATTTATGGGCTCAGTAGAAAATCAATGGGGATAGGCATATAGTTTTGCAATTCTGAATA
>CAUPIT010000026.1:0-27007 GCA_963511375.1 uncultured Prevotella sp. | reverse complement strand
ATATGATAGTCTTCCACCAGTTTTCTTTTGATTTCCGAATACACATTCCATTCTCCGGGCTTGTAAGTCCCCAAATCAGAGAATACGAACTGCGTCCCTTTCTGTGCATCGTACTTTTGGTAATAGTCGTTGAGCAACTTCGCACAATGGCTCGCCTTGTTGTCGATATGGTCTGAGTACCCATTTTCGTCTATCATGCGTAGATCCAAGCTCATCTTCCTCGCGTAGTCAGTTGCAATGAGCATTTTTGCTCTTTCCTCGCTCTCACTCAGTGGCGCTCGTCCCAAGAGCGTGGCATCGCCACTCTTGGCAAACTCCATCAGCTTGCCGATAAAAACCTCCTGCTCGGGTGTGGGCGGAATGTTATGCAATATCTCGTTCTTCTCCGGTCTGTCAATGCCAATATCCTTTGCCGTGCGGAAATCGCAAATCTCCGCATAGAACGAGGCGAGTTCAGGCACTTTAATAAAGGTTCTGAAGCGTTCCTTCTGAATAATCTCATTCGTGATGGAAAACTCATAGTCGGTGGACTTCTTGGCAAAGACCGCTGCCCAAGCGTCAAAACTGTTGATGCCCTGCTTTTCCAGGGCTTGCGGGCGCAAGTATTTGAAAAGCAAGTATAATTCTGTTAGTGAATTACTGATAGTAGTTCCCGAAAGGAATGTCGCCCCCAGATCCTTGCCCGACCGCTCCTGTATAGTGCGAATGGCAAAGAGCATATTGAGCGCACGCTGCGAGCCGTCCGGATTGCCCAAGCCCGACACTCTGTCGTGGCGAGTATTAAACATCAGGTTCTTGAATTGATGGCTTTCATCTACAAAAAGGTGGTCAATACCCATCATCTTGAAATCCACGGCATCGTCCTTGCGCTCGGCAATGCTGTCTTGAATGCCCTGCAACTTGGCTTCCAAGGTCTGCTTACGTTTTTCTAAGCCTTTGAGCATGGCACGGGAAATGTCCGCTCCCTGCATACGGAGTACTTCAAGGTTTTCCTCCACAGAATCTTTTTCTTTCTGCAAAATCACTTCTTGTATCTCCAAAGCCTGCGGTATCATGCCAAACTGCTCATGCGTAAGGATAATGCAATCCCAATCGTTGTTCTTGATGTCGTTGAAGATACGCTGGCGATTTTGCTTACTGAAGTCGTTCTTGCCTGGATAGAGTATCTTGGCATTGGGATAAGCCTTGCGAAACGTGTCGGCAATATCGAATACATTTGCCTTCAGTCCGATAATCATCGGCTTGTTGGCTAATCCCAACCGCTTCATCTCGTAGGCAGCCGTACACATAATAAGCGTCTTGCCCGCACCCACCTCGTGGTCGCAGATACCTCCGCCATTGGTTTTGAGCATCCATACGGCATCCTTCTGACTCTTATAAAGGTCTGGTATGCCCAACCTTTTAAGGTCGAGGTTGGGAAACGACTGGTGCGTACCGTCAAAATTGGGACGCACAAAGCAATTGAAAAGGCGGTTGTAACGGTCAGAGAGCTGCTCTTTGAACGTGTCAGGTGTCCGTCCGAGCCAGTCCACAAAACCCTGTCTGATTTCCTCAATCTTGGCGTTCGCCATCTGTGTGGCATGTCCGTCCCTTACTTTGATGGTCTTGGTTTCTCCCGTAATTTTATCCGTCACTTCCTTGCTCTTGTTGATGTCGGGAATGGTATTGTGAAGTGCGTGTTTCAGCAGGTTGATGCCGTCATATCGGCGAAATTCTCCCTGCACGGCATATTTGTGCCAGATATTGGCATTCTTTCGGTCGCAGACAAGGGAATACTCGTCCATATTGGAATGGTAGGACACGTTGATGTCTGTCTCGAAGAACTCCGAAGCAAACTTGCCATAGACTTTGGCAGGTATCCATCGTTCACCGAGATTGAAGTCCAAATCGGCAAAGGGAATGGGCGTAGGCGTGGCGGCACGCAGGGCGGCAAGACCTTGCTTTGCTTCCTCGTGTTCGGGGTGATCCAAGAGCCACGACTCGATACGCTCCGCCTTTTCAATCACGTTGCCTGAAATGAATTTGTCGGCTACCTCGTAGCTGTTCTCTTCGGGATTGTAGAAGATGCGCCCCTCCAAGGCGGAAAGCATATCACTCTCTTCCATGTCGGGGAGCAGGGAACTCATATAGTCAAGTTCCACCGTGCCGTATTTGTTGAGTGATGCGCCCAATGCCTCCATCGGGTCTGCGGCAATGGACAGTTCGGTGGTGGAGAAAGCCGTCGGATGGTCGAAGATGTCCGCTTTGATGTACTTGCCGTTCTCGGAGCGTTCCAAGAACAGCATTTCCACTCCTGTGGCATCCATTTTGATGACATCGGTATTTGTCTTTTGATTGAAATTCCCCCAACGACCTACATAGCCATCATAAAGACGGTTGAGTTTCTCACGCTCTTCCTTGTCCTCCGCTTGGTTGTTCGCCTCGTAATCATAGAGTCTGTGATAACTCTCCCTAATCTCAATGTATGCTTTCAGCCGTGAGAGCTGGGCAAAGGGCAAGTCCATAGGATTGAAAGTGGGATGTCGTTTCAGGTCAGAGAGAAAGCCGACCTGTCCTTTTTGCATGACAATAGAGCCGTCCCTCAGATGAGAGTCGGGCGATGAGAGAAAGGGACGCGGTGAAGCGTCAAACTCTTTCTTGACTTCTGCTATGGGCTGTAGCTTGCGAGGCTCGGCTTCCTCCATAAAGTCAAAGAGCGAGGGCTCTCTGACGGGAGCAGATGCAGTTTTCTTGTTTCTGCGGGGATTGCTTGGGGTGCTTCTTGCTGGCTTGGGTTGCCTGCTCGCAGGAAGTGATTGGTTTTCGCTGAGCTTCTTTTGTTGAGCAGCCTCCTTGATTTCATTATTTACACGGACTACATCTTGTGTCCAAAGACTATATTCCTCCGGGGCAAACAAGAACTGTTCCGTTGCTTCTGTCTCTATGGCGCTATCTATAATCGGATGATGGTCTTCATCAAAGAATACAGTTTGTCCGTTCATTTCACGTGGGGATTCCACGTCTGTGCGAATTTCACGGCTTTCTTGTTCGTATTGTCTTTGAAGGGTAATTACGGGGACACCTTCTGGCGCAGGTTCAGTTTCAGGCTCTATTGTTGGAAGTACCTGTGCAGCTTGTGCTTCTTTTTCTGTCTCTGATTCGTTTCTTGATTCATCTGCCACTATCTTATTACCATCTTCGACCTTCTCTTGGGGCAGAGTGTCTTCCTGTACTGGTCTTAGAACTTCCTGACGGTTTTCTTCCTTGACTTCCTCTATGATGGGTTCTTTAGTGTATTGTCCTCTGACAATCTCCTCCAGCTCCGCAATCTCGTGCAATTTTGTGGGCTTGAAGTATAAGTCCCGCTCAATTCCCAAGCCTCTGACCTTTACTTCCTCCATTTCATCAAGCGACATTGTACCCAATTCCCAGCCGTAGCCCATCGTAACAGCACCGAAGCCGATGCGCTCCTTGGGGTCGTACTCCAATAGATAAGCCGTGTAAGCCCCCATTGGGAAAAAGTAGCGAGCGTAGGCTATTCTATCGCCAATGAGTTCTTTTTCTGTCTTATAGAGTTTGGGAAGCTGTTTTTTGATGCTATCAGGCATCAGATTATAGGCATTATCTTCTTCCTTATCCTTGATTTCCTGTTCATGAGGTGTTTCTTCCGTTTTTAAGCCTCCTTGCACTTTCTGCACCATCTTGTCCACGTGTACCTGCCATTCCTCCCCGGTCATGGGTATGCCAGTTTCATAGAGTTTACGATCGAAACGCTGCTCCACTTCCAAAGAGAGCTGTGTACGCAGACTGTCAGCCATATCCTCGATACCGCCGTCAAACGTATATTCCCAAGCGGGCTTGCCGTATGGATCCGTACCCATTTGTCTGTCTGTGGCAATCGTGCGGTGGGAAATATTCTTCCATTCGCCCTCGAAGAGTGAGTTGTGGTTGAACGCAATAGAAAAACCGTCGCCTTTGGGAACAGAGGCGGTTTGTACAAACTGCTGCTCGATGCCTTCACCAATTTCCTTGCCCGACTGCTTTTGCAGGACAATGAGGTCGCTGCCAACATCCGTACCTGCATTCTCGGAGAACATACCCGAAGGCAAACGGATAGCGGAGATAAGCCGGCTGTTCTGCATGAGGTAACGGCGGATGGCTTCATTTTTGGGACTGTCCAATACGCCCTGCGAGGTAATAAATGCAAGAAGTCCGCCCTCTTTGATAGTGTCCAGCCCTTTCACAAAGAAATAATTGTGAATGGTTCTGGTGGATTCCCGTTTAAGGATATTCTCTCCCTTGCTATAACTACGGTCATAGACCATAAAGTCGCCAAAGGGAATGTTGCTGGTGATAAGGTCGTATTTATCCTTCTCTTCCAATTCCCCGATGGCTTCAAAGGGTTCTTGCCGAACAAAGATATTGTCCTTGCCGTAAGGATGCAGGGCTTGTGTGATGCGTGCCGTCAGCAGGTCTTTTTCCATTGCATCGACCATGCCTGCTTGTTTGGCAAAGGTTTCGGTAAAGGCTCCCACACCTGCCGATGGGTCCAAGCATCGTCTTACTTGCACATCGGTGGCACTAAGAGCATCGGCAATGGCAGAGACGATACGGGTATCGGTATAGAAGGAAGTTAGTACGCTTGCCTTGATACTCTCCCAATAGCGTTTGGCGGTGTTGGCATCGACGGCATCACGGTAAATCATCTGCTTGAGCCTTTGGGTAGGCTCGAACAAATTTTGCTCCGATGCACTCCAATAGCGGAGGTCATCGGGATTATCACATCGGTTCAAGACGCATTTCAGACCACCGAAACCTTGATAACCTCTGAGCAGGACTTTCTCGGCTTCGGTGGCTTCACGTCGTTCTTTCTCTAATCGGAGGATCATACGGATGGCTTCCGTATTGCCCTCCAAGACTGCTTTCTTATTGTATGCCATAGTTTTTCTGTTTTAAAATGGAGAGAGAATATTAGTCGGGGGGTCATTTCTGACGTATAGTTCTTTTTACTATCTCCCAACTAATTTGTTTTATCTCCGATTCTGTGAGAGTTATCTCCCTCGTGCTTTGCCTTTCTTTCCCTCAAACTCAAAGGAGGTGGTATAGTCTTCGCCCAGAACAAGACGTGCGTTGAACTTCTTGCCTGCCTTGCTCGTCAAGCCTTTGAGGATGGGCGTTCGCCCGGTGGTTATCAAATCACGGATATTGTCTTCGGAAAGGAACGTGCCGCAGATTTCACGGAAGATGTGGAAGTCGCAGCCCTCGTGCCTGCATTTGGCAATCTTGGCATAGATGCCCACGCTTTCGTTGCCGCATTTGGGACAGCGGTAGGTGGGATAGGACTTCTGCATCGGTGGAGCAAGGGCAAGGAGTTCCTCGCAAATCGTCTCCACGTAGGAGTTGATGCCTTGCGCGAACTTCTCGGGGGGCATCTGTCCTGCCTCAATGGCAGCAAGGGTCAGTTCCCACGAACCTGTCATCTCTGCATTGGCAATTCGTTTGTCCTTGACAATCTCATAGACTGCCAAGCCTTTCTCTGTCGGGACTACCGTCTTCTTTTCTCTTCGGATATAGTCTCGCAGAATCAATGTCTCGATGATGTTGGCGCGGGTGGCAGGTGTACCGATGCCGCACTCTGCCATTGCTCTTTTACTTTCTGCATCTGATACCTCTTTCCCTGCGTTTTCCATAGCAGAAAGCAAAGTCGCTTCAGTATAGAGCGGTTTCGGCTTGGTCTTGTGCTCGGTAATTTCTGAAGAAAGCAGCGGTAACACCTCGTTTTCTGTTAGATTGGGCAATACGGATAAAGTCTGTTCTTCATCCTCCTTACCTTTTTCATCGTTCGTGCCAGTACCTTGCTGTACGGCTTTCCAGCCCAAAGAAATGCTTCGACATGCCTTCCAAATGAAGGTGTTTGTACCGTCGGACAATTCCACCTGCATACGCTCCTCCTCTGAATCGGGAGAAAAGGCTTCGATGAAACGGCGGACTACCATTTGGTGGATGGTCGTTTCATCTGCCGATAGTCCCGATGGAGTTTCACCCGTAGGGATGATGGCGTGGTGGTCGGTTACCTTGTCGCTGTCCACCGAATGGCGGTTAAACGGAGTCGGAAGTGTTTCTCTTATCTTGCGCAGCAAGGCGGGTACTTCCTCGAAAACGTCTTCACTGATGTATCGACTGCCGGTGCGGGGATAGGTCGTGATTTTCTTCTCATAGAGGCTCTGAGCTATTGAGAGGGTTTTATCTGCTGAAAAGCCATGCTTTTTGTTGGCTTCCTTTTGTAGAGTGGTAAGGTCGAACAAGAGGGGTGGCGACGTATGCGTTACCTTTCTTGCGACCGATATTACCTGAAGCCTGCTCTGTTCGCGAAGCAAAGAGAGAGCGGACTGTGCATCGGCTTCACTCTCGAATGCACCACTGCTCACGGCTTTCAGCGATATGCCCTCTTTCTCTGTTGCTACGGAGAGTTTCCAATATGGAACGGAAGAAAAATCACGATTTTCTATATACCGACGGCAGACCATTGCGAGTGTAGGGGTCTGTACTCGTCCCAAAGAGTAACCGCCTTTGCGTGCGATGGACAGGGCACGGCTGGCATTGATGCCCACAAGCCAATCGGCTTCACTTCTTGCCTTGGCGGAGTGATAGAGATTGTCATACGCAGTTCCTGCCTTGAGATGGGCAAGTCCTTCACGGATGGCTTTATCCGTGAGGGAGGAAATCCAAAGTCTGTCAAAAGGTTTGTGGCAGTTCAAATGGTTGTAGATATAGCGGAAGATGAGTTCACCTTCACGCCCAGCATCGGTGGCTACGATGATGCGGTCAGCCTTGTCGAAACAACCTCGGATAGCTTTGAGCTGTTTGAGTGCTGCGGGGTCTGACGTGTAGTCCTTATCCTTACGAACTTGTCGCACGATAAGCTGGAAAGAATTGGGACGGATGGGCAGATCTTCGGCTTTATAGGCTGCAAAACCGTAGGCTTCGGGCATGGCAAGGGTGATGAGATGTCCCATCGCCCATGTTACCACATAACCGCTACCTTCCAAAAATCCGTCTTGTCTGGTATTAGCTCCTACTATACGGGCTATATCTCTGGCTACCGAGGGTTTCTCGGCAATAATACAAGTAATCATAGTCGGGTTTGGTTTTAAGGGTTACATCTTGGGTCCACGGCGCTGCTGTTTCTTCTCGTCCTGTTTCTGCTTTTGGGCGGCAGTGGGCTGTGTCTGCCCGGACTTTAACGGCTCGTTCACGTTCTTGGTGGCTTCGTTGGTCTTGCCTTGGTTGTTCACTGCAACCTGTGTCTTGTGTTCTTCGGCTACGGCTACCACCTTTTCCTTGCCGGTCTCCTGCTTCTTGTCTGGATTCCACTTGTAGAAACGCGGGCGGTTCTGTTCCTTGTCCATCTTGACGTAGGCATTAAAAGGTTGCCCTTCCTTGTCCACCATGTTCTTCAGATAAAGTGTGCGACCGCTGTCCAAGGCTTCACGCTGCTTGTCGGAGAGTTCCAAACCGCAGAGCTTATGTGGTGCGCCTTGTTGTTGGCTGTGCTGCTGTCGCTCCTTCAAGCCTTGCTTGTTGTTGAAGATAAACTCGATGCCTTTCTTCTCGGCATTGACTTGCAGGGTAGCATCAAAGGACTTACCACTCTTAGCGGTCATTCCTTCCACTTTCACGGCTTTGCCCTCTACAAGGTCTTTGTACTGCGCATCGGAAAGCGTAACGCCTTTGATTTCCTTTGGAATAGCCACACGGTCGGCACGAAGGGCAATGAGTTCGTTGGTCTGAGGGTCAATGGAGACGTATGCGGCAAAAGGTTCGCCCTTTTTGGGCGTTATCTCGATGGTCTTTCCAAGATTACCCGTTGCAAGGAGTTGTTCTTTCTCTTCATTAGAGAACTTGTGTCCCATATAGGGGAAGTCGAGCTGTGGCTCTTTGCGAAGCGGGTGAACTGCCAAGCCGATATTACCCTCGCCATCGGTACGAAATGCCAAACGGGCATCGGTGTAGATGGTGGTATCACCCATAGGTATGGCAATGGTAACAAGGTTACTCTTCTGCCAGTTGAGCATTTTTGCCAACTCTCCACTCTGTTCCAATCGCTCACGGGTAAGTCCGAGGTTGTCGAGCTGCTTCCAATCTATCTTTGACTCGTCAATCGCAGTGGCATTCTTCTGTTTGGGTAGGAAGTCGTCAAAGCGCACTTGACTATCTGCCAACTGCTGCTTGTTCTCTGGCTTCTCACGGTTCTGAAGCATGGTGTGGAGCGATGCCACACCTTGTTCTACGTTGTTAGCTACTACTTTGTAGAGTCCGAAACGGGACGGCTCGTTGAACTGTTTGAGGAAATTGGTCATGAAGTTCTTCAACAAGCCATCCTTGTTGTTGAACTTCAAAAAGGCTACCTGATGCACGTTTTTGGCTTCCGTTGTTTGGAGCTTGCCTTTGTCGTCAATCCCAGAGACCACTGAGAGTTTCCCAGCTTCATTCTCGTTCTTCACTTCCGCGCGGTCTTCTAATACCAGCACATAATTGTCATTGTTGTTCGATTCCATAAATCATTTATTATTGAATGAATAATTCATTATCGAACAGCAAAATTATAGCAATAATATTATGAATTTAGAAATGAGGAAATGTTGGGAAGTAGTAGGAAATACCAGGAAAAGAAAATTATTGGTTGAGCAAACAATAATCAAAAGCAGAATTAAAAATACAAATTTATGTATTTATGATTTTTGCAAAATCGCCATTTTAAGGTATTGCATATTCTGATTGACAACCATAACTTTGCAAAAATGATGACTCTAAGGCCTTTTTTGACATTTGTCCTTCTGTTTCTGTTTAATCTCACAGCTAATTCCATCATATTGGATATTGTTGTGGGTGATACCATATCCCCCACACTCAGGTCGGATTCTTTACTCAAAAAAACGATAGAACTTGATGAAGTTCTGGTTATCGGCGAGCGCAAACTGATTACAATGCGGAAGGATACGACCTTTATCAATACCAATTGTCTGCGGGTGAGACAGGGAGCTAATCTGGAAGACCTGATACAGGAAATTCCGGGTATGGAGTATGACAGGAACAACAAAACTTTGTCGTTCAAGGGAAAAATTCTCAATGGGGTAAATATCAACGGAGAAAAGTTCATGGGCAACGACATCATCGCTGCTTTGGAAAACCTGCCTGCCGATGCCGTGGAGTTGCTGAAGCTATACGACATGCTCAGTGCTCTAGAGAAAATGACGGGTGTGGACGACGGGGCTGACAACTTCGTGCTGGATATCAAGACGAAATCTTCCTATAATGGCAGCCTGACGGGTTCTCTTACGGCAGAGCATGGCAGCCAAGACAGGCGTAAGGATGAGATGCAGGGTAATCTGTTCAATGCGAATGGCGAAAACGCGACGCTGACAATCCGTTCAGACAACCTGAGCAACACGAGCGTGGGAAAAGATAATTTTCAGAATATACTGGCGGGAAACATCGTGAAGAAATTCGGTAAAAAAATTACGTTTAATGCTAACCTCTCGCTCAACACCTTCCATAATGAAAGCACGAGCGACGACTTCTATGAGCAATACCTTACATCTGGAACAAATTATCAAAAATCCACGTTATTCTTCCTTGGTAAAAGTCATAACCATTCGGCAATTATAAGCTTTCAGTACAACATCAACGAAAAGACACTGTTGAATGTCATGTTCAACGGAACCCTCGGGAATTCGGACAACCTGACTGACAACACGACCTCTCTTTATGAGCAAAACAGCACGAGGGCAGACACGTTGACCTCGGGAATGCTGAGAAGCGGTGCTAAGGGAAACAACAGGAAATATTACTTTTCTTCCGACTTCACCCGACGCATCGGTAAGGGTGGAGCCTCCATCACTTTTGAGACATCACTCAGCGGCAGTTCAGACAGAACGGAGAACAGCAGCCTTTCAAAGACCAGATTCCATCATCTGCTCAATGCGTTAGGTAATGACTCCGTTCTCCTTCGCAACCTCTGCCAGCAGATGCCTTCACGACGAAACGAAGCCCTGATGTCTCTGCGCTACACACAGCCCATTGGCAAACAGCTGAGATTGCAGGTCAGTTATGGGTTGCGAAACGAGAAGAGCATGAACACAAGCGATACTTATGACGATGCCATGCAGCATCTACATATCGACAGCCTTAGCTATGAAAGCGCACTATCTACATTGGGACAGCAGATCAGGCTGCAAATGGACTATAAGGGCAGTCGATGGAAAATCAACGGAGGCATTAATGTGGAGTGGCAGCAGCGCCACATCAGCCGCCGGCACACACTGCAAGCCGTGGACTCCACCGTCAGAGCCGTTGAATACAAGCCTATGTTCAATGTGAAATGGAACGGACGAAGCCTGGATATGGAACTGCGTTACAGCGGCAGCAGTCAGCTGCCCTCCATTCAGGAACTATTGACGATTGACGACAAGCGTAATCCGCTTTACCATGGACTGGGAAATCCTAACCTTAATCCATCATTTCGTCAGCAGCTGTCTTTTAGTTTGGATCATCAAAAATCCGGATTGACCCTGACGGGCAACTGGAGGAACACATTCAATGATCTTGCGAACGAGGTGTCGTATGAAGAAAATACGGGCGCACGGACCTACAGGACGGTAAACGTTGGAGGAAACTATTCCGTTTCCGGAATGCTGCAATGGCAAAAGCAGATAAAGCGTCTCGTGCTGTCGGGCAGTACAGGAGGTTCTTTTCAGAACCACGTCTATTTCCTGAACGAACAAACGCAAGGCAACTCCTCGAAATGTAAGACGCACATATACGGAAACTCTATCTCCATTAGAGGCAGTTATCAGCCTAAATGGGGAAGTATAGACCTGCATGGCAGTTTGCAGACGAGTCGTTCACATAACCTTCTGACAGACATTCGTGTCAACACTTTTGATTACGATTTTGGTGTCAGTGGCACAATCGACATTCCCCATGATGTGCAGATTTGGGGCGACGCAAACGGTCGCCTGCATCGCGGAACCTATGCGGTGACTGATGACGACCAGTGGCTGCTGAACATCGGAGCATCGTGGCGTTTCCTCAAAAAGAAACAGGCAACCCTCTCGTTCAAGTGGAACGACATTCTGAACAGGCGCACCCCCCTTATGCGCTCTGTTACGGAATACGGTTATCACGAGAGCTATCGTCCACAAATCAGAAGCTATGTCCTTCTCTCTTTGAGATACCGTTTTAGCATAAGTAAGCGTAAATCAGAGGGAAATCACCACAAATAGTTATATCCTCATAAATGAGGATAGGGAGTTGTCCGCTAAAATCATAGATTTTGGGTATTGTGGCATCATTATAAATAACCTATCTTTGCACCAAAACAGTTTAATTAATATAAAAAAATGAGAACCATAAGAAAAATCGCACTGCCAGTAATGGCATTTCTTGTAATGGGGCTTGCCTCATGCAACAAGGACGAGGCAATTAATTACAGTACAAAGTCCCTTAAAAACACAGAGTTGATGGACATTCTGAAAAAGAGGGGCTTTGCCTTTGACAAAGACGGCAAGTTGGAACTCAACGACTTGGCGGAGAAAACCACCACATTGGATTTAAGTGGAACCAAACTCAAAGATCTCAGCGGACTTGACATTCTGCCCAACCTGAAGGAGGTGAAGCTGTCGAACAATGACTATAAACTTTCATTCGACTTTTCACAACTCCCCTCGCAAATCACCGGTGTTGATTTAACCGGCAATGAGATTTATGAGTTTACAGGGTTGGCCAAAGAGGACGAAACCGGCAATATCACGATATTGCATCATCTTAACAAACTTTACCTGCCCAACAGTGCAAAATACAACGAGGACGAAATCGTGAATTTCTTCACGACTGCAAAAGACGTTGATATGCAGATGAGCGATGAAAAAGGAACTTTGCAGAAGTACAACACACTGCGCGAGGTGCCGGACGAAGTGCTGCGCAAGGGTATGAAAGAGGTTTTCCCCAGTATTTTTACTGGCGACAAGGTAGATATTGCCAAACGAATTGTTAATCCAGAGGAGGCTGTCATGCCAACGGCATTTATGGAGGCAGATATTAATAATTTCGAGGGATTGCAATATATCATACACAACAAGGGCTGGAGAGGTACTACAGTTGTTACCTACACGGAAAGCGAGAAAGAATTTACAACGTCGATACCATATCTCAAGATTCCTAAGACGGTGCAGGGCTTGATATTGACCAATGTCAGTACGCCAAATGGTATAGACATCAGTGCTTGCACGGATCTCATGAAAGTGAGCATCAACGATAACCCATCTCTCAAGGAACTGGATTTTAGCATGGTAAAGGCATGGGGACAGCGAGGTTATCAGACGGAAATAGCCTCTGAAGGGATGAGCTATATGGAAATCGTGAACTGTGCGAATTTGGAGAAGATAACGCTACCAAAAGAAGCGAAGCACACCAGTACACTGAGTTTCATTGCACTGCCGAACTTGAAAGAGCTGAATTTTGCGAACTTCGCCTTTGTGCCAAACATGGACCTATACGATTTACCTAAGTGTAAAATAACTTATCCGACGAACAAGCTTGAAGAGCATACAGTTACAATGCCTAATGGCACAACTGAGAAAAAAGAGGCTATATTTACTATTTCCAAGGAATTGTTTGATGCGACTAATGCAAAGGAATATGTTATGAAAAACAAGGGAACTTTGCGTAGTGGCACGTCGTTTTCTTGTATGAACTCCGTTCTCAACAAAATGGCAAGAAAAATGAAAGCCTATGACTGGTCTAAGGATTATTAAGTGATTTCACCACTTATGTTCTTTCATTTTATTCATTCACAACTTTTTAATTTTTTAAAACATGAGAAAGTTATTTTTGATGCTTGCGTTTATCGCAATAAGTTTATTCACTGCCAATGCGCAGGTGAATGGGTTTAACAACGTTCTTTTCGCACAAGGAAGCGAGAAAGTGGCAGGAGTTTACACGGGCAAAATCATTCATGCCTATATGAACAAAAAGAAGGATGTGGCCTACCGTTTCCAAGACTATGTGAATTTCGAACTGGTTGACAGGGGAGGCGGTATGTACGCACTTCGCGGTATTTTGGAATTCCAAGCTGGACCTGCAAAACACGAGATTGACTTCTCGGACGAACGGGTTACGCTCAACACCGATGCCAATGGCAACATCATCAGCGCGACTGGCAAAGGGCATATCAGAGTGTCCGTTTGGAAACAGGATTGGGTGAACAGTGATTTCACGGTAACAGTTCCCGTTGGCACATCATACGCAAGGGACGGAGTCCTCAATCTCAGGTTGGAGTGCGATGTAGTTGGTGGTGTACTTGGCAAGCCGTATAAGGCCATCTTCGAGTTTAATGGTAATAAGTAAGGAGACATGACTAAGGAAAAGTTTTCGCTTTTACTTGGTTTGGCACTCACCGCCTGTTTGGTCTTCTCGTCGTGCAATAGCGACGAGAAGATTAACTCCACTCCCATTCAGGACGAGGTGATACTCGCTAAAGCCAAGGAATTGCTGACCAAGGAAGAATTTATAGTGCTTCGTGCACGCGCGATGATGGGCCCTGAGGACAAGACGCGGTTGCCCGAGGGGTGTCCGCTTAAATATTATTTCTCGTGGAACACCGCTGCAGGTAAAGCCGACCGTCCGCTCAACATCAAACTCATCAAATTCACGGTAGGAAGTATGCCACTCACGGTAGATTTCAACATCCACTGCAAGTTCATTCCGCTTAACAAGTGGGAACGCGACGAGTACAAGGGCGACGGATGGATAAAGTTCGTAGGCGAGAAAGGCGACGTGGGATACATACCTAACGAGAAAGACGAGAAGGGTATCTACACCGATGGAGAAGGTGGATTGGGCACCGTAGTGGGCTATCTCAACGTAGACACCAAAGAGATAGAATTCTCAACCAATTTCAACGTGATGCTGATGCAGAGTTTTGTCTACCGACAAAAGATTGATTACTCTAAAAAACTTACTTATGAACAGGACTTCAAGCAGTACGAAGAGGATCTTGCGAAGTATAAGAAAGAGCATGGCATTCTCTAATGTAATGAAGATACCTGTACGAAATAACAAGTGGAGTGAAATGAACGGGAAATTATCCATCCCGTTGCTGCTGTGTCTCCTCCCTGTTGGGGTAGTGGCACAGCAGCCGCATATAAACAGTGCAGACAGCGTGAGGAGTCTCGGCGAGGTGATAGTAACGGGATCACGTACGCCACGCCCTGTGAATTCGTCTCCCGTGACCACGCAGTTACTCAGTGGCAAGGTTATGAGAGATGCTGGCTTCGGAGATTTTCAATCGGCTTTGCAGCACCTCACGCCCGGACTCAATGTGCAGAAGGTGGCTTTCGGCAGCGAGATGAGTATGGACGGCATGGATGCACGCCATGTGGTGATGCTGCAAGATGGTGAGCGCATGACGGGCGATATGGCTGGTAATTTGGACTACGAAAGGTTCAATATTCACGGCATAGACCGCGTGGAAGTCGTCAAGGGAGCCAGCAGCACGCTTTATGGCAGCCGTGCATCCGGAGCAGTGATCAATGTCATCGGAAAGAAGACGCACAAGCCTCTTGACATAGATGTGGGCGTGCGCTGGGGACAGATGAACGAACGCAACTACAGGAATCCCAAGAAGAAGGATTTTATCTATATGTTCGAGAAGAATGCCGACCGTCCCAACCTCTCGGCGTGGCTCTCAGCGGGTGCACACCAGGGCTGGTTCACGTCGCAGACCGATGTGTGGTATAGTTCCACAGATGCCTTCTATCTTTATCAGAAAGTGGGCGATCGCAAGGTGTACTCGCGCGAAGCTAATCCATGGCTGCACAAAGACACTGTGTTGCAAAGCACCTTCCCTCGCCCGCCGATGGGCATCGAGGGCAGGGAACATATAGTGGCTTCGCAGAAACTGTGGGTAGAACCCATGGCAGAACTGTCGGTGCAGCTCTATGGGTCGTGCTTCTTCATGAATAGTTACGACCTGGTGCAGGACCTCGTGTTCACCCAAGCGCGCGACTGGACTTACGGTCTGAAGGCATCGTATCGATGGAAGGACTATCTCACGGCGAAACTCATGCTTCACACCGACCGCTACGCCAGCTTCAAGCGACACGAGCGGCGAGACGAGCGCAAGCCGGTCTATAAGTCGCGAATCCTTCAGCCGAGACTCACGCTGCAAAGTCGCTATTTCGACGGTCACGAGCTGAACGCCGGCATCGAACTGTTTGACGACGTGCTCACCTCTGACCGTTTCGTGAATCACAAGGTGACCACACGCACCCTGAGTGAGATGGAATGGTTTGTGCAGGACGACTGGTCGCCCACGCAGCAGTGGACGGTGTCGGCAGGACTGCGCACCAACTACTCACGCGTGTTCGGACTGATATGGCTGCCCAAGGTGGCAGTGAAATGGCAACCAGATACTCACTGGGCCTTGCGTGCGGTCTATTCCAAGGGCTCGCGCTCACCCAGCATCAAGGAACTGTTCTTCAACTGGGACCACCTCGGCATGTTCGTCATCAGGGGAAACGAAAATTTACAGCCCGAAAAAAACCATTACCTCTCCTTGGGCGTGGAGTATGCTTCGCCTAAGCTCTTCGTCAACGCAAACGGCTACGCCAACCTCTACCGCGACAAAATAGAGGGCGTGTGGAAGATTTACGATATGCAGTACAACTTCCTCTACACCAACCTCGCACGGCAGACCGTGGCTGGCCTTGACGTGCTGGCACGATGGAAACCGTGGACGTGGCTCACACTCGATGCCAACTACTCCTATGTGTATATCACTGCGGAGAAGGGGCGGCGGTTCTCCACCACCTCACCCCATGCGGCGACAGCCAATGCGACGTATAAATATAGCCGCCGCGGCTACAACCTCGGCGTGACGCTCTCTGCCCAAATCATGGGTGAGAAACGCTACGATGTGCAGGATCGTCTCTTCCTCCCTTCCGAGGGACGCGGGCGCGATGCCTATTTCCGCTGCACGCTACCGGCCTATGCGCTGTGCAACCTCAACGTAGCACAGACTTTCAGTGACAAGTACCGGCTTTCGGTGGGTGTAAACAACCTGCTGAACTACAAGCCCAAGACTTTAGGCTCAGGACTGACCACGTTTAGCGTACCGGCGGAGGCGGGTGCAAGGCTCTACGTGCAATTTGAAGTAAAAATCGACAAGAAGTAATGATGAAGAATAATCTTACAGATAAGACCATCGGCATACTCATGGCAGCAGCCTCTGCAATATTACTCGGAAGCTGTGTGCATTACGATGCCGACGAGTTCGAAGGAAAGGTGATGCCTCGCGCCACAGGTGCCTATACGGGAGTTACCGACGACTGGCTCTACTTCAACCTGCGAACGGGCAAGGCGTTCAATCTTTCCGCTCCCAATCAGGATATCACAGAAGGAGACCAGTTGAAACGTCTGGACTGGGACATCGCCTTCTGCGGAGCGCATATCCGCACCAATGGCGGCACGTCGGGTCCGGGCAAGGGGGCGGCGGCAGACCTCGGTTTCGGCGACTACGACCACTGGCAAGACAGAGTGCAGATTCCCGACGATGTGAAGTGGGTGGAGGACGACACAACCTCCGTCTATGTCACCTACTCGCAGCGCGAGTGGTACAACTACGTGAACACTCACTACCTCAAGCCCGACGGCACACCCGACAACGACGGACACCCATGGTTTGACCCCAACCGCGGACCGGCACGACGGCTCACCAGTGGCAATCCGCTCTTGGAGCAGTGCATCAAAATAGAGGGACCTCCCATGACTTACACGCCGTCCTATCACGTCTACGTTATACGCTGTGCCGACGGTGTGCGGTGCTTCAAACTACAGGTGGTGAGCTGGTTCAACCAGCAGTCGTCCATCGATGACGAGGGCGGCGGGCAGATGAGCTATTACATCGATGAACTGAAATAATAATAACAACATATCATCAATGGAGACAAAACGTAAAATATATCCTTGGCGCACTATCGTATCGTTCTTACTGGTACTCTTTGCCATGCCGTTGGGACATGCGCTGATGATACTAATGGAGAAGTTTATGGACGAGGGCGCCATGCATGTAGCAGGGTTTGCGATGGGTTTCGTGGGGCTTGTCCTCGTTATCGTCGGCGTGTTCGTGAAAGGCGACACCCGCCAGACGCTGTGGGGACTCTTCGGCGGACTGCTCTTCTGGACGGGATGGGTGGAATTTCTCTTCCTCTACTATGCCCGCCGCTACGGCGTGCAGCCTGAAATGGAGAACGGCGTGGTGGTGACCAAGCCCGAATATCTCATCATGCCGGCCTCATTCGGACTGTGGATGATGGTGATGACGATGTACATCTTCAGCACCAAGAACGGCTGCGACTTCATCACGTGGATACAGAAAAAGGTGTTCCGCAGCCGCCGCAAGGTCATCGCTGCCCAGCCCATGACACGCCACACGAGCATCGTGACGTTCATGGAACTCAACATGATGCTGTGGGGACTGTACCTGCTGCTGATGTTCTGTTACGACAAACGCTTCGTCGGCGACCACCATCCCGTGACGTTTTTCGTGGGCCTGGGCTGCCTCGTGGCATCAGTGTTCATGTTCCTTAAACAACTGCGCATCGCCTCGTGGGGAGCAAACATACGTATGGCGATAGCCACGGTCATCGTATTCTGGACGCCCGTGGAAATTCTCGGTCGCATCAATTTCTTTAAGGAATTCTGGGTTGAGCCCGAGAAGTACAGGTTGCAGATGATTGCAATCCTCGCGGTCTTCATTGTTCTCGGCTTTTATCTTTGGATAAAGAGCAAACAGCACAGGAGAGCTAAGACGAATGATTGAACTCCACGCATATAGCAAACCTAATCATAAACCCAAAAGACGGCTTGATAGCCGGTCTTGATAAAAAAACTTCAACGATGAAAGAAAATTTCAAAATCTCTATTCTCTGGGTGTCGATAATTGCAGGTATGTCTGCACATTCATTAATGGATATGATACCCCTTTTCTGGAATGCAAACATAGCAATCTCCAATGACGGTGTGGCTCCTATGTCGATGCTTGTGTTGATGGCGGTCGTTTCTGTCACCTTGCCGATGACGGGACTGCTGCTTTCGCTCTATGCCTGTAAAAGTCGGTATAAGTTAGTGCATTTCTGCCTTGCCGCACTCATTGCACTGTTTTGCACAGCACATTGCACGGAGCTTATATTCACTTTCGAGTTTCCACAGCTCTTTATCCACCCCATGCTAGTTGTGCTGAGCATAACGCTTGCCTATGAGTCGTGGAAATGGTATAAGGAGGCGTAAGCCTTTTATCATTATAAGAAACGCACTTGTCTTAATGATATAATGCGTTTTTTTATCTCACGTAATGAATACTGTTCACTTTTCCAATAAATCTCGTTATTTTCAACAATGAATAAAACGATATTCACCTTTATCTTATCGTTCATTCCCTTTTTCGGGTGGGCACAGGAACAGACCGTTTCGCCTTTTCACAAGGACGACCACGAGGGAGGACTGTTTGCAGGCGGTGCCGTCACTTATTAGAACAACACCAAGACCAAAGCCACTACGCTACAGTTGTATCCCGAGGTAGGCTGGCGGTTCAACGAGACATGGGCTACGGGCATCATGTTGGGTTATGCCTTCGGCTCGGAACGTGGCGAGAACGGACGAGAGAAAACCCATGCCCTGAAACTGTCACCTTTCGTACGCTACTACTATCTGCATAAAGGACTGTTCAACCTGTATTTAGACGGCGGTTTCGGCTACAACTACATCACTCCCGTCGGTTCTGCCGGAACTTACAGGCATCATGGCTTTGAGGTAGGGGTGCGTCCGGGCGTATGCGTGGATCTGAAGCATGGTGTGGAGCGATGCCACACCTTGTTCTACGTTGTTAGCTACTACCTTGTAGAGTCCGAAACGGGACGGCTCGTTGAACTGACGTAGAAAATTGCTCATGAAGTTTTTTAGAAGTCCGTCCTTGTTGTTAAACTTCAAGAACGCTGCCTGATTGGCAGCGATTACTTCGGTGGTTTTAAGGTTACCCTTGTCGTCAATACCGGATACTACGGAGAGTTTTCCCGTTTCTTTCTCGTTCTTTACCTCAGTGCGGTCTTCCAAGACCAGCACATAGTTGTCATTGTCTTTTGGTTCCATAATTATTTGTTATTTATTTGTTATTGAGTTACTATGTTGAACGACAAAGATATAAGCAATAATCAGATTGTTTATAACATAAAGAATTCACGGGAAAAGAAGGGAAAATAAAGGTATTATTGAAAGGTGTTTTGTAAACCTTAATTTGATTACTTACCAAAATATGATGTCGATTTCTTCGCTATCTGAGAACATGAAGTTTTAATGAAAAAGGAGATGTTGAACTTCTGTTATTACACTCTATCACACCAAATGTTGGATGAGGCAGATTTAATATTAAACCATTGATACATACTATATAGAATAATATCACCAATATTAGGTATATACAGATAAGTTTTTTTTTGTAAAAACTCCGCAAGTCATACCGTCTTATTGGTATTTTTATGGTACTTGCAAAAAAAATAATGATATTAGTTTGCTTATTTGTTTTTTTTTGCTTTCTTTGTAAAAAGAACTAATACAGTTAAGAATATATGCAATACCGACAATCTGATAGAAAGCTATATTTTCATGAACTTTCCACAACAAGCCAAAAATATTTTATTCCTTATATCGAAAAATATAAGGAAATAACTCATGGAATAAATGTTTTGGAAATAGGTTGTGGTGACGGAGGAAATCTTTTGCCTTTTTCTAAAAAGGGATGCAACACTCTTGGGGTTGATTTGGCAGAATGCAGAATTAGTGATGCTAAAAAGTTCTTTCATGAAGCCAATGCTGCAGGAGAATTTTTTGCTTCAGATATATTTGATATTAAAGGGAAGGATGGGCTTTTTGATTTAATAATTTGTCACGATGTTTTAGAACATATAGAGAATAAGTCTTTTTTTATATCTTCCTTAAAAAGATTTCTTGCCCCACGAGGGGTTGTTTTTATCTCTTTTCCTGCGTGGCAAATGCCGTTTGGAGGACATCAACAAATTTGTAGAGGAAAGTTCCTTTCTCATCTTCCTTGGTTTCATTTGTTACCTAAAATTTTATACGAAAGCCTTCTCAAACTTGGAAGAGAAAAAGAAGATACAATTAAGGAATTACTTAGCATCAAAAAGACAAAATGTCCTATTGAGCTTTTTGAGAAATTGATAGAAAAGAAATTTAGAGTTCTTGATAGAACTCTGTTTTTCATAAATCCGCATTATGAGGTGAAATTTAAGTTAAGGCCTCGCCTATTACATCCGACAATTGGGAAAATACCCTATATTCGTAATTTTTTCACAACGTCTTGCTTCTATTTATTATCATAATAAATTATTAAACAAGGTAATCTTACTTCCGAAAAGCGATTTCATAATCTCAAATTATTAATTAAAACCTGACAGCAATGAAAAATTTAATGGTTAAGAAAGCTGTTTCTGCTTTAGTTTTTGCTCTTTTTTGTGTAACTGCAAATGCACAAATGAAATTGTACAGTAATGGTCAATTAACAATTGGCAATACTGCACCCTATGGTTTCTACAAACAAACCATTGAAGGTCTTGGAATGTACTTCAAGTGTAAGACAAGCAATTTTTTCCAAATTGACGTCTCACCTGTTGGTACCCGTTTGGCTAGTCATGCCGACCAAGTTGTATTCTACAATACACAGACAAGTACTTTCAACAGTATTCAAGTTAAGGATGTTTATAATTACTCTGATGCAAGAGCGAAATCTAATATTCGTTCTTTACAAAATGGATTAAATTGCATTCTCAAATTGCGTCCCGTGTCATACTCTTTTTCAGATAAACCTACTAGAGAGGCTTCTTTACTAAGGAAAGGAGGAGATGAAAGGGAAATAGGTCTACTCGCACAAGAGGTTGAAAAAGTTTTACCTAATGTAGTTTTAACTGATGCGGAAGGTAAGAAATTGATTAACTATACTGCACTTATCCCTGTAATGATTGACGCTATCAAATCTTTACAAACGGAAATAGAACTTCTTAAAAATAAAAAATAGAATCCTATGAGATACAAGAATTTTATACTACTTTATACGGCGTTGATTTGCTCTTCTGTGGTAATTATATCTTGTAGTGATGTAATAGATAATAATATCATTAACAAGTCCGATAATCAAATTTCGACACGAGCAAGCCACAGACGCCCAACGGATTATTATTATTGGTATAATGGTAAAAAAATAGAAATATCTTCTTTACGAAATTTATACTATATTTCATCATCCGATAGTTCAAAGTTAGTGGCTATTGACTTGAAAAATTCTGCTGTTTCTACAATTACAACAAAGCAAGCAGTACAAAGCCAAAAAGGCTCTCAGTCGCGTTTTTGGAAAATAGTTGAAATAAGACCAGTTGGCAATGTAACTACGAATGGAATTCTTAGTTCAATGATACAAAAATTGAAAGGAAACAAAGATGTTCAAGTTGCGCCAGTGTTTGGACTTGATGAACAAGACTATATATCAACAAGTGAGTACTTTTATATAAAGTTAAAATCATCTCAAGACTATAATCTTCTCCAAAGTGTTGCGAAAGACTTTGACGCAAAGGTTATAAAGGAAGTTGATTACATGCCTAATTGGTACATTCTAAAGTCGCCGATAAATTCTAATGGTTTGGAAACTTCAAACAAATTCTACGAAACAGGCAAATTTGCGGATGTAGACCCTGCTTTTATGTTTAATTTTAAGACAAATAATTGTACCTCTGAGCCTGATTTTAATCGGCAATGGGGACTAGAAAAGGTCAATGCGTGCAATGCTTGGAAATTAACTAAAGGCAAACCTCAAATTACTGTTGCGGTTTTAGACCAAGGTGTAGATCAAAACCATAGAGAGTTCGCGAATAATTATAGTCCATTGTCATATGACATACATAATGGTCATTCTCCATCTGTTGTACGTGGAAGGCACGGTACTCATGTAGGAGGTATTATAGGTGCAAACCATAATGGAATTCAAATAGCAGGTCTTGCCCCTCAATCCACAATTTTATCCATCAGTCATGGATTGTACATTTCGCCAACTATTAGTAGCGAGTTAGCAACAGGGTTTGGATATGCGACATCTCACAATGTTGATGTTATCAACAACTCTTGGGGAGATCAGGGTGGAGCCTTTTACAAAGAAATGCATAGTGCTATCTTGGAAGATGCTATTAGGACCGCAATGACTTCTGGTAGGAATGGGAAAGGAATGATTGTTGTTTTTGCTTCTGGAAATTATAATAAATCAGTGCCAGATTATCCCGCAAATTTCCATCCAGACATTCTTGTTGTTGGTTCCGTAGACCAAAGGGATAAAAAATCTAGTTTTTCATCTTATGGGAAAGCTCTTGATGTTGTTGCACCAGGTAGTAATATTTTATCAACAGTTCCTAACAATGGTCTTGATGAGATGAGTGGTACTTCTATGGCAGCTCCTCATGTGAGTGCCATCGCTTCATTAGTTTTATCTATTAATCCAGAATTGACAAGAAAAGATGTTGTAGATATAATAGAACAAACTGCACAAAAGGCAGGAAATTATGTATATTCTACTTTACCTGATAGAACGAATGGAACTTGGAATGAGCAAATGGGATATGGTATCTGCGATGCCTTTTCAGCTGTTTCAGCAGCACAAGGAGGGATTGTTTACTTCTATGATCAAACAGTAACATCCAATAGAAATGTAGCAGGATGGATTATTAAAGCAAAAAATTTTAATGTTACAAGCAATTCATATTTGAAGTTCACATATGGTAATATTGTAACTATTGATGCTCCATTCACCATAACGAAAGGTTCTGTATTTGAGATCTCCAAGAAATAATTATCTTTTATATGCAGAAGAGGGATAAAATTTATCTGATAAAATTTATCCTTCTTCTGTCGTTCTTTTTAAGGATATTTCTTCCTTTTTCACCCTGAATTAATCTTTGATAAGATGTGATAATGATGGATCAGACTTTATCCTTTCCGTTTCCTTGCCAACAAGATTTAAAACCTCTCTCTTCACTCGTTTATAATTTTCCTCTATTGTTTCTTTGAGAGTATCTTTCCCCTCTTCATCTGTGAACTCAACAATCACAGGAATTGATAGATAGGCTTTCATCTCAGCGGAGACTTTGACACTATCCACCACTATTTCAGCATGGAAAATCTTCTGGTCGATGCGTTCATCGAAGTTGTCAGATACTGCTCCAACGAACATACCTTGTGTAAGGTTGGAAATCTTACTTGCAGGGATAAGACTATCCATCTGTGTTGAAATGGAAGTGGATTTGTCGTTACGGTTGATGGTCATAGACTGTCGTTGCTGGAGAACCTTTCCAAATCGTTCAGAAAGCGTCTTGGCCGTTTCTCCGACGACTTGCCCGGAGAAAACATTGCCTACCGTATTCTGAATCACTTTGCTCTCCTTATCCCCATAGTCACGGGTAAGCTGCGAAAAGTCCTGAAAACCCAGACACACTGCTACTTTATTACTTCGTGCAGTGGCAATCAGATTGTCCAAACCACGGAAGTAGATTGTCGGCAACTCGTCGATAATCACTGAGGATTTGAGTTGCTTCTTCTTGTTGATGAGCTTCACGATACGGCTGTTATACAAACCAAGTGCAGCCGAGTAGATATTCTGACGGTCGGGATTGTTACCCACAACAAGGACTTTCGGCTCATTGGGATTGTTGATGTCAAGTGAGAAATCATCACCTGTCATTACCCAATAGAGAGCTGGCGAAATCATACGTGAAAGCGGTATCTTGGCACTGGCAATCTGTCCCTGTAGCTGGTCTTGCGCTCCGCCCTCCCAAGCATCCATAAAGGGAGAAAGGTAGTTGGCAAGCTCATCGTAGGAAGTAAGTATCGGAAATATCTGTGCGTAGGGACGGTTCAGGAATTCTATGGCATGTGGAAAGGTGCAATACCTGCCGTTCTCATATATCTTCAGAAACCAGATAATGGCGGCAAGCAAGATAATCGGTGATTCGACGAAAAAATCTCCTTGCTTCTGAATCCACGAACGGTTCAGATTAAGCATAATGGTATAGGCACTCTCGTAGGCATCCGATATATCCGTCATAAAAGCAGGATTGATAGGATTGCAGCGGTGCGATTTGCGTGGGTCATCAAAGTTAATCACATAGAACTGAGGCTTTACTTGGTAGGCATCAAGGTGGTTGAGCAAATGGTTGTAGGCAATCTCGGAAAGGTCGGGAAACTTATAATCATAGATATACATGGCAAAGCCTTTCTCTATCTGTTGCTTGATGTAGTTGTTCACGATAGCGTATGACTTACCAGAGCCGGGTGTGCCGAGCACCATCGAGGCACGGAATGGATTGACTACATTGATCCAGCCCTTGTTCCACTTCTTCTTATAGTAGAATCGTGTAGGAAGGTTTACCGAGTATTCGTTCTCCATCAACCGAGTTTCCTGCATAAAGCTCTCATTCTCGGTATTGAACACATCGTCCATCAAGTTGTTTTTGAGCAGTCGGCTCATCCACACACCTGCCATCAGCAGACAGATATAGCCCACAGACAGCGTAAAGATATAGAGCGAAGCAGTACCCACCTTACCAATGGGCAATGCCAACAGCCACCAATTCAGAAAAAAGAGCACAAAACCTGCGAAAAGCACCGTCCAAATCTTTGGCCATGTGATTTTCTCTTCCTTCACGCCTTTTGTACCTAAACAGGAGAGCGCAAGGAAAACCACACAAAAGAGTTTCGTCCAAAGGATGGACGAGAACAAGCCCGTAGTCCGCTCAAAATTCATCAGTATTTTGTTGATGATGCTCAATGTGAAATGCCATTGCTGGAATGCCTCGTAACAAAACCAATAACAGTTAATCAGGAGGAATATCACAGATATACCCCGCATAAAGTCCATAACTTTACCCAATGCCCTTAAATCATCTTCTTGTGCCATAATAATGTATTTGTAGCCTCCCCCCAACCCCTCCGAAAGGAGGGGAGTTGGAATTGCTCGTTTATTTAATGTTTTCTTCGTCTAAGATTTACCTTACTTTGCTTTCGGAGTTTACGCTGCCATGCCGCTTCTTTCCAATCATCATTGCCCGATGCAGAGAAAGTTTCTCCCACCATATCGTCGATTAGTTCATCAACAAGGTTGTCGCCTTCCTCTGTGTCTTGTTGTAATAACTGCATGTTATTTATCTGTTCATGGCTAACGGACGGATTACCATAAAGCGATTCATCCAAGAATGGATTGTGAGCAGGGTTAGAGAAGTACTCGTTAAACTTATTGGCGGCATATCCCTTCCCCAATCGTGAGCCGTTGAGCGCAACGCCTCCTTCGTCGTCTATGAAGGTAATGCCATAGATACGTCCGCTTTCATTCTTTCGGATTGCCACACGCAAGCCCTGTTCCTCCAATCTTTGTCGAAGTTCTTCCTCTGTCTTTGGAGAGGTACGCATAACTTCCAATATCTTTCTTCTAACGGTTGGTATCAGCGGCTTGATGGCTTGCTTCGATTTCCGCATCCTGTTCTGCACGGCAGTGTGGCCTACACCACGGCCGATGTCTGAGGCATGGATGGGTGTGCCTGCCTTGTTTCCCTTGTCATTAGTCGAGACATAGACAAGCCCGTCGTATTTCCTTCCCCGAAACTCCTTCCTGACTTCTTCCACTGCAAGATTGTATGCGGAGAGAACGGCGTTCAGTTCACCCAATGAACAGAAGCGATAATGCTTCAGCACCCTGCGGAGGACGCTTGCCACCTGCTCCTTGATGTTTCCTTTACCCATATCCACCTTGGGCGTTTCTGTTTCTGCCTTATTACTAATTTTTGAACTTGGAATAAGATTATACTTCCTTTCCAAGGCATCGGTAATCTGCTTGCTCCGCCGCTTCTCAAACTTATCGTTCATCTTTCTTCCTTTGCTGTCCACCCGAAGCGACACGATGTGTATATGCTCACGGGCAATGTCATTATGCTTGAAGACGATGTAGGGTTGCTTGCCATAGCCGAGTGCCTCCATATATTCCTTTGCAATCTGCGTGAGTTGCTCATCAGATAGTTTCTCGTCTGGGTGCGGATTGAGGGAGCAGTGAAAAACCGTTTTCTTTGTCCTGCATTGCTCTGGTATCGTCTTTTGCATATCGGCAAGTACCTTATCCATTTGAAAAGTGCCATCGAAGCCTTTCCGAAGTTCGTTCACGCAGAGGACTACCGCTTCGTTGTGCTGCATCTTTTTGAAGTTATACCCCAATGCTCCTCCAAGGTTCTCGGTAGAAGAAATCTTTGCAATCATATTCCTTTATCGACTATCAAATTGTTCCGTCAGTTGGATGGCTTTCTGTTGTAGCGTGATGATTTGACCAGAGATTTTTTCCAATTTTTCAAGTAAAATCTGTGCAGTTTTCACGCTGTGATAAGAGTTTATTGCGCGTACTGTTTGGTTGTAGAGTACGCCTATCCGATGATTTTCGGCAATCAATTCCGAGAGTTTACGATAATAATCCACAGCGGATTTATCTACTGTTATCACCTTGAACTTCTCCCCAAGAATACAGCCACGCACAAAATCAGACTTCGATTTTGCACCGGATTTATGGAAAAGTTCAATGACTTTTTGCTGGTCTTTGGGGTTGGGCAACCGTACATGCCAGTTGTCCCAACGTGGCTTTTCTGCCGTCTTTTGTTCTGAACCGCGTTCCGTTTCCTTTTTCATGTTCGTTTTGGCTTCTAATTACGACTTTGGAGTAATTCATCTCCCCTTCGGGGCAAGGGTATTTGTGGTACAAACGTCGGTTTGTGTTACAAAGACACACCTTGCCAATATCAAGAGATGATGCAATAGAAGCATCCACCTGTAAGGTAGGGTGTTCAAAATCGCTTTAAAATCCTGCGCATTTTTTACCAATGGTATT
>CAUPIT010000025.1:0-28315 GCA_963511375.1 uncultured Prevotella sp. | reverse complement strand
TAAATGCATTGACAGAAAATAACGTGTCGGTAGTATTTTGCAATCAAAAAGGAATGCCAACATCCATGTTGTTTAATTTAGATAATAACAACACGCAAGGTGAAACTTTACGCAATCAACTTTCTGCAAGTCAGTCTTTCAATAAACAGCTTTGGAAACAAATAATAGAATGTAAGATAAAAAATCAAGCACAACTTCTTGAGAAATTAGGTAAGGAAGGAAAATGTTTGTTCCCTTATTATAATAATGTAAAGAGTGGGGATAGTACCAACCGAGAAGGGGCTGCCGCTAAACTATATTGGACACAACTATTTGGAAAAGATTTCATAAGAGATAGAAATCAGTCTGGTATAAATGCGCTGCTCAACTATGGTTATACCATTTTACGTGCGGCAGTAACGCGAGCAATGATTTCAGCAGGACTATTCCCTGCATTGGGCATCTTTCACCATAACCGCAGTAACGCTTTTCCTTTAGCAGACGATATAATGGAGCCTTACCGCCCGTTTGTTGATGAAATAGTGTATCATCTTACCCAAAATGGACAAACGACACTTACCACTGAAGTGAAAGGAATATTGATAAAATTACTTTATTGTGATACATATTTTATAAACGTAACTCGTCCTTTAAGCGTGGGGCTTACCATGACAATGGCTTCTCTTGTGAAATATTATGCTAAAGAAGTAAAGAAAATCAGTTTGCCTCTTTTGAAATGAGTGAGAACCGACTAAATGCTTATCATGTTATGTGGTTGTTTGTAATGTTCGATTTACCCACTGTTACAAAGAAAGATAAGAAGGAGGCTGCACGTTTTCGTAAAGAATTAGAGAAAGATGGATTTACGATGTATCAATATAGCATCTATATTAGATATTGTGGTTCGCAGGAAAGCGCAAACGTTCATATCAAAAGGGTTAAATCAATCTTAACACCAAGTGGTAAAGTTAGTGTTTTAACAGTAACAGACAAACAGTATTCAAAGATTATCAATATGTGGGGTGAAATTAAACAAAAAGCTCCAGAAACACCTGTTCAGTTAGAATTTTTTTAGTATATTTGCAATAACGCTGATATATTCGAGCCACTTCTTGTATGAAAATATTTGTATAATATGCTTATATTCAATATTTTAAATAGTACATGTTGTGGTTTGATGTAGAATCAAGATATAAAGCAACTTCCACTTCCCGAAAGTTCTTTGTCTTCCAGTTGTGGTTTGATGTAGAATCAAGATATAAAGCAACTCATATTACTTGATTTACTTAAAGTAGCGGTTGTGGTTTGATGTAGAATCAAGATATAAAGCAACATTAAAAGTAGGGGGTACCCGAAAGTTCGGTTGTGGTTTGATGTAGAATCAAGATATAAAGCAACATCCAACTCGCCTTCATCAGAGATGATAAGTTGTGGTTTGATGTAGAATCAAGATATAAAGCAACTTTGCTGCAAATATAATAATACAAACTATAGTTGTGGTTTGATGTAGAATCAAGATATAAAGCAACTAACTTGAGCTGCGAGTATTGCTCTTTAAGGTTGTGGTTTGATGTAGAATCAAGATATAAAGCAACTCTGCAAGTGAAAAATCCGTCGCAGATGTAGTTTTGGTTTGATGTAGAATCAAGATATAAAGCAACTATGTGTGCGACATCATCGGAGGCGAGTAGTTGTGGTTTGATGTAGGATCAAGATATGAAGCAACCAAGACTATTTAATCAAGTCTGTAGGCTTGTTGTGGTTTAATGTAGAATCAAGATATGAAGAAACTCGTTTCAATTTCTCTTTTAACTTGTTTGGTTCTGGTATCTTGTCAGATATCAGGACTAACATCTGGTTATAATCATTTATCAAAACAACAAAAAGAAAAAATAATTGATTACAATGGTAAAATCGATAATATATCCGATTTTACTAATGTTTATAACGTTACTGTAGAACAAGTAAAAGAATACCTTTCAAATCATAACAACGTTATAATATATGATTATACACCATTTTGTAAGTCTTCTTTTTGTTTACCTCTAAACACATTAGAAGATATATGTAAGAAAAACAATACAGATTTACTTGTTATTTCAAACATTTATGATGACATTTTTTTAAACATCACTAATAATTTTCCTATTTTAATGATAAAAACAAGTGTATATAATACTAAATCAAGGGCAAAATATATCGATAAATTTTATCAATCTTTAATCGGTTTAAATCAAAAAGAAATTGTTTATGCAAGCTACCATTATTTTCAGAATGGGACTTATATAAAAAGTTTCAAAGATTTCAAAGATATAGAAAAAGGCATTAAATAGATACGTGCTGTTTCTCTCCACTCGTGCGCATGGTGTTCCGTTCCTGCACAGCTCGGGCACACATCTAACCACTTCAATTCATGGCACTATCGCTGTGGGGGATATGCTGCCCCTACGTTGTGGTTTGATGTAGAATTAAGTTATAGCAACACATGCAGCTACGTGGAGATTGGCAAAGGGGGTATTCGTACTAATATATGTTAAGATATCATGACGAGGTATAGTTATCTCCATAAATCCAACTATTTTTATAAACGATTCCAGATCATTGTCACTCAAAGATTTCGTTGATAGCACCCGAAAGAATACGTGATACGCAGTCGAAAGCGATGATGATGACTTGGCTGCGAAGAATTGGTAGGCTTCGCAATGAACACACCAAAACCTGATAGCGTTTTGAATTTTCAAGATTGACGATTATGTTACGAAAAATAAGATTGACTTGTGCCCTTGTTGTGTTTGTACTCATCACAGGGCTGTTCCTCGATTTCACCGGCACACTGCACACCTGGCTGGGATGGTTGGCAAAGATACAATTCCTCCCCGCCGTACTTGCGTTGAACATTGGAGTGATTGTTTTCTTGGTTGTGCTGACTTTGGTATTCGGACGCATCTATTGCTCCGTCATCTGCCCATTGGGCGTTTTCCAAGATGTCGTTTCATGGGTTAGCGGACGACGCAAGAATAAGCGCAACCGCTTCTCATACTCTCCTGAAGTAAAGTGGTTGCGATATGGCGTTTTCACCCTCTTTGTCATTGCCTTGATTTCAGGCATTGGCTCCTTGGTGGCATTGCTCGCTCCTTACAGTTCGTACGGACGCATCGTACAGAACCTGTTTCAACCGATATACATCTGGGGCAACAACCTGCTGGCCTACTTGGCCGAACGTGCCGGCAGCTATGTTTTCTATGAAAAGGATGTGTGGTTGCGCAGTCTGCCTACTTTCATCATCGCGGCTGTAAGCTTTGTTGCGCTCATCGTGTTGGCTTGGCGCAACGGACGTACCTATTGCAACACCGTTTGTCCGGTGGGTACCGTTCTGGGATTTATCTCGCGCTTCTCGCTGCTTCATCCCGTGCTCGATGCCGGGAAATGTACCAAATGCAGTTTGTGCACACGTAGTTGCAAGGCGGCTTGCATTGATTACAAAAACCACAAGATTGACTACAGCCGATGCGTGGCATGCATGAACTGTATAGATAATTGTCAGCACGATGCACTTCATCTGCAATGGAGATGGAACGACATGAACCGCCCAAAAGAAGAAAAGATTGTGAAAGCGGATGCTACAAAGCCGATTGATACCTCACGCCGGACATTCCTCATCGGGGTGGCTGTTGCCATGACAACGGCGGCATGGGCACAGAAAAAGAAGAAGATAGACGGAGGATTGGCTGTCATTGAAGACAAAATCGCTCCGAAACGAAGGACACCTATCACACCTCCCGGTTCACTTTCGGCCGAGAATATGGCACGGCACTGCACCGCATGTCAGCTTTGCGTGGCGCAGTGTCCCAACGATGTGCTTCGCCCGTCGACTGACTTGATGAAGTTGATGCAACCCACCATGTCGTACGAACGGGGCTATTGCCACCCTCGATGTACACGATGCAGCAAGGTTTGTCCTACCGGTGCCATCAGACCCATCACACGCACGACCAAATCAGCAACGCAAATCGGCCATGCCGTTTGGGTGAAAAAGAATTGCATTCCACTAACTGATGGTGTAGAATGTGGCAATTGCGCCCGTCATTGTCCAGCAGGTGCCATTACAATGGTGCCGAGTAAGCCTTCAAATCCAAAATCTCCGAAAATTCCAGCGGTCAACACCGAACGTTGTATTGGATGTGGGGCGTGCGAAAACCAGTGTCCGGCACGTCCGTTCAGTGCTATCTATGTAGAAGGGTATGAAACGCACCGTATTGTCTAATCAAACTTGAACGAAACAATGACTAAATAGAACAGTTGAAACAAGGGACACTGTAAAAGCAACGGTCATTGATGGCGCAACAACATATCGCTGCCATAAGAGATGTTCCGCTTGTTGGACATGGCCATGATGGCAACACCAAAAACATGACGGAAAGCTGAGAAGGTGTGGCAGAAAGCACGAGTAGCGATTCTGAAGGTTTGGTGAGGCTGCTTGCTGAGAACGACAAATGGTTGGCAGCTTTTTGAGCCAAAGCTATAACTGCTCAAGATTTAAAGCAGAAACTAAGTGCTAATCTGTTTTTCATTACCTTACTAATTGTAATCTCTCCATCAATAAATCTGTATTTTTCAAGAATTACTCCTTGGCCATCATTGGTGACATTTATTCCAGAAATTGAAGTACGCCCCTGCAAATTGCTTAGTTTTTAGTTTCATTTGACCTTACTCCTGTTGTTGAACTCAAAGGAACGTAACCGCTCTCTTCCACGATAGACTGCGCCCCTGATTGAGTAAGATATTCAAAAAGTTTATAGGTGAATGAATCGTGGGGAACATCCGATCTGATGGATGCATATATTTCCGATACAAACGGGTAAGCCCCGCTGTTGATTGTTTCTTTGTTAGGATGTATGCCTTCTACACCAATTGTCTTGGCATAGTCTTGTTCACGTATCATGATATTATAATAATAAAAAGGGGTGTAAGCGATTCCATTTACATCTCTACGTATTTCGTAAAAAGGTCCAGCCATCGTTCCCGTCTGCATACCTGGCTTTCCTACAATCGTAAGCCCTTTCATAACCATCATCTCCATTTTCTCTTGGCTTCCAGAGTTTGCATTCCTAATATATGGATGTATCTCTTGATCATTCCCTCCCACTTCTTTCCAATTTAACACTTTACCTGTGTATATATCTTGTATCTGCTTAACCGTTAAAGAGGTGATAGGGCTATTTTTGTTTACAATAAATGCAAAACCATCTTTGCCGATAGGTCGAGAAATCAACTTTACTCCTTTAGAGGTAGCGTAAACTTGTTCGCCTCGTGATATTTCTCGTGATGTAATAATTAAATCAACTTTATTGTCAAGAAGATTAACATACGAACCATGAGTAGTACTGCAATTCAACTTTTTCTCAAGCAATTCTCTTTGCGACACCGTTAAAGATGTTTTGTCCCAGTCAATAGAAATATACCAAACCTGAGTCACGGCCTGATCCTGCCACCATTTATAGGGAAGCCCAAGAATTTTTGCCGTTAGAATTACACTTAGTGGTTGTGTCGAAGTTGAACAGTCCAACCTTGGAAACTCATGAATTGACATACTTGGTTGTGGCGTATTTTCCAAATCCTGACTATTACAGCTCACAAACAATAACCCCATTATTATTATGGACACAAACTGGGATAGCTTTTGGGATAAAAAAACTTTCTGTACCATCATACTAATTATTTATTTGTTAAATATATTGTTACCGACAGAGTCTACAACTTTTCGCGATAAAACGTCTTATCGTCATGATGGTTCTATGTCATGGCCCTGAATGTGATGACGACTTGAAGAGCCAGCGAATAATCACGTCCCTACATGGTGGTCAATCGTTTGGTGTGCGTGTGGCGAAATGAGCATTCTGCATCGCGCCTTTCTCCTATGCCTTGCGCCACTTATTTGATTGATTTGTTGTCCCGATAACCTTTGTGCCTAAAAGTCATCGTTCACAATTTGTTTCCCGAAGGGCGTCAGGGCAAGACGCATCAGACGAAAGTGCATTTTGGCCCATGGTATACCAACGATGGTGATGCCGAGCAGCAGACCGAAGCCAAGATGTGTGAGCGCAATCCAGATGCCCCCGATAAAGAACCACAGCACATTCATAAACACGTTGACGCAACCACTGCCCTGCGGACGATCAACAACATGTGAACCGAATGGCCACAGGGCAAGTATGCCAAGCTTCATCGTAGCAAGGCCAAAGGGAATACCAATGATGGTGATCATCAGCACCAATGACGAAGCGAAATACTCTAAGGCGACGCCAAGGCCGCCAAAGATAAGCCAGATAATGTTTCCTAAAATTTTCATAACGACCTACTCATGATATGTTGCTGACAAAAATAGGAAAAATATTTTGAAATGGTCACCCATTTTCCCAGAAATATGAAGTTGTACCATCCTTTGTCGAAACCAGACAGTCTGTATGCTCTACTGATGATATCGAATAAGGATGCTCTGCATGATAATGGTACTGGCATGACCTATACGGCGTTTTTTTAACACAAATGCCGAGCGTTTTTTCAACCAACTGCTTCGTGCGTTGAAAAAACGGCAAGCAGGAACGGTTTTTGTCATCATATTGATTACCAGTGAGTTGGATTGTTTTTCAACTTAAAGTACTATGAAAAAGTAAAGCGTTTGGAGCAAAACACCTGTTTTTTAGTGCAAAAAAGGCCTTCAATATGGTGCAAATTGGATGCTAAACACATGTAAGTTGGGCGGTTAAAGCATGTTGATTGCCGCCTTATTCGATATGAATGACGGCACAAGGTGATGATTTGAAGGCTTTGAACACCTGAAAAAGCCCTCGTCATCATCTATTTCACGATTTTGTTTTGTCAAGAAAAATGAACCGTTTTAACAAACGAAAGGTTTGTTAACATACAAAACTTTCATCGGCTGCCATTCACCACTATTTCCACATCGTGCCGTAAATGGTTGCTTCGCTCGTAAAGTCAGTGAATTTATCACCCGTTGATTGTCCCTGGGATGGTATCCTCTTTAGAATGGATAGCCAATGGCCAGGTGGAAGCTGTTGCCATCATCAAAGCGCAAAAGGTTGTAAAAGCCCTTCTTTCCCGTATGGTAAGGAACATGCAGGCCGACACCCCAATCCACACGAATGACGAACAATCCCAGGTCGTAGCGAACGCCCACACCAGTGCCCACGGCCATGTCGGTGAACACGCTCTTCCACTTGAGTTTTCCACCAGGCCGCTGCGCGTCGTCACCGAGCGTCCACACGTTGCCGGCATCGAGGAAGACGGCTCCATAGAGATCGCCAAACAAATGGGGACGGAACTCCAGGTTGGCCTCAAACTTCACGTCGCCGGTCTGCTCTATATACGACATGCGCTGGTTGCTGGGCCGATATTTGCCGGGACCAATGCTCCGCACGTTGAAAGCCCGCACGCTGTTGGCGCCACCCACGTAAAACTGTTCATAGTAAGGGGCCTTGGTAGCATTGCCGTAACTGTATACCACACCGGCATTAAGATGGCCTGCGATGGAGTGTTTGTCGCCAAATCGCCACAGCTTCACGAAATCGGTTTCGAGCTTCACAAACTGGGCGTATGGGTTTTTAAACAGCTTCTTGCTCTTGTCGTTCCACTGTTTTCCGGCCGCCATGTAGCCCAGCGACAGGATGTTAGCGGCTTCGCTCACGGTGGTTCTCCATGAGAAGGGATGGCGAGAACCTATCCCAGTGGTATATTGATAGGTGTAACTCATCTTGGGAACGAACTGGTCGCGCATGGATATCTGCAAATAAGGGTTGTCGGCCAACAAGACCATGAACGAATCGGTGCGGCTGGTCATGTACTCGTACGATAGCGTGAGTGGACTAAACTCGTGGTACGACTGCGGTGAAGTCCAGAACTCGTAGGTTAAATCGCCCGAAACAACATGCCGTTTGAAGAAGCCGGCACGGTTCAAGATGTTGTTTGACATGCGCAGAGTCGTTGATGGTACACCGTAATACCGCCTTCTCCTTCGGGGTTTTTTGCCCGATAGCACGCGCAAACTGTCTCGTTTGGCGCGGTGACGAGCCGACCAAAAGAGATTGCCCGGCGTGAGCATTCGTGGCACAATCAGGGAGATGTCGCCACCATATTCGTACGAGTTCACCTTCGACGAGCTGCCTTCCGACCGGTGGCCGGTTTGCCATTCGTAAGAACCATGGAAGTTGACGTCCAGCTTTTCGCCTCCGCGAAAGGCGTTCAGCTTAGTAAGACCCATGATCAACTCTGGTCCGAAGCGCTTCGACGTCTTGCCTTTGGCATTGGCGTTGATATAAAAATTGTAAGGTTTGTCAAACACGCAATCGATGTCCAGATCGAGTATATTACAGTTTTCTGACGAATCTCGCGGAGTAAAGCGGAAGCTGCTGTAGGTGAAAAGCCCCGTGGAGTGCAGGTAGTTTGACGATGCTTCCTGGTTGGCAAGACTGTAAAGCTGTCCGGGACGTATCTTCAAACCGTTGTAGAACACGCCGGGACGCAAGGGTGATTTGCGCCGTGCGTAGCGAAGGGTGAAGCTGCGCCGCACCAACGAATCGGTGAGTTCTTCCGTAAACTGTCTCCGCAAATTCACGTTCACCCGTCCCACATACCATTTGCGCGTAACCTCGGGCTCCAAACTGTCGGCTTCTTGAAAGCGCAGCACCACCTTGCCAGGTGTTTGCAAGGTGTCGGCCAGATAAGAAGCGTCGGTGGGTTTGGCATAGTAATAGCCGTTGTTGCGCAGCAAGCGGGCCACGCGTTGCCGCTCGGATTCAAGAGCTGGCACGCTGAACGGGTCGCCTTTGTGAATTAAAGCCTCATCCTTGGTGGCTGCCACCAGACTGTCTGCCCCGGGTGTGAAGTTGAGATAGCTGATGGAGTCGAGCCGCCACAAGGGTCCCATGTTGACGAAATAAGCCACCTTGGCTTTCTTCGGGTTGGATTGCTGAATGATGTCGTAGTCGACATTCCCTTTGAAATAGCCAAACTTCTTCAATTGCAACTCACCTACCGACTTGCGTAGCAAGGGGTTGACCTGGCTCAAAAGCTTCGGTTTCGAGCCAAATGCCTTGGTAATCCATCGGCTCACGGCACTGGTGTCTTGCGAGAAGGCGTTCCATATCCATAGGCGGATGGGGATGGGAGTGCGGTAATAACTGCTGCCGAGCAAGGACGATGTGGGCGCAGTGGCCAATACCGACTCCAGTTCCATCTTGGTTTCATCGGCATGAGCGTTCTTCTCATAGTTGTCAAACTGAATCTTTTTCAGTCCTGTAAACAGCTGTTCACCATCGGGAATGGCGCTGGTTGTAGAGCATGCCGTCATGATGGCCGGCAGCAGAATGAGCGCAAGGATGTATTTAGTTAGTCGTTTTGATGTCATTGTTGATTGAGTCTTTTTGGACAGGACGAATGGTTGGCAAGGCCTCTTTGTCACTCTTGAAACGGAAGATATCCTTGAAATGGGCCAGCTTGCGCCGCCAAGTGAAACCAACGCCATACACTCCGATGAGTCCCTCGAGCCAGTCGTAGGTGTTGTTTTTGTAGAACAAGCGCAGATATTGACTGGCATTCTGGTTCAGGCGATACTCCAATTCAACGTTATCGAAGAATGTGTCGTCACGGTTGGCCATCACCTCCTCGCCGGTGGACACCCGTCCACCGATGATTACCCGCAGTCGGTTGTTCCACAGTCGCTTGGAGAACCTGAAGTTGTAATCGGTATGCATGCCTCCACTGGCCATCATCGTGTTGTCAATGCTCATGCCCACATCCAGTCCCATGGTGCGCATGGCCGAGCCGGCGATGTTGTTAATCTCGGTTTGCAAGTACGAACTCAAGGCGCTGTTCATCGAGAATGCCGACGGATTGGCATCGGTGAGGTACATGCCCGACACCAACATGGTGACCGCCACCTTGCCTCTTCCTTCCACGGACATGGTGTTCAGTTCGTCTTGAATGGTCATGTCGCTCGGTGCACTGATGATAAACTCGATGCCAGGGTTGCTGAGCGTTTGCGACAGCTTCACACCACAGTCGAAATCAACGACACGCCCGGCACCCGTACCCTCACTCACCGTGGCCTTGACAGGCTCCGTTGCCGTGATGTTGAGCTTGGGGTTCATCGGATCGCCATTGAACTCTATGTAACTGCCATTCTGAATATTGAAGGTCTTCAGCGGGATGACGGGCAACGAATATTTCATCTCTCCGCTGTGAAGAGTATAACGGCCCATGATTTGGATGGATTCTGCTGGATTGTAACTCATACGCAAATCGCCACCACCCAGCAAGTCGATGTAATTGGTTTGGTCGGCATTGAGCATGCAAACGATATGAGCAGCCTCATCAATGGTCACGCCCATCAGCATGTCAAAGCCGGTAAGCTTGGGTCTACGCACCACCTCAACCGTGGAATCGTTAAAGTCGGTGAACTTCACCAGCTCGTCTAATTGGTTGTCGGTGGCCAGCTCCGAATCTTTCAGCACGTAAGTCATGTCGGTGGTGCCCAGTACATTGAGCTTTCCTCTAAGCCGCAAGCTCTCCACCGGACCTTTCATTGTGCCGAAGAAGTCAACAAAGGCCTTGCCGTAAGCCTCGGAACGAGGATTCTCCCGAGCATCGATTATCTCGAAATTCTCAGCTCGCATGCGGATGTCGAGCATCATCCGCTCGGTATCCGAGAAGTCGAAAGCCCCATAGATGTTCAACGGACTGTTGTTGTTGGCGAACATTTCAAAGTTCTCAAACAACAGTTTACTGTCCTTGATTCGAACGGGATCATTGGCAAAGCGAAGTGACACGCCGTATGGTTCGCTGAAGATATAGGACGAGTCGAGATAGATTTCACCATCCATGTGGGGCTTCTTCATCGACCCGCGCAGGGCAATTTCGCCCTCACCATAACCTCGCAAGCCGAAAATACGCTTGGGAATGAAACCGTTCATCAACTGCAAGGGCAGACGCTCCAAATTGAGTGTCGCATCCAGATAGCCATGCTTGTCGTAGGTTCCCGTCACCGTGGCCACCTCCTTGTTATCACTCAGCAGCACACCATCCACGAAGTGGCTCCCGTTCGACTTCGGCATGTACACGAATTCTGAACTGAGGTTGCCCATTGGACTCTGTTCGTAGAACATGTTTTTCACCGATACGGCCGACGAAACAGACAGCTCTGTGGGGGTTTGAATGATGTGGAAGTCGCCGTTCATCGTTCCGGCTATGTCGGGAGTGTACGGAATGACGCTCAAGATGTTCTTCAATTCTATCTTGTTGAGCGACAGAGTCACATCTTGCAGCACGTCCAGATGGTCGTCATTGGAATACAACTGAACCCCCGTTCCGTCCTTGGCACGCAGCAAGATGTTGGCCGATACGCGCCGATCGTTGCCCAGGAAGAGGTAGTTGTCGTTGTTAACAGCAAAATCTTTGTAACCCAGTACAATCTTCGTACTGTCCAGACGGGTTCGGATGCCACGCTCTTCTAAGTCGGCTACCAATCCTAATGCAATGCCCAACTGGTCATGCTCGTCGTATAATTTGGCGCGGATGTTGGTCCCTTTTTCATGCAGGGCGCCATCGAAGAGGCCCTTGAAGACATACTGCGGGTTGCCTGGTGCGTTCTGTATGCGCCCATGGTAGGTGGTTCCCTCGGGATTGGAATGCAGACTGAGCCGAACGGTGTCCAACTGGATGCTGTCTAACAGCAGTTTGTCTACCTGCAACAGACCTTCCAATCCCATGCTGGGAGACGATTCGATGTTCACCAATGCCCGATCCATGTCGCACCCATATCGGCGCATGAGGTTCACAAAGAAGTTGTCTTTACCCGACTTGAGGTACAAATTAGCGTTGGGAAGATGGTCCCTCAGACGTTGCTGGTCAATGTATTTATCTTCGAACTGCCGCTTCAATTCGGCCACAAAAGCGTTGCCATGTTTCATCAACTTCTTGTAGCCTTGCCCGCTGTGCATAGACAGGTAGAAGTCACCTGTGGCCACCTCGGCATGGGTTGTGTCCCTGCGGGTCAGCACATCAAGGTTCATGGGCTGTGGCTTGTATATCCTTCCGTTGTCATTGATGACCATGTTGTCAACCGTTCCTTTCAGTTTGTAGGATTCTTTGAGGTCGGTGGCGAGCTTCAAATGACTTTTCACCGCTACCGAGATGGTGTCATCCAACAAATGAAGACGATGTAAATCCACGTGCTGCAAATCGGTCACCACGTTGGCGTTGATGTTTTTCGAACGAGTCAAAGCATCGAGCGTGATGTCGCCTTTGATAAGTGGGTTGTTGCTGTGTATCAATGCCTTGGCATGTCCATTCTTCACATGGGCATCGGCCGTCATGTTATCTAGGTTGTAGTTTCCGTAGTTGAATTGGGTGATTTTGGCCTTGGCCGTAAGCGTTGTGCGGGGTGAGAGGAAGTCGGTGCCCTGTCCGCTCACGTCCATGGTGCCGCTAAAGGGGGACAATCCCTGGTTGGGCAGGAAGTTTTGAAGCGGCATACGGCGGGCGTTCAACTTGGCGGTATAGGCCATCTTGGCCGCATCCAACTGAGCCTTGGCCTGCAAAGACCCTCCTCCTTGCTGGGCAACGAAATCCGTAGTATATTGCTTGCCGTTGATTTTCAGATTGCCATCCAGAGCAATTCCCTGCGGTATGTTTACCTTTTTGCGCGTTTCCTTGTCCAAAAAGGCTTTCACGAAATCAAGATTCCCCGTTTTGGCTTTCAACTTCACGTCGGCCTTCAACCGCTTCGGATCATCAAGGTTGGCCGCATAGCCGATGGCATAGGCTTTCAAGGCCGTTGGCAGATAGATGTTCAGACCGTCAAATTGCATGCGCTTTCGGTTGCCACTCACCACTCCGTCGACCAATAGAGGTGCGTTGGGCCATTTTTGTTTGAATTCTTTTGGCAGGTCACCCATAAAGCGCATCAGGTCTTGCTTGCCCAAAGTGGCATGCACGTTGGCGTTCATCTTCCCAGAAACCTGCTCGGAGAAGCTGTTCAAATCCATGTCAAGGTCAGCCATCAGGTTCGATTCCGATGTTTTGAGATGAGCATTCTTCAACCGAAGTCGCGTAGAATCGAGCGCCACATTGCCCGAGAGATGTTGCAAATCAAGTCCGCTCTTCTCCCGAAAAGCAATCTGCCGCACGTTCATGTCCAACTTAGATGCTTGGTATTGCAATGCGTCGATGCCTACGGTTATGCCGCTCAGTGCCAGATGGTTATAGTCTAATCCCTTAGAGTGTGCTTTCCATTTGTTGTCATAATTCAACTTTCCGTCCGTCCAGTCCAGTTTTTTCAGTCGGTAAACGCCCTCGCCCAAGTCGAACGAACCCTCGCTGGCCACGGCTTTCCCCAAGTATGCCCGTACCTGAAGCGTGTCACCAGGCATGTGAACGGTGATGTCAGAACGGCGGATGTCCAATTGATCCAGCCCGATTTTCCAAGTAGTCTTACTCTCCGTCGTGTCCTCTGGAACGCTGTCAGCCAATGCCACTTGCAGCTTAGCGTCTTCCAAGTTGGCCTGATTCACGCGCACAGTCGAGCCGCTCAGGTCGATGCCATGGCTCACCAGGTTCAGCTTTCCGATGGTACCTTGCACCTTAGCGGCCGCAATGAGGTTGACGGTATTGAGCTTCAAGCCCTCGAACGTCAGCTCATCCACCTCCACTTTCTTGCTCAGCAAGGGCATTAGCTGCACGTCAGCCACCATGCGACGCGCCGATGCCACGGTGTCTTTCACCTGCGGCAACGAGTCGTTGGGCTGGATGATGAGCACATCTTCCATGCTCAAATCCAGCGGGAAGGCCAAACGCACACGGCCGATGGAAATCTCCATGCCCGTTTTCTGCGAAGCATAGTAAGTGGCCTTCTGCAGCATCCATTGCTGCACGGGGGGAATATATAGTAGTATGGCGAGTAGGACGGATAGTGCTACTGGAACACCCAGGATGGCACCTCCCCACAAGAGAGCTTTCTTCATCATAAATTTTTGTTGGACAGCTTCAGCCGAACCATCAGGATGGTTTGATTTTGCAAATATAAATATTTTTTTATGAGAATGTTATTTTTTTAACGGATATTTTGCGCTGCCAGCCGATTCGATGCAGCTTTGCGCAGATATTATCGTGCGGTTTTGCGCTACTATTTTTGATGCTGTTTTCCGCACCCAATCATGTAATAATCACTTTGTGAATGATGTAAAGGAAAAAAGCATTGACTTTGGTCGGCAAACTCATGTAGATTGGGTCCCAAAAGCAAAGTCTTTGCCATCCAAACTATATGAGTTTGCATGGGCGGGAGCAACCATTCCTCCACGCGCATTGCGTCTTGGGCGACAAACAGTGGGGATTCAAAAATGCGGCATGGGCATACACGAAGAGGCTCCCGAAACAAAATTCCGAGAGCCTCGTGTCTAACATTAAATTCATTACGGGGGACTCATCGCTGCCATCTATTCCATGTCATCACTGACATGAGGTCGGCAACCTCCCTTGAGCGAGCACCCAAGCCGTGGCTTTCAACGGTCACGATCTGTCATTCAGGTCAATCTCCATCTAGTGGGATTATCTTGATGGGACAAAGGTAGAAAAAACGATGGTATGCATCAATCCTTATTTATAAGGATTTTGTTGTTCGCGACCGTCAGGATGCTACATCCTACGTCAGCTGTTCATGGCACCACAATGGGGACAACGGCCCTTGTGCTGAATAATTTCACCACAGTTGCCGCACAAATAATGTGGTTGGGCGTGGCACTTGTACTGTCGGATGGCAAACCAATAATAAGCCACAAGCAGGGGATAGCCTATATAATATAAGGTGGTAAGACCGAAGACGATGTAGTTGACGGCACAGGTGGCCAGCAATCCGCTGAGGTACATCACGGCATCGCTGAAGGGTAGCTGGTGCCGAACGTCATCCACGGCCGCCAAACCCACGATGAGCATGGCCCAAACTGACAGCAGGAACACCATGAGCAGCAGCGGCACCGTGAAGGGATTGAGCGTGGGATGATAATAAAAATGCCGCCACATGTCGGGCTCGAACATCTGGATGCTGGCATACAGCGTCGCCGACGAGGCTACGATGAGGCACAACAGCGTGGGATAAAACGAGTTGATGTCGCGGAAATGCACAATCCACGCCTTGTCCTTGACAAGCCGGCGCATCCAATAGGCGATGGCTATCAGCGTGATGACCACCAAGAACACCAGCAAGTGGGTGTCCGAGAAGGTGGAAATAAACTGCGAGATGGGGTCGTCGGGCACCACGTTCGGCAGCATCTCCGATTCGTGAATCCACCCAATCGTGTGCTGGTCGCTGGCCAACTGCACCCAGACGGAGTCTATCGTGTCGGTAGGCAGCATGCGGATGTCAGCCACCACTACATGACTGTGACGGCCCAGCACCAAACTGTCTGTCATGAATCCGGAAAGCAGTTCTTCGGGTTGTTGCTTGAGGAGCACGAGCGAATCGCTCTTAACGATGAAATTATAGTTGTTGGTATAATGGTGCTTTGAATAGAAATGCAGCGAGTCTACCTGCTCGGGGTTCAAGGGAACGAGGGCCTCGGACGCATGATTAGGTCGGTGATAACAACCACAGAGCAAGCCCAACATAGCCCACAGCACCAGGCATCGGCACAGCAGGAGCAACGGCTCACGACGCGTTCGCTTGTTTATGATAATTTCATTCTCCGGCATAGATGTTCATTTGGCATTCGTCACACTTAAATTCCAAACGGAAGCGGCGACCGTCACCCAGTCGCAGGTACAGCGGTTCTTTCCACGTGGGTTGCTTGCCACCTCGCCTTACACAATATCCCAGACTGTAACGCAGACAGTGACGGCACTGCATCACCAGCACAGAATCGTTCCGTTTCGACCCTTCATCCGCCCCTTGACTTACCTCATACGCATCAGCCACGTTTGACAAGCCCTCACGCTGATAGAATGATTTGGACAGCGTGTTGGCGATATTGTACAGATAGGTAAACTTACGGTATTCGGGTTGCCATGCCAATGTGCCGATTGGCTTGCGCGCTGGCGGAGCTGTTGGGGAGACAAACGCATGTGCGGATGGCGTTTCAACTTCGACGGATTGTTGCAACTCGATGGCTTGCACCACCTCGCGGCGCAGCGTTGCCAATGCGCTCGACGGGATGAAATAGGCATCGGCCTGTCCTTCCAGCTCAATCACGTCGGCCAAATAGGGCGTGTCGCCCAGCTTACCCAACTGTCGCAAAATATTATCTCGTTGCGGTTTCATGGCCTTTTGCTTGTCTATCTCCAGCACCTGGCAAGTGGGTTTAATGCCCTGCCCTGTGGCCGAAAGGGCAAAACCGTTCTCGGTAACCGACAAGGTGAGCGTGATGGGAATCTTGCGCTCTGCCGTCTTCCCCTTCAACAGCTTGCCGAACGCCTCATCGCGATTGCGATACAAGGCCGCACCCGATCGCAGGTTGTCGGGCATACGCAGTGGAAACAGCCGGTTGCCCTCTGCCCGATTGATGCGAAAACCCTCCAACTCATGCTCATCATTGATGAAACAAAGTCCGTCACCATTGGCAAAGCTGGCCGTTCCGGCGACATTGAACGAGCCTCGTCTGATTTCTTTCACCTTGCCAACATACTCGCCCAGCGCCTTAGGTGTGTCGGGCGAATAGATGTAAGGTTGCCTGCGATGCAGAAAATAATCGGTATATCCCCGGTTGAACGTCTTCTTCAAGTCGGGCTCAAAGTAATACGTCACCCGGCCCAACGATGCCCGGCGGTAGTCATCCCCGCGCTTCTCGATGATGCGGTTCAACTGCTTCGAGTAGGCCGACACCACATTTTTGACATACTCCACATCCTTCAGTCGGCCTTCTATCTTGAACGAACAGATGCCCGCATCAGCCATTTCTTCCAGGTGATCAATCTGACACAGGTCTTTCAGCGACAACAAATGGCGCTGATGTTCTATCTCACGCTCTTGCGCGTCAATCAAATCGAACTTCATCCTACAGAACTGTGCGCATGCACCGCGGTTGGCACTGCGCTGAAAACAATACTGCGAGGCATAGCACACCCCCGAGTAACTCACGCACAGCGCACCGTGCACGAAGCCTTCCAACTGCACGTCGGGCACGGTTTGGTGGATGGTTTTGATCTCAGCAAGCGACAATTCGCGCGCCAGCACAACGCGCTCGAAGCCCAGACCATGCAGCCAAGCTACCTTTTCGGCCGTCCGATTGTCGGTTTGCGTACTGGCATGGAGGGCCGGCAAGGGATTCATGTCCTTGGGCAACAGGTCGAGTACGGCCATGTCTTGCACCAACAGCGCATCGACACGCATCTCCGTCAAGGCCCGCAAGAGTGTGCGCGTGTCCTCAAGTTCGTCTTCGTAGACAATGGTGTTGATCGTAACATACACCTTGGCACCGAACTGATGGGCATAGAGGCACAACTCACGAATGTCGTCCAGCGAGTTGCCAGCCGATGCCCGCGCACCAAACTTCGACGCACCGATGTACACAGCGTCGGCTCCATGGTCGATGGCAGCCTTTCCACATTCCAAGTTTTTGGCCGGTGCCAGCAGTTCCAGTTTCCGCATTGCTTATCTTAAATATTCGTTCATCCAGTTTGTAAACAGCAGGTGGGCGTGCGCACGCCAGGTAACGAGCGGTCCCTTGGCGGGGTTGTCGTCACGATAATAGTGCCTGGGCAGGTCCACATCGTCCCGCTTTCCCGCATCACGATGGTACTCTTGGTCCAAGGTATCGGGGGCATACTCCATGTGTCCTGTGATGAAAATCTCCTTTCCACCGGCCGTCATGCACATGCTCACCCCACATTCTTCCGACTCTGCCAACAGCGTCAGTTCAGGATGCTGGAGGATATCCTCCTTCCTAATCTCGGTATGGCGACTGTGCGGCATGCAAAACACGTCATCAAACCCACGGAAGATGGGTACGTCGGGATGCAGCACCCGTTGAGGAAAGATGCCAAACATCTTCTTCGGAAGCGCATATTTGTTGATACCTTCATGAAAGTACAGGCCCGCTTGCGCCGCCCAACATATATATAAGGTAGATTTAAGCGAAGTCCTTGCCCACGAAAATATCTGCGTCAGCTCGTCCCAATAATCCACTTCTTCAAAATTCAAATGCTCTACAGGTGCGCCAGTGACGATCAGTCCATCGAACGATTGCGATGTCAATTCGTCAAAATAATGATAATAAGCATCCATGTGAGCCGCTGGCACATGCGTAGGCGTATGCGACCGAAGCCTCATCCACGCCACTTCAATATCCAAAGGAGATGCCGACAGCAACCGCAGAATGTCGGTTTCGGTCTGCAACTTGGTAGGCATCAAGTTCAATACGGCTATCTTGATAGGCTTGTCCTGTCCGTGCACGGTTTCCTCTTCCCCGCATTCCACGAGGATGTTTTCCTGTTTCAGCCGCTCGATGGCTGGAAAATTTTTGGGCAAATGCAGTGGCATAACTTCTTTGAATACACTCAATTGATTATCACGAACCCCCATGATTGCGTGATGTGCAAAGATACTAAAAAGATAAAACATTCGGTTCGCCTGGCATACATTTTTAACATGTAGACAAAAAAGGAACCCCTGAAACAGCAAAGTGTAACCACAAAACGACGGGTCATGCTATATCACGCCCCTACGGTTTTGTAGAATATTTTTCCTGTTTTCGGCACTTAAAACGGTACTTTTAAACTTTCAATCTGGAAAAAATCAATAGGCTGGGAGGAAGCAAACAAGAGATTGATTTGCATGAAATAGTGAAATTTGCTGTTAGGGCATTGAGATTGTGTGCGAAGAAGCATCATATTGATGCCTTATTTACATGTTCTTGACAGGCAAAGACATACAGATTGCACGCTTAGAACCATGCTTTTGGAGCAAGAAAATATGAAAAATGAATACGTTGTAATGCAGAAAAATCGTAATTACCTGTGTAGTAATGCGATACAATGTTGCTTATTTTGGGCCTATTTGCGCCATGTGGCAAGGCCAGTTGCAAATACGCAAAACATGAAGAGGTTGGTTGTTAAGAAAAAATCATGAAGCCTCTTCCAATAATCCCCGTTGTCAAATGTGTGCCTGCTCAATTTGATTTCATTCCATTTACGAGTGCAGGATGGCCATTCGGGGGCGCAAAATGAGGCAAAGCATCGGCGCTTCTGCTTAGTTCTTAATTTCCGTTTCAGCGGGTTCTTCTTCAAATTCAACGTATTCGCCTTCGTCTTTTTTGAAGATTTTTTTGTTTATTTCATCAGCATCCCGATGGTCTACCACTGTTTGCGTGGTGTTTCTATGGTGCTGCCGCTGCTGGGCTGACCCCTTGGCTTGCTCTCTGAACAGTTTGGCACCTTCGCGGAAAATGCTGATAAACTTTGCTGCGGAAAAGCCTACCACCAGCAAGCCGATGAGGAAAATGATGAAAATTATTTTGAATATCATAGTTTCTGTTCTTTGTCGTGATTCATCTTGGTGATTTTTGACCTACCTGTTACTAACAATCCCAAGGATATGAGGAAGTAGCATGTAATGACAATCCACCAGCCTTTCAACACGCCAAACGTTACGAGCACAACAGCGGTGAAGATGATGAAGCTGTGCCGGATGGCGTTGCCCTTCCATTTAAAGTTTTTGAATTTAAGGGCGAACATGGGAATTTCGCTAATCAAAAGATAACAACTCAACAGCAGCAAGGCCAGAATGTATACCAGTGCGCCGGCATTGTTTTCAAGCCAGGCAGGGCTTGTGACGATGAGCGACCCCCAAAACAGGGCGTTCGCCGGTGTGGGAAGCCCAATGAATGAATCGGTTTGACGCGTGTCAATATTGAATTTGGCCAGCCGCAGTGCCGAGAAAGCTGCCATGAGGAAGGCCAGAAAGGGAATGAACGTGCGGTAAGGGTCGAACGAAAATGCCTCGGATGTGGTAAGAAACGAGGGATAGTCGATGACCGTAAGCTCACAAAAAATCATGGTGGATGGCGCTACGCCAAAGGTGACGCAGTCGGCCAGCGAGTCCAATTCCTTGCCGATGGGCGATGATACCTTCAGAAAGCGGGCCGACATACCGTCAAAAAAGTCGAAAGTGGCCCCGGCGAGTATCCATATCAAGGCCATCTTGGCATCGCCGACAAAGGCGAAACAAGTTGCGATGCAGCCCGAGATGAGGTTGCTGCAAGTCAGTGCGTTGGGTATGTTTCTTTTGATGATGTTGCTCATTTGTGTCGTAGAGGTCTGGTAGGGTAGTGGGTGTGACGTGCGTCACCCCGATAGCCGTCCCCACTTTGTTTTATTTCAGTTTTGCAATGACGGTTTGGTCGCCTGTTGTTTTTTGTCCCATCTTTACGCACACTTCCGTTCCAATGGGCAGGTACACGTCCACGCGCGAACCAAATTTGATGAAGCCCAGGTGCTCGTCAATATAGCAGTCTTCGCCTTCCTTGGCGTAAGTCACAATGCGTCGGGCCATGGCTCCAGCAATTTGTCGGCAGAGAACGTCCACACCGTCGGGCGTGGTGATGATGACGTCGCTGTGTTCATTCTCCTCACTGGCTTTAGGCAGCCATGCCTTGTGGTAGTTGCCGTTTTGGTGATGAACCAGTTTCACCTTACCGTCAACGGGAAACCAGTTGGCGTGAACATTGAACAGGCTCATGAAGACCGAAATCATGAGGCGCTTTTCGTGAAAGTACCTGTTTTCTTCCACCTCCTCAATCACCACGATTTTGCCATCAGCCGGGGCCACGACAATCTTGTCGGTGTCCTCTGAAGGAAAATAGCGGATGGGACATTGAAAGAAATTGATGACGATGCAATATATCGTTCCGAAGATAACCGTAAAGGCATAAAATGGGATTTTTGTTTCGAACGACCGCCATAATAGCAATGCAATGGCTGCAATGACAATGAATCCCCAAATCAGGGTGTCTGTTCCTTCGCGATGTATACGGATTTTCTTCAGTTTTTTGATTCTTTTAATCATAGTATGAAAACCGATTAGAAGTTTGTGCAAAGATAATTGTTTTTTAGAAACCGCACAAACTTTTACGCTCATTCTTTGGCCGTGTCGCGCATATTGAGTACCTTTACGCTCCAAATAAATTGAGCACATGAACGATTTTGTCCACCTACACGTACATACTTATTATTCCATTCTCGACGGTCAGTCGCCCGTGAAGCGGCTCGTTGACAAAGCTGTTGCCGACGGGATGCGCGGACTGGCCATCACCGACCATGGAAACATGTTTGGCATCAAGGAATTTTTCGACTATGCCAACACGGTTAACAAGCAGTTGAAGGCCGACGGCAAGCAGCCCTTCAAGCCCATTTTCGGCTGTGAGATGTACGTGGCTCGCCGCAGTAGGTTCGACAAGGTCAAGGACATGGGCGACATGAGTGGTTACCACCTCATCGTGTTGGCGAAAAACTACCGTGGCTACAAAAACCTCATCAAGCTGGTGAGCCATGCCTGGGAGGAGGGCTATTACATGCGGCCGCGTACCGACCGTGAGGAATTGGAGAAATATCATGAAGACCTCATTGTTTGTTCGGCCTGCCTGGCCGGTGAGGTGCCACGCAAAATCATTGCCGGCGACATGGCCGGAGCCAGGGAAGCGGTAGAGTGGTACAAACGAGTTTTTGGCGACGATTACTACCTGGAGATACAACGGCACGAGGTGAAAGACCCCTCCATTCGGGCCAACCGTGAGGCCTATCCCATGCAACAGCGCGCCAATCAGGCGATTTTCAGCCTGGCTAAGGAGTACGGTGTTAAGGTGGTGTGCACCAATGACGTTCACTTTGTGGACAAAGAGAATGCCGAGGCCCACGATCACCTGTTGTGTCTCTCGACGGGGAAAGACCTTGACGACCCCACGCGCATGCTTTATTCCAAGCAAGAGTGGTTTAAGACCCGTGAAGAGATGAACAACATCTTCAGCGATGTGCCAGAAACGATGGCGAATACTCTCGAGATTCTTAATAAGGTGGAAACCTATTCCATCAACCACGACCCCATCATGCCCAACTTCCCCATCCCCGAATCGTTTGGAAAGGAAGAGGATTGGAAACAAAAGTTTACGAAGGAAGACCTTCTTCGTGAGTTTACCACCGATGAGAATGGCGAAAATCCCATGTCGGAGGAAGACGCGCAGAAGCGGGTAGACCATCTGGGTGGCTATGAGAAGATGTATCGCATCAAATTTGAGGCCGACTATTTGCAGCATCTTGCATACGAGGGTGCCAAGCCATTGTATGGCGACCCGCTGCCCAAGGAGGTGGACGACCGCATACGCTTTGAGCTTCATGTGATGAAGACCATGGGTTTTCCGGGTTATTTCTTGATAGTATCCGACTTTATTCGTGCGGCCCGAGAGGAATTGGGCGTGATGGTAGGCCCGGGACGTGGGTCGGCAGCCGGGTCGGTTGTGGCCTACTGTTTGGGTATTACGAAGATTGATCCCCTGAAATACGACTTGCTTTTCGAGCGTTTCTTGAATCCCGACCGTATCTCCTTGCCCGATATCGACACCGATTTTGATGACGATGGCCGAGGAAAGGTGTTGAAATGGGTGATGGACAAGTATGGACCCGAGAACTGTGCGCACATCATCACCTACGGCAGTATGGCGACCAAGAACTCCATCAAGGACGTGGCGCGGGTAGAAAAACTGCCGCTGGAGCGAGCAAACGCTCTGTGCAAGGCCATTCCGGAGAGGCTTCCCGATAAGATGAAAATGAACCTCACCAACGCCATCAAGTGCACACCCGAGCTGCAAATGGCCGAAGTATCTACCGACATACGCGAGAGCAACACTATCAAGTATGCCAAGATGCTGGAGGGAACGGTGCGGGGAACGGGCATCCATGCCTGTGGTTTCATCATCTGTCGCGACCCCATCAGCGACTGGGTTCCCGTGTCAACGGCGGATGACCCCGACTTTAAGGACGAAAAGACCAACTGTACGCAGTATGATGGGCATGTGATTGAGGAAACAGGTCTGATTAAGATGGACTTCTTGGGCCTGAAAACCCTGTCTGAGTTGAAGGAAGCGGTAAAAAATGTGAAGCTGACGAAGAACATAGACATCGACCTTGACAAGATTCCCATTGACGACGAATTGACCTACAAGCTTTACCAAGAAGGGCGCACCATCGGCACGTTCCAGTTTGAGTCGGCCGGCATGCAGAATTATCTGCGCCAGCTAAGTCCGACGAAGTTTGAGGATCTCATCGCCATGAACGCCCTCTACCGCCCCGGTCCCATGGACAACATCCCGTCGTTCATCGCGCGTAAGAAAGGGGAGGAGGAGATTACGTATCCCATTCCGGTGATGGAGCGATATTTGAAAGATACATACGGCATCACCGTTTATCAAGAGCAGGTGATGTTGCTCTCGCGCTTGCTGGCCAATTTCACGCGTGGTGAGAGTGATGCCCTGCGTAAGGCGATGGGTAAGAAGAAAAAGGCGATAGTAGATGCCATGAAACCCAAGTTCATCGAAGGCGGCAAGAAGAACGGATATGATGAGAACGTGCTGGACAAGATATGGGCCGACTGGGAGAAATTCGCATCCTATGCCTTCAACAAGTCGCATGCGGCCTGCTATTCGTGGGTGGCTTTCCAAACAGCATACCTCAAGGCACACTATCCTGCCGAGTTCATGGCAGCCATCATGAGTCGACGCAAGGATCAGATAACGGAAATATCCAAGTTGATGGACGAGTGCAAGTCGCTGCGCATAGCCACGCTAGGGCCCGATGTTAACGAGAGCTATCAGAAGTTTGGTGTGAACCACAAGGGGGAAATACGCTTTGGTCTTGCTGCCATCAAGGGCATGGGCGATGCCGCCGCGACAGCCATCATCCAGGAGCGAGAGGCCAATGGACTGTACCAAGACATTTTCGATTTTGCACACCGAGTGGACTTTACGCAGGTAAACCGAAAGGCCTTCGAAAGTTTGGCGCTTAGTGGTGGATTCGACAGCTTTGGCATTCCGCGAGAGAGCTACTTCACAGCCAACAACAAAGGCGAACTGTTTATTGACACGCTGGTGCGTTATGGACAGCTCTATCAGAACAAGAAATCAGAAATAGAACATTCGCTGTTTGGCGGCGTAGATGCCGTAGAGATTGCCACACCACCCATTCCTAAACCAGAGTTGTGGAGCAACATTGAGAAACTGAATCGCGAGCATGATTTGGTGGGAATCTATCTTTCGGCCCATCCGCTGGACGAATTCAGCATCGTGTTGAAGAGCATGTGTAATACATCGTGCACCGAACTGGGCGACAAGGCCGAGTTGGCCAAAAAGGCAGATGTGGTTTTCGCTGGAATGATTACTGAGGTGAAGGACAAATTTACGAGAACCGGAAAGCCTTGTGGCTTCGTGACAATAGAAGATTTTAGTGGAACAGGCGAGATAGCCTTCTTTGGTGAGGAATGGGGAAAGTGGAAAGGCATGATGGTAGTGGGCAGTACCGTTTATCTTACCGGCAAGTGTTCGCAGCGATACCGGGACAGCAACTACTACGACTTCCGCATCAACGATGTTCAGTATTTGCAAACGGTAAGAGACAAACAGATATACAGGCTGACCATTGTCGTGGACAGCGAGGCCATCGACGAAGTGGTGGTGAACGACATCGTGTCGATGCTGCAAGATTCGAAGGGCAACACGCAGCTGTGCTTCCAGGTAGTGGACAAGAAACATCAAACCAGTATCTTGCTTCATTCAGGGCTTCAGCAAATCAGTTTGAATCATGACCTGATTCGATACATCGAAGGAAACCCCAATATGAATTATCTGGTGAATTAATTGGGCATGATGCTTGCATGATTCATGATAATCGTTTATCTTTGTCATATGGCTGGTTCTATAAATTAGCTTTGTTAGATTTTGAGCTTATTTTTGAGGTCAAAATGCAAGAGAGTGAAGGAGTGTAGCGAGCTACACGACTGAACGAACTTACATTTTGAACCAAAAAGAAGCCAAAAGATAACAAAACGTATTTTATAAACATTTAATAACTATGTGCGGTGGTAATTTATAGAACCAGCCATAAAGACCTATAAAAATCAAATAAAAAATGGAAGTAAAAATCACAAGCGAGAATTTCGAGAGTTACAAGAATGGCGATCTGCCCTTGGTAGTGGATTTATGGGCTACATGGTGCGGCCCCTGTCGCATGGTAGGGCCTGTCATCTCTGAGTTGGCAAACGACTATGATGGAAAAATCGTCGTAGGTAAGTGTGACGTTGAAGAGAATGACGACATCGCCATGCAGTTTGGCGTGCGCAACATCCCTACCATCCTCTTCTTCAAGGGAGGAGAGCTGGTAGACAAATTCGTCGGGGCAGCCTCAAAGGCAACGCTCGATGAGAAGTTCAAGGCCCTGCTGTAATAGCGGTCAAATCAATGAGGAAAGTATGGTGGATGTAAGGCATCTGCCATACTTTTCTTTTTTTTTTATGAGGCGAAGGTAGCTTTTCGTTTCATCCTTCATTCCTCATTTCTAATACCACGATGGCACCTGCCACACCCTACACCTTAAAAGACATCGTATAGAATAGCCACTGCGGCTCTGTTCAGCTGGCTATGGAGCCTTGCTGACCTGCTTGTTCTCGACCACGATAAGTCCTTTGGTTCGAGCCACTCCATACATATAGAGTGCCTGCTTGTGCGTGCAACCGAGGATTTGCTTCAGACGCAAGAGGAAATCAGACCGCTTCATGGTAGACTCGCCAGACTCGCTGAAAACACGATTGATGGCATCCTTCAGACGCGCCTCATTATACGCCAGATTGTGGTTATTACGATAGGCCAGATAGGCAATCGCCAAGATGAGTACTACTGCAATGAGAATAATATACACCATTTTCATAATATATAAGGTTTTTGATGGATAATCCTTGAATAAAAACTACACATCCCACATCGGGAGAATGGTATCTTAAGCTCTCCTTAACAGAAAAGTTACAACGCAAATATAAACATTTTAAAGATAAATCAACTACTTTTTGATAAAAAAAACGATAAATCAAAAGAAAAATAGCCAATTTGACGGTTGATTAGAATATATTTCTTATTTTTGGAATCATTAATACCAATAACTTAAACACTTAATTAACTGATATGAACGACACGAACAAGAAAGCAGAGCCTCTGGAACAAGAACAGTCACATCAGGACTCATCATTCGATCGCAAACGTAGGATTATCGGTGCCATCTTCGGCCCGATATGCGCCATCCTCGTGTGGATTACCCCCATCTCTGGCCTCACACCCGAGGGACACAAGTTACTAGCCATCATGACGCTGGTAGCACTGTGGTGGATTACCGAGCCGGTACCCATCCCTGTAACTTCCCTTATAGGCCCCACCCTCTGTGTGGTGTTCGATGTGGTGAAGATGAAGGAGGCCTTCGCCGCCTTTGCCAACCCCATGATTTTCCTCTTCATGGGAGGCTTCATGATAGCCAAGGCCATGATGGTGAATGGCGTGGATAAGCGTATCGCCTATGGCATCATGTCGATGAAATGGGTGGGCGACAACCCGCGGCGCATCTTCCTGGCCATCGGACTGGCGTGCATGCTCTGCTCGGGTTGGATTAGCAACACGGCAACAGCTGCCATGATGTTCCCCATTGCGCTGGGACTGCTTGAGGCTATTCGTGAGATGATGGCCGCGCAAGGCAAGATCATCAACCTCAGTTCGTACAAATACGCCACTGGCCTTATGCTCATGACGGCCTACGCCTGCTCCATTGGTGGCGTGCTCACGCCGATTGGAACGCCACCGAACATCATCATGCTGGGATTCCTCAATGAGATGTGCGACCTGCATGTATCGTTCTTCCAGTGGATGGTATGGGGATTCGTGGCCATGGTGGCTTATTTCGTGATTGTTTACATCGTGCTTTCCCGCATGTTCCCAAGTGATGTGAAACACATCGCAGGTGCCACCGAGTTCATCAACAGCAAGGTAAATGCACTGGGAAAATGGACTCGTGCGCAGAAGAACACGATGATTGCCTTCGGCGTGGCCGTCATCCTCTGGATAACTCCAGGCGTGCTGAGCATCGTCCTCGGCACCCAGAGCGACGTGCTGAACAAATACAATAGGCTCTTCCCAGAGGCCATTGCGGCAATGGTGGGCGCACTGTTGCTGTTCTTCCTGCCCGTGGACTTGAAAAAGAACAAGATGACGCTCGACTGGAAGGATGCCGTGGCAGGCGTGGAATGGGGAACGTTGCTGCTCTTCGGTGGTGGACTGGCCATGGGCGGCATGATGTATTCCACCGGTCTGTCGGGCTGGATTGGCGACCAGATTATCGCCATGATGGGCGGTAAACCATCTGAATTGCTGTTCGTGGCCGTATTCTGCGTGATGTCACTGCTGCTGTCAGAGCTGACCTCGCACACCGCCGCGACCAACATGATTGGTCCGCTTGCCATCGGAACAGCCCTCTCGGCAGGATTCAGTCCAGTGCCGGTGGCAGTAGGCGTGGCACTCTCTGCCTCGTTGGGTTTCATGCTCCCCGTCTCGACGCCACCCAACGCCATCGTTTATGCCAGCGGTTACGTCCCCATCACAAAGATGATTAAGTCGGGTGTGTACATCGACTTCATCGGTATCGCCATCGTCACCATCCCCGTTGCGCTGTACTTAGTGAGTAGGGTTGTGGGATAAGTGGGCTATAGGCACCGAAAAAAAAGACCGTATCCTGTCGTGTGACTGGCATACGGTCTTTTTTTACTTGTTTATCTTGCCATCGGGAGCCTATGTCATCTGGCTTCCATCAGGCATTCTCTCATGTCCTGTCGCGATGATGCAGATCCAAAATCGAACCACAACAATAGTTTCGAATCGAACAAGCCGTTGGCGTTGCTTTATATCTTGATTCTACATCAAACCACAACAGCGCCCCCTATGCCCCCTGCATGCTCGTAGTTGCTTTATATCTTGATTCTACATCAAACCACAACCCTCGAGGTCGCATGGGTTTTCGATAGACAGTTGCTTTATATCTTGATTCTACATCAAACCACAACAGAGCGTCATGGCCATCACCATGGGGCTGCGTTGCTTTATATCTTGATTCTACATCAAACCACAACTGCTGTCTCCTGAGAGTTTGCACCAGAAAGTTGCTTTATATCTTGATTCTACATCAAACCACAACCATCAGGATTAACTTAATAAAAACTGAGAAGTAGCTTTATATATTGATTCAACATCAACCCACACCCATC
>CAUPIT010000024.1:0-29809 GCA_963511375.1 uncultured Prevotella sp. | reverse complement strand
AAGTCTATGATACCACCTTTGTGAGCAACAGGGCTGCAAGGGTGGCAGAGGAAATAAGCAGAGAGAAAGGCTTGACCATCGCAAAGGAGATTAAGGCGGAAAGGAAATACCAAAAGGCAAAAGTCAGCCAGACGAGAGAGCAAGCAAAGAAAGTGGTGCAACAAATCTGTTATTCCATGCTTGACAAGTACAGAGATACAGGCATCACAGGGCATTCCATGTTCCTTTATGAATTGAACAAAAACGGCATTACCATAGAGCGTATGAAGAATAAGCAGGGCAAGGTATATGGCTTGAAGTTCTCCTTCAATGGACAAAGCTTCAAAGCTTCCGAAATCGGCAGGGAGTTCGGCTACCATTCCTTGCAGAAGAACTTTGAAACAACTAACAAGGAAGAATCAAGGAAACCACATCTAACAGTACAAGAGCCTACAGAAAAGAAAGAACAATCTGATACAGGCTACCAACTTGTACCTCCAAGCCGCTCCTCTATCTCACGAGACAATGATACCTCACAAGTGCAGAATCCCATTGGTGCAGTGGCAGACACCATCGTTAGCGCAGCCGATGAAGCGGTGGAAGGGTTAGGCGATTTAATTACACCAAGTACACAAGGCAATGACTTAACCGAAGCTGCATGGCAGCGCAAACTCAGATACCAAGCTAACAGAAAGAAGAAACGTGGAAGGGGAATATAAACATAGCATACAAAAAGTGCATAATAAAGAATATCTCATCAAAAACGCTTGCTATTCGGTAACAAAGTATTATCTTTGCAAACAGAATAACAAGCGTTCTTTGTTAGGCAGAAAACAGCGAAGCCAAGTAGCTCGCTCGTTTCCAAATCGTTACCTATTTAGTCTTATCAACAAGGTAACTTATTTATTTTCAATCAGTTGTAGTTTAAGAATTATCTTATCATGCAAACTCGTTGTTTTAAGCCCAAAAATCCATTTTTCTTGCCAAATTATCTCTATTTTGCTTCCTCGTTGCCTATTGATTTTTTCCAGATGAGCAGTTTTAAAGTGCCGTTTTAAGGGCCTAAAACGAGCAAAAATTCTAACAATTTATGCCATTCCTGTTCCTATCTGGTTCGGGCGTGATGCAGCACAGTAAAGAGTATATTGATAAATAAATAAACAACATTTTGCGTTATCTGGTTTTTCAACTAACTTTGCATGGCATGAAACAAAGACGTCGACACATCCCCCGCTTGAAGCTCATGACATGGGTCATCCTGCTATCTGCCATCATCACATGGGTGGCATGGAGCTTTTGGCCTTCATCTGCACGACAGATGAAGCGCTCGGTGGCCATTGTCGCATGTCAGTCGTGGTACGAAATGGTGTGCAAAGGAAAGACGATACTCTATTTTGCCGACATCGCCACCAACACCGCCTTGGTGCGTCCCTCCTTGCAACAAGATTCATGCGTACGCACCACTTATTCGACAGGCGTGTGGGCGAACAGATATGCCTTCATTCCTTCATGCCGAGGAAGAATGCTCACTGTCATGACAAAGCCAAACGAAATCAATCAGCAAGACGCATGGAAGCTGATTGAAAAGGAGAAAGAAAGAAATCAGAAAAGAATACGTCAACTGCGTGATCAGTTGAAAGAATTGAATTACTACCTGCGCATTCATGACGTTCATGACGAAGGATACAACACGGTGGCGGCATACGCTTATGAAAAAGAAGCTGAAAAAGCTCATTGCATAAGGCTTGCACGGCTGTTTGATACGATGCGGCAAGCCGATCGTCCGCAGCTGATACGCAAGGCGGTTTATACCGCATACTACCGTCTTCCGAATGGTAAATGCCAGCGGGTACGCATGCGTGAAGTTGGCTCTTCCAAGCAGTGCCAAACGGTTTTGCTGCAAACGGTTGGACGAAAGACACCCACGAGCGTGGCTCCATTGTCCATCTTCTTTGTAAATGGCAAAGCGAATGGCACAGCACTTGCCGTGGGCTACGGCGGACTTGGCGTGAAGGAGCTGGCCAGCAACGATGCTTCGTGCAGCATCATCCCAACAACACTTCATGACAACCGGCACGATTTGCCGGCGGTGTTGGGCGGTGATGGGTCGCCTGTATTCAGCACACGCGGTTATTTCATCGGCATCACCAGAGGGAACGAGGTCATCACGCGGAGCCAACTGCGCGACCTTTTGAGAAAGGAGGAGCAACCATGAAACGCCAGCTACTTGCTTTGAAATGGGCTCACGTCATGGTGGCGGCATTAACGCTGTTCCTTTTTAGCTGTAACATTCAGCCAGATGAACAAGAGTTGGTGCGCCATGGAGATTACACATACAGGGGTTCGGTGGCGAATGGCGCATACGAAGGCTACGGTGAAATGCGGTACAAAGACAGTATCGTATACGCTGGTCAGTGGAAAGCGGGTAGGCGAGAGGGAATGGGTGTGAGTTACGACGCACATGGACGGCGCATCGTGGGCGAATGGAAGGCAGACACGTTGATGAATGGAACACGTACCGACGCTGACGGAACCTACCATGGACAACTGAATCAAGAAGGGTTGGCCGAGGGTGCAGGCACTTACCAATCGCACGACGGAGCTTATTATCATGGCTATTGGCGGAATAATCAGCGTTGGGGGTTCGGCTTTGCGTCGTCTTCCAAAAGGTTTCGTTTGGGCGAATGGAAAGCCGACAGGTGCTTGGGTGAACGACTGGTATATACCGACCAGCGCATTTATGGTATCGATATCTCCCGTCATCAGCACGATATTGGCAAGAAACACTACCCCATTCATTGGAATCAGCTGCGCATCACGCACCTCGGTACCATCAGTAAGAAACGCATACGGGGTACCGTGAGCTATCCCATTTCGTTTTGTTACATCAAGTCAACCGAAGGAACGACCATCCGGAACAGGTACTTCATGAGTGACTATCGGGCGGCAAAGCGACACGGCATCCATTGCGGAGCCTATCATTTCTTCTCCACCCGGACCAGTGGTAAGGCGCAAGCAGCCTATTTCATACGGCACACTCGCTTTGAAAAAGGCGATTTTCCACCTGTTCTCGACGTTGAACCCTTTCCCAGTCAAATCAAAAGGATGGGTGGCACCAAGGCTTTATTTACAGAAGTGAGAGCGTGGCTTCAGGCGGTAGAGAGGCGTGTGGGCGTGAAACCGATATTATACATCAGTCAAACGTTTGTGAACAAGTATTTGCCCGACGCTCCCGACCTCATGGAAAAATACAACGTATGGATTGCGCGTTATGGCGAATACAAGCCGGATGTACACCTGGTGATATGGCAACTGAGTCCTGACGGGCGGGTAAATGGAATCAAAGGGGATGTAGACATCAATGTTTTCAATGGCTATCAAGACCATTACGAAGACTTCTTGCAGAACGAACGAATCAAGTAAATCCCACCTTGTCAACGTCCATTCGACCCTATAAAGTTAAAAAGGGGTGAATAGCATGCTTGCCATTCACCCCTTTTTTATGCGTCCCAAATCGTTGGGACTATCATTGATCAATGCTTGATGCGCACGATCAAAGTGTGATTTTTACTCTGCATCAAACGTATCGTTCAACTCGTTTGACTCGTTGTTATAAGCACGATCAGAGCCTTCGTTGCGATGTTCAAAGCGACGTGGTTGACGATCACCATTCTCATAATGACGACGTCCTTCACGATTGTCATCGCGACGTGGGCGACGCTCACCACCATTCTCGCGGCGAGGACGACGTTCGCGCTCTACATAGCCTTCAGGTTTTTCTAACAACACACGGCGAGAGAGCTTGTATTTGCCCGTCTTTGGATCGATTTCCAATAACTTCACCCTAATCTTGTCACCCTCATGAATACCGGCATCCTCAACAGTTTCAAGGCGTTTCCAATCTATTTCAGAGATATGCAACAAGCCGTCTTTGCCCGGAAGTATCTCTACAAAACAGCCGTATGGCATGATAGAACGTACTGTTCCTTCGTATATCTCGCCTACTTCAGGGATGGCAACGATGGATTTGATCTTGTTAATGGCCGCATCGATTGACTCCTTGTTGGGTGCACTCACTTGTATTTTACCCACATTGTCAACCTCATCAATCGTAATGGTGGCTCCTGTGTCTTCCTGCATCTGTTGGATAATCTTTCCACCAGGACCGATAACGGCGCCAATAAACTCTTTTGGTATCTCAAATGCTTCGATGCGTGGCACCTGAGGCTTCATCTCTGGACGAGGTTCTGCTATCGTTTCGAGCATTTTGTTCAAGATATGCTCGCGTCCTGCCTTTGCTTGCAACAACGCTTTCTCCAAGATTTCAAAGCTCAAGCCATCGCACTTGATGTCCATCTGCGTAGCAGTCAATCCGTCGCGCGTACCGGTTGTCTTGAAATCCATGTCGCCCAAGTGGTCCTCATCACCAAGGATATCGCTCAAAACGGCATATTTATCTTCGCCTGGGTTCTTGATTAAGCCCATGGCAATGCCGCTAACTGGCTTCTTCATGGGTACACCTGCATCCATCAAAGCCAGCGTACCGGCGCAAACTGTGGCCATGGAAGACGAGCCATTGCTTTCCAATATCTGGCTCACCAAGCGCACTGTGTAGGGGAAGTCATCAGGTAATTGACCCTTTAAGCCACGCCATGCCAAGTGTCCATGCCCTATTTCGCGGCGACCAACGCCACGTTGAGCCTTGGCTTCACCTGTTGAGAATGGAGGGAAGTTGTAATGCAACAAGAAACGTTGATAGCTCTTGTCCAAGACATCGTCAACCATTTTCTCGTCGAGTTTGGTTCCTAACGTACAAGTTGACAACGACTGCGTCTCGCCACGCGTAAAGATTGCACTTCCGTGAGGCATGGGCAACGGACTAACCTCGCACCAGATAGGACGAATCTCATCGGTCTTACGACCGTCCAAACGCTTACCTTCGTCCAAAACACAACGGCGCATGGCATTCTTCAACACGTCATCATAGTAGCGTGTAGCCTCGGCATGCTTCTCCTCCAGTTCCTCTTCGGTCAGATCGGCAGCGTGAGCAGCGTCGTATTCTTCCAAGAAATCGGTGAGCACTTTGTCGAAAGCGTCGTGACGTTCTTGCTTAGGAAGAGCCTGTTTGGTGATGTCATACACGGGCTGATACAGCTCGTTGTTTATCTTTTCACGCAAGTCTTCATCGTTCACCTCGTGATCATACTCGCGCTTCACATCCTTACCCAGCTCCTTGTTCAACTCATCTTGAACGGTACACATAGGCTTGATGGCCTCGTGTGCAGCCTTCAAAGCGTTAATCAGGTCGAGCTCAGAAACTTCTTTCATTTCGCCTTCCACCATCATGATGTTGTCCTTGGTGGCACCTACCATCAAGTCCATATCGGCTTGTTTCATCTGTTCGAAGGTTGGGTTGATGACATATTCGCCATTGATGCGTGCCACACGAACCTCACTGATATAGAAATCGAAAGGAATATCTGAACATGCCATGGCTGCTGATGCTGCCAACCCAGCCAAAGCATCGGGCTGATCTACGCCATCGGCAGAAAGAAGCATGATTTGCACATACACTTCGGCGTGATAATTGGACGGGAAAAGCGGACGAAGTGCACGATCCACCAATCGAGAAGTTAAGATTTCATTATCACTTGGCTTGCCTTCGCGCTTGGTGAATCCACCTGGAAAACGACCTGCGGCACTGTACTGCTCGCGATAATCAACTTGCAAAGGCATAAAATCTGTTCCGGGAACTGCATCCTTTGCTGCACAAACAGTTGCGAGAAGCACCGTGTTACCCAAGCGAACTACCGCTGAGCCATCGGCCTGTTTTACAACTTTCCCGGTTTCAATGCTGATGGTTCTGCCATCAGGCAATTGAACTGTTTTCGTAATTACGTTCATCTAAAAAAAATAAATAATACTTATTGTCTTGTCTATCATCTAAAAATTCATCCAATTTGGGATTTTCTTTCAGGCTACTTTTCTGCTCATTCAACATGTCCCATCGACATCTTCCCGTATCGTTTAGGTCATTCACCTTCCCATCCCAAAACCTCGCAAAGGTATGAAAATAAATAGAAAGGAACGAAAAAATACGCCTTTATTTCTCTTTTTTCTTCTTTTCGGGGCATGGGTTTATGTTGAAAGCGTTATCTTTGCAACAAAACCAAATGTAATAACCAAAAACAACATTTTTCATGAGAAAAGGATTCTTAGCCAAAGAACGGTTAGTCGGTTTTCAAACTCATTGACTTTAGTCGTCAAACTCAATGGGTTTGGCAGTCAATGTCAATGGGTTTGATGTCCAATGTCAATGAGTTTGCAAAGCCGTAGATGACAGTAAGTTACAATCATGCGTCAAGCTGTGAAATCCATACTCACCCTCTATCGAAAAAAGAAGGCTGGTTTGTCCATTCAAACCAGCCTTCTTTTGTATGACACATCCGTCACCTATCGGTCGTAGAGGTCTTTGATATCCTCCAATGTGATGTTCCCAATGAGGTGGATGAGCGACAGCTCGTCTTTCTCTTCATTAAGAAGAATAAACTCATTGTTGCCCTTACCTACCACTTTCTGGTAGATGGTGGTGTGCTCGTCGTCGTCTTTCACCCGCATAATCACTTCATAGTGGTTGTTGTCATAGTACGCCTTCGCCTGTTTCTTGATAGAAGGAATCAGCGATGGGCGTTCGCATTGCAGGATTTGCAGGCGCGACAATCGGGAGGCCAGCTTGGCCAAATCCTTGTCGCCCACGTCGAGTTTAGGCATTAACTTGAACATCGCGGGCGAGATGTACACCGTGGACACGCCCTTGGTGTTCTCAAACTGCTTGAACAGGCGGTCCTGTGCCGACAGCGACACACACACCAATACGAGGCAAATGGCCAGGGACAATGGTCTCAGCCATGCGGTCAAATCACTCTTGTGTAACATTTTCTACTTTATTTAAACCTTTGTTAATCGACTTGGAAAACATCATCAGGGCCTTCTGTGTTTCGGCATACGCATCCCTCGGGTCGTCGAATGTATCTTGCTGCACGGCATATTGCGCCTGTTTTTGCTGCCTGTCGACCAGTAGGCCGATGGTGAAAAGCAACAACAGGGAGGCCGCAATGCCGGCCATCCACCGCAGACCGACGGTGCGGGAACGCCGACTAGTCGTCTTCTCCACACGGTTCCAGCCGTCAATCTGCCGCGACAACCGCTGCTCCAGACCGTCAATGGCCGGCATATTCGCGCCATACAACTGCCGGAACAGCTGTTGGTCGGTCGCCCACTGAGGCGGAACGTCATCCTGAAGAAAATAGTCTTTCAGCACTTGTTCCTCGCGCTCGTTGGTCTGTCCGTCATAGTAGCGGTCAAGAAGTTGCCTGATATTATCTGTATCCATTGTCTTTCATCTGTTTTAGTTGTTCTCTCATCTGCTTGCGGGCACGGCTCAACAGCACCCTGATGTTTACCGCTGTGAGGCCCGTTTGCCGCTCTATCTCCCGATACGCCATCTCGCCGATATCCCTCATCATCACGATTTGCCGTTGTTGCTCGGGCAGACGGTTGATGAGTTGCCACGCCATCTGCCTGTCTTCTGCCTGCTCTATCGCCCTGCCGGCATCGTCATCGTGGGGTATCTGCAACTCCTCCGGGGTATGATCCGTGGTTTGCGGACGCCGCTTCCGTAACTGGTCATAGAACAGGTTCTTTACCGTGGTGACGCAGAAAGCCTCGGTCGAGTCGGTAATTTGCAGCCCATCACGCTTAATCCACAGCTTTAGGAAAGCCTCCTGCACCAGGTCTTCGGCCGCCTGCGCATTGCCTGTGAGCCGCCATGCCATGCGGTACATTTGTGCATGACATGGCAAGAAACACTGTTTAAATTGTGAGGCATCCATACAGCTTGTAAGGTTGAGTGGGTTGGGGAGCTGATTATTTCTTCTTTTCCTCCGCAATAATTTTCTGTATCTCTGAATTCTTGATGTTTCCTAAGATTTGGATTAATGCGGCATCGTCATCACCCGAATCAACGATGACAAGCTCTTTAATCCTAGTTTTGCTCCTCTTCACCATGATTATGGTTTGTTCATCTGCTTCCTTAGCCGTCATCAACTCCTCATAACCGACTGTTTTCAGTTGAGCAACATCCTTGAAAAACTGCTGTTTAACAGCGTTTGAGCAATCCTCCATGTCCAATACTTTGATGCTGTTGATATGCTTGATGTATTTCGAATAGTCGTCGGCGTCGCCAGTCTTTATTGCCTTGGCCAGCGTCATCATCATTTTTGGCACATGTACATATTCCGCCTTAGGCGAATGTTTGTACTTCCTCATCAAACGGTCTACCGACATTTGAGCCTGAACAGTCATGGTCATGAATGCCAATACTGCCATCATCATCACTTTTTTCATACGTTTTTATTATTTAATGGATTATGTTATGTTACTTCGAAAACACGCTATCATGGTGGTGTTCTATTTCATCAGACGTAGAAAACGCAGATTGTGTTACAGATATCGAGCACTTTTTTTAGGATGATGTATCATTTTTTGGAGACAAGTGACAGTCAAATAACGCTAGACGAACCATGAAAAAACAAGAAAAACTGTCTTCCTCGTTCAGGCAATTCGCTGAGCAAGGAAAACAGTTTGTGTGAAGATAGGGTGCAAGGCGAAATGAAACATGGTAGGCAATCCGCTTCACGTTTCATCCTGCCCATGTGACTTATCACCGCTATCATATAAGCAGTGCTTTACTGGGCGTTGATTTCTTTGAGCAAACGGTCAGCATGTCCCCAGCGATCCATCATCAACAGCACATAACGGATGTCCACTCCAATACAGCGAGCCAGGCGAGAATCGAAGTTGATGTCGCTTGAAAGACTGTCCCAGTTGCCGTCGAAAGCCAGTCCGATGAGCCGTCCTTGCCCGTCGAACATCGGACTTCCGCTGTTGCCACCGGTGATATCGTTGTTGGTGAGGAAGCAAAGTTGCATCTTACCCGTAAGCTTGTCCTGGTATGGACCGAAGTCCTTGGCGCTGAGAATCTCTTTCATCACAGGTTCTGCCTGGTACTCGTACACCTTATCAGCTTGGTTCATTTTCTCCACCATGCTTTCTGCCGTGGTGTAATAGCCCGAAGGTTTACCGCCTAACAAGAAGCCTCCAACCTGTCCATAACTCAATCGCATGGTGAAGTTGGCATCCGAATAATGAGGCATGTCTTCCTCCATGCGCAGCTTGGCGGCGCAGAGATACTTCTCTTGGAGCTTGATACTGTCCTCGAATGCCGACAAATCGGTTGTAAATTCACCCATGGTCTCCAGCAAATCAAGACTATATACGACTCCTGGGTCACGCTGGTAGCTTTTCTTGTTGGCGTAGATTCGCTTGCCACTCTTCATCAGGAACGACTTTTTATACAGCTCATTGACATAGCGGGTGTAGTCGCCGCCGAACTTGGTGGTGATGGTTTTGTAGAATTTAGGTAGATATTTGGCCGCCACCTTGTCTTTATAATTCTTGAGCAGCGCAGCCATCACCTCCTTATCCAATGCCTCATCCCACTCGTCACTGTTGTCCTTGAAGAGGATGTACTGCTTCTTGGGATTGTTTTTGGGACCGAGTATTTCCTTATTGTTCAGCTGCATGGCACGGGTAGTGAACTCGTTGGTGCGGCCGAATGTTTCACGGAAGAACATAAAAGCCTTCATGACATCGAGGCGTTGGTTGTAAAGTCGGGCCATGGTATCAAAGTCGAGCTTGCCCTTCAGATACCCTGTTTGCTGTTGCCATTGGCGTATTTTCTGCTCATACTGCTGCTTCTGGTTGATAATGCCGATGGAATCGATGCACTTGTTCATACCGATGGAGTTCTTCCAGTAATTAGCACTCTGCGCAAACTTCGAATCATACTTGATACGTACGCCATCGTTTGCCCGCATGTGTCGGGTCATAATGGCTTGTTTCACACCACGCACTTGGGCACGGGGAGCATTGAGTGCATCCCTACGCTCACGAATACCATACGACGAGAGGTAGCGGCTGGTCGACCCAGGATAACCAATCGTCATAGAATAGTCCCCATCCTTGTAGCCTTGTAGACTTACCTGTGCCCATTTTTTAGGATGATATGGCACGTTATCCTTTGAATATTCGGCTGGTCCGTTGGTCTTCTTGTCGGCATAAATGCGGAACACAGAGAAGTCACAGGTTTGCCGTGGCCACATCCAGTTATCGGTTTCGCCGCCGAATTTGCCCATCGACTTTGGCACGGCGAACACCAGTCGCAGGTCTTTGAACTGCCTATAAGTGGTGGCATAGTAAGTGTTGCCCTCGTAAAAGGCGTTGATCCCGATGTGTAGTGTCTTGTCAATGCGCTTGATGGAGTCGCTCATGGCGTTCTGTAGCGAATCGAGTATCGCGTCTTGTCGCTCGGTGGTGAGATTGTCAAAGTCTAACTTTCTCAGCCTGTCGGTGATGTCTTTCTGCTCGACCATGAAGCTCACGAACATATCTTTGTTAGGAAGTTCCTCCTCATAGCTCTTGGCATAAAAGCCATTTTTCATGTAATCGTGCTCCACAGTGGAGTGACTGCGGATGCCTTCGAAGCCACAATGGTGGTTGGTGAACACCAGTCCGTCTGGCGAAACCACCACGCCGGTACAATAACCGGAGAAGTTGACCACCGCGTTCTTTATGGCCTGATCGCCATAATACAAGTCGTTGTAAGGAACCTGAAAGCCCTGTGCTTGCATCTGCTCATACACAGCTTGCGGCAAGTTGTACAAGGTCCACATGCCTTCGTCGGCACTTGCTACGCTGGCAGCAAGCAATCCGGCAATAAGTAATGTTGATTTTTTCATATAATTGTAATTGATTTATTTTCTGAAATATTTGCCTATGATGGGCAATTGGCGCAATGGGAAGTCGAACTTGATGATGTAGGCCACAAACAACGCAATGAGCAGTGTATTGACAGCCAGTGCGCCCGCTGTGGTAAGTACATCATTAAAGGTTGTCATAACAAAGAAACAAGCCGCTGCCAACGCCACATAGGTGAGGATGCTGCGCATGGGATAGCGGATGGGATACATCTTCTGTCCGACAATATACGACAGAATCATGGCCACGCCGTAGCCCGCAAAGCCAGCCCACGCACAGGCTATGTAGCCGTAACGAGGCACAAAGATGACGTTGATGGCAATGAGTACGGCACAACCAATGCCCGAGAAATACGCTCCCCAGATGGTCTTGTCGATGAGTTTGTACCAGAATGAGAGGTTGAAATAAACGCCCATCATGATTTCGGCGGCCATGACGATGGGCACCACACGCAGTCCTTCCCAGTAATCCTTACCGATGAGATAGCGCAAGATGTCCATATAGCCCACCACGACAAGGAATGCCAGCAGGGTGAAAATGATGAAATACTTCATGGCTTTGGCGTAGGTTTCTCGGTTGTCGCGTTCCTCTGCTTTACCAAAGACAAAGGGTTCGTAGGCAAAGCGAAAGGCCTGTGTGATCATGGCCATGATCATAGCTATCTTACTGGCAGCTCCATAGATGCCAAGCTGGGCCAAACTATCGGCACCTTGATAGATATGTAGAAACAATATCTTGTCGGCTGTCTGGTTCAGGATGCCCGCCAACCCCAGCACAAGGATGGGCCAACTGTACGAAAGCATGCGCCTCATCAGCTTCTTGTCGAAGACATAGCTCACGCAGGTCAGCTCTTTCCACAACAAAGGAATGGTAAGCGCCGAGCAAACCAGGTTGATGTAGAACGCATAGCCCACGCCAACAGACGGACTGTAGACCATTCCCACCACCTCTGGATGACGCTCGTAGAGCGCGGGCAGCAAGAGATAGTAAATCAAGTTGAGCGAAATATTCAGAACAATAATGAACAATTTGAGAGAAGCGAACTTGATAGGACGATTCTTAAAACGAAGATAATCGAACGGAATGCACAGGAACGAGTCGATAGCCACCGTGAGTGCCATGACCCATATATACGATGGATGGTCGGCATAGCCCATGAACGAGGCGATGGGTGACAAGAACATCAGCACCAACAGGAAGAAACTCAGTGTACCAGAGCCAACGGCAATCAGCGTAGTGGAATAAACCTTGCGTGGGTCTTCGCCCGACTTGTTGGCAAAACGGAAAAAGGTAGTTTCCAATCCGAATGTCAATATCACGAGTATCAGAGCCGTCACGGCATACATGTTGGTCATGATGCCATACTCGCCGCTGGCCGATGCCAGCTTGATGGTGTACAGGGGAGTGAGCAGGTAGTTTAGAAAACGACCTACAATGCTGCTCAGTCCATAAATGGCTGTATCCTTGACCAATGACTTTAGATTCGACATAGTTGAGATAATATAGTTTACAAATTAAAGCCCCACCCCTTAACCCCTCCCCGAAAGGGAGGGGAATAGATAGTTGGTTTAATTGACAAGCTCACAAATTAATAGTCCCATTACATAATACAACCTCATACAGCTAATCTCTCCCCTCCCTTTCGGGGAGGGGGCGGGGGTGAGGCTTCTATCCAAAAAACATGTACGCGATGGCTATCGCCGCCACAACACCCGCCAAATCGGCCAGCAATCCGCACGCCACGGCATGACGTGTGTAGCGGATGTTGACACTACCGAAGTAGACAGCCAATATATAAAAGGTGGTGTCGGTGGAGCCTTGGAAGACGCAACTCAAGCGACCAACGAACGAATCGGCACCATACGTGGTCATCGCATCAACCATCATGCCGCGCGCGCCACTGCCCGAGAGCGGTTTCATGAGGGCCGTTGGCAAGGCACCCACAAACTGACTGTCGCCTCCTACCGCTGACACGCACCACCCAATGCCGTCGACCAACATGTCCATAGCACCCGATGCGCGGAACACACCGATGCCCACGAGGATGGCTACTAAATAAGGTATAATGCGCACAGCCGTGGTAAACCCGTCTTTCGCCCCTTCGATAAAGGCGTCGTAGACATTCACTTTCTTGCGTAAGCCAGCGAAGATGAACAGCACAATGATGGTCATGAGCAAGATGTTGGCCACGCTGGTGCTCACCACGTTCATCGTGTCCTTGCTCATCTGCCCGAATCCCCAGATGATGAGCGCTACGATGGCCGCCATTCCGCCAAGGGTCAGCACCATCACCTTGTTGAGTAGATTGATTTTCTGATAGATAGATGTGATGATAAGACCGGCAATGGTAGAGAAAAAAGTAGTCAGTAGAATGGGGATGAAGATGTCGGTGGGCTGCGCGGCTCCCAGCTGTGAGCGGTACACCATGATGCTCACGGGTATCAATGTCAGTCCCGAGGTATTGAGAACCAGGAACATAATCATCGGATTGGTGGCGGTGTCTTTCCTCGTGTTCAGCTCCTGTAGCTGTTCCATCGCCTTCAATCCCAGCGGCGTCGCGGCATTGTCAAGCCCCAACATGTTGGCCGCCATGTTCATAAAGATAGAACCTGTGACGGGATGTCCCTTCGGTATGTCGGGAAACACCTTAGAGAATACGGGTGAAAGCATGCGAGCCAAGACGTTGATGACGCCTCCCCGCTCGCCTATCTTCATGATGCCGAGCCACAAAGAAAGCACGCCCGTAAGCCCCAGCGATATCTCAAAAGCCGTCTTGGAAGTGTCAAACGTGGAATTCATCATGGCTGGAAAAACCTCCATATCACCCATGAAAACCATTCTTGCCAAAGCGATAACAAAGGCAAGGATGAAAAATGAAACCCAAATATAGTTCAATACCATTTGGTGCAAAATTATATAAAAATGGCGGTTCACCCAAGTAAACGGATATTTTTTACCAGCAATGCACGATATGCAGGAGCAAATCAACGTCCTTTCTCGATTTTCACCAAAACAGACTTCTAATTCAAATATTTTGTTTAAATTTGTATTTGGAGAGTATCCAACAAGATAAGAATGACTAACTATGATGCATTTATTGGAAAAATTCAAGTTCTGCCCAGTGTGTGGGAGCCAACACTTCGTGGAAAATAACGAGAAGAGCAAACGATGTGAGAACTGTGACTTTGTGTATTTTATGAACCCAAGCGCCGCCAACGTGGCCTTCATCCTCAACGATCGTGGGGAATTGTTGGTTGAGAAGCGGCGCAACGACCCCGGAAAAGGAACACTGGACCTTCCCGGTGGATTCACCGATGCAAACGAAACGGGCGAAGAAGCCATCATCAGGGAGGTGAAAGAGGAAACGAATTTGCAGGTAAACCGTGCGGAATATGTGTTCAGTTTGCCCAATAAGTACCGCTACAGCGGGCTGGATATCCCTACACTCGACATGTTTTTCCGTTGCGAAGTGAGCGACACATCCTGTCTGAAAGCTGGTGACGATGCCGATGAAGCCTTGTGGTTGCCGCTAAATGAAATCCGCACCGAGCAGTTCGGACTGCGTTCTATCCGCCAAGGTTTGCGCATTTTCCTCGAAAGAGCCAGCGAAATGGGTTGGACAAACGTAGGCAAGAAACCAAACAAATGAACAAAAATCAATAAAAATATATCATCATGAAACTGGCAGAAGCATTAAGTTTGAGAAAAGATTTGCAGAAAAAGATTGATCAATTGAGCAGTCGACTGACGCAAAACGTAAAAATCCAGGAGGGCGACGAGCCTGCCGAGCAGCCGGAAGAGCTGCTCAAAGTGTTGGACGAATGCTTGAAACAGCTCGAAGAACTGATTCTGAAAATCAACATCACCAACCTGAAGACAGAGCGCAATGGACGCACCCTGACCGCCATGATGGCCGAACGCGACATGCTGACCAAGCGCATTGGCATTCTCAGAGAGGCTTTTAACGCTGCGACTCAGACTCAAGACCGCTATTCGCGTACCGAGATTAAATACGTTTCAACAATCGACATCAAGGCACTGAACAAGCAGATTGACCACTTTTCGCAGGAGTTGCGCAAGCTGGACATGCAAATTCAGGCCACCAATTTTGAGGTAGACTTGGTATAAAGTCGCACCAACGACAAACGCAACCCGTGGGTTGCGCAATCACATTTTATGGACGTAGTCTCGCAATACAGGGCGAGTTGAAAAAGAAAAGTATGATCACTTGCGCTGTTCGGAACCAACAGCATGATTCTATTATGAATCAAGTCACGGTGCAGGTTCAGCACATCAGCATACGAATGCACGGCGTAAAGAGCACGTAGCACGACCGTCAACTGACTGTATTCTTTGAGATGAGGGTGGGATGTGGGATTTTTAACATGCGTAGGGCTTCTGACGCTCTATTTTGTTAACAAACCTTTCGTTTGTTAAATCAATTCGTTTTCCTTGACAAAACAAAATCGGAAAATAGACAAAATGAAGAGATTTTTAAGGCTTTCAAAGTCTTAAACTCAGCCTCTTGTACCCTATTCACATGCAACAAATGGGCAATATGCATGCTTTTGCCTTCCAATATGTATGCTTTAAACACTGAATCTGCATGCTTTAACCACCCAATTAGCATCATATTGAAGGGCTTTTTGCCCCAAACACGTTGCTTTTTAATTACCACATAGGAGCAAAAAGCATATAAGTCTTTACTAATCAACTCAATAACAAAATCCTTTCATAATGGGCTTATTGACGACATACGAACAAGTTGGCTGTAAAAACGCCCAGCATTTGTGTTAAAAACACGTTACAAGAGCAGATATTTCACGGAAGAATGTTGCGTTTAAACCAAAAACAAAAAGCTCCTTTGCACCGAACTCTCATGGCGCATCGAGGAAATCATCGTCAACGAGCTGTTCTTCGTCATCATATAAAAATCATTGAAAAGCGTGCGAACCTATTCATTTTATTTGTATCTTCGCCCTATCGTTCATTACGAAAGTGGCTTTTACTCCTACTTTGGGACAAAGCTATTCTTCTATCACCAAAAGCAACAAAAGATGTTCAACATTATTCAACAGTCAGATTATAAGGTAAACAAATGGAGCGGCGGCATCACAAGAGAGCTGTTCATCCTCCCTCACGACAGTAGTCTTGCAGAGAGAAACTTCGACCTGCGGATATCATCAGCGGTGATTCACCTCACGGAAAGTACTTTTTCTGACTTTTCAAATTATCAACGCTTTTTGTTACCAGTTGAGGGAAACATCACCTTATATATAGATGGGCGTGCGCATCAACTGAGCAATGACCTTCCTTTCGCGTTCGACGGGAGCAAAAATGTTCGTTCGGTAAACAGCAATGGAGCAATCGATTTCAATGTCATTTGCCGTAAAGACTACAAAACAAAGGTTACTGTCGCCTGCAAAGGAGAAAGCAACGAGACCGCCACCACCTTTATTTTTGCGCTCGAAGACATCGACATCAATGGCAGAAAAGTGGAGAAATACAATTCTATTCTCACAACCGAGCCATACAAGTTCACAGGAAAAGCAGTGGTAACAGAAATTCCTTGAGCTGTAGTTACGGCTGATACAAGATAAAAATAATCTGATTGCATCAAGCAGAATGTTCTCCCAAAGGGAGGGATTGTTTCGATGATGATTATTTGTATCTTCGCCATGCTAAACGTTGGGTAGAAGAATGCAGGACGTATAGCGCATGGTGTACGACCATCTACTGACTGTATTTTAAGAGATGAGGGTGGAAGCTGGGATAAAAAACAGCGGTTATCCAGTGGTTTTGAATTAAATGTTGTACCTTTGCAGCACATAAATCTTCTATTGATTAAGCAGCCAAAACGTTGATAGGTATGCTTTTTAAGCATGAAGATTGTTTCAGTGTCAGTAAATTTTATTTTTTATTAGCATGAAAATTGAGAACCAAATAGCCAGTTCTGTCATTGCTTCAGTGAAAGAACTCTACGGACAAGATGTACCCATGTCGATGGTACAACTACAAAAAACAAAGAGTAACTTTGAAGGAAACCTCACCTTAGTGGTGTTTCCCTTCCTGAAAATATCACGCCAGAAACCCGAAGACACGGCGCAAGCCATCGGCGAGTTGCTGGTGAGAGATTGTTCGGCCGTAGCTGGTTTCAACGTCGTGAAGGGCTTCTTGAACCTCAACATCGCCAAAGAGGCATGGGTGGGATTGCTCAATGACATGCATGCGGATGAGAAATTCGGAGAGAAACCCGTCACAGACCAATCGCCCTTGGTGATGATAGAATATTCATCGCCTAACACCAACAAGCCACTTCACTTGGGGCATGTGCGCAACAACTTGTTAGGATGGTCGTTGGCGCAAATCATGCAAGCCAATGGCAACAAGGTGGTGAAGACCAACATCGTGAACGACCGAGGCATTCATATTTGCAAATCCATGCTGGCTTGGCTGAAATGGGGCAACGGGGAGACACCCGAATCGAGCGGAAAGAAAGGCGATCACCTCATCGGCGATTACTATGTGGCGTTTGACAAGCACTACAGAGCCGAGGTGGCAGAGCTGAAAAACAAGTTCATGACAGACGAGGGACTGGACGAAGAGGCCGCCGAGAACAAGGCGAAAGAAGAGGCTCCGCTGATGAAAGAGGCGCGCCAAATGCTCGTGAAGTGGGAACAGGGCGATGAAGAGGTGCGTGCTTTGTGGCAAAAAATGAACAATTGGGTTTACGCCGGCTTTGATGAAACGTACAAGACGTTAGGCGTGAGCTTTGACAAGATATATTATGAATCAGATACTTACCTCGAGGGAAAGGCTAAGGTAGAAGAAGGACTGGAGAAAGGTCTTTTCTTCCGAAAGGATGACAACAGCGTATGGGCAGACCTGACACAAGAGGGTTTGGACCAAAAGCTGTTGCTTCGTTCTGACGGCACCAGCGTGTACATGACGCAAGACATTGGTACGGCAGACATGCGGTTCAAGGATTTTCCCATCGACAAAATGATATATGTGGTCGGCAACGAGCAGAATTATCATTTTCAGGTACTTTCCATCTTGCTCGACCGCTTGGGATTCAAGTGGGGTAAGGAGTTGGTACACTTCTCCTACGGCATGGTTGAATTGCCAAACGGTAAGATGAAGAGCCGCGAAGGCACGGTGGTGGATGCTGATGAGTTGATAGCAACCATGATAGACGACGCCCGCAAGACCAGTGACGAGCTGGGTAAGTTCAAGGATATGAGCGAGGAAGAAAAGCGTGAGATTGCCCGCGTGGTTGGATTGGGCGCACTGAAATACTTCATCTTGAAGGTAGATGCGCGCAAAAACATGCTGTTCAATCCAGAAGAGTCTATCGACTTTAATGGCAACACGGGTCCGTTCATCCAATATACTTACGCCCGCATCCGTTCCATCATGCGCAAAGCGGCGGCAGAGGGCATGGCACTGCCAGCGCAACTGCCCGCCAATGCGCCACTGAACGACAAGGAAATTGCATTGATACAGAAGATGAACGACTTCGGTGCGGTGATAGAACAGGCTGCAACGGATTACAGTCCGAGCGGCATCGCCAACTATTGTTACGAGTTGACCAAAGACTTCAACCAGTTCTACCACGACTACAGCATTCTGAACGCCGACACGCAGGAGGAGAAACTCACCCGGTTGGTGCTTGCCAACAACGTGGCAAAGATTATCAAGAACGGCATGCTGCTGCTTGGTATAGAGGTTCCGGAGAGGATGTAGGGAAGCCCCTCCCCGCCCTCCCCAGTAGGGGAGGGAGAAGGAAATTACCTTGTTTGCCCATCTTCTTGACGGATGTTGTTTGCTCAACGCTTGCAAGCTGATGTTGATTATCTACCTTATTATATATAGAGGGAGATTCATTTTCGGCTTGAATGTAATTTGACCGTATGTTATGAAACGAAAACATGAAACGGCAGATTGTGCGAATTACGAGTTATTGAAAGCATTTGCAAAGAGAAGTAGAACGCATTCAACTCAGGCAGAAAGCATATTGTGGGAGGCATTACGTGGAAATCAATTAGGATGTAAGTTCAGACGACAACATATCATCGGCAACTATATTGCTGATTTTGCCTGCATTCGTTTCAAACTGGTGGTTGAAATAGATGGCGGTTATCATCTGCAAGGCAATCAACCACTCATGGATGCCGAACGTACAGCTGATTTAAAAGTCGTGGTTTTACCGTCTTGCGTTTCACAAACCAACAGGTGCTTCACCGTCTTTCATTCGTCATCTCTCAAATACTCAAATCATTAGACCACATGGATCAAGCAGAACAGATAAAAAACAATTCACAAGAAACCAACTTAGTTACGCCGTTAGCTTCTTCCCCCCTATCGGGGGGACAGAGGGGGGCTTCGGCATGGGCGGTCGATGCGGCATGTTCGGGCAATCCAGGGCCTATGGAATATCGGGGAATCGACTTGGCGACAGGAGCGGAAATCTTTCACTTCGGACCCGTACATGGCACAAATAACGTAGGTGAGTTCTTGGCTATCGTGCATGCGTTGGCCTTGTTGTGGAAACAGGGCGATACGCAAAAAACCATTTATTCGGACAGTTACAACGCCATTTTGTGGGTGAAGAAGAAGCAATGTAAAACAAAATTGAAGCGAACACCACAAACAGAGCAGCTCTATCAGATTATCTCGCGCGCCGAACAATGGCTGAAAACGCACGCTTATCGCAATCCTATCGTGAAATGGGAGACAGCCGAATGGGGCGAAATTCCCGCTGATTTCGGCAGAAAGTAAATCCATTTACACCCTACTTTTTATCCTTTGTGTACACGAACGTGTGCGTTTTCCATGTCCACATGCGGCACATGACATAAAAAACCGTTGGTGAATAGAATGATGACATCAATCTTTTCACCAACGCTTTTACATGAGTGGGGTGTCTTTATCACCCCACTTGTTTAATATTCCTTCATTGAGATCATCAATGATAATTAGTACATATTATTTCTGAACATGGGAATATCACCGTATTTTCCCCAGAAACCTAATGATGTAATCTTGTTCTCGTTTTCAAATCTCCAAGAACATGTGGAGAAGTTCTCCATCGGTCCCCAGTACGAACCAGGATAATATACTCGTCTCTCTGGCTTATAAAGATGAGTACCATAGCCACCAAGACCTTGCTCACCCATATAGATATAACAATAAGGTATACGATAGTAGGTGCGGTTCAAGAACTGGAAGTTGTAGATTCTGCCACAAGCATCACGTCCAAAGTTATCTACAATGTCGTTTGGCTTTGACAACGAGATATCTGTACCGTTAAAAGTCAAGAAATAAGCATTGCAGAAATGGCAGTTTGACACTCGTCCGCAGCGGTCACGATTACCCTCCGGAACAAACTGTTGCAGCAGGTTTTCATCTTCTCCGAGGAGTGCAATTTGGTACACTTGACCTTTACAGCGATCGAAAGTACCCCGAGCAACTCTTCTGGTAAATCCAGTAATCAAGAGCGAAGCACCACTTGGCAATACTTTCTTCTTGCGGTCGTTGTACAAGAACTGTGCGTTGTTTTCTTCCAATTTACCCAAGTCAATCACGCCAGAAGGCGTTTCAGCACTACCAAATACAGAGCGAACGAGATAATAACCCTCCAAGCTGATGTCATGATCACTGATGTTGGTAATCTGAAGAAGATTGCGATTGCAATATCTATTCTTTCGTGTTGACCAGAATTGTGTAATCACCAAGCCTTTGTCACAAACGGGTGCATCCTCAGTAATGTCAACATTGTATACCTTGTTATTCTGTAATTGCTCGTTTTTGCCAATGACCTCTTTAGAATAGTGGCGCGCTTTGCTTGAGTAAGTGGCCCGTGTATTGACACTCAAAATGACGGGTTTTTGCGATTGCTTGTCAAGGATAGGCATAAACCACACCGTTAATGGCTTGCTCTCTTGCTTTGCCCTTACCTGATAGTTTTTCACATCAAACCTGATATTCTGCTGCATCGTAGTTTCTGGTTGCCAAGCTGCCACACCATCCCCAGAAGAGAACAGGTCGAGTGTGCCATTGGTAGACACCACGTCAGAGTTTACAACCAAGAAATCGGGATTGATATTCTTCTGCACATTCAAAGTTACAGCAAGCCAACTACCAAGTGCTTTAAAATAAAGATTGATGTCGCCATGGGTGTTAACTTTGGTCAGTGAGGCATAAAAAGGCAGGTTAAACTGGTCTGATGATGCATCTGCCGTGTGTGAAGCTTCTATCTTGACCTTTCCGTCATCCGTCATATCGCTTGCCCATGCACCATTGTTCACGCCTGGCACCTTACCCATGACAGCTCCCATATAGAGATCACCTCTTCTCCTGTCAAAGCCAGCAGGTATATTTATATTGAACTTTATGTTGTATCCATTCACCACATATACCTCATCTTCTACCACTTTCTGCTTGTTGCCTTGCTTGTAGTACATGAACACAGGTATCCTCTCGTCCTTTTTCCATCTGAAACTTAGCTTCTTTTTGCTATTGTAATGGAATGTTGTTCTTGTCTCTGGAGCCTGATTGAACATGGCATCCACCTCAGCAGTGTCAAAGGTTCCCGTTCCAGAAATGACATTCGAAGCCTGGTTGGCTGCAGCTTTTTGCACGTCATTCAGCACATCATTCTCCGAACAGCCGGTCAAGAAACCCAGCAAGCTAATGACTATGAACGTAAAAATGCTTTTTTTCATTTCGGTTTTCATATTTAATCGTTTTAAATAGTTTGTTATTACTTATTTACATCTATTTCATCACGCCACATGGATTCATCTGCGAAGTCATCTAAATCACCACCGTAGGGTTTAGGTGTATCAGGCGGCTGAACCTTTCCTCCACCCTTAGACCCAGCCAGTATCTCGCATTCTAATCTTGTTTTAATTACATCCATCTTTGGACTTACATATTTCTTTTTCATAAGCCTACACCTCTTTTCAATTTGATTCGTTGCTGTTTTTATGCTTGTCTTTACGTACTTCGTATCTGTTATATTCTTCGGTAAAGATATCCTGTCTTTCTTCTGTTTGCAAAATTAGACATCTTTAGAATTGAACCACCTAACAAATCGATTCAAAAGATTATCGTTTTGTATCAATCTACACATTCCACAACATTAACGATACCAGAATAAAACGCAGCAAAATCATCCATTGTCACATCTTTATATACGCTAGGGTAAAAGACAGGATTTCAGAACAAAACTACCGCATAAATAGTTAATAAATGTTACCCCCCCGTATGTTTTATAATATTTGTTAACATTTGATACACATATTCTTTTATCGTGTATTTTTGCATAAAATAGGCATCGCCTCAACAAAGCAAGTAAACTTTCTTTGTTTTCGGCTTGCACTATTTTTGCATAAAAATATTATTTTTACAAGCATCCTATGCAAGTGTACTATCTTAACAAGCACCTCATGTGCGAGCATTACCAAGGCAACTCCCCCGTAGGTTTCAGGGTTGTAAGGGAAAAGAAAGGCGCAGTGAGACACACGGCTCCTTCGCGTACGGCCATGATCTTTCTATTGGAGGGAACCTTGCGTGTGGAAGGCAAACGGTTTCCTGATTTCACCGTTCATGGCAGCCAGATGTTTCCCATGCCAGCCGGTGTAGACAACTCCATTCGCTTTGTGGAGGACAGTTTGGTATTGGTGCTTTATTTTATTGACAGTAAATTCAAGTTTTGTCATAACATCATTACGGATGAGATGATTAAAAATGCGCCCAAACGGGCCGACTGGTTGTTTGCCTTGGACATGATTAAACCAGTGGTAGTGCTGGCTCGACAGACGGCCGACTATATCATGGACGGACTGCTCTGTTGTGACATACAGCTGAGCAAGCAGCGCGAGTTCACGGCCGTCATGCAGGCCTATTATCCCAAAGACGACCTGGCGCCGTTTCTTGCTCCGCTCTATGGGGTGGATTTATCGTTCCAGGACACCATCATTGAGATGTCGCACACCTATCCTTCTATTGACGAAATGGCAGAAAAGGTGTGCATGAGTCGCCCCACATTTATACGTCACTTCAAGCGATGCTTTGGTGAAACACCCAAGGCTTGGGTTAGCAAGGTGAAAGGCGAGGCGCTGTTCAAGGCTCTACGCAACACTAATGACACGTTGGAAGAGATAGCCAACCAGTTCAAGTTCTCCTCCGTACAGCGTCTTTCCACATTCTGTAAGGAGACACTTGGCGGCACACCGAGTGAAATAAGAAACGGCGTAGTAAAGCCCGAGCAGGCCCTATGATGCCGGTCTGCGAAACATATCGTAACATGCTGTCGCCGAACGTCTTACAAACTCATTGACTTTGGCTACCAAACTCATTGAGTTTGACGACCAAAGTCAATGAGTTTGGCGTCTAAAGTCAATGCTATTGAAATGCACACATCATCCTCTTTGTTCAAACAGGTTGATTCTTGCCCGTTCATCCCCCATTGTAGTCGCACGCAATAAAAAAACATGTCGTTTCATTCCGTCAATGAGTGATTATTTTATATATTTGCAGACAAAGCCTTGTAGCATGAAGGCTTGCAAGCAGAAAACTGCACATTGAGGCCTCTGATGATGAAGATGCCGTTGGCCGATGACCTCAACTGGGAACTGTGTGGATTGTTCTGGATATCAAAACGTGCAGTACGACAAATTTTAAAAGAATCAAGTTAAGATGGTCATAGCATTCATTCCTGTGCTGGGTGGCAGCAAGTCAATCCCCCAGAAGAACATCAAACCTTTTTGCGGAAAGCCCCTTGTGTGTTGGAGCATCGAGGCTTTGGAGGCCTGCCGCGAGGTGGACAAGGTGATTGTGGCCACCGATTCGGACGAGATAGAACGGGTAGTGGCTTCCCGCCCATACCGCAAGACAGAGATCTATCGCAGCTCAGCCGAGAAAACCTGTGACACCATCTCTGCCGAGAGCGTGATGCTGGCGTACATTCGTGCCAGCGATGTGGCACCCGACACATGCTTCATGCTGGTGCAAGCCACGTTGCCCATGACGCAAACGAAGCATTTCAGCGAGGCCTTGGCGCTGTACAAGACCGCTCGATACGACTCCCTCCTCTCCTGTGTGCGCAATTACAGGTTCTTTTGGAACGCCGATGGCACCAGCATGAACTACGACTACAAACACCGCCCGCCCCGAAATAATTTCGAAGGAACGCTCATGGAGAACGGCGCGCTCTATATAAATAAGGTAAAGAACATCCTATCATCCGGCAATAGGCTAAGTGGTCACATCGGAATCTATGAGATGCCGGCTTACACGGGCATGGAGATTGCTGAACCAGACGATTGGGCACTCCTGGAACATCTCATGCGAAAGCATGTTTTGAACCATGCGACGAACAACCCACGGAAATCCGTGAAGCTCTTTTTGTGCGACGTGGACGGCACGCTGACCGATGGCGGCATGTATTATGCGGAAAGCGGTGACGAGCTGAAGAAGTTCAACACACGCGACGGAATGGGGCTACAACTCTTGCAGGCGCAAGGTGTCAAGGTGGGTATCATCACCTCTGAAAACACCAAACTGGTAGAGAACAGGGCTAAAAAACTGAAAGTCGATTTTCTCGTTCAGGGCAAACGACATGGTGGGAAACTTGAGGCGGCTCAGGAAATTTGCGACCAGATGGGCATCACGTTGTGCGACGTGGCTTACATCGGCGATGACGTCAACTGTCAACAACTGCTGAGTGCCGTTGGAATTTGCGCCTGTCCGGCCGATGCGATGCGCCCTATTCAGGAAATTCCGGGCATCATTATCATGCAGAAGGCCGGCGGCGAGGGATGTGTGCGTGAGTTTATTGACCAATATCTGCTGGGCAGTCGGTAAAATAAAGCCTTGCAAGCCCTCACCAGTCAACAATTGGCACCAATTGTTTTGCTGGTTCTTTTATTTACAGTACCTTTGCCCATCAATAGCAAACCAGTTGATAAGTAGATACATAACACTTGTGTTTGATGTATCATAAAAGTTGATAACGTTGGATTGGATTAACGCTCTTTTTACAATTCCGTCCCCAGTACAGGCAGTGGTGGTCATCTCTCTGATCATCGCTGTTGGCACGGCATTGAGCAAGATCAAGTTCATGGGAGTTTCTCTTGGCGTTTCGTTTGTATTCTTTATCGGCATCATTGCCGGAAACATGGGGCTTTCCGTCGATTCAGCAGCGCTCAGCTATGCCGAAACCTTTGGTTTGGTCTTGTTCGTATACACCCTTGGATTGTATGTGGGGCCCAACTTTTTCGGTGCTTTCCGCCACGAGGGAACCAGCTTTAACCTATGGGGACTGGCTGTCGTCGTCTTGGGAACGGTGCTGGCGGTGGCACTGTGTCCGCTGACAGGCATCTCCCTTCCCACGATGGTAGGCTTGTTGTGCGGTGCCACCACCAACACACCGGCACTCGGTGCGGCCCAACAAGCATTGGAACACATGAGCCTTCCAACCGGCGGTGTGGCCCTGGCTACTGCCGTAACCTATCCGCTGGGTGTCGTAGGCGTTATCCTGGGCATTCTGATCATGCGCAAGTTATTTGTCAAGCCGGCAGATTTGGTGCCCAAATCTCCTGTGGACGAAGATCAGACGTTTGTGTGTCAGTTTCTCATTGTCAACCCAGCTATTGAAGGCCGAACCATCGGTGAGCTGGCCATGAGTACGCCTTTAAGGTTCATTGTCTCACGCGTTTGGCGACAGGATGAAGTGTTGGTGCCGGGTGCCTCAACGCAACTGCACACGGGCGACAACCTCATGGTGGTGACTAACCCTGATGATGTGTCGGGCTTGGAGATTCTTTTCGGCCAAAGAGTAGAACGCGATTGGAACAAAGGGGAGATAGACTGGAATCAAATCGACCGCAAAGTGGAGTCGCGTGTCATCGTTTTAACCCGTACAGCCCTCAATGGTAAGCTACTGGGAAGAATCCACTTGCGCGAAAGTTTTGGTGTCAATGTTAGCCGTATCACTCGTGGTGATGTCAAATTGCTGGCCACCAAAGACCTCAGGTTGCAGTATGGTGACCGCCTGACGGTTGTTGGCGAGCCGAAAAGAGTTGATAGTGCCGAGCATTTCTTGGGCAATTCGGTCAAGACACTCAACGAACCGAACGTGGGAAGTATCTTCTTTGGCATGATCTTAGGACTGGCCTTGGGCGCCATCCCCATCAGTTTCCCTGGCATGGACTCGCCCATTCGACTGGGAATTGCCGGCGGTCCCATCATCATGGGCATCCTCGTAGGTGCGTTGGGACCACACATGCACTTCATTTCCTACACCACTCGCTCAGCCTCCCTCATGCTCCGCCGGTTGGGATTGGCGATGTATCTGGCCTGTCTGGGACTTGATGCGGGCAAAGATTTCTTCAGTACGGTGTTCCGTCCTGAAGGGTTGCTGTGGGTAGGCATCGGTGCACTGCTCACCATCGTACCCGTTTTAATCGTGGGTTGCATTGCCTTGCGAACCAAGAAACTTGACTACGGAACCATTTGCGGCATTCTTTGTGGAGCCATGGCCAACCCGATGGCGCTGTCGTATGCCAACGACACCATTGAAGGAGATACACCCAGCATCAGCTATGCCACGGTTTACCCAATCGGAATGTTTATTCGGGTTATCATAGCCCAAGTATTAATCATGTTCTTTGTGTGACAAAAATAATGAAAACTCGTTTTAAGTATTTCTTTCTTACCTACGTTTTCTTTGTCCTAATCTTTATCATTCAGAAACCTCTGTTCATGCTTTACCACCTGTCTTTGTTCAAAGAGGCAACGTGGAAAGATTGGTTTTTGGTGCCTTACCATGGCTTGCCGTTGGATTTTTCGTTGGCCGGGTACCTCACCATCATCCCCGGATTGTTGCTGATTTGCACCATCTGGTCGCGCAAACGTTTGTGGAGAAGACTGGCAAAAGCCTATTTTGCCATCATTGCCATCATCCTGTCGGCTGTCTTTGTCATCGACCTGGGCCTCTATCGGTATTGGGGGTTCCGATTAGACACCACGCCCTTGTTCTATTTCTGCTCCTCACCGGGGGATGCATTGGCTAGTGCCAGCGCATGGGAACTCATCGGTGGCATCGTGGCTTTGCTGCTTATCACCGTCCTCCTCTATGCCCTGTTTTATTTGTTGCTGAGAGATGACGTGCTCGAAAAGAAGCTCTTGCCCCTCAACCGGCCAATCTTTACCTTCCTTTTCGTGCTGCTTTGGGCGGCCTTGTTCATTCCTATCCGTGGCGGATTCAAGGCATCGACCATGAATATCGGCAAAGTATATTTCAGTGAGAACATGCGTTTGAACCACGCTGCGACCAATCCACTGTTCAGTCTGCTGGTTTCATTGCTCAAACAAGAAAACTTTAAGCAGCAATATCGCTTCATGAAGGATGATGAAGCCAACAAGTTGGTGGCACAGATGTACGACCAAAACGTTGTACATCGGTCATATCAGGCCCCCCAACAATGGATATTGACCACCGCTCGGCCTAACATTCTGTTCGTGGTGATGGAGAGTTTCTCCTCCAAACTCATGGCGTCACTGGGCGGAGAACGCAATGTGGCGGTCAATCTGGACCGACTTTCGGCCGAAGGATTGCTGTTCCGCCACTTCTATGCCACGAGTTTTCGAACCGACAGAGGACTTGTTTCCATCCTCAGCGGATTCCCCTCGCTGCCCACCAACAGCATCATGAAGATGCCAAAAGTGTCTCAAAGTTTGCCTTCCATTGCCGCAAGTTTACGCAAGGTGGGCTATACGGCCGATTATTATTATGGTGGCGATGCCGATTTTACCAACATGCGGTCGTATTTGAAGGGAACTGGATTTGAGACAATTGTGTGTGATGAAGACTTTCCTGTGTCAGACAGGCTTAGTAAATGGGGAGTACCCGACCACCTATTGTTCGAAAAGGTGCTATCGAACTTGCGGCAAAACAAGCGTCAAAAGCCGTGGTTCAAGGTGGTACAGACATCAAGCAGCCACGAACCTTTCGATGTTCCTTACCACCGTTTGAATGACAAAATACTCAATGCGTTTGCTTATACCGACAGTTGCGTGGGTCACTTTGTGGACGAATTGAAGAAACTACCGCTGTGGAAGAACACGCTTGTGGTACTGGTTCCCGACCATTTGGGATGCTATCCCCAGGACATTGACAACCTATCCGTAGAGCGTTATCAAATTCCGCTCATCTTCTTGGGTGGCGCACTCAAAGAGCCAGGCACGGTAGACGTCCATGGTTCGCAGACTGACATTGCCGCCACGCTGTTGGGGCAGATGGGAATTGCGCATAACGAGTTTACTTATAGCAAGGATATTTTCAATCCGTCATCCCCTCATTTTGCGTTCTTCACGTTCCCAGATGCCTTTGGTTTGGTGGATGAGGATAATCAGGTGGTCTTCAATAACGAGTCGAAGAAGGTTGTTTTGGACCGAGGTAAGCGGCCTGGGAAGAATCTCAAGCGAGGACAAGCCTACCTGCAAAAGATTTATGATACCATCGATCGGTTGACTACAGAGCCTGTGAAAGAGGGCAACAGGCATTGAGTTCGTAGGCAATAGCCTTTCACGTCACCCCTGACATGGGCTGTTTCAGTTGGCAAAAACAAATGGTTTGCTGTCTGAAGCAGCCTATTTTACGTTGTTAAAGCAGTCGGGTATGGGGGCTTTCAGCGTCATGTGCTTGCCCGAGGTGGGATGAATAAAGGTGATGGAAGCTGCATGTAGGTAGAGTCTATCAGCCTGATGGCCGTAAAGTTCATCACCAAGGATGGGACAATTCAGTCCCTCTTGATGGGCACAGTGCATGCGCAACTGATGCGTACGGCCTGTCATGGGCGAGAGAGCGAGCATCGTTTTTCCTTGATGTACCGACAACACACGGTAGAAAGTGATGGCCGATTTGCCATGAACGCGGTCCACTATTTGTCTTGGACGGTCGAGTAAGTCGGGCCGAAGCGGCAGGTTAATTGAACCATCTTTCTGTGTTACCTCGCCATCCAGTACGGCTATGTATTCCTTTTGGATGGTGTGATCCTTGAATTGGGCTTGCAAATGATGGTAAACCTTCATGTTCTTGGCCACGATGAGCAGTCCAGACGTAGCCATGTCCAAACGATGTACGGCATGCAACGGCATGTCTTTTGGCATCATCTCCCGCAAGATGGACAGGACAGAGGGACGACTTGATCGTCCCGGAACGGACAACAATCCAGCTGGTTTGTTCACAACAACCAGGTCATCATCCTCATATACCACTTGAAGCTGCATGGGTTCAGCATCATCTGGATATTTATCGTCCACCTCAAGACCTTGCAACATGAAGCGAAGGATGGGCAGGCATTTGCCTCGACAGGCTGGATAACATTCGCCATGGTGCCGTATGGTGGCCTTCGGTGAGGCTCCCCACCAGAACTCAGCCATGGTGATTGGCTTGTAATGGTGTTGATAAGCGTACTGCAACAGCTTGGGAGCGCAGCACTCTCCCGCCCCCGCAGGCGGAACATGTTGTGGCGTTTCAGCGAAAATATCCAAGAGATTGCGCTGCTCACCCCGTGCGTTGAGCATCACGAAATGAGTAAACAGCCACCGTTGCAGTGCGTCTGACTGCTGTTTACGCTGGTCTTTCAGTCGCCTAATGCGCTCATCATGCTGCGCCAGCTCGGCTCGTTTGTCAGCCAATACAGTCGCCCATCGGTGCTTGATGCGACGCAGTTCGGCCTTCATGAACTGGCTTTCCCGAATGAGTTCGGCCTCTTTTTCTACCGAAAGTGAGGAGGTTTTCCGCAGATGGTCACGATTCTGTTTGGCCTCTTTCATACGGTTTTGAAACGCTGCAAGTGCTTGTTGCGCCTCTTCTTCCAAGCATTTAACCCAAATCGGTCATTAGGATTTCTCTGTGTCGTACGGCAAAGAGAAATCC
>CAUPIT010000023.1:0-35993 GCA_963511375.1 uncultured Prevotella sp. | reverse complement strand
TCGGAATTATTAAGATAAATAACAAATTATTCCCCATTGATTTTCTACTGAGCCTAAAAGCATGCTTTAATCGTTAAATCAAACGAACATGAGATGCGGAAGAAACGCACAAATCCCGTAACCACCTGTCTATCAAAAGAGAACGTTTTTGCTCTATACTTTCATTATTTGAAAGATACGGAGCGTTGCTGACAAATATGCGAAATATGAGAGTGTGTTTGTCAAGAAAAATGTCAACACGGGAACATTAGATATGACTTTTCTTCGTTATCAAATAGATAGTCCAAGCAACATGATGCATCAAGGTCACTGGTTGGGAAACAGATGCGTGGCATGATATTTCATCAGTCCCTCAACCACATGACCGTTAATCATTTCAGGTTCGAAACCTGCCTCACGACAAACTGCTCGCAACAAAGGCGCAAAGGTAACAGCTGTTTTTCCCGTAAAATACACGGGATATTGATGGTACGCATACTGGAACAAATTGCGCGTTAAGAAAATTTTAAAATTATCAGTCACCAAATCTCGCACATATTCCATGTGCTGATAATCGGTCAAAAAGGTTGCTATCGAGGATAAATAATAATGTGGAAGCGGCTTATCATAAACAGTGCGCATCACTTCATGGGCTGTCGTTTGATGCTGAAAATAAAAAGATGAGATCAGGTCAGAAGGTGCCAACTCTTTCAATACATCCGAAAGAAAAGCGCGTCCAATAGACGATGCACTTCCTTCATCGCCCAGGATATAACCGCCGGCACGCACATTCTTAACGATTTGAGTACCATCATAGAAACACGAGTTGGAGCCTGTACCCAGAATACACACGATGCCCGCCGAATCCATGCACATGGAACGCGTGGCACCCAGCAAGTCACTCTCTACTGTGACCGGTGTCTTAAACTGTGCAACCAAGGACTGACCCACCATTCTCTTTCGATCCTCGCCATTACAGCCGGCCCCATAAAAATAGACGTGTCCTAACTTTCGCTTGAAGTAGGCTTCGCCCAAGCCCAACCGAATGCTCCTACTCATCTCTCTGCGAGTTTGAAAATACGGATTCAGGCCCTCGGTTTTTTGCAAGTCAACCAACTCGTCTTGCTCGACAAAAGCCCATTCTGTTTGATCAGAACCGCTCACTGCTATCAAATTCATCGTGCTTTTACTTAGTTTGCTACATGAAACCACAAAGTTACAAAGATTTTTTCAATTTTCCTTCATCATCGCTCTCCTTCATGAATAAGATGACAAGACTTTTCGTTCTTCGCTGGACAACACCCATTGTGATGCTGTTATTCAGTCACACATAAAAGACTGCCAGGGAGTAAGAGTAATGCTGTGAAATGTTCACTTCATGAGTTTTTCAATCTTTCCATTTGTTGCTATAAAAACCACTGAAACCGTTTCGGGACGATTCCCAAACAATATCAAGCGTTAAATCATTCAAATTATAGTGAATATTCCTGATTTTATATTTCTAATTCTAAAAAAATAACCTATCTTTGCTCATAACTAAAAATCAACATAGTACATGAAAAAACTGATTGCCCTACTGCTACTTTTAGGCATTTTCAGCACTACTTGCTGGTGTTCAATACCCAGTGTCGTTACCGGAGCCGAGCAAACTCATCTTTACTTCCCGCTATTAAAGGGCAAGAAAATCGTTTTGTTCTCCAACCACACCGGCATGGTGGGCAATCAGCACTTGTTGGATATCATGGTCAACTACCGAATGAAGGTCATTGGCGTGATATCGCCCGAGCACGGATTCAGGGGAACAGCCGATGCCGGTGAGCATGTCACCAACTCTGTGGACGCGCAAACAGGCGTACCAATCTACTCGTTGTACAACGGAAAAGAGGGTAAAGCGAGTCTGCAAGTTCTCAAAAATGCTGACATCTTGGTGGTGGACATACAAGACGTAGGACTGCGGTTCTACACCTATTATATATCCATGCTCAAACTGATGGACGCTTGTGCGGAAGTAAAGACACCGGTACTGGTTTTAGATCGTCCCAATCCGAATGGCTTTTATGTAGACGGCCCCATCCTGGACATGAAGTACAAATCGGGCGTGGGTGCCCTACCCATCCCCATCGTTCACGGAATGACCTTGGGTGAGCTGGCGCGAATGATCAACGGAGAAGGCTGGCTGAGCAACCACCGCCAATGCAAGCTCACCGTCATCCCTTGCAAGAACTACACGCACCAGACACGATATGAGCTACCCATCCCACCTTCGCCCAACCTTCCCAACATGCAGTCGGTGTATCTCTACCCAAGCACATGCTTCTTCGAGGGAACGAATGTGAGTCTGGGACGAGGCACATCAAAGCCTTTTCAGCAGTACGGGCATCCTGACATGACAGGGTACGGCTACAGTTTCACGCCGCAAAGCGTGGCTGGTGCCAAGAATCCGCCGCAATTAGGAAAGACGTGTCATGGCGTTGACTTGAGCAAGGCAGACACCGCACTCATACAGCGGCGAGGAGTAGACCTGTCGTATGTCATCAACGCATACCGCAACCTAAACATAGGCAGCAAGTTCTTCACGCCTTTCTTTGAAAAGCTGGCAGGCGTAGGCTACATCAGAGAGATGATCATGAGTGGTTGTGATGCTGATACAATCAAAGCTAAGTGGCAGAAAGACGTTGAACAATTCAAGAAACAACGGCGGCCTTATCTACTTTACCAAGAATAAGCGAATGAACTAAAACCATCCTTTCCTCATGAACGCCATCATCATTCTCATCACCGTAGGCATCTATTTCATCCTACAACTCGCCGTTTCGTTTAGAAAATCAACGACAGCCAACTCCGATTTCTTTTCGGGCAGTCGACAATCTAAATGGTATGTTGTTGCCTTTGCCATGATTGGCGCCAGCATTTCGGGTGTGACCTACGTGTCGGTTCCAGGCATGGTGAACAAGAGTGGGTTTGGCTATTTGCAATTAGTCATGGGGTTTATCGTCGGCCAACTCATCATCGCCTTTGTCTTAACCCCATTGTTCTACCGCATGAAGCTCACCTCGGTGTACGAATATCTGAGCAACCGATTCGGCTTGAAGGCTTACCATACGGGAGCTTGGTTCTTCTTCATCAGTAAGATGTTGGGAGCGGCGGTGCGCCTGTTCCTGGTGTGTTTTATCCTACAAATGCTGGCTTTCGAGCCCCTGGGCATTCCGTTCATTGTCAATGTTTTCATCTCTGTGGGCTTCGTATGGCTGTACACCCATCGCGGAGGGGTGAAATCGGTGATTTGGGCAGATGTCATCAAAACCTGTTGTTTAATCATTTCAGTGGCGCTCTGTATTTACTTCATCGCCCGAGACATGGGACTCTCGCTTACCGGAACCTTCCATGCGATTGGACAAAGCAGCATGAGCAAGATGTTGTTTTTTGATGATCCCAACGATAAGCAGTTTTTCTTCAAACAATTCTTGGCGGGCATCTTCACGATGATTGCCACCAACGGACTTGACCAAGATATGATGCAACGCAACTTGAGTTGCCGCAACAGCAAGGAATCACAAAAGAACATGATTTTCAGCATCATTCTTCAGTTTGTGGTGGTTTCCGCTTTCTTAATGCTTGGTGTGCTACTGTACCTCTTCGCAGCACAGCATGGGATGTCAGAAACAGGTGACAAACTGTTCCCAGCCATCGCCACAGGGCCTTATCTCCCCATGATTGTCGGCATCTTATTCATCGTTGGTTTGGCGTCATCGGCCTACAATGCTGCCGGAGCAGCCTTGACAGCACTCACCACTTCATTCACAATCGACATTTTAGGCGGGCACTCAATGAGCGAGAATCGGGTGAAAAGTCTGCGTCAACATGTACACCTTGGAATGGCCATCCTGATGGGTGTGGTCATCATCGCCATCAATATCCTGAACAGCACCAGTGTGGTAGATGCCGTCTACACCCTTGCCAGCTACACCTACGGTCCCCTCTTAGGCATGTTCGCCTTTGGCATCATTATGAAACAACAAGTACACGACCGCTATGTGCCATGGGTAGCTATCGCTGCACCTGTGCTGTGTTTGATATTAGACAAACATTCCATGCAATGGTTCAATGGCTATCAGTTTAGCTACGAGATACTTATCTTCAACGCATTGTTTACCTTCTTAGGACTTTGCTTGTTGATTCGACGAAAATAACGATAAAACAAACCCAAACATTGGTACATCTATATGAAAGCAATTGCGATACTTACTACTCATGTATGTTGTATGCTGTTCACCATTGGCATACATGCTCAAAATAGACCTGCGGTCTTTGCACCAACTTGCGACACCCCTTTGGTGCAAGAGCTCACTACTCATAACCGCCCAAAATACGGTCTTTCAAACCGCCATATTGCCATGTGGCAAAGTCATGGACGATACTACGAAGCCAAATTAGACCGCTGGGAGTGGCAAAGATGCCGACTTTTACAAACCGTTGAAGACCTATATACGCAAAGCTATGTACTACCTTTCTTAGTTCCCATGCTCGAACAAGCAGGAGCTAACGTGCTGATTCCGCGCGAAAGGGATTGGAGCAGCTTTGAAGCCATCGTGGATAATGACGGCAACCGCTTTCAACCAAAGGCAAAATATAGCGAATACAACGGAAAAGAAAGTTGGAAAAACGGCACAGGAAAGGGCTTTGCTTACCTCCGAAAGACCTATACTAACTTTCAAAACCCATTTACCGAGGGCAGTTATCGCATGGTGACTTCGATAAAAAAAGGAGCAGAAAGCACGGCCGAATGGGTTCCTCAGATTGACGAAACAGGCGAATATGCTGTTTATGTAGCCTATCATACCGTGCCTAGGAGTACCAATTCAGCCCGCTATACTGTTTATCACCGGGGAGGAATCAGCGAGTTTAAGGTCAATCAACAAATGGGTGGAGGAACTTGGATTTATCTTGGAAAGTTTGTATTCGACAAGAATTTAGGCAAGAGTCAGCGCATCGTCCTCAGTAACAAGACAGGCAAAGCAGGCGAAGTAGTGACTGCCGATGCCATCAAGATAGGTGGAGGAATGGGGAATGTAGGCAGACCAGAAACAAGTACCTACCCTCGTTTCACCGAAGCAGCACGCTACTGGATGCAATGGGCAGGCGTACCTGACAGCATTTACAGTCCTACGGCTGGCAAAGACGATTACAAAGACGATTATCAAGCACGTGGCGAATGGGTGAACTGGCTGGCCGGTGGGTCTGAAAGCTATCCCAGCGGCAGGGGGTTGAACATCCCCATAGAGATGTCTTTGGCCTTTCACTCCGATGCGGGTGTCACCAAGAACGACAGTACCATTGGCACGTTGGGCATTTATTTCACACATTCGTATGACAGTGTGTTTGCCAATGGCGCCTCGCGACAGCTTTGTAAGGAGTATGCCGAAACCATTCATAACAGCATATTACGTGACATTCGGGCGCAATTTGAACCCGCATGGCACAGCAGAGGTAACAAAGATGCTTCTTACTTTGAAGCCCGCACGCCACGAGTGCCAGCTATGTTGTTAGAATTGCTGTCGCATCAGAACTTTGCAGACATGCGTTATGGACTCGACCCTCGTTTCCGATTTGCGGTAAGTCGTGCTATCTACAAAGCCATGTTGCGCTTTTCGTGCAAACAACATCAACAAAAATACGTGGTGACACCGCTCCCCGTGAGTCACATGGCAGCCCATTTAACGGATAAGGGTCAGGTGGAACTTACTTGGCAAGCAGTTGAAGACACGCTTGAACCCACGGCAAAACCCGACCGCTACATCGTATATACGCGCTATGGAAATGGGGAGTTTGACCATGGAAAAGTGGTAAAGCAATGTAAATATGTGGCAGACGTTCCCAAAGACATGGTGTGCAGCTACAAAGTTGTGGCAATGAACGAGGGCGGTGTGAGCTTCCCATCCGAGATTGTTGCCGTAGGACGCAGCGGAAAAACTGACGCAAAAAAGGCTTTGGTGGTCAATGGATTCAATCGAGTGTCAGCTCCGGCCGATTTTGTTGCGCCCGCTCCGTTGGACACCTTGTACGCCGGATTCTTAGATAATGAAGACCATGGTGTACCCTATATGGTAGATATCAGTTATGTAGGCAGCCAGAAAGAGTTCAACAGGTCGCTCCCATGGCTCGATGATGATTCGGGTGGCTTTGGCGACAGTCATGGAAATGAAGAGACAACGGTCATTGCAGGCAACACGTTCGATTACATCGCCCTGCACGGCGATGCCATCTTAAAGGCAGGTTGTTCGTTCGAATCGTGTAGTCGGGAGAGCTTCAACCGTGTTGAGAAAGACATCCAATGGATTGACATCATCTTGGGAAAACAGCGACAGACAAAGTTAGGCAACGGCAAAATATATCCTTTACGCTACAAGATATTTACGCCCGAAATGCAACAAGCGCTCACTGCCTACACCCAACAAGGCACATCCATATTCGTATCGGGAGCATACGTCGGCAGCGATCTGTGGAATAACAAATTGGCAAAGCCACAAAAAGAAGACATTCTCTTTGCAACAAACGTACTGAAGTACAAGTGGCGCAACAGTAGAGCGGCCGTCACAGGACGCTTGTCGACCGTGAAATCGCCATTCAATCTCGCACCAGCTGCCTACAACTACGCGCATACGTTGGGGCCTAAGACCTATATTGTAGAATCGCCAGACGCTATTGAACCTGCTTGCGACAACGCCTATACCGTGATGCGCTATCCTGAAAACAACTTTAGTGCGGCAGTGGCATACCGCGGTGACTACAAGACATGGGTCATGGGCGTGCCATTTGAGTCGATATTGGATGTTGCTAGCAGAGAGAAGCTGATGGCAGAAGTCATACAGTTCTTTAAACAATAAATCCCATTACAAATTATACCTATGGTTATGAAGAGAATACAGACCTTTATATACAGTCTATTAGCACTTTCCTTCTGCGTACAGGTACAAGCGCAAATAGGCACTTTCCGCTTTGCCCAACTGACAGATATACACCTCAGTCAAAACAATCCAAATCCAACAGAAGACTTGCTTCGATCTATTGCTCAGATTAACGCGACGGACAGTCTTGACTTTGTTCTCGTTACGGGCGACCTTACCGAGGAGGGTGACAATGCAACGCTGCACAAAGTAAAGCAGTGTTTAGACCTTTTACGCTATCCTTATTATATCGTGATGGGCAATCATGAAACCAAGTGGAGTGAATCAGGATGTACCATGTTCAGCAAAATTTTTGGTGGCGAACGGTTTTCTTTCTACCACAAAGGCATTCAGTTCATAGGTTTCAATACAGGTCCATTCATGCGTATGGCATTCGGTCATGTGAAACCGCAAGACATATCGTGGATTCAATCAACCATCAAGGACAAGAAACAACCGGTGATATTGGTCACCCACTACCCTATTTTAAAAGGTGATGTAGACAACTGGTATGAGGTGACCGATGCTATGAAGCCCTATAACATACGCCTTTTCATTGGCGGTCATTATCACCGGAACAAACAATTTACTTACGATGGAATCCCAGGCGTACTCATCCGAACCAATCTTCGTGATAAAGACGCACTGCCAGGATATGGCATTTATGAAGTTTCGCCTGACTCTATCATCGTTTACCAGCAACGAATAGGAGAAAAGAAACAGCGTCTATGCGCCTACTCTTTAACCAAACAGCTGTTCAGCCACGAAAAGAAAGCCGACAGGTATCCTGATTTCTCAGTCAACAAGACCTACCCAAACGTTAAAAGAAAATGGTGCGTACAGACGGGTACGGCCATCTATAGTTCGCCTGTCGTTGAGGGAAACCGAGTTTTTGTGGGCGATGATGCTGGCATACTAACGGCATACAACTTGAAAACGGGTAAAAAACTGTGGGCATACCAGTCGGGAAACCGTATTGTGGGAACGCCTGCGGTTGAAAATGGGATTGTTGTTTTTGGCTCAGCCGACCAGTACATCTACGGCATTGATGCCAAAAACGGAAGTGTAAAATGGCGTGTTCAGGCCGAAGCACCTGTGTTGGGAGCCGTTACCATACAGCAAGGCATCGCATATATAGGCAGCAGTGACCACATTTTCCGTGCCATTGACATCCAGAACGGAAAAGTAGTGTGGACCTATAACAAGGTAAAAGGATATGTAGAAACAAAACCTTTGGTTACAAACAATCAAGTTATCTTCGGCGCATGGGACAACACACTTTACTCGCTGAATCAAAAGAACGGTCATGAGAACTGGCGTTGGACGGGCAATCTCACTCGAATGCACTTCTCACCAGCAGCTGTTTGGCCTGTTGCCACGCAGAATCGCGTTTTTATTGTTGATCCCGAACGAGCCCTCACGGCCATCGATTTAACAACGGGTGCAACCATCTGGCGCACCTATCAGTCGAAAGTACGAGAAACGATTGGCCTGTCAGCAGACCAAACGCGCATCTATGCCAAGACCATGCAAGACAGTGTGGTGTGCTACAGCGCCACCGCTGAACAACCCAAACAACTATGGAGAGCCAATTTACAGTTTGGTTACGAACACGCTACCTCCATGATGCCCGAACAGGGCGATGTGGTTTTGGGTAGCACCAAAGACGGTTTGATATTCGGTTTACAGGCGAAGACTGGAGAAATCAGATGGAAACACAAAATAGGCAACTCACTCATCAACACCGTTGTGCCCGTTGGACGCCGACAACTGTTGGTGACAGCTGCCAGTGGAGAACTATGCTTACTACAATATCGATAATACTCATCACATCTAATAAAATGAAATAATGAAGAAGATAGATTGTTTTTTACCTTTCATCAACGAGGAGCAATACCAGCAACTGTGTGCTGCGTTTGAAGATTTTACATCTCTTATCAATATTCATGCGCTCAAAGAGAGCTTGTACCAATCCAATACCTTGCAGCAAATAGCCAAAGAGGCTACCGCCCCATATATCCTTTTGCTTACCAAGGACACACCTTTGAGCCTGCATTACAGAGCTTTACAAAGATTGATGCAACTAGCCGAAGATACCCAGGCTGCGCTCTTATATGCCGATCACTATCAGATTAAAGCTCAAAAGCGTATCAAATCGCCTGTTATTGATTATCAATTAGGATCTTTACGCGATGACTTTAACTTCGGTTCGCTGTTGTTTTTCAATACCGCTGCATTCAAAACTGGTGTTCTCAACCTGAAAGAACCTTACCAACATGCCGCACTCTACGCCCTACGCCTTTGTCTGAGTAGGCACCATCAGTTGGTACACGTCAACGAATACCTATATACTGAGATTGAAGAGGACAACCGAAAGAGTGGTGAAAAGCAGTTCGATTACGTTGATCCACGCAACCAAGAACGACAAAAAGAAATGGAAAGGGCGTGTACCGAGCATCTAAAAGCTGTTGGGGGCTATCTCGAGCCTGTGTTCAAAGAGGTAGATTTCAACCTTACCCCATTCGAATATGAGGCATCGGTCATCATTCCGGTCAAGAATAGGGTAGGCACCATCGAGGCTGCCATACAGTCTGTCTTGCGTCAACAAACCAACTTCAAGTTTAATCTCATCGTGATTGACAACCATTCGGATGATGGCACTTCCGAAATCATTGACCAACACAAGGGTGATGAGCGTGTCATTCATCTCGTTCCCCAACGTACCGACCTCGGTATTGGTGGTTGCTGGAACTATGGTTTGCATCATGCCAACTGCGGAAAGTTCGCCGTTCAGTTGGATAGCGACGACCTGTATTCAGACGAACACACCCTACAAACCATCGTAGACGCCTTTTACCAGCAACAATGTGCCATGGTGATTGGCACTTATCGCATGACCGATTTCGACCTGAACACGCTTCCTCCAGGGGTGATTGACCACCGTGAATGGACGCCTGAGAATGGAAGAAACAACGCACTGCGTATCAATGGGCTAGGTGCTCCTCGTGCTTTCTACACCCCTGTTGCACGAGAAATTGGATTCCCCAACACAAGTTATGGTGAAGACTACGCCATGGGACTGAACATTTCGCGCCATTATCAGATAGGACGTATCTACGATGTGCTGTATCTGTGTCGCCGTTGGGGTGGCAATTCGGATGCGGCCTTGAACATAGAGCAAGTAAACGCCAACAACATCTATAAAGACCGAATCCGCACTTGGGAGTTACAAGCTCGTATGGTTCTTAACAAACAAAAAACAGAATAAGAACAGCTAATTTTATACTGAATATCAAGTAGTTATAGAATGATAGAATCTATGCGTTACAAACTCAATGAGATTAAGGTGCAAACTCAATGAGATTAAGGCTCAAACTCAATGAGATTAAGGCACAAACTCAATGAGATTGAAAACCCAATGTTTTACTCCGTACATAGAAGCTGTATTAAAACAGAGAAAAAGAATGAAACATATAACATCTAACATCAGTCCTTGGGCATGGATACCCACGCTCTATTTTGCCGAGGGCATCCCCTATTTTATCGTTAACAACATATCGGTCATTATGTTTACCAAGATGGGTGTGCCCAATGGTGACATGGCCATGTTTACCAGTTTGTTGTATCTGCCGTGGGTCATCAAACCCCTGTGGAGTCCGTTTATCGACATTCTGCGCACCAAGCGTTGGTGGATTGTTATGATGCAAGCCCTCATGAGTTTGGCTTTCATTTTGCTGACGTTTACCCTGCCACATCCTTCACCCGACATTATCGCTTCGGGCAACACACCAGTCAGTATGTTTACGCTTACGTTAGTGCTGTTTATCATCACCGCCTTTGCATCTGCTACCCACGACATCGCTGCTGATGGATTCTATATGTTGGCACTCAATCCTTCACAGCAATCGTTCTTCGTCGGCATCAGGAGTACATTTTATCGCTTTGCCTCTATCTTCGGACAAGGCGTTTTGGTGTTCGTGGCTGGATATTTAGAGCTGCACACGGGCAACATTCCGTTGTCGTGGATGATTACCTTGGGCATAACAGGCGTTTTGTTCACTATCATTACCATTTATCACACCTTCTTTATTCCTTATCCCCAACAGGACAAAGGAAAAGTAGGTGCCACAGGTGTGCATGCTAAAGACGTCGTTTCAGAGTTTGGACGTACCTTCTCAACCTATTTCAAGAAGCCCGGACTGTGGATTGCCATTGCTTTCATGTTGCTGTATCGTTTGCCCGAAGCATTCTTACTCAAGATGGCTGTGCCCTTTTTAGTAGATAACAGTGCTGACGGAGGTTTGGCTATGAGCACCCAAGAGGTGGGGTTGGTCTATGGAACCATTGGTGTTATTGCACTGACCATTGGTGGCATTATCGGTGGTATTGCAGCTTCCAACTGGGGACTCAAGAAGTCGTTGTGGCCAATGGCTGCCTGCATGACACTTCCCTGCTTTACCTTTGTGTACCTTAGTATGTTCCTTCCTCACAACATCATTATCATCAGTGCTTGCGTGGCCGTCGAACAATTTGGCTATGGATTTGGTTTCACTGCCTACATGTTGTACATGATGTATTTCTCTGAAGGCGAATTTAAGACCGCCCACTATGCCATTTGCACGGCATTCATGGCACTGAGCATGATGATTCCTGGCATGTTTGCCGGTTATCTGCAAGAGTGGTTGGGTTACGAACACTTCTTCTGGTTGGTCATTGCCTGCTGCTTGGCAACCGTCATGGTTACATTAATTATCAAAGTTGACCCTCATTATGGACGTAAAGATGCTGAATATGTTAAATAATCCATTCAAAAAACTATTTTTACTTGCCTTCATGCTTTGTTTCATTGCCACCGTTTTACCGGCAAGAAACAAACAAGTATTAACTGGTATTGACGTGTTAGAACGTCAAAATTTCAAACAGTTGCAAGGCAAGCGCATTGGTCTTATCACCAATCCTACGGGTGTTAACCGCTATTTGAAGTCGACCATCGACATCTTGCACGATGCTCCTGGTGTCAAACTGGTAGCGCTTTATGGACCAGAACATGGCGTACGAGGCGACATCCATGCAGGTGCCAAGGTGCAAGACCAAAAAGATGAGAAAACAGGTTTGCCCATCTTCTCCCTCTATGGCAAGACACGAAAGCCCACCAAAGAGATGCTTCGTGGCATCGATGCTTTGGTGTACGACATCCAAGACATTGGGGCACGCTCGTTTACCTTTATCAGTACCATGGGGTTGGCCATGGAAGCGGCTGCCGAGAATGGCATAGAATTCATCGTTCTCGACCGCCCCAACCCACTTGGCGGATTGCACATTGAAGGCAATGTGGTGGAAGATGATTGCATGTCGTTTGTCAGTCAGTTCCGCATTCCCTACATCTACGGACTTACTTGTGGCGAATTAGCGCAGATGCTTAATGGCGAACGTATGTTGAAGCATGGCGTTCAATGCAAACTAACGGTCATCAAGATGAAACGTTGGAAACGAAAAATGACGTACGAAGACACCAATTTGCCATGGATAGCATCGTCTCCACACATTCCACAAGCCATTACCGCATGGTATTATCCAACAACCGGCATTGTTGGTGAGTTTGGTTATCTCTCTATTGGCGTTGGATATACCCTACCCTTCCAACTGTTTGCTGCCCCTTGGATTAAGGCCGAAGAACTTGCCAAGGCCATGAATGCCCATCGATTACCTGGTGTTACCTTCCGTCCCATTCATCTTAGTCCGTTTTATAGCGTAGGGAAAGGCGAGCAACTGCAAGGCGTTCAGATACATATCACGAACTATAAGACAGTTCGACTCACCCCCATTCAATTTGTATTTATGCAAGAAATAGCACGTTTATATCCCGAACACTCGGTGATGGAGCATGCCAATCAGGCCCGTTTCTCCATGTTCGACAAAGTTTGTGGCTCTAAACAAATACGCGAACGCTTCATGAAACGCAACCGCTGGGAGGATATTACACCTTATTGGAACAAGGACGTGAAGGCTTTTAAGCAACTGTCAAAGAAATATTATCTATATCGTTAAAATCATATTGCGCTATGAATGTTACACAAAAACCACAGAGTAAACGCATCTTAGCCATCGATATCTTACGAGGCATCACCATCGCTGGCATGATACTCGTGAACAATCCAGGCAGCTGGGCACACATCTTCGCCCCCCTCGAGCATGCTGAATGGAACGGAATGACACCCACTGACTTGGTGTTTCCTTTCTTCATGTTTGTCATGGGAATGTGTATTTTCATTTCCATGCAGAAGTATCAGTTTGCCTGTAACCGCCAAACGGTTTACAAAATTATACGCCGCACGCTGCTACTCTACCTCGTAGGCATATTCGTTGGTTGGTTTTCAAGGTTCTGTCATCGCTGGGCTTTCCCATTAGATGATGCTAGTTTAGGCCAGCAAATATGGCATACCGTATGGTCGTTCGACACCATTCGGTTGTCAGGCGTGTTGGCACGGTTAGCCATTTGTTATGGCATCACCGCCCTGTTGGCCATCACCGTGCGTCATCGTTACTTGCTCAGCATCGTCATCACCTTGTTGATAGGCTATACTATCTTATTGTTTTGCGGCAACGGTTTTGCGTATGATGAAACAAATATCCTGTCCATTGTCGACCGAGCCGTTCTTACCGATGCGCACATGTACCACGATAACGGCATCGATCCCGAAGGATTGTTAAGTACATTTCCAGCCATTGCCCACACCCTCATTGGCTTTTTGATTGGAAAACTGGCTTTTAGTAAACAAAAAACTGTTACTGCCACCACGCAGAACGACCCCAAGACAGGCCTTATTTTACACAACATCATGCCGCTGTTCATTGCTGGAACCATCCTCACCTTCAGCGGTTTGTTGCTTGCCTATGCTTGTCCGCTCAACAAAAAGATATGGTCGCCCACCTTTGTGCTGACAAGTTGTGGATTGGCCTCGACGCTTTTAGCCTTGTTAATATGGCTCATCGACGTGAAAGGATATAAGCGTTGGTGCCGCTTTTTTGAAGTATTTGGCATGAATCCACTTTTCTTATATGTTATGAGTGGTGTGATTGCCATCTTGTTTGGTTCGTTCCAGTTCCCATTCGGCGATGAACCAACGTCAATCACAGGTTTTCTTTACCGTGATGTTTTTTCACCTTTGTTAGGACAAACCTTTGGATCGCTGGCCCATGCTCTGCTCATCATCACGATACTTTGGAGTCTTGGCTACATTCTCTACAAGAAACGTATATTCATTAAATTATAAAATTACTGCACGATATGAAACAAAACATATATTTGATAGCCGACAGTGGCTCGACAAAAACAGATTGGGCGGTCATTGAAAACAATCAATTGGGAAAGGTCATCACCACAAAAGGGATGAATCCTGTCTTTCAATCGACCGACGAAATAATAGCTGAAATCACGGAAAATCTTCTGCCTCACCTGCCCAACAAACATTTTTCCAACATCTTCTTCTATGGAGCTGGCTGCATACCCGAAAAGGTTTCAGTAGTTGAAAATGCCCTACGACAGGTGCTCACGGTAGACGAAAAGGTTGAAGTAAACTCTGATCTCTTAGCTGCGGCACGCGCTTTATGTGGAAAAGAGCCCGGCATTGCCTGCATCTTGGGCACTGGGTCGAACTCATGTTTCTACGATGGCAAGCAAATAGCATGGCAAGTGCCTGCCCTTGGCTTTATCCTTGGCGATGAAGGGAGTGGCGCCAACTTAGGTAAGCGGTTGGTGAGCGACCTCTTAAAAAACCAGTTGGATGATCAACTAAAAGAAGAATTCTTTGCACAGTTCAACACCAACATGGCCGACATTATTGAAAATGTTTACCGCAAACCATTTCCAAGTCGCTATTTAGCCAGTCTTAACGTATTCTTGGAGCAACATAAAACACACAAAGCCGTGCACGAGCTGCTGGTAAACGCTTTCTCTGATTTTATCCGCCGCAACGTCATGCAATACGATTACCATGAGTATCCCATGAATTGCATTGGCACCATCGCACTTGTCTATCAATCGGAACTCACCGAAGCCGCACAGGCATTGGGCGTGAAGATAGGAACCATCAGCAAAGCCCCCATGGAGGGACTGCTCAAATACCACACATTATAAAAACAGGAGGATACGTCATGAGCTTTAAGAAGATAACCGAAGAAGCTTCGTTGTACAACGACTTGGAACATAAGTCGGTAGAAGAACTTTTACAAGACATCAACACCGAAGATCAAAAGGTGGCGTTGGCCGTACAAAAAACCATTCCACAAATAGCCAAATTGGTCAAGCTGATTGTGCCAAAGATGAAACGAGGCGGTCGAATTTTCTACATGGGAGCCGGAACCAGTGGCCGTTTAGGCGTGTTGGATGCTTCTGAACTGCCCCCTACATTCGGCGTTTCAAAAACATTAGTCATCGGACTGATTGCTGGTGGCGACACGGCTTTGCGCAATGCGGTTGAAGCGGCAGAAGACGATGAGGAACATGGTTGGAACGAACTGGCAGAGCATAACATCAACAACAATGATACCGTGATTGGTATTGCCGCATCGGGTACGACGCCATACGTTGTGGGCGCACTGCGCGATGCACGCGAACATGGCATTCTGACAGCCTGCATCACCAGCAATCCGGATTCGCCAATGGCAGCCGAATCGGACATCTCCATCGAAATGATTGTAGGACCGGAGTATGTCACCGGTAGCTCGCGCATGAAATCGGGTACGGGACAAAAGATGATTCTCAACATGATCAGCACCGCTGTCATGATACAATTAGGACGCGTGAAGGGCAACAAGATGGTCAACATGCAGCTGACCAACCAAAAACTCGTAGACCGTGGCACGCGCATGCTGGTCGACATACTGGGGTTAGACTATGGCAAAGCCAAAAGTCTGCTGCTGCTTCACGGCTCGGTAGAAAAGGTACTGCAAGAAACAAAACAACCCACGAAAGACGAATGATGACCACCCTTAACTTAAAAACATACCAACAATGAAACGAATGAGCTTTCTGTTGCTCTTGATGGTGGGGATGCTTTCCTCCATGAGGGCCAACGATATCCCGGTAGTCTATCCCGAACAGGTAGGCATGAACAGGCTGCGACTGCAAAATGCTGACTGCGTTATCAACCAAGCCATCCGTGAGAAGCAAATTCCCGGAGCTGTGTTAGCGGTGGTTAGACATGGCAAGATGGCCTATCTCAAGGCCTACGGCAACCGTCAGCTCATTCCGACGGTGGAACCCATGACCACGAACACGGTTTTTGACCTGGCGTCGTGTACCAAACCAGTGGCTACAACGATGGCTACCATGCTCCTCATTGAACGGGGATTGTTGCGCACTGCGGATGCCGTCAAGATGTATCTGCCCCACTTTCAAAGTTGGAACAGCAAACAAAATGACACCACGACCATACGCATCAGCAACCTGCTGACGCATACATCAGGCCTGCCTGCCTACGCACCCGTCAAACAATTGAGCAGCGAGCGCGGCGCTGACAAGCAACAAGTGCTGGCACGTTACATCGACCAATGCCAGCGACAATACAAACCGGGAACGGACATGCGGTATAGTTGTCTAAACTATATCACCTTGCAACGCATCATAGAATACATTACCCATCAATCGTTAAGAACTTTTTGTGCTGAAAACATTTTCATTCCGTTAGGTATGAGCCACACCGACTTCATACCCTGCGCACAAGACAAAAAGGGAAATTGGACGAACACCGATGAGCCACGATGGGGCAAAAGAAACGACTCTGCCGCTTATCCCCTCGCTCCTACCGAGCAACAAGCCAACGGACAAGTGCTCAAAGGGCAGGTTCACGACCCCTTGGCACGCGTCATGAACGCGGGCATATCAGGCAATGCGGGCTTGTTTTCTACAGCATCCGACTTGGCTGTGCTTTGTGCCATGCTGCAAAACGGCGGTTCGTGGAACGGCAAACGCATCCTGTCACCCAACACCATCCATGCCATGCGCAACATTCCATCAAGCCTGAAAGACTTTGGACGCAGCTTAGGATGGGACGTTTCGTCGCCATACGCCTCGAATAAAGGAGATCTGTTGAGCAACGAGACCTACGGACATACGGGATATACGGGTACTTCTATCGTGATGGACCCGGTAAACGACCTCTCCATCATCCTGCTTACCAACTGCGTACATCCGCATGACAAGGGCAACACCGTGCGTTTGCGGGCCTTGGTGGCTAACGCCGTTGCAGCCAGCATCACCAATGAGGAACCTTTGTACCATGAGCATTACTACCAACGCATGCTGCAATTCGAAAACGAACCTGCCATACAGAAAAACAACATCGTGATGTTGGGAAACAGCATTACGGAGGGTGGCAAAGATTGGGCAGCCAAGTTGGGTAACAAAAAAGTCATCAACCGCGGCATCAGTGGCGATGTAGCCACAGGCATTTACGACCGACTGCACACCATCTTGCCCGCACATCCTGCCAAGATATTCTTGATGGTTGGGGTAAACGACGTGAGCCACGACCTCAGCACCGACAGCATTGCCAACATGATTATACGACTGACGGAACGCATCCGACGCGAATCGCCACAAACCAAGCTCTATGTACAGAGCATGCTTCCTATCCGCGAATCAACAGGCAGATGGAAACGACTGGTGGGTAAGACCGAACAAATACCCGAAATCAACGCGAGGTTGCAGGCATGGGCAAAGCAAAATCATGTTACTTACATCAATATCTTCCCCCTATTTACTGAGCCAGACACACATATCATGCGCCAAGAATTGACCTACGATGGCTTGCATCTAACAGAAAAGGGATATGAAGTGTGGATTAACGTGTTGAAAAAATATTTATAGAACTCACGTTAAAACTGCGAGGGAGATAGATGTTTATTTACCTCCTCTTATTTGAGCGGACAGCGATAATGCGACATTCTTTTCAATAAGCATGAAGATGGGATGGCAAAAGCAATGAGTTTAGCATCCAAAAGCATTGAGTTTGCCATCCAAAGTGATTGAGTTTGACACCCAAAAGCAATGACTTTGAAAAGCCTCCTCAAATAGGCTGGATAACATACGAATGGAACTGAGGGAAAAACTCTCGATTCAGATAAGAAACACCACATCCCAACAACGAGTCTGACTGCCGAGTGTGAACAAAAAATCCTTGCCCCATGGGACAAGGATTTTTTTGTTTATAAGGCTACATGAACAATCAATCTTTGTTCAAGCGTTTGCGTTCGGTATGGTCGAGCGTTATCTTTCGCATGCGCATGCTCTTGGGAGTAACTTCCAACAGTTCGTCGGCTTTGATATACTCCAAACACTCTTCCAAGCTCATCACAACCTTGGGAATCACTCGTGCCTTATCATCCGAACCGCTGGCACGCACGTTAGTAAGCTGCTTGGCCTTAGTTACATTGATTACCAAGTCGTTGTCATGAACATGTTCGCCTACCACTTCACCAGCATAAACTTCCTCTCCCGGATCGATGAAGAACTTACCACGGTCTTGAAGTTTATCAATGGAGTAAGCGTATGCCGTACCCGTCTCCATGGCAATCATGCTGCCGTTCACTCGTCTTGTGATTTCTCCCTTATATGGCTGATACTCTTTGAAACGATGCGCCATGATGGCTTCACCCTGAGAGGCTGTCAGCACATTGGTACGGAGTCCCATGATACCACGCGATGGGATGTCAAACTCAATGTTCGTACGGTCGCCTTGGCTCTCCATGGAGGTCATTTCGCCCTTTCGACGTGTCACCATGTCAATCATTTTGCTGGAGAATTCTTCGGGAACATTGATGGTGAGTTCCTCGATAGGCTCGTATTTTTCGCCGTTGATTTCTTTGAATATCACCTGTGGCTGACCTACTTGCAACTCATATCCCTCGCGGCGCATGGTTTCAACCAACACACTGAGGTGGAGAACGCCACGTCCACTGACAATCCACTTATCGGTTGCATCCTCGAAAGGACGCACACGGAGAGCCAGATTTTTCTCCAACTCTTTTTCCAAACGGTCGTTGATGTGGCGCGAGGTGACATATTTGCCCTCCTTACCAAATAAAGGTGAATCGTTAATGGTGAACAGCATGCTCATCGTAGGCTCATCAATGGCGATGGGAGGTAATGGCTCTGGATTCTCAAAGTCACAAATAGTGTCGCCTATTTCGAATCGATCCAGCCCAATGACAGCACAGATATCACCACTACCCACTTGGTCGGTCTTGGCGTGACCCATGCCTTCAAAAGTATGAAGTTCTTTAATCTTGGTCTTTTCCTGACTGCCATCGCGATGGCTAATGGTTACATTCATGCCACTGGCAAGAACACCTCGATGTACCCTTCCAACGGCAATACGTCCCGTGTAGTTGGAGTAGTCCAAACTGGTAATCAGCATTTGCGGGGTACCCTCCAGCTGCTTCGGGGCAGGTATCACCTCTACAATCTTGTCAAGTAAATATTCTATATTGTCCGTTGGTTTCTTCCAATCTTCTGACATCCATCCGTTTTTGGCCGAACCATATACGACAGGGAAGTCTAACTGGTCTTCGGTGGCGTTCAATGAGAACATCAAATCGAACACCATCTCGTACACTTCCTCAGGTCTACAGTTGGGTTTGTCCACCTTGTTCACCACAACGATGGGTTTTAAGCCTATCTCCAAGGCTTTTTGCAACACGAAACGAGTTTGCGGCATGGGACCTTCAAAAGCGTCAACGAGCAAGATACAACCATCCGCCATGTTGAGCACGCGCTCTACTTCACCACCAAAATCGGAGTGACCGGGAGTGTCTATAATGTTGATTTTAGTACCTTTCCAATTGATAGAAACGTTTTTAGAAAGAATGGTGATGCCACGTTCGCGCTCCAAATCATTAGCATCCAATACCTGTCCACTGTTATCCTGTCCGTCACGGAACAATTTTCCTGCCAACATCATCTTGTCTACCAACGTGGTTTTTCCGTGGTCAACGTGTGCAATGATGGCAATATTTCTAATGTCTTGCATTTTCTGTTACCTTAAACTTTTACGACTGCAAAGGTAATGCTTTTAATTTATAATTTGCAATGCACTATTCGTAATTATAAACTATCAACTAAATTTTTTATACCTTAATAGACAACGATGGACAGAAAACGAGAAAAAAGAACTTATTAAATGTTAAAAAACGACCCAAAGCTGACAAAATATGAAAGAGCGATGATGAAATGTACATTAAAAGCATTACCTTTGCAACCGCATTATTGCACAACATTTTTATTTTTTAACAACAAAGTTCTATGTATTTAGACAAAGCAAAAAAAGAAGAGATCTTTGGACAGTACGGAAAGTCTAACTCTGATACTGGTTCTGCTGAGAGCCAGATAGCATTGTTCTCATACCGTATTTCCCATTTGACGGAGCACCTTAAGAAACACCGTAAAGATCATAACACTGCACGTTCATTGACCAAATTGGTAGGTAAACGTCGTTCTTTGCTCGATTATCTGTATGATAATGACATTGAGCGTTATCGTGCTATCATCAAGGCTCTTGGCTTGCGTCGATAAAACGTAACGTGCTATTTAGCTTAAGGAATGAAGTAGGAGGAAACAACTTTTGTTTTCTCCTACTTTTTTTTTATTCTCCTTCTTTGAGTATCTCACGCAAAGGAACCATCACAAACTCGCGTTCATGCATCAATGGATGTGGAATCGTGAGTTCGGGAGTTTGGATGTTGAGATGGTCAAACAACAAGATATCTATGTCAATGCAGCGGTCTTGGTAAACTTCATCGTGCGTTTTCTCTACTCGCCCCATCTCTTTCTCTATTCTCTGGGTAGCTCTTAACACCTCAAGCGGACTCATAGTTGTGCGACAACAGATGCAAGCATTGATGAAAGCATGGGGCGATGAGAATCCCCATGGCTGTGTTTCGTAGAGCGAAGACTGGCGTTCTACGGGGCCAATCTGTTCTGCTATTCTTACAATAGCTTGGCGAATGGCTCGCCGTCTGTCACCCAGATTGGCACCAAGTGCGAGATAAACGATATGCTCTTTAATCATTTTGCGCACCTATGACAGCGATCAATCGTCCAAAATCAAGAGTGAATCGCCGTAACACCCAAACTTATAACCATGTTTCACGGCCAGGTTGTAGGCTTCCATCACCAGCTCATATCCACCAAACGCAGCTGTTTCCATGAGCAAAGGCGACATACTGTGATAGAAATTGGCAATCATCGTATCAGCCAGGCCAAAGTCGTATGGTGGGAAGATGAACTTGCTGGTCCAACCATCGTACTCTTTCAGTAAACCATCTGTACCTACAGCCGTTTCAGTAGCCTTGACAACGCTCGTTCCAACGGCACAGATACGATGCCCTTCTTGCTTTGCTTTATTGACAATCTTACAGGCCTGGGCATCTATCTTCATCGGCTCAGAGTCCATCTTATGCTTCGTCAGGTCTTCCACCTCAATGTTATTGAACGCACTGAGGCCACAATGCAGGGTGATAAAAGCAAAGTGAATGCCCTTAATCTCCATCCGTTTCATCATCTCTCGACTAACATGCAGACCAGTAGCGGCGGCAGTTACAGCTCCTTCATTCTTAGCGAAGATGGTTTGGAAATCTTCCATGTCGTGCGCATCGGCATGCGGAACCTCACGCCGGTTGAGGATATAACGAGGCAAGGGTGCCTCACCGAGCGCAAAAAGTTCGCGCTTGAACTCCTCATGAGGACAGTCATAAAGAAAACGAAGCGTTCGTCCTCGGCTCGTGGTGTTATCGATGACCTCAGCAACCATGGTTCCGCTTTCGTCAAAGAACAACTTGTTACCGATGCGAATCTTACGTGCAGGCTCTACCAACACGTCCCACAGGCGCATTTCACGATTGAGCTCGCGTAAGAGAAAGACCTCTATCTTAGCATCCGTTTTTTCCTTTGTTCCATACAAGCGGGCAGGAAATACCTTTGTGTCATTGAAGATGAACGTGTCACCTTCATCAAAATAGTCGAGCACATGACGGAACTCCAAGTACTGTCCCTCTACAGGTTTGCCCTTTTTGTTCTTCTGGAACATATCAATGGTCTGTGACTTACGATGCAAAATCATCAATCTTGACTCGTCACGACGCGTCATTCGGGAGAGATGCTTTTCTCCTTTGTCATCCACTATCTCATGGTAAACACTATGAGGATACAGAGCAACAAGCTCTTCCGGTAAATTGAATTTGAATTGTGATAGTTTCATTTATTGGTGTTTTTCGTCTATTTCTTGTTGATCCAACCACTCTTTAAAGTGATCGAAGTCAATACTGTTTTCTAGTTTGATAGCCCCCACTCGGATCCGGCGCAGTGCTGTGAGGTATGCCCCACTGTCTAAAGCGCGCCCCAGGTCACGAGCCAGAGCCCTGATATACGTTCCTTTACCACATACCACACGCAACTGGAGCAGCATGGTCGTTGAATCAAAACCCATCACCTCTATCTCGTCAATTCTGACGCTTTTCGGTTTGAGCACCACTTCCTCGCCTGCGCGACGCAAGTTGTATGATCGTTCACCGTCTACCTTGCACGCACTGAAGGTTGGTGGGGTTTGTTGAATATCGCCAACAAACTGTTTCAGTGCCTCATCGATGCGCTCTCGTGTGATGTGTTCGGTTGGGAATGTTTGATTAACCTCGTGTTCTTTATCGTAACTCGCAGTGGTTGCCCCCAACTGGAGCGTGCAGGTATATTCCTTATCGTGTGCCTGCAACTGCTCAATTTGCTTGGTTGCTTTCCCCGTACATAACACCAACACCCCCGTGGCTAACGGATCCAACGTGCCGGCATGACCTATTTTTATTCGTTTGATGCCCAACTTGCGAGATATAACATACCGCACATGGGCCAAAGCGCCAAAACTTGTCATGCCATAAGGCTTGTCAATGGCAAATATTTCTCCTGTATAAAAGTTCACGGTGTGATTGCTTTTGAGTTTATGAGTTAATGAGTTTTTAAGTTGAAGAGTTTGGGAGTTAATGAGTTGATGAGTTTATTAGTATTTGAGTTCGTGAGTTGTTTTTTGTTTGCTTACGAGTGATGTACTCATCATGTATGAACTATCAACTCGTCAACTTGCCAACTCATCAACTTGTCAGCTAATCAACCATAGCCAACTGATGTCCCATCATCAACCAAATCAAGATGGCACCGCCGACAATGATACGATACACGCCAAAGGCTTTGAAGCCATACTTGGTGAGGAAAGCCACGAACCATTTCATGGCCAGCAACGCCACGACGAAGGCAACGCCACTGCCTAGCAGCAAAGTGGGCACATGCGCAGACAGGGCTTCCACACCTCCATTCTTGATTAACTTAAACACATCGAGACAGGTGGCGGCGAACATGGTGGGTACAGCCAAAAAGAACGAGAACTCAGCCGCACGTTTGCGCGTCAGTCCTTGTGCCATTCCTCCCACGATGGTGGCCATAGATCGCGAGACACCCGGTATCATGGCAATGCATTGGAACAATCCTACCCGCAAAGCTCTCTTCTCTGTCAGCGGTGTTGACTCGCTTCCATGATTGAACAGGCGGTCGCAAAACAACATGAAAACACCACCAATCACCAACATCACCGCAACCACCACGACGCTTCCCAACATCTTTTCAATCAGATGGTTAGCCAGTAATCCGATGACAGCTGCTGGGATAAAGGCCACTAACAGCTTCCAGTAAAAGTCCCATTTGTGCAAAAAAGCCCTGACCGGCGTACTTCCTGCCGGTGCCGGTGTGTGGTCGAGCCAGAAGAATCGCTTCCAATAGAGCGTCACAACCGACAGGATGGCACCAAACTGAATGATGACAATGAAAGCGTTGATAAACGAATCGTTGGCCTCCATGCCCAACAAGTCGCGCGTGATAATCATGTGTCCCGTAGAAGACACGGGCAAAAATTCTGTCAACCCCTCAACGATTGCCAGAATGATGGTTTCTATAATGCTCATTTATTCTTCAATATGCTGATCCTTGGGTCTACGAACAATGGCATAAATCATCGACACAAAGCCAATGAAACATACCACCGGAGCCACCTTGATGCGGCGAACGCTGAAGATGTCTGGATTGTATGCCGTTTCTGTAGAGCCTCCTCCACTCATCAGGAGGAAGCCAATGATGACAATCATCATACCCACGGCCAACAATATGAAGTTGACCTTGTCGAATGCGAAGTTTCTTCTATCCATCTTATTGATTGATTTTGCCATGCGTCAGGATATCGCGTATCCTGTGCATGACGATATGATTGTGAGTTTACTTATTTAGATGTTATATAATTCACCAGCCTTCATCCGCAAGAACTTGTTCACGGAAATATGTGCGCAGATGGCCGTAATGATGATGCCGAACAAGAACACCACTGCCGCTGTAACGGCCATGTCACGCCACGTCACAACGCTCAAGATGTCAGGTTCAGAAACATACAAGCCATAGATACATGCAGCCAGCACGGTGTTGGCTATCAAGCCGGCTATCAAACCAATCCATATAGCACGGTTGACAAACGGCCGGCGGATAAAACTCCATGAGGCACCCACGAGTTTCATGGTGTGTATGGAGAAGCGCCGTGCGTAGATGTCCAGCCGAACGGTATTATTAATCAGGGAAAATGATACGATGGTGAGCAAAATGGCCAACACCAACATCACCAAACCCGTCTTTGCCAGGTTGCGGTTGACGCTGTCTATCAACTCTTTTTGATAATTAATCTGATTGACTTTGGGGTATTTCTTCAATTCGTCGGTAATCCATTTCAACGAATCATTATTGGCATAATTCGACCTGAGTGTCACCTCGATGGAGGCAGGACAGGGGTTTTCGCCATCGGTAAACTCGGAAGGGTCGCTTCCCATGGCCGCCGTAATCTCTTTGAGGGCCTGCTCTTTACTGATGTAATCCAAGCGTTTGATATAAGGTCGCTTTTTGATGTCGGCACAAATCTTCTGAGCTTCAGGGTTTGTCATGTCATTTTCCAAAATCAGCTGCACCACCAAATTCTCCTTGACATACGAAGAAAGATTCCTGCCGGTAAGCGTTGAAAACACAACCAATCCCAATAAAATAAGCACCAAGGCTGTGCTAATACAAAGAGTAACGGCCTGTAGTCCACGATGACTACTGGTTTTATTTCGTTTTTTTCCCATTCCGATACGGATATAATACACCAAATTTGTTGCAAAGGAACAAAAAAAACAGCGATATAGCAACGGTTTAACTACAATTAACGTCCATTGCTGTAAAGGAGGAACACGGGGGTAGGCGCAAGTTAAGCCCATCCTCTCTTCATCATGCTTCTGGAACTGCCATTTAAGAATCCAATTATGCATTGATGAAAGTTCTACACCATCCCTTGAATTAACAGTCATTGTCCTGTGTCGCCTGTTCCGTTTACTTATGTTTTCCATTGCTTCATTTCTCCAAGAACAACACGAAAGAACGAATTTGATTGCCAACCAGATGATGTATTCTCGCTGATTTACGATTTTTAAAAACCTGATTTTGTCAAGAAAACCAACCTATTTTTAACACTTCCCGAACGCTCCTTCTAGAAAAAGAATAGGGTGATTCAGATGCAGTGACGAGAGTTTTGACGGGGTGTTCATGCACTTTGAAGGCCAATCTCCATGCTTTTTCTACACTTCTTATGCACTTTGGGCTAAAAATAGCCATGCCATTGACCGCTTAAAGCAATGGGTTTGGAAGTTAAAAGCAATGCTATTGGAAGGTAAAAGCATAGCTATTGAAAGTAAGAAGCCTTGACAAAATGCGACAATCCACTGAACACAAATATCTTACAAACATGCGAAATCCCTGCCGTATTTGCGAGCAAAGGAGCATGAGGCTGCGAATACGCGAGTTATACACAGGGCTTTGTCAAGAAAATTTCGCATTGCTCGCTGGGTTACGACTTGCACAAAACAACCTTTTCATTGTCATAATGAGAACTATATTTGTACAACTCGCTTTTTTTGTTTTCCTTTGTATCTGATAATCGGCGCGCATGGTGCCACACCATCAGGGGCCAATGTAGCATGAAACAGCGCAACACGATATTGACAATCACCGGTTCTGACGGTTCTGGGGGTGCCGGAATCCAGGCCGACATCAAGGTCATTACGTCCTTGGGCGGATATGCCGTGTCGGTCATCACGTCAATCACCATGCAGAACACGCTTGGCATTCAGCGCTTTTACGACATCCCGGCCGATGTCGTGGCAGAGCAGGTGGAAGCGCTTGTCGACGACATCAAGCCCTCGGTGGTGAAAGTTGGCATGGTTCGCAACGTGAAGACGCTGGATAACGTGGTGAGCATTTTGGCGAAACGCCAACCACTGAAACTCATCTACGACCCGGTGGTAACGTCGAGCCAAGGCGACCTGCTGATGCCACCAGAGATGATTGACAGCGTCAAGACCAAGCTGTTGCCGCTGTGTTCGCTGGTTATCCTGAAGCAAAATGACGCAGTCTACTTGCTGAACAGTCCGCTCAAAACCCACGACGACATCGCCAACGGCATGAGAAAGCTGTTGAACATGGGATGCCGAGCCGTGCTGTTGCACAGCGGCGACGACCACGATTTCATCGCGTGGCAGCAAGATGGCGACATGCATGTGGAGCCCTCGCCCACCCTTTGGCAAACCAACGCACACGGACTCGGCAGCAACCTGACCTCGGCCATCGCCTATTTTCTGGGCGAAACAGATGATTTCAGAGAGGCCATCAGTAGAGGCAACGCTTACATTCATCAGCAGATGAGCGAGATGGGCGAACTGAAAGGACGGGGAAGCGAGCTGCTCAACGCGTTCATGAAAGCCGTGTCTACGCATTATGCCACCAACAACGATGTGCGGTTTTATGCCGACATGCTGAACGTGAGTCCCCGTTACCTGGGACAGGTGACCAAACGCATCGTGCAGAAAACGCCGAAGACCCTCATCGACGAACACGTTTTTCACGAAAGCAAGTTCTTATTGGACACCACCAGCAAGACCGTTCAAGAGATAGCGTATGCGTTAGGGTTCAACTCACAGTCGCATTTCACGAAGTTTTTCAAGAAGATGGGAAACTCAACACCAAGTATTTACCGACAAAAACAAATAAAATGAAAACAACAGAAAGACAAACACTGAATCGTAATTTAGCACAAATGCTCAAGGGAGGCGTCATCATGGACGTTACAACACCCGAGCAAGCACGTATCGCAGAACAAGCTGGAGCCTGTGCGGTGATGGCTCTCGAGCGCATACCGGCCGACATTCGCGCGGCAGGTGGTGTTTCGCGCATGAGCGACCCGCACATGATCAAGGGCATTCAGCAGGCCGTAAGCATTCCGGTGATGGCCAAATGCCGCATCGGACACTTCGTTGAAGCCCAGATTTTGCAGGCCATTGAGATTGATTACATCGATGAGAGCGAGGTACTCTCGCCCGCAGACAATGTCTATCACATTGACAAGACCAAGTTTGAAGTACCTTTTGTCTGCGGTGCAAAGAACCTTGGTGAGGCGCTCAGACGCATCGCTGAAGGCGCAACCATGATTAGAACCAAGGGAGAACCAGGTACGGGCGACGTGGTTCAGGCTGTGACGCACATGCGCATGATGCAGGCTGAAATCAGAAGACTTACCTCTATGGCTGAAGATGAGCTGTACGAGGCTGCCAAACAATTGCAGGTTCCCTACGAACTGGTGCAGTATGTACACGAAAACGGCAAATTGCCCGTGGTGAACTTTGCCGCTGGTGGCGTAGCAACTCCTGCCGATGCAGCCCTGATGATGCAACTTGGAGCTGAAGGAGTGTTCGTGGGTTCGGGCATATTCAAATCGGGCAATCCAGCCAAGCGCGCAGCCGCCATCGTACAAGCTGTGACCAACTACAACGATGCGAAGCGGTTGGCCGAGCTGTCAGAAGACCTTGGTGAGGCCATGGTGGGCATCAACGAACACGAGATTGAAGTGCTGATGGCAGAAAGAGGAAAGTAAACAGATGAAAATAGCTATATTGGCATTACAAGGAGCATTCGTCGAACACGAACGAATGCTCCGTTCTTTGGGCGTAGACACGTTTGAAGTGAGGAACAAAGACGACTGGCAGCAGCCGAAAGACGGTCTGATTATTCCCGGCGGAGAGAGCACCACGATGGTGAAGTTGCTGCATGACCTCGATTTACTGACACCCATACAGCGCGAAATCCGTGAGGGATTGCCGGTATTTGGCACTTGCGCAGGACTTATCTTGCTGGCAAAGCAAGAGAATGGGCAAGCGGCTTCACGCATTTCCACGATGGATATTGACGTTTGCCGCAACGCTTATGGCAGACAATTGGGCAGTTTTCGTACCGTATCATCATTCGAAGGCATTGAAAACGACATCCCCATGACCTTCATCCGTGCCCCTTATATCCATCAAGTATATGGCGAGGCCGAGGCGTTGGCAACGGTAAACGGCCACATTGTAGCCGCTCGGCAAGGTCATCAGCTGGTTACGGCCTTCCATCCCGAGTTGGATGAGGATGTAAGCATTCACAAGTATTTTGTTGACAGCATTAAAAAAGGATAGGAAAGCTTTTGTGCCAACCTATCCTATTCTTTATATAAATGTGTTCGGTGCGAACTAAAGTTTACCGATGATTCCTGCTTTTGTCGCCTGAATGAACCGTATGATGTTTTCAATTTCAGGACTGCTGGGAACTTGTTCCTTTACTTGCAGCACCGCATCGAACACACTTGTTTGGCCATGGAATATCAGGCGGTAAGCATTGGCTATGTGACTCTGAACCTTTTCTGTGATGCCATACGTTTCCAACATGGTCTTGTTAGGACCTCCATAGCTTACTGGCACACCGCCGGCAATGATGAATGGCGGCACGTCTTTATAGAACGTGGTACCAGCTTGTATCATGGCGTAGTCGCCAACGCGCGTGTTCGCATTCTCGATAACACTTGAACTGAAAATCACTCCATTGCCAATTTCACAATCACCGGCAATCTTTGTTCCATATCCAAACACACATTGATTACCCACTTTGGTGTCATGTGAGATGTGAGCTCCTTCCATCAAGAAGTTGTCATGGCCGATGACGGTCTGTCCTCCCACATGGGTTGCCCGATTGATGACGACATTTTCACGAATGATGTTGTTGTTTCCAATAATCAATTCGGTGTCTTCTCCCTTGAATTCAAAGTCCTGTGGAAGGGCTCCCATCACCGAACATTGATGCACGGTGTTGTTGCTTCCCAGGCGAGTTCCCTTTAAAATGCTGACAAAGGGATAAATCACACAGTTGTCTCCTATCACAACATCTTCTTCGATATAGACAAATGGGTAGATTTTACAATTGTTTCCTATCTTCGCTTTGGGTGATATTTCCGCTTTCTCACTGATATCGTATGCCATAATTCTTCGTTTTTTAGTTTTTTGTTTTTTAGCAGATGAGTTGATACATCATGCGGGTTAGACCTTATTTCATAAGACTATTTTGTCTAAAGAGCCCTACCTTGTCAACTTATCAACCATCCTACCCTATTCTTTCACACCGCCGCCGAGGGCCTGATAGAGATTTACAACGGCCTGCATCTTGTGAAAATCGTCCGTAATCTTAGCCATCTGCGCATTGAGAAGGGTTTGCTGAGCAGTGATTACCTCAAGGTATGTACTACTCGACTGACTTAAAAGAAGCTTGGTATCCTCCACATTTTGTTGCAGAGTTTGTATTTGTTTAGCCTCAATCTTGCTCTTTTCATCCGACGAATGGTAAAGCACAAGTGCGTTACTCACTTCATTTCCAGCCTTCAATATGCTGTTCTGCCATGTGTTGTAGGCCTTTTCATATTGCGCTTCAGCAACGCGTAGGCCTGCAATAATCTTTCCTTTTTGGAAGATAGGCTGCACCAAACTACCGACTGCCGACAGCATCCATTTGCCTGGATTGATGACTGCAGCACCCGCACTGTTGGTAAACATGCCGGTAGGAGCAATCGTTAGACTTGGATAAAAACGGCTTCGAGCGGTTTCTACGCCATAGAAACATTCGGCTAATTGCATCTCAGCCGCATGAACGTCGGGACGATTGGCCAGCAACTGGATGCCGATGCCGGTAGATAAGTTCGTGGGCAGAGCCTGATTCTCAAGTTTTCCGCGCGAAATACTCTGTGCTGGTTGTCCCATCAAGAGCGACAAAGCGTTCTCCGTTTCACGTATTTGGCGCACCAAATCGGTCTTTTTGGCCTCCACTGCATAGTAGTTTGCTTCGGCACTCTGCACACCTGTCGACCGAATACCTCGTCCAAGATCTTTCAATACCTTCATCTTGTCCCACGTTTCCTTGGTCAATTCGTGCATGTTGTTGACGATTTCGAGCTGCTTGTCGAGCATCAAAAGGGTGTAATACATATTCGCTACCCCACTGATGATATTGGTTATGACCAACGTCTGATAGTCCTTTGTGGCCAATAATGCTACCTGTGCGGCACGTTTCTGACTGAGCAAATTGCCAAAGAGGTCAACATTCCAGCTGGCAGTAATGGGCAATTGGTAAGTTGAAATGGCCTTTCCACCATCCCAAGAAGCGATGGTTCCCTGGGGAGCAAAGGTGAAAGAAGGCAGAAAAGACAACCTGGCAGCCTTCAATTGTGCTTCAGCCATCTTCACGTTCAGCGCAGCATTCAGAAGATCAACATTGTTGGTCAATGCCCTTTCTATATGCGTTTGCAACTGTGGGTCGGTAAACACACTGCGCCAAGGCATGTTACCAAAGCTCGTTGTGTCCGTCACAACCAACGTATCTGTCATCGAAAGCGAATCACGAACGATGCCCCTGGTGTTCACATTGGGACGTTGGTACGTTCCATAGAGGCTCTTGCAGCTGGTCAATGCCAATGCTGCAAGTCCCATAATCATTATATTTTGTATTTTCATCACTATTCTTTATTATTCTCATCTACTGTGATTCCTACCGGGCGACGCGCGTATTGCTGCAGTTCGGCCTCTGCTTCAGAATTCTCTTCATCATCAAACTTAATCGGTGTGAACCTCTCCTGTAATGCCTGGAAGATAACAAACAACCCAGGAACAACAAACAATTGACAGAGCGTACCAATCAACATACCTCCTACAGCGGCCGCACCCAGCGTTTGATTACCATTCTTTCCCACGCCCATGGCAAACATCATGGGCAACAAACCGATGACCATAGCCAACGAAGTCATCAAGATAGGGCGCAAACGAGCACCCGATCCGAGAATGGCAGACCATGTGATGGCCATACCCGTGCGTCGTCTTTCAAGTGCAAACTGCACAATCAGGATGGCATTCTTGGCCAACAAACCTATCAACATAATCAGAGAAATCTGCATATAGATGTCATTGTTGTGGCCAAACAACTGCGTGAAGAGGAAAGCACCCGCTAATCCAAACGGTATAGAGAGGATAACTGCGAAGGGCAACAGGTAACTTTCGTACTGCGCTGCCAATATCAAATACACGAATAAGAAGCACAATACAAATATCATGCCAGTGACATTGCTCGATTCACTCTCTGACCTTGACAAGCCAGAGAAGTCGTATCCGTAGCCTTGAGGCAAGTCTGTCGCGGCAACTTCCTTGATGGCTTGAATGGCTTCACCTGTGGAATAACCACTGTTCAGCGTTACCTGTACATTGATACTCGTAAACATGTTGAACCGATTGATGTTTGATGGGCCAAAAACACGCTTCATCGAAATGAAACTTTGCACGGGTGCCATACCGCCAGGTGTACGAACATAGATGTCATTCAGACCCTCTGGACGCTCACGACTGGACACATCGCCCTGAATCATAACACGATACAGCTTGCCGTATGCATTGAAGTTAGAGGCGTACATGCCACCGTAATACCCCTGAAGCGTACTCAAAACGGTGGCAGGAGATATACCTGCCTGCTTACATTTAGCCACATCCACATCAATCAGATACTGAGGATAGTTAGGATTGTACGAGGTCATGGCCATTTGTATCTCCGGACGCTTGTTCAATTCGGCCAAATAAGCCTTGGTTACTTGGAAGAATTTATTCAAATCGCCACCTGTTTTGTCCTGCAACACCAAGGAAACGCCGTTGCTCAAGGCGAAACCAGGAATCATAGGAGGTGCGAATGCCAAGATTTGAGCATCCTTTATCTGAGCCGTCTGCTTGTATATCATGCCTAAAACCGCCATGGCACTTTGTCCCATGTTACGCTCGCTGAAAGGCTTCAACTTGATAATAAAGGTAGCTTGGTCAGACCCTTGCCCGGCAATGAAGTTGTATCCTTGCAGCTGTTCGCGGCTCTGAATGGCCGGATTGCTGGCCAACATGGCATCAACCTGGTCGATCACCTGCTGCGTGCGCACCGCACTTGTTGCCGGAGGCATAGACACCGTACAGAACAGCGTACCCGTATCTTCATCGGGAACCAATCCTGTTTTGGTTGTTTTCATGGTCAAGAGCAAAGCTATTGCACCCAACAAGATGAAGACACCCGTAAGAACAGGCTTCCTAACCAGCTTCTGTAATCGATTTTTGTATTTGCCCAAGACTTTCTCATAACTGGTGTTAAACGACGCATGAAAACGGTCTATCCTACTCATCTTACGCTCGGTTCCATCCTCATTCTTTGGTTTCAGGAAGATGGCACACAATGCTGGCGAGAGCGTTAAGGCGTTCAGGGCCGATATGATGATTGACACCGCCATGGTCACACCAAACTCTCGGTAGAACGTTCCTGATGTTCCACCGATGAACGACACCGGAACGAACACCGCAGCCATCACCAACGTGATGGAAATAATGGCACCCGCAATTTCGTTCATCGCATCAATGCTGGCGGTCAAAGCACTCTTATACCCCAAATCCAACTTGGCATGAACGGCCTCAACCACCACGATGGCGTCGTCAACCACAATGGCTATCGCCAGCAACAGGGCCGACAGCGTGAGCAAGTTGATGGAGAATCCGAAAATTTGCAAGAAGAAGAACGTACCAACCAGTGACACCGGAACGGCAATCATCGGAATCAAGGTAGAACGGAAGTCCTGTAAAAAGATGTAAACTACCAAGAATACCAGCAGCAAAGTAATGACCAACGTTTTGAGAACCTCAGCGATAGAAGCGTAAAGGAACTCGGTCACATCATAGTTAATCTTATATTCCATGCCCGGCGGGAAGTTCTTTGCCTGATTTTCCAATTCAGCTTTCACCGCTTTAGCAATGTCATTGGCGTTCGAACCCGCAATTTGCTGAACCATACCCATGGACGATGGTTGGTTGTTGTTGCGCATGCTCACGGCATAAGTCAATCCGCCAAGTTCTATCTTTGCCACATCTTTCAATTTCAGAGTCTGTCCCGTCTGCGTACTGTGCAAGATAATGTTGCCAAACTCTTCGGCTGTTTTCAGACGACCTTTATAGCGCATCACATATTCGTAGGCCATGTTGCTCTGTTCGCCGAACGAACCAGGAGCTGCCTCCACGTTTTGTTCGGCCAACGCACCAGCGATGTCAGATGGCATCAAGCCATACTGTTTCATCACATCAGGCTTCAGCCAGATACGCATCGAGTAGGTTTTCATACCCGGGCTCTGCACGTCACCCACGCCTTGAACACGCTTGATGGCCGGAATGATGTTGATGTTGTTGTAGTTGGTTAAAAACCTATCATCATATTTGCCACCTTCCGACGTCAGCGTGTACATCAACACCTGCGAGGTTTGACGCTTGGATACGGTCACGCCCACGCGGTTTACCTCTGCCGGCAGCAAGGATTGAGCCTGTGAAACGCGGTTCTGCACATTGACGGCACACATATCAGGGTTGGTTCCTTGACGGAAATAAATGGTAATTTGTGCCGAACCAGCATTGGTAGCCTGCGAGGTCATGTATTCCATGTTCTCCACTCCGTTGATGCTTTCCTCAAGGGGAGCGAGTACAGAGTTCTTCACCGTTTCAGCATCTGCGCCGATGTAAGTGGTCCATACCGAAATGGTAGGTGGCGCTATATCCGGATATTGCTCGATGGGAAGCGTGGTCAGTCCGATGAATCCCAAGATCACGATGACCACGGAGATCACCGTTGACAATACCGGTCGCTTGATAAATTTTGTAAATGTCATAATTCGTTGTTGTTTTCTCGCTTACTTTTCAGCATTCATAATAGGCCGGTTCTCACCCTAACCCATCAAAAGCACCTTTATTTGAAAGCCTCTTTCATCTTTCCGTAGTCACCCTGAATTTCGCCAAGCTTCTCTGCATCAGCTATTTTCTTGGCGTACTGCGCCTGCGTGATGGGCTTGATTTCCATGCCATCGCTCAACTTTGTGATGCCATTGGTAACGATGCGATCGCCCACTTTCAGTCCCTCTGTCACGATATAGTTTTGTCCATCGTTTTGCGGAGCCACCTTAATTTCTGTGTACTTGGCTTTGTTGTCCTTGCCAACCGTATACACAAAAATCTTATCCTGCACCTCAGTTGCATACGACTGCGGAATAACGATGGCTTGGTTGCTTACCCGTGGCACGATGATAGAGCCAGATCCGCCACTCTTTAACAATCTATCTGGATTATTGAAGTGAGCTATCAACGTCAAGGTACCAGTGGTTTGGTCTATCACACCACTCATCTTCACCACCTTACCAGGCTGGTTGTAGATGGTGCCATCGGCCATCTGCAATTTTACCGCTGGCATCGACGCGATGACAGCCGACATGTTGCCCGATGTCTTGGTCATTTCCAGCACATCTTTTTCAGTCATGGAGAAGTAAACCTCCATGGTGCTGTTGTTGGAAACGGTGGTCAATGGCGTGGGACTTGAAGCGCTGACCAAGGCCCCCACCTTGAAAGGAAGGCTGCCAACGACACCTGCCGCCGGACTCTTGACATAGCAGAAACTCAGCATCTCCTTCGCCGAAGCCAGCGCAGCTTGTGCCTGAGCCACCGCTGCCTGGGCCGTTGCGTAAGTGTTTTGAGCTGATTGTAATTCGTATTGGCCAATGACATTGCTCTTGAACAACTGCTCACTGTTCTCGTAGGTCAACTTAGCCGTGTTGAGTTGCGACTTGGCTGAGTTCACGGCAGCCTGCGCTTGGCGAACCGATGCCTGATAAGTACTGTTGTCTATCACGAACAACACCTGGCCCTTGCCTACGTTTTGGCCCTCTTTCACGTTCAGCTTTGTAATGAATCCCGACACCTTCGGCCGAATCTCAACATCTTGAATACCCTTGATTACGGCCGGATAAGTGGTCTGGGTTGTAGAACCCGTCGCCTCTATCTGCGTGACAGGGTATTCGTTGTCACCGAATTTCATGCTGGGTTTACCGCCACACGAAACCAAGAGTGCAGCCATGGCTGCAAACAAAAACATACTTTTTTGTCTCATACCTTTATATAATCTATTATTTTTCATTCTTTCTCAAAAAAACATACGATTAGAACCTAATCGAAAACTATTGCAAGTCTATAAGTCTTTGTCATGCAAATTTACATGATTTTTTCTCACTATGGCATCAATACCACTTACATTTAACATATATTATCTGCAAATAACGAAAATAGAGGATTTACATCAAGCGGATGCAAACATTCATCCTTGGAGCAAAAATGCAAAAACACGCACATCAAACGGATTGGAGAAAGATGAAAGTAAGCGTTAGTATCGATACCATCTTACCCCAACCAAGATGTCAAAAACGGGTTGCCTGGGATGTTGAAAAATCTTGCAAACCTCCTCAAATACTCGCGTATTTGCAAGCAAGTGCCTCCTTGGTCGAAAATACGCGAATTTTGTATATGCTTCACCCACAGCAACTTCCTGCTTAATTCCCTATGAACGTTATCTCAAAAGCATGCAAATTGCACGCCAAGAGCATTGCGTTTGACCAGCAACAGACATGCTTTTTAAGGGCAACTAATCCTTGAAAAGGAAGAAATATCGAAGTTGGTGTAAACAGACTGATAATGAGCAGGAAACGGAATAATTTGCATAGAAGTGCTCTTTTC
>CAUPIT010000022.1:0-37412 GCA_963511375.1 uncultured Prevotella sp. | reverse complement strand
TCGGAATTATTAAGATAAATAACAAATTATTCCCCATTGATTTTCTACTGAGCCTTTTGAAGGCCATGACAATGGGGTCGCAAAAAAAATGACAACCGTCAATCGGTTGTCATCGTTTAGTTTCTGAAAAAAAAATTATCTTCTTTTCTTGAATTTTCTGTACAATTTCCAGGCCAACAGCACGCCGTCGAAGATGCCAGTCCCAGTGCTCATCAACCCCGATATACGTTTTGAGGGCAATTTTGATGTCAGCGTGGCCGGCTTGTTGAACATGCTGTTCCAAAGATGCCGCATGCCTTCGTCATCCTTCCTGATGCTTTTCAAAATCTGGTCTTTGCGTATCCTGATTTCATCGAGCGACTTATATTGTGCGGGAGCGTTATTATCTGTATTGTTTGTCATGTTACTTCTCCATTAATAGGCTTGCCAGGAACCTGACAAGTGGTCGCTCTATCCACTGTTTGCGGAAGAGGAAGAACAACAAAAAGATGAATAAATAGCCTCCGGCCACAATCAGGAAGCCAAAAGGCAGGCCCACGTGCGGTTCGAGCGCGTATGCTGCTGCGAACGACACGTAGATGAGTGCCAATATCATGATGATGGAAAGCGCTGTGACCAAGGTGATGACCGTGATAAGACGTACCACCTTCTCAATCACATCGAGCTTCACATATTCTGTTTGAAGCCCGATGTAATGTTTGCATATATCGACCAAACGGCCGATGGTCTCAACGTTCTGATCGTTTGAAAACATAGGAGAATGTTTACTCTACGATGTCTGTTGCAGCCTCCTTGATGTCGTCAACTAGATTGTCAACATCTTTCTTGGACAGTTTGATGTCGTGTTTCTTGCAGAAATCATCAACCGTGTCAGAAATCTTGTTACGTGTTCTCTTACCCTCTTGTGGAGCTATCAATAACCCAACCACTGCACCTGCGATGGCGCCACCTAAGAATGCGCCGATATAACCTACTGTTCTCATTGTTCTATTCTTTTTAAATTGTTATTAAATTAGTTGTTTATAACGTTATAAGCGTTCGAATGTTTCGAACTATCGCAAATATATGAAAAGTTTTGCAGATAGATAGTTAATGTATTGCATATTTTTGTTAAAAAACATGAGTTTTGTGCATTTAACAAACTTTATGCGGCACTTTTGTTCCATTTTAGCGGATATTTTGTACCTTCGCAAGGTATAATGAATCAATAAGTTTAATTAATAATATCTTACAGAATTATGAAAAAAAGTATTGTTTTGTGCGCGGGCTTGTGTATAGCACTGGCTTTTACCGGTTGTAAATCAAGCGAGAGCGCTTATAAGAAAGCATACGAAAAGGCAAAGGCACAGGAATCTGTACAGACTTCGGCTCAGACCGAGGCTCCGGTGGTTGCTCCTTTGACCCCAGCCCCTGTAACACAGACGCAGGTTGTAGATAATGTTGACAACGCAACAGTACGTACCGAGGACGTGACCGTGGTGAGCGGCAGTGGACTGAGCGCATTCAGCGTTGTTGTAGGTTCGTTCGGATTGAAGGCCAACGCAGAGGGATTGCAGCGTACGTTGCAGTCAGCCGGCTATGGAGCACAAATCGCTTACAATTCAGCTCGTAATATGTATCGCGTTGTTGCCACAACCCATGCCGACAAAGCTTCGGCTGTAGCATCGCGCAATCAGTTCCGTTCTAAGTATCCTGACGCTTGGTTGCTGTACAAGAAATAAGAGGATGATGGTAAATGGTGTGAGCTAAAGAGGTGCTGGTAAGTGTCAGCAAAAGATAGTTACGCACGAGTTCACCACCAAGGGTTTGATTTTGTTGTTCAGATTCGATCCGGGTGAACTCCCAGTTAACTCCCGCTCCAATACCATTTACAGATACTATGCGTATCCTTTCGATAGATTACGGAAAGAAACGTACGGGCATAGCAGTTACCGACCCATTGCAAATCATTGCCAATGGATTGGCAACTGTTTCTACATCTACACTCTTTGACTATCTCAAAGACTATGTAGCGCGCGAGGAGGTGGAACGGATTGTCATTGGAAAGCCCATGCAGACCAATGGCAAGCCCAGTGAGAACATGGCCAGGGTGGAGCAGTTTGTAAACCGATGGCGAAAGGCCACGCCACAGATTCCCATCGAATATTACGACGAGCGTTTTACGTCCGTGCTGGCTCATAAGGCCATGCTCGCAAGTGGCATCGGCAAGAAAGCCCGGCAAAATAAAGCATTGGTAGACGAGATATCTGCTACCATTATTCTGCAAAGTTATATGGAGTCGAAACGACTAAGGTAAACGACGTTGTAACAGGTTTGATATGTGTTTGCGTGGACATGGCTGCGAGTAGGCAAGTTCATGGTTCGGTCATAAATAGGAAACAGGAATCCATCACCTTGTCAGCCACAGAACGATCACCTCGTCAACCATCAACTTGTAAACTATCACCTCGTAAACTCGTCAACTTCTAAACTTGTAAACTAAAAAATGATATTACCTATATATATATATGGTCAACCCGTGCTTCGCAAAGTGGCGCAGGACATCACGCCCGAGTATGAAGGACTGGGACAGTTGATTCAAGACATGTTTGAAACACTCGATTCGTCAGATGGTATTGGCCTTGCCGCACCGCAGATAGGAAAATCCATCCGCGTGGTAGTCATCGATCTCAACGTGTTGAGTGACGACTTTCCCGAATACAAAGATTTCAGGCGTGCTTACATCAATCCGCATATCATAGAGATTGACGAGAACGCACCCAAGGAGTCGATGGACGAGGGATGCCTCTCCATTCCCGGCATTCATGAAGCTGTTTCGAGAACCACACGCATTCATGTGCAGTACATGGATGAAGACTTTACGCCGCATGATGAATGGATAGAGGGCTACTTGGCTCGTGTGATGCAGCATGAGTTCGACCATCTGGACGGTAAAATGTTTGTTGATCGCATTTCACCGTTCCGTAAACAAATGATCAAAAACAAACTGAAGGGTATGACGCAGGGCAAGTACGACTGTCACTACCGCACCAAACCCGTTCGCAGATGAGGCGTCAACAGTGTACCTGCGCGCTAAAATAGGTGCACAAGTAGAATGTATGTATCGGCATGTAGTCATCATATTCATGGCTTGTTTGTCGCTCGTGGCACGGGCGCAATACAATATTGACAAGCTGCTTAGGAATGGTCAGGTGGCCCTTCACTATGAAGACTATGTGCTGTCGATACAATATTTCAACCAAATTATTGCCTTAAAACCCTATCTTTACGAGCCATGGCAATACCGAGCCGTGGCAAAATTCTATTTGGATGACTTTACAGGTGCCGAAGCTGACATCTCTAAAGCCATCGAACTGAACCCTTACATCCATCAGTTTTTTGATTTAAGGGCCATCACCAAGATTAGACAAGAGCGATATGATGAGGCCATTGCCGACTATAATCGGGCCATCAAACTGCAACCCAGACAACAAAGTTATTGGTTTAATCGGGCAGTCTGCTTGATGAACGAAAAGAAATACGACGAGGCGTTGCTGCAGACAGACACCATCGTGCAGAAATGGGCTAACGCTGCCAACGCCTATTCACTGAAGGCCGAAATCTATCTGCATCAGAAAGATACCACGCAAGCAGCCAAATCTTTGGACAAGAGTTTGAAGATAGACCCTTACGATGGCAACACGTGGACCACACGCGCCTACATCAGTTTGGCTCGCAGGAAGTGGAAGGATGCGGACGAGGAACTCTCTCGGGCCATTCATCTGAAGCCCAACGTGGCCAACAACTATGTGAACCGCGCCTTGGCCCGACTTAATTACAACAATCTTCGTGGGGCAATGGCCGATTATGACCTGGCACTCGATTTGGCGCCGAACGACTTTTTAGCGCACTACAATCGGGGATTGCTGCGTATGCAGCTGGGTGATGACAACCGGGCGATAGAAGATTTCGACTTCGTTATTAAGATGGAGCCGAAAAACGTGATGGCCATTTTTAACCGAGCACTGTTACACGACAGGACTGGCGACTTGCGTGCGGCCATTCGTGACTATTCGGCAGTGATAGATCAGTTCCCTAATTTCTGGACTGGATTGTCCTATCGTGCTAACTGTTACCGCCGGTTGGGCATGACGGCAAAAGCCGAGATGGACGAATTTCGTATCTTCAAGGCGCAGATGGACAAGCGCAGTGGTGTTCAAAAACGCTGGAGCAACAACAAATTGAAGGCCATGCGTAAGCGCAGCGAGATTGATCCAGAGAAGTATAATCAAATCGTCGTGGCCGACGAGAACACGGTAGAGCGCGAGTATGAGAGTGAGTATCGAGGACAAATTCAGCATCGAAAGGTGGATGTCGCACGCATGCCGATGTTTGAGGTGTCGTATCTGTCGTATCATAATGGCATGAGTACCTATCAGGCTTTCAACAAAGAAATAGAAGACTTTAACGATTTGCACCACCTGAAATATCCGCTTAACATCACTTGTAACCCCGCCCAGCTGACCGAAGAGCAGTCAAAGGCGTTTCTTTCTCTCATTGATCAGCTGTCGGCTTCTATCCAAGATGCGAAGGATATGAAGGCTGTGCATGCTTGGTTGTTGCAACGTGCCGTAGCATATAGCGTTACGCAGAACTTTGACGAGGCTATCAACGACCTGAATGTCTATCTCGATCAAGACAGTACTTCGACCATTGCCTACTGGCAGAGAGCCGTATGTCAGTTCATGATGAACGATTTTAATGCCTCGCATGGGGTTGACATCCAGTTGAAGGCAGCCAAGACGCTCGATGATTTCAATCAAGCCATCAAGCTGGATGGGCAGAATGCCTACCTATATTATAACCGCGGCAACTTCCATGCGGCGCGCAAAGACTATCAGTTAGCTATCGACGATTATACCAAGGCCATCGAACTGGACAGTCGATTGGCTGAGGCTTATTACAACCGAGGTATCATTCGGTTGGAAAACACGCATACCAAGAATGCCGGAATTGCAGACTTGAGCAAGGCTGGAGAACTCGGTATTTACGACGCTTATGGCGTTATTAAACGAAAAACGGCGAAAAAATAGGCTTTCGTTTTAGGCTTCAGCCATGTTTCCCTCATGGCATCAAAACCCATTTTTATAGGAATAAACAAACCAAATCGTTGTTTTATCTCAAAATAAAGCATTACTTTTGTGTCGATTAAGATAAATAAACTAATTTGTTATGGTTAAAATCACATTTCCAGACGGCTCGGTACGTGAGTACGAAAAGGGCGTAACTGGGTTACAAATCGCCGAGAGCATCTCACCGGCTCTCGCTCGCAACGTTGTATCTTGCGGTGTTAATGGTGAGACAGTTGAGTTGAATAGGCCCATCAACGAAGATGCTACCATCGCATTGTATCGCTTTGAGGACGAAGAAGGCAAGCATACTTTTTGGCATTCTTCGGCTCATTTGTTGGCAGAAGCATTGAAAGAACTGTATCCAGGTATTCAGTTTGGCTTTGGTCCTGCGATAGAAAACGGGTTCTTCTATGATGTTCAGACGGCCGATGGCACTCCTATCTCAGAGAATGACTTCCCTAAGATTGAACAAAAAATGATGGAACTGGCCAAGAAAAACCAGCCAATCGTTCGACGTGAGCTTTCCAAGGCCGACGCTGTTAATGAGTTTACGGCAGACGGACAGACGTACAAGGTTGAACACATCGTTGAAGATTTGGAAGATGGAAACATCTCTACCTATACGCAAGGCAATTTTACTGACCTTTGTCGTGGGCCTCACTTGATGTCCACAGGCTTGATTAAGGCTGTTAAAATAACAAGTGTTGCAGGCGCTTTCTGGCGTGGTGACGCCAAAAACACACAGCTCACCCGAATTTATGGCATTACCTTCCCCAAGAAGAAGATGCTGGATGAGTACCTGTTGATGCTGGAAGAAGCCAAGAAACGTGACCATCGCAAGATTGGAAAGGAAATGGAACTCTTCATGTTCTCTGACCGTGTGGGCAAGGGTATGCCTATTTGGTTGCCAAAGGGAACAGAACTTCGCCTGCGTTTGCAAGAGATGTTGCGCAAAATACAGAAGCGTTTTGGCTATCAAGAGGTCATTACTCCGCATATTGGCAGCAAGAATTTGTATGTCACCAGTGGACACTATGCTCACTATGGTAAAGACTCTTTCCAACCCATCCATACACCCGAGGATGACGAGGAGTACATGTTGAAGCCCATGAACTGTCCGCATCACTGTGAAGTGTTTGCGTGCAAACCTCGTTCGTACAAAGACCTTCCACTGCGTATCGCTGAGTTTGGTACGGTTTATCGTTACGAGAAGAGTGGCGAACTGCATGGATTAACGCGCGTTCGTTCATTCACACAAGACGATGCGCACATCTTCTGTCGTCCTGATCAGGTCAAGAATGAATTCCTTCGCGTGATGGATATCATCCAAGCGGTATTCACTATTTTCAATTTTGACAACTTTGAAGCGCAGATTAGTCTGCGCGATCCTAACGATAAAGAGAAATACATCGGTTCTGACGAGGTGTGGGCAGAAAGTGAACAGGCCATCATCGAGGCTTGCAAGGAGAAGGGATTGGATGCCAAGGTGGCCTATGGTGAAGCTGCATTCTATGGACCTAAGCTCGATTTCATGGTGAAAGATGCCATTGGACGACGCTGGCAATTGGGTACCATTCAAGTGGATTACAACCTGCCACAACGTTTCAAGCTCGAATATACGGCGGAAGACAACACCAGACAGACACCAGTGATGGTACACCGAGCACCATTTGGTTCGCTTGAGCGATTCACGGCTGTGCTCATTGAGCATACAGCTGGGCACTTCCCCTTGTGGCTTACACCCGAGCAGGTGGCCATTCTTCCTATCTCAGAGAAGTTTAATGATTATGCTCAACAGGTAGTTAAGTACTTCACGGAGCAAGATATTCGGGCAACCATCGATGACCGTAACGAGAAAATAGGCCGTAAAATTCGCGACAACGAGTTGAAACGTGTGCCTTACATGGTTATTGTTGGAGAGAAAGAAGCTGCTGAAGGACTGGTATCCATGCGTAAACAGAGTGGCGGTGAACAAGCTACCATGAAGATGGAAGACTTCGCTGCGCGAATAAACAGTGAGGTAGCCGACATGTTAGAGGCTACCAATATCCATCCACAAGATTAAAAATTGCCTTGAAATATCTGTGGACTGGGTTGACGAGAACACAAGAATATAACCTTTGAAAGGAGGTAATTTCCTTGTTTTCTCGTCAATTTGTATATATAACTACAATAAAAACTCATCTAAATATTTTGCTAATTGTGGTAAAATCAGTAACTTTGCAGCCGTTTAGCGAAAGTAAAAACATTAATATAGTTGAATGAAGAATGACAAATTAAGTAATCAGTACCGCGTGAATGAACAGATTCGCGTAAGGGAAGTGCGTGTTGTAGGTGACGATGGATCGCAGGTAATGCCGACAAAAAAAGCTCTGGATTTAGCTCGTCAGCAAGGAGTTGACCTCGTTGAAATATCTCCTAAAGCTCAACCGCCAGTTTGTCGTTTGGTCGACTATAGTAAGTTTCTCTACCAACAGAAAAAGCGTGCTAAAGAAATGAAGCAGAAGCAAGTGAAGGTTGAGGTGAAGGAAATACGTTTCGGGCCGCAGACTGACGAGCACGACTATCAGTTTAAGCTGAAACATGCACAAGGGTTTCTCAATGAAGGCAACAAGGTTCGTGCCTATGTCTTCTTCCGTGGACGCTCCATTTTGTTTAAAGAACAGGGAGAAGTGTTGCTTCTTCGATTCGCCAACGACTTGGAAGATTACGGAAAAGTTGAGCAGATGCCGAAGCTGGAGGGCAAGAAAATGTTCTTGTATCTTGCGCCTAAAAAAGTTGGCGTAGAGAAGAAAAGCCAGCAAAAGCGTGACCGTGAACAGGCAATAGCTGAAGCTAAGGCCGCTAAAAAGGTTGTTCCTACTGACGGTACGTCAGCAGATGACAAACCAAAGGGAGGCTTGTTCGACAATGCCAAGAATGGTTCGGATGCATTGAAGAAACTCCAAAACGAAGAATAAACATTGGAATGTGCGTAACGTCTTGGTATATACGTTGCCACAGAAGTAAATAAATAACCATTTAAAATTAACAAAAAATGCCAAAATTAAAGACAAACTCCGGTGCGAAGAAGAGATTCAGCTTTACCGGAACTGGTAAGATTAAGCGTAATCATGCTTACCATAGTCATATCTTGACTAAGAAAACAAAGAAACAAAAGAGAAACTTAGTAGGTTACACCCTCGTTGACTCTGCAAATGTTAAGCAGGTTCGCGACTTGCTCAACTTGCGTTAATTAACTTTTAGTCAAACAATTTAAAAGGAGAAAAACTATGCCAAGATCAGTAAATCATGTAGCATCAAAAGCAAGAAGGACCCGAATACTGAAGCAGACTAAAGGTTATTTCGGAGCAAGAAAGAATGTTTGGACCGTAGCTAAGAATACTTGGGAGAAGGGACTTACCTACGCTTACCGCGACCGTCGTAACAAGAAGCGCACTTTCCGCTCACTGTGGATACAGCGTATCAATGCTGCTGCTCGCTTGGAAGGTATGACTTATTCAACCTTGATGGGCGCTTTGAACAAAGCAGGTATTGAAATCAACCGTAAAGTTCTCGCAGATCTCGCTGTCAATAACCCTGAAGCATTCAAGGCTATCGTAGACAAAGTGAAGTAAAGCGAATTGGAATTAACAACATAAAAAGAGTTGCATCTCATTTGAGGTGCAACTTTTTTTTGCTGCCACGCCACCAACTTCACCTGGTATTGCAACAGAATTTATTCAGAAAGGTTAGCTCATCTCAGAGCAAGACCATTACCAGTGTGGATGTTTGCGAACATCCTGCGTACGTTGGTCGGCACTGGAGAGGCAAAGTAAGATGTCGCCTTCTTCCAGTGGCAATTGTCCATTGGGAACCAAGATGGTCTTCCCACGTTTCACCATCATGACGAGCGTGCCCTGAGGAACATCCATCTGCGAGAGCAAGTTGCCGTTTTCGAGCATAGCTTCTGTCAGTGTCACCTCGCGCAACTTCGACCCCAGCTCTTCTGGTATCTCCACCCCAAACTCGTTTCCCGTTTTCTCTTCGGGCATGTCAAGGTTGAGCTTCTTGGCGGAGAGCGAGATGGTAGTACCCTGAATGGTAAGCGACAGCAGCGTGATGAAGAACACAATGTTGAACAAGATGTCAGCACCCTCCACGCCATTGATTAGCGGATAGGTGGCAAAGATAATGGGAACGGCGCCGCGCAGGCCCACCCAAGAAAGGAATGCCTTGGCCTTGAAGGGTATGTTGCGATAGGGCAGCAGGCAGAGGTATACGCTCAACGGTCGTGCGACGAGCATCATGAACACGGCAATGGCCAGGGAGAACAGGCTCACGCCGATGAGTTCGGACGGGTTGACCAGCAGACCGAGCGTGAGGAACAACACAATTTGCAGCAGCCAGGTAAGGCCTTCCATGAAGGTGGTCATCTCGCGGCGATACGACAGACGACAGTTGCTCACCACAAGTCCTGCGATATACACCGCCAGGTAGCCGTTTCCGTTCAGCAAATCGGTCAGGGTGAAGGTGATAAACACCATGCTCAGCAGCAAAACAGGATAAAGTGATGGGTTCGGCAGATTGATACGGTTGGCCAGCCACACGGACATTCGCCCGGCACCGTAGCCCAATGCGCTGCCCAACACGAACTGTTCGGCCACATCGAACAACAGGTCTGTGAAAGAAAGTTCGCCTCCCGACAGTGCCACATTCATCAATGCGATAGTGAGCATGTAGGCCATCGGGTCGTTACTACCGCTTTCCAGCTCGAGCATTGGCCGTAGCTTGTGCTTCAGACCGATGCGCTGTGTGCGCAACAGACTGAAGACCGATGCCGAGTCGGTGGATGACATGGTGGCCGCCAGCAGCATCGACACGATGAGCGACAACCTGATATCCATCCCAGCCCACTGTGAGAGGGCAAAGATAAAACCGCCCGTGAGGACGGTGGTCATGATGACACCCAGTGTGGAGAGCAGCACACCCGGGCCGATAATGGGCTTGATTTCCTTGAACTTGGTGTCCATTCCTCCTGAAAAGAGAATGACACTTAAGGCTATCATACCAATCATCTGCGTGTCTTTCGGGCTGTCGAATGTCAAGCCGAGTCCCTCGTTGCCAAAGCCCATACCGGTAAAAAGGAACAGCAGCAGGGTGGGGATGCCGAACCGATAGCCCGTCTTGCTGATGAGAATGCTGACCAGCACGAGGAACGAGCCAAAGAGAAATATGTTTTCTGCTGTAAAGGTAATCATAGCGTGTAAAGCAAATAATTTAAATGTATGTCATCTTGTGAACGACTTCATCATGATGGAAGCTTCCGTTCATCATCTGCAAACTTACACAAAATTATTAAATTCTATATCAGTTTGAGCAAGAAAAGCATTTCTCTCCCATACGAATGTCATGAATAACTCATGTCATGAAAACATGCTTCCATGTATCGTAGTTGTCATTTCCTGTACATGTCAGCCTGATTGTCATTTTTTTTTCGTATATTTGCAAGTGGTTATCATGAAATAACCCATTGTTCACGCTATTTTATTTACAACCAGAAATATATTTTGTTTTAATATGATTCTTACACTCATTGTACTTCTCGTCACGGTCATCATGTTTGTCGTTGGTCGTCTGCGTGCCGATATTGTGGCCTTGTGCGCCCTGTCAGTGTTGCTTTTAGCTGGTATTCTGACGCCTGAAGAGGCCCTCTCTGGCTTTTCTTCCAAGGTAGTCATCATGATGATTGGCTTGTTTGTGGTGGGCGGTGCCATTCTGCAAACAGGATTGGCCAAGGCAGCCAGCCAGCGCATCATACGCTTATCTAAGGGCAACGACATCAAGCTCTTCCTGCTGGTGATTCTCACAACCTCTTTCATCGGCGCCTTTGTCAGCAACACTGGCACGGTGGCACTGATGATGCCCATCGTGGTGAGCATGGCGGCACAATCGAATACCAGTCCCGGCAAGCTGCTTATGCCACTGGCCTTTGCCAGTAGTCTAGGCGGAATGCTCACACTTATTGGTACGCCGCCTAACCTTGTCATTCAGGAAGCACTCACCGACGCAGGTTTTGAACCATTGTCGTTCTTCTCGTTCTTTCCCGTTGGCATCGTATGTATTACCTTAGGTATCATAGTGCTGTTGCCGCTGAGTCGTATATTCCTTGGCAAGGACAAGAAAGATGGCAGACGCAGGAAGTCCAAGAGCAAGAGCATGGACGAACTGGTGTCCGAATATAAGTTGCAAAGCTATACGGAGGCTTATCGCATTGGCAGTCATTCGCCACTGGTGGGAAAGACGGTAGCCCAGCTTGACCTGCGCAACAAGTATGGACTGTCGATTATCGAAATCAGGAAAGAACTAACCAATACCAATCGTATTATGCGGCAGGTTAAGCAAAATGTGCCAAAGCCATCTACCGTGCTGCGCGTTGGTAACCTGCTGTACCTTGCAGGTGACACCGACAAGATGGAAGCCTTTGCTGCAGAAAATGGGTTGGCTAAGCTCGATGACAGTTCGGTTGACTTCTATGACATTGGTATGGCCGAGCTGGTGTTGATGCCCAATTCACGCATCAACGGCATACGTCTCAAGGATTCGGGCATTGGCGAACAGTACAACATCAATGTGGTGGGAATCCGCCGCCATGGCGATTATATGCTGAAGAACCTCTCCGATCAGAAGTTATTGGCTGGCGACGTGCTGCTGGTGCAAGGCTTGTGGAGCAACATCGACAAGTTGGACGTGGCTGAAAGCGACTGGGTAGTGTTGGGCAGGCCCATTGAACAAGCCAGCAAGGTAACGCTCAACTACAAGGCACCCGTTGCTGCGCTCATCATGCTGCTGATGGTATGCATGATGGTGTTCGACTTTATTCCCGTTGAACCGGTTACTGCGGTCATCGTGGCTGGATTGCTCATGGTGCTCACAGGTTGTTTCCGAAATGTCGAGGCGGCCTACAAAACCATCAAATGGGAGAGCATCGTGCTCATTGCTGCCATGATGCCCATGTCCATTGCCTTGGAGAAGACGGGTGTTTCGACTCTTATATCCAGCTCGCTGGTCAACGCCTTGGGCAACATGGGTCCCATGGTGCTGTTGGCTGGGGTTTATTACACTACCACACTCTTAACCATGTTCATCAGCAACACCGCTACGGCCGTGCTCATGGCACCCATCGCCATGTCGGCGGCCTCACAGGTAGGAGTAAGCCCTTACGCCTTCCTTTTTGCCGTGACGCTGGGCGCCAGCATGTGTTTCGCGTCGCCTTTCTCCACGCCACCCAATGCGCTGGTGATGAAAGCCGGGCAATACCAGTTCATGGACTATATCAAGGTAGGCTTGCCCCTTCAGCTGCTTATCGGTCTGGTGATGACGTTTGTGCTGCCCTTGCTGTTCCCGTTCTAAAGACTCTGCATGCTTTTCATGAGGCATGTTTAACACTCATAAAGCCCAATTTGATTGTTTTGACAACAGCATGGGCAAATGGGTTTGAAAGGTTGTGTGTGGAAATCACGATGCTCAACTATGATGAATTTTCTTGACAACGAACCTCTTCATATTTGGCGTATTTCCCAACAACCTTTTCTGTCGTTGCAAATACGGCCTGTATGCGAATGGTTTATAAGTAATTATAATACAATAAGTTATAAATCTTTTCGCTGTTAGCCCACTGTTTTTCATGCACTTTTAAGCCAAAAGCAATGCTTTAAGGTTGTAATTATCATGCTTTTGTCCTGTTAACCCATGCCTATTGACCGCCAATAAGATGCATTTGTGGGCATGAAACCATTACTTTATTGGCAAAAAACAAGTTTTCTGACCCACCAATCATTCGATTTGCACCCTGTTTGCCTATCATTTTTTTCTAGATGATCAGTTTTAATGGGCTGTTTTATGGCCATTTTTCGGGTAAAAATTTCAACATTTGCTGGCTTGTGATGTGATTCATAACATTTTGCTTTGATGACTAATGGTGTTGCATTCAGTATGACCATTGATTGTTGCGAGGTTGACTGACAATGAAAAAAATATAGCAGGTGGCTATTGGATTTGCTGACAGACTGGTCGTGCGTCCCTACATTATTCTTATGACTGATTCAAAATAGGCTACATTTGTTGCCGTATAAGCATAGGATATTAAGGTGAGAACGACTTTTCTTGTAAATTTATATGGATAAATAAGATTGTTTTGTAAATTTGCAAACAATCAAATTCAAATTTTTTTTTATGCTGAAATCATCTAATCTACGACATATCTTCTTGTCAACGCTCATGTTAGGTACCGCCACTTTGTGGGCCCAAGGTCCTAACCACACGGGAACCTATTACGAACGTGCGAATGGAAAAACGGGTGCTGCGTTGAAGACAGCCTTTTTTCACGTCATTTCCGGCAACATTCACGGGTCTTACAAAGGGCTTTGGGCGATTTACCATACGTCCGATCGGCGTGCTGACGGCAAACTTTACGACATCTATTCCAACACCACCAATTATGTCATTGGCAGTAGTGCGCAAGGACATAGCAATCCAGGTGAAGGCGACGGCTACAATCGGGAGCACACGGTGCCTAAGAGTTGGTTCTTTGAAGCCAAGCCGATGATGTATGACGCTCATCACATCCTGCCCTCTGATGGCTATGTGAACAATCGAAGAAGCAATTTTCCTTATGGCGAAACCAAGGGTGAGAAGTACCAGTCGAACAACGGATTCAGCAAACTTGGAACGTGTACGTTGCCTGGTTACAGTGGAACCGTGTTTGAACCCAACGATGAATACAAGGGCGATTTGGCTCGAATCTATTTTTACATGGTTACTTGTTATGAGAGTAGCGTGTCAAAATGGTCGAGCAGAAATGGGGGCGCCAACATCTTTTCGGGAAATGCCTACAAGCCGTTGGTCAAGTGGCAGATGGACATGCTACTGCGTTGGGCGAAGAAAGATCCTGTGAGTGACAAGGAGATCAAGCGCAATGAGGCGGTGGCAAAGGCTCAAGGCAACAGAAATCCGTTTGTTGATTATCCTGGTTTGGAGGATTATATCTGGGGTGATTCTGTGAAAGTAGCATTTAGTTATGACCATTACCGAAATGGAGGTGGCGTCGTGGTGCCTAATCCTACACCCGATCCTACACCCCAACCGGGTGTGGATGGTGTGGTTTTCAATGAGTCGTTTGCATCGGGTAAAGGGATGTTCACTGTCGAGAACAAGCAATTGTCTAACGGCATGACTTACGTTTGGTCTAAATATGCAAACGACAAAGTTCAGTGTATGAAGGCATCTGCCTATATCAAGGGCACAAACAAGGCTGCTGAAAGCTGGCTAGTATCGCCTGTCATCGATTTGACTGCGTACGAAAAAGTGCAAATGAGCTTTGAACAGGCCTGCAATTATTTAAAGAGTTACAGAAATAGGGGAGGAGAATTCTTGTCTGTGATGATACGAGTGGTAGGACAATCGACCTGGACGAACTTGAATGTTGAGATTCCTGGACTTGAAAATTGGAAGTTTGTACAGACCAATTCCATCAACTTGAATGCCTATGCTGGTAAGAAAATACAAGTGGCTTTTGCCTACAAGAGTACCACTTCGTGTGCGCCAACCTGGGAAATCAGAAACTTGAAGGTGACAGGAAGTGTGCCTACGGGCATCTCCCGAGTAATTACCGATTGGAATAAGCTGGATCCAGTGGCACCGATGTTTGATTTGTTTGGGCACCGGGTGCGCAGGAATTACAGAGGAGTGGTGATTCAACATGGCAGAAAACATCTCAAGAAATAACGGCATTTAGTTGAGATAAATGGTGTGATACTGCTGAAAAAAATGTATATTAGCAGAAAAATTGGAGGCTTTCATGAGAAATGAGTTCCTTTTATGTAGTGTGTTTGCTCTTCTGGTGGGATGCTCATCAAGCCGTTTGACATCACAGCAGAAGGACGTGAAGTTGGCCTGGACGGCGCAAAAGGTTCACGAGGCCATTGAAAATAAAAAGATGGCAGTGGATATTAATTATGTCATTCCTTTCCGTGCGGGATTGAAGCATCTAGACTATGGGTATGGCATCCGCATGTCTGGCGACACGCTTTATTCATATCTTCCCTACTATGGGCGTGCCTACAATATTCCATACGGGGGCGGAAAGGGCTTGGTGTTCGGCGCTCCTATTCAAGATTATGCTGTCAGTAGCCCTAAAAAAGGGTTGACAAAAATTGACATTTATGTGGAAAACGATGAAGATCGTTATGCGTATATGATGGAAATTTTTGATAACGGACAGGTTGACCTGTTGGTAAGGGCGCAGAAACGTGAACAAATCTTGTTCAGAGGAAAACTCGTTATCAAGGATAAAAATGAACAATAACAGACGCATCGCCCTTCTTGCAGTCTGTGTTGGACGTGCATGGACTGGTGGTATGGTACCAGATACCTTGTGCTATGATTTTATTTGTCTTTAAGCAATTGTGCCAATCCATAGCTGTTTGATTCATGACCAACCCACGTTCACAGTCCTATCGGCACCATCATCATCGCCATCACCACAAGAGTTCAAGGTGGAAGAAAAGGCTGAAGGCCATGGCAATTGTGGTGTCTGTTTTGTTTTTTGTGTTCTGTTCGGTGGTTATCTTTTTCCCCGAGCAGTACAGAAGTTTTCTTTCAGGCCTGCAAACTACGGCTTGGCAAAGCGGATTGCTGCCTCATCCCCGGAGCAAATATCATTATGATGGTATTGATGTTTCGCATCATCAAGGACCTATCGATTGGCCTTTGGTGGCCAGCGACACATGCATTCAGTTTGTATACATCAAGGCTACCGAGGGAAGTACGCACGTCGATACGCTTTATCAGTACAATATACGAGAGGCTAAGCGTGCGGGATTGTTGGTTGGGTCGTATCATTTTTTGACCTCTTCCAGTTCTATGCGTTCACAATTCAACAACTTTATCACCCAAGTTGACAGTACATCTCAGCATCTTTTGCCCATGGTTGATGTGGAATGGTCGGGGGTAAAAGGGTGGAATAAGCATCAAATACAGGACAGTTTGGCCGTTTTTCTATGGTTGGTGAAGCAACATTACGGTTCGTATCCGCTACTTTATGCCGACAGTCGCTTCTATAACGACCATCTTTCGCCCCGTTTTGATAAGCTGCCCTTATTCATTGCCCATTATAGTGATGAGGCTCCCGTGGTGAAGGGCGCTCATCGGCACTATATATGGCAACGCGATCAGCATGGATGGGTGAGTGGAATCAATCGTGAAGTGGATTTGGATGCGTTTGCATCAGGAACGACAATCACCGATATCCTACTTCCATTAAGATCGAATGAATAATGACTTCTGGCAAGAAAAAGTTGTTCTAAGAGGTTCAAATCAGTCTGCAGAAGCCATTCATTGTTGTTTATTCTCGAATGGAATAATAGTATTTATCTTGATAATGATAGGAGTGGGGAGGGTTTATAGTAGCTCCAATTCCACGGGACAGTGGTCGCTTCCTAAAATTTCAGTGTGTATTTTGGCATCAACGAGTCGTTCTTTGAGCCGTTCTGAAATGAGAAAATAGTCGATACGCCAGCCGGCATTCTTTTCTCTTGCACGAAATCTGTACGACCACCACGAGTATGTTACTTGCTCAGGATAGAGATGACGAAAGGTATCTACAAAGCCATTGTCAAGCAAAATGGTCATCTTTTCACGCTCTTCGTCTGTAAAACCGGCATTGCGGCGATTGGTCTTCGGGTTCTTCAGGTCAATTTCTTCATGAGCAACGTTCAGGTCTCCGCAGATAATCACTGGTTTGATGGCATCCAACTGCATAACGTAAGCTCGGAAATCGTCTTCCCATTGCATGCGATAGTCAAGTCGGCGAAGCTCATCTTGCGAGTTGGGAACATAGACGGTGATGAGGAAAAAGTCCTCCATCTCCAAGGTTATCACTCGTCCTTCGTGGTCGTGTTCGTCTATTCCCAAGCCATACGTCACGTTCAGTGGTTCGTGTTTGGTGTAGATGGCGGTACCCGAATAGCCTTTCTTGTCGGCATAGTTCCAGTACGATTGGTAGCCTTCAAACTGCAAGTCCAATTGGCCTGCCTGCATTTTGGTTTCTTGCAAACAAAAAAAGTCAGCGTCCAAATGATGGAATGATGCTTCAAAATCCTTCTTCACACAGGCCCTCAGCCCGTTAACGTTCCATGAGATAAACTTCATATACTTAGCTTAATCGTGAATAATTGTGTTTGGCAATCCTCAAGTTGCCGTCTTATGTTGATTTTGAGAAGGCCGAATTGCCGTCCAATTGCTTGTTGATGGTGAGGAAACACCACTATGAAGGAGGACGGATGCCAAATACTATTGGTGAAAATTTATTTATATTCTCTTTGATTCCCCACGCAGAAGATTCATGAACTCCTCACGAGTTTTGGCTTGATTGAAGGCACCACTGAATGCACTGGTGGTGGTGATGGAGTTTTGTTTCTCCACTCCGCGCATCTGCATGCACATGTGTTTGGCTTCAATCACTACCATCACTCCAAGAGGTTTGAGTGCACTTTGGATGCAATCTCCGATTTGTTGCGTCAAACGTTCTTGCACTTGCAGACGGTGACTGTATATGTCTACCACGCGAGCTATTTTGCTTAATCCGGTGATGTGGCCGTTGGGGATGTAGGCTACATGCACTTTTCCATAGAAAGGCAGCATGTGGTGCTCGCACATGGAGAAGAAATCAATGTCTTTGACGATGACCATTTGATTGTATTTCTCATCAAACAGCGCATCGAGAAGCACTTGTTTGGGGTCTTGAGCGTAACCTCTCGTCAGCACTTGCATGGCTTTTGCCACGCGCATGGGAGTCTTCTGCAGGCCTTCGCGCTGTGGGTCTTCGCCGAGAAGTGATAATATTTTTTCGTAATGTGAGGCCAGTTCGTCCAGGCCTTCACGAAATTCAGTCTCTGAATTCATTTGTTTCTTCGTTCCTATTGTTTAATATTGTACAGTAATTTTGCCGCGTACAATGCTGGCTTGTTTATACCCAAGACCTTTCACTTGCTTGAGAATGTGCGCCGCTTCTTCATAACTTCGATAGTTGCCTACACGACAAATCCATCTTGGAGTATAGAAATGAACGTAAACCGGCTCATTAGGAAAAGTTTGTTTGATGATGTCTCTGGCAGCTTCTGCACGTTGTCTGTCGGCTCGTGAGTTGCCTCCAGCATAGACTTGTACACGGTATCCATTGATCTTATACCCCTTCCGCATCACTTTTTTGCGCAAGTCGACGGTGGGAATCTCCATCTCATTGGTCGAAGCTTCTTCGTTTTGCAGTCGTTTGTCTTCATGCCTAGCCGTGGAATCATGTTTCGTTTCAGCTCCCTCTTTAGGTTTCTGACCATTCTTCTCCGCCGGGTTTGTTGTTACTGCAGGTGTGTTTTGATTCTTTGTTGCTGCGACATTTTTTACGTCTTGCGCTTTATTATCAACCCTGCCAGTCTGTGTTGTAGCGGTTTTCGCTTTTCCGTTAACCAATTCGTCGATATCCTTACTCTGGCTAACTTTGACAGATGCTTTTCCTGGCTCCTTCTTCTGAAGATGCCCAAGGAAAGTCTGTGCATCAGCAAATGTTACTGAACAAATGATGATGATGAATAAAGTGACGAATTTCTTCATTTTTCTTTGTTGTTAATTCAAAAATATTGAGTGAGACAAAGGCTCAATATTGGATGGGTCTTGCCTCACTCAACATGAGTGGAGTCCTATTTCTTCCAAGCGTCAATGATGCCCTTGAAGTCGGCACATTTGAGTGATGCGCCACCAATCAGACCACCATCAATGTTTTCTTTAGCGAACAATTCAGGTGCGTTGCTAGCTTTGCAGCTTCCTCCATACAAGATAGTGGTGTCCTGAGCCACCTCGTTACCATACTTCTCAGCAACGATTGAACGAATATAGGCATGAATCTCTTCTGCCTGATCGGCTGTTGCAGTCTTTCCAGTACCAATAGCCCAGATGGGTTCGTAGGCGATAATGATGTTCTTGAACTCCTCTTCAGAAAGGTTAAATACAGAACCTTCGAGTTCTGCCTTCACCACTTCGTTCTGCTTGTTGGCCTCGCGCTCTTCCAAAGTCTCACCAATGCAGAAGATAACCTTCAGGCCATTCTTCAATGCCAACTGCACTTTCTCCTTCAAGATTTCTGGAGTTTCCTTGTAATATTGACGTCTTTCAGAGTGTCCAAGAATGACATATTGTGCTCCGGTGCTCTTTACCATCTCTGCAGAAACCTCACCTGTATAGGCTCCTTTTTCCTTATCGGCACAGTTCTCAGCACCAAGACCAACCAAGTTTTTATCCAATACGTCTGCTACACATGCCAAGTGAATGAACGGTGTGCAGATGATAACGCCGCAGTTGGGCTTTTCAGCTACTAATGCTTCATTGATTTCTTTTGCCAAAGCAACACCTTCTTGCAGGTTCAGATTCATCTTCCAGTTGCCTGCTACGATTTTTTTTCTCATTTTTCTATTCTTTTTTTAGAGTTGATTTATTATCTTTTTCTTTCTTTTGATAGCGTTCTTCTTTCTTTTTCTTGAACTTTAACCACTTGCTCCAGGCCCAAAGACGGTCGGCAATGGTCAGCAACATCAACGGCAGGATGAACCACAAGAAGATTTCAGTTATCCTGGTTGGCACGCTGTTGGCTGGCATCTGCCCAATCACCTCTTCGTTCAGCGGCCGTTGCATGTCCGCTTCTTTCGGCAAGTCGTTGTGGCTCCATTTCCTGATGATGGTTCCTTTTTTCACTAAAAGCAACCCAGGATTACTCCTGATGATGGTCTTCAGCGTGGTTTCGTCAGTCATGCAGAACGGATATTCGGCACCCGTTAGATCCTGCCATCGCTTGATGTGTGGCTCGGTACTTGACGTGAGGCAATAAAAAGGATAATTGTACGTCTGTGCATACTCGTAAATCCTGTCAATATCGCCAAAGTTTGAATCGTCCGCATATTCCAGATGAGGCGAGATGAGCAAGAAGGTGTAACTCGTATCGTTCAACACCTCCTGGGTTAGGTCATCTCCCTGCTGGGTTTGAATGCTGAAGTCGTGTATGGGAGGCACGTACCCTTGCGCCGTTTGAATGGTCTTGCTGTCCACAAATGTCCATGTGGAGTCTGGGTAATTGTCCAGTGTGAACTCCTTCGTTACGCCATTTTTTTTTAGCAAGAATGTTGTTTCAAACTTGGGTTGCTCCGCTCCTTCGGGAATCAACATGCCTTGTTGAATGTTAGCTCCCACATGATAAGGCCTGAAATCGAACAGTGGCAGTTTGTAAAGGCAATACAGACTGGACACGATGATGAAGAAGATGGTATAGTTGAACACTATCCATTGGTTGGGCCTTGATATGAAACGCCACATGCGTGTCGGCCAAATGGCCAAGACAATGGCGCAACCCAGCAGCACAATGTTCTTCAGCAATGTCTCCGTATTGCTCAGTTTGATAGCATCACCAAAGCACCCACAGTCGCTGATGGGATTGGCGATGGCCAACCACAGTGTCACTACTGTCATGATTGCCATGAAAACCAGCGTGATTTTCGACACCACTCGCCGCCTGATGGCCAGCAGGATGAACACGCCTAAGCAGAATTCCAAAGCTGACAAAACTACCGAAACTCCCAATGTCATCCAGTCGGGAACCATGCCTTGCCATGCCAATGCTTCCAGATAGTCTTCTATCTTATATTGTGTCCCCAGCGGGTCAATTGCCTTGACATATCCAGAAAGGATAAATGTCACCCCCAGGAGCAGGCGGCAAACGTTGGTTGATATCGTCTTGAGTTTATTCACTGAGCCTGATAACACCGAAGACAGCGTAGTTGATAATGTCCATCAAATTGGAGTCGATGCCCTCAGAAACGAGTGCTTGTCCATGGATGTCTTCCAGTTCTTTGATTCGTTGTATCTTTGTCAAGATGAAGTCTGTGTAGCTGCTCACGCGCATCGAGCGCCACGCCTCATCGTAGTCGTGGTTCTTTTTCACCATCAGTGTGAGTGCTTCGCTCGCATGTCGGTCGTACAGCGCCATGGCTTGCTCGGTGTTGATGTCTATTTCGTCAACGAATCCCTTCTCCAGTTGAATCAGTCCCACGATGCCATAGTTAATCAAGGCCATGAATTCCGGGCGGATGCCTTCGTCTATCATGGCTTCTTTCTTGATTTCCAACGAGCGTATGCGCTTGGCTTTGATGAATAGCTGGTCTGTCAATGACGACGGACGCAGAATGCGCCACGACGCACTGTAATCGTGAAGTTTCTTCTCAAAGAGCGTGCGACATTCGGTCAGCACCTTCTTGAACTGCTCTTCTGTCTTCGTATTGTTCATATTTATTGTTTGCAAAATTAGTCAATTTTCATGAAATATCCAAAGGAAGTGGATGTCGATTTTTCGCTGATAGATCTGCGCTGAATAGGTTGATAGGTTCACAACGAAAAAATGAAGAATCGCTTTGCGGGGTTATCTCTCGCCAGTCGTTCTTCATTCTCTATCTTCTGCGCAACCCTCCAGGTTGCATGACGTATCTGAAACCTGTGCTACAGCCCCTGTTTCTGCCGCATTCTAATCATTCGCACCACGCCACACATGGCCTCGTAGCGCGCTTTCAGCGAGTCGCGTTCCACCCTCATCATGTTGGCTTTGTACAGATTCGATTCCATGGGGATGCTTCTCAAGACAGTTTGTAGTGCCGAGTCGGTCTGGGCAATGTCGGCCTGCGCCTGCTTCAAGGAGGCGTCTTGCCAAATACGTAGGGCCTCCTTGCGGCTCTCTATGGCTTTGGGAAACCGCATGCGCAGCGCCATGATGGAGTCGAGTGCTTCGTTATAGCAACCGTCCTTATATAAGGTCTTGATTTGAGAGAGCAATCTTGCTGCTTTTTCGTCTTCAGATGGTGTACACGAACAAAAGATAAGCGTGCACAGAATCAACCATATATATTTCTTCATGTCGCAAAAATACGATTTTTCTCTTTCATAGCACCCAAAACATGGCTAATTTTTAGTAACTTTGCAGCCACTTAAGAAGTTTTATAGTTTCAACATGCGTAATCTCTCCAATGCCGACTTGGCTCATCTCCTTGATCAACCTATCTTTCATCACCTATCCGCTGTGGCCGATGACTTGCAGCTGGAATGCTATGTAGTGGGTGGCTATGTTCGTGACCTTTTTCTCGAACGACCGTCCAACGACATCGACGTGGTGGTGGTGGGCAGCGGCATTAAAGTGGCTGAGGCCTTGAAGCAGCGGCTGGGCAAGCAAGCCCATCTGTCGGTATTTCGCAATTTTGGAACGGCGCAGGTGAAGTATCAAGGAATGGAAGTGGAGTTCGTGGGTGCCCGAAAAGAAAGCTACAGCCACGATTCACGCAAGCCCGTGGTGGAGGATGGCACCTTGGAGGACGACCAAAACCGACGTGATTTCACCATCAACGCGATGGCTGTCTGCCTCAACGAGGCGCGGTTTGGCGAACTGGTTGATCCCTTTGACGGTCTTTTAGACCTGGAAGACGGCATCATTCGCACGCCGCTTGACCCCGATATCACCTTCTCTGACGATCCATTGCGCATGATGCGCTGCGTGCGTTTCGCTACACAATTAAAGTTTTTCATCGAGGACGAAACCTTTGAGGCATTGCAGCGCAACAGAGAACGCATCAAGATTGTGAGTGGGGAGCGTATCGCCGACGAACTGAACAAAATCATGATGACCGACCACCCCAGTCGGGGATTCGTAGAACTGCATCGCTGTGGACTGCTCGAACTTATCTTGCCTGAGTTCACCCTCATGGACATCGTGGAAACAAGGAACGGCAGAGCGCATAAAAACAATTTCTATCATACCCTGGAAGTGGTTGATAACATTTGCCAACATACCGACAACTTGTGGCTTCGGTGGGCCGCCTTGTTTCATGACATCGGAAAACCACGCAGCAAAAGGTGGGACGTTCAGGCCGGATGGACGTTCCATAACCATAATTACATTGGCTCCAAGATGATTCCGGGCATCTTCAGACGGCTCAAATTTCCCATGGACAGCAAGATGAAGTATGTGCAAAAGATGGTTGATATGCACATGCGTCCCATCGCCATCGCTGATGAAGAGGTGACCGATAGTGCCGTTCGTCGATTGATGAACGATGCCGGTGACGACATCGACGGCCTCATGACGCTGTGCGAAGCCGACATTACCAGTAAAAACGCACAGCGCAAACAGCGGTTTTTGGACAACTTTCGCATGGTACGCGAGAAACTGGATGACCTGAAAGAGCGCGACTACAAGCGGCTGTTGCAGCCTTGCATCGACGGAAACGAAATCATGGAGATGTTCCACTTGCAGCCATCGCGCGAGGTGGGGACGTTGAAGCAGACCTTGAAAGACGCGGTGCTTGATAACAAGGTGCCCAACGAACGCGAACCATTGATGGCTCTTTTGATTGAAAAAGCCAAAAAAATGGGGTTGGACGTACCTCAAAAATAGGAGTGAAGAAACTGCGGTTTTGTCAATATTTTTGGTCATTTCAAAACTTGCATTCTAGAGAAAATCCAGCTAATTTTAGCTTAAAAAATCACTTTCTGATACCCTTGTTTGGCCAATAGCATTGACTTTGGTCTTCTATAGCATGCTTTTTGCGGCTCAAGATAATATCTAAAATACAACTAATTGGAAATAAAGAAGTTACCTTGTTTGTTAAACTGAATAGGTACCGATTTGGAAACGAGCGAACTACTTGGTGTCGCTGTTTTCTGCCTAACAAAGAACGCTTGTTATTCTGTTTGCAAAGATAATACTTTGTTACCGAATAACAAGCGTTTTCAAAGAAATATTCACATATCTGCATTTTGTATTGTTGCTGTTGGAGTTGCTATAATCCTCTCCCTCGCTTCTTCTTTCTGTTAGCTTGGTTTCTGAGTTTGCGCTGCCATGCGGTTTCTGCGTTGTCCTCGCCATGTGTGGTTGGTGTAATCATTCCGCCTACTCCCTCCACCAAATCATCGGCTGTGCTGATGGCTGCATCTGCCATATCTCTTATAGTTTGTGCGATTTTTGGCGTTTCCTTAGTTGGTGGTGGACTGTATGAACGGCTTGGGGGTACGAGTTGATAGCCAGCATCCTTAGTAGCTGTATGCTTTGACGGTTTGCGTATTACTTGGTCAGATATATTCGTATCGGCTTTTTTACCTGCCTCGAAGTTCTTCTGTAAGGAACGATAGCCAAACTCCCTACCTACTTCCGATGCCTTGAACGCATATTCTCCGTATAAGAACTTCAAGCCATAGATCTTGCTCTGCTTGTTCTTCATACGAACTATGGTTACTCCATGCTTGTTCAACTCATAGAGGAACATAGAATGTCCCGTGATGCCTATACCTTTGTATTTATCAAGTAGGGCATAGCATATTCTTTGTAGTTCTCTCTTTGTTTCCTCTCTTGTGGGATTGGCTTTTGCTTTCTGATGTTTCCTTTTGATTTTGACTTCCTTTGCAATGGTTAAGCCTTTCTCCCTGCTGATTTCCTCTGTTATTCTTGCAGCCTTGTTGCTTACAAAGGTGGTATCATAAACTTCTCCGTATAGGCTGATGCGGTTGGCGATAATGTGGATATGCCTGTTGTCTGTATCCTTGTGCGTTACTGCCACCCACTGATGGTTGTCAAGTCCCATTTTCTTGGCAAACAGATGGGCTATTTGAGCAAGTTCAGAAACTGATAGTTTCTTCTCGTCCTGTGGTGCAATGCCGATTTCGATGCGCAGGAATTTGTTTCTGCATCTGGTATTGTAATCGCTGACCAACTTCATTTCCTCGTAAATAGCCTTTGATTCTCTGCTACAAAGGTTATGGAAGGCAAGCCGATTACCCAGCTTGCCCTCTCTGAAGATATAGTCCAATGCAGTGCTTCCGTGCGCTATCGCCTTACACTTTCCTATCATACCTCGGCAGATTTAAGACCTTATATATATCGTCACCAATGCGGAAGTGAGGGTCGAAAAAACGCTTAAATGCTTCTTTGGCACATATCGAAAGGTTCTTGGTTATCGGCACCCATGACTCGCCCTTTATCCTGATGAGGTTGGAAACCTGTGCGTAGTACATTCCCGTTCGGTGGAGTACGGCAATGGCTTCCTTTTCATTGTCGGTCATCTTGGGAACGGCTACCACTTCACCATTCAAAAGAATCTCACGGCAGTACTCGGAGAACTTCCGCCCTGTGCTTTCTCCCTTTGCCTTGATGCGCTGCTTCTCCTCCGAAGTACACCTAACCTTGATGAACTCCGTCTTGTTCATCTGTTTTTCTTCATTGTCCTTCTGCTGCCATTGGGTAGCTTTTCTTCTGTATTTCTTCATATAAGTTTCTCTGAAAGTTAATCATTATGGATGATTCGTTGCTGCTTAATTTCTGAATGACGACCGATGAGAACGGAGTGATTACGGTCTAATCTCCCCGACTTTTTATCGAGGGGAGCAGGGCGCAGTTTGTGGGTACAAACTGACGTCTTGCAATGCCAGATAACGAAACGTTGACACACAAGGCGTTTTGCTGCCGAAAAATGAATGCCGTGCATTCTGTATTTAACTGTGTTCGTGGTGTTCTCATCATTCAGTATGTTTGGCAAATGATTGTTGTCATGTCCCCTGAAAAGGGTTGATGGCTTTAAGTGGAATGGTAGTCCCTTTTCCAAAAAGTCATCGCCCCCTTTCCTGCGGTTTACAATCTCCTCCATTTCTCTATGTCTTCACCGTACTCCTCCAAATGTAGACGCACGATGTTCTCCACAAAGCTTGAAAGGTTGCTGCCCCTGTCGCCTAACCTGCGCACGATGAAGTCGGCACGTTCCTGCGTTTCCCTGCTCAGATAGACCGCTTTTCGGTTGCTTAGTTTTGTTGGAGCAAGATAGGCTTGCTTGTAGGCTTCAAGCGTTTCCTTTCTCATCTTGGCACTGATGCGTCTTTGAACGGTTGCGTTCTCTGTATGCTGCGCAGGTTCAGAGTGCGTAGTGTTCTCTGTGTCCTGCTTGTTTGGGTCTTGAGTAAGTCTGGCTCTCCTTGCCCGAAGTTCGGCTATAAGATGTTCAGACGAACCTTCAATTTGGTTGAGTCCTAAATATTGCTTGGTGGAGTGGATGGTATTCTCCATCCCCTCGTTACTGACTTTTTTCTTGTCCATATTTTATCTCATTTTATGTTTGACTTGTTTTGATTTCATGTTTTGATTTTGTTCTTTAACCGACATCCGTGTCCGTTCCTGCACTTTCTGCTGCTCCTGCTTACGCATACGGCTGACATGAAACTCGTTGAGGTCTTTGAAATCCTTGTAGTGTATGCTCATGTCCTCAACATGAAAGCCTGCCCCTGCAAACTCCTGTACAGCTCTCCGCCCTGCATAGTCATTATCAAGGAAGGTACGAATGGAAGATATTCCCTGCGCATTCATATACCGAATTGCTTTGGCGGTATTGCTCACGGAGTTTAGCACAAGACAGGCACTTGTTACTTCTTCTTTCATTGAAAGAAAAGAAAGAAAATCTATAAATCCCTCGAACACACAAGTTGGCTGTATTTGGTTTATTATCTTGTCGGTGAATATAGGAGTGATGTCTTTCGGAGCTATCGTTCCCTTGAACGTTTTATTGTCCCGAAGCTCATAGCCGCCAGAGAGATTGGCAAAGCCGATAGCTTGGTAACATCTGCCCCTTACCTCATAAGTGATACATTTAAGAAATGGCATTGCCTTTTCCAAGTCAATGCAGCGTTCCCTCGCAAGATACTCCTGCAAATGTGGCGGCAGGGTGTCTGATATTTCTATCAGTCTTCTTGCTCCATTTGCAACCATTACAGGTTGGGTGTTGTTTGATGCGAAGCCATTACGAGAACTATATGTGCCATTAGCGGGAGCGTTCTGCCCCAAACGGCGGATGGCTTCAGATAGCGTGCTACTCTCCATACGCATACAGAGGTCGATGATACTTCCGCCCCTACCTTCGGCATAGTCTATCCAGAGGTTCTTCTGTGTGTCCACCTTAAAACTCGGATGCGTTTCCTCTCTGAGTGGTGAGCGGTACAGCGCATAGGAAGGTGTCCTACGTACAGGCTTGATGCCTTTCCTTTCAAGATACTCCACGATGGAGTGTCGCTTGATGAGTGATAAATCTTCTTCTTTCATTGCTTTGATACTTTAATGGGTTGAATGATAATTATTTATATTTGTCTGTTTTTATGGTTTTACTGTTTCCAAAGTTTTCCCCCTCCAAACTTTTTCATCTTTCTTCTTACTACATACTATTTTGTGATAAGTGATTGATAATCAGTGTTACTTTGTAGTATAAGACAACACTACACATTCTACTACATTTGGCTACTACAAGTTTGAAGGAGCGGGCAGGGCAAGATTTTCCTAATTTTGTAGACATAGATGGGGCTACCACCGTTTCTTCGTTTGTTCACCTTTATGTATCCTGCTTTCTTCAAGGCTTCGCCCATACGCTTGGCAACAAGTGATTGGTGAGTATAAATACCCAAATAGGTAAGTATCTCCGTAGTGGTCATTAACGAATAGTTTTCATCCTCCGCTGGTTTCTCGAAGCAGCGTAGTAGTAGTTCCATTTCTGCGGTCTGTACTTGGAAATCCTCACTCTCCCTGTATAGTTCCGTTATCTCTTCATCGTCAAACCAATAGCGGAAACCTATGCTCAGCAAGGCTTTCGCTTCCGCATAGACATTATCCATAGAAACAGCCTTTGCTCTCTCAATATCTATGGAAAGCACTTCAAAGGGCAGAAACCGTCTGCTGCCTGTGGGGTCGGTAAGGAAATCGTTACCATTTACCGATGCCACGAAGCTTGCCAAGTGGGGATGTTCTTCCACATACTTGTCATAAGGCATACGGTATTTGACCATCGGGCAGGTGATGAGGTTTTTAAGTTCGTTTTCGTCACGCTTGTTAAGGGCTTTGAGCTGGTCGTCAATGTTTACGATGAGGTTTTGCCCGATATAGGTAAGCGTGTCCTTCTCCTGCGGATATATCTTGCCCGTGTAGCTGTAACCGTGCAGGGCAGGCGGACAGAGTAAATCAAGGAAAGTCGTTTTGAACTTGCCTTGCTCGCCTGTCAGTACGAGGCAGGTATGGTTACGGCACTCACGGTTGTCCATGGCATTTGCGACCACTGCCACGAGCCATTTGGTAAGGTATGGCAGCCACTTGTCAGAGTTACGCACAACTACGCAACTTGCCAATTCGGGAATGGCTTTCAGTGAAAGGGAAGAAATATCACAATGGTTATTATGTTCATTATTACCATTACCACTACTGCCATGACTACAACTATCGCTATTGCCACTATAATTACCTCTGCTATAACCAATATCCACCAAGGGCAATCCATTGAAATACTCCTGTATGGGATTGACATGTGGAGAGAAGCTGCTCTCTATAATGGAATAGAGGTTGTCGGAAGATGTGATAATCCCCACATCGTTGTCAAGTTCCCTGCGGAGCGTGTTGATTTCATAGCGACCCACTTTTGAGAAGTGAGCATCGTCCTTGTTCCTGTATTCAGTTCTTCCCAACACCGTGTTGTACCTAAACTCATAATAAGAGGAGAGATAGGTTTCTATCTCACCATTTTTGGAGGAAGTCTTCCTTTGCTTGGGCGTATTATTTTCGTCCACTGAATTGCCTTTATCTGCGTTCCTTTTCATTATATGCTTGGTTTGGTTTCCGAGAGTGAAGTTATGAAGAGAACTGGAAAGTTCCAAGCATTCGGAGAGTGCTTGCATAATGTTGCGTTCATTCGCAATAAAGTTCGCACGGATTTTTGAGGAGACAGGAAAAGAAATAACTGATTTAAGCCCGAATTAAATCAAAACAGGGGATAAAATAGCAAGAAAAGATAGAGGTAGAAGTGTACCCTCTGCACACGTTTGCGGTATTCAGCACCAATATTGCAAACAATAGAATCAGCACAGAAATAAGGTAGCGTTTGTCTACACCAAGAGTGCTACAAGGTGCCACTTAAAAGAAGAATGATAGAATAGGACATGCACCGCCCTATCTTTGCGTCAAACGGACGGTGAAAGAAGAAAACAGGGAAAGAATGCGCAAACGGCTGCCGATAAAATGCGTTAGCTTTTCCTTCAACTTCCCGATATTTCCCTGCTGTTCCCTGCTGCTTTGAAGTATGACAAACTCATCATACTTTTGCAGGCATAAACGTGCGATGAAACGCAGAATAGACAAAGGTGTTGTCAATACCAATAAGACAGAAGTACAAACAAAACAACAATAGAATTATGGGATATTTTATCATTACGGATTCAAACTGGGCAAAACTGAGGAACGAGATACTCAGTCTTGCCGAGACCTGCCACAAGGCATTCGGAGAACAGAGCAGGCACACCGATTGGCTGCACAACGGTGATGTGTGCCAGTTGCTTAATATCAGCAAGCGCACCTTGCAGCACTATCGGGATACAGGTGTGTTGCCTTTCTCCCAAATCGGACATAAGTGCTATTACAGGCGTGAGGATGTGGAGTGGCTGTTGCAGACTAAATCAGAGAAGCCTAAAACAGATAAATCTAAGACTAACAAAAAAGCAAGATGAGAATGGAATCAATAAGAGATTTGAATCTGGAAGCGGATGATATGCAGGCGGTGCTGTCCGCACTTGAAAGAGTGAACAGACGGATTAAGGAAGTGGCACAGACACATAAACCGCTGTTTGGAGGTGAGCATTTCCTAACGAGCAAGGAAGTATGCGAGCGGCTGTATATCAGCCCTCGTACCTTGCAGGATTATCGGGACAAAGGAATTATCCCCTATATGCAGTTTGCAGGGAAGATACTCTATAAGATGTCGGACTTGGAGAAAATGTTGGATAATAATTATAAGGAATGCGAATAAAACCGCCTTCAATAGTTATAATTGGCATTAACACTTGTTACAAGTAAAAAATGGGAATACAGAGAATAGTAGATCGATGTGAATAATTGATATAAATATTAGTAAAATAGCATAAAAGTTCAATTAAAAATCATTATAAATAGGTATTGTGTAAGACTTTTATTATTATTTATTTTGCACACGAAAAAAAATGAGACAACCTCAGGAAACAAATGACAAAGATGATAGAAATGTTTAAAGCAGTGATAACCAGAGTCGTGAAAAAGAATCATTATTAGTATGACATATGCCTTTGACATCGTGGAATCACGATGATACTTTTTTTTTCAGTAGGATTTAGCGTATATTTTGCCACCATTGCATCAAAAGGACTTCTATATTTTGAAGCCTCATTTTTATGTGACTTTTCTTGATATTTCCCATTTATGGAACAAAACTCTAAACTTTTATCGACAGATTGGATAACTGACAGCATAGATACATACATCTATTCGCAACGTCCAAAGAATAGTGCCATTTACATAATAGTATTAGCAGTTGTGGCACTGATTATAATCTCCTTACCTTTTATATATGTAGATATTACGGTACAAAGTAATGGCATAGTAAGACCCAACAGTGAGGTAAGCATAATAACTGCTCCCATGACAGAGATTGTGGAGAGGGTTTATGTAAAAGAGGGTGATATGCTGAAGAAAGGAGATGAAATTCTGAAATTCAGGACAAATTCTTCTGATGGAAGAATCAAATATCAGCAAGATCGTTCGCTCGATTTACAAACTCAGATTTCTGACCTTAACTTGTTGTCTAAAGGTTTAAGTCCAAGTGTGTTCTTATCTACTGCCAGACAACAAGAATATAGAAAATATTTATCTGAAATTCATCGTCTACAAACTGATTTACACCAATATGAAATAGACTGGAAACGTCATAAGACGCTTTTTGATAAAGGATTGATTAGTGAAAGCGAATACAACGAACACTATTACCAATATTTAAATAGACAAAACGAGCTTAATTTGCAAAAAGCCAACCAAAAAAGCACATGGAAAACAGACCTTGCTAACCTAAAAATGCAACTATCGGAAATGTCTTCTGCCCTTATTGAAACAAATAGTAATAGAAATCTACATGTTGTGAAAAGTCCTATCAATGGCACATTGGAACAGTTTTCTGGTATTTATTCTGGAAGCTACCTCCAAACAGGAACAACAATTGCCATAGTTAGTCCTGATACAACACTCCATGTAGAAGTTTATGTAACACCACGAGATATTGCCTTCATAACGGAAGGAATGCGTGTAAAAGTCCAGATTGAATCATTCAACTATAACGAATGAGGAACGATAGATGGCTATGTAAAAAGGATATCTTCTGATTGTATAAGGGACAAAAACGGCAATACGTTTTATGAAGTAAGATGTAAGTTGACAAAAAATTACCTTGAATTGCGAAGTCAAGGGAGAAAAGGATTTATAAAAAAAGGAATGGTATGCGTAGCTCATTTTGTCGTTTCGCGTAGTTCTCTTTTGGATTTGCTTTATAAAAATCTTGATGAATGGGTTAACCCTACACAGCACCAAACCACAACACCAATCAATTCGCATAACTAATAACTTTCAATGAATAACAAAGTAATAAAAATAAAACAGCAGGACATTACCGATTGTGGAGCAGCATCTTTGGCTTCCGTATGTGCCTATTATGGATTGAAATTTCCTATTGCGCGAATACGACAATATGCGTTTACTGACAAAAAGGGAACAAATGTTTTGGGTATGATAGAGGCTGCTAAGAAATTAGGATTAGAAGCTAAAGGTGTGCGAGCACAACCAGAGGCTTTGAAGATAATACCTTTGCCCGCTATTGCGCATATTGTTGTGAAAGAGATTCTCCATCACTTTGTTGTTATTTTCAAGGTGAGTAGCAAATATATAGAATACATGGATCCAAGTGATGGAGAGTTACACCGTGTTGCTTGGGACAAATTCCAAAAGGAATGGACAGGAGTTCTTATATTATTAGAACCCAAGGAATGTTTTATTCAAGGTAATATGAAAACCAGCATACCACACCGCTTTTTACAGTTGGTAAGCCCACATAAGCGAATTATGGTAGAAGTGTTGTTTGGAGCTATCGTTTGTAGCATACTTGGGTTAAGCACATCTATATATGTGGGTAAGATTGTTGACTATGTATTGGTAGATCAAAATACTAATTTACTTAATCTCATGGGAGTGCTTATGCTAATAATAATTCTTGTTAGGATTTTCATTTCGTCAACAAAGAGTATTTTGGCATTAAAAACCAGTCAGATGATAGATGCTACTCTTATTCTTGGCTACTATAAGCATATATTGAACTTGCCTCAGCTTTTCTTTGACACCATGCGAGTGGGTGAGATTATTTCACGTGTGAATGATGCTGTAAAAATCCGTACGTTTATCAACAATATCTCAGTAGATTTAACTGTAAATATACTGATACTTGTTTTTGCGGTGAGCGTAATGTTTGCCTATTCGTGGCAATTGGCGCTGGTGACATTGGTTTCTGCACCTTTATTTTTTACAGTGTTTTTACTTTTCAACCGCCTTAACAAGAAATATCAACGCTACATAATGGAGACAGGAGCTGATTTGGAGTCTCAGCTTGTAGAATCGCTCAGTGCCATTACGACTATAAAGCGATTTGGTATCGAAGATCATGCTAACCTTAAAACAGAATCACGTTTTGTACGACTTATACGCAATACATACATTAGTTCCCGAGGTGCTATATTTGCAAGTAGTGGCATAGATTTAATTTCGTCAGCTGTTACTGTTGTTATATTATGGGTGGGAAGCCGCTTCGTATTAGAACAGTCCCTCACACCAGGAAATCTTATGATTTTCTATTCTCTGATAGGTTACGTACTTTCCCCCATTGGCACTCTAATTACATCTAACCAAATAATACAAGATGCAATGATAGCTGCTGACCGTTTGTTTCAGATTCTCGATTTAGAAGTTGAAGAATCTAACATGGAACAAAGAATTACTCTTACCCCAGAAATTATTGGTGATATTGCATTTGAAAAAGTCTCATTCAGTTATGGCTCCCGTAAGCAGGTTTTTGAATCCCTCAACCTCACAATTCCCAAAGGGCGTACTACTGCCATTGTAGGGGAAAGTGGTTCTGGTAAAACCACGCTTATCTCTCTGTTGCAACACATATATCCTATACAGAGTGGAAATATCAATATAGGGAAATATGATATATCCATGATAAGTAATGAAAGTTTACGCAGAGTAATTAGTACTGTACCACAAAAAGTAGAATTATTTGCAGGTACATTACTTTCAAACATTTGTCTTGGAGATTTACAACCTGATATGTGCAGGGTGTTTGACATAATAGAGAAACTGGGGTTAAAAGATTTTGTCGATGGCATGCCACAAGGGTTGGACACTATCATCAGTGAACAGGGAACTACGTTGTCAGGTGGAGAACGGCAACGTATATCTATAGCCCGTGCCTTGTATAAACAGCCTGAAATTTTAATATTCGACGAAGCCACATCTTCACTGGATTCTATTTCCGAACGGTATGTCAAACAGATACTTACCGATTTGGCTACACAAGGTAAAACAATCATTGTCATCGCTCATCGTCTAAGTACCGTGAAAGATGCAGATATGATTGTGGTTATAGACAAAGGACTTGTTGCGGAATATGGGACACATAATAATCTAATAATCCAAAAAGGAGTGTATAGTAAATTATGGAAGGAACAATTTAACGTTATAGAATAGCATGGAACTGAGAAATGAAATTTATAGATTAAATAAGTTACATAGACTAATAAAAAATAAAAACACAGGTACACCTCAAGAACTTGCAGAGAAACTCCGTATTAGCAAGCGACATTTATATAATGTGCTGGATGACTTGCGAATGCTTGGAGCAAGGATTGATTATAGTCGCTCTAAATACACCTTTTATTATTCTAATCACTTTGAATTAAAACTCCATTTAGAAGTGGAATATTTGGATGAAAATGAAAAAAAGTATATTTCCGCTGGAAGTTTTTCGCTCGATGCACTGTTTGTGCATGGAAACATTTTATTTTTGCAAAAGTAAACTTTCCGAACGGACTGTTTTTATTTTATAAACCTAAAAATTCAAAAATGAAAAATTTAAACAGCAGCTACATGAAAGAGATGAATGTAGCAGAAATGAGAACTGTAAACGGTGGAGAATCAAAAGAGTCAAAGCACAAGAGATGGTCTGACGCCTGTACACGGCATGGTGGCGGTGGTTCAATCGTTGAGGGCATTGGACATCTTCTTATTGAGATCTTTGGCTAAATGACAGTAAAGCGTCTTAGCCTCAATCTATTTGAGAGGGGTTAAGACGCTTTTATCTATCAAATATACTATCAACAATTGCAAAAAAAATTACAACTATTATCATTAACAATGGAAATTAAATATAGTAAAAAAACTTGCATCCTGAAGATGTTGAAGTTTATCGCTCTTTGTGCAGTTTTACTTATATCTCTTGCTGTTCCCTATTTCTATCATTTCGTTCTGAATGAAAATTCTAAAATAGATTCCACTCTTGCTTACGATGGTTTTTCGTTTCTTGTCAGTGCAGTTCTGCTACTTGTCCTATCTGTTTACAGCACAAAAGAAAAACTACATATATGGAATTTTAAGGGGAATAGACTTTTTCCCAAGCCTCTTATTGTGTCTGTTGTTTTAGCGTTTACTTGGCAGTTGTTAACAATTATTATCTATTACTTGTCAACAGGCTCTTACATACACAAAACGTTATCCCTTGGGATTAGCAGTGTATTAATACATTTTGCAAGTTTTGTTTTGTTAGGTCCAGTGATGGAGGAACTTATATTTCGAAAATGGTTTATTGACATGATGGAAAGAGGTGGTTTTTCCAAAATGTGCGTAATCATTGTAGGTTCCATACTTTTTTTCTGTTTACATATAGGAGGAGATGTCGTCAGAATTGATACATTAATTATAGCCATCCCTCTATCTATAATTTATATAAAAACTCATGATGTCAGATATTGCATCATTACACATATAACCAATAATTTTATAGCATTTATATTTGCTCTTGGGCTGATTTAATGTTCTATACGCTATTTGCCTATTAGAAATCGTTATTTTGTGATCTCCTCAAGTTCTATATTCCCTCTGATTTCATTCCACAGCTAAAAGAAAGATATTCCTTCCGTTCACATTTTGGAAGTATGTAGTCATTTCGTAGTAACGCACATAAACAACTGCCAACTACGGCATAAACCTTTTTCTTTCACCGTGTTATTTCTTATTGTAGTTATGTAGTAAGATATAATCTGTGAAAGAAAAGGAAAGATAAGAAATAATCAATTAGTTATTCGTGCTACCGAGCAGAAATATCGGTGTTATCACGGATGCAGGTTTCTGCAATCTCTCACAGATATACTCTCTGAATAAATGCGCTTCCATGCTGTCCAACAGAAAGGATAGGGCGATGATAATAGGAAGTGGATAGAGCGGTGCATAACCTTTAAGTTGTCCGTTGATGAAAACAGGTTCTTCACCTGCACCCCTTTCATCGGGATGCAGGTTGGAAGATTTCATAATCGTCTGAAGCCTATAATTGAGTTTTCTCCACGTCACACCGAAGAATCTCACAAGTTCGCTCTTTGTCATGGCTATTTCTCCGTTTCCTTTGCGAATGACTTGCATATTACTGCCCCAATCAAAACAACTACGATGATTGTCCGTGCTGGTCATTGTTCTTGGTTTATGGCTCGTATTCATGCCGTTTCCTCCATTTTACAGGTTATAATATCCGAAGGTTCACAAGCCTCTCTCCCCGAAGTTTCCTTTTCTTTTGCCGATTGCTTGGCAATGAGCCTGTCCATATCCTCTGATATCTTCCTGTCCGTTACCTGCGCATAGACTTGAGTGCTTGATATGGAGGTATGTCCCATCATCTTGGCGATGCTTTCAATAGGTATTCCTGCGCTTAGGCTCATCGTGCCGAATGTATGTCTTGCCATGTGGAAGGAAAGTCTTTGGCGAATACCGCAAGCCTTTCCCACAATACTCAGTTTGGCATCCATGACACTGCGGCTGCAATCACGATGAAAAACAAGGTGGTCGCCTTTTTCTTTCACCGTCTGCTGTACCTCGCTTCTTTCCGGCTCTTTCCAGCAATGACTGATGATGGTTTCCGCTATGGGATGTAACGGCACGATGAACTCAACCTTGGTCTTCTGACGTTCCTTTCTTATATACATCTGTCCATCCGCTGTCGTTTGGATATGCTTGTATTCCAAATTCTCCATATCTGAGATAGCCAAGCCTGTGAAGCAGGAAAAGACAAACATCAGTCTTGCCAGCTCCGCTTCCTTGTCGTTCATCTTCATTGCCATAAGTTTCATCACATCGCTCTTTTGCAGAAAACGTATCTTCTTTTCCTCCTTCTCATACTTGGCATTCTCAAACGGATTGCAGCGGATAATCCTCTTGCTGACCGCACGGAACATCAGTCGGCTCAGCCAACAGAGGTTGCTGTTGACGGTAGATGCTTTCAGTCCACGCTTTTTGAGAAAGAAGCGGTATTCCTCGAACAAGTCCTCTGTAATTGTTCCGATGGGTATATCCTGCACTCCTTTGTTTTCTACAAATTCACGGAGATTTCTGTCAGAATAGAACAGGTTCAGATAAGTTCCCTCTGCCCTTGATCTGCCAACACTTTCCTTGACTGTTTGCAGTTCGGCCCTGCTCATGGCAAGGAGCGTGGTCGGATTGGTGGCAATACCTTGCAAGCGGTTCTTGATAAGTTCCACGCTTACCACTCCATCCTTTACAAGAATATCCCGATAGGTCTTTTCCACCAAATCCCTGAACTCATTAATTCTTTGATTGGTCTTCTTGTTGGTTGTCAAACCCTGCTTGGTGTTCCACTCAGAGGGCTGGCACTCTTCGCCCGTGTTAATGGCTGTGTTCTTTCCGTCTATGGTGATACGGCAGATAATGGCGGTATTGCCGTCTGTCTTTGTCTTCTGTCTGTTGATATAGAACAGTATCTTGAATGTACTTCTCATTGTCTTGGTGGTTTGAAGTTAATTAAATGAATAGATAAGAAATCAAATGACTTAATAAGGATTAGATAGCCAACTGCATCTCTTCGGTGAAAGAAAGGAAACGGTCAAATTCCTCAAAGAGTTTCTGCGGTGTTACCTTTGCATAACGCTCGGTCATGCTCACGTTGGAATGCCCCAGCATCTTACTCACGGTCTCAATGGGCACACCCTGTTCAAGCGTGATGAGCGTGGCAAAGGTATGTCTTGCGGTATGTGTGGTAAAGGGGA
>CAUPIT010000021.1:0-41950 GCA_963511375.1 uncultured Prevotella sp. | reverse complement strand
TAATGGCGGTCATTAGAAAATGACAAGAAGCTTTTTCTAATGACCGATTTGGGTTGAAAACCCCAAAACATATCGTCCAGAGCATGGCTCTGGACTGATAATGAACCGCACACCACCTCTGCCATCACTATGAGGGCAATAACTGTAGTGCTAGTATGTATTAACAAGAGAGGGACCCTATCGATAATGTGTTGCACCTTTTCACGATGAAACTCTATATTATCCTGGCCATCATCATATACATGAAACAAAAGCCATAGGGAAAATTATGACTGACAAACTTATTTATTATCTATTTCTTATGATGGTTATATGCGCAGGAGCAGAAAATCTTCTACTCCTGTCACTATTAGCTAATTCTATTTAATACTACCAAGCATTTTTTCGGCTTAAATGCCTGCATGGTCATCTTGTTTTTGGTTTTCTCTAAGATAGTCCAGTGGCCAAAGATTACACCGTCAACAGCATACAGCATTTTTCCCTCTATTTTATATGTGAAGGATTTACGCTGGATATATTCCTCATCCGTTTGTATGTAATAAGCAGTAGGTTCCTTTTGAAATTCCAGATAGAAGTGTTCTACTGCCTTAACATTCCCTTGATTATCGTAGTAGACCTGTTGACCGCTCCAAGTCGTCTGATATAATTCCCCCTTTACAAAGGAAATATCTTCAACAGAATCGTCATCGCCACATGATGTCATTATTACCAATGAGCAGCATAGGCAAAACATCATTAAAAAGTTTTTTTTCATTTTTTCATTTTTTTCAATTATAGACCAATAATATGATATATGTTACCATAGAAGAATTCATCATAGTCGTAATAATCTTGATTAGAGGCTAATGCAAGTACAGGAATTACTAGTCTTTTCATAGATTTGATGATTTATTATTTGTTATGAATTTGATGCATAGATAGTCTAATCGTTTATTGCAGCCTATTATGTTTACAAGGCCGTTGCTACGCCCTGCAATCCAATTGTCTATATATTGTTGCCTTTGAAAAATCATAATTTATACCGATTTTTTGATTGACACATATTTTCGGTGCTAAGTTATATATTTATCTCCAACAAAATCACTTTTTGGTAAAAAAAATAATTAGGGGACACGATTATTCGCCGTGCTCATCAACTCGGCATCACGGCTTACCTAACACCTAAGGAAAATAAACGTTGTGCGAGATTCTTCTTTAGATCATTTTCATGGTGAAGCCACCACCCGGAGCCAGATGCACGGTGAGCTGTTTGTTGGATGGGATGCTGATGGTTTTTCTTCACATAATCTTGTGCGAACGAGTTTGTGATATTGCAACGTCCACCACCAATAACGGCAATACTGAGCATGTTTATTCGCACTTATAGGTCGTCTTCAATGGCTGTACTCTTAGCGTATGCCGTACTTTTCGCCTCAAAGAAGTCGGTCTTTACCATGTTCGGGTCAGAATATTGCGCTACCCATTTCATGTCTTCGGGTTCTTTTTGATTGTCCTCATACAGATAATCAAAGCCCAAGCTGTGCCAACGCAGGTTTCCCAGATAGTGAATGTAGTCTGTCACCATTTGCGCATTGAGCCCTTGAATGTCGTTTCCAATCACGTATTGTCCCCATGCAATCTCCTGACGAACGCCCTCTCGCATCATCTCTTCGTACACTTTCACCTTTTCGGGCGTAAACATTTCGGGCTCTTCTTTTTTCAATTCTTTGATAATGTTTCTGAACAACCACAGGTGAGTGTTCTCGTCACGGTTGATGTAGCGTATCTCTTGCGCCGACCCAGACATCTTTCCGTTGCGACTGAGATTGTAGAAAAACATAAAACCACTGTAAAAGTAGATGCCTTCCAAGATGAAATTGGCAATACAGGTCTTCATCAGTGCATACAAATCTTGCTTTTCATGAAACTCATTATAGCAATTTCCGATGAAGGTGTTGCGCCTTAACAGATGCTCATCTGTTTTCCATTGATACAGAATGTCATTGCGTTGCTCGGGGCTGCATATCGTGTCGAGCATGTAACTGTAACTCTGACTGTGCACGCACTCTTGAAAAGCCTGTATGTGCAGGCATAGGTTTACCTCGTTGGCTGTGATGTATTCGCACAGCGAAGGCAGGTTGTTGCTTTGCAGGGAGTCAAGAAAAACCAAGAAACTCAATATCTTGTCGTAGGCAGTGCGCTCGGCTTTGTCCAGTCGTGGATAGTCTTTTGTGTCTTGGGTGAGGTTGATTTCTTCAGGAATCCAAAAGTTGTTCATGGCTTGCCTGTACCAGTCGCTTGCCCATTGGTATTTCATGTTGTTGAAATCATTGAGGTTGGTGGTGTTTCCCCCAATCATCCTTCTCAATCGTAGGTCTGTATCTCCGTTTGGATTGAATAGCGAATTGCGCTTTAATTGTGTCATGTTTTTTAGTTTATGAGTTTTTAAGTTTATAAGTTTACGAGTTGATAGTTTACAAGTTTACGAGTTGATAGTCTGTTTTTTACCTCATCAACTTGTTATCACATCAATCTTTATCGGTCTTATGAGGCGCAGCTTTCACACTCTTCCACCTCTAACGATTTACTTCGGATATAGTAGATAGTTTTCACACCACAGTGCCAAGCCAAGGTGTACAGTCCCAACAGTTGCCGCATGGTATAATTATTGGTGATGTATAGGTTGACACTTTGTGCTTGGTCAATGTGTTTCTGTCTTATTCCCGCCGCTCTCATGCTCCACGATTGGTCTATCAGGTATGCGCTTTTGTACACCCAATAGGTTTTATCCGATAAGCTTGGAGCTACTCGAGGCAGCATGGCACCCTTCTTTTCTTCTAAGAAGAACCGTTTCATCACAGGGTCTACGCCTGCCGTGGTGGCTGCGATGATGCTGGTACTGCTGGTGGGTGCGATGGCTAAGAGGTAGGCGTTGCGCATGCCCTGCTGACTTACTTTCTTGGCAAGTGCTTTCCATTGGGGCGATGTATATTGTCGCTTGGTGAAGTACTCGCCTGTTTGCCAGTCGCTACCCTCAAAGTATTTGTAGCTTCCCTTTTGCTTTGCAATGTCCGAACTGGCTTCAATAGCCAGACGATTGATGCGCTCAAACACTTTGTCTACGAACGACAGATGCTCTTCGCTTTCCCATTTGATGCCCCTTATGGCCAGCGCATGATGATAACCACTCACGCCCAAGCCAATGCTTCGATAGGTGCGATTGGTGATTTTTGCGAAAGGAAGAGGGTAAAAGTTCAGGTCTATCACATTGTCCAAGGCTCTTACCACACTTGATACCACCTCCTTCATCTCTGTTTCGTCTTCCAGTTTCAGGTGTCCCAACGACAAACTGGCAAGGTTGCACACCACAAAGTCGCCTGGTTTCACGGTTCTTACCACTACGGTGTCGCCCTCTTCGGTGCGTATCTCGTTTGACACTTCCTCTATCTGCGACATGTTTTGTGCTATCTCCGTGCAGAGGTTAGAGCAGTAAATGATGCCTTTGTGGTGGTTGGGGTTGGCTCTGTTCACCGTGTCTCTGTTAAAGGTGAAGGGAGTACCCGTCTCCACAGCCGACCGAAGGATAAGACGTACAATCTCTTTAATGGGCATGATGCGCCGAGAGATGGAGGTGTCTGCCACGCAATCCCAATAGCGTTTCTCCCATTCCTCACCATAATAGTCTTCCAAGTTATACCCTTTAGCGGTCATCACCTCATTGGGACAGAACATATACCAGTCTTGGTTGAGGTTTTCTTCCGCCATTTTCCAAAACAAATCGGGGTAACAGATGGCGGGAAAAATGTCGTGTGCCTTCATCCTGTCATCGCCATTGTTGGTGCGAAGTTGTAGGAATTCGGGTAAATCCTTATGCCATACATCTAAATATACAGCCACCGCACCCTGTCTAACGCCTAACTGATCGACGGCAACGGCCGTGTCGTTTACTAATTTCATCCAACGAATAACGCCACCTGCGGCACCCTTGAAGCCTCTTATCCTGCCGCCAGCAGCGCGCACTTTACCAAAGTAGAGACCCATACCACCGCCAAACTTGCTCACTTGCGCAAAGTTGTCTATGCTTCGGTAAATGCCTTCCAAACTGTCGGGAACGGTATCAATGAAACAACTTGACAGTTGGTGAAACGGTTTGCGCGCATTGGAAAGGGTGGGGGTTGCCATGGTTACTTGCAGTTTGCTCAGCATGTTGTAAAAGCGTTGCACCCACGTCATGCGGTCTTGCGGTTCATTCATCGCCAAATGCAAGGCTATTCCCAAGAACATTTCTTGCACACTCTCAATGGGACTGTTATCAAAATTACGAATCACATAGCGTTTGATGAGCAGTTCCAGTCCCGAGTAGTTGAGCAAGTGGTTGCGACTGGCATCGATAAAAGTAGCCGCTTGTTCTATTTCGGCTTTGCTGTATTGTTGCAAGATATATGCACCATATAGATTTCTGTCTGTCAAGAACTTCATCTTGTCATACAGTGACATCAGTCCCTCACTGTCTTCAAAGCGTGCGATGCGTTTGTTGAGTTGGTAATTGAGCAGTCGGGCTGCAATGAATTCCCACTCGGGAGCCTCTTGTGTGGTAAGCTCTACCGCTGCTTTGATAAGCGCATCCATGCGTTCGGTGGCGGTCATGCCCGCCTTGCTGAAGCTGGCATACTTGTCAATGAGCAGCAATATACTATATTCTTTGTCTGTAAAATCGGCGGCAATGTGTTTCAATACCTCTGTGATATGCTCGTCTTGCAAATCTTCGGCGATGCGTCTATAGGTACGACGTATCTCGGTTCGTTGCCATCTAAACAGGATAAAACTCTTTGCTTCGGCGTAATAACCGTTTTTCATCAGCGTCTTTTCCACCTCATCCTGAATGCTCTCCACATTTTGCTTGATGTGGTTGGTACAAACGATATCTTCTACCGATTGTACCATTTTGTAGATGGTGGCGTCGTCTATCTCGTGTTTCGTACTGATAAAACTCTTCTTGATGGCCGTGGCAATTTTCTCTTTGTCATATTGCTCGGTTGAGCCATTACGCTTAGTAATATCCATTGATTTTTATAATAAGAAGTATGAGTTGTAATGTTGTTTCTGCAAAGTTAATGAAATGCGTCGGAAGAAAAAATAATATCTTGTACTTTTTACAGACAAGAGAAACAGAGTGACCTATAACAGGTTCTATTCCCGCCCGCTTGCGGAAGAGTTTGCGCTTTTTGTTCTTGATGTCCCGGAAGTCTGTTTTCTTTGGCGTGTCCGGAATCATAATTTGTGTTTGACCACTCAAGCTTTGCCTCCGGTATTTCCTGTCGCAAACAAGTGTTTTTATTTTTCTGTCACACAGTCGCCTGACCTGCCCCACGGACTTGTCTATCGTATCACCGTACCTGTGATATTGCGTGTTGTGATTGACCTCCCTCACTCCATGTGCTTGTTTGTAGAGAGTTTGCAGTAGAGTGAGGGCTTATACGTCTCTTCCTTGTCAGCGTGTTACGATTTCTTTTCGTATGCGACCATCGCCATATTTCACGATGTTGATTCCTTTTTGCGATGTTTGAATACGACGACCGTCAAGTGTGTAGCGTGCTGTCTCTGTGGCGTTGCCATGTTCTTCTGTTACGGTAGATATGCCCGTGGTGCCTGCATCGGTGATGTTACATTTAGCTGCATTTTCGATTTTCTTTGTATTATTGTTAATCAGCAGGACACAGACTTTCAGTTTTGATTTGTCTTGCAGCAGCTTGTTGCGAGAGACGTTAAACACATGTTGAAAACTTTGTACCTTGTCTACTTCTATCGGTGTCTTGATATAATCCTCTGCGGCCGGAGTGGAAACTCCTTTCGCTGCGATTGCCGTAAAGTTATTGGGAAGTCCGCTTATCACAGAAGGTAAATGGACGAATTTATCCATTTCTGCTGACGTGCCAAGAACGCTGTTGTCTCCCGAAAAGTTATTGTTCTGTAACCAGGAAGACTTTGTCATACCATCCTCCGTCAGCACATAGGCGATGCCATATGTTGCCTCTTTGGGAACAACACGAAATGTAACGTGAGGTATCACCGTGATGTTTTCTTTCCGTTCGTCCCATTGGGCAGTGACATCAATATCCATGTCGGCTCCCATGGCCTTTTCTTCCTCAAACTCGTTGGTGGCAATATTATTAGCCAATATACGACTTCTATTCATTTGAAGTGTTGGATAGTTACGGATATTTGCCGTATTCCATGCATAGTCGGAACAAACCAATGGGTCTGATGAATGAATGGCAATACCGATGAAATCGTTGGGATAATTCTTTTCCAAGTTTTCCATAACGGCAATGCCGCGAGGGCAGTATTTACACCACATGCCCGTGTATTCTTCCACGACAACTCTTCGGTGAGGCACTTGTGTAACGGTAACTCTGGGAAGATTGGCGTAGGGGATGGTAGCCCTGTTGGGTTCACCATTCACTTTCGTTATCTCTACCTGCAATTCAGTTTCCGAGAGTTGGGTGTGTGGAGGCACATCAATTTCTACCGTCGCTACATCCATGCGTGGCAGCGGTTCTTTCAGAATATATTTTTTCTCCTGTAGTACTGTTCCCTGAAAAGAGAGTTTGTAAACGAAATCTTGAACCGCAATTCTGCCGTAATTGGTAATCAACAACTGCCCTTTCGCACTCTTGGCATGGATGGGTACATAAGCCTTTCGCCCTGTAGAGGGTGCCAGGCTGTAGTCGTCGGCGCTGATACTGCTCGGATAACAAAGGATGGCGATGAGTGCCAACAATTGGATATAGATTCTTTTTTTCATATTATAGCGAGTGTTATTTTGGAATGTGTGTTAAGAAATAACATACTTTTTCGTAGAAATAGTTCCTTGTTTGTTTCTGTATTTAACGATATAGGTGCCTTTAGGAAGCTTTGAAAGCGAGGTGAGTTGTTGGTAGAGCAACACGCCACTGGTATTATAGACATCGTAGATGCCACCTGCTTGTAACGGTGAGGATGCGATACCTGTGGTCTCTGGCACAAAGTTGATGGTAAGCTGCGGACCATTTTTCTCTACCATCGTTCCGTTTCCCATATCTTCTTTGACGAAAAGTTGCAGAATTATCTTGCAATTTCCTTTGGTGGCGAATCCATGCTCTATCGAGACCGCTTCTTTGCCAGCGGCTTTCATCTCATCTCGCTCTAAGTGATAAGTGCCAGTTGCATTTTGAAACGTGCAATCTCCAAATGCGCAAACTTGCAACTTCCCTTCTTGCATTTCAACAATAGTATAAGAGAGTTTCACTTTCTGTGACTTGTCTGAGCGGTTAGAGATGAATAGTTCTGCATGCATTTGTTTCTGTCCAGGTTGGAAAATATCGTTCTCCACCTTATTAACATTAAGCACGGAGTTAGGTGCAATTGTTTCTCCATTGGCGTTGACAAAAACAACGTCATTCGTGCTTGTCTGTGCCTGCACGCCTGCAAATGTGCATGCGAGCAGACTTAAAAAACTAAGTAGTCGTAATTTCATATTTTTATTTTTATCATTTATTTACGAATTGGAAATCTTATGCCGAACAACCTGTTGCACACCGTTATCGTTATAGAAGAAAGCCACTATCCATGCTTTATCAGACAGGATGCCACTGGGAAGCGTGTAGGTGGTTTTCTCTTTGTGCGTATGTTCGGGAGAGAGCGTTAGTTCTGAACCCCATTCTCCGTTGATAGCCGCCCGGAACACATGGCTGTGGATGTAGTTTTTTTCTAACTTGTTGTTCCGGAAGAGCTGTGGTGCGACGATTCCATCTTCCACCAGCCATAGTTGCAATTGTCCTTTCACCGCTGTCGTCAAAGTCTTCAAGTCTGTTTCCACCTCTACACGACGAGAGTTAGCGTCATATTGACATTTAAGTTCTATGTTTACGTTCGTAGTTTTGGTAAACTCATCATAGATTTTTCCAGCCCAAGCGTCTTTAGACAGTACACCACCCCGACGGTTGATGATGGCTTTGGGTACGTTTGGAATTGCCCAAAGTTTGTAATACGCATCCCCAGCATCGGTATGCAATCCCACGATGGTGGATGTTGTTTTAACGGCGAGCGGACCTGCATGAATTGCAACAGCTATCAGCTTGTCGGCTCCATAGGTGCCTTGCAGCTCTTTGATGGCCTCTGTGGCCTCGGGACAGAAGATGCACCGCTGCCCTGTAAAATCTTCTATCAGCACGTTTCGCTGAATGGTGGCGGCAGGTACTTCGATAAGACGTTTGTCGGCGTCAATGGGGTCACAACTCATTAGGAGTGAAATGCCAGCCAAAAGGAGGATATATAAAGATTTCATTTTTATCAGAAGTTATAGTTGTAGGAAAGTGTCAGACCTTTGGTGGCAGGGGTGTACCGGCATACCCCTCCCGAACAGTTGTAACCAGCACGGGTGCGACCATAGCCCAATTGTAACCTGTGTGCTCCACCGCTGTATGTCACAAAGCCTTGGTAGTAATGCACGTGGGTGTTGCCAAGGTTGTAAAGGTCGCTCAAGGTAAACATCCAGTGTGGTGACAGTGACAATTCCGCCAGTGCGAATGCCCAGTCTTTGTCGCCATCTTTCGAAAAAAGGTATTGTCCCTCAACACGCAGCGTTGTTTTTCGTGCCAGTTTTTGCTTCACGTCTACCACGAATATATGCGAGTTCAACATACCTCCATGTCCCTCAATCACAGTTTGGTTGTAACGTTGATTCATGTACATCAAGTTGAGCTTTGTGTCTTTCCCAAGGCGTTTCTCCAACTGCACGTCAATGTCTTGATAATAGGTAGACGCTCCCCAACGCCAAAACGAACTTCCATAGCCATCGGTTCCCCTGCCGCCATCCTCACTTTTAGAAATGGAATGAACGTGCGAGAAATTCATTTTCACCATCGTTCCATATTTACCACCCAGCATTGAGCCTTTAGGAAAGGTATAGGCTCCTGCCGCTTGATATGCCCACTCTCCGTCGGGACGTGTGGCGTAGGGATAGAGTGCGGGCAACGTGTAGGTGTGTTCTACGGTGAAGGCAGGCAGATGATTGATAAAAGAAGAGGTGCCTTCCATACCCCTGCTACTGCGGAACGCCATGTTCGTGCTGCGCTTTGCTTGCAGAAGCAGGCTCATGCCGCGTTTGGAGTATGAACCCGAAAGCATTGCCACATAACCATTGCGATAGATATAGCCATTGTCATTGGAAGGGTCTTGCGTTTTCATCGCCATCTCTGCCAGCACATTCAACGAACGGTGCTGCACTCGCAAACGAACGTCGAACGCATTGACATAGCGAGGAAGGCGTAGCCGATGCGTCGGGTCAGTCATGACAACATTCTCTTTCTCGTGTTTGTTGATGTAAGAAAAACCAATCATCGCATAGGTCTGATGCTTCTGCAATCCTTTGAACAACTCATCAATATTCCACTCAATGTCGCCTCCTGTCAGCCAACTGTCGTTGTGGTTCCAATATCGACGCTGGCGTCCCGTGAGTATTTTCACCGCCACACCGTCCCAAGGGCGATAAGACAAGCGTGCACCTTGCAGCGAATTGTCTATTCCAAGACTGCGTTCCTCGTATGTGCGAAAGATGAAGCCCGACCCAAACTGCTCATAAAAACTGCCCAATGTCAATTCGGCATTCTTATAGCGACCTTTCACATAAAAATAAGGAAATCCCCAGTCTTTGATATCATTCTCAAATCCGGGAAGCGGATGTTTCAGATATTCCAGTCTTGCCCCTGCCTCTACATAGCGGCTTGTGGCTTTCAGGTCAAGATAAGTGTTTGTCAGGAAATGACCGTCAGCAGTATTTGCGCCTGTTGTTTTATCTTTCTCTGGCAGTAGGATGTCACTCTGAAGACTTCCCGACAGGCGTAGCTTGTCCGACTGCTCTTGTGCGCAAAGCCATGTATTTGTCATGCCGAAGAGCAATCCAAGCATCATTATCCGTTTGTTCATAAGTCTACTTGCTTGCAATTTCCTTTATCTTTTCGTAAAGCTCCAATTCTGCGCCATCGGTATAACCGTTGTGCCGATAAACAATGTTTCCCTGTCCATCGAGTAACACCGTGTAGGGAATCAGTTGAATGCCCAACGCATGGCGTAACTCACTATTGGGGTCGAGCAACACATCATATTGCCATCCATTTTGGTCAACCAAAGGCTTTACTTTATTGATATTCTGTGCCTGATCCACCGATACGGCAATAAGTCGTACGCCTGTCTCTTGCTGCCATTCATCGTAGAGTTCGGCAATAGCTTTTAGCTCACGGTTGCAAGGTTTGCACCATGTCGCAAAGAAAGCAAGCAGAAAGGGTTTGCCATTGTTGGCTATCGTATCCGTCTGTACGGTTTTGCCTTCCATGTCTTTGAGGATTACCTTGGGTAACCGTTCTTGTGCGTAGCATCCCAAGCTCACTAATAATAAAATGAGGGATAAAAGTTTCTTATTCATATTATTGTAGTCAAGTATTTGTTATACTATTGCCAAAAGAGACGCCACAGCTATCCAGATAGCCGAAACCGGCAAGAGATGCCAAAGCGTGTCCCTATTTATTTTTTACTTTCTGTTGGTGTGTTCACGCTACTCTGCCTTGGCGTATATTGGTTAAAAGGATAATTCTGTTCCCAATGAAAGGTGAGCAGCGGCTGCACTTCTCGCTTCGCGGGAAGACTTACTGTAGGCACTTGTGCCTTTCCTGCACGCACTGCAGCCACCACATGTTCGTATCGGCGGAGCATTTCCTTGAACTCTTCAGAGACAGGTTTCGTACCATTGGCAGAACTCAGCGTTCCATACCCCACCAACTCATCCAACCGACTTTCGCCTGAAACAATAACAAATCGGTTATCGCTGGTATTCGTAAAGAGGTTATAAGCCGCCTGCGCATCAGTTCCTGTTGTGCGTGTGTGAACTTTTGTTGTCTGCAATTGTGGATTTGCAAGATACTTCGCTGCTATCAGCTGGGCTGCATTCTTTCCCACAGGCTCTGCCCACACGAAAGATGTTGCTGCACAACATACGGCAAGCAGCGATATTTTAACGATAATCATATTGTTTCATTTTTTATTTTCACCTGTAATACTTTGATATTTTATTTTTACTATAGAGGACAATTTGAGAAATGAAGTGCAAAATTACTAAAATTTGGTGTAAAAAAACGAACCAAATAGTTATATTCTTTGATTTGATTATTCAAACGACTGATTTCGATGCGCTTCTTGCTACAAATCTGAAAAAGTGAGGGCTGTTACATATCGGACCGTAATATTTCGTCGTTATCTCGTCTAATGTCTTTATTTTTCATTTTTTTCCTTCCTTTTATCTTGATAATATTCGTTCATTACTTTTTTCAATCTATGTATTTCCGTCTTGGGCGTCTTTTGTGTTTTCTTTTGAAAACCTCTTGGCAACACCACCAATCTGTTTCCATCGAAAACAGAATATGCGGAATATGTTGTTAGATAAGTCTATGTTTTTCTGTCATAATAGTGATAAAGCGAGGCCATGTCACAAAACAGAAACACATTCTCCGAAAGTCAGAACGGAGGAGGGAGATAATAAGTTATGCCGCCATTTTTAACACTGCTTATTTAGTGTATGACCGTACAAAGTTGTTCAACATCCGCCTCAAAGGTGTCACGACCGCGTGCACAATTTTTCATTTCTGAACGATAATTGTATATTGTGCGTGGCGTGTAGAAAAGCAGTGCAGCTATTTCCGAACTATCCTTAACGCCAAGACGTATCAAGGCGTAGATGCGCAGTTTGGTGTTCAAGCGCCCCTTGTGGGGTAACACTATCTGTTCGTCATCCTTAAGCAATGCGTTGAATTCCGTGACAAATGATGGATAAAGGTCAAGAAATGCAGTGTCAAAACTGTTCATGAAAGTCGTGGCATCCTCCTCTGATAGTTGCGACGAAGATGCGGTATTAAGGAGGTCATTCACCTGCCCCACTTTTATCTTGCGTTTTACGAATATCTCAAATTTACTGAGCCGGTCAATGTATTTGGCGCAAAGATCAATATAGAGCTTGGCCAGCCGCTCACGGCGGCGATTAGTGTCAATCAGGCGTTCGTTGAGTGAGCCAAGTTTTGAGTTTAGAGACGAAAGAAGGGTATTGCTCTCTGAAAGTTCATGTCGGTGGCGAGCCAACAGTTTGTTCTGCCGACCATAGAAATAGAGCAAAACCACCACAAATATAAATAGTAGGGATATTACCCACAGCGCAAATCGCATGCTGTTGTTCTGCGACGAGAGTTTTTCCCGATAGGTTGACACGATGATAGGTAATTTTTGTGATATTTCGATGATACGCAGACGGTTGTTGTAGTTCTTTGCATCGTCCATGGCAAAGTTGATGTAGCGTTCGGCCCGCAGAATATTGTTATCTCCCTTTTTGAACAGAAACATGGCAAGGTCCTGCATGGCCAGATTCTCACGGGTACAACTCAGCAAATCGCTGATACACGCCCGAAGAATATACTCTTCGTATTTCTCGTTGTCATTGTTGGCGCTATAGTTGTTGGCAATGGCAAACGAAGCCATAGCATACCAGCGCGACTCCACCGGTGCTGTTTGCAATGTGCGGAAATAGTGTTCGAGAGCGAGTTTGTCGTTGCGCTCTACATATATGTAATATTCTCCCCAAAAGAAATCATAGAAATAGTCTGTTGGTTTCAGAAGTGCTACAGCATGTTTCAGATACGAAGCGGCACGCAACCGATAACGCGGAGAGTACAAATTGTCGTGACAGTAGTCTGCCCAATAAGTGTACACAAAATAGAACGTTATGGCGTAGTCGAAGTGAAGGCTCTTGTCAAGCGTTGCAGAGTCAATTTTTCCAAGTATATCCACAGCCTCACCGTAGAGTCCGCCAATAGCAAGCAACGAGGCTTTCGATATGCAACATTTGTCGTAATGCAGCCTGTCGCCCATTTTATCTGCTAATTCAATGGCCTTGTCAACATATACCATAGCAGAATCAAACTGATATACATAATATTCCTCGTACAACTGCTTGCACGCATTAAGCTGGCTTTCTTGCTTACTGTCTTTGTCGAGTATTGTTTTGTAAAACTCAATTCGCGACTGTTTCTTACCATATATCTCGGCAACATTGTCAACAAGACTGTCAAGTCGGACTGTCAGCTCATCAACAGTACCGGCATTAGTGGTGCTGACAAAAGTAAAAAAGAATGTGACAAGGATTAAATAGTGGTTCTTAGCGTAAATCATTATGATGAATTCTATAGTTTGCAAATCTAACAGTTTTTATTACGTCCGACAAGTTTTTTTATCCTGTTTTTTCTATTTAATATACTTTTCTGTTCCACTATTAACTTATGCTAAATTTAACAGTATGTACTTACACAGAGAATTTGATTATCATAACATATTGAATATTAACAATTTACATATAAAATAAAAAGAATATATGTACCTATACTTTACATAGAATAACACATTCCCATAATAACACCTATATTTGCATCATCAATCGCGACCTAACAACTAAACACATATTATTTATGATCAAAATTATTAACCAGACTATTGTGTCTTTGTTTCTTGTCATGCTGCCAATAGGCGCATACGCACAGAACAGGACTGTTCACGGAGTTGTGAAAGATGTAGGCGGAGAAACTGTCATAGGGGCCTCTGTTGGGCAAAAGGGTACACAGAATGTTACCGTGACGAACCTTGATGGAGAGTTTACCATCTCCGTACCCGATAATGCAGTGCTCGAAATTTCATACATCGGCTTCAGCAATCAACAAGTAGCCGTAAAGGGCAAGTCATTAATCGAGGTTATCATGACAGAAGACGTGCATAACCTCAACGAACTTGTTGTCGTTGGCTATGGCGTGATGAAGAAAAAGGACCTTACCGGTGCCGTAGGGTCGCTTGCCGCTAAAGACATGGAAAATTCACCGGTAGCAAACATTGGACAGGCCATCCAGGGAAAGATAGCGGGACTGCAGGTTGTTGATGCCGGCAAACCGGGCGACAACGTCACCATTAAGGTGCGCGGTATGGGTTCCATTAACAACTGCGATCCGCTTGTTGTCATTGACGGTGTGCCAACCGATCTTGGAATCAACGCCCTCAATATGGCCGATGTGGAACGGCTTGATGTGCTGAAGGATGCCTCTGCAACTGCAATATATGGTAGCCGAGGTGCAAATGGCGTCATCATGATTACCACTAAGAAAGGTAAAGAGGGGAAGGGACACCTTTCATTCTCTGCAAATCTTGCCATACAGAATGCCACAAAGATTCCGAAATTACTCGATGCAAGTCAATATGTTGCCCTCAACAATGATATGATGTCCAATTCGGGTAATGCCACCAACCCAGAGTGGATTGACCCTGCCGCACAGGGTGTCGGTACCGACTGGGTGGACGAACTGTTTCGTACGGGATACATGCAAAATTATACGGTGAGTTATTCCGGTGGTAACGACAAGGCACACTATTATGTGTCGGGAGGCATATTGAATCAGACAGGTATCGTACGCAGTGTAAAGTATCGTCGTTTCACCTTCCAGCAGAACAGCGATGCCCAGGTACTCAAATGGCTCAAGATGACCACCAATCTCTCTCTGTCTGCCGATCGCAAACAGCAAGGTAGCTACGATATGGGCAACACCTATCGTGCCCTGCCCGTATTTGCAGTGAAGAATGCTAACGGAGAATGGGGAGGACCGGAAGGAAACTCACTTTGGTATGGCAGTGTACGCAACCCTATTGGCCCCACAACAACCGATCGTCAGCGCACCGATGGTTATAACCTTTTAGGCAACATCTCTGCTGAAATAGAATTCACCAAATGGCTCAAGTTCAAAAGCACCTTTGGTATTGACGCCAAGTTCTGGTTTAATGACAACTATGTTCCCAAACACAATTGGAGGCCTGTTCCTGTGGAAGAGAGCAGCCGCTACAAGAGTGATAACAAATCGTTCACATACCTTTGGGACAACTACTTCATCTTTGACCACACTTTTGCCCAAAAGCACCATGTGGGTCTCATGGCGGGCACATCAGCACAGTGGAACAACTTCGACTATCTGAACGCACAGAAAAACGTTTTCGCCTATGAAGGAGTACACGAGATGGATAACGGACAGAAAATGCATACTATCGGTGGAAACGAGACCGAATGGGCACTGATGTCATACATGGCTCGTCTCAACTATGAATATGCCAATCGCTATCTGTTTACAGCCACCGTGCGCCGCGACGGTTCGTCTCGTTTCGGTCACAACAATCGTTGGGGTACATTCCCATCAGTATCGCTTGCCTGGCGTGCTTCGGAAGAAAATTGGTTTCCACGTAACAACATCCTGAACGATCTCAAGATTCGCGCAGGCTACGGCGTGACGGGAAGCCAGGCAAGTGTGGGAAACTACAGCTATCTTGCATCCTACAACACAAGTGTCTACCCATTTGGAAAGGCTGGAACGGAGCAATCGGCACTTGTCTCTGTGACACTTGCCAATCCTAATATACATTGGGAAAAGGTAGCACAGACCAACATCGGATTTAACGCAGCACTCTTCAACCAGCGTGTACTCCTCACCTTCGACTATTATATCAAGAACACAAGCGATATGCTTGTGAAGGCATCCATACCTATTACTTCAGGATTTGAGGATACCAGCACTACGTACACCAATGCCGGGAAGGTTCGTAATACAGGTTTTGAGGTGTCACTCAACACAGTAAACGTCCAGGGACCGTTGCAGTGGGAGACAGGCATCATCTATACGTATAACCGTAACAAGATAAAAAGCCTCAACAGTGATGTGCCATACTACATCAACCAGATTAACAATTCGTATGTAACGATGCTGGCCAACAATTATCCTATCAATGTGTTCTATGGTTACATTACTGACGGAATATTCCAGAATGAACAGGAAATAAACAGTCATGCCATACAGGTTGGTGCCGAGCCGGGCGATATACGCTTCAGGGACCTCAACAACGATGGAATCATCAATGACATTGACCGTACCGTGATTGGCAATCCTAATCCAACGCATATATTCTCAATGAGCAACACACTGTCGTGGAAAGGGTTTGAGCTGTCTGTATATCTGCAGGGTATTGCCGGCAATAAGATATTCAATGCCAACAAGATGGATCTTACGGGCATGTCGGCTGCCTACAATCAGCTCACAGATGTGCTCTCGCGTTGGCACGGTGAAGGCACAAGCAACGCTATGCCACGTGCCGTTTATGGTGATCCCAATCAGAACAACCGCGTCAGTGATCGCTTCGTGGAAAGTGGCTCTTACTTGCGTTTGAAGAACATCTCATTGTCATACAATTTGCCACAACAGTGGCTGACCCCGCTCACCCTAAGTGCCGCACGCCTCACCCTCTCTTGTGAGAACGTTGCTACTATCACGGGCTACTCTGGTTTCGACCCCGAAGTAGGACTCAACGGCATCGACCTTTCTAACTATCCTATTTCACGCACATTCAACATTGGGTTAAACCTTAACTTCTAAATAGAATATAGTATGAAACATATATATACAGCAGTTCTCAGCATATTGATTGCCGGACTGTTCAGCTCATGCAGCGACTTCCTTGACAAAGATCCAAAGAATACGGTAGACCCAACGACGGCAGTCGGCTCCGATGTTGCGGTGTCGATGGCAAACGCTTGCTACCGCACGTTACAGTCATCCAACATGTACAACCAACGCATCTGGACGCTCGACATTGTTGCCGGGAACAGCATAGTGGGAGCCGGAGGCGGTGACGACGGTCTGGAAACGGTGCAGGCATCCAATTTTACCACAAAAAGTGATAACGGTATGGCATTGTATATGTGGCGTTCACCCTGGGTGGGCATCGGCCAGTGCAACATTCTCATTGATGCACTCGAAGGCAAAGATCTTCAGCAGGGCTCCTTACTGTCACGCTCGCTTGGCGAAGCCTATTTCCTGCGAGCTCATTACTATTACATCCTTGTACGCCTCTATGGTGGTGTGCCTTTACGACTTAAACCGTTCAATCCGGGTGAATCGACCGACATAGCACGTGCATCTGTCGATGACGTTTACAAGTTAATTATCGCCGACATCGAGAAGGCCACCCACCTGCTGCCGACCAAGAAAGAGTATGATGACGACAATACAGGGCGCGCATCGAAAGACGCTGCTTATACCATGCTTGCCGACGTCTATCTCACGCTGGCTCCTGATAATCATGAGTATTATCAGAAAGTTGTCGGCCTGTGCAACCAAGTGGCGTCACTCGGATACGACCTGGCAAATTGCACATACGAAAGTAATTTCGATGCTACGATAAACAATGGGCCGGAATCAATATTTGAGGTGCAATATTCTGGAAATACGGAGTACGATTTCTGGGGAAATAACCCACAATCGAGCTGGCTATCAACGTTCATGGGACCACGAAACTCCAATTTTGTTGCAGGCTCATACGGATGGAATCAGCCCACAGCGGAGTTCATGTCTCAGTATGAGGAGGGCGACAGGCGCAAGGATCTCACCGTGTTCTATGAAGGGTGTCCCGATTTTGAGGGGAAGCCCTACAAGAGCAGCTACTCCGCAACAGGATATAATGTGCGCAAATTTCTTGTGTCAAAGACTGTATCGCCCGAATACAACACCAATCCGGCCAACTTCGTTGTCTATCGCTATGCCGACGTGTTACTGATGAAAGCGGAAGCCCTCAATGAGCTGGGTAAAACATCAGAAGCCGCCATTCCGCTCAATATCGTACGCCACCGCGCTGGACTGCCTGACGTAGGCAACCTGTCACAAAGCGAAATGCGCGAGAAAATAATCCATGAGCGTCGCATGGAGCTTGCTTTTGAAGGACATCGTTGGTTCGACATCATTCGTTTGCAGCATGGCGACTATGCCATAAAATTCCTCAAGTCAATAGGCAAGTCTCATGTCACAAAAGAGCGTCTGCTCTTCCCTATACCGCAGACAGAAATGGACGCCAACCACCTGATAATACAAAATCCGGGATATTAATCAAACATGAATCAACCTCATTAAAAAGTATCTTTATGAAACGACGCATATATAGTATTTACACTCTGCTCGCTCTCATCTTTATCGGGATTGGCTTCTCGGCATGTTCCGATCAGGATTACGACGAGCTTGACAAAGGTCGTAACCAACTCACCCTTACGGTCGACCAGACACAGTCTGCACTTGTCGAGACAAACCATGCCGGTGATGCTATTTCCCTAAATTGGACAACAGGCAACAATTACGGCACCGGCAATCGCATCTGCTATCGGCTCGAACTTGCTAAGGCAGGCACTGATTTCGCCAACCCATATCTCTGTGTCGACGAGCAACCTGAAGTGTACACATGGAATGCAAATGTTGAAAACCTCAACAATATCGTGCTCGATAAACTCGGTGGAACGGTGGGGGCACCCATCGAGATTGAAGCCCGTTTGACCGCCATTGTCAGTGGCTCAGACGAGATCCAGACGGCCACCGCTCTTTTCTCTGTCACTCCCTACAAACCTGTCACTTCTACATTATATATTATTGGCAGTGCAGCCCCTGATGGCTGGAGTGCTGACAAAGCCGCAGAAATGACGCGCACCACAAACGGTTTCTTCACATGGGAAGGCAAGCTCAACAGTGGCGAGTTGAAATTCATTACTACACTCGGCCAATTCCTCCCGTCTTACAATCGTGGCACTCATGGGGAACCTGTGCTGCGGACAAGTGACGACCAGCCCGATGAGAAGTGGACTATTGATGAAACCCATGATTATAAAGTGACTATCGACCTTTTCGCTTCCACCGTCTCGATTGAAAAGATTGACGGGATAAAGCCGGCCTTTGACCAGCTCTTCTTCGTGGGCAACGCCAGTGGATGGAGTTTTGAGCCAATGACACAGGATGCTATCGACCCATTCCTCTTCCGTATGGGTCGCCACTTCGACCAAGGCATGGGTGGCGAGTTTAAGTTCGGCACATCCGATGGCTCTTGGGAGAATATGTACAAAGCCACGCAGGGTAATGCTCCCTACACCGATATGTCATTAGTGTTTGTTTCCGGCTACGACCCTGACAACAAGTGGTTCCTGCAAGACAGTGAAACCGGAAAGGCCTACAAGATTTGCGTTGATATCCGTTCGGGTAAAGAGCGCATGATGATGAGTGAATTCTCTCCGTATGATATGATTTATCTTGTTGGTGACGCCACACCAAACGGTTGGGACCTCAGCAATGCCACGCCGATGACTGCCACCGAAAATCACTACGTGTTCACATGGACAGGGAAGCTCAATGCAGGCGAGCTGAAGTTCTCCTGCGACAAACAGAGCGACTGGAATGGTGCATGGTTTATGGCCACAACTTCAGGTGCTGAGCCCAAGGGTACGACAGAGCACACACTCTTTATCAACAAGAGCGACGATACATTCAAGGCACAATATCTCAGCAACAACGTAGCTGACATTGACAACAAATGGAAAATCGCGTCATCGGGCACCTACACCATAACGCTCGACCAGCTCAAAGAAACAGTAACAATCAAAAAGAACTAACTCTCCATAAATAAGATGAAAATGCATTTATTACTGATGGCACTGCCACTGATGATGGCTTCATGCAGTGACAACAACCTCGACAATCCGGCAACCGTTCCGACCGAAGTCATTGCTCCGGTCGTCAATACCAAAGCCGACCTCACCCTTGACATCACAACCGACAAGGCAGTCTACAAACCGGGCGAAACCGTCAGATTCTCCATCGACGGCACACTGCCCTCATCGGCCCATGTGCGTTACCGACACGGGGCAACGGTGATTGCCGATGAGCCCCTCAGCGCAACATCGTGGACATGGACTCCTCCGCATGATGACTACACCGGATATCTGGCAGACATTTACACAACTGCCGGCACTAATCAAGAGACACTCTACGCCACAATCGGCGTAGATGTGTCGAGCGACTGGGGGCGTTTCCCGCGTTATGGCTTCATCGCCTCATACGGCAGCGACAAGACCTCTGAGGTGATAGCATCCGAAATGGCTATGCTCAACCGCTGCCACATCAATGGATTGCAGTTTTACGACTGGCAGTATAAGCAACACTGGCCACTCGGCGGTACGCCCGGCGCACTGCTTGACAGCTACAAGGACATTGCCAACCGCGACAACTACACATCTGTTGTGAAAGATTACATCGATCAGGCCCATTCGCTTGGCATGAAGGCGATGTTCTACGACCTCTGCTTTGGTGCTTTCGACGACGCCAAGGCAGACGGAGTGGACGATCGCTGGTATATGTACACCGACCGGAATCATTCTGAGAAAGACTGCGTTCGGCTGCCGTCAGGATGGAAAAGTGACATCTATCTCGTCGATCCATCCAACACCGGTTGGCAAACCTATTTTGCCGACCGTGTAGACGATGTGTACACAGCACTCCCATTCGATGGCTTTCATATCGACCAGCTCGGTAAGCGCAACACGCTCTACGATTATTATGGTTCGCAGATCAATCTGACCAACGGCTACGCCTCTTTTGTCAAGGCCATGAAAGAGCGGCAACCCGACAAACGGTTGGTTATGAACGCCGTGAGCAACTATGGCGCCGACAAAATTGTGTCGACGGGTTGCATGGATTTCATGTACACCGAAATGTGGGGAAGCGAGGACAAGTTCGTCGACCTCTACAACGTCATGAAGGCAAACACCAGGTCTTCCGGAGGCAAACTCAAGCAGGTGTATGCCGCCTATATGAACTACAACCATCAGCAGCCAAAATTCAATGTTCCAGGCGTGCTGCTCACCGATGCCGTGATGTTTGCGCTTGGTGCATCGCATCTTGAACTTGGCGATGACCACATGCTCTGTTCCGAGTATTTCCCCAATAGCGACGTGAAGATAAGTGAGGATCTGAAAAAGCACATTGTTTCCTACTACGACTTCCTCACCGCCTATCAGAACCTGTTGCGCGACGGCGGAACGGAAATCGTCAGCGACCTTGCGACATCAAAAACGGATGTTCGTATCAACAGCTGGCCGCCCATGCTTGGCGCTGTGACAACATTCAGCAAGCGGGTAGACAACAAACAGGTTGTGCATCTGCTCAATTTTCGTCAGGCCAACAGCCTCAGCTGGCGCGATATAGACGGCACGATGCCTGAGCCTGATGCCATTGAAAACCTCACCTTACGTCTGCACGCGAAAAACGTGAAGAAACTGTGGGTGGCTTCGCCCGACTATTTGGGTGGAGCAGCACAGGAATTACAATATCGTCAGGAAGGAGACTATGTTGTGTTCACTGTACCACAACTCAAGTATTGGACCATGATTGTAGCTGAATAAATAAGTAGTTGAAAAAACAAGAAACCATAGTATTTGCAGGAGACTACAGTGGCTTGCCGTAGTCTCCTGCAAACAGTTTGAAACCAACCAAATTATAAATAAAATCTATTGTAAATGAACAGAATATTATTTTCCGCTCTGGCATTCATCTTTCCCTTTTTAGGGGCACACGCCCAAACCGTGACCTCGCCCGACGGCAGGGTTGCCGTAAAGTTTTATCTGCAAGACGGGCGACCCACCTACGAAATGACTTACAAGCAAAAAGAGGTGATACGGCCGTCGCATCTCGGCCTCGAACTCGCCGCAAAAAAGCATGCCAGCAATGGGATGAACGAGCAAGACCTTATGGATGGATTCGCCATTAAGGACACACAGACCTCGACCTTCGACGACACATGGCGTCCTGTATGGGGCGAGACGGCCACCATTCGCAACCATTACAACGAACTTCTCGTAACGCTCAGTCAGGCTTCCATGCAACGCGATATATGTATTCGCTTTCGAGTGTATGATGACGGTATGGGGTTGCGCTATGAGTTTCCTCAGCAAGAGAAACTCAACTATATCATTGTGAAAGAAGAGCACACGCAGTTTGCCATGACCGGCGACCACACCGCCTACTGGATACCGGGCGACTACGACACTCAGGAGTATGAGACGCAAATCTCAAGACTTTCCGAAATACGCCTGAAAATGAAGGATGCCATAACTCCCAACGCCTCACAGACACCGTTCTCGCCAACCGGCGTGCAGACCTCGCTCCAGCTTAAAACCGACGACGGCATCTACATCAACTTGCATGAGGCTGCCTGCGTGGATTTCCCAACCATGCACCTCAACCTCGACGACAGGAATATGGTGCTGGAGTCGTGGCTCACCCCAGATGCCACAGGAATGAAAGGATATGTGCAGACACCGTTCAACACACCCTGGCGCACCGTTATCGTCAGTGACGACGCGCGTGACATGCTGGCCTCCAACCTTATCCTCAACCTCAATGAGCCCTGCAAGATAGAAGATACGTCATGGATTCACCCTACAAAATACTGTGGCGTATGGTGGGAAATGATAGCCGGAGGCAGACAATGGAGTTATACGTCCGACCTCATGTCTGTACATCTTGATAGCGTAGACTATTCAAAGTGTCGTCCCCACGGCCAGCATCCTGCCAACACGGAAAACGTGAAACGCTACATCGATTTCGCCGCAAAAAACGGTTTGCAGCAGGTCCTTGTAGAAGGGTGGAACATCGGTTGGGAAGACTGGTTTGGCCACTACAAGGACTATGTGTTTGACTTTCAGACGCCTTATCCCGATTTTGACATCAAATATCTCAATGATTATGCCCATTCCAAAGGTGTGAAGTTGATGATGCATCACGAAACGAGCGGTTCAACCCTGAACTACGAGCGACATCTTGAAGCTGCCTATTCGCTGATGAACAAGTATGGTTACGACGCAGTGAAGAGCGGTTACGTCGGCGACATCATTCCTCGTGGCGACTACCATTATTCGCAGTCTGCAAACAACCACTATCTATACTGCATCAAAGAGGCTGCCAAACACCGTATCATGGTTAATGCTCATGAGGCATCACGCCCCACCGGTCTGTGCCGCACATGGCCCAACCTCGTTGGCAACGAGTCGGCACGGGGAACGGAGTATGAGGCTTTCGGTGGAAGTGAGCCTTACCACACCGTCATCCTTCCGTTTACACGTTTGCAGGGCGGACCGATGGACTACACACCGGGTATTTTTGTGACAAAACTTAGCGAATGGTGCGACAATAAGTCATACATACACACTACGCTCTGCGGACAACTTGCCCTCTACCTAACGATGTACTCTCCACTCCAGATGGCAGCCGATTTGCCTGAACACTACGAGAAGTATGACGATGCTTTCCAGTTCATTCGCGACGTACCCTGCGACTGGGACGACTCCAAATATCTTGAGGCCGAGCCGGCCAAATACATCACCGTAGCACGCAAAGGAAAGGGCACCGACAACTGGTTTATCGGCGGCAAGTGCGATGCCGAGGGACATCAATCTGTAGTGAAACTTGACTTCCTTGATAAGGGTCGCAAATACAAATGTGCTATCTATCAGGATGCTCCAAATGCTGACTACGAAAAAAATCCGTCGGCCTACGTCATCACACACCGCACCGTGAAAAAGGGCGACGTGCTGAAAATGAGGCAGGCTCGTGGTGGCGGATTTGCCGTCAGCCTTATCGCTAAATAGTTTTATGGCTGCCCGCCAAATGGTGTCGTAGCATATAGATACCGAATCACCCTCACGACAAAGTCCCCCGTAAGTCCGACAGCAGACTTTCGGGGGACTTTTCAGTACGCTCGACATGAGCATTATCTAACGGGTGAAAATCCCGAGTAAGCCCTAATAGCGGGAATTACATAGGGTCTATCAAATAACCATAACTATCTGACAATTAACTATTTATGTTATATAAAATTTGATCAACTCGCAAAAAAAATGACTACCTTTGGATGTTAAAACATTCAAGAATCGAGATGAAATACTACTCACAATATCACAGTCACGACCTGTTTGAACTTCAGGAGTCACTTTCGGGATTGAGCAAATCCAACCGTTGGGTCAAGCTGGCCGACCACCTTCCCTGGGACAGGATAGAGAAGGAATATAACAAACGTCTGAGGAACAGTCACAACGGTATCGGCAACAAGCCCGCCCGCATAGTGGTGGGAGCGCTAATCGTGAAACATGTGGAAGATGTGCCGACCGCATCATCAGCATCTACCAGCCGCATCTCCGTCCCATTGTCAGGGGCAAGGCGAAGGCCACGGTTGAGTTCGGTGCGAAAATTGGTGCCAGCATAGCGTGCGGTTACACCTACGTGGACCATCTCAGCTGGGATGCCTATAACGAATCATCCGACCTCGGCATGCAGTTGGAACTCTACAAAAGGCATTTTGGTATGCTGCCAAGGAGATTCAGGCCGATAAGCTCTATCTGGGGAAAGAGAATAGGAAGCACATCAAGTCCTGCCATGTCAATTGCTACAACCGTCCACTGGGCAGACCTCCCAAGGAAGAGAATGACATACACGCAGAGGATAAGAAGAGAGCCATCGGCGAGCGAAATGAGATAGAAGGCATATTTGGAGCAACCAAGAGAGTTTACCGAGCCAACGACATCCGAGCGAAACTTGACCAAATGGCTGACACTTGGATAGGAGCTTGCCTCTTCGCTAAGAACATCATGAAACTCCTAAGGGGACTTCTTTGTCTCATTTTCAAAAAAATCGGGTTTGAAGACCTTCCAAAAGAGAATTATGAGCATTTTTGACAGCATGGAGGCTGTATTACCCACACCACAAGGTTGTATGAAAGAAATAGATTAGCAGACCCTAACTATGTAAATAAGCATGTAGCTGAAAGTCAACCCACCCAACTTGAAGATTGGTAAAAGGTCATTTCATAGGCACCGCTCGCTCAGAGTGATGCCGATTTTTTAATTCATCTTGCCCCGTTCTTCCTCTGCCCCGGCTCTCCCTAACCACGTTCATATAGTGCTCTAACACCCTGTCATAGCCATAGGTCTTGATGTCACGGTCTAGGCCTTGAAGGAACTCTTGGTTGCTTCAGGAGCCTTGCAAGACATTGCGGTAACCTAGCTGAGCGCCGGAATGAAACCACACCTGGCATTCATGAAGAAAATGATTACACGAAACCATCATCATACAGAAAAATCATGAAAAAAATCATTCTGACTGCTTTTGTCGCACTTGCTGCCATCGCCACAGGCGCACAAACGAAGAAAGTGTCACTCAAGACACTACAGTTCCGCGATCCTTGCATCCTTGCAGACAAACCCTCACACACCTATTATCTCTATCGCTCGAACAGCGTAAAGAAACCCGATGGAACCATGGTGGGAGGTGTAGAGGTTTACACCAGCACCGACCTGCATGCGTGGCGAGGCCCCAAACAGGTTCTCACGCTGCCGTCAACCAACTGGAGCACTGGGACGATTTGGGCTCCGGAAGTACACGAATACCAGGGAAAATATGATGCCTTCGTCACCGTGAACAGCAACATCGTTTGGAAGAAAAAAGTGGAGGGCTGGCCCGAATACACCTGGCGTGGCACACAAATATTGCGCGCTGACAAGCCAGACGGTCCGTTTCTGCCGCTGTCAATACACCAACAAACACCACTCGACGAGATGGCACTTGATGGGACATTGTGGGTGGAAGATGGCGTTCCCTACATGGTGTACTGCCATGAGTGGGTGCAACTGGGCGATGGAGCCGTGAACGTAATACGCCTTTCGCCCGACCTCTCAAAAGCTGTGGGTACGCCGCAGATGCTTTTCCGTGGCTCGGCTGCACCATGGGCAAACAGTACGGGCATGGAAGAAAAAGGACTGCCAACATCTATCATCACCGACGGATGCTATCTCTATCGCACACGCACTGGCAAGCTGCTCATGATATGGTCGAGCTATTGCAAAGGCGAATACACACTGGGCATCGCCGAATCGGTTACAGGCAAGATAGCAGGGCCGTGGAAGCAACAGCCCGAACCCATCTACCGCAACGATGGCGGGCATGGCATGCTCTTCCGTACCTTCAGTGGACAGTTCTGCCTTGCGCTGCATCAACCTAACAAAAGTAAAGAACGGGTACACATCTTCAAGGTAGACGACCTTGGCAACACGCTGCGACTCGGTGCTGAAATTGAACAGGAATAAAGGTTGCAGAGATAAGACAGCTGTTCAGCTGTAGATATCAAACGGTATTATACAAACTAAATCGGGCTGAAAACCCATAAGCATATAGCCCAGGGCATCACCCTGGACTATCATATAATAAGGTGTACACCAAACAAGGGCAAAAGCAAGCACAACGCAATGGCTGTCTAACGCTTTTGCACCCTTCAGGTTATGGCATAACTCATCACGTTCCGCTCACCCGTAGGGGCATGATTATTCGCTGGGTTCATCAACTCGGCATCACGGTTTACCTAACACCTAAGGAAAATAAACATTGTGCGAAATTATGCTTTAATTCATTTTCATGGTGAAGCCACCACCCGGAGCCAAATGCACGGTGAGCTGTTTGTTGGATGGGATGCTGATGGTTTTCTTCACATAATCTTGCGCGAACTTGGTGGCATTGGCACCGTCAAAATAAGCTTCCGCACGGGTAGGAATGTCACCCAGCGGAGAGAGGTCGATTGTGAGGTCGCGGTCAGTCCAATTGTTGATAACGCCAACATACCAGGTATTACCGCTTCGGCGCGCCATGGCCACATACTCAACCACCTTGCTGGTCAAGGCTATAGATTGATCCCATACCACAGGAATCTTGGCAATGAATTCTGTACATTCGGGTTCTTCTTCGTAATGTGTCGGACTGTCACAAAGCATGTTGAGCGGAGAGAAGAATACGGTGTACATGGCCAACTGATGACAGCGGGTTCCCTGACTCATGGGATTACTGTTAGAGGCATGAAAAGTTTCCTTCGTACTGTTCAACATGGCCCCCTGTGTGTAGTCCATCTGTCCGGCCAACATGCGGATGAATGGGATTTGTACGTCATATTGCACTTGATTGTAGGATTCCACGGACGCCCATTTGGTGTTCTCTTGTCCCTTGACGCCTTCAAAGTTGATGACGTTGGGATAAGTTCTTTGCAGTCCTGTGGGTTTGAAGACTCCGTGAAAATCCACCAGCATACGGTATTTTGCAGCCATTCGGGCAGCATCGTAGAGAAAATTGACACAGGCTGCATCGTCGCGATCCATGAAATCAATCTTGAATCCTTTGACACCCATGTCACTGTAATGGCGGCACACCCGCTCCATGTCGCGTGCGAATGCATAGTAGCCTGCCCACAGGATGATGCCTACATTCTTCTTTTTTCCATAATCAACAATGCCCTTCAAATCGATTTCGGGTACCACTTGGAAGAGGTCTGCCTGTAGATTGACGGCCCACCCTTCATCCAAAATCACATACTCAATGCCATGCTTGCTCGCAAAATCTATATAGGCCTTGTACGTCTGCGTGTTAACACCAGCCTTGAACGGCACTTTATACAGTCCCCAGTCGTTCCACCATTCCCATGCCACCTTACCGGGTTTAATCCACTCTGTGGAAGAAATGCGTGATGGGGAGGCCAGGCGATACACCATGTCATTGTCCAAAAGCTGGCGGTCATCCGTAGACACATTGATGATGCGCCATGGGAATTGTTGTTTCGCGGTGGCCTTGACAAGGTAGTTTTCGCGACTCTTCACAAAGAGTTGCAGCTTGTTATGGCCTTCTTGCCTAACTTCTTTGGGGTATTTGGCAAAGACACCACGCAGGGCATGACCCGCGGTGCGGTTGACATACATGCCGGGATAGTTCTCCAAATCGGCTTCCGTCACACAAATCTTCACTCCATGGTCGGCTTCCACCATGAAAGGCAGGAACGCCAGCTTATCCGTTTTGAGTTGTGAGAGTTGTCCCTGGGTATAAGTACTTTCGAAAGAATTGTTGAATTGTTCTTCAAAACTGCCGTTGGGACTTGTATAAGGCACCAGCGAAGGCCAATCCTTGGCAAAGTTGAACTCGGCCTTTTCGTCCTTGACAACCACCTCTCGCTTCCGATCAGAAACGAACCGGTAGGCTACACCCTCATCGTATGCACGAAATATTAAGGTGAATCCTTGTCTGAATTTCAATGCCAATTGGTTATAATGATCCCCAACAACCTTCTTTTTGTAAAACAAGGCGTTGATGGTGCCATGGCTCGTAGTGGTCTTTACAGACTGTACGGTAGCATTTTCGCCAAACGATTTTCCTTGATCAAGGGTCAGGGCTATCTGTGAAGGAGCGATGAGTTGTTGCCCATCGAGTGACAGGGAGTAGGTAAGGTTCTTTTCGTTATTTACTGTAACGGTAAGTTTACCATTGGGCGAAACCAGTTTATACTGTTTCGCATTGATTCCCAGTGTGATCAATGGGAACAACAGCAAGAATAATGTTTTTTTCATGTGATAGGTGTTAGCATGTTTTCACAAAGATAGAGAAAAAACTTCATCCGCGAATCATACGAATAAATATTTTTCTTGAGATTGACACAAATAAGTAAAATTTCAAAAGAGCATAATCGTCTGTATGTGTTCATGATAGCATGCTCGGCACATGCCATGGGGCTTTTCTGGTTCGTGCTTGTCCTATTGTTGCATCGACGACAGCAATAGTGATGGCCTCACATCATCGCTTCTGAAATACACGGACGTAATCTACTTCCATCGTAAGCGGCAACAAACTGTTATCTACCCTTTTCTGACCACCCCATTGACCACCCCAAGCCAAGTTGAGAATGATGTAAAAAGGCTGATCGAAAGGCCACGCATCCTTACCCGTTTCGTCATTCTGATAGGAAAGGATTTTTTGGCCATCCACATAAAATGTCATCTCATGTGCTGACCACTCCATGGCATAGACATGAAAGTCAGCTGCCTGCTCGATAGTCACATAACCATGTTCGATTGGCGTGCCACCATTGTTGTATTTGTTACAGTGAATGGTTGAATAAACCACGTTGGGGGTATGCCCCACTGCCTCCATGATATCAATTTCTCCGTTACCCGGCCAAGGCCCATCCTTGACGGGCATCATCCAGAAGGCTGGCCACGAGCCGCGCCCTTCAGGCAATTTGATGCGCGCTTCGATGTAACCGTATTGCCAACCCGAATACCGTTTAGCATACACACGTCCCGATAAAAAACGGTCACCTTCCTGTCGGAGATTGATTTTCAAGGTACCATCAGACACTTGGGTCACCTTTCCGTCGTTCACATAAGTCTGCAACTCTTGATTCACCCACCCGGCGGGCTTCAACTCATGCATCCAATCCTTCCGAAGTGCTGTGCCATTAAACTCATCGTGCCACACCAGTTTGTAATCCTTTGGAGCGGTGATTTTGTAACCCTTTGGATCGTGGATGCGGGATTTAGCTTTGTTTTTCTGCTTGATTACCATCGTGCCTGATGCCCCCTCTACAGCACGATTGCTTACACAAACAGGGTGCGAAGCCCACATGGGTAATGCCATCAACAACAAAAAGAAAAAAGGTAAACTACGCTTCATGATGATTTCTGATTTATAAAACATAGATTCTTGCTTAACAAAAAGTTAAAGCAATGCTCTTGCATATTGCTACAACGGATGAATCAAGCAAATATTGTATGGTATCATTAGGCTACCCACCCCACCGTACACGCAAAGATAGCCAATGCCGCTTTGTACGTTTGTGACATGCTCGGTGGCAATGAGCAGGAATCCCAAAAGCAATATGCCGACGATTACAAGAATTATGTTATATAATAAGGAGGGGAGATGAATTAGTCACCCTGATATTTAGGATTCTGTTCACCTTAAAGTTACAATAAACCAAAGGCCAACAAGCAAAACATATTTTATTTTTGTGAACAAAAAATCATAACTCAATAAGAAGCCTGCGATTGCTGGCAACAGCAAACTGTTGATGAAAAAAGTAGGTCATTCTGAAGTAGCTCGTTTCGAATGCACATGAATTATAATCAAATTGTTTCCTGATAGCTTTTTTCTACTGCTGTTTTTTTCTATATTTGCAGTATGACGAAGCTATGACATCATGAAGAAATTTCTATATCTTATGCTAATTCTATCGCTGCTCACCTCCTGTCAACGGCAACCCCGCAAGTTTGTCATTGGTGTTTCGCAGTGCAGCATCGACATCTGGAGAGACAAGCTCAACCGCGAATTGAAGACGAGCGAGTATTTCAACGACTCCATAGAAGTGCGTCTGGCTTCAGCCAACGACGACAGCAAAAAGCAAATCGCACAAATCGACAAGTTTGTAGACGATGGTGTGGACCTGCTCATCGTGGCTCCCAACCAATATACATCTATCACCTATGCCGTGAATCGTGCTTACGACAAAGGTATTCCTGTGATACTTTTTGATCGCAAAGTGGACACCGACAAATACACCGCCTTTATCGGAGGCGACAATTACAACATGGGCAAGACGATGGGACAGTTCATAGCCCGGCAGCTCAAGGGACAGGGACGTGTGGTGGAAATCCGTGGGCTTGATGGCTCGTCGCCCGCCGAGGAACGTCATCGCGGATTTGTGGATGGACTGAAAGTTTTCCCCGGTGTGCAGCTGGTGGCTTCGGAATCCGGTAACTGGAAAGAGGAAAGTGCCATCGATGCCATGAACCGCATCCTGCGGAAGACCCGCGACTTCGACTATGTGTTTGGACAGAACGACCGCATGGCGTGGGGTGCCTACGTAGCACTGAAGCAGCACGGACTGGAACAACAGGTGAAATTCACTGGCATCGACGGCATGGCCACAAAAGGTGGCGGGCTCGAACTGGTGCGCGACGGCCTGTTTGAGGCATCCTATCTCTACCCCACCAAGGGCGATGAGGTCATTGCGCTGGCCATGAGAATACTACGCGGACAGCCGTTCAAACGAGAGAATCCGCTCACAACGACGATTGTCACCCGCGATAATGCCGAACTGCTGCTCATGCAGGCCAAAGACATGGAACGGCAGAATGCCAACCTCGACATCATGCACAAAAAAGTAGACTCCTACTTCAACCAGTACACTATGCAACGATGGTTTATCGCAGTGCTCGTCGGCGCATTGGCGCTCATCGCTATCGCCATCCTCGTGACTTATCGAGCCTACCTCTCCAAGGCCAGACTCAGTACGCAGCTGGCCGACAGCAACCATGAGTTGCAGCGACTGAACGACGAGGTAAAAGCTATGACGCAGGCACAACTCACGTTTTTCACCAACGTGAGCCATGAGTTGCGCACGCCCCTCACCCTCATTGCCGACCCTGTGGACCGCCTGTTGGAAAACGGTAAAATGGATGACAACGGCCACAAAATGCTCCGGATGGCGCAACGCAACGTACATGTGCTGATGCAGCTGGTTAATGAAATTCTCGATTTCCGCAAGATACAGAACGGCAAGATGACACTTCGCCTTACCCGCTTCTCGCTTGGCACAGCCTTGCGTGAATGGTGTGGAGCCTTTGCATCGGTCGCCGAAAATGCTAATATCAGCTTGAAGACAGAAAGCGATGTTGGCAACGACGATATGATTATCGCCGATGAGGAAAAACTTAACCACCTCTATCTCAACCTCATGAGCAATGCCCTGAAGTACACGCCCGCTGGCGGAACGATTACCACGACGATCGGCCGCGAGGGTGACCGCTATGTCATTCGTGTGGAAGACACGGGAGTGGGCATCGAGGAAAAAGACCTTGCAAATATATTCGAGCGATTCTATCAGGGACGAAAAGCCTCCGGTGGTACCGGCATCGGACTTGCTTTAGTCAAGGCCTTTGCCGAACTGCATCATGGTGAGGTAAGCGCGGAGAGCGAGAAAGGGCGTGGCACCTGCTTCACGGTAAAACTTCCCATACGGCAGGAGGGTGCGGTCGAGGAATCGTCGGCACGGGCCGCATCGGTCGAGGTGGCAGCCGGACAGTATGTCGGCACACAGGTCAATACGGAACGCCACACGGACGACGTGGTGTCGGCCGAAGAAGCCGACAAGCCCGAAATTCTGGTCATCGACGACAACAACGACGTACGCGCCTATCTGCGGTCGGTGTTGAAGGATCAATACCATGTGAGCGAAGCCGTAGATGGCAGGAGCGGACTGCTTTTGGCGCGCAGGGTTGTGCCGGACATTGTGGTGTGCGACGTGATGATGCCCGTGATGGACGGACTGACTTTTACGCGCGAGCTGAAAACGCACACCGCCACCAGCCACATTCCTGTCATTCTGCTCACGGCGCGGTCGCTCAACGAACAGATGGCTGAAGGGTACGAAACGGGAGCCGATTCGTATATCATCAAGCCGTTCAGCGCCAAAGTGCTGTTGGCCCGCATCAGCAACCTGCTGAAAAATCGTGCGCAGTTGCGACAGCTGTTTGCCAACGACGAGGTGCGGTCTTCCATCTCGAATACAGCACCTGATGGTGCGACGATGGCATCAGGCACGATTTTGGGCGACAAAGACAAGACTTTCATCGCCCGTCTGCGCGATATTATCCAGCAAAACCTCCACGACTCAGACCTCAATGTGGAGCAAATTGGTGAGGAAATCGGACTGAGCCGGGTGCAACTCTATCGCAAAGTGAAGGCGCTCACAGGTCACTCGCCTGTGGAACTTCTCCGCACTGCCCGTCTGCAACGGGGGCGGAAACTTCTCGAAACCACCGACCAAACCGTCTCGGAAGTGGCTTATGCCGTAGGATTCACTTCCCCCTCTTATTTCACCAAATGTTTCAAAGACGAGTTTAACGTCAGTCCAAGCGAACTTAACGGCTGAGTCTACCTCAAACCTTTCATAGCTATTGGGTGCTGTAATTTTCGTTCATTTGTTCCAAATAATGTTACATGAAACATATTTTGGGGACAGATGAACGAAAATTTTATGTGTACGATGGCTATCATGGTATATATTTGCCAGCAAAACCAGAATACTAACAATAACAATTAATCAATGGAAAACCTAAAAAGAATCCTATTGAGTTTTACACTCATCATGGTTTGTATGGTCGCCAGTGCACAGAAAATTGTAGCCACCGGCACCATTGTCGACGAAAGCGGCTTAGGCGTTATCGGGGCGACGGTCATGGAAAAAAGTTCCGCCAACGGAACAGTGACCGACTTGGACGGTAACTTTAAGCTGGAAGTGAGTCGTGGTGCAACGCTTGTCATTTCTTATATCGGCTATCAGACGATTGAGCTTGCGGCCGCAGAGGGCATGAAAGTTACCCTCAAGGAGAGTGCCAACGACCTGAACGAGGTCATCGTGACCGGCTACACTACTCAACGAAAGGCCGATTTGACTGGTGCGGTATCGGTAGTAACTACAGATGGACTGAAGACTGCACCAGATGCCGACCCCATGAGGGCATTGCAGGGTAAAGTTCCCGGTGTAACGATTACTAACAATGGCTCACCAAGTGGTACGGCTACTGTTCGGATACGAGGCATCGGCTCTTTTAACTCATCTCAAGATCCTCTTTATATAGTCGATGGTGTTCCACTCACTACGGCTATGAATACTTTTAACACCAACGATATCGAAAGTATGCAGATTCTCAAGGATGCTGCCTCGGCTTCTATTTATGGTAGCCGTGCTGCCAATGGTGTGATTATAATCACGACAAAGCAAGGAAAAAAAGGAGACAAAGTAAAAGTAGACTTCTCGACTAACCTTACTGCGCAGTTCTATACGCCACAGTCAAAAATGAAGCTACTTGATACCAAGGGTTATGCCACAGCCATGGCACAAGCTGCCCTGAACGACGGGATAGATCCGATTGCTTATGCGAGTAACTACGGACTAAATCTGCAAGCAACAGATGGTTTAGGTATCAAGGTGTGGAATCCGGAAACGAAACAATATCAGAATTATACGGTGAATGGACTCTATGACGGCTATATCAACAAAAAGCAAACAATGACCCTTTCAAACACAGACTGGGTTGACGAAATATCGCGAGTTGGATTTTCACGCAACTATAATGTGTCGCTTTCAAATGCCAGTGAAAAATCTACCACATTATTCTCATTAGGTTATAAAAAGAATGATGGTATTTTGAAATATACCAACTTCCAAAATTTCTCTGCACGATTGAACAGCAGCTACAAAGTGAACAAGCTGATTTCCGTTGGCGAGAACTTCACTCTCTCTTATACCAATCAGGTGGATTGTGCACCGATGGAAAATGCTTTGAAAATGTCACCCATTGTACCTGTTTATGAGAGAGATGGAACAACCTTTGCCGGACCCGTTGGAGGTATGAGTGATAGGCAGAATCCTATGCGTGAGGCATATCATAACAAGGACAATCATCTTGATTTCTGGCGACTGTTCGGCAATGCCTTTGTAGAGCTAAAGCCTATTGAGGGTCTGTCATTTAAATCGAACTTCGGTATAGATTTCACAAGCTCGTTTATCAATGCGTTAACACATACATACGAATCGGACATCGTAAAAAATAATATAGCAAAAACCGATTTGGGACAGACGAACAACACCAACTATACATGGTCGAACACATTGAACTATATATTCGACATTAATAAGAAACATAATTTCTCGGTACTCCTGGGCTCTGAAATCAATAAGCAGTCCTTTGTGGACTTTCATGCCATATCAGAAGGATATGCTTTGGAAAACATTGATTATATGTGGCCCAATGCTGCTACTGGTACGATGCGCAACGTTGGAGCGAAGGTCGGATATAGACTGGCTTCTTTCTTTGGTAAGGCAGACTACAACTATCGTGACTTGATTCTCGCATCATTTACGCTACGACATGATGGTTCTTCACGCTTTGGCAAGAACAATCGATGGGGCGACTTCCCCGCAGCATCGTTAGGATTCCGTATCTCACAACTGATGAAAGAAAAATGGATTGACGACCTCAAGTTGAGACTATCTTGGGGTAAGACCGGTAACCAAGGTATCGACAACAATGCCCATTTTGGACTCTATGTAGCCGATTATGGTCTTGATCGCGTAACATCCACGGCCTATGATCTTTATCTCCAGGGATCGGGAACATTTCCATCGGGCTATCGTGCCACACAGACTGGTAACGAAAATTTGAAGTGGGAAACGACGACGCAATATAATTTGGGAATAGACTATATGTTCTTTGGAAATACGTTCTACGGAACAGTGGATGCCTATATCAAGAATATCACCGATATGCTTATTAACCCGGCCTATTTGGCTGTGATGGGAGAAGGCGGCGCCTCTTGGTCTAATGGTCCCTCGTTGCGAGACTGGGGTATGGAATTCACTGCGGGCTACCGCAATAAGTTTGCTTGCGGACTGGGACTCGATGTAAACGGTAATATAGATTTCTTCCGTAATAGAGTCACGAAATTGCCAACCTCTACTACAGGTTCTTATGCCCATACAACGAAGCAAAATCTGGTTGAGGCTCGTAAACCTTACGGCTCAATCGTCGGTTACGTGGCCGAGGGAATTTTCCAGAGTAAGGAAGAAGTGCTTGCCTCCGGACAGGTTAATGCCCGTGTAGGTGGTTTGAAATATGCAGACCTTGACGATAACAACGTCATTGACGAAAATGACGAGACTTGGATTCTTGACCCGGTACCGGCTTTTTCCTACGGTCTCAATGTAGGGCTAAGTTATAATAATTTTGATTTTACCATGTTCTTGCAAGGTGTGGTTAATCAGGATGTTTACAACAACCAGAAATTCCAGACCGATTTCTGGAGTATCGTCGATGCTGGCTCTAACAAGGGCAACCGTCTGCTTCAGGCGTGGACATCCGACAACACAAGCTCCACCATTCCGGCCTTGACGACTAACAATACTGCTGATGAAGGACGTGTATCTTCTTATTATGTAGAGAACGGGTCTTATCTGAAGCTTCGCACGCTGCAAGTTGGCTATAACTTGCCACACAAGTTTATGGATAAGTTGAAAATGTCAAGTGCAAGAGTTTATATTTCGGGACAAAACTTATTCACGTTGAAGAGCAGTAGTCTTACTTGCTCAGATCCTGAAAACCCAAACTGGGCCTATCCATTGGCAACCTCCGTTTCGTTTGGACTTCAAATTGGATTTTAACATCATCAAATTCATATACTGTCATGAAAAAAATATTCTTTTCTATTATATCAATTTGCCTTGGATTCTCATTGACAGGTTGCAATGATTTTCTGGATTATACACCTTCTGCAGTCGTTGACGAAGATAAGGCATATTCCGATCCCAATGGCATGGTGACCAGCGCTTATGCCATGCTTGGTGACTGCTGGTTTACTTATCCATTCAACCTTTGGCCCTATGGTGACCTTGCTTCAGACGACTGTCTAAAAGGTGGATCCGGCATAACCGATACCGAATACCATGCTATTGAGGTGTGGTCTTCGCTCACGCCAACCTTAGGGCCGCTTGACGAGCTATGGTATCGCCTCTATTGTGCTGTGTCGCGCTGTAATAGGGCACTGCTTTCTCTTGATCAGTATGGTGAGGAGAAACTGGGTGAGGATATTACAAAGCAGCGTATAGCAGAAGTGAAGTTCTTGCGTGCTCATTTCTATTTTAAATTGCTGCGTGTTTATCGCAAGATTCCTTGGATTGACGAGGAAGTTTACAAAACTAAATCACAGGAACAGACACGCAATGATGCCTTAACTTACGACCAATTATGGGACAAGGTAATCGCTGATTTCCAAACGGCCTATGATGTGTTGCCCAAAGAGCAAGCTGACGGCGGGCGAGCCAACAAGGTGGCGGCAGCGGCCTACTTAGCTAAATGTTATCTCGAAAGAGCCTGGGGAAATGGCTATGAAGACAGTACGGGTGTGGCTTTCATCAACAAGGATTATATGCAGAAGGTGGTGGAATACACGGATGTTGTAGCTAATTCACAATATGGCTATCTTGAAGATTACGGTGATATATTCTTGCCCGACTATAATAATAGTAAGGAGTCTATTTTTGCAGTGCAATGTTCCGATTATCAAGACGACCATACAACCTTTGGCCGTGCCAATTGGTCGAACATGTTGAATGGCACATGGGGTATCTGGTCTTGTGGATGGGATTTTCATAAGCCGTCACAGGATTTGGTCAATAGTTTCAAAACGCAGGCTGGACTTCCGGAGTTGGAAGCCACTAAAGACCACAACAGCTATCCTATTAATTATGATGATTCCAATACTCAGAAATGGGATCCAAGACTCTTCCATACAGTAGGGATGCCTACATTCCCTTATAAGTATGAGAAAGCCTATACTCTTACGAAGGCAAACTCCCGTACGCCCAATACTTATGGCTACTACACATCTTTGAAAGAAGTTCCCCAAAGGTCCAAGGGAGAAACCTATGATACTCCTTGGCAGGCTTTTGCCATGAATGAATATGTTATACGCTACACAGGCTCGATGCTCGACCGTGCAGAAGCACTTGTGGAATTAGGCAGACTTGACGAAGCAGAAAACATTATTAATGCAATAAGGCAGCGGGCGGCAAATTCCATTGAAAAGCATATAGACTATGCGGCCAATCAATGTGAAATAGCACTTTATCCGAAAAACTACTTTGCTGACAAAGCAGTTGCAAGAGAATGTGTGAGACGTGAACGCCGTTTAGAGCTGGGTATGGAGCACGAAAGGTTCTTTGACTTGAGGCGGTGGGGTGTTGCCTCAAAGACACTCAATGCCTATTTTAAGCGTGAGTCTCAAGCTTCTTATGAGGGTCAGAACTATGCCCAATATTATAAGGACGCTCATTTTACACCACAGAAGAATGAGTTTTTCCCCATTCCTTACAATCAACTTTATTATATCCCCGGACTGTATATGCAGAACAGAGGTTATTAATAAGCTGCATCATTTTCAACAAATGATCCCTCATTTGTTGAAAATGATGTGATCATATAAAAACATAGAAATTAATTGGTATGAAAAGAAATATAGTTGTTATCTCTCTCTTGATGTTTGCCTTGAGTTTCCTGCATGCGCAAACCACCCATTTTCTTAGTGATAAACACGTGATGCAGCGCGTATCTACCAACTCAAAATACCTGTTGCTGCCTGTGGAGGAAAGCCGCGAGAACGACCATGTGCGGATTCTTCAGGACCAAAAAGTGGTGAAGGAATTCAATTGCAAGTTGGCCATGAACAAGATTGATTACTTTGTACCTCTCCATCTCGATGAATTTGGCGGGAAAGACATCTTGCTCGACATCACCATTTCACGCAGTAATGCTAACGAACAGGCCAGACATACAGCTACCAAAGATTTTATCTGTTGGAAGGCAATCAAGTATGCTGATACGTTTGATAAGCAGAATCGTGAGAAATTCCGTCCTGTCTATCACCACACGCCTCTTTATGGCTGGATGAACGACCCCAACGGGATGTTTTATAAGGACGGTGTTTGGCATCTCTACTTTCAGCACAATCCTTACGGATCGCAGTGGGAGAACATGACGTGGGGTCATTCCACTTCACGCGACTTGATGAACTGGACCTTCGAGGGCGACGCTGTGATGCCGGACGCCTTGGGAACGGTGTTTAGCGGATCGGCTGTCGTAGACAAAAACAATACGGCTGGATTTGGTAGTGGTGCCGTTGTGGCTATGTACACTTCTGCCGGACAAAGCCAGACACAGAGCTTGGCCTACAGCATCGACAACGGACATACGTTTACGAAATATGCGGGCAACCCGGTGATCGTGTCCAACACGCCCGACTTCCGCGACCCAAAGATTTTCTGGAATGAGGAAATTGGCAAATGGAACATGATTTTGGCCGAAGGGCAGCACATGAAGATCTATTCTTCGTCAAACCTGAAAGACTGGACGCATGAAAGCGATTTCGGCGAGGGTTACGGCAACCACGATGGGGTTTGGGAATGCCCCGACCTTCTGAAAATGGGCAACCGATGGCTGCTCATCTGCAACATCAACCCCGGCGGACCTTTCGGCGGCTCGGCCACTCAGTATTTTATCGGCACCTTCGACGGCCGCAAATTCACGTGTGAAGATGCTCCTGAGGTGACCAAATGGATGGATTGGGGCAAGGACCACTATGCCACTGTCACTTTCAGCAATGCTCCCGACGGTCGCCATGTAGCCATGCCCTGGATGAGCAACTGGCAGTATGCCAATGATGTGCCCACCAAGCAATATCGTTCGGCCAACGGTTTGCCACGCGACCTCAGTCTATTCAGCTATCAGGGAAAGACCTATTGCTGCGTCAAGCCGAGTCCGGAAGTCATGAGTGCGTTTGCATCGAAACCCGCCAAGCGAATCAGCGACGCCTGCCGCATCGATGTTCGGCTGCGTGCCAACACTATTATCACGCTGTCCAATGGTCAGGGAGAAACGGTCACCATGACTTATAATGCCAAGAACGAAACTTTTGAGATGGATCGCACCAAGAGCGGCGACACAAGTTTTTCGAGCAATTTTGCCAAGGTGACCAAAGCCCCTACCTACGGAAAAATAAACACTCTTCAAATCTTCATCGACAAAAGCAGCATCGAGGTGTTCGATGCCGATGGGAAAATGGCCATGTCTAACATAGTCTTCCCCTCCTCACCCTACACGCAGCTTACGGTTAAGGGTGGCAAGGCACGTATTTACAAATTGAAATAATAAGGCTGCGCAGCAAATGCTAAATCAATCTTAAATTTTAAAACAACGTCATGAGCAAAACAAATAAACTCGCTTTGATACCGGTCATGCTCTGTTTTTTCGCCATGGGCTTCGTCGACTTAGTAGGCATTGCGTCCAACTATGTGAAAGAAGACCTTGCGCTGAGCGACTCGGTTGCCAACATCCTGCCTTCGCTGGTATTCTTCTGGTTTCTCATTTTCTCTGTTCCCACAGGGGTTTTGATGAACAAAATCGGACGCAAAAAAACCGTCTTGCTGTCGCTTGTGGTCACCAACATCTCGCTATTGTTACCCATTTTCAGTGAAAACTTCTACGTCATGCTCGTCTCCTTCTCCCTTTTGGGCATTGGAAACGCATTGATGCAGACTTCGCTCAATCCGTTAGTGTCTACCGTCATCAAGGGAAACCTTGCTGCGACGCTCACCTTCGGCCAATTTGTGAAGGCCATCGCGTCGCTCATGGCACCCTATATCGCCATGTGGGGAGCATTGGCCACCATTCCGGCTTTCGGCTTGGGTTGGCGTGTACTTTTCCCCATCTATATGATTGTTGGCGTGATAGCCTCGTTGCTGTTGGCCACAACGCCTATTGAGGAGGAAACCGACACGCTCGATGCCGATGAGAACGACACCGTGGCAAGCCATTTTTCAAAAGCCTTCGGACTGCTCGGCACACCAACTGTGCTGTTGAGTTTTGTCGCCATCATCTGTCATGTGGGTATTGATGTGGGCACCAACACCACGGCTCCGAAGATTTTGATGGAGCGGTTGGGCATGCCCCTGAACGAGGCCGCCTTTGCCACGAGTCTGTATTTCATTTTCCGCACTATCGGCTGTCTCACAGGAAGCTATTTTTTGCGGGTTATGAAGAGTCGCACATTCTTTGTCATCAGCGTCGCGATGATGACATTGGCCATGCTCGGACTGCTTGTTGGAACATCCAAGCCAATACTCTATACGGCTATCGCCTTAGTGGGATATGGTAACTCCAACATTTTCTCCATCGTGTTCTCGCAGGCACTTCTTTCGGTGCCCGAGAAGAAAAATGCCGTGAGTGGTCTGATGATCATGGGGCTGTTCGGTGGTACGGTGTTCCCGTTGCTCATGGGATTTGCCAGCGATGCCATCGGTCAGATTGGCGCAGTAGGCGTCATGGCTGTCGGTGTGGCTTATCTGTTTACCTATATAACTCAAGTGAAACACTAAAAACAATACTATGGAACGTTATATTGTAGGCCTCGGAGAGGCTTTATGGGACGTGCTTCCGGAAGGAGCCAAGCTCGGCGGTGCCCCTGCCAATTTTGCCTATCATGCCAGTCAGTTTGGCCATTCGGCTGTGGCTGTGAGCGCTTTGGGCAAAGACGACTTAGGCGACCAAACCGCAAAAGAACTGGATGAAAAGGGGTTGAAACACATCATGCCCCGTGTGGACTATCCTACTGGAACGGTAGGGGTAGAACTCGATGCTGACGGTGTGCCCACCTACGACATTAGGACCGGTGTGGCATGGGACTACATTCCATTCACGCCTGAGGTGGAAGCGGCAGCCCACAACTGCAGCGCCGTTTGTTTCGGCTCATTGGCCCAGCGCAGTGAGCAGTCGAGAGAGACCATTGCGAAGTGTCTCGATGCCACTCCGGAAGACTGTCTGAAGATTTTCGACATCAACCTGCGTGGCAACTTCTACACCAAAGAGGTTATCCAAGAGTCGCTCAAGCGATGCAATATTTTGAAAATTAACGATGAAGAACTCGTTTCCATGGGTCGTCTTTTTGGGTATCCAGGTCTTGATATTGAGAACAAATGCTGGTTGATTCTCGGCAAATACAACCTCGACATGATTGTGTTGACCTGCGGAACGAATGGCAGCTACGTGTTTGCAAAGGGGTTGAAGAGTTTTCAGGAAACACCCAAGGTGGAGGTTGCCGACACCGTTGGAGCCGGCGACTCGTTTACTGGTTCTTTCACGGCCGCCATCCTGTCGGGCAAACCCATCAGAGAAGCCCACGAACTGGCAGTGAAAGTGAGTGCTTACGTGTGCACACAAAAGGGTGCCATGCCTCGACTTCCTGAGAAATTCACGGCACAAATCAAAGGTTAGACAAGGCCCAAATCGAGTAGGAGGTAAACACTAATCATAGGTGTTTATCTCCTACTTTCGTATTCACCGACCTCTCACGTACCGTACAAGGTAAGCAAGAAGAACACGCAAAAGCGGCTAATGTTGGATGCTTAGTATCATTAGCCTAATTAGGCCAATTAGCCCAATTGGCCCAATTGGCCTAATATCAAAAAAGCCTCCAAGACAATTTAAGTCCTGAAGGCTTCTATTTGAAAAAAGGCGGCTACCTACTCTCCCGCATTGCAT
>CAUPIT010000020.1:0-43593 GCA_963511375.1 uncultured Prevotella sp. | reverse complement strand
ATGCAATGCGGGAGAGTAGGTAGCCGCCTTTTTTCAAATAGAAGCCTTCAGGACTAAAAAGCCTGGAGGCTTTTTTGATATTAGGCCAATTGGGCTTATAGGGCTTATTAGGCTAATATGGCTTATTGGGCTAATTGGCCTAATGATACCATACAATATTTACTTGGTTCATCCGTTGTAACACTATGCAATGGACAGACCGCATCAGACAGGTAAAACTCATCCTAGTTGTGGCCGCTATACTCATAGCGGTGGTGTCGCTTGTGGTTTCTCATTACCTCATCAGGGACCTCGAGAACGAAGAGCGCAACAAGATGGAAGTATGGGCCGAAGCTATGCGCACACTCAACCAGGCGGATGAGAATACGGATCTGAACCTGGTATTGAAGGTACTCAATGAGAACCATACCATTCCGGTTATCGTCATGGACCCAGCGGGTGATGTGCAAACCTATCGCAACATCAACCTGGACAACCGTTCGGGTGCCGACAGTACGGCTTACCTCAAGACCTTGGGCAATCGTCAAAAAGCAGCCAACCACTTTATTCGTATTTCTTTGAATGACCGTGTGAAAGACGATTACATCGACGTTTGCTACGACGACTCACTGATGCTCAAGCGATTGGCCTCCTATCCATACGTGCAGTTGGGGGTGGTACTCATCTTTGCCGTGGTGGTGATTTTTGCGTTGCTCACCTCCAAACGAGCCGAGCAAAACAAGGTTTGGGTGGGACTGTCAAAAGAAACCGCTCACCAGTTGGGCACCCCCATCTCCAGTCTGATGGCTTGGACGGAAATCTTGAAGGAGAATTATCCTGATGATGCGCTGATTCCAGAAATGGATCAGGACGTGAAGCGGCTGCAATTAATTGCCGACAGGTTCTCTAAAATCGGTTCGAAGCCCGAATTGGAGCCATACAGCTTGCGTGAGGTGATGCGCCATGTGATATCTTACATGAACCGCCGCACGTCGCAGGGCATTCAAATCGTGACTCAGTTGCCCGAAAGCACAGACGAACTGATGGTGCGGATGAATCCCGCACTCTTTGAGTGGGTTATCGAGAATTTGTGTAAGAATGCCGTCGATGCCATGGGGGGAGAGCAAGGCCGAATCACCATCCGTGTGCAAGAGGCCGTTGGGAAGATTGTTGTGGAGGTGTCTGATACCGGGAAAGGCATCAGGAAAAAAGATATCAGAAATGTCTTCCGGCCAGGCTTTACCACCAAGAAACGTGGTTGGGGACTGGGACTTTCGCTGGCCAAACGCATCATAGAAGAGTACCATCGAGGCCGAATTTGGGTGAAGAGTTCAGAAATGGGGAAGGGTACGACGTTTCGTATCGAACTGAAACGGTAAGGCCCTCTGTGCCAACGCTCTATGCTTCCGCTGTAAAAGCATTGACCTTGCGCGCCAATCCCTGTGTCTTTGGCGCTTAAATGCAATGACCTTGTGCACTAAAGTCAATGCGTTTGTCTTTGCTTTTGCTCTTACAGGTCGCATGCCATGTTGTGCGCTTGCCCAGGGTCCCTCGTTAGGTCTATATGCTTTTGGGCATTCAGCTCGCTTTAAGTGATTGGTTGCCACGGTTTTTTCATTCCAAAAAAGATTGTTTAGTGTCAAAAATCAACATTTTTTTCCCTAAGTGATGAGCATGTCGGAAAATATTTGTAACTTTGCACTCCAAAGTATAATTATGCGCGATTTAAAGCCGTTTAAGATTGACTTGAAAGCTTTGACCGATCAGGTTGCGACCTATGAGTTTAAGCTTGACGATGCGTATTTTGAAGCCATCGAGGCTCCTGATATCCAAAAAGGCAATCTTTCTGTCGCACTGTCCATACGCAGGATGGCCGGCAGTTTTGAGTTTACGTTCCATATTCAGGGGTTCGTCATCGTGACCTGTGACTTGTGTCTTGATGAAATGCAACAACCCATCGATACGGAAAATAAGCTCATGGCGAAATTTGGCGAAGAATACTCAGACGATGATGACCTGATTGTAGTGCCTGAGCGCGAAGGCGTGCTCGACATCTCGTGGTTTATCTATGAATTTATAGATCTCAGCGTCCCCATCAAGCATGTGCATGCACCTGGAAAATGCAATGCTGTGATGACGAAAAAGCTGCAAGAACTTTCGGCTACCCGAAGTAGTTTGGAGGACGGTGAAGAACCTGTGAATCCGCGCTGGGCTGGATTAGAAAAATTAAAAACAATAATTAAAGATTAAAAGAAAATGGCACATCCTAAAAGAAGACAGTCGAAGACTCGTACACTGAAAAGAAGAACTCATGATAAGGCTGTAGCTCCTACATTGGCAGTTTGCCCTAACTGTGGCGCATACTATGTTTACCACACTGTTTGTCCTACTTGTGGATACTACAGAGGTAAAGTTGCGATTGAAAAGGAAGTAGCTGAATAATGGGAAGAATCAACGCGATTATTACCGGCGTTGGGGGATACGTTCCTGACTATGTTCTCGACAATGAGGAACTCTCACGAATGGTTGACACCAGCGACGAATGGATTACTACTCGTGTTGGTATCAAAGAGCGCCGTATCCTGAAGGAAGAAGGTCTCGGAACCAGTTACTTGGCGCGTAAGGCTGCCAAGCAGTTGATTCAGAAAACCGGGGTAGATCCCGACACCATTGACGCGCTTATCGTTGCAACGACAACGCCCGACTACAAATTCCCTTCCACGGCATCTATCGTGTTGGGTAAGTTGGGGTTGAAAAACGCTTTCGCCTATGATTTGGAAGCAGCCTGCTGCGGTTTCATGTATGCACTGAGCACGGCATGCAGCTTCGTGGAGAGTGGGCGTTGCAAGAAGGTGATTGTCATCGGAGCGGACAAGATGTCGTCGGTTGTTGATTACCAAGACCGACAGACTTGCGTTCTCTTCGGCGACGGTGCAGGTGCCGTTTTGGTGGAAGCATCCGAGGATGGAGAGCTGGGCATGCAGGACATGTTCTTCCGTACCGACGGCATAGGACTTCCGTTCTTGCACATGAAGGCCGGTGGCAGTGTTTGTCCTGCCTCACACTTTACGGTGGACCATCATCTGCATTACCTCTATCAGGAGGGACGTTCGGTGTTCCGCTATGCGGTGACCGACATGAGTAATGATGTGGTGGAAATCATGAAGCGTAATAACCTTTCGGCAGCTGATGTGGATTGGGTGGTACCTCATGAGGCCAACTTGCGCATCATTGAGGCCGTGGCCAAGCGCGCTGAGCTCCCGATGGACAAAGTAGCTATCAACATTCAGCACTATGGCAATACCAGTGCCGCAACCATTCCGTTGGCTCTTTGGGACTATGAAAGCAAATTGAAGAAGGGTGACAACGTCATCTTCACCGCTTTCGGAGCCGGATTCGTACACGGAGCTTCATTCTTCAAGTGGGCTTACGATGGCGCTGACGCCGTGACGAGGAAATAACGAATTGTGAAATTCCAGAATAAGAAAGCGCATCCTTTCCACGTAAAGAATGCGCTTTTTTCTTCTCAAACAAGTAGCAGCTTATGCACAAGGCAGGTTTTGTAAACATTGTGGGCAACCCAAACGTGGGCAAGTCGACGCTGATGAACCAGTTGGTGGGCGAGCGCATCTCCATTGCGACGTTCAAGGCCCAAACCACCCGGCATCGCATCATGGGAATTGTGAATACCGACGACATGCAGATTGTGTTCTCCGACACTCCCGGCGTGTTGAAACCCAATTACAAGATGCAGGAGTACATGTTGGCTTTCTCTGAATCGGCCCTGGCCGATGCTGACATCCTGTTGTATGTAACCGATGTGGTAGAGAATCCGGAGAAGAATGCTGACTTCCTTGAAAAGGTGAAGACGATGACCATTCCGGTCATCTTGGTCATCAACAAGATTGATGCGAGCAACCAAAAAACCGTTGGCCAGCTGGTGGAGAAGTGGCATGCGCTGCTGCCCAATGCAGAGATTCTTCCCATTTCGGCAGCCAATAAGTTTGGCGTGGACATGCTGCTCAAACGCATTCAGGAACTCCTTCCCGACAGTCCTCCTTATTTTGACAAGGACCAACTGACGGATAAACCCGCCAAATTCTTTGTCAGTGAGATCATCCGCGAAAAGATTTTGCTGTATTATGACAAGGAGATACCTTATTCGGTGGAGGTGAGGGTAGAGCAATTCAGGGAGTCGGCCAAGCAAATTCACATCAACGCGGTGATCTATGTGGAGCGCGAATCGCAGAAAGGCATCATCATCGGGCATCAGGGCGTGGCGCTAAAGAAGGTTAGCACCGAGGCGCGTAAAACTCTTGAGAAGTTTTTTGACAAGAAGGTGTACCTCGAAACCTTTGTCAAGGTGGATAAAGACTGGCGCAGCTCGCAGAAAGAACTCAGTAGCTTCGGGTATAATCCGGAGTGATAAAGCCTCCCCCAGCCCCTCCGAAGGAGGGGAGCAGGCTATCGAGGAGAAAGGCTGGATGGAGGTGGTTTTATAGAAGTATGGATAAAAAGGCTCTTTCCTTCAAGGGAAATGTTGTTGAGACAGAAGAACATGATTGTTTTTGACAACAAACGAACTTTTTTATATGAAGGAGCTGTGATGAATAAGAACGAATAAGTATATCTAAAAAGGTTGGGGGAGGCTTTTTTTTCAATATGGCAAAATTAGTAGCAATCGTTGGACGTCCCAATGTAGGTAAGTCCACATTATTTAACCGTTTAACACAGTCGCGCAAGGCGATTGTAAGTGATACTGCCGGCACCACCCGCGACCGCCAGTATGGAAAATGTAGTTGGAACGGACGTGAATTCTCCGTGGTGGATACCGGAGGCTGGGTGGTCAACTCGGATGATGTCTTTGAAGACGCCATCCGCAGGCAGGTTATCGTGGCTACCGAAGAGGCCGACTTGGTGCTCTTCATGGTGGATGTGAAAAACGGATTGACCGACTGGGATGCCGATGTGGCGCAGATTTTACGTCGAACCCAGTTGCCCGTCATTCTGGTGGGCAACAAGGTAGACAACAGTGCCGAGTATTATACGGCGGCCGAGTTTTATCGGTTGGGCCTGGGCGAGCCACAGTGCATCAGTGCTGCCACAGGTGGCGGTACGGGTGATTTGCTGGATTTGGTGTTGGAAAAGCTGCCGGCGGATGACAAGGAAGTGCTGGAAGAAGACATTCCCCGTTTTGCCGTCGTGGGCCGACCCAATGCTGGCAAGAGCAGTCTCATCAATGCCTTCATCGGTGAGGACCGCCACATCGTGACCGAAATAGCCGGCACCACGCGTGACAGCATCTACACGCGATTTGATAAGTTTGGATTTGATTTCTACCTGGTTGACACTGCCGGCATCCGTCGAAAGAATAAAGTTTCAGAAGATCTTGAGTTTTATTCGGTGATGCGCAGCATCCGTAGCATTGAGAATAGTGACGTGTGCATCCTCATGATTGATGCCACACGAGGCATCGAGTCGCAGGATATGAACATCTTCCAACTCATTCAGAAGAACCATAAGTCGTTGGTAGTGGTGGTTAACAAATGGGACTTGGTGGAGGACAAGGATCACAAGGTCATCAAGACCTTCGAGAACGCCATCCGTGAGCGCATGGCCCCCTTCGCAGACTTCCCCATCATCTTCGCTTCTGCCCTCACCAAGCAGCGCATCTTCAAGGTGCTGGAAACGGCTAAGCAGGTGTACCTCAACCGTAAGTTGCGCATCGGAACCTCTAAGCTCAACGAGGTGATGCTGCCCATCATCGAGGAAACACCACCGCCATCAATCAAGGGAAAGTACATCAAGATAAAATATTGCACGCAGTTGCCCAACACGCAGATTCCTTCGTTTGTGTTTTATGCCAATCTGCCCCAGTATGTCAAGGAGAACTATCGCCGGTTCCTGGAGAACAAGATTCGCGAGAACTGGACGCTGACGGGCTGTCCCATCAATGTGTTTATTCGACAGAAGTAATTTTTTGACGGGAGTGATTGGGAGTAAATTGAAGTTAGCGGGAGTTAATGGACAAATGCTTTTCTCGGGAGTAATTGGGAGTAAATTGGAGTTAGCAGGAGTTAATGGACAAATGCTTTTCTCGGGAGTAATTGGGAGTAAATTGAAGTTAGCGGGAGTTAATGGACTAATGTCCGCTAACTCCCCCGTAACTCCTTGTTAGATAATTCTACTAACTACTTGTAAAGAATAGCAGTAAAATGAAAAAACTTCTCTATCTGTTTGTCGCCATGGTGATTGTCGCCTGTACATCTTCTCTTGATGAAGGCGAGGTAGCCGCACGCGCAGCCAAGGAATACTACGGTTATTTGCTTCAAGGCAATATTGCCTCGTTCGTGGACGGGCACTACCGTCCAGACAGCATTCCTGACACTTATCGGGAACAGCTCATCACAAATACCAAGATGTATGTGAGCCAGCAGAACGAAGAGCATCGTGGCATCAAGGACATTCGTATCGTAGATGCCAAAACCGACATGCAGAAACATGCTGCCAATGTCTTCCTGGTGCTTAGCTTCGGTGACAGCACGAGTGAAGAAATTGTGGTTCCGATGCTTGAAAGCGGTGGCGTGTGGTACCTTAGGTAATTCATTATTCATATTTTAGGGGAACAGGGGTTAGCTGGAGTAAGCAGGAAGTTGTCTGAGCTATTGGACAATAGCTTTTGGATTATTAACCAAAGTGTGATACAATTTGAAAGATGCAGAACAAGACTTGAAAGGCATGTACACAAAACTGGTAGAAAATAATGTTACACTGAGCAGGACGGGTGGGGCATCATTTGCAGAAACGCCACTTGATATTTTTGGCGGTAAAATAAGGCAGACATCATCATACAAATTTGGCGGAAACTGAACAGAGGCACATCTGAACATATACCATTGACTGCTGGTTTTGAGGTTATAAAGATTTTATGGAATAACCTCTGAAAGGAAATCGTGGCAAATATATTCGCATTTCGTAGCAGATAAATTTGATAGAATTACATTTGTATTGTATCTTTAATCTAATAAAAAAACATTTTCTTAATCCCGTTGATTTATAAATCACATTTTTTTTTTGTAAATTTGTTCCGTGATGAGTACATAAGAGGAGTTTGCGGCTTTGGTGTGTAAATACAAAGATAAGAACTTCTTTTAATTAGGACAAATCATAAAAGTCAAGACGAGTTTATATTATTCACTTAATACATATATTATGAAAAAGTACCTATTTTTCTTGTCGGCAATTATTTCTTTGTTGACAATGAGTTCTTGCTCAAAAGAAGAAGTTGCCCCAGAAATAACGTTTCCAGAAGGAGCAACAAACATTTTTAAGAGTAGCATCGATTTTGATAGTAATGCAGGTGAGAGTATCATTACATTTAATTCTAACAAACCTTGGACTGCAACATTAGCTGATACACGGGATGGTAGTTCATGGTGTAGTATAAGTCCTCAACGTGGAGAAGCTGGCAGTGGCAAATTAATAGTTAGAGTCACAGAAAACACTAACTATGATGATAGAAATGCTGTTATTAGATTTGTTTATGGTGATTCTATAAAAAACATTATCGTTAATCAAAAGCAAAAAGATGCTTTAACGCTGACTACTGATAAATATGAGGTACCAGTTGAGGGTGGCAATGTTGAAATCAACATTAAAGCCAATGTTAATTATACCTACAAAATAGCAGAAGATTGCCAAAATTGGATACACAGTACAAATGCCAGTGGCGCTACACGTGCACTGGTATCATCAAAACTTGTTTTCAAGATAGACGCAAGCCAAGATTACGAAAAACGTGAAGGTACGATCTACATAATAAGTGGTGACAAACAGGAAACTGTAAAAGTTTATCAAGCAGGTGCAGCAATGCTGACACTTACTCAAAATGACTTTAATCTAAGTAGTGCAGAACAAAACGTAACAATAGAGATAAATAGTAATTTTAGTTATGCGGTCGATATGCCTAATGTAGATTGGGTAAAGGAGGATATAACTACGACACGTGCAATGTCAACCCACACATTGAATTTACACGTTGCTGCTAATAATACTTATGACAACCGAGTGGCCGCCATTCGTATCTATGACAAAAAAAGCTCTCTAAGTGAAACTATCACGATTAATCAAAGCCAACTTAATGCAATTTTACTTGAAAAGAAAGATTATGTATTTGATGAAAACGGAGGAGAATTTTCTGTTAATTTACAATCAAATGTGAATTACAATGTACATATAGCAGATAGTTGGATTACAGAAAATACGACTGCAGGCACATCAACTCGTGCACTTGCAAGTCATGGCCACACATTTACTGTTGCCAAAATGGAGTATGGGAAGGAACGTTCCACCAAGATTACATTTACGGACAAGAATACGGGTACAGCTGAAGAAATTACAATTACTCAGAAATCTCCTCTGTATTTTAACAATTCAACCTTGTACATATTTACAGGAAATACTAAAAGACTGAATCTTGTCAATGAAACTGGTCAGAATGTAACATGGTATTCCTCTAATCCTCAAGTAGTATCTGTAGATAATCAAGGAAATATAAAAGCCCTTAAAAAGGGTTCTGCTACAATCACAGTATATACTGCGGACAATACTCATAGTAGCAATTGTAAAGTCACAGTAGAGGACATCTCTCATTATGTATGGGCCATAAGCAACGGAGGGTTTATCTTATCTGGTGGGCTTATTCTGCATGGTAGCTATTTATCTTGGACTTTTTATAATAACAGTCCCGAAAATCTTAAGCTTGTTAGTATGCAACTCGTTGATGGTGTAACATTATCTAAGGGAAGCGAAATGAGTGTCAACACAATAGTTAATTCGTACTCAAGTAAGTCATATTCCACAAGTATTGGGCTACTTGGAATCCATGCGCCTGTTACCTGTATTTTCAAATATGAATATAATGGTTCTATATACACGACAAAGGCTGTTTATGAAGATAAACCTTAGGATGAAATTGTTTGATTTTTGATAATCAAATATATGATTAATGGCTCTCCTCACCAAATGGTGAGGAGAGCTGTTACTGTTATAAGGGCATCACCGTCCCATCACCAACTGTTCTCTTTATTTTCACAATGGCTACGTACCACTGCCACCTGTGTTGATGTACACTTGTGTCTGCTCGCGCTTGGCAAATTCAAGCATGGCATCGAGTAGGTATTGTATCTTGTTCTTTTATTCTGAGGCGAAGCGTTCGTTGCTCAACTTCCAATCTGTAGCTTTACTATTGAACCTGAATTCGTGATAAGATATGCTATTCTAACCATTTCAAACAATCTTGAATATCGATACGATGCCTTTGTTATTCACAAGTAGAATAGCAAAATAATCAAAAACTTAACAAGTAAGGTGCTTAGATGTAATGAATGTCATCTAATAGGATTCTTCATGATTTTATTTTAGTTACCTAACTATTTTCTTATTCCTCCTCTCTTGCCCTTCGTTCTTCGTCAATGAGTTGGAAATCTTTTTTGCGAAGAATGAAGTTGCTACCTAAATATTTTTCTCGTACAATCTTGTTGGCGGCCAGTTCCTCTGGTGTACCGTGGAAAAGGATTTTTCCCTCGAACAAAAGATAGGCGCGGTCGGTGATGGTCAGCGTTTCCTGTACGTTGTGGTCGGTGATGAGGATGCCGATATTGCGGTATTTCAGTCGCCATACAATGTGCTGGATGTCTTCCACGGCGATGGGGTCGACGCCGGCAAATGGCTCGTCGAGCATGATGAATTTCGGGTCGATGGCCAGGCAGCGAGCAATCTCCGTGCGTCGGCGCTCACCTCCAGATAGTTGGTCACCCTTGTTCTTGCGTACTTTGTTCAGTCTGAACTCGTTGATTAGGCTCTCCAACTTGTCCAACTGCTCCTGTCGGGACAGTTTGGTCATCTCCAAAACCGACAGAATATTGTCCTCCACGCTCATCTTCCTGAACACGCTGGCCTCCTGTGGCAGGTAACCAATGCCAGCCTGTGCCCGCTTGTAGACGGGATATTCGGTAATCTCCTCCTCGTTGAGGTACACATGTCCCTCGTTGGGAATCACCAAGCCCGTCGTCATGTAGAACGAAGTGGTCTTTCCTGCACCATTTGGTCCCAGCAGACCAACAATTTCTCCTTGTCGCACATTGTAGCTCACCTTGTTGGCAACCGTACGTTTGCCATATCGTTTTACCAGTCCTTCGGTACGCAGCACCAAGCTTTCGCTTTCCTGTTGTTGCACTTCCGTTTCTCTTTGCTCACTCATGAATGCTGTATCTTGATTTTTACTCACTTTGTTAAGGCGCAGCCTAACTTTTGCAAAGATAGAAAAATTTATCAGAATAGAAAGGGAGTGCGTGTTGGTTTGTTGCCAGTTTTTTGAAAAAAAACCAGCAAACAGCAAGGGGTATTCACTGGCCTGACAGACAGTGAATACCCCTTGTAGGTTATGATGTCAGGCGTAAGGCTTAGAAGTTGGCAGCCCCTTGCTTGTCCCACCAAACGCGAGTTCCGCCAATGTCACCTTTGAATTTCGAGCTTGAATTCTCTTTATTGAGTAATTCGATGCCCTTTTGCAGTTCGGCATTGTTGGTGTTGATTTCTACATTGTTATAAATCAAACGTCTGATTTGTTCGTCTGTGTCAATTGTTCCGTCGCTACTGTTAACGCGGTTCGGGAAGAGTTTTGGATAGCCAGTGCGGCGATAGTCAGCCCATGCCTCTGTTGACAAAGGGAAGTTGGCAATCCATTTTTGGATGATAATACGCTGCAGCTTCTCCTCCTTGCTGGCATTGGCATCCCATTTTACAGACACGTCATTCATCGCCTTGATGTTGTTCTGGCTGTCTGCTGGGTCTACATAGTCGAGCTGTTTGGAGGTTCCGTTGATGTATTTGTTGATTTCTTCTTCAGAAATGCTTTCGATGTTCGCATACGCCTTTTTGTATTTCAGCTCGTTCTGGATAGAAACCCGGATACCTTCTTCATAAAGTTGTTGAGCGTCAGCGCCCATAGCCCATCCTCTCAGAGCACCTTCGGCTCTCAAGAAGTAGGCTTCTGCCACTTTCATGACTGGTAGCGGTGTGGCGTACGAACAAACAGCCTGCGAGTAATTGGTCCATGCGTTTGGCTTGTTGGGCAAGCTACAGCCTCCGCGAATGCCGAGATATTGTGTGCCTTTTGCCACAACTGTCGCATCCTTAACCTTCACGTCATCTTTGTTCTTGGTGATATACAAGTCGATACGCGGGTCTTTGAAGCCATCCATGATGGTGGTGAGGTTTGCGTTGATACCGCAGTCGCCCCATTCGAACATGCGTGTGAGCTCGTTTGAGATGCCGTGGTCGATGAGGATGTCACGGTCGGTAGAGGTCAAGACACCTCCCCTTACGGCTTCTTCAGCTTTCTGCTTGGCCAGCGTTGGGTTGGCTTTGACGATTCTCATGGCATAACGCAACTTAAACTGGTTGGCCACTTTAATCCACAAAGCCTTGTCGCCGTTGCACCAGTAGTCGAACCCTTGCATTTGCTCGGGAGTGGATTTCCCGTTCTTAAAGCCAGTGATGGCGTCGTCAAGTAATTTGAAGATCTCGTTGTAGATTTCTTCCTGCGAATCGTATGCGTAAGTAACGCCATTGCTCTCGATGACCGACTTGTAGGCGATTGGCCCGTAAGCGTCTGTGGCGCATGCGGTGGCGTAGGCCTGAACGACGCGCATCACAGCCGCGAAGTCTGTGACACCCTTCTCGTCACATGCCTTGATGAGGCGGCTCGTATTGTTGAAGATGTGGAGGTAGTAGTTCTCGTACATGCCACCGCAGAACCCGCGGTTCAGTTTGTAGTCTACGTTTCCGTTGCCACCAAAGTTGTGTGGTGTCATAAAATAGCCGCCGAAGAGGTCAATGCTTAAGTTGGTCCAAAACTGGAACATGTTCTGATGAGGCGCATAGACATAAGTCATCGGTTCGATGAACTGAGCCGCAAAAGGCATGTTGTCTGGATTCACTTCGTACTGATTGGTATTCAGGGTTCCGAAGTTGTCCGTACAACCGCTTAACATGCTGCTTCCTGAAAGGAGCAATGCTGCGGCTGATGCTGTGGTGAATATATTAGATAATTTCATATCGTCGAAATGTTTTAGAAGTTAAGTTTGAGATTCAATCCAATACTGCGAGACGATGGTAGTGCGAACATGTCTACTCCCTGCCATCCGTTTCCTGTACCCAGAGATACATCAGGATCCATAGGGGCATCTTTGTAGAAGAAGAACAGGTTGCGTCCAATGAGCGATGCGGTCAGGTTCTTCCCATACCCCAACAGGTTGCGGAAGGTATAGCCCAGAGACATCTCACGCATGCGAACGTTTGTAGCATCGTACAAATAGAGTTCGTTGGCGTATGAGGAGTTGAAGTTGGTAGCACCCGTCCTACGATAGAACTTTTGTGCGTCGAAAGATACGCCGTCTACCACCACTTTTCCTGCATCGCGTGCTGCTCCAGAGCGTTCTGATACACCCCATCCGTCCAAGGTAGCCTCGGTCATGGAGAGAACCTTTCCGCCAAATTTTCCGTCGATGAGGAAAGAGAATGTGAAATCTTTGTAGTTGAAGGTGTTCGACCAACCCATGGTTGTTCTAGGCGTCATGTCTCCAACATACTTCATGTCGTTGATGCCGTCTCCGCCAAGTACAGGTTCGCCGTTTTCGTTGATGACGGGCTTGCCGCTGTCATCGCGTTTGAGCTGACGCACATAGAGGTCGCCATAGTGTCCGTCTTTCTTGAGAACAACCTTGGCACCACCGTAGTCAGCCAATGTTAAGTCGTTCAAGCCGTCAACCAGCTCAATGATTTTGTTGGCATTGTATGCATAATTCAGGCGTGTAATCCAGCTGAAGTCCTGGTTGAAATCCTGACGCCAGGTAAGGCTCACCTCAACACCTTGGTTTTGTACGTTACCTGCATTTACGTAACGATTGCGCAGTCCCGATTCGAACGGTGCCTCTACGGCGAAGAACTGGTTCTTAGTGTTGGTCTTGTAATAGGTCAAACCAGTTTCTAATCTGTTTTCAAAGAACGACCCTTCAATACCTAATTCTAAAGAGTGGGTTTGTTCTGGTTTCAATGTTCTGAAAGGAGCTTTCTCCGGTGGTGTCAGTGCTCCACCGTCTTTGAGCGTGTATCTGAGGTTACTCATGAAGACCGGAACGTCGTTACCTACAATAGAATAGGATGCGCGCAGTTTCAACATGTTGACGTTCTTGCCAAAGTCGATGAACTTATCGAGCAGAATGCTGGTTCCTACGGATGGGTAGAAGAATGACATGCTCTCTGTGAATGCCAGCGCAGACGACCAGTCGTTACGTGCGGTGACATCAAGGAAGAGACCGTCTTTGTAGCCAAATTGAGCTGTTCCAAACACCGAGTTCAATCGTTTGTCCTTGCGTGAGAGCACGGTGTACATGCGGTAATAGTTGGCTGGCGAGAAGATATTGGGATAGTAAGCGTTGCCTGAAGGCTTTCCGTCTTCTACCTTATATACAGAGTCGCCCCATCCAATGAGTTCTGTGCTATTGCCCTTTGTCTTTGTGAAGCTGGTTCCAGCTGTGAGGTTCAGGGCATAGATGTCATTCCAGGTGTGGTTGTAAGTGGCCAGCAAGTCACCATAGAACTGCTCGCTGAACACCTGTGTGTCTTTCATCGTTCCCAGGAGACAGCGTCCACCGGTACTGGATGCGTGTTCGTTGTAAGTCCACCTTTCGTCACCACGCTCATAGCGCAGTCGTCCTGTTACCGACAGGCCTTCCATGATGTCGTATCTCACCGATCCACCGAAGTCAAACCTGTTGCGGTTGGTAATGGGAACCTGACGATTCAGCATCCAATACGGGTTGGAGAATTGTTCCTGTTTGACATTGGTCCAGTTCTGGATATTGGTGTTCAGGTCAGCGTCATATACTTCATAATTATTTTTGTAGTCATCCCAGTTCTCGCCTCTTGGGAAGAGGTAAGCGCCTGTCAATGGGTTGCTCAGGAATCCAGATGCCGGTTGATTCTTCACTCTCTGGTTGTTGTAGCTGGCACTTACATCCACATGTACCTGCTTCAAGACGTTGAAGCCCACCTTGGCCAACATGTTGTGACTGTTGTAGGTGTTGTTGGGTACGATTCCGTTGGAATGAACATTGGCATACGAGAAATATGAAGAGATGTTCTCGGTGCCGCCGGCGATGGAGATAGAATTGTTGGTGGTGAATCCTGTCCGGTAGAAATCCTTGAGATAGTTATCGGCTTTGCCGCTGAGCTTTTCTCCCCAGCTGAATGTGCCAGAGTCGCTGACGCCGTAGTTCGATTGGAATTTAGGCAGTGAAATCGGTGTTTCAGCGGTTGTGTTGCTGGACACGTTGATGGAAACTTTTCCGGCCTGTGCTGACTTTGTGGTGATCATGATGGCACCGTTGGCAGCAACCGCGCCATAAAGCGCTGCTGCAGAGGCACCTTTCAGCAGGGTGATTTGCGCAATGTCATCGGGGTTGATCTGTGAAAGAGCATCGCCACCATCACGTTGACCGCCATAGTTGCCGCTGATTTGCGCGTCGGAGATGTTCATCATCAAAGGCACACCGTCTACTACGACCAGTGGCTGGTTGCTTCCGCTGATAGACTTACTGCCTCTGAACTGAATCTTGGAAGCACCGCCGGCACCGGTTGAGTTAGGTGTGATGCTTAAGCCTGCGCTCTTGCCTTGCAGCGAGTTAATCATGTTGATGTTCTTGATTTCGTTGACATCTTTCCCTCCAACCGTTTGAGCAGAGTATGCCAATGATTTTGCTTCACGCTTGATACCCAATGCTGTCACCACCACCTCGTTCAGCACTTCAGAATCATCGTGTAGCACGATATTCAAGGCCTTGCCGTTCCATGTAGTCTGAACGGTCTTGAAACCGATGAAAGAAACTTGGATAACCTCTCCTGCTTTCACGTTTGGTAGAGAGAAATTACCATCTAGATCGGTTGTTGTTCCTCGTTGTGTATTTTTAACAATAACCGAAGCACCCGTAATAGGCTCACCTTGCGAGTCTTTTACCGAACCTTTGCATTCATTGGACTGTTGAGTAGTCGTCCGTGTAATGCCTGCCTGGTTTGCGAACGTCAAGGCTGGCATGGTTGCAGACAGCACCATGGCAAACGCTACGCTCACAAATCTTTCTTGTTTGTTCATAGTGATTTTTTTTAGTTTATAAAATCATTAATTCTAATTGCGTCAAGTTGATAAATCGCTTTCTTGACCTTACTGTAATCTTTATATAACAGCGCTCTAAGGTAGAATGATTTTCTGCAATATTCAACATTTTGTTAATAAACAGCTTTATTCTTAACAACAATTAACGGATTGCTATGGATAATAAGTGAATGTAGGTGAATATAAGTATCGTTTTGACTTTATTTGCAGCGATAGTTGTAGGACGAATCACGGGAGGTTTTAAGGCTGTTTGATACAAAAACAAAACGATTTATGGGTGATTGTAGATGAATTTACTTACTTTTGCAAAAGGTATTCAAACTCGCATCAAGAATGATTATAAAGCTGTTGATAACATATCTGACCACCTTTGGTGAGTACTTGATTCTGATGGGGCGCACGTTCAGGCGTCCCGAGCGCATGCGCATGTTCTTCAAGCGTTATGTCAAAGAGATGTGTCAGTTGGGTGTCGATTCGATACCCCTCGTCTTGTTGATTTCGTTTTTCATCGGTGCTGTCATCTGCATCCAGATGAAGGTCAACGTACAGAGTCCGTGGATGCCTCGGTGGACTACGGGTTATGTTACCCGTGAAATCTTCTTATTGGAGTTTGCTAGCGCGTTCATGTGCTTGATTCTGGCTGGAAAGGTGGGGTCTAACATCGCTTCTGAGTTGGGTACCATGCGAGTGACGCAGCAGATTGATGCCCTTGATATTATGGGTGTGAATCCGGCCAGCTACCTCATTCTTCCCAAAATAGTCGGATTGATTACCATCATGCCCTTCCTGGTAATCTTCAGCTCGGTTGCCGGTATCATTGGCGCTTACGGTACGGCGTACAGTGGCGTACTCTCGCCAGACGACTTGACGACGGGTTTTCAATATTCGTTCAACGTATGGTTTGTGTGGATGAGTATCATCAAGAGCATCGTCTTCGCGTTCATCATCGCCAGCGTTTCTTCATTCTATGGTTTTTCGGTGCGGGGAGGCTCGGTTGAGGTGGGCGAGGCTTCCACGGACGCCGTGGTGAGCAGTTCTGTGTTGGTGCTGTTTGCTGACGTGTTCCTCACGCCGTTGCTGAGTTGAGTTCTTTAAAGTTTCTGAGTTGTTGAGTTTATGATAGAGGTAAAAAACTTAAATAAATCGTTTGGCGAGAAACAAGTATTGCGCGACATCAATGTCCGATTTGAGGATGGGAAGACCAATCTGATCATTGGACAGAGCGGTTCGGGCAAGACGGTCTTGGTGAAGAACATCGTTGGTCTGCTCTCGCCCGATAGTGGGCAGGTGCTTTATGATGGTCGTGACTTTGTGGCGATGAGAAAGCGAGAACAGGTGATGATGCGTCGGGAGATGGGGATGGTGTTTCAGAACTCTGCTCTGTTTGATTCTTTGTCTGTCCTTGAAAATGTGATGTTCCCCTTGGATATGTTTTCAACGAAGAATTATCGAGAGCGTGTGAAGCGTGCCCAAGAGTGTTTAGAGCGTGTCAACCTTTTGGATGCACAAGACAAGGCTCCGGGCGAGTTGTCGGGCGGCATGCAGAAGCGTGTGGCCATCGCTCGCGCCATCGTGCTGAACCCCAAATATCTCTTCTGTGACGAACCCAACTCGGGGCTTGATCCAAAGACCTCGTTGGTGATAGACGGGTTGCTGTCGGGCATTACCAAAGAGTTTGGCATGACCACCATCATCAACACGCACGACATGAACTCGGTGATGGAGATTGGCGAGCATATCACTTTCATCTATCATGGCCGCGTGGAGTGGGAGGGAAACAAGGATAATGTAGTTAATTCGGACAACAAGAAACTGAACGATCTGGTCTTCGCCTCCGATTTATTCAAGAAAGTGAAGCAAGCCGAAAATGAATAAGGATAAACGGCATTTGGCAGGCTTCTGCAGCTCAATGCCGTTAGGTTACTTGATTTTGTGTCTATAATGTTATCTCCATAGAGCTTCAGAAATCCAATTTTTAGGAAATCCCATTGCTGTGGGATCTACCAGTGGGTAGGAAACGAGTAAGGATTTGAGTTCATTCTTGAAATCCGATCCATAACCCATAGAATCGAGCCAATATGCGATGCAGCATGATATAGCATATACTTTGTTTGCATCAACACCATCAATGTTAATCCATGCGCCACGTAAAGAAGCGTTTATTTGCGGAGCTGTAGAAAGGTAACGATTCCAAAGGCGTGAGTGGTGAGCGCAACAATTTCTCAAAACGGTGATACTACGCATCCAGCTCTCAAATACTTCATGCTGTGGAAGATTGAACTGACGAGCAACACGCTTTTTCAACTTCTTGTCACTGAAATTGTAATAGAGTTTTGAAAGTGTACCGAAAGATGCCAATTCAAGTGTTTTCCATGCTGGTGGGAAAATTGGCTTGTCGTAGTTACGCCTATGCTCCTTGATAAAGTCTTCCTTACTACGCTGAAGCTCTCTGTCTATGGAGTTCATATTCTCAATAAACTTGTGTTCATCGTCAGCAAGGCTTGTGTCAAAGAACCAAAACGGTCCATGTGCCAAGGAGAACTCTTGTATAATCTTTGTGCGCAGAGCAATCTCTAATCGTTGGACTGCCTTGAACATCAAATCTCTCAATTTTATATCAAAGTTGTAGAGAGCTACAGCATCCTCAAATCTACTATTAGGCTTAAATTGGTGTGTGGTTTTGTCTGCCTCCATTGGACGGAGATATTGAACAAAACGAAAATAACTAACCTCTCCAAGAAATTTTACAGCCTTGGATGAATCATCAATATTTAAGCCTCTACTTTTTAGTAGTTCTATTTATTCTGCAATAGTAAGAGCCTGCTTAGTGTATGATCTTAATGTACTCATAAAAAGCAAAAGACCCGCCCTGGTTCGCTGTTCAAATGGGAAGCGTGGCGGATTCTGTTGCTACAAAGATACGAATAATCATTTGATAATACAAACTTTTAAGCAAAAAACACGAAAAAGTTACTTGTGGGCAAAAAAAAGTAGATGTTACATATTTGCGGCTGCTGCGATAGGCTTGTTATCAGTCCCATTTGGCGTATTTGTATAAAGATGAAAGACGTGGGTTTTTAAAAGCATGTCTTTTAGCCCCTTTATGCAAAGAGTTTAGGCGGTTAAAGCAAAGGGTTTGCGTGCTAATCTCCATGAGTTAATAACAGTCTGATTTATAGTTGATTATTTTGCCGTGATTGCGTTAAAAAATCAAATAATTCAGAGTGAAGTTAGGAGATTAGGGTAAAAATGCGTAATTTTGCCATTCATTTGAAAACAACAAAAATAATCATAAATCAAAACTTTAAAGATGAATATTTCATTTGAGAATCCCGACAAGATCAATGGTCAGTTGACCGTGACAGTCGAAGAGTCCGATTACAAAGAGGATGTCGAGAAGACATTGAAAGATTATCGTAAGAAGGCCAATATGCCAGGTTTCCGTCCCGGACAGGTTCCGATGGGAATGATTAAGCGTCAGTATGGACCCGCCGTTAAGATGGACGTCATCAACAAACTGGTGGGCAGAAAGGTCTACGATTATATCAAAGAGAACAATATTCCGATGCTGGGCGAACCTCTGGCATCTGAGAAGCACGACGCGGTGGATCTTGAGAAGGATGCTCCTTATACCTTTGTGTTTGATATCGCCGTAGCGCCTGAATTCAAGATTGAACTCAATGGCAAGAACAAGATTGATTATTACAAGATACAGGTTGACGACAAGCTGATTGACCAGCAGGTTGATTCGTTTGCCGCTCGGATGGGCGAATATGTTAAAGCAGAGACTTTCGAAGGCAATGACATGCTGAAGGGTGATTTGCGTGAGCTTGATGAGCAAGGTAACACCAAGGAAGGCGGTCTGACGGTTGAGGCTGCCGTATTGATGCCCTCTTATATTAAGGTGGAAGAGGAAAAGAAGAAGTTTGATGGCGCCAAACTGGGTGACATCATCACCTTTAATCCTCGTAAGGCCTACGCCAGCGATGTAGAATTGGCTTCTTTCCTGAAAGTTGATAAAGAACAGGTGAAAGACCATGAAGGCGATTTCAGTTATCAAATTACGGAGATCAGTCGTTTCCAAAACCATGCAGTGAATCAGGAACTGTTCGACAACATCTACGGCAAGGACGCTGTGAAGGATGAAAAACAATTCCGTGAGAAGATTGCCGAGGGCTTGCAGGCACAACTCGAGGGCGAAAGCGACTACAAATTCTTGTTGGATACTCGTGCTTATGCCGAGAAGAAGGTTGGAAAACTGGAATATCCTGACGAACTGTTGAAGCGCATCATGCGTAAAAACAATCCCGGCAAGGATGAAACGTTTGTAGAAAAGAATTATGACGAGAGCATCAAGCAGCTCACTTGGCACCTGATTAAAGAGCAGTTGGTGAAAGCACATGATATCAAGGTAGAAGACCAAGATATCAAAGAGGTGGCTCGTGCTGCCGCTCGTGCCCAGTTCGCTCAATATGGTATGAGCAACGTTCCCGATGAGTATATCGACAATTATGTCAACGATTTGCTCAAAAAACAAGAGAGCGTAGATGCTTTCATCGACCGTGCAGTAGACACGAAGCTGACACAGGCCTTGAAAAACGCTGTGAAATTGAATGAGAAAGAAATTTCACTGGATGACTTTCAGAAGATGATGGAAGAGAAATAACGTTTTTTTAACTAAAAATCTATTGTTTAGATTCAAACTATTAGCATTTAACAGTCTAATAAGTTATGAAATGCAGTAGATAATGATTTGCTGACCTCTGCTTTGTTTCGTGAGCTTCGAGTAGACAAAAAAAGGATTAATGAAATCTGAATAAAAACACCTCGTTACCTCTGACATTGAGTTGAGATGGCTATGAAATAAAAAAACGAGAGGGTGCAGTTTGTAGTCTGCACTCTCTCGTTTTTCGGTTATTCTATGATAAGGAATTTATTTCTCCCTCTTATATTTAGCGATGAGTTCTTTTAATGTAGAAAGTATGTCATCAAGAGGAACCCCACTGCGTTTGCTCATCATGGCAATAGTTGCTTTAGGAATGATGATGCGTGCAAGAGGAGAATTGAGCATTTTGAATGCAGAGTTCATACTTGGCAAATCTTTCCGTAGCTGTGGGTAAATTTTTAACAAATCCTGTAAGCGAGTGTCGGCAGAGAGTTCTATTGTCGAGCCTTCTTTTGTAACAGACGTATCATTTGGAGTACAGTTTTGCGCCTCCTTTGATTTTACTACTTGTGTATCATTCGACCAAGTCAGCAGTGTTCGAGAACCTTGAAGTTCACGAATGCGACTACAATCTTGCATCATTTCGAGTACACCTCTGAATCTTCCTTCTGCATCACGAACGGCTACATAATATATATAGATGAACACACCTGGTTTGTTAATCCAAAAATCTACACTATCCTGCTCACCCGAACGGAATTTGGCTATAATTTCCTCAACAAGGTGGACGCTGGTGCGCGGATGACAGTTCTTCACATCACGTCCGATAACATTCTTGCTGCGTGGGAAGATGCGGTGGTTGGTATCTGAATAAAAACGAACAAGTTCGTTTTCATCTACATAGGATATATCTACAGGGAGATGCTTGTATATGAGGTTGATTTGTTCGAGAGAAAGTTTGCCTGTCGTGACGTCGAAAACTCGGTCTGTGTCATTTCCTCCAAGCTCATATTTAGCAAGCAGCGCAGATAGTTCTGAGACAAAACCGTCAGGAGCTGTTGTTGGCTGGGTTACTGTTTTATCCGCATTTTGGAATCCTTCTACATCAATCCATGCAAAGCCAATTTCGTAATCTCCCGAACGCATCTGTTCGAATTCTTCGGGAGTAATCATTGCCAAAGCAGTTGGGTAGAGTACAGATTCTTCTTTCTGTAAAAGATCCCGCACATCTGCCACAATGGTAGGCTGCATTGCCAAAAATTCTTCTTCTTTATTTTCCTCAATAAGTTTTTTAGCATCACGTATTTCGTCTCGCACAAAGTCATCGAGCAGCCACATCGTAGTCGTGGGGCGGTCAAATCCTTTCTGTTCGAGTATGGAATAGAGCTGGTTCTGCTTACGTGAAAGGTGAGTGCGAAAAGCCGCTATTTGGTCGTACAATTCGATCCACTGATTCTTGATAATCGGATATTGTACAAGATCTTCTATGGAGAGCATAAGGCGACGCATTTCATCGTTCTCCCTGTAGTAGCACATGATAGGGTGATCAAGAGGAAGATTTGGTCGACTGGTGTCCATCACTTCATCAAACAGCTCAATCATCTTTTGAATATCCTCCTTTTGGCACTCATTCTCTTCAATGGTTTTGAGTTCCTGTTCTGCCAATGCTATTTCATAAGGGCGGATTTTCCCAACTTGACTTCTTATTCGGGCTCTGCCCTCTTCTAATGAAATGTCTCCTCGTTGGTATGCTTCTTTGATCTCGAGTATTTTGCCAAGTTTTTCAAGGTCTACACTCGGCAAATATTTTTTCATATCCATAGCATTATTGTCTATTGATGAGGTAAACGAAAAAATCACTCTCGTCTATGGCTTTTACGCTTACATGAGCTTCGCCGGGGAAATGTAGAACAGTGCCTGTGCTGATACGATGTACCTCGGTATCGTTAAGAGTAACCTCCACAGTTCCTTTCACTATGGTGAAGAATACTTCCCGTCCTATATGGGCGTGTGAAGGTATTTGTTCTCCACTTTTCAGATGCAAGTGTACAAGCATGAGTTCCTTGTTGTTAATTACCTTACCTAAAGTATTGATTTCCTGTCCAATGGGGTTAATTAATTGTTTCATAATTCTTGTTTTTTATTAGAGTTTATAATCTTAATGTAACATTTGGTACAAAGTGACCGCCGGTAAAAACCATCGTTCCGAAAATTTGATTAAAGTCCATCGTCACCACTTTAGCTATTCCCTTCATTAGGTTTGAACGTTGGTTTTGCCTTTGCCTTTTTTTGGCTTTTGGCTCTGTCTGCTCGTAGGACACGTTGATATGCGTAAAATGCTTCCCCGATGAATTGAGCCACACGCTTTTAAATATGTTTTGCGCCAAAATTCATTTTAACGTTCTATAAGAAGGAATTGCAAAGGTTTGTTGGGTATAGTTCAATGCCGTTTCCTTCTTTGTTTCCTCTTCCGAAGTTGGAGGATTTCGCTTACGGAAAACATTGCTTTTTCTTGATAATGCAAATATACTCAATTTATTTTAAAATCGAAATAAACCCAAAAAAATGATGTAAGATTTATGAAAACTGACACGTATGTTTTTGAAGATTTTTATGTAAGATTTAAAAACTTATTCAAATACTTCTTTTCGCCTTCTCGTCAAACGACAAGGAAAAACCGTAAGAGAAACAGAACTTTAACTGATAGTGAAATTATTCTACTTGACCAAGTATTGGGAAACATGACTGATTTTATACTTGCGTACGACCTTCTATATTTCTCCCATTGTACACTTGCGTAAGTGTAAATGGATATAGTACCCTATTTTTGATTTCATATCTTTGGTTGTCAGCTCAAATGGTCATGAGCAGAAACTTGGAGTTGAAGAAGTTGGCAGGTGTTTCTGCCATTAAGCACCTGCTTGACGGGGGATGTCTTCCAACCGAAATCTAAATAGGTACTTGTGGCGTTAATTTGGATAGTTGTTGCTTCGTCTCTCTTAGTGACTTTGGGAACAAGAGAAAGTAACTTTGCAGCAGGCAACAAGTTGGTATTTCATGACTTTGAAAACAAATTTTCGGGAGAATAATGTATCTTTCCCGATGAGAATATCGAGAATTATGTCAACGATTTGTTGAAAAAGCAAGAGAGTGTAGATGCTTTCGTAAACCTTGCCATCGACACGAAGCTGACACAGGTCTTGAAAAACGCTGTGAAATTGAATGAAAAGGAAATTTCACTGGATGACTTTCAGAAGATGATGGAAGAAAAATAACGTTTTTTCACTTAAAAAACTTCTTGTAACAAGAGGTTATCGACTTTTTTTATTAACTTTGTATAATCGAGGTTTTTAAAAGTGTCGATAACCTCTTTTATATTATAATGAGAAAGGATAAAAACAAAATGAATGATTTTAGAAAATACGCCACCCAACACTTGGGAATGAATGGCATGGTGCTTGATGATGTCATCAAGAGTCAAGCGCGATATCTTAACCCGTATATTTTGGAGGAACGTCAGCTGAATGTAACGCAGTTGGACGTGTTCTCGCGCCTGATGATGGACCGCATCATCTTCTTAGGCACGGAGATTGACGACTATACGGCCAACACCTTGCAAGCGCAGCTGTTGTATCTTGACAGCGCAGACAGCGGTAAGGACATCTCCATCTACATCAACAGTCCTGGCGGAAGCGTCACGGCGGGCTTGGGTATCTACGATACCATGCAGTTCATCACGTCTGATGTGGCAACCATCTGTACAGGTATGGCGGCTTCGATGGCGGCCGTGTTGCTGGTAGCAGGACAGGAAGGAAAGCGCAGCGCCTTGACGCACAGTAGGGTGATGATTCATCAGCCACTCGGAGGCGTACAGGGACAGGCTTCTGACATCGAGATTGAAGCCAAGGAGATTATCAAATTCAAGAAAGAACTGTTCACCATTATCGCCAATCACTCACACACACCGTACGAGAAAGTCTACCGAGATTCAGACCGAAACTACTGGATGGACGCTGAGCAGGCGAAGGAATATGGAATGATTGACACGGTGCTGGTTAGGAAACAACAAAAAGGAGAAAATGCCGACGATTAAGAAAAAGTGTAGTTTTTGCGGAAGAAGTGAGCAAGAAGTACGACTGCTCATCACGGGAGCTGACGGATTTATCTGCGAGGATTGCGTTCAGCAGTCCTACCAGATAGCCGTGGCTTCTGGGGCACTGGAGGAAGAAGTGGAACAGCACGCCAGTGACCAGCCCTTCAAACTCAAGAAGGTTCCCAAACCACAGGAAATCAAGGCTTATCTCGATGAATACATCATTGGCCAGGATGACGCCAAACGTTATCTGTCAGTGGCAGTGTACAACCATTACAAGCGGTTGCAGCAGCCCAAAAATGATGACGGCGTGGAGATTGAGAAGAGCAACATCATCATGGTGGGCTCAACGGGAACGGGTAAGACATTGCTTGCCAAGACCATTGCTCGACTGCTCGATGTGCCTTTCACCATCGTCGATGCAACGGTGTTTACCGAGGCAGGATATGTGGGTGAGGATGTGGAAAGCATCTTGTCGCGCCTGTTGCAGGTGGCCGATTACGACGTGCCGGCCGCCGAGCGGGGCATCGTTTTCATTGACGAAATTGACAAGATAGCCCGCAAGAGCGATAACCCATCCATCACACGCGATGTGAGTGGCGAGGGTGTACAGCAGGGACTCTTGAAATTGTTGGAGGGTACCATGGTGAATGTGCCGCCAAAAGGTGGCCGCAAGCATCCCGACCAAGACTATACCCACGTAGACACCAAGAACATCCTGTTTATCTGTGGCGGTGCTTTCGATGGCATTGAGCGCAAGATAGCGCAGCGACTCAACACGCATGTGGTGGGTTACAACTCGGTGCAGAACGTGCGGAACATCAACAAGGGCGACCTGATGCAATATATCTTGCCGCAAGATTTGAAGTCGTTCGGACTGATTCCCGAGATCATTGGCCGTCTGCCTGTGCTCACCTATCTGAATCCTTTGGACAGAGAGGCGTTGCGCAAGATCTTGGTAGAACCCAAAAACTCGATTGTCAAGCAATATATCAAGCTATTTGAGATGGACGGAATCAAGTTGACGTTCAACGAAGATGCGCTCGATTACATGGTTGACAAAGCAGTTGAGTATAAATTAGGTGCGCGCGGTTTGCGCTCTATCGTGGAGTCGGTGATGATGGACGCCATGTTCGAAATCCCCTCCAAGCGTGTCAAGAGCTTCAAAGTGACCCTCAAATACACCCAGGAGCAGCTCGACAAGGCTCATCTACAGAAATTGGAGTCGGCTTAAACAGCCGCACAGTGAAACACAATAGCGATAATCTAAGTCGGACTGTTCGGCGGGAAGGACCTGATCCCCGCCGAATGCACCGGCACTAATGAAACACTATGGCAGAGAAGGTTAATCTTACAGAGAAATTAAAACTTTATTTCGGCTTTGATGCTTTCAAAGGCGAGCAGGAAGCCATCATCAAACATCTTCTGGCTGGCAACAGCGCATTCGTGCTCATGCCCACCGGTGGAGGTAAGAGCTTGTGCTATCAGTTGCCGTCACTCATCATGGAGGGAACGGCCATCGTGGTATCTCCGCTCATCGCCTTGATGAAAAATCAAGTGGATGTCATCAACGGCATCAGTGAAGAAGAGGGCGTAGCCCATTTCCTCAACTCGTCTTTAAACAAGGCTGCCATCCAACAGGTCATGGACGATGTTCGCTCGGGGCGTACCAAATTGTTGTACGTGGCACCCGAATCGCTGAACAAGGAAGAGAACATTGAGTTCTTAAAGACCGTCAAAATCTCTTTTTATGCCATCGATGAGGCGCACTGTATTTCTGAGTGGGGACACGATTTCAGACCAGAGTATCGAAACATCCGACCCACTATCAACAAGATAGGCGATGCCCCTGTAATCGCTTTGACGGCAACCGCCACCGACAAGGTGCGCACAGACATCAAGCGCAGCTTGGGAATTGCGGATGCACGCGAGTTTAAAAGCTCGTTCAACCGTCCCAATCTGTACTACGAGGTACGCCAAAAAGCCTCGGATATCGATCGCCAAATCATCATGTTCATTCGTCAGCACGAGGGCAAGAGCGGCATTATTTATTGCCTGTCGCGCAAAAAAGTAGAAGAATTGTCTGAAGTGTTGAAGGCCAACAACATCAAGGCGGCACCTTATCATGCCGGACTGGACAGTGCCACTCGTTCACAAACGCAAGACGACTTCTTGATGGAGCGCATCGATGTCATCGTGGCCACCATCGCTTTCGGCATGGGTATCGACAAGCCCGACGTGCGCTTTGTCATCCACTACGACATCCCGAAGAGTCTGGAGGGATATTATCAGGAGACAGGACGTGCCGGTCGAGATGGCGGTGAGGGCATCTGTGTGGCTTTCTATGCACGGAAAGACCTCAAAAAGTTGGAGAAGTTCATGGAGGGAAAGCCCGTGGCAGAGCAAGACATCGGCCGCCAGCTGCTGCAAGAGACGGCGGCTTACGCCGAGTCTTCCGTGTGCCGACGCAAGATGTTGCTGCACTATTTCGGGGAAGAATATCGGCAAGACAACTGCCATAGCTGCGACAACTGTCTGCATCCCAAAGAGCGGCGCGAGGGCAAGGACGCCCTGATCATCATTCTCAAGGCCATCGTGGCACTCAAAGAAGAGTTCCGTCAAGGTTATGTCGTTGATTTTGTCATGGGCAAAGCCACGGATGACATCACCTCGCACAAGCACGATGAGCTGGAAGAGTTCGGATCCGGCGAGGACGAAGACCCCAAGATGTGGAATCCTGTCATCCGACAAGCGCTCATCGCAGGATACATCGAAAAGGAAGTAGAGAACTATGGCGTGCTCAAAGTGACGGCAGCTGGCAAGAAATTCATTAAAAAACCCGTGTCGTTCATGGTCGCACAGGATACCGAGTTCAGCGATTACGATGAGGTTGAGGCACCAAAGGGCGGAACCAGCGTACTTGATCCGGCGCTCTTCAGCATGCTGAAAAATCTGAGAAAGCAAATGTCGGCCAAGCTGAACCTGCCAAAATACGTCATCTTCCAGGATGCATCGTTGGAGCAGATGGCTACCGATTATCCCATTACCTTGGAAGAACTGCAACAGATTCAGGGCGTGGGAGCCGGAAAGGCCAAGCGATATGGACCTAAATTCGTCGAACTCATCAAAGCGCATTGTGAAGAGAATCACATCGAGCGACCCGAAGAGATGCGTGTACGAACGGTGGCTAAGAATAGCATGGTAAAGATCAAAATCATTCAGAGCATCGACCTGCAGGTGGCACTCGATGACATCGCCAATGCCTTGGGACTTGACTTCGACGAGCTGCTCGACGAGCTGGAAGCCATTGTTTACAGCGGAACCAAAATCAATATCGACTATTTTGTGGAAGACGTGATGGACGAGGACCATGTGGACGAAATCTACGACTACTTCTTGGATAGCGAGTCGGATGGCCTGAAGCTGGCTATGGAAGAGTTGGGCGACATATATACCAAGGAGGAGTTGCGTTTGGTGCGCCTCAAATTCATTTCTGATTTAGCCAACTAACACACTTTCAATCCCCCGTACACTTTTTGTTATTGTTTGCAAGTGGTCAAGGTGTTTCACTTTGTGAAAAGAGAAAATGTGAAACGCGAGATGGGAGAGAGGAGGAAAATAACGATGGAGGGGCGGTATTCCCACTATTCCTGAAATGAAAGGGATGGTGAGCATGCCGCCCTTTCTTAGTAGATAGCGGCTCATCGCCGATGCCTTTTTCCCTTCGTGCATCCGCAACGTTCGGTGACGCTATTGCGAGTTGGTTTTTTCATCGATTCATGATGGATTTGAAAGGCGTTGAGTTTGAGGACTAAACTCCATGCTTTTGGCAATCAAAGTCAATGGGTTTAGACTATAAACTCTATGTCTTTGTAATGGTCTAACAATGAGGGAGTTGCGAGTTCTAACTGCAATGGTTCATGACAGAGAGCTAGGGAAAAACATCGATGATTTCCTGTATTTGTCGTTGCGTCACCCAGTTTGGCCTCAACATACTGTTTATCAGTAATCTACGAGTTTATGAAAATGAACTAATGAAGTAGGGAAGAAAGCACCCGTAAGAAAAACGAATCAAAAATAGGTTGGCAAAGCCTGGTATCCTAACAAGTTGCTGTGTGTTTTTGATGTGGCATTGCTCTTCTCGTTAATTTCAATTAAATGACATAGAAAAACGGGAAAAGTGCGGCAGATGTGGATTTTTATTGCTAAATTTGCACGCAATAAATTTTTAAATAAGGTACCTAAATATGTCATCATTTGTTGCAGATAAAATTATGATGGACGGTCTTACCTTCGATGACGTCCTGTTAGTTCCCGCTTATTCTGAAGTTTTGCCCAAGGAGGTTCAGTTGAAAACCAAATTCTCTCGTCACATCGAGATGAACGCTCCTTTCGTATCGGCCGCCATGGATACCGTCACCGAGTCGGCCATGGCCATCGCTATCGCACGCGAGGGAGGCATCGGAGTGATACACAAGAATATGTCGATTGAGGAACAGGCGCACCAGGTGGCTATTGTGAAGCGTGCCGAGAACGGCATGATTTACGACCCGGTGACCATCCGTCGCGGCAAGACCGTGCGGGATGCCCTGGAAATGATGCGCAGCTATCACATTGGAGGTATTCCTGTCGTTGATGAGGATGGGCATCTGGTTGGCATCGTGACCAACCGCGACCTGCGTTTTGAGCGCCGGTTGGACAAGGCCATCGATGAGGTGATGACACATGAGAATCTGGTGACTACGCATGCCAGAACCGACTTGGCTGCGGCTGCACAAATCTTGCAGGAACATAAAATAGAGAAGTTGCCGGTGGTGGACGCCAACAACAAGTTGGTGGGACTCATCACTTACAAGGACATCACCAAGGCCAAGGACAAACCCATGGCTTGCAAGGACGAGAAAGGCCGTCTGCGTGTGGCTGCCGGTGTGGGCGTAACGGCCGATACCATGGAGCGTTTGGAAGCATTGGTGGCAGCAGGTGCCGATGCCGTAGTCATTGATACGGCCCATGGTCATTCAAAGGGCGTGGTAGAAAAACTGCGTGAAGCCAAGGCAGTCTTCCCCAATATTGATATCGTTGTGGGTAACGTGGCGACTGCTGCCGCAGCCAAGTTGCTGGTGGACAATGGTGCCGATGCCGTGAAGGTGGGTATTGGTCCTGGCTCGATTTGTACTACTCGTGTGGTGGCCGGTGTGGGTGTTCCACAGTTATCTGCCGTTTATGACGTGTTCTCCGTACTCAAAGATACAGGCGTTCCGTTGATTGCTGATGGCGGACTGCGCTATTCGGGCGACGTGGTGAAGGCCTTGGCGGCTGGTGGCAGTTCGGTGATGGTGGGTTCGTTGGTGGCAGGTACCGAGGAAAGTCCTGGCGAGACCATCATTTTCAACGGTCGTAAGTTTAAGAGCTACCGCGGCATGGGCAGTCTGGAGGCGATGGAACAGAAGAACGGTTCGAAAGACCGCTATTTCCAAGCAGACACCACGGATGCCAAGAAGCTGGTACCGGAAGGTATCGCCGGCCGTGTGCCTTACAAGGGAACCGTTCAGGAGGTGATTTACCAGTTGATGGGTGGCTTGCGTTCCGGCATGGGTTATTGCGGCGCGGCAACCATAGAGGAATTGCATGATGCGAAGTTTGTGCGCATCACCAACGCAGGTGTTTTGGAAAGTCATCCGCACGACATCTCCATCACCAGTGAGGCTCCCAACTACAGCCGCCCGGAATAAACGATTTGGCGGGAGTTCCCGGTGAAGACAGAATAGCATCGAGACATGAGAAAAATGAAAAAACTTTTGACCATCATGCTCTGCTGCAGCAGCATGGCTCTGGCACAGCAGACCGATCCTGTCGTGATGACCATCAACGGTCAGCCCATCACGCGTTCGGAATTTGAATATTCTTACAACAAGAACAATGCGGAAGGCGTAATCGACAAGAAGACCGTTGACGAATATGTTGACTTGTTCATCAACTACAAGTTGAAGGTGATGGCCGCCCAGGCTGCCAAAATGGATACGGCTCGCTCGTTCAAAACCGAGTTTGCTACCTATCGTGACCAGCAAATCAGGCCAGCCATGATTACGGATGCCGACGTAGAGCAGCGCGCTCGTGAGATTTTCAGAGAAAGCCAGCAGCGTGTTGACGGTGTGGGCGGACTGGTAAAACCGGCACACATTTTGTTTGGTATTCGCCAGACCGATGGTGAGGACAAGAAGAACCAGGCGAAGCAGCGCGCCGATTCTGTTTACAATGCCCTGTTGAAGGGTGCCGACTTTGCTGCATTGGCCAGGCAACTGTCAGATGACCGATGCTCAGCCGAGCAGGGTGGCGAACTGCCATGGATAGAGAAAGGGCAGACGCTGAAAGAGTTTGAAGACGTGGCTTTCTCCCTACGCAAGGGTGAGCTTAGCAAACCTTTTCTCTCTCCCGCCGGCTATCACATTGTGTTGATGAAAGACAAAGGCAAATTCTTCCCATACGATTCGTTGCGAACCAGCATTTTGCGGTTCATCGAGCAGCGGGGCATTCGCGAGCAAATCATCTCGCAAAAGATAGAAACCTTGGCCAAAGCTGCCGGACCTAACGTGACTGCGGACGAGGTGCTGGCCAAGAAGCGCGCAGAAATGGTGGCGAAAGATCCTAACTTGAAATATCTCATTCAGGAGTATCACGACGGACTGTTGCTCTTTGAAATCAGCAGTAAAGAAGTTTGGGCCAAGGCGCAGAGTGATGAAAGGGGCCAGGCTGACTATTTTAAGAAAAACAAGAAAAAGTATAAGTGGGAGCAACCCAGATTCAAGGGCATCGCCTACTATACAAAAGATAAAAAAGATGTGAAGGATGTGCGGAAGGTAGTGAAACACCTGCCATTTGACCAATGGACAGAGAAACTGCACAGTACATTCAATAACGACAGCATCTTGCGCATCAAGGTAGAGAAAGGTATCTTCAAAGCGGGTGACAATTCGCTGGTAGACAGGAATGTCTTTGGGAAGAAGGTACCGCTGAAGCTCGAGAATGATTATCCATACGCCGCCACCTACGGCAAAAAACTCAAGGCCCCCAAAGACTATCGGGACGTGAAAGCACAAGTGGTCGCTGACTATCAAGATGAACTGGAGAAGCTGTGGGTGGAAAGGCTTCGCAAGCAATATGCTGTGACCGTGAACCGCAGCGTGCTCGCTACGGTGAACAAGCATTGAGGCTTGGCGATGGCGTAAACAGACAAAACAAGAAACATGAATAAAACTTTTAACGTATGCTGTGCCCTTCTGGCACTCATGGTTGTGTTGGGAATCAGTGCCCGACCGCATGGTTCGGCTGCCATGCAGCCTGTAGCCGACTCTACAAGTGTGGAGCAGCGCGCCCCCGAGTCGAGTGTCATCGACGAGGTGATTTGGGTGGTTGGCGATGAACCCATCATGAAATCGGATGTGGAAATGTCGCGTTTGCAAGCTGAGGCTGAGGGCATCAAGTTTAAGAGGAACCCCGATTTTGCCATTCCAGAACAGATTGCCGTTCAGAAGTTGTTTCTGCATCAGGCCGAATTGGACTCTGTGAAGGTGCAGGAATCACAGGTCACCGCAAACATTGAGCGACAAATCAATCGATGGATTGAAATGGCAGGTGGTTCGGTTGAGCGATTGGAGCAGTATCGTGGACAATCCATTGCCCAAATGCGGTCACAGTTGCGCGATGATTTCCGCAACAACTTGCTCGTGCAGAGCATGCAAGAGAAACTGGTGGAGGATGTGAAGGTGACTCCCTCTGACGTGCGTGCCTATTTCAAAAACCTGCCGGAAGACAGTATTCCCTTTGTGCCAACAGAGGTGGAAGTAGAGATTATCACCCGTACGCCGCGAATCTTACCCGAGGAAATCAATCGGGTGAAGGACGAATTGCGTAACTATACCGAGCGTGTAACCAAGGGTGAAACCACCTTTGCCACGTTGGCGCGTCTTTATTCAGAAGACCCAGGTTCTGCTCGCCAGGGAGGTGAAATGGATTACACAGGGCGTGGCATGCTCGACCCGGCATTCGCCAATGTGGCCTTCAACCTGACGGACCCGAAAAAGATTTCGAAGATTGTAGAGACAGAATTTGGCTTTCACATCATTCAGTTGGTTGACAAGCGTGGCGATAAAATTAAGGTGCGCCATATCTTAATCAAACCGAAGGTTACCGATGAAGAAGTGAACAAAACGCTAATGCGACTTGATTCCATTGCAACGCAGCTCCGCAAAGACAGCTTTTATATAAAAGATGAGAAATTGTCTTTTGGTGACGTGGCAACGTTTATTTCGGATGATAAGGATACCCGTAACAACAAGGGATTGATGGCATTTGTGGATCCAATGACCGGAAGTCTGTCTTCACGATTCCAGATGAAAGACCTGCCCACGGAAGTGGCTCGAGTAGTGGAAGGTATGAAGGTGGGCGATGTGTCCAAGCCTTTTAGAATGATTAACAAGCGCGGCAAGACCGTTTGCGCCTTCATCCGACTGCGCAATCGCATCGATGGACATCGTGCCACGATAACGGAAGACTATCAGGTGATGCAGAACATCGTGTTGGCCAAGGAGCGACAAGATTTTATCCACAATTGGGTGGTCAATAAGATTAAGAAAACGTATGTGCGGATGAAAGACCGCTACAAGACGGGTGAGTACGAATACGAAGGTTGGGTTAGATGATCAATCGAACAGGTAAATTACTTTTAAAGGGCGGGCATAGAATCAGGTTCATCGTGAGTCTATGCCTGTTTGGACTTTGTATGGCGCAGGTCCTTCCTGCTCAGCGCAACAAGAAAAAGACACAAAAGAAAGATCGCGTAGAACTCTTGCATGCGGATGAGTTGAGCTATGACCTGTATGGACCCAACCCCGAAGCGCAGATACTCAAAGGACATGTGTCGTTTAGACATCAAGGTGCCAGGCTGACCTGTGACAGTGCTTACTTCTATGAGGCCGACAACTCCATGCAAGCTTTCGGACATGTACGTTTCCGACAAGGCGACACCCTGTCGCTGGTGGCCGACCGAGCTGATTATGATGGACAAGAACAAGTGATGCGGGCCAGGAAGAATGTGGTACTGAAACACCGCAGACAAATCTTGCGCACCGACAGTCTGGACTATGACCGACTGTACAAGAATGCTTATTTCTTTGAAGGTGGAACGCTGATTGATGGGAAGGACCGACTGGTTTCCGACTGGGGTGAATATAACACTGAGACCCGACAAGCTGTGTTTTACTATAACGTGAAACTCAAGAGCCCCGAACGAGTCGTCACCACAGATACGCTGCATTATGACACCAAGAAATCAATTGCCCATGTGCTGGGCCCATCCAAGATAACCACCAAGTCGAGTGTGGTGGAGACCAAGGATGCTTTTTTCCACACCAAGAGCGACCAGGCGCAGCTGTATGGCAGGTCTACCATCGTGGATGGAGAGAAAACCATTACGGGTGATAGTCTGTTCTATGACAGTCGCACGGGCGACAGTCATGGCAACGGCAACGTGGTGTTCGTTGATAAGAAAAACAAAAACTCACTAATGGCCAACTATCTTCAGTACAATGAAAAGACGGGGCAAGGCGTGGCCACCGATAGTGCATTGGTCATCGACTATTCACAAAAGGACACGTTGTACATGCATGGTGATACGTTGAAGTTGTTCACCTTTCATATCGATACCGACTCCATGTATCGCAAGGTGCATGCATATCATAAGGTGAGGGTTTATCGAAAAGACCTTCAGGCAGTATGCGACTCTTTGGTGTTCAGTACGAAAGACTCGTGCATGACCATGTATCAAGATCCCATCGTGTGGAACAATAATCGTCAGCTTCTGGGAGAGCAGATTCATTTGTATATGAACGATAGTACCATTCGTGAGGCGCATGTCATTGGGCAGGCATTGTCGATAGAACAGGCTGACCAGAATGATCATTACAACCAACTGTCATCGAAAGAAATGCACGCTTACTTCACCGACGGCAACATCAGGAGGGCGGTTGCAGTGAGCAATGTGCTGTCGGTGTTCTACCCCGTTGATGACAAGGACAGCTCATTGGTGATGATGAACTATCTGGAAACAGATACGATGAAAATGTATTTTGCCGACCACCGACAACTGGAGAGGATATGGACACCCAAGGCGGTGGGCACCTCTTATCCGATGTCGCAGATACCAGTCAACAAGGAACGCTTGCCCGACTTTGCCTGGTTTGCGGATATCAGACCGAAAGATAAGGATGATGTCTTCCGTTGGCGAGGGAAAGAAGGAGGCAACAAACTGAAGTATGTACCACGACAGCAAGCTCCGTTGCAACGATTGAATCGAAAGAAAGGAGCTACGCCATGAGTTTCTTTCAGCAACCAATGCCCCGAGGATTTCAGCATCAATATCTCTATGTGGATGAACGAAAGGAGCGTCTGAAGGCGATGGAGCGTAGGGCGAAGGCTGCGTTGGGTCAACAAGAGAGGCAAACTTATGATGCTGAAACGCAGTTGAAGGGGACTATCAATCGCTCTACCCATCATGCACACCGAAGGAAACCTCTTTCGATTGCCACCGTGTTGCTGCAAGCATTGTTCGTTGTGTTGCTGGCATTCGTCGTGCTGTGGTTGCTCATCCAACTGAAGGGGCTGCCCGTATAGAAAACAATAAAAGGAGAAAGAACCAGGAGAATGAAGGACGTTATACAACTTTTACCCGACATCGTAGCCAATCAGATAGCCGCTGGTGAAGTGATTCAGCGCCCCGCAAGTGTTATCAAAGAACTTGTGGAAAATGCGGTTGATGCTGACGCCAAGGAAATCAACGTCCTTGTTGAGGACGCTGGACGGACCTCCATCCAAGTGATTGATGACGGAAAAGGAATGTCTGGCACGGATGCCCGCTTGTCTTTTGAGCGCCATGCCACGTCCAAAATCCGCAAGGCCGACGATTTGTTCGCCTTGCAAACCATGGGATTTCGTGGTGAAGCCCTGGCTTCCATCGCTGCAGTGGCGCAAATAGAATTGAAGACGCGGCGGGAAGAAGATGAGTTGGGCACTCATTTGTCCATCGCCGGATCCAAATTTATGGGACAAGAACCTTGTTCATGTCCGGTAGGCAGTAATTTTATGGTTGCCAATTTATTTTATAATGTCCCAGCTCGTCGCCGTTTCCTCAAATCAAACACCACAGAACTCAACCATATCATCTCGGCTTTCGAGCGCATTGCCTTGGTCAATCCACAGCTGTCCTTTACCTTATACAGCAATGGATCGGAACTGTTTAACCTCCGTCCTGGAGGACTGAAACAGCGAATCGTGGATATTTTTGGCAAGCGTATCAATCAAGACCTGCTGCCATTGGGCGTGGAGACGTCGATGTGTAAGTTGAGCGGTTTTGTCGGCAAGCCCGAATCGTCTAAGAAAAAAGGAGCGCATCAGTATTTCTTCGTCAATAATCGCTACATGCGGCATCCTTATTTTCACAAGGCCGTGATGAACGCCTTCGAGCGATTGGTGCCGCAAGGCGAGCAGGTTCCTTATTTTATTTACTTCGAGGTGACGGCGCAGGATATTGATGTCAATATCCATCCCACCAAGACTGAAATCAAGTTTGAGAACGAACAGGCCATCTTCCAAATTCTGTTTGCGGCCGTGAGAGAGGCGGTAGGACTTTTCAATGATGTGCCATCCATCGAGTTTGATACGCAGGGCCAGCCCGATATTCCCGTCTATACGCCAGGAAACGATGGTGCGGCGGTGCCAAAGGTGAACTACAATCCGCAATACAATCCGTTCAAAGGTGGTGAACCCGCATCCAAGCCGTCGACAGACCATTGGGAACAGCTCTACGACAGCATCAGTCAGCCGACCGCCATACCCAATGTTTTTGACCAGTCTGCTAATGAAGGGGCAGGCACCGACGATGAACTGATGGAAGATAAATCTCCTATACATTATCAATATAAGGGGCAATACATCATGACGGCCGTCAAGTCGGGATTGATGATGATAGACCAGCACCGCGCCCATGTCAGGGTGTTGTACGAACGATATTTGCAGCAAATCAAAAACCAGAAAGCCTATCCGCAGAAAATGCTGTTCCCCGAGTTGATTGAATTCTCACCATCCGAAGCGATGAACTTTGCCAAGCTCATGCCAGAATTTGTCGCTATGGGTTTCGAGTTTACCGCCATGGGCAATCATGACTATGCCATTCAGGCTGTCCCATCGGGGATTGAAGGACTGGATGCCGTCCAATTGATACATGACATGCTGGTGTCAGCCAAGGAAAAAGATTCCAGTGCGATTGAAGACGTGCATCGGGCTTTGGCCTTGAGCTTGGCGCGAAGTGCAGCCTTGCCGACGGGACAAGTGCTGAATAATGACGAGATGGAAAACCTGGTCAACAGTCTGTTCAGATGTCAAAATGTAAATTATACTCCTGATGGTAAATCTATCTTACAGATTCTCCAACAGTCTGAAATAGAGCGATTGTTCGATTCATCAAGACCTAAAATAGACTAGAATTATTAAAAAAGTTGTTTTTTTTCATCAAAAGGGTGGAATTATTGTAAAAAAGGCAATTATATTTAATTATTATTATTACCTTTGTCCACGATTAGCACTATATGTAATTGAGTTTAAGATAATTTTTTGATTGTTTAATAAATAAAGGTTATGAGAAAATTTTTAATCGTTTTGGCATTTGCCGGCGTTTCTATGTGCTCAATGGCACAAGACGCAGACCCTACGTTGAAGCATAGCGTAGCAACCAACTCTTTCTGGAGTAACTGGTTTATCCAGGTAGGTGGTGAGTGGAATGCTTGGTATTCAAGCGAAGAACATGGAAATGGTTTGGCCAGAAGTCCATTCAAAGACTTCCGTTCAAGCCCTGCTGCATCAGTAGCTGTAGGTAAGTGGTTTACACCTGGCCTCGGTCTCCGTACAAAGTTGCAGGGTGTTTGGGGTAAAACCGTTTATGCTGATAAGGCTGGAAAGCCAATGGGAGATGATAACAAGTATTGGATTTTGAACGAGCATGCATTGTTCAACCTGAGCAACATGCTTTGTGGTTACAATCCAAATCGTGTTTGGAACTTCATTCCATTCGCAGGTGCTGGCTTTGGTCGCACGATGACACACAACTTGTATGCTATGGACTTGAGTGTTGGTATCTTGAATACATTCCGTTTGGGTCAACATGTAGCTCTTCACTTAGAGGCTGGTTGGAACCGTTTGGAAACTGATATCGATGGTGGTACCGAAAAGACAATTGGTACTCGTGGATGGGATTCACACGACAACAACTTCTATGGCGAACTTGGCTTGACCTTCAACTTGGGTAAGGCATCTTGGGATAAGACTCCAGATGTTGATGCTATCAAGGCTTTGTCACAGTCACAGATCGATGCACTCAATGCACAGCTCAATGACGCTAATGCAGAGAACGCTCGTTTGAAGGACATGTTGGCTAACCAGAAGCCAGTTGAAACTCCAGCTACTGTTAAGGAATTCGTTACAACTCCTGTATCTGTATTCTTCAACATCAACAAGACCAACATCGCTTCTCAGAAGGATCTCGTAAACGTACAGGCTGTTGCTAAGTATGCTAAGGAGAACAACGCTCGCTTGATGGTTAACGGTTATGCTGACAGCGCAACAGGTAAGCCCGATCACAACCAGTGGTTGTCAGAAGAGCGTGCTAAGACAGTTGCTAACGAGCTTGTTAAGATGGGTGTAAGCCGCGACAACATCTCTACCAAGGGTAACGGTGGTGTTGATGAGCTTTCTCCAATCTCATTCAACCGTCGTGCTACTGTTAAGATTTCTGAGTAATTTAGAAGAATCTTATCTCATATAAGATATTACATCCTGAGAGAGGTGTTTCACGAGGTGGAACGCCTCTCTTTTTGCTTTTTATAAACATTCGGCTGAGGCAATCTTGCTTATTTCTAAATAAAAACAATCATGGTTAACTGGCTGTCTTCCCTACGTTACTGGTTCAAACGGAGCATGGTTTTCATGCGTCGTTTCACACATTCGCGGGGCTTTGGCATACAGTCGCCATCGGCTTATCGGTTTGACAGAGAAGTCATCAATGATCATTATCCTTATGAAGTTTATGCTGATTTGAAGCATGCCTTCCCGCATGAAGATCGGTTGACGCTGAAGCTGGCACGCCTGTACTTTCGCATTGCCAACGCGACGCAGGCCAGACGGTGGGCACTGTGTACGCATCAAAATGATGTTTACTGCGCTTATGTCCAGGCAGGATGCCGCACGGCCATCCTCGTTGATGGCGATGAGGTAGGTCAGGTGGACAAGCTCGCGGCGGCAGACGTGTTGCTAACGGCCATGGAAGATGACCGATGGCCGATGTGCGAAGCCTTTGTCAGTAGGGCGCACGAGCGTTCAATGCTCATTGTTGAGGGAATCTACGCTTCTAAGAAGGCCAAAATGCGATGGAAAGAACTGGTCAATGATGAACGTACCGGGGTGGCCTTTGATCTTTATGATTGTGGAATCGTTTTTTTCGATCATACCAAAAGCAAACAAGTCTATATCATCAATTTCTAAATATCAGATGTAATGAAAATATATACAAAGACCGGCGACAAGGGGTCTACGGCGCTCATTGGCGGTACCAGGGTGAAAAAAGATGACCTGCGCATTGAAACGTACGGAACGCTGGACGAACTCAATGCGCATCTTGGCGTGCTCGATACCTTGCTGACCGATGCTGCCGACAAGTCTTTCGTTCAGCGTATACAGTCCAACTTGTTCGTCATTGGCAGTTATCTGGCCTGCGATCCGCAGCATCCGGCTCAGGCCGATCGCTTTCGCTTAAAGTCAGAAGAGGTCAATGAGATGGAGCAAGAGATTGACAGGATGACGCAGGCCTTGCCACCCCAGAAAACATTTTTGTTGCCAGGTGGATGTCCTGCCAGCGCACAGGCTCATGTGTGCAGAACCGTGTGCCGACGTGCAGAACGGCGCATGGTGTCGTTGAACGAAGCGCATCCCATACAGTTGGAAATCCTCGCTTTTGTGAACCGATTGTCTGATTATTTGTTTGTCTTGGCCAGAAAAACCAACTTTAATGAGAATGTAATGGAAAAAAAGTGGGAACTTTCTTGGTGATTATAGAAAAATCATTATTTTTGCACGCAAAATGATTAACATCTAATTTTGATAAACTATGTATTGGACACTTGAACTTGCTTCTAAACTTGAAGATGCACCTTGGCCTGCAACGAAAGATGAGCTGATTGACTATGCCATCCGCTCGGGTGCTCCACTGGAAGTGCTTGAAAATTTGCAGGAAATAGAGGATGAGGGAGATGTTTATGACAGCATCGAAGATATTTGGCCCGATTATCCTACCAAAGAAGATTTCCTGTTTAACGAAGACGAATACTAAAGCCATCAGGCTGGCTGTTTCGTGAATGTAAATAAGGATTTACTGAAAAAGTAAAGACTAGAAGTACCCAAGGGCAGCAAATATGCTCTTGGGCTTTCTTTTTTTTCGACAGGATGTGAGGCCATTCTGGTAGAACGAAGTATTCAAAAGGTGCGTAAAAAATGCCTCAGATTCATTTCATGCAGGTGAGCATCAACAAGGTGTTTGCGGGGTATAGTGAATGAGTTTTTCTTGACACCTTGCCTCTTCATATTTGGCGTGTAGATAACCAACCCGTCTAGTGAGTGTAAATACGCCAAGTATGAGCGACTTTTGTATCCCGCTAACACACAGTTGTTTATGTGTTTTCAGTGTTGTCATGCAGCCCTGTTTTCTACTTTTTACCCGCCAAAAGCAGATGTTAACGGCTAATATAGCCATGCTTTTAGCGCCCAACAGCATGTAGATAGCGGGTCAAAAGGATGCTTCTTGCTGGATAAACTCATTGCTTTTGAATGGTATGTTGTTTTTTCTTGTCCAATCATCTCTCATTTGTATCCTCTTTGCCTATTGTTTTTTTCTATATTGAAGATTTTCAAATGTCATTTTTAGGGCGTTATTTGGTAAAAAATATCAACGAAATACGCAACTCATCAACTCGCGAACTCATCAACTCACGAACTCATCAACTCTATACGACAGCGTTGTGCAGCGTTTTTCCCTATTATTTTTAAATAACTTTTATAGAAACTTCACGTGCTATATCGATTTTAATTCGTAATTTTGTCGCCTAAGACAAGATTGTAGATATGACACTGGATGCATTGACAGCCATTTCACCGATAGATGGACGTTATAGGAACAAGACGGTTGCCTTGGCAGATTATTTTTCTGAGTACGCACTTATTCGTTTTCGTGTACGCGTTGAGGTGGAATATTTCATCGCATTATGCGAGTTGCCCTTGCCGCAGTTGGCATCGTTCGACAAAGCACTGTTCAGTCGTTTGCGGGATGTTTACCAGCATTTTGATGAGGCATCCGCCCAGCGTGTCAAGGACATCGAGCGTACGACCAACCATGACGTCAAGGCCGTGGAGTATTTCCTGAAGGAAGAATTTGATAAGATTGGTGGACTGGACACTTACAAAGAATTCATCCATTTTGGCTTAACGTCGCAAGACATCAATAATACCAGCGTGCCACTGTCTATCAAAGAGGCACTGGCTGAAGTGGTTGTTCCGCAGGTGGAAGAGCTGATTGGGCAGCTGGAGCAATATGCTGAACAATGGAATGACGTTTCCATGTTGGCCAAAACACACGGTCAGCCTGCGTCGCCCACCCGCCTGGGCAAAGAAATCATGGTGTTCGCCTACCGCCTGCGCGAGCAGTTGGAACAGTTGAAAGCCTGCAAGATGAGTGCGAAGTTTGGCGGGGCAACCGGCAATTACAACGCGCATCATGTCGCTTATCCGTCCATCGACTGGAAAGCATTTGGCAACCGTTTTGTAGAGGAAGCGCTCGGACTGCACCGTGAGCAGTTTACCACCCAAATCAGCAATTACGATAACATGGGGGCAGTGTTTGATGCCATCCGCCGTATCAATACCATCATCATCGACTTAGATAGGGATTTCTGGATGTACATCTCGATGGAATATTTCAAACAGCAAATCAAGGCTGGCGAAGTAGGGTCGAGTGCCATGCCTCACAAGGTGAATCCTATTGACTTTGAAAACAGTGAGGGCAACTTAGGCATGTCCAACTGCATTCTGCAATTCTTGGCGCAGAAACTGCCTGTGAGCAGGTTGCAGCGTGACTTGACGGACTCTACAGTCTTGCGTAACGTGGGCGTTCCCTTGGCACACACCGTCATCGCCATTCAAAGTACGCTGAAGGGTCTTCGCAAGCTCATCCTGAACGAAGACCGACTTAGTGAGGATTTGGACAATACATGGGCTGTCGTGGCAGAGGCTATCCAGACCATTCTTCGTCGAGAGGCTTATCCGCATCCTTACGAGGCATTGAAGGCCCTGACGCGCACCAATCAGAAAATGACCGAACAAACCATTCACGAGTTCGTTCAAGGACTGGATGTCAGTGATGAGGTGAAAGCCGAATTGATGGCCATCACACCTCACAACTATACGGGTGTATAATAGGCTCGTTGAGAAAATATGAAGGCTACATGTGATAGCGTGAAATCAAAATAATAAGTAGATATATATAAATAAGGTAGAAAGTAACAAAAATGATTTTAAAGGGATGGCTCGCTCGGTGCTGGTCATCTCCATTTGAGAAAGTAGAAATGAGGCCGTGAGGCTTATGGTAAAATAAGAAAAAGAATTAGAATTATGGATTCAGAATTAAACAAAAATCTTCAAGAACAATCATCAGAACAGCGCGATTCAGCTCGGGAGGGCTACGAAAATCACGCAGACAACAATCAACGCAACTATCCTGGCGGAGGAGAACGGACACGTCGTCCACGCATCCAAAGTCAACGAACATACAGCAGCAATCGCCCAGAGCGATCAAACCAAGTAGGAGGTTTCCGCCCAGAAGGCTTTGGCAGCAATTTGCAGACCAATGAGGAGGGTGGCGCACAGCAACGTGCTTATCGTCCCCGCTTCAATCAGCATGGTGAGCAAGGCGGTTATCGTCCCCGTTATCGCAGTGAGGGTTATCAACCTCGCCAGCAGGGTGGCTATCGTCCACGCTACAACAACGATGGTGATGGCGGTTATCAACCTCGGCAGCAGGGCGGCTATCGTCCACGCTACAACAACGATGGTGAAGGTGGTTATCAACCTCGTCAGCAGGGTGGCTATCGCCCACGCTACAACAACGATGGCGAAGGCGGTTATCAACCTCGTCAGCAGGGCGGCTATCGTCCACGTTATAACAGTGATGGCGAAGGCGGCTATCAACCTCGTCAGCAAGGTGGTTACAATCGAGGCGGCTACGGCAATAGGGGCAGACAGCAGTATGGTGGCTACAACAATCGTGGCGGCTATCGTCAGCGTACACCCGATTACGATCCCAATGCCAAGTATAGCCTGAAGAAGCGCATTGAATACAGTGAACAGCATGTAGATCCCACCGTACCCGTTCGTCTGAACAAGTACTTGGCGAATGCCGGCGTGTGCAGTCGTCGCGAGGCCGATGAGTACATCCAAGCCGGTGTGGTTAAGGTGAACGGTGAAGTGGTGACGGAACTGGGCACCAAGGTCATGCGCACCGATGAGGTGGTGTTTCATGATCAACCGGTATCTCTGGAAAAGAAAGTTTATGTGTTGCTCAACAAACCGAAAGACTACGTCACCACCAGTGATGATCCGCAGCAGCGTAAGACGGTGATGGATTTGGTGAAGAACGTGTGTCCCGAGCGCATCTATCCGGTTGGACGTCTGGATCGTAATACCACGGGTGTGCTGTTGCTGACAAACGACGGTGACCTGGCCAGCAAACTGACCCACCCCAAGTATTTGAAGAAAAAGGTGTACCATGTGTTCCTGGACAAGAATGTGACGGCTCACGACATGCAAAAGATTGCAGAGGGTATCGAGCTGGAAGACGGTGAGGTGCATGCAGATGCCATAGAGTATGCGCATGATGCCGATAAAAACCAGGTGGGCATCGAGATTCATAGCGGTAAGAACCGTATCGTTCGTCGTATCTTTGAGAGTCTCGGCTATCGCGTCATCAAGTTGGATCGCGTTCAGTTCGCGGGCTTGACCAAGAAAAACCTTCGTCGAGGCGACTGGCGATTCCTGACAGAAGAAGAGGTGAACATACTTCGCATGGGAGCTTTTGAGTAGTTGAGATATATAGTTGACAAGTTGACAAGTTGACAAGTTCACAAGTTGACCAGTTGACAAGTTCGCAAGTTCACGAGTTGATGGTTCTATAATGTCGCTTTATAATCGACTGCGAATGACAACAACTCACGGTATTAACTTGTAAACTCGTAAACTCGTATGCAAGTTGACAAGTGGACAAGTTCACAAGTTGACAAGTTGATGGTTCTATAATGTCGCCCCATAATCGACTGCGTATAACACCAAGTCACGGTATTAACTTGTAAACTTGTAAACTCGTTGACAGTTCTATAATGTCGCCCTATAATCGATAGCGAATGACAACAAGCCACGGTATTAACTTGTAAACTCGTTGACAGTTCTATAATGTCGCCCTATAATCGATAGCGAATG
>CAUPIT010000019.1:0-49507 GCA_963511375.1 uncultured Prevotella sp. | reverse complement strand
TAAATTATGATTTAGCGCACGATTGATTTCAATTTTACGATCAATGTCAAATAAAAGTTGCCCTATCAGTTTTTGCTCTGCCAAAGAAGGTAACCATACGGTGCAGTCTTTTATTTTATCGGGCGAAGTGTGTCTGATTTTGGTTTGTTGGGCAGCCGCACTTAGTTGTTGCTTTACCATGCTGGAGGAAATGAGATAATAGGCGAACTTCTTATCAAGTAGTTCTTCATTACATATAATCTTGGCTATATCCTGACTTTGAATATATTTCCCGCTTTCAGGAATCCATGCGGTAGAACCAAGCAAACCTATAGCTTGTTCGGTTAATGGTGTTATTAAATCTCCCTCTTTAAGCAGAAAATCGGACTTAAATTCTCCTGTATAATAAAGATTGTTCTTAGAGGTATTCTCCTTAAAGCAGTTATTGCGATAATCAAAGTTGCCACAGGTCAAGCGAATGTATTTGCCTGATGCTGCATAGAAATCACCGCTAAGACTCGCCCCTCTCGATACCTCTATTAATCCTCCGAGTTTATATTTCTTCATTGCTGTTTAGATTAAAAGGGAAGCCCGTCATCAGAAATCGCCACAGGCATATTATCAACTGGTGGATAATTGGATTTATAGAAATTCAGGAGAAATAAACCAACAGTAGTTGTTGCATTGACGATAAAGTAAGCATACACTGCATCTTTAATCATTAAATCTCCATCTGTTTTTCCATGAAATTCTGTCTTGTCGCTACGTAAATCCTCTATCGCTTTCCCTGCATTTATTAGAGAACTGGCTAAAGTCTTTATCTCTTTTGGGAGGTCCCCATTACTTTGCAATCCGAAAGCCTTGCATATATTCCCAATGAGTTTTGTCAGGGTCTCTTTTTCGCTCCATGTTACATTTATTCTTGAATCCTTTAGAATTTCCTTAATAATGCTTTCAAGGGCAGAATTTGCTAATCCGATAGCGAGGCTTGGATCTATCTCTACATTTCTAAATGCTTTTTCAAATGTTAGGCTTGCTGTTTCATAACTGGACTTTAATTCATTTTTGAAAGTTGGTATGCTTGGGATATAATCAGGAGTTTCTATCCCCAAATCAATTGCAATCTTCAGTAATGTTTCGTCATCAATATTATGGAGTGTCTTTGCTGCATCTATTTTCTTTTTTGCCTCATCTCTATAATAAAACTGGAAGTTCTCCCAGAAATTATTCCAACCCCGTTCTTCTTGATGCCATTTGCTTAAATACGTTTCAACATTTTCATAACTCCTGAATTGCTCAAATAAACTGGCACTTATCTTTTTAACAATATCCATATGATATTTTGGAGAGATTCTTTCGGTCATAATAATTTTTTTAATTCATCAATACTTGGCAAGGCTTTACGCAGTTTCTCAGGCATTTCTGCTGATGTCTTATAGGTTGCTACTCCCATAGGCTTGTCGTACTGACGCACCATATATTCAGCATAGTTCTTGTTTGCGCTTCGGCAAAGCACAATGCCTATCGTAGGGTTTTCATGTGGTTTGCGTATCTTGTCATCGGCAATGGCAAGGTAAGCATTGAGTTGCCCAAGATAGGAAGTTTTGAACTCACCTGTTTTCAATTCTATAACGACTAATGCATTTAGTTCTCGATTGAAGAAAACAAGGTCTGGGAAATGTTCCACCCCATATATCTCCATCCTATATTGATTGCCAACAAAGGCAAAGTCGTGCCCGAAGGTCATAATGAACTTCTTAATATTGTGGATAATTTGCTGTTCCACCACACGCTCGTCTATATCCGCTACATCACGTTCTCCTATTTCCTCAATATTGATGAAGTTTAGCAGATACTCATCCTTAAACGCCATAACCGCCTTACGTGCCAAATCTCCTTTACTGATAGTGGCTGTAAAGTTGTTGGGTATGTCGGACTGATGGTGGTAGTCGTCGTTAGCCATCGCCTTCTTCAGAGTTTCCACAGACATGTGTTCCTCGGCACAGCGATGGATATAGTACGAACGTTCATCAAACGACTTAACTTTGGCAAGAATACGTGAGTGATGGGTGAATGGAACCTTGAAAAAATCATCTATTGGAAAACCTGCCGAATTTGTGAATTGCAATTCACGAATTGGCAACTGGAAATCTTCGGTATTATCTAAATCGTGAATCGCAATTAACGATTTATCCTTTTCTTCTTCGGCTTCCACTGATGTAGCATCCAATTCTTTCCATTCTTCATAGAAGATACGCATCAGTTTAAGACTATCTGCTGAATATCCTCGCAGTCCTGGCAGTAATTGGCGCAATCGGGTACTTATAGCCTCCAATGCACCGGTCCCCCAAACTCCTTGTCGTGTGTTAGCCGATACATATTTGCCCACACTGAAATAGGTTGCTAACTGAATGCGATTAACATCTTTGGCTGCTTCATACTGTCCTTGCAGAATAGCGTTCTTTATGGTTTCTGCTGCAATTTCGTATGCTTGTGATATATGATGTTGCTCCATAATCTATTTTACTCGTTAAATTTCAAACTATCCAACTGATGCATGATTTCATTTTCAAGTCTGTGGCTTTCGGCAAACTGTTCTGTAAGTGTCTGACGGAAAGAAGCTATGCGAGCCTTGAATTCTTCTTCGGTAATATCTACATAATCAATTTTGATGTCGAAATATTGCCCTGCGGAGAGCGAATAACCTTTTTCCTTAATGTCGTCATACGACACACAAACAGAGAAATCGTCAACGGGTTTACGCTCACGGAAAGTAGTAACAATTTGCTCTATTTCAAAATTACGCAATCGCTTCTTTTGATTGTTTCCTTCTTTATATTCTTCCCCCAACTTGCTGGCATCGATAAGCACCACCTTTTCTGCTGATGCCGACTTGTCAAAAAACAACACCGAAACATTAGTGCCTGTGTTGGCAAATACATTGCTTGGCATTGACACGCAGCCATAAACCCAATGCTCATCAACGATGCGGTGTAGGATCTTTTTTTCGATACCACTCTTAGCAGTAATAAAACCTGTTGGAATAACAATAGCTCCTTTGCCCGAATCTTTCAAAGAATTGATAACGTGCTGAATAAAACAGGTATAGATAGCCATTGACTCTTTTTTCTTGGCAGGAATTTTAGGAACTCCGGCCCAAAAGCGCGCAGGTTGGGCAGCTATCTTTTCGCGTGTACCGGAGAAATCCATCTTAAATGGAGGATTACTCACGACAAAATCAAATTGGCGCAAGCTTTGGCCATCATCGCTCTTATGATAAGGCGAAACAAGGGTATCTCCCTGAATAGCATAGTCTAATGATGAAACAAGCCCATTGAGGAGCAAGTTGAGTTTCAACATTTTGTTGGAACGTTGGGAGATATCTTGTGAGAAGATAGTACAACGGTCTTCTCCTATCTGATGGCTAAGTGCCATAAGGAGTGTTCCTGTTCCAGCCGATGGGTCGTAACATTCTTGACTATGCAAGTTGGTATCATCGCCCACGAGCAAACGTGCCATAATGGTAGCAATAGCATGTGGCGTGTAATATTCTGCATATTTTCCTCCCCCTGCAGTGTTATAATCTTTAATGAGGTATTCAAAGATAGAAGCGAAGAAATCGTAATGTCTCTCAAATGCATCCTCAAAAGAGAAATTAACCAATTTATCAACCAATGCACGTGCAAAATCTGCACGATGAGCCGTGTCGGTAACAAAATTTGTCAGGGTTTCAAAGAGTGGTATCTTGGTATTATCGGTGGTCTGAGTAGAGAATATATCAGCGTTCTTTTCGGCAATGTCTGTCATTGTATTGTCGAAGATTGTGTCGAAGTCGCCTTTGCTTTGCTGATTCCAAAGGTTGGAAATAAGATGGTAAGGTTCGAGAACAGGTACGTCAGCACTCAATGAACTTTGCAGCAACATTCGCTCATTATCAGAGAGTGCAGCATACGCCACCTCCCATTTATCTGCTTCTTTGATTTTCTTGGCAATCTCGCTGCGTGCATTCTTCAGTTCGTATCCAAATTTATCGTTAAGAAACTTATATAAGAAAACCTGTGTGATGATTTTATACTCGTTGCCATCATTACCCATGCCATAATTGGCACAGGTAGCTTTCAGTTCGTCAATAAGACGAATGGTTTGTTCTTTAATATCCATTGTTATGAATGACCGTAAGTTGCGTTATACTGATTGAGATATTGTTGGGCTACTCGATCCTTGATGAACTTATAATCGTCCATCTCGGGCTTTATTTGTGGAAACTGGTACAAGCAACCACTAATAAGCGATAGCACTGTGCGTGAGAAATAAGCGTCTTTTTTCAATATATCGCTTTTGTCATACACTTTTGCGTCAATATCTTCTTTGATTATTTTCAAGATAACCATTATTTCCTCGTCCTTGAATGAGAACATCGGTTTTTTATCTTCTACCTCCCGCTTTTTATTTACTTCGCGTATGCGCTTGTGGACGCGTGCAAACTTTGCATCTCCATTATACTTTTTCAAGAGAGCATTGTTCCTTATTTGTATCTCCTGCAAACGCTTCATTACATCATCAAGTGCCTTCGTTTCTTCATTAAATTTTGCCACGGTATCCACAACAAAACCATGTTCTTTAAAACGCTGTGTAAAGGCTTCTCTTAATGTAACAAACTCTGGGTCGTCTTGGTCGACATTGTTGGTAAAAGCGGTAATAGCACGTTGCCATTTCTCCTTTAATGCCCCTGTGCCACCAATGATGTGCAATTCTTCCGTCCCAATCTTTGAAAAGTCAAATTCAATATCAAGCATAGCCTCATTGATGAGCAACTTTGTATCATCGCTCATCTTAAAAGCTTCCTTTTGGTTAATGATGTTGATGCGGTGTTGTACTTCAGACAATAGGTCGGGAAGTTTGGTTAATTCCAACTTGGAGAACTGTTCTCTCATTTCGCTATCACCAAATGTGCGAACGATATTTGCCATATTCTTGGCAGAAACAAGTGCATGCTTCAGGTCGAGCAATACAGCTTTATCTTCTTGGGTAGAAATTTCTGTGGAGAAATCTTCGGCATTATCGTATGAATAGTCGAACAGTACTTGTCTGATTTCCTTCATCTGCTCAAATATTTCTTCTTTGTTTTCTATTACTTGCGCAAAAGTCTCGGTGTTATTGCCTTCGCCCGTTTCCTTTACATCATTAAAGCGATTTAACTCTTGCAGATAGGCCTCGTTAGTTTCTTCAAAATTGCGTTTGATGTCTGCAAAATCAATGAGGAAGCCATAGCGCATATCCTTGTAGGGGCGATTAACACGTGTTATGGCTTGAAGTAGATTATGGTCTTTGAGCTTGCGACCAAAATAAAGCCGTTTTAAGCGTGGAGCATCAAAACCTGTCAGCAACATATTGAAGACAATGAGAATATCTATGGTCATATTTTTCTTAAAGTCTTTTACTATCTGCTTACGAGTTTCTTTATCTTCATAATCGTGAAGTATCAAACCTGCGTGCAGGTGTAGCTTATCGCTAATTTCTTTCTGTATCTTATCAAAGTGGGCGAAAAGTTTTTCTGCCTGGCCGCTGGTCTCGCATATAATCATACCACCCAATGTTTCATCTCCCTGTATCTTACGGAATTTAACCAAGTCATTGATGATATAACGCAGAAGTTCGTCCACATAATTGTCATGCTCTACAATCTCAGCTTTCTTAATATCTTTTTTCTCAACCAGAGTTTCAAGTTTCTCATGCACTTCGGTGAGTTTCTCCCGATAAGAAGTTTCGATATCTTCACGAATGATTTTAAGCGTATAGCCGTCAGCTATTGATCGGTCATAATAATAAGTGTGCAGATAATTACCAAACACCTTGCAGGAAGCGCGTTCTTCTTTCAGTAGCGGTGTGCCAGTAAGAGCTATCTTAATGGAGTTTTGGTCGGCATCGAACAGATTCGCAAGAAAACAGCCTCCTGGACTATACCCTCTGTGCGCTTCATCAAGAATAAAGATACGTTGCAGATTGGTAGCGTAAGAATTAAGTTCTACCTTTTCATTGTCTTTTTCAAAACGCTGGATATTGACAACGGTTATTTCAGCCTTACCACTCGTACCTTGCTGAGCTTGATTGGTACGGAATTGTTCCATCAGCTCCTTTCGGGTGTTGGCAGTAGATACGACCAAGCCTCGTGCTTCAAACTCTTGTGTTGCTTGTTCTAACAAATCAAGGCGATCTACGATGAAATAAAACCTTGCAACCTTATTTTGTCTTGCAAAATAATCGCTGAGTATGTAGGTAAGATGGAAGGCAAGAGCAGTCTTTCCACTACCTTGTGTATGCCAAACTAACCCCGATTTTACCCCCTCGGAAAGTTTGCTCTCGATAGCCAATGCAGCAAACAACTGTTGGTAGCGCATGATATGCTTCTGGTCGGTTGTTTCAATCTTACCGTCAACTTCACGCTCCATACGAACGTATGCTATACCATACTTTAGGATATAAAGCAAACGTTCAGGGCTACACATCGAAGTCAAGATGCGATTTGTGGGCGTATATGGGCTTAAATTGCTTTGATACTCAGGACTTGTATGTATTACTTGGTTATTGTAATCAGCTAATATTTTCTTTTCCTCTTCGCTATCAGTCTCTAAATATGGGTACTCTGCATGAAAAGGTGCTACTTTCAAGCCCTTATGATTTTCTTCTCTGAAACAGTTGAAAGCAGCAGTTTTTCTTGCTCCTGTGCAATAGAATGCGCCTTCAACAGGTACAATACCACCTAAAGTATCATACTCCATATTATTGGAAAAAATCATTAGTTGGGTAATGTTGATGAACCTGCGAAACTTCTTGTTAGGGAATCGCTCCTTGTTCATTCGCATGCTTTCAGCAACCATTCCACCATGATTGTTAGGTTTCTTTACCTCAACAAAACAAAGTGGAAGTCCATTTACAAATAGAGTTATATCAGGACGGAATTCGTCTTGCCCATTCTTACAGGTAAATTCTGCCGTAAAATGGAAAGTATTATTGTTTGGATGCTCAAAATCTATCAACTGAACAGGGGATACAGCTTTAAGACGTTGATAAAATCCTCGCCCCAAATCATCGTCATTGAGTTCTTTGCGAATATCTTTTAATGTTTGTTCACATTCGCCTATGTGTTCAGGATTGAGTTTTTTGAACTGGCTCTTAAAAACATCTAATAAAATATTTGTATCAGGATCATAGACTGTACCAGCTTCATTTTCATAAATTCTCCCCCAATACTTATATCCTAAACGAGTTAAATGCACCATTGCTGGCATCTGTACTCTGGTTGCTTCATTGAATTTTCCCATAGCACTCTACTTGTTTAATGTCGGTCTCAACAAATCACGGATATCTACTTCCAACACTTCGACAACTTTGACAAGATTATCAAGAGAGGGTTGTACTTTATTTGAACACCAGCGCGAAATAGTGTTCTCTGTATGTCCCACTTGGGTAGCCAACCATTTGCCTGACACCTGCTTTTCCGCTAACACGGATTTAATCCGATTTATTGCTTTCATGTGTAGATTTTATTTCATTAATTGTAAAAGATATCAACTACAAACTTAAGAATTTCATATCATAACTGCAAGCAAAAAAGGTTATTATTGAACAACATTGATATTTTCTTGTATCTTGAGTATTTTTCGTTAGCTATAGTGTAACTTTATGACACAAGTCAAGGTGTCTATGCCCTGCCGAGGCAAGGTCAATGGGTTTGCCGTGCAAAGTCAATGCTATTGGCAGTCAAAGTCAATGTGTTTGACGGTCAAAGTCAATGCTTTTGTAAGGGATTCTATATCAGTGTGTTGTAAAGGATGTTTGTAGAGTGGGCAGCGAGTCGTGGCACTTCCGGCATCAGATAACTGGTAGGGAGATGCCGTTAATCTTCTGATAGATGTCCAGGGCATAGACATCGGTCATGCCGCTGATATAGTCAATCACGGCCATGATGCGCGTTTCGAGATCAGGACTTTGTATGTCGTACTGGCTACTGAATCGCCGCATGAGCTGTTGCGAATAGAAACGGTCGGGATTGACGGCCGCCTCGATGAGCGTCTGCATGAGTGTTTGCATGATTTTATAACCCGCCAGCTCCACATCCAGCACGGGTTTGCTGTGGTAGATGCGCTCGTACGACAGCTCCGCACATTGCTTGTAAGCTTTGCGCTGTAGCTCACTGATGTGGTCGATGAGCGAGTCTTGTAGCGTTCCGTTCAGTATCGCCTCCTCGTTTGCCACGAAGGCTTCTACGCATTCGTTAACCAGTTTGCCCACAGCCGATGCCCGCATGTAAACCACCTTTTCGTTGTTGTCGGTCACGCCCTCGTCTTTGATGCGTTGTCGGATGTGATCTTGCATCTCTGGGGAAAAGAAATTCATGAGCAAATGTTCTGTTTCTTCGTACGAAAGAATCTTGAGTTTGTGGGCGTCTTCAATGTCCATGATCTCGTAGCAGATGTCATCCGCCGCCTCAACCAGATACACCAGCGGGTGGCGCGCATACCGTAAGGGTTGATGAGGTTCAGAGAGTTTGGTAATTTCCAGTTCTTCAGCCACCTTAACGTAGGTGTCTTCTTCGGATGAGAAGAAACCAAATTTTCGGTGACTCCCTGCCAAACTGCTGGCAAACGGATATTTCACGATGCTGGCCAGGGTGGAGTAGGTCATCACGAAGCCACCTATTCGTCGACCGTTGAACCGGTGTGTGAGCAGTCGGAAGGCGTTGGCGTTACCTTCGAAGTGCGTGATGTCGTCCCAGAATCGTTCTCCTAAGCGCTCCTGCAAGTAGGTTCCTGCACCCTCGGTGAAGAAGGTTTGGATGGCTTTCTCGCCGCTGTGCCCGAACGGAGGGTTGCCCATATCGTGTGCCAGACAGGCCGCACTGACGATGGTTCCTATCTGTTCAAACATCGTTCCACGCAGTTCGGGGTGCTTCTCGCACAGTTGCGCAGCCACGTCATTGCCCAGCGACATGCCCACCGAGGCCACCTCCAACGAGTGCGTGAGACGGTTGTGCACGAAGATGGAACCGGGTAGGGGAAACACTTGCGTCTTGTTCTGCATGCGTCTGAACGGTGCCGAGAAAATAAGGCGGTCGTAGTCGCGTTTAAACTCCGACCGGTCGTCATGACGTTCGGTGTGCTTGAGCTCTTGGCCAAGCCTTTTATTGGAAATTAATTTTTGCCATTTCATAACGCAAAAGTAGTGGAAATTTGCGTAATTTGGTTCTTTTTAATAGTAATAATGCCACTTTATGGCGATTATTCCTTATTTTTGCACATTATTGAATAGTTATGATACAGATAAAAGTCATCAATAAAGGTCATCAGCAGTTGCCTGCTTATGCCACCAGTCAGAGTGCAGGAATGGATTTGAGAGCCAACCTTGAGGCTCCCATCGTGTTGAAGCCGATGGAACGAAAGCTGGTGTCTACGGGGCTATTCATCGCTCTTCCAGAGGGATTCGAGGCTCAGGTTCGGCCCCGTAGCGGGTTGGCGTTGAAGCATGGCATCACGGTACTCAACACGCCTGGCACCATTGATGCCGACTATCGGGGCGAGGTGATGGTGCTGTTGGTTAATTTCTCGCAGGAAGAATTTGTCATCCGCGATGGTGAGCGCATCGCCCAAATGGTGATAGCGCGACATGAACAAGGGCATTTCGTTGAAGTGGAGGAGCTGGATGAGACCGAACGTGGAACGGGAGGCTATGGCCACACGGGTGTGAAATAGGCAAGCGTCAACATGATGAAGCAAAACTTGAAAATTTGTTTAAATCCCATTCTTTGCTGTTTGCTTGTGGGCTGGATGCTGATGGCTTCGGCCTTGCCAGCTTGGGCACAGGAGCCAGAAGACAAACCGCTGACCGAAGCGGAATTGAAGAAAATGCTGTTTGAGGACAAGCAGTCACAATACCACTATCTCTTCCTTGAGGCTGTTAGTCAACTGAATGCCGGTAAGCTGGAGTTGGCAGATAGTTTGTTGCACCAGTGCTTGACCCTCCATCCACAGGGAGCCGAAGCTTATTATGCGCAAGGACGCTTGTTGGCCCAACAAAAAAAAGATACGCTGGCACTGGAGAAATTCGAAAAGGCGGCTGCCTTGCAACCGGAAAACAGTCATTACCAAGAGCGGGTGGCGCAATATTACATCGGAACGGGCGCTTACGACAAGGCCATCGCCGCCTACGAGCGTCTGTATGAAAACAACCATCAGCGCACGGATGTGCTCAGCATTTTGGGACAGTTGTACAATCAGCAGAAAAATTACGGCAAGATGCTTTCTGTTTTGGAACGTATTGAGCAGGCTGAAGGAACCAATGAGGAACTTACGCTTTCGAAAATGAGCGTTTATGAGATGATGGGTGATAAGGAATCGGCCCGCAAAACCTTGCAACAACTGGCCGACAGTCATCCCAATGACGTGAACTATAGGGTGATGCTGGGCAATTGGCTCATGCAGCATGGCGGACAAAAGAAGGCTTATAAACTGTTCACCCAGGCCTTGGAAGAGGAACCCGAGAACGGCTTTGTACTGGCTTCGCTATACGATTATCATAACCAAGTGGGCAACAAAGAGAAGGCTGTTGCGCTGAGAGACCGAATCTTGATGAGTAAGGACACGGAGATTCAGACCAAGATGACGATGCTACAGCAAGTGATTCGGGACAATGAAGACCACAAGGGCGACAGCACCGAGGTGCTTAATCTGTTCAAGCGCATGATGAAAGTTCATCCCAAAGATGCTGACATCGCCTCCTTGGCAGCCGCCTACATGAGTTTGAAGAAGATGCCGCAAGACACGGTGATGGCAGCCTTGCAACACGTTATTGACATTGCGCCCGACAATTCGCCCGCCCGATTGCAGTTGTTGCGCATGTATCTGCCCGGAAAGAACTGGAAGAAAATCATTGCCCTTTGTGAAGAAGGCGCACAGTTTACGCCCGATGAGATGGCTTATTATTACTACATGGCTTGGGCACATGTGCAGCAGGATGAGCAACCCAAGGCCATTGATGCCCTTAAACGCGGCGTGAGTACCATCAACGACAAGAGCGATACCGAACTGGTGAGCGAGTTTTATTCCATGATGGGCGACTTGTTGCACCAGCAAGGCGACCAACAGGGGGCTTTTGCGGCCTACGACAGTTGTCTGCAATGGAAGGATGACAACATTGCCTGCTTGAACAATTATGCTTATTTTCTAAGTGAAGATGGTCAGAATTTAAAGCGGGCAGAGCAAATGAGTTATAAAACGGTAACGGCATCGCCTAACAATGCGACGTATCTGGACACCTACGCTTGGATACTGTTCATGCAAGAGCGATACACCGAGGCAAAGTTATACATTGATCAGGCGCTGAAGAATGATACCGATTCCGTGCAAAGCGCCGTCATCATTGAGCATGCCGGGGATATTTATGCCATGAATGGAAACATCGATCAGGCGCTGAAATATTGGCAAGAGGCCTTGAAACTGGCGCCAAAAGATGATCAAGCCCTGATTGAACGGAAGATTAAACAGAAGAAATACATCAAGAAATGAATAAAATACTCCATGGGGTTTTGACCGTGTGCGCTGTTTTGTTGCTGGCATCGTGTGCCTCCAAAAAAGCGATAGTCAAGGAACCCTTGCCAAGTAAAGAGCCTCATACGGGCACAACTTCGCCCGGCATTGCTGAGGATATGCAAGAGTTGGCTTTTGTGCAGCGTGTGTATGATAATCAAGTATATGCGCAAAACATCGTTGGGAACATGACGTTTAGTCTTACCCGAGGTGGCAAAAGGATTTCTGCGCCAGGCTCTGTACGCATGCGGAAGGACAAGGTGATTCGTCTGCAAGTGTTCATTCCCTTTTTGGGGACAGAGGTGGGACGGATTGAATTCACCCCCGATGGCGTGCTTATCATAGACCGTATGCACAAAGAGTATGTGCGAGCCGACTATCGTGAGTTGGATTTCTTGCGCGACAATGGACTGACATTCTACAGCTTGCAGGCACTTTTTTGGAATCAGTTGTTGGTTCCCGGGAAGGAAAAGGTCAGTGAATCAGACCTGAAGTCGTTCGACGTGCGCCTGTCGCCAGTGGGTGAAACCGTGCCGTTGGTGTTGAAAAAGGGCAGCATGGAATATCGTTGGAATGCCCAAAGAACCAATGGACGCATCCTGTCTGCCGTGGTTTCCTACCAAAGCAACCAACACGGGAGGTCAACCTTGACCTGGAATTACGACAATTTTAAGGCCGTTGGTGTGAAACAGTTTCCTGCCAAGCAGGTGTTCTCTTTCATGACCACGGCTACTAAGACACCGCAACAAGGCCAAGTAACCATCGACATGAATGATGTACAGACAGATGGCAATTGGGAAGAGCGTTCCACGGTCTCTAATCGGTACAAGCAGATGGATGTAAAGGCGGTATTAGACAAACTATTAAACAGGTAAATGAAACGTTATTTAATCATACTCCTATCATTGGCTTTGACGGTTTCGCTGCCGGCACAGAAGAAACGTACGCCCACAAGACAGCGAACAAGAACCACAAAAACCACGACCAAGAAGAAAACAGCAACCCAGAAAAAGTCGACAAAGACAGCTCGATATTCAAATTCATCCATCAAAGGATTGGAAAGTCAGCGCAGTCTGATTCAGAAGAAGATTAAGCAACAGGAAAGAGCGTTACGTACCAACCAGTCGGATGTGAAGAAAAGGTTGCAAGATTTGATGATTCTCAACACAGCCATCAACGATCGTCAGAAAAACATAGACAGCATTGAGGCCGACATCCATCATTTGAATGGGAATATAGATATCATCAAGTCGCAGCTGCAAACGCTGCAAACGCAATTGGCAGAGCGCAAACAAAAGTACATCAAGTCGATGGCATACATGACGCGCAGCCATACCATACAGGATAAAATCATGTTTATCTTCTCGGCGAAGAACTTTGCTCAGATGTACCGTCGCTTTCAGTTTGTGCGCGACTATGCCACTTATCAGCGCGCACAGGGCGAAGGTTTGAAAGCCAAGCAGGCGCAGGTGGAAGAAAAACATGTACAACTGCAGAATGCAAGAGGGATGAAGAGCAATCTGCTCTATCAAGGAAGGAAAGAAAAACAAACCCTTGAGGGGCAGCAGGTGGAACAGAAGCAGATGGTTAGTAACCTGCAAAAGCAGCAGAAAACCATTCAAAACGTTATTGCCCAGCAGCGCAAGAAAGATGCTGCGCTCAACGCCCAGATTGATAAGTTGGTTGCCATCGAGGTGGCCAAAGCCAAGGCTCGAGCAGAAGCTGAGGCCAAACGGAAGGCCGCACTAGCAGAGGCTGCACGCAAAAGAGCGGCCGAACTGGCACGAAAGAAGGCCGAAGCCGAGGCCGCCGCCCGTGAGAATGCGCGTAGGATAGCTGAGGCCAAAGAGCGTGAGGAGCGCTTGAAAGCCGAGGCACGTGCTGCCGCAGCCGCCGCAGAGAAGGCTCAACAGGAGAAACCGGCTGCACAGGCAAAGGCAGCAGCAGAAGCCAGTTCGGCCGCAGAACAAACTGCTCGCGAGGCTCAAGCAGCCCGTGAGGCTGCCGAGCGCAAGGCTGCCAGTGACGCGGTGCGCAACAGGGAGACCATCGCCAGGGCGCAGAAGCGCGCTGATGAGAGTCTTAAGATGAGTTCGGTAGATCGTATGTTGAGCGGAGGGTTTGAGGCTAATCGCGGACGTTTGCCCATCCCGATTACTGGTGGGTACCGCATCGTGAGCCATTTTGGGCAGTACAATGTGGAGGGATTGAAGAATGTAACGCTTGATAATAAAGGTGTCAATATCTTGGGAAGCCCTGGTTGCAAGGCACGGGCTATTTATGACGGCGAGGTGAGTGCTGTGATGTCTTACGCAGGCACGACGGTGGTGATGGTTCGCCATGGCTCGTATATTTCAGTGTATTGCAACTTGGGGTCGGTTAGCGTTTCTCAAGGACAGAAAGTAAAGACCCGTCAAGTGCTTGGAAGTGTCGGACGGGATAACATTTTGCAGTTCCAACTGCGTAACGGGACAGCCAAACTCAATCCCGAGTCGTGGCTGGGTAGGTAGTCCCGAGCGTTTGTGCGGCAGCATCCATCAGTCGCCATGGAGCGGTTTTGTGTGTGGATTGAAGGCTGGCCGTGAATAAAAAGCTAACCCGAAAAAACATAGAGATGAATAAAAATCAGATTGCAACCAGGATAAATAATAAGGTATTAGAACCCGTAAGACTGTTTATGGGGCAGGAGAAGTCGGGCGGCATCGTGCTGGCCATCAGCGTTCTGTTGGCCATGGTGTTGGCCAATTCGGCATTAGGTTCAAGTTATCACGACTTTTTCCAACAGACATTTGGGTTCTTATGGAATGGTGAACCGTATTTTAATTTCACCCTTCACCACTGGATTAACGATGGACTGATGTCCGTGTTCTTTTTCCTGGTAGGGTTAGAGTTGAAGCGCGAGTTCATTGCTGGCGAGCTGGCCGACTTACGCAACACGGTTTTGCCAATAGGAGCTGCTGTGGGAGGTATGCTGATTCCTGCGGCGATTTATCTTTCGTTCAACGCTGGCACAGAAGAGGTGGTGGGATGGGCCATACCCATGGCAACCGACATCGCCTTCGCCCTGGGCGTGGTTAGTTTGTTAGGTAGTCGCGTGCCATCATCCGTCAAGGTGTTTCTAACAACTTTGGCCATTGTCGACGACCTGGGAGCCGTCATCGTGATAGCCTTGTTCTATACCTCGGAAATCTCCGTAGTCAACGTGCTGTTGGGGTTGGGCTTTCTGCTATTGATGTTCATCGGTAACAAACTAGGTGTGAAGAACCTGTTCTTCTACGCCCTGCTGGGCATTGCCGGCGTGTGGGTTTGTTTCCTCCTGTCGGGCGTTCATGCCACCATTGCTGCCGTACTGGCTGCCATGACCATTCCCGCTGACTCGGAAATTGATGAGAACACTTTCCTGCATCGTGTGCGAAAGCTGACCAGACGATTCGACAAGGCCGAGTCGAATGACGTGAGGACGCTCGAGAAAGAGCAAGTGGAGATACTGGCTCATATCCAGAAAGACACCACCACTGCCATTCCTCCCTTGCAGTTGATAGAGCATCATCTGAACCCAATCGTAACGTTTATCGTGCTACCCGTCTTTGCTTTTGCCAACGCTGGTGTAAACTTGGTGGACATCGATTGGTCAGCAGTGTTTGCTACGAATATTACCATAGGGGTTGCGCTGGGACTTTTATTGGGAAAACCATTGGGAGTGGTAGGCATTTCCTGGTTGTTGAATAAGTTTGGTTTTGCAAAAACGCCAGCAGACATGTCAAAGCGCCAATTGATGGGCCTGGGCTTTCTGGCATCTATAGGCTTTACGATGTCGATGTTCGTCTCAACTCTTGCCTTTCAAACGGAGATGATGCTCACGCAAGCAAAGATTGGTATCTTCATGGCTTCAATCCTCGGTGGACTCATTGGCTACAAGTTGTTGAAATCATCGAGCAATAAAAATTAAGGGAGCCATTTCTTGGAAAATGAATCAATTTATCGTACCTTTGTGAGTACATCATATAAAATTTTTCTATCTTATGCAAACAAGACATCACCTTTCCGTACTGATACATGAACAAGCAAAGAAATATGGTTCGCGTGATGCGCTGACCTTTCGTAGCTTTGGCAGTTTGAAGTGGAAGACTGTTTCTTGGAAGCAGTTCTCTTTGCGTGTGAAACAGGTGTCTAATGCCTTGATTGACTTTGGATTGAAACCACAAGAAAAAATCGGTGTGTTTGCACAAAACTGCCTCCAGTATCTGTATACAGATTTTGGTGCGTATGGGGTTCGAGCCGTTTCCATCCCTTTGTATGCTACTAGCAGTGAGCAGCAGATACAATATATAATAAACAACGCACAGATACGCTTCCTCTTTGTTGGCGAACAAGAGCAGTATGACAAGGCACATCGTGTGTTTTCGCTATGTCCTACACTCGAGCGAATTATCATTTTTGATCACAGTGTTCGATTGAGTGCGTACGATACAAATGCTATTTATTTTGAAGACTTTATTAGATTAGGTGAGAATCTGCCACATCAAGTGGAGGTAGAAAAGCGATGGGCAGATGCCAATGATGAGGATATTTGCAACATCCTGTATACCAGTGGAACCACAGGAGTAAGCAAGGGCGTGGTATTGACCTACGGCCAGTACGACGCAGCCATGGAAGCAAATGGAAAAAGTGTGCCTGTTGGTGAGGAAGACCGAGTGGTGAGCTTTCTGCCCATTACGCATATTTTTGAACGGGGTTGTTTGTATTTGTGTCTAACGGCAGGTGCCCACGTCATTATTAACACGTATCCCAAAGAAATACAGCAGACCATGCGGGAGTTGAAACCTACCGCTATGTCGGCCGTTCCTCGCTTTTGGGAGAAAGTGTATATAGCGGTGAAAGAGCGCATTGATAGTGCTAATCCCGTACAAAAGAAACTTTTCAACAGGGCATTGGCCGTTGGAAAGAAATATAATATCGACTATTTGAGTAAAGGAAAACGACCTCCTTTTGCCTTGTCTGCAGAATATCAAGTATATAATAAGAGTGTCATGGCATTGGTTCGCAAACAAATTGGCTTGCAGAACCCACATTTCTTTCCAACAGCAGGTGCTTATGTTTCACCGGAAGTCGAAGAGTTTGTTCATTCCATCGGTATCAACATGATGGTTGGTTATGGCCTCACTGAGAGCTTGGCCACCGTTTCCTGTGATCGTATGGACAGGCCATATACGGTTGGTTCGGTAGGCAGACCAATAGATGGCATTCAGATTAAGATAGGAGAGAATAATGAAATCCTGCTCAAAGGGCCTACCATCACCAGAGGATATTATGAACTGCCCAATGCAAATGCAGCAGCTTTTGATGAGGATGGGTTCTTCCATACGGGCGATGCAGGCTACATGAAAGACGGAGAGCTGTACTTGACAGAGCGAATCAAGGATCTGTTCAAGACGAGTAACGGAAAATATGTCGCACCACAGATGGTGGAGGCGATGCTCTTGGTAGACAAATATGTGGACCAAGTGGTTGTAATTGCTGACCAAAGAAAGTTTGTTTCGGCATTGATTGTACCAGAGTTCAGGCTCTTGGAAGAATATGCCAGCGATCACGGTATCGCCTATGTGGATAGAGAAGATTTGTGTGAAAACAAACAGATCAAGGACATGATGATGGAACGCATCAAGACCTTGCAACAGTCTTTGGCCCACTATGAGCAAATCAAGCGTTTCACACTTCTTCCTCACCATTTCAATATGGAGCGTGGGGAATTGACGGAAACATTGAAAATCAGACGTCCGGCCGTTTATAAAATCTACAAGGACGTCATTGACAGCATGTACGAAGAATAATGATAACAAGCGACCAGTTAAAAGATGTGATGGAGCGTGCTGCAGCCCTTCATCGGTATTTGAACATAGACCAGAAAAAAGTAGAGTTCGAAGAAGAACAACTACGCACGCAAGCGCCTGATTTTTGGGAAGATCCTAAGCGGGCTCAAGAACAGATGATTAAGGTCAAGGGTATTGAGAAGTGGCTAGTTGGTTATCAACAGGTGCGTCAGTTGGCTGATGAGTTGGAGTTGGCATTCGATTTCTATCGTGATGACATGATTACTGAAGACGAGTTGGATGCCGACTATGCCAAGGCTGTTGCCGCCATAGAGCATTTGGAGATGAAGAACATGCTTCGTCAAACCGAAGATCCCATGGACTGTGTGATGAAGATTAACTCAGGAGCAGGCGGTACGGAAAGTCAGGATTGGGCACAAATGCTCATGCGTATGTACATGAGATGGGCCGAGGCTCATGATTACAAGTGTACCATCAGTGATATTCAGGACGGTGATGAGGCCGGCATCAAGAGCGTGACAATGAAGATAGAAGGTGGTGAATATGCATACGGTTACTTGAAGAGCGAGAACGGAGTGCATCGCTTGGTGCGCGTTTCTCCATTCAATGCCCAGGGTAAGCGTATGACCAGCTTCGCCAGTGTCTTTGTTTCACCCCTGGTGGACGATACCATTGAGGTGTTTGTTGACCCTGCTCGGGTGTCGTGGGATACCTTCCGATCGAGTGGTGCAGGTGGACAAAATGTGAATAAGGTAGAGTCCGGCGTTCGTCTTCGCTATCAATACGAAGATCCTGACACGGGAGAGGAAGAAGAAATTCTGATTGAAAACACTGAAACACGTGACCAACCGAAGAACCGAGCCAAGGCCATGCAGCTCTTGAAGAGTCAACTTTACGACCGTGCCATGAAGAAACGGATGGAGGCGCAAGCTAAAATTGAGGCTGGAAAGAAGAAGATAGAATGGGGAAGTCAAATCCGAAGTTATGTTTTTGACGACCGTCGTGTGAAAGATCACCGCACCAATTATCAGACAAGTGATGTAGACGCAGTGATGGATGGTAAGCTGGATGAGTTTATTAAGGCTTACCTCATGGAATTCCCAGTTGCGGATGAGAATGACTAATGAACCTTTAAAATAATACAACTATGAGTGAAAAAAGCAAAATGAATCGAGCTAAGCGCGAGGCAAGACAAGAAAAACAAGCGCAGAATGTCATTAAATGGCTCTCCATTGCATTGCTTGTTTGTGCCATCATTTGGATTATTGTCGCCATGAACGTATAACGGATGAGTGGATTTGAGATAGAACGCAAGTTCCTTGTCAAGAAAGGCGGAGCATTCAAGCGTGCCGCCTTTTCCAGTAGTCATATTCAACAGGGATACATACCTTGCCTCAATGCGACGGTGAGGATTCGTGTTCGTGACGACGAAGCATACCTGACCATCAAGGGAAGATCAACTCATGGCGGAATGACGCGCTATGAGTTTGAGACAAAAATCACGCTCGATGAAGCCTCGCATCTACTACAGCTTTGCCAAGGAGGTATCATCGACAAGCGTCGTTATCTCGTTAAAAGTGGCAATCATGTGTTTGAAGTGGACGAATTCTACGGCGATAACAAGGGACTTGTCATGGCCGAGGTGGAATTGAAGTCAGAAAATGAACCTTATGAGAAGCCAGATTTTATTGGTCCGGAGGTCACTGGAGATGCGCGCTTCTATAACAAATACATGCTCACGAATCCTTTTTCCGCTTGGAAAGATACGTTGCCAGAAGAATACCGATAAGCAGTGACAGCACAACACCGATGCTGTCGGCCAGAAAATCCATCCATTCGCCACTGCGGTTACCCCCTGTGCAGGTTGCTTGAACGATTTCTATCAGACCTCCCATGATGATTGGTGCTGCAAATGTGAGGATGAAAAGCTGTTTGTTACTTAGCTTTTGACGGCTGTGGGCAGTTTCAATCCAAATGCAACAACCTAAAATAGTGTACAAGGCCACGTGCGTCCATTTGTCAATGAGCGTGACACCACTTAATGGGGTTTCTGGTATAGGAACCAAGCAAACAACCCAAATGCCAAGGGTAAGTACGGTAGTAAAGGGGTAGCGCTTGATAAATTGTATGATTTGTTGCATAAGAAACCGAACTATTTTCATGCAAAAATAGTGCAAGCCGAAGACAAAGGAAGTTTACTTACTTTGTTGAGGCGTAGCCTATTTTATGCAAAGATACAATATTTTCAAGATATCAACAGCACGATTGTATCAAATCATTTGCCGAATCTGCCATGTCCATCAAAGATTTTTTTTATTTCAACAAGTCCGACCGCAAAGCGCTTATCTTCCTGCTCACGGTTGGTATTTGTGCTACAATCCTGTTTTACCTGCTCAGTGACGAAGAAAAAACAACGGCAGGCGCATCTGAACGTGACACAGTTTTTGTTCAAGAATCAGGCAGATCCTACTATTCCAGCTCTCAACCCGTAGCATATTATCGGGTGGAAGGACGACAAGCCGAACTCTTTCCCTTTGACCCAAACACAGCTGACAGTACAGACCTGTTGCGATTGGGATTGCAACCGTGGCAGGTGCGCAACATCTACAAATACAGAGCGGCAGGTGGTGTGTATCGCAAGGCTTCCGATTTTGCCCGCTTGTATGGACTGACGCGTAAGCAATTTCTTGCCATGGAGCCATACATTCACATCAGTTCTGATTATCTTCCTGCGTCAACACTCGCCGCAAATGCAGCACAAACACCTGAATTGGAGCGTGATACCATTCGTTTTCCCATCAAAATCAAATCTACCGAGCATGTCGCTCTCAACGCTGCCGACACGTCCATGTTGAAAAAAGTGCCGGGCATTGGCAGCTATTTCGCCCGCCAAATCGTGAACTACCGAACGCGTTTAGGTGGCTTTTGCAACACCCGACAGCTGTTAGAAATAGAGGATTTCCCCGAAGAAGCATTGACTTATTTTTCTTTACCACCACGCGATGCCAGTCAAATTCATCGCCTACCTATCAACAAACTATCTATCAACCAGCTGAAGCGGCACCCCTATATGGGCTATTACCGAGCTCGTGCCATCGCTGACTATCGCCGATTGAAAGGACCTATCCATCGATTGGAAGACCTGGGCATGTTGAAAGATTTCACACCCGAGGCCATCGAACGGCTCAAGCCCTATGTTTCGTTTGAGGAGTAGTACTTAAAATGTTGGAAACAGATGGCCACCTGTCCAACTTTTTTTATACCTTTGTGGCACAATCATAAACTGGTTTAGAGATGAAAATACAAGAAATACCCGTCTTGTTGCTCACTGGTTATCTGGGAAGTGGCAAGACAACGCTGGTCAACCGAATCTTATCCAACACGAAGGGCATCAAGTTTGCCGTCATTGTTAACGATATCGGTGAGGTGAACATTGATGCCAGCCTCATTGAACAGGGTGGGGTGGTTGGACAGAAGGATGACAGTTTGGTGGCCTTGCAAAATGGTTGCATCTGCTGTACCTTGAAACTCGACCTGGTACAGCAGCTCAATGACATCGTCAGCATGGACAAATTCGACTACATTGTCATTGAGGCGAGTGGCATTTGTGAGCCAGCTCCCATCGCACAAACCATCTGTGCTTACCCCGAATTGTACCCACAGCTTGCCAAAAACGGCATCGCCAAGCTCGATTCCATCGTGACAGTGGTCGATGCCCTGCGCTTGCGTGACGAGTTTGGCGGTGGAAACGATTTGCTGAAAGAGAATATTGGGGAAGATGATTTGGAGCGTTTGGTCATCGAACAAATTGAGTTCTGCAACACTATCATTATCAATAAGATTGCTGAGGTAACGCCTGAAGAGTTGGCAAAGGTCAAGAAAATCATCCGTGCACTGCAACCCAAGGCAAACATCCTTGAGTGTAATTACGGCGATATAGATCTTGATTTAATCATTGGAACGGGTCAATTCGATTTTGACGAGGTCGCTACATCGGCCAGTTGGATAGCAGAATTGGAGGGTGATCATGACGAAGACGAACACCATCACCATCATCATCACGACCATCCCGAGGGCATTGAGAACGAGGAGAGTGGCGAAGCACTGGAGTATAACATCCAGACTTTCGTCTACTATCGTCGGCCAGCCATGGACTTGGGGCTGTTCGACGACTTCGTGGCGCGCCGTTGGCCCAAAAATATCATTCGCTGCAAGGGCATTTGCTATTTCAATGACGAAAAAAATAAATGCTATGTCTTCGAACAAGCTGGCAAGCAAGTGCAGATACGCGATGCCGGTCAGTGGTATGCCACCATGCCGGCCGACCAATTGGAGCAGATGAAAGCTCAAACACCGGCTTTGCGTCGCGATTGGGATGAAACGTATGGTGACCGCATGCAGAAGTTGGTTTTCATTGGTCAGAACCTCGATCAGGAAGCCATCACCAAGGAGTTGGATGCTTGTCTGCGCGACTAATACCGGCAAGACTTTGTACTGAAAGTATCTTTCTTTACGAATAAAACAACATACCCATCAAGAGTTGACACCGCAAATGCCAACTCTTTTTTTGCCCATTCTGTCCGTATATCATCAGATTCTTGCTGAAAACTTTGTCTATTGTATTTTTTTCCAGTACATTTGAAGGGCAAATCAATCTATAACACTTACTACTATTAGAAAAAATGAAGTCAGATTCACAAATCGCACACGAAACAAAGCTACTGCCTATCGCTGAGATAGGCGCGAAAATCAACATTCCTCAAGAGGCTATTGAGCCTTATGGCAAGTACATGGCCAAGGTTCCATACACGCTCATCGATGAGGAAAAAGTAAAAAAAGCTAATCTCATCTTGGTCACTTCCATCACGCCCACCAAGACAGGAAATGGCAAGACAACGGTCAGCGTGGGACTTGCCCTGGGTATGAACCGTCTTGGAAAAAAGGCGGTGGTTGCTCTTCGCGAGCCATCCCTTGGTCCTTGCTTCGGCATGAAGGGTGGAGCGGCTGGCGGAGGCTATGCGCAAGTGCTGCCTATGGAGAAAATCAATCTCCATTTCACTGGCGACTTCCATGCCATCACTTCGGCCAACAACATGATATCAGCGCTGCTCGACAACTACTGTTATCAAAACCAAGACCAGGGCTTCGCACTCAAAGAGGTGCTTTGGCGGCGAGTGTTGGATGTCAACGACCGTAACCTGCGCAACGTTGTCACAGGCTTGGGACATCGTACCGACGGCGTAGTCAATGAGTCAGGCTTTGACATCACGCCCGCCTCTGAAATCATGGCCATCCTCTGTTTGGCCAAAGATGAGGAAGATTTACAGCGTCGAGTGGAGAACATCCTCTTGGGTTTCACCTTTGAAGACAAGCCTTTCACCGTGAAGGATTTAGGCGTAGCTGGAGCCATCACGGCTCTTTTGCACGATGCCATCCATCCTAATCTGGTACAGACCACCGAACACACGCCGGCATTCATCCACGGAGGCCCGTTTGCCAATATCGCACATGGTTGCAACAGCGTGATGGCCACCAAGATGGGAATGACGTTTGGCGATTATGTCATCACGGAGGCTGGATTCGGTGCCGACCTGGGTGCCGAGAAATTCTTGGACATCAAGTGTCGCAAGGCCGGTCTTTCGCCTAAACTCACCGTACTGGTGGTAACCGCACAGGCACTCAAGTTGCATGGCGGCATTGACGTAACGGAGATCAAACAGCCGCATCCCGACGGCATTCGTCAAGGAATGGCCAACATGGATAAGCACATTGCCAACATGCAGGCCTTTGGCCAAACCGTTGTGGTGTGCATCAACCGCTTCCCCGACGATACCGATGAAGAACTGGCACTGATACAGGAACATTGCCAAGAGCTGGGTGTAGGCTGTGCCGTCAATACGGCTTATACCGATGGCGGCAAGGGGGCTGAGGCCTTGGCACAACTGGTTGTCGACACCATCGATGAGCATCCGTCTGCCCCATTGAAGATGTTGTACAGCGATGACGAGTCTATTGAGGAGAAAGTGCGCAAGGTGGCTCAACGCATCTATGGTGCTGATGACGTCGTTATCAAGCCTGCTGCGAAGAAAAAACTGGCGCATATCGCTGCTTTGGGTTATACTCATTTCCCCGTTTGCATCGCCAAGACGCAGTATTCATTCTCCGAAGATGCCAAGGCATACGGTGTGCCCACTCATTTCAAAATTACCATTCGCGACTTTGTAATCAATGCCGGTGCCGAAATGATTGTGGCCATCGCTGGCAGCATCATGCGTATGCCTGGCTTGCCCAAGAGTCCGCAAGCCGAAAGGTTGTATGTTGAAAATGGCGTGATACAGGGATTGTCGTAACCGAAGGACTGACCAAATCGCAGAAAAATAAAAAAAGACGGCAGGTGAAAATGCTCACTTGCCGTCTTTTTTGTCGGGATGAGGCGACTCGAACGCCCGACCCCTACGTCCCGAACGTAGTGCGCTACCAACTGCGCTACATCCCGATGCACTTCCTGTTGTTTGCTGTAAGTAGCAAACCGAAAAGCGTTTGCAAAGGTACATCATTTTTTGCAAACCGCAACAAAAAACCGTGTTTATTTGTTTTCGTCAACATGGCTCTTCCAATTAGAAACAACCACCGTCGTTAAAAAACAGTCATCCGTAGGTTTCGTCTATGGCAAAAATACGAATGAAACACAGGTAACATCTTGCTTGCCAACATAGATGTGTCAGGGTATCTCATTTTTTAACAACGAAAAACGCGAAAGAAACTAAAAAGACGTTGCTGCAAAAGATTTCTCATGGGCAAATGTCCCATTCCAATAGCATTGACTTTGACCTGTAAACTCAAGGGGTTTAGGCGTCAAAGTCAATGGGTTTGATGCACAAAGTCAATGACATTCCGCCCCCCGTGCGCGACAAGGTGAAATGGCACATGGTTTTCATCACTTTCCTCATCCAAATTAGTTGTTAAAAAAGAACGATGAGGACGTGCGGTCGCAACGATTGGACAGGGAATGTTTCGGAACGGTAAGTCCTTGCACATTCGTGTCCATTCGTTGCAAACGAATGCTTTTACAACAACTCGGGAAGTTGGAACAGCTTGATTCCGTTGCTGCCTTTGATGAGGATATAGTAACCTTGTGGTGGCTCTTGTCGCAGGGCTTCCTTCACGGCCTCTGTGTCCTTGAATTTGCGGAGCGTTGTGTTTGTGCGGCCAAACTCCTCGCCTACGAGCCACACCTTGTCAAGATTGAACGTGGCGATGAGATCCACAATCTTCTGATGTTCAGCCATACTCACGTCCCCCAGCTCACGCATGTCGCCCAGGATGGCCATCTTTTTCGGCACGTCCATGCGTTGGAAGTTGGTCAGCGCGGCCTCCATGCTCGTTGGGTTGGCGTTGTAGGCGTCTACGATGAGCTTGTTGTGGGCCGTTATCTGCAGCTGGCTGCGGTTGTTGCTCGGCACATAGCCGGCCAAGGCATGGTTTATTTGTTCGTCGGACACGCCGAAGTGCGACCCAATGGTGATGGCGGCGAGCATGTTGTCGAGGTTGTAGGCGCCGATGAGCTGTGTCTGCACCTCGTGCCACCGTGTGTTCTCGCAGGATGAGGGGGCAGCCGCTGTCTTGCGCCATCTAAACTTCAGGTAGGGCGCACAGCTCACTACCTCGCCTCGGATGCTGATGTCCGAGCGGTCGATCTGTGCGTATCCCATGGCCTTGACGTTGGGGCAGTGGGTGCGGAACATCTCTTTAAGGTACTCGTTGTCTTGGTTGATGAACACGAGTCCTTGCGGTTTGTGCTGCTGCATGTAGTCGTACAGTTCGGCTTTGGTGCGCATCACGCCCTCAAACGAGCCGAAACCTTGTAGATGCGCACGTCCCACGTTGGTGATGAGGGCATAATCGGGTTCTGCTACTGTTACCAATGATTGGATGTCACCGGGATGACTGGCACCCATTTCCACGACGGCTATCTCATGTTCAGGCGTCAAGCGTAAGAGCGTCTTGGGCACGCCAATCTCATTATTAAAGTTTCCTTGCGTGTACCACACGTTGAAACGCTCTTCCAGCACCGTTGCCAACAGTTCTTTAGTAGTGGTCTTACCATTGGTTCCGGTAATGCCAATGATGGGCGTACCCAGTGTGCGACGATGGTAGTTGGCCAACTGTTTTAACGTTTGCAGACAATCCTCTACCAAGATATAGCGTTCATCTTCTTGTATCTGGTATTCCTTTTGGTCAATCACAGCGTACGCGCATCCCTTTTCCAAGGCACTACCTGCAAACTCGTTACCATTAAACGAAGTTCCTTTCAAGGCAAAAAACATACTATCCTTTGGGCAGTCGCGGCTGTCGGTGGTTACCACTGGATGCTTTAAAAACAGTTTGTATAGTTCAGAAATATCCATACCTTCTTTATTATGAGCGATCAATGATCGTTCTGTTTCAATTGCAAAGGTAATTGAAATCAGATAGTTGGCAAAATATTTTCTTTCGTCTTAGAACTCTCCTCATCATTTATGAGGATGAAATTAAATGGCGTTTAAGGCTCGTTGGGTGGTGAGACAATGCAAAATCACTATTTTTGGATATTGTATAAAGTTCAGATTTAGGATAATTTTGCAATAATTAAACAATCTTTTATAACAAAGCTAGATAATTAGTTAAAATTATATATTGTTAATACGGAAAAGAGAATAGTCTATATTTTTACATTGGTATGCGCCCTGTTATGTTTCTCGGGTATGGCAAAAGCACAGGGATGTGCAAAAGATAGTACGAGATGCTGCAAAAAAAACAGACTGTCATTGGGTGGTTATGGAGAAGCCGTGATGAGCAGGATGTTTTATTCCGACAACATCAACCGCTACAGCAAGGCAGAAAAGTACAAGAATGCCAAAAGTCGTGGGCAAGCTGACTTGCCTCACGTTGTGGTGATGTTGGGATACGACTTTGGCAAGGGTTGGACCATGAACTCAGAGATTGAGTTTGAACATGGCGGCACCGAGAGTGCCATGGAAATGGAAGATGAAGAGTTCGGCGAATGGGAAGGCGAGATTGAACGTGGTGGCGAAGTGGCACTGGAACAGTTTTGGATTCAAAAGTCTTTTTGCCGCGAATTGAACATACGCGCTGGTCACGACGTGGTTCCTATTGGATATACCAATGCACACCATCTACCAACCGAGTTTTTCACTGTATACCGTCCAGAAGGAGAAAACCAAATTTTACCATGTACCTGGCATCAAACAGGTGTGTCGGTTTGGGGACGTTGGAAGTTTCTGCGTTATCAAGCCATGTTCCTGCCAGGTCTTAACTCACTCTTGTTCAGCAAAGACCAGTGGATTAAGAATGGATCGGCAAGTGCTTTTGAGTTCACACCAGCCAACAAATATGCCACAGCGGTTCGCCTTGACTTCTATCCATTGAAAGGACTGCGCATAGGTCTCAGCGGATATTATGGCGAATCGTTTAACAACACCCTGCAGAGTGATGAGCGCGGTAAATATAAAGATGTGAAAGGTGCTGTCACCATCGGAACGATAGACATGAGCTACACAGGTCACGGTTGGCGCATTCTTGGAGGTTTGGATTATGGACATCTGGGCGATGCCGACATCATCTCAACCTACAATCGCTCGCAGAGTTCAACCTCACCATACAAACGTACGCTCGTTGGTAACCGTGCACACGCTGCAAGTATTCAGGCAGGGTACAATGTGTTGCGCTTCTTCCCGTGCATGAGAAGTGAGAAACAACAACTGTTCGTCTTTGGGGCATACGAGAACTATGATGCCTATCACCCTGTGGCTGGAAACAGCGACTATGAATGGACCGACAGAAACCGCATTGCCTTTGGCTTCAACTACCATCCAACGAAACAAATTGTTGTGAAAGGAGAATACAGCAACCGTTTCCTGAAAAGCAAGTTTAATAACGAGCCGAGCATTTCGCTGGGTATAGCCTATGCGGGATTTTTCCTATAGTCTTTACAATATAACTCTAACAATAAAAAAACAAAAAAATGAAAAGATTATCGAACTACTGTTTCGTTGCAATTCTCAGCCTGATTTTTTCGATGTCATTTACGGCATGTTCTGACGACAACGGGGATGATACGAAAAAAGATGAGCTGAAAAAACAGGAAGAACGCGACAAGGCGTACGCTGAAATCGTAGATGCCTTCATCCACAAAACTGTTGTGCCTACTTATGAGAAGATGGCTTTAAAATCGTCTGAATTGGTAAAAGACCTGAGGGAATACCGCAAGAACCCGACTCAGGCAAACCTTGACAAGGCATGTGAAGACTTCCTTGCATCACGTATGTGGTGGGAACGCAGCGAAGCTTTCTTATTTGGAGCTGCTTCCGACTTCGGAATCGACCCACACATCGACTCTTGGCCGCTCGACCTTCCTGCGCTGCAGAAGTATCTTGCAACGGCAACCAACATTGAAGACCTTGATGGCGACGACTATGATATAGCCGCACGCACAAAACTTGGTCAGGAGTTGTTGGGCTATCATGGAGTGGAGTACATCCTTTTTGAAGACGGAAAACCACGCAAGGCAGGTACAATAGAAGAGAAATACCTCGTGTACGCCATTGCTGTGGCTGGCGACCTCCGCAACAGTTGTTGGCAGCTCCTCGCTTCATGGGCTGGAGAGAAATATGCTTCCAAACTGGATGCTGCACAAGTGAAACACATCACAGAAGATGTTGAGCTTGGTATCACCGTTGGTGGAGGAGAACATTCTTACGGAGAGAACATTCTGCTTGCTGGTCAACCAGGTTCACTGTACCGCTCATGGATTGCCGCCCTACAGGAAATTGTGTCGGGATGCAATAGTATCTGTGACGAGGTTGGTACATCGAAGATTGGATCAGCACACAACGGCAGGGACGCTTCATACATAGAGTCGCCGTACAGCCAAATGTCCATTCATGACTTCCATAACAATATCATCTCTGTTGAGAACGTTTATTATGGTGGTATTGAAGGTAATCGTGGTGCCTCCATCCATAATTATATGGCAAAGCACAACAAGGAAATGGACATGAAAGTGGCGGCAGCCATTACGAAGGCACAAACAGCCATCAAGAACATGAAGGCTCCATTTGTGGATAACTATAAAGATGCAAGTTGCAAAGCAGCTATGGATGCTTGCAAGGAACTTGATGAGACGCTCAGTGAACTGAAGACTGAGTTGAAGAAATAACAGCGTGAACACCGGTTATCAAGGTGCGACGTATTCGAGTTTCAGGTGGCTAAACCGCCTGAAACTCATCAGCATTTTTAGTCAACATGTTAAAACAAAAAGATTATGAAACATCACACAATCACCACAAAACAAGTACTTTCGGTAGCTGCCATGGCATTTGTATGTGTGTCGGTCATATCTTGTAAGGACAAAGATATAGACGACAACGGCAGTGGTACTGAGAGTAAGGAATTGGCGGATGAATGGTATGCTGGAGGAAAACTCGGCACAACATTCAATGCCACTGCAAGTGCATACGAGGATCCCACACCCGCTATCGAAGAGGCAGGACTGGAATATCAGTTCAAAATGGGTGAATATTTCTTTGAACGCCCATACAACTCAAGCACACGTCCTTTCAACGGAAGAGGACCATTATACTCGCGTCCCTCATGTGAAAGCTGTCACTGCGGTTATGGACACGGATGGCGCATTACAAAGTTCGATCCAAAACAATGGGGTAATGCCACAGAGTTGGAAATATTCGGAGATGACGGTGAACTACTCTCTTTCTTCAGTCCCAAGTTCCAGGGCATGCCTCCGTTCAAGTCGTATCTCGACCCAGCAAAAGTTCAAATTACATGGAAGGAATATACCGACGACTGGGGGAACGTATTCCCAGACGGAGAGCGATACAGCCTCATATATCCTGATGTGAAAATACCAGAAGATGCCTATTATGTGAAACCGTCACACAACGGAAACCCCGTAAGTGTAAGCGATATTCACATACGACTCAAGAACGCCATTCCTTTCTTTGGCAACGGACTGATAGGAGCCATCGATGCCGACAGTCTGCTGAAGCAGTGGCAGCGCGAAGAAGCGCATGCAAAATTGGATCCCTCAAGGTTTAAGAACGGAAAATGGACTGCCATTGACTCTATTACAATGGAACCTTTCCGCTTCGGTCATTTCCTTGACCTAAGTACATTTACTTGGGATGTACAGCACTGGGCAAACTTCAATGTAACGAGACGTGGACACACCACAATTAATGTGACCAAGGAGTATGCGCTAACCGCAAGCAAAGATCCTGATATTCAGAAAGTATTCTATCAATATTTCCCTGAATGGAAAAAAACGGGCAACCCAGAAAAGGACATATATAACTATTTCACCAGTGACAAGCATCCTATTGAAATGGAAGACAACGACTACCTGAACTATATGGTATGGCTCAGGGGATTGGCTGTTCCTGCGGCGCGCAACATGGATTCCCCAATCGTGCAACGCGGCAAGAAGCTCTTCAACGAAATAGGTTGTGCAACGTGTCACCGACCCATGTGGATTACGGGTAACGACCAGTTCTCCTATCCTGGCGACCTTAACATCAAACCCAACGACCCACGTCTGCCACATTATCCCAAACAAAAGATATGGCCTTACACCGATTTAGTTTCACATAGGCTATACATGAAGAACGATGTCCGCAAAGGATGGATACGCACACCGCCATTGTGGGGCAAAGGGCTTATGAAAGTATGTACTGGTCACGATGACCGACTGTACGATGCGAGAGCAAGAAATGTCATAGAGGCAATTATGTGGCATGGATGTTCAAAAGAAGGTGGCGTTTCGCATGCACGATGGACAATAGAGAAATTCCGTAAACTGAACAAGGAAGACCGCCATGCGATGGTCAAATTTATTGAATCTATCTAATGAAGAAACGACTAATGAATATTTCTTTCGGGCTGCTGTCATTGACTATCATAGTCTTGGCGGCAGCCTCGTTCATGGATAAGAGGTACGGCACACAACTAACACACAAGTACATCTATGGCTCATGGGCTTTCGCTGCCCTGTGGATGATGCTTGCCATATCGTCCCTGTTTGCCATTCTGCGATACAGGCATGCGGTGATGCGTCATTCGCTTATCTTTCTGCATGTTTCATTCGCTGTGATTCTCTTAGGAGCAGGCCTGACCTTCCTAACGGGTAAACAAGGTGACATATATCTCCACAACGGACAACCAGCAAACTCGTTTATCACAAAAGACGGTAAACAACAACGCCTGCCTTTCAATATGAAACTTTGCAAATTCAACATTGAGTACTATGCGGGTACAGATTCTCCCATGGACTTTGTCAGTCATGTTGCCTTTAGTGATGGAGACGAGCAGCAGGTGTCCATGAACAACATTGCGAAAAAACAATACTATCGTTTTTATCAAAGCGGTTATGACACGGAAAGCGGCTGGGTGCATCTATCCGTTTCATACGATCCGCTGGGCATCACGGTAACATACTGCGGATACGTTATGCTACTACTGAGCATCATTGCATTTCTTGCAGATCCACGTGGCGGATTCCGAAGGACGATTAGACAGGTTATGAAGAAGGAGAGCGTCAAGGCAAAGGCGTTAGTGCTGATTTTGCTATTACTTGTACCCATGAAGATGCTGTCCTCCAGTAACATCCCACTTCCCAAAACATTACCAGCAGCGTTGGCTGAACGTTTTGGCGACCTCTATGTTTACCACTGTGGGCGCATCTGCCCCATGCAGACAATGGCAAGAGATTTGACCATTAAACTGTATGGCAGTGACAGCTATCGAGGATATACCGCCGAACAGGTACTCGTGGGGTGGTTGTTATACCCCACAGACTGGGTGGAACAGCCCATGATTAAGATAAGTAGAGGAAGTGTACGAAAGGCATTGAACGCAAATGGAAGGTATGTCTCATGGATGGACTACACCAGTGATACACAAGGCTTCAAACTTTCATCTCTGATAGAGCAGATGAACAAAGGCTCGCTCAGCAATAGCGAAGCGCGAGATGTTGCGGCAGCTTACGAAAAATATAATATCATTGCGTCACTCATGTCAGGACAAGCCGTAAGAATGTTTCCTGTGAAAGAGGCTGGTAGTCTAAGGTGGATGGCACAAGGCGACCAACTTCCAGAAGGACTTGAACAAGATGAGTGGCTCTTCATCAAGCGCTCCACTGACTATGTGATGGAGCTTGCACTTGCAAAAGACAATATAGGAGTGGAAAAAGTCCTCCAAAAAATACGCGAGTATCAACGGAAAAAGGCAGGAACAGTATTGCCATCCGACAGCAGGTTCAAGTCTGAAAAGATATACAACTCACTCCAGTTCTCTTTTCCCATGGCAATATTACTTATCGTGGCAGGCATACTGTTCTACATCATGACCGCAAGAAATCTGTTACGCAACAAGCCACAACAACGTTCTCTCAAGCTATGCGGCTCCTTGTTGCTTGCTCTGTCCGCCTGTTTCCTACTTGTGGTGATTGCGCTGAGGGGATATGTGGGAGGACACATGCCCTTGTCAAATGGCTTCGAGACCATGCAGTTCATGGCGCTTTGCATGCTTGTCATTGCATTGCCACTTGGCAAACGCATACCGTTCTTTCTCCCTTTCGGACTCATGGCAGCTGGTCTTGCCCTGATGGTGTCCATGCTTGGCGAGCGTAATCCACAAATCACAACGTTGATGCCCGTGCTTGCTTCACCACTGCTCAGCATACACGTCATTTTGGTCATGCTCTCCTATTCCCTCTTTGCGTTCTTGTTCTTCAATGGTGTCACGGCACTCATCATGAACCGAATGGGAAGTAGCACTGCTATCCTCAACCGATTGACTGATATAAGTCGCATCATGTTGTATCCAGCTGTATTCTTGTTGGCTGTAGGAATATTCACTGGTGCCGTGTGGGCGAATGTCTCGTGGGGACGATACTGGGGATGGGATCCCAAAGAAACATGGGCATTGATTACCATGCTGGTTTATTCCTTGACCTTCCACGAACAGTCATTGCCAGCGTTTCGCCGTCCCATTTTCTTACATGTCTATATCGTATTGGCTTTCTTGACGGTGCTGATGACTTATTTTGGTGTCAATTACGTGCTGGGTGGTATGCACAGCTATGCTTAATAAAGATAACGTCTTCATATATCCGTTCGTGATAATAAGGCAAGGTATCGCTTATTTTAGGATGCCTTTAGTGAGATAAAATAAAGGGTCTGAAATAAGCGATTGTTATATTGCACGTTGTATGGCAAAGCAGGAAGTCTCACTCGACTCTGTTGATTTCCATTTTGTAAAATGGCACCTTCGTTTAAGCGGGATTTTATATAATGCAACCCACCAATAACGCTGTGTTTGTAACATGAATGGAACGTTGCAATGGAGACGAATTAATGCTGAATTTTCTTTACAAAGCACCTCTCATAATTCGCGTGAAAATAACCAACGGCTATGTTGGTTGCAAATACGCGAATTATGAGCAATGTTTGTAATTCGTTGTTGTTTAATATGTTAGTCTTAAAAGACTTCTTTTCTTTCCTATTTTTATCATTTTTTGGCGGCAAAAGCATTGAGATAAGCATCGAATATGCGTGCTTTGATGTTGCTATAGCATGTGAATAACCCCTCAAAAAGATGCTTCTAAGTGCGTTAAGTCAATGTTTCAGCTTTAAAATCCGTCTTTTTTGTTAAAATCAACCCATTTTTGTAGAGTGCTTGCCTATTGAAATTTTCTATTTCGAAGATTTTAGAGGGTCGTTTTATGGTAAAATTACAGAACAAAAAAACAACGGATTCCTTTACACATGACGCTTTCATTGTAGGGTAATTGTTGTTACAAAAAATGAAAGCCAATAAAGTAAACCAGACTAAGCACGCACCATTCATTGAGCCACAAACAAGGTAATTGGTTTCGTTAGAATTAGATTTGTTATTGAAAAAAGCCATCGTTCAATAACGAACGTCCTGCTGTCCGCATGTAAGATACAAATATCCTCATAAGATAGGATACATGATATTCACAGAAAAATTGTAACTTTGCATGCAGACAGATGAATACTACTTACACTTCGCATGTCATTCTTTTTCGCCATTGTCCAAGCCATGTAGCCATGCTGGCAGAGGTGGGGGCAGTTGCCAAAGTTTCCGTGGGCCGGAAGGCCTGTGCGGACATGGTGCTTCTGGAAATGAAGCGAGGCGTAAGTGATAATCTTTTCTCACGATGAATCAGCAATTACTAAACAAATACAATATTCCCGTGCCGCGATACACCAGCTATCCACCGGCCAACTATTTCCACGAATTTACAGAACGCGAATATCTTGCTGCCGTCGACGCGTCCAATCATCAGACGCGCCAGCCGCTGGTGTCGTTCTATCTGCACATTCCGTTTTGCAGGCATCTGTGTCATTACTGCGGCTGCAACTCTTATCCCATGGCGGACGATGTGGTGATAGGCCATTATGTGGACGCTTTGCACCAGGAGATTGACTTGGTGGCTGCACGGCTCGACACAGCTGCACGGAAGATCTCGCAGATACACTATGGCGGCGGAAGTCCTACGGCACTGCCCATCCATTACTTACAGGAGCTGAACGAGCACCTGTTGTCACTGATGCCGGCCATAGAGAATCCCGAGATAGCCATCGAATGCCATCCCGGCTATCTCACGGCCAGCAACTGGGAGGAATTAGGCAGATGTGGCTTTACACGCTACAGCTTAGGCGTACAGGACTTCGACCTGCGCGTGCTGAAGGCCGTTAACCGCAGGCCGCCCTTGATGCCTATAAGCGAAATCATGGACATGTTGCGCGCCCAGGGTGCGACCATCAACATGGATTTGCTGTTCGGGCTGCCGCTTCAAACACCCGAGTCGTTCGCGCAGGCCGCCCAGCAAGCGGCAGCCCTGCATCCCGACCGCGTGGTGACGTTCAGCTATGGACATGTGCCATGGGTGCATAAAAGGCAATTGGTACTCGAGAAGCTGGGCTTGCCCAAGGATGCCGACAAGCAGGAGATGTACCGGAAAGCCGCGGATGTCTTTCATGCCGCCGGCTATCGCAGCATTGGCATGGATCATTTTGTACTGCCTACCGACGAACTGAGCATCGCATTGGACACCAGGCAGCTGCACCGCAACTTCCAAGGATATTGCACGCGCCGCACCACAGGGCAGGTCTATGCCTTCGGCGTAACGGCCATCAGTCAGCTGGAAACGGCCTATGCGCAAAACGGGCGTGACATCCAAGCCTATATCGACACCATACGACAGGGCAAGCTGTACACCCGGCGTGGCTACCAACTCACGAGGCAGGAGCAAATCGTGCGCGAGGTCATTGAGCAGATGATGTGCAACTACCATCTTTCCTGGTCTGAGATAGCTGGGCGTATCGGCATCACGCCGGCCGAGGTGAAGGCCGCCACCAACTACGACGAGGCCAAGTTGCGCGAAATGGAGGCCGACGGACTGATACTGCTCAGCGATGATGTCGTGGCCATGACCAGCATAGGCTCGCCATTCGTGCGGAATGTAGTGGCCACTCTCGACCCGCTGATGCAACACACCGACAAGAAATTTTCAAAGCCAGTATAAGCTAAAACATAGAAAGAATTATGCCATTAGAGGATATTCAAGGGCAACAAGGTACCATGGCTGTGGCCGACCAACCGTCTGCCTTGTCCACGGAAACACCAGAACCCGTTGACGTTTGCGTGATTGGCGCCGGAATCACCGGCCTCACCACAGCCTTCCACCTGATGAAAAAAGGACGTAGTGTGCGTGTAGTGGAGAAGGCCAACCGCATTGGAGGACAAGTCCACACGCACCGGGTAGGCGATTTCGTGATGGAGAGCGGCCCCAACACGGGGGCAATCTCCTATCCGGAGATTGTCGAGCTGTTCAACGCGCTGAACGGTGACTGCCAGTTGGAGACGGCGCGCGCATCTTCCAAGCGCCGTTTGATATGGAAGGGCGACCGCTTCCGAGAGCTGCCGTCCGGACTGATTGGCGGACTGCGCACGCCCTTGTTCACCTGGCACGACAAGTTTCGCATCCTGGGTGAGCCGTTCCGTGCCAAAGGAACCAATCCTGATGAATCGGTTGGAGAGCTGGCTGCGCGACGATTAGGGAGGTCGTATCTTGATTATGCCGTGGATCCTTTCGTGTCGGGTGTCTATGCGGGCAACCCCATGACGCTCGTTACCCGTTATGCCTTGCCTAAGCTGTACAATCTGGAGCAAACGTACGGGGGATTCATCCGTGGTGCCATGGCCAAGGCCAGAGAGCCTAAGAGTGACCGCGACCGACTGGCTACCAAGCAGGTGTTCTCGGCTAAAGGCGGTCTGGAGCACCTGGTACAGGCCTTGGGTGCGGCTATTGGGCCGGATCATATCACTACCGGAGCCAATGGCGTGCAAGTTTTTCCTGATGCAAGTGGGTATGAGGTGAGATATTCTACGGCAGACGGCATGAAACATCGCATTGCTTGCCGCAAGGTGGTGACCACATGTGGTGCTTATGCCTTGCCCGCCCTCCTGCCATTTGTGGATGAAAGGCTCATGAAGGATGTCAACAACCTGTTCTACGCACCCATCGTGCAGGTAGGCGTGGGCATCAGGAGTACAGGCGGGAAACAGTATCAAGCGTTTGGCGGTCTGGTTCCTTCGTGTGAACGGCAGCAGGTGTTGGGCATCCTTTTCCCATCGGCTTGCTTTGAGGAGCGCGCGCCAGAGCACGGGGCAGTGTTCTCATTCTTCTTGGGAGGAGTGAGACACCAGGAGTTTATAAGCAAGACTGATGATGAGTTGACAGACATTGTTGATGATGCCTTGCACCGGATGCTGCAATTGCCAAAGCGTATTCAGCCCGACGTGCTTCGTATATTCCGCCACCATCGGGCCATTCCTCAATACGAGGTGACCAGTGGGGCGCGCTTCGTGGCAATTGACAAAGTGGAGCAACGCTACCCAGGCCTTGTCCTGGCAGGAAACCTCAAGGGAGGCATCGGCATGGCAGACCGCATTCGGCAGGCTGTGGCCGTGGCCAAAAACATATAATCCTAAAGTGAATATGAGAAGGGTTACACTGAGGACATATCTTAATCCTTAATTCCGCAACACGATTATAAAATAAACTTTTTAAGTACCTGAGCAACAAAAAGTTGCTCAGGATTTTGCCATAGGGTGTATCCTGTACACCTATAAACTATCTTCTTATCTGTTTTTTATAGCTCACAATATACTTTGTCAACAAACTAAAAATAAAAAGAAAGTTCTCTTTATTGGGTTGGAGTATTTTTTTTTCTTCAGGTAAGTCTAATATAACATTTTTATTCTGAATTATCAATTCACAGTTTAAAAAACCGCGTTCACAGCCAAGTGAAATTTTTATTTCATCATATTTATATGTTTGTGCATAAAAATATAATCCCATATTACAGGAGTCTATTTTTTTAAACTGAGGTAACATTGTTCTGAATAATTCATCTATAAAAGCCATTGCTACTTCAGGGCTATCTTTTACCATATTACTTTCCACAATTTTTCACCTATTTTTTTAATTGATTTTGCGTTTAATTCTTTCTTGATATAATCAACTTCCATTTTCATGAAGCCAGTTGCCAAATCAGGATCATGTGAGAAATAAAATGTACATCCTTTAGATTTTTGTTCTTCCTTAATTCCGCAACACTATTATAAATTAAACTTTTTAAGTACCTGAGCAACAAAAAGTTGCTCAGGATTTTGCTATGTCAGAATTTTCACTTATCTTAGTATTGCAAAAACACAAGAGAATCCGACGATAGACATGGTGAAGATACAAATTAAATCTAAGAGACTCACTCCTTTTGGGGGATTATTTTCAATCATGGAGCAATTTGACTCTACACGTCAATCTTCATCGTACCGCCGTGATCGTTGCCGGCACCATTCTGACTGTTCCTCAGACGTTTGTTGTATTCCTTCTCTATCCTGTCCCAGGCAAGGTGGTCGGCCAGCTTGACCCAACGGTTGGATTTGCTCAATCCCGATAGTGACTCCTGAAGTTCAAACAGGTCGTGACTGCGATATTGTGAGTAGTATTTCAGGTTCATCCGACTTTTCGAGTGATATGACAGTCATGTAGTGCATATAGCCTTAGTTTAAAATATTCACGAAACGCCATTCTTCTTTGAGTAATCTTCTGATCAACGACCAGCCGTGTACAATACTGACGAAATCTTTGGATGTTTCTGTTGAAACTATTCTGCGCAGCTTATATGACAAGAAGGTAACTATCACCAGTGAGTGCGGAGGTTCGGTTGAATCCCAGCCGATGAAAAGAAGCAGCAGCGAAGATGGCATCGCTATTTCTGACGACAGCGCATTCAAGGTGACTAATAACGATAATCATTCTTTTACTGCAAAACTTTCCATGAGTAGTTCTCATTCGGGCACATATATCACCTGTCCATTATCTAATTCGTAGGCTATTCCTATTTTTTTTCCTCTAGCACCGTCGGCATTACTTTTATCGTTGGACGGTGTATAACGCTCTATCTTTTTACCTTTTTTGGTAATAATCTCCATATTTTCCTTACCTGGATTTTTTACCATCGTAAAATCCTGACTGCTGAACATCTCTGGCATCTTGTACCGTGTTACCAATGCCACCATGAGAGCCACGGCAAAGACCATAGACACGTCAAAAAGATTGCCCACCACACTCATGGGATTAAAATCTTCATCGTTTGAAGATGATGCATAACGGCGACGTCTTCTCATACCCTCTCCTTGTTTTCTAAGATTAAATCTGCCAAGAACTCTAATTGCGTGCGCTGCTGCATGAACCAACGCCGCTTAACCTGCATTGTTATCATGCCTACGCCAGCCGAGAATAATCCTACGACGGTTGTGGCAAAAGCCACTTGCATATTGTACGCCATAGAAGCAATGTCGCCTGTTGACAATCCCACAAGAGCAGGTCCCATGGGAATAAGCGTTCCCATAAGTCCCAACTGTGGTCCTAATTTAGCCAACAAGGCAGGCGCGCCTATCTCTTTATTATAATCTATTTCAAATTGTGAAAGCAACCTCTCAATGTGTTGCTCGCTTCCTTTTGCGTCTAATATGCGATGTGCGTAAACTAAAAGAGGCGACGTTCTTTGCGTAGGCAGCTGCTCTTTGAGACTGGGCAATCCATCGACGGTAAGAGTGTCGAAATGCTTTTCAATGACACGCACCGTATGTCGCATGCCAAGATACTGTCCGAAGAATGTCCCTAACAAAAGTAATGCTCGGATAAAGAGCAACAATAAAATTACGATGACAGGAATTAAAAGTCCTGTGGTAATCCAAAAAAGAAAATCTGAAATATAAGTCATATTTGTTTTTATTTTGTTTTCAATCAAGATGTTTTTACAATCATGTATTTATCAATGTCCTATTTTATTTTAATGTAACGTATCAATGCCCCTAAGAAAACGCCCAGTGCAAGCAACAAAGCCACTCCAGCCGTAGCGAACCAATTAACTGGCGAATTGCTATTTTGTGGTGTCGATACCCGAACCGTTGCCACGACGGCAATCATTGCCACGATTAAATTTGAAAGGAAAAGCATTTCTAAGCGTACGTCTCTATCGCCTAAAAGTCTTCGCAACAGAAAAGTGAGCAATGGTATGGATACGACAAATACTGCCGCCAATACATATGCTATGAGTGAGAACGAGAGGCCGGGCAAGCCAAAGATGCACTCAACCAGCATGGCAAAAACAACAGGAAAGATTGCAAAGCCTGGCCACCATTGTAATATAGCGTAATATATTTTTTGACGAAACGTAGCAGCCTGTGGCATCTTTGTCTTTTCCCGCGCTGCAACCATACAAAAAAGCAATTGGACAATAATGTCTACTGAGAGTATTACAGCCATATTTTGCATAATCGGCTCAGAAGCGAACCATTCGGCTATATGCGTACGCGATTGGTTAATGGCGATAGGCCATGTACTTATCGTAAACACTGCTATGAGCATGGTGTATACTGCAATTCCTTTCCACGTTCCAAAGGTTTGCTTCAATAGAAAATTGAAGCAAACCAATAACATAAGAATAGCTATGACAGTAACCATTTTATCAATTTCATTGTTTAATTTTTTTGCTCTTTGCTGATTCTGAAAATTATCTATAATGGATTTTTAACTTGTTTTTTAAGTCAAGATGTATTCTTATATAATTTAATCAACTCATAAGATGATATTTTTCAGAAACAGCCTTCCTTCATTTTTATCGCATTTTACGATTGCGTCGCACAATGAATGCAACAGCAATTATGGCAATAAGTACGACAATGATAATAACCGTACCGTTTACGGAGTCAGAGGTAGTATTCTGATTGTCAGACAGAGTTTCCTTCTTCATGGTCATCCCCTGTTTGCCTTCAGTAGCCTTCTCTCTTATCTGATTAATGTTTCGGAGATATTGTTGCTGTTGAACGGCATTGTCCGCTCCCTCCTTCGCGATAAACTGACGGAGTTTATTATTGTTACACACAAATCCTGAACATGAGGGTTTAAAGCGGTTCACTAAGTCCATGTGCCGCGAAGCCAAAGTTTTTATTTGTTCGCGCGTAGGTTTCCACATACCTTTGCGCGCGACTTCCAGCATCACGGCCGTTATCTCTTCAAGAGCTGCAGGATTTTTTTGTTCAAAATACTTCTGTATTCCTACTTTATATTCGTCTTTGATGTAAACTTGATAAATTTTATTCCAAAACTGTTGGTCGATCACGTTGGTACGCATCACGTTCCAACCAAAAGTGTTTTGTATGGTTTTGGCAAACTCATCAGCACCCTCTTTTCCGCTCTTGATATGCTCTTTGATGTAAGCAGGATTGAAGATGGTAGTCCGGCTCTCTATACCCACCGCCTCTTTCAAATCTTGCATACGCATATTGTAATGATTGCGCATATCACTAATGTAAGCATCGGGTTCTTTGCCTGTTGCCTTGGTGACGGCTATGTTGAGTCCGCCCATAAACTCATAAACATGGTCTAAACTTAATGCTCCCCATAAGTTACTTTGTCGCGGTTGAACGATGACGTCCGTACGAGTAAGAGCACTTTCGAAGGCATATTGTTTAAAATCCTCCCATTCTTTGTCATCACCATAGAAAGCTCCCATATTGTTAAGATAGGTATCCGCAATCTCTGAACGGTTTTCCCATTGGTCGCTACTCATTACCATCGACTGTATGTTGGTGCCATAGCTGCCATTTACTCCGCCAAACACCCGTCGCGCAGCCATGCTTCGTGCTTCTTTTGGTGAAACACCTTTCTCTGTCAGCACTCGCTCGGTCTCCTTTACCCCCTCGCTTACCATGTTCTCATACTTATCATCATGAGCAGCGGCGGCCATTTCGACAGCCCTGTTGATTAAGAACAAACGCGATGCGGCTAAGTCTCGCAACTGTCCGGAGGTTTGTACAACAACATCTATGCGTGGACGTCCTAACTCTTTTGACGGAATAAGCTTGATGTCTGATATGCGTCCAAAGAAGTCACGAACGGGTTCTACCCCCAAAAGGTATAAAATCTGTGCAATAGATGCGCCTTGTGTTTCAATAAACTCACTACTCCAAAGCGTAAAGCTCACTTTTCTTGGAATGCTGTCATGGTGATGTTGCCGATACAAGGCAATGGTGTTTTCTGCCAGTTGTTTACCCTGTTCCCATGCAGCTTCGCTGGGAGTTGTTTCAGCATTAATGCTATACATGTTACGCCCGGTTGGCAATGTGTTAGGATTCGTCACGGGATCGCCACCCGGTGAGGGTGATGTATACCCACCATTCATTGCATTAAGAATGCTTTTCAATTCCATTGTGGGGCTTTGTATCAGCAATTTGCGGTATTTCGCCACGTTCATAATTGTTCGTTCGGCTTCTATGACAGCAAATGCTAAATCCTTTTCATGAGATGAGAACGAAGGCTTTTGCATTCTCATGCCACCCATTCCCATTCCTTTTGGCATATTTCCTTTCATGGAATTCATATTCTTTTTCATGCTTTTAGCCATCGGTGACTTTTTACTCATGCCTTGCATCATAGCCATCATACTGGATGGCGCATTAAGAGCCTCGCAAAGATGATGTGCTTTTTGCAATTCGGCGGGAGCGATACCTAATACTTGGCACACGATTTTTGGATTGCCAAGAGAAGGGTTTGCAAGAAGTTTATCTACTAACTTCTGAGCAGGGTAAAGATAACGTTGTACGAACAAAGAACGTTGTTTCATCATGACATCAGACGCTCTCCCCTTTTGCTTGTCTACTGCGAATTGCGCATATGCAATAGGATCGGCACACATAGCCATAACCGTAGAGTGCAAACCTTGGGTATCATAAGGTACTCCCAACGTGTATAAATGGCCACCGATCTTTTCGGTTGCCAATTCTTCAATAAAATTGTCTACCTGTTGCATCTGCTCTTCATTGTACGGCCGCTTAAGGTTCGCATCTAATTGTAAGTCGCGATGAATGCCCATTTTTACAACCATCGCCTTCACTTGCAAGGCTGTTTCCGTTATACCAGGAAGTTTTTTAGCAACTTTAGTATGATACACATCCATTTTATCCAATAATGCCTTGTACATAGTGCGTACGTCATTTTTCATATAAGGCTGTGTAAGATAGGTTTGCAAGCAAGCATACGAACGGCGTTTGGCGATAACCCCCTCGCCAACATTGCCTACTGTATATATATATATATGAGGAATTGCCCCTACTAATCTATCGGACCAGTCCTCATTGCTCAAGGCAATTTGCTTTTTTGGCGTAAACTCCATGCTGCCATGTGTGCCAAAATGCACCAACACGTCGGCCTTAAAGGCATGTTGCATCCACAAATAAGATGCGATGAAAACATGAGATGGAGCCGCATCTGTTCCATGTACGATCTTGAAGGAGTTACCCTCTGTGCTAACAGCGAGTTGAGGCATGAGAACAATATTGCCCAATTGTATGCGCGGTATAGCCAATTCGCCTTTGTCTGTCGCTAAGTAATTACCGGGAAATTCTCCATTCTTCTCTACTACTTCCTTATATTTCTCACCAACAATAGACGCCTTTACCCATTTATCATATTCCTCTTTATTTACCAGTGCAGGATGCCCTGTATGAATGAAATGAGCGATGGTGCCTTTGGCATATGTACCCAAAACCGCTCCTTGTTGTTGAATGAGTTTTTCAAGTCCCTCTGCAGATGACGGAAGGCCTTGCACGTTATACCCCTGTTGCTTCATGGTGGTGAGCAAATTGAACAATGAAGAGCAGACATCCATACCACTTGCTGTTAAGGCATTTTGGCCAGGCCCCTTGTAATAATAAATGGCAACACGTTTTTTGCAGTTTGGTATATTTTTCAAACGAATATAATTGTTTACCGTTTTCACAAAAGTATTCAATCTGTCGGGTATCGCATCCACATAATCAAGACCGTCTTTTCCCTTATAATGAGCGAAAAGAGCAAACGGACGGATAGCTCCATCTATCTCTGGCATAGTTACGCTTTGCGATAAAAATCCCCCCATCATTCCCTGTTTGTCATTACGCCAATCCTTCTCTGGTTGGTTTACGTTGAGCGGAGCGAACAAGGGAATGTTCTTTTGCTGCAAGAAAGCTACCAAGTTATCACCAACTCGTCCATGTGCCATATTGATAACTGCACGCAGAGGAATGCTGTCAGCATGTCCCTCTTCTATAAATTTTCGAATGTCGTTAACAGGATAAACATTATTTCCTGATTGTTCCAATCGTGCAATCAACGAGGTAGGTTCGCCCATCGGACCCATGACCACTATTGCCGGTGCGCCTTCGTGCCACAACCCTTGTTTTTTTAAATAAGCATTGTATTCTTTTACAGAGTTAAACTGCAAATCATCGGCAGCCTTATCCTCTGTTTTCGGACGATGATGCAACAGCCCAAGTATATGTTCTACCACAGGTTGTGGAGTTGGAGCCCTGAAGATTTTAGCATCAATATATTTGCGTACATACAAAGCGAGATTACGATAGTTTTGTCGTCCACCGTTTCCCAGGTACAGCCGCAAGGTGTCAGCACTAACCTGGTCAATGGTCGTAAAATCGTTTTCGGGACTTGTAATCATCGTACTTAGTATGGGAACCCCCTTTTGGGCAGCCGTCGTGATGAGCTTGCGCTGTTCACCAGTAAGTTTCAGCCCCATGGCTTGCACAAACACCATGTCGTACTTGTTGAGCTCGTCAAGATTTTCTGCACTTAAATTTTCTATCTTAATCATTCCATTGTCATTGGCGCGACTAATTTGAGCAAGTTCAATGGCTTGATAATTTACAAATGCAATACGGGTACGTGAGAACCAATGATTCCAACTCCATGTTGCCAAAATGATGACTATTATTGTAATAGCGGCAATGATAATTTTCTTTTTCATTATGTTCTAATATGATTATAGCTTGAGCATATCTGCAATATTAATAGAAATCGTAGCAACATAAGTACGACCATTTTGTGGATATTGTAATCCTGAATCAACAGCTTTGTCCTTATAGTTCAGCAAATTATCAATCATGACACCGATTGTAATGCCATGGGGTAATTGCGAGCGCAAGTTGAGCGAACAGATAGTGCGTGCATCAAAATCTTCTCGCGTGAAGCTCTCAACGACTTTACCTGTCTGCTCATCTTTATTACTTTTGTAAGTGTAGGTAGAGAGAGCCGACACCCAGTTGGTGTAGAGTGACAACGTTTCTGTCGTCTTTCCCCATTTCTTTGAATATACGGCACTTAACTTAGCGCTATGTGGACGCAGCCATGACAGGTTATATCCATTTTTCTTATTATAATCGGTAATATAGGTGTATGCTCCCGCAAGTTGCAGCCCCCAGACAAACTTGTAATTGGCCGTCGCCTCCACCCCAAACGTCCTAACACTGTCGGCGTTTTCCCATCTCATGTCCTTGTTTTTTTCAGGATGAACATACGCATAAGTTATCTTGTTGAGATAATTATTATAGTAAGACGACAGGGAAAGGTTCAACCCATTCTTATCATATTCGACAGATGCGGACAATTGGCTTCCCACTTCAGGTTTCAAGTCAGGATTGCCATACATTTGTATAAGTCCACCCATGGTCCATTCTTGATACAACTCTTTTAGGTTTGGCGCACGATACCCTTGCGAATAGCCTGCGCGGGCAGTAACAAACGCCCAAGGCCGATACATGACTGATAGCTTGGGTGTAAAGTGCAGCTTATATCTTGTAACCTTGTCGGCACGCACGCCCGCCACGATGTTCAGTTGCCGCCACGGTTTCCAGTCTTCCTGCAAACAGCAAGAAAATTGACTTGTGTGCATTTGTGCAGTGTCTGGCAGGAAATAATGTTTCAAGTCTTCGCGAACATAGTCAACACCTGCGCTTATGGTGTGTTTTCCTAACGTACCCGAATAATACAGTCTTCCCGTTGTGTTGATGTTGCGATACACATGTTCTTTCAGGTCTACCTTGTCAAACACGTTGGTCTTCTGATAGTCGTCACGTATCACGGTCAGCTCTATGCTCTGATTGCTGGATGGTATGTATGACAGTTTTCCGCTCAATGTCAAATCCGTGTAAACCTGATGCAGTTTTTTGTATTCATTGCTCGGACGCCTGTTGTTATAGAACGAGCCCCGAAAATCTGCGCGTAGCTGGTCGTTGAACACGTATGACAATTTTTGAGAGACATCCAATATGCTGTATCCGTGAATGGTAGACTGGTAAGCAGGCAGCGTATCACGCTTAACCACCCCGTTAGACAAACGTGTCTCACGCACCTTACCTATACTGTCGGCAATGGTATACGACTCACGCTTGCGATACCCGAACGAGGTGAGTGCTGAAAAGTTCTTACGGTTGACACCTGCCGAAACCGAGTACATCTCGCCGTTTCGCCCTGCATATCGGGTGGAAACGCGAGCGGTAACGGGACGGAAACCTTTGCGTGTAATGATGTTGATAACACCCCCGATGGCTCTGCTGTCGTATAAAGTAGCGGCAGCTCCGCGCACTATCTCTATCCGTTCAATGTCGTTTACGTTAAACCTGCCGTAATCTATGTTGTTGGCACCACCCTCTCCACTGATTCTCTCACCGTCGAGCAAAAAGAGTACCGCCTTTCCGCCCAGACCCTGGTAAGTGATTTCGGTAGCTTGTGACATGTCATTGTACGAGAATTGCAATCCTGGTAATGCCGTTTGCAGCAGTGTGGTAAGGTCTATGGCGTTTATCGTTTCTATTTCGCGCCGCGAGATAACTCGTGTCAGCACAGGCATGTCTTTTAATGGGCGGTCACTACGGGTTCCGGTTACAACCACTTCGTTCAGGTTGGTGCGCGAGGGGAACAGCGTAATGCTGGCGTTTTGACCGGGATGTGCAATGACATGTTTGGGCTGAAAGCCTACATACGAAGCAGTAATGTCATAATTACGATTTTCGTTGACCCTGATTTCAAACATGCCTTTGCTATTGGTTCCTTGCTTAATGGTAGTGCCAGAAACCGCAATGAGTGCTCCTGGCAGCGGTCTGTTGCATTCATCGGTTACCGTTCCACGAATGGTATAGCGAGAGGATGCAGCGTCGGCTTTGGCAGAGGTCGTGACAAATTGGAGTATTGCGAATAAGCAGAGCAAGAATATTTTGTTCATGAAAACAATGAAAAAATAGATGAGGGTTACCTACCTTTGATGGTTTGTTTGTTTCTCACCATATTTATTATATAGTGAGCGATATTGCGGTGAAAGAAGTATAGGTGACAACGCCTTTCCGAGGATGGACATTCGGTTTGATAGGGTGCTGCCTTGATAAAGCAAAAAAGCCACCTCTCATGCCCTTATCAGCGGAATGAAAGGTGGTTATCTTCACAAGGGTTTACTTTTTTCTAACAAACTTGTAGTCGAATGACACTTGTTTCTTCTTTCCTGTCGCATCAGTAATGTCTGTGAACTTGATGGCTGCAAAACTTCCATCCTTGAATTTTACAATAAAGATGCGCCCTTTGTTTGCCATTTCATATTGCCCCATCCCCGCACGACGCATATACTTGTGCAGATTAGGATTAGAAAATCCCTTGCTGTATCCCATTGTCGGAGGCATCTGCATCATACCTGCCATATCTACCAAAATCCATACAGGCTTGTCTGGTGTCCATGTTCCACCCTTGGGAAGTTCAGTGATTTGGTCAAGAGAGGTGGTATCCTTACCTGCAATCATCACCTCACCGCCATTGGTCATGGGGTCATACAAGTGGAAAGCGATGTGCCACTTCTTTGGTTCGTTATTAGCACGCTCGGGTACCTCTTTGGTAATCTGATCCATTTCGCCCGTTTGCCGGTTCATCATGCCATACACCCATGTGCGATAATCTGTCTGGGTTTCAGTCTTGCCACTTTCCAAATCAATGTAAACCCACTTGTCGTAGTTGGTCATTTGTTTTTCTTGCAACAAAATATCGGCATGCTTGCAAATCGCTTTTTGTTCTTTTTTCTCTTTCTCTCCGGATAAATCCTCCGATTTGTCACACGATGTCCATGTAAAGACCATGGCTGTAAACCCCAAAAACAGGGCGGTAGTTGTTTTTTTCATTTTAATAATTGTTTGAATAATGAGTATTATAAATTTGATTGCAAAGGTACGAAAATGAAAAAAAATGCAAAATACCTATTTTTATGTATTTCTATCACTTATCAATAAGCTAATAAAATGATTTTTTTTAGAGAAGTAACAAGTTGTAGGTAGAAGAAAAATGAAGAGCCTTAAAATAAGGTGACAACATAAAGGACATAGATTAATTGTTATATAAGTTTCATATTGAACAAGCTAACAACCTGATAGACAACTTAATGTCTTAAAAAAACTCACATTTATACCTACAAACAGGTATGCCTAAGTAATATCCCAATTAGCAGGTATTGCTCATTATATTGATAAGAAGTACTTTTGCAACCCACAAGGCACTATAACTCAAATATGCTTACCGCATTTGGTTTGCGTACTATCATAGAAATTCATTTAAACTTTTACAAAATAACAATTAACATGAAAAAAAATTCATCTCGATTCTTGAATGTTTTAACATCCAAAGGTAGCCATTTTGGACGAATTGACTAAACTTTACATAATATAAATAGTTAATTATCAGAAAGTTAAAGTTAATTAGCAGATCCTAAATATAATCAATTAAAGACAAAATAGAAAAGAAATTAAGGAAGAAGATATAAAAATGTCTGTATATCTTCAACTTTTCTATCACAAATGATGTTAATGCAGGGATTGAGAAGGAGAGGACGAAGATGTTTATAATAATCTTGGAATTAAATAAGATTAATAATTTTGGGTGCGTGACCATGCATGAATAAGCGCAACTTATCGCCATACTACCATTAACTCATACTTTCAATAAAAGGATAGCTTGGATACAAAAAAGCCTTATATGAAAAGCGCAGCATATAACAGATATCCCCAATGCGCAGCAAGCGCAGCTGCAAGTCCTCCGATAGTATGAGAAACAATGGCCTTAGAGGTAAGTTCCCGATACCCAATGGTATCAAGCATTGCTGTATGTGTACTAAGGAAACCGCTCCAACACATTCCAATACCTGTGAATACAGCTATGGCATTGCCATCCAGCCATCCTTGTGACATAAAGTTGGGCACTAAGCTCAATGCAGCACCAACTGCTCCGAGCGCAGTGATAGGGAAGGCGATTTGGTGTGGGTCTGAAAACCCAAAGAGCGGATTGAGTAGCCAATCTAATTTGTTTGCAATGGCTGGTAAAATGGCAATTCCCTCATAAGCTTTGCCTGTGAAATTGCCTTCTGCGCTGGCTCCAAAGGTAAGTATCATCACTAACGTAGAAATAATAAGCACACCGGGAATGATGGAAACACCAACGTCGACGCCCGATTTTCCTCCGTCTAATAGAGAATTGAGTATGCGCAGAAACACCGATGTTTCTTCACGGTGTAACTGACGAATGGGTTGCTGGCGAAACTTCTCTCCATCCAAAGCTTCTTCGGAACGATATTGTGGATAAGCTTTGAGTACAAAGTGTTGCATGAGCCTTGTAGAGACTACGCACCCAATGCAGGCTCCTATAAAACCAATGAGGGGTTCCACGAAATAACCGTTGCCTAACATGAAGACGATGACAATGAGCCCCATGCCAAACGCTGTGCCGAAATTGGTGAGCGAAATATACTGAAACTTCTTGAAGTAACTACCGAAATGCTTATCTTGTGCCAAAGTGATAATGGCTGGATTGTCGGAGAGAAACGTTAATACTGCTCCAAGTGAAGCCACTCCGGGCAGTCTGAACACGGGTTTCATCAATGGTCGCAAGGCTCGTTCTATTAAGTCCACAACTCCAAACTCAACAAATAGCTTCCCTAAGGCACCTGTCAGCACACAGATGCCCATGAGATAGAAGCAGGTGTTGAGCAACAAGTCGTGAGCCGTGTGCATAATGGTGTTGAGCATGTTAGCCACTCCCATAATGCTTGCTATTCCGCCAAACAGCCCAGTGATGATAAGCAGACATATAATCCCCTTTGGCATTCTTCTCTTTTTCTTATCATTGCTCCTGTCTGTTGTTTGCTGTTGGGACAATTCATCCTGTGTAGAGACAGTTTCTCTCTTGACCTCTGTATTATTCACTTTGTTTGTCATTAAGGTTCGTAATCGTGTGTATCTTTTACTCTCATTATTGAAAGATATCTGTAAACGCCAACATTCTATGAGGTTGGAGCCGTGGCGTTTTCAGATATTGCTTCCATATAATGGTTTTATATTTGTGATTTCATTTGTATTTTGCTGACAAATTTAAGATTTTTATTAGTATCTATCTTATTTCTGACTTAATTTTTTTGTTCATCATTGATATTTTCTGTACGACCTTAATTCCGCAACACGATTATAAATTAAACTTTTATCAGTACAGCGAAATCATCCGTTCTCTCATGAGTATCTACTTCTGTGGCGGCTATTGGCGATTTGATAGTCGGTATAATCCGTAACTTTTACAAGGCCATTATTCAA
>CAUPIT010000018.1:0-51011 GCA_963511375.1 uncultured Prevotella sp. | reverse complement strand
ATCCGACGATAGACATGGCGAAGATACAAATTAAATCTGAGAGACTCACTCCTTTGGGGGATTATTTTCAATCATGGAGCAATTTGACTCCACATTATCATCTGTAATCGACTCAACCCTCGGTCTAAGGTGTAGATTGTTCGGTTATCAGTACAGCGAAATAATCCGTTCTCTCATGAGTATCTACTTCTGTGGCGGTTATTGGCGATTTGATAGTCGGTATAATCCGTAACTTTTACAAGGCCATTATTCAAAGACTTGACGTAAAGAAGTTCGGACTCAATGCAACAAGTCGCATAAAAGCGTTTGTCTTCAGGTTTATCTCTGTACCAGCCAAGTGGATCAGGACATCAAGGCGGTATGTGCTGAATATCTATACCTGTAATAATGCTTACGCAGATGTTTTCCAGACTGATTTTGGATAATGCCTACAACTTATGGGAATGATATTGTGTATTGCCTCAAGTCACATTGTGGGGTAAGGGGATATTGTAGGCAGAAGTGGGTGCTTCAAGTTCAAATTATCTGCAAATTCAGTAATGAGAGGACGTGTAAACGCAATAAGGACGTTCAAGGGCTTAGTTGCGGATTTGAGGTAAACTACAAGAAGAATGTTTTTGTTATTATCCCATGATATCGTTTACAATTAGAATCATAGCAGAGCATTACCGGATATTTTCATCTCCTGTAGTTAAACTACGTTAAAGAAAAAGGATTGCAACCTATAATCCATATTCCCAATAAGTTGTGCGTACTATCACTACCTTACTATAAATATTATTATGGCTTGAAACCATCACCAGAATATCGGCATTATCGTGCTTGCTGACGAGTTAATAGCCTCTTGCAAATTTCATTTCCATTTTTTATCTTTGCCAATGATTTCACGATTTAGCATCTTCCTCATTTACCTAATTCGCAAGATACTTATTTCTCGAAATAATGCTACTGGGGCCCAACTCCATTTGATAACCGGCCTTCCAAAAAGGAGTTTGTTATTATCACACAACTAATAACAACTTCGACAATGAGAGACAACATCATGATCACCTTTGCCAATCAGAAGGGCGGTGTCGGTAAGACTACGCTCTGCACTATGTTTGCCGATTACCTGGCGGCAAAGGGAGAAAGCGTACTCGTTGTAGATTTTGACCGACAGCAGACCATTTACTCCAAACGAAAGGAGGATGTAGAGAAATATAGAGGGGTACGTTTGCCTTATACCGTACAGCCTTTCGACATCAAAGACACCAATAACGTCAGGGAGTTTCTTACCAGTCTGCGCGAGGGTTACAAAGGCATCGTGCTGATGGACACACCCGGCAACCTGTCGCAACAGGGATTGGTGCCTATCTTTGCCCTCAGTCATTACATCGTATGCCCCTATCAGTTCGAGGCAACTTCCATCAATTCCACCGCTACTTTCATCGGCTTCATCGCCAAGCTCCAACGTATGCTGCCCATCATGAAGTGCCAGTTCGTCTTCGTGGTTAATAAATGGGACAAACGGTATGGCAAGAAAGCGGAACTGGAGTTGTGGGATAAAACAGAGGAAAAGCTACGCCACTTCGGACTGGTTACGCCACGCATAGAAGTCAAGGCGGACATGCAACGATACAACACCATCGAACTGATGGGACCACAAAAGGACATCGTATCACCTACCTTCGACTTTATGTATCAACAGATATTCAAACCTAAAGAGCAGACAAAATGAAAGTAGACATTCCCCATTCGCAGACGCCGCCTACCAACGACCTGCTCAACCTGCCCGATATAGACGGGGTGTTTAATGAGGTGAAAGGACCATCTGTTCCACAACCCTCGCAAACTGCACCCCAAACAGTGCAGCCCAACATCCACAAGTCTGATGACAGTTGGCAGCTTTTCCAGCAGTATGCACAACAATACGGCTACCGTGTCAAGAAGTACGACCGCAAGAACTACGAGATAGACAACGAGGTGGTGGAGCTGCTGAAGCTCTGCAATATCAACAATATGTCGGTTACCGACATCATCAATGCCGCCCTCCGTGCCTTTATCGGCACCAACAATGGCTACCTCAAAGAGTTTCTACGCCGTAACGATTATATTGTCAATAACCTTCAAAATCATGTATAGGCAAAATATTATCTGGACCGTATCAATGGTGGATTTCCTTATCGACCACCACAAGGAGATGAACAATACCACTTTAGCTGGACATTTGGGTATTTCTCTGAGCTGCCTACGGCGGAAGTTGCATGAGTTGGGCTTACGTAAACATCCTGTCACCAAGGCAATGACGGCGACTGACACGGTCAGGCGGTTATATTACAATCACTCTCATAGTGAGATAGCACTGCTTACAGGTATATCTACTAGGTCGGTTTCACGAATCGTTAAAAAGTACCACCTTGAAAGAACGGCAGACGAAACCCGACAGATACGGTCGCGCAGCAGGAAGAGCATCATCAAACGGGAGAAGGCCCGCGTGTTGTTCGGACTACCACAAAAAACAAACATCAAGGTGGTGGGCAACAAGAAACGTGTAGTCTTGAAAAGCATCCTGAAATCGTATGGCTATTTAGTCATTCCTGGCCATAACACCTTATATTATAATGAACAGCTGAAACGCAGACCGATACGTGAGAGTAATGGGCAGAAGTTGGGATTGCAATTTCAGCCAATGAGTGCCTATCTTGCCATGCCGGTTCAATGCCCATCGTTCACATAATGCCTATTGCGTATGAGTTTTCAAATCTTCCTCGGTTTTATTGTGGCTTGCTACCTCTGCTATTACTTGGGTACGGTGGCCTACGACCTGCTGGCAAACAGAAAGCGTGCTACCAGCGAAGACGATAAGGTACAGGAGGAAGCCATTGACATCTCCGATGAAGTAAGGGAATTTACGCCTATCCTTATCACTCGCCCCATCATCAAGAAACAGAAAACGGCTGCCCTGAAACGAAAGCAGACAGCAGAGCTCTTGATGACCGGCGGTATTGAAGTAAACAACCTGCTGGTCAAGGTGGAAGACCTGTCGAAAGACGGTGAGAACAGCGAACTGGGCAGCTTGCTTGCCAAATGGAAGGAGTTTGATCCAGAAAGAGGAGACCTTTCTCCATAAAACATACCAACTTTTTATCTTTAATATTTCAGACCTAGCACTTTAACTTGTTTGACTTTCGGCTTTAACATGGAATTGAATTTCAAATTTAATCCAATCGATTATGTCGCAATTGAGAAAACAAGCAGTAAAATGCGTGGGACGTGCTTGGAGTTTCGCGAAGTGTCAGTCTTTGAAATTAGCAGTAAGCGTGGGAATGTTCGCCATGAGTACTGGAACAATGCTTGCCAACAGCAAGGGTGCTGGCGGATTTTCCAAAGCTACCACGGAGATCTCTTCGTACCAGACCCCTGTTTCCAACCTGATGAAGGCCATCGCAGCCGTCATCGTGTTAGTAGGAGCGTTCAATGTGTATTTCAAGATGCAGAACGGCGACCAGGACGTAAAAAAGACTATCATGCTCACCATCGGTGGCTGTGTGGCTTTCATCGCCATGTCGGAAGCTCTTCCGCTCTTCTTCAAGTAATCAATCGGTGGGAGCCGGACCTGCAACCAAGCGTCTGGCTCCTACCAAATTTCAAAGTTTTATGGAAGATTTCTTTCCTATATACAAAGGCATACAGAAACCGTTGGAGTTCATGGGCATCAGAGGGCGTTTCCTAACCTTTGCCGCCATTGCCATCGGTGTATCCTTTCTCGGTTTCATCCTTTTTTCCATCATTCTGGGCAAGTTGGCTGGCTTTATTGCCATGATTGTCCTTGCCCTTGTCGGACTGGCTACCATCTATATAAGGCAGCGCAATGGGCTTCACGCCAAGCATCGGAATAAGGGTATTTACATCTTTCATGGGATTTTCTAACACTAACGGTTATGACACAGCAAAGAAAACCTTTCGATAAACTTTTCTCCCAGTTGCAAGACATCAGGGAAAAGGACGGAAAACTGCTCAATACGGTGCTCTGGTCCCAGAAGGGGAATCCGTCCGTACTCTTCGAGATTGAGAATCCCGTGCAGCAATATTGTACCGATGCTGACCTATATTGCCTCTTCCAGGACGTACTGGCCAACATTATAAAGACACTCGGTGAGGGGTATACCCTACAAAAACAGGACATCTTCTGCAAGCAGGAGTATCACCATGAACCAGAGGGAGAACAGGAGTTCCTGACCGAAAGCTACTTCAACTACTTCGAGGGACGGGAATATACCGACATACGCACCTTCCTCATCGTTACGCAGGAGTGTGTGCACAATGCCTTCGTGAAATACGACGCCAAACGATGGGAGGACTTCCATGTCAAAGTAACCAAGGTAGCTGACATTCTGCAAGAGAAAGGTATCGCCCACCGCAAGCTGAGCAAGTCGGAGATAGACGAGTATCTTCACCGCTTTATGGCATTCCAGTTCAAGCAGGGTCCATTCTCCATGACCAATTTCAAATATTCTGACGAGAACCTGAAGATAGGCGACCGGACGGTAAAGTCTTTTCCCTTGGTGGATATAGATGAAATCAATATGCCCAACTTCGTGAGGCCGTTCCTTTCGGTCAACATCAACGGCACCTACATTGCCACCGACCTCTTCTCTTTCCTGACGGAGATACCTTATACTGACTGCGTCATCTACAATCAGGTCATACAAATACCTGCCCAGCGCAGGCTTATGCGCAAGCTGCAAAGCAAGGCGAAACGCCACGGCTCCATGCCCGATCCGTCGAACCGCATCGCCAAAGAAGATATAGAACGACTGTTGAACACACTGGCTGTGGATAGCAAACTGATGGTTTATACCAATTTCAATATCCTCGTCAGTTGTCCGCATGACAAGATAACACCGGTTACATCGTACATCGAGACAAAGCTCTACGACTGTGCCATCATGCCCTCTCGCTCGGCTTATAACCAGCTGGAGCTCTTCACGTGCAGCTTTCCTGGCAATGGTTATGCCTTCAATCCTGATTACGACCTTTTTCTTACGCTGTCGGACGCGGCGCTCTGCCTATGCTTTAAGGAGCATCTGAAACACTCTGAGGAGACGCCGCTCAAAACCTACTATACAGACAGGCAGGGACTTCCTGTGGCGATAGACATTACCGGCAAGGAAGGAGTACACAAGTACACTGACAATGCTAATTTCTTCTGTATCGGACCCAGTGGCAGCGGTAAGAGCTTCCACATGAATAGTGTGGTGCGCCAGCTTCTGGAGCAGAATACGGATGTGGTGATGGTAGATACTGGAGATAGCTACGAGGGTATATGCAGCTACTTCGGTGGCACCTATATCACCTACTCCAAAGAGCATCCCATCTCCATGAATCCGTTTAAGATTACCAAGACGGAATACCGACAGAACTTTGGGGAGAAGAAGAACTTTCTCAAATCGCTTATCTTCCTCATCTTCAAGGGAAGCGAGATGCCTTCAAAGATTGAAGATGCCATCATCAATCAGGTCATCGTGGAGTATTATGACGCTTTCTTCCACCCCTTCCGTGGTTTTTCCGCAGAAGAAAAAGATAGGTTGCGCCACCGGCTCTTGCTGGAGGATAAAAAGAACGGTGAGTATGAGAAGTATGGTGAGAAGGTGGAGCATAGCTACTATCAAGATTTTGAGGGATATCAGGGAAACACTTCTGCAAGTGTAAATGCAGAAAGCAAAGATACCATCTTTTCTGAAGCCGAGGTTGCGCATCACATCAAGGCAAAGCGCCAGGTAGAAAAGCTGCATGCTCTGGTCAATGACCAGGCTGCGACGGAGGGTGAGAAGGTGGCTGCCAACCGTCAACTCATGCGCCTCATGGCTGAGGTTATCGAAGGCAGCTACCTCATGCGCATCGAACAGAAAATCGAGAAGATGGAGCAGCGCAGACGTAAGATGACGGTCAGGAAGCTGTCCTTCAACACTTTCTATGAATATGCGCTGGAACGTATTCCACAGCTGATGACCGAAAAGAAGATAGCCTTCGATATTGACAACTTTGCTGCTATTCTCGAACAGTTCTACCGTGGTGGCGAGCTGGAGTGCACGCTGAACAACGATCTGGAACAGTCACTCTTCGATGAACGGTTTATTGTCTTCGAGATTGACAAGATCAAAGATGACCCTGTGCTGTTCCCTATCGTGGTGCTCATCATCATGGATGTGTTTCTCCAGAAGATGCGTATCAAGAAAGGCCGAAAAGCTCTCATCATCGAAGAGGCATGGAAAGCTATCGCCTCGCCTACGATGGCAGAATATATCAAGTATCTCTACAAGACGGTGCGTAAGTTCCACGGCATCGCCGGAGTAGTGACACAGGAACTGAACGACGTGATTGATTCTCCCATTGTCAAGGAGGCTATCATCAACAACAGCGACGTGAAAATTCTGCTTGACCAGGCCAAATTCAAGGATCGGTACGATGACATCGCGGCTATCCTCGGACTGACAGCGGTTCAACGACAGCAGATCTTCACCATCAACAGTCTTAACAACCACGAGGGGCGGAATTACTTCAAGGAGGTATGGATATGCCGTGGACAGGTATCGGATGTGTATGGTGTGGAAGAACCGCCTGAATGTTACTGGGCCTACACCACGGAACGGGCGGAAAAGGAAGCCCTCAAGATTTACACGAAGCATTATGGTGGTAACATCCAACGTGCCATCACAGAGATAGAGAAAGACCGCAGAAAGGCAGGGATAAGCAAATATCTCGATTTCGCGCGGCATGTCAACGAACATCAAAACATTATGAGCTTATGGAAAAGTTAAGGTTAATTTTCGTTCTGGCGATGCTCCTTGCCTCGCTGAACATTCGGGCTGGCTGGCGAGTGGTGATAGACAAGAAGACCACGGCCGCCGTTATGTCCAATGCTGCTTCGCAGAAACTCATAGAGGACAGGCACAACGGGCGTCTGGATTCCATCAATACCAAGCAAGAGAAGCTGATGAAATATACAGCTACGATGGCAAGCATCAAGGAACTTTACCAACTCTCCATGCAGAACATCACTGGTTTTGGGGAAGAAAGCAGATACTACGGTGAAATCGTCTCGCTCACAGCCAGCATCTTCAAGGATGTGCCCATCGTGCTGAAACAGCTCGGCAAGTCACCGGGCAAGAACTATGTGGTATGCCTCAATGAGATGACCAATCTCGTGTCCGAGACACAAGGACTGGTACACGACTTTGTGGATATTGTAAACAACGGCAAGGTACGCAATCCTTTGGACACGGCCAAAGATGATGGCAAGGACGACGGATATAACCTGCTCAACCGCTATGAGCGGCTGACGATGGCCAACAAGATCTACAGTCGTCTGCTTGAAATCCACTATAAGCTGGAGGTTATGGTGATGATGTGCCAGTTCGGTAACAACTGGGGGGATGTGCTCATGGCCATTGACGTGGAGTCGTGGGCTGCCTATATCACGGCTCAAAACTCCGTTGACGGGTTGATTGATAACTGGAACGGCTTGGGTGTCTAAAAAAGTTTGGCTTATGAAAAAGGCATGGAATATAAAAAGATATGGGCTGTTGTTATGGTGCTTCATGGTAGCAGCTCCCATCTTTGCCGATGTTATACCGACGCCGAGGGATCCGCTAACCATTGAAGCCCTTATCAGTCTGCATAAACTCATCAAGGGTGAAGAGGACAAGGCCTTGGCAAAGGTGGCAACGAGTTTTGGAGAACAGAGCATCATCACAAAGGGTGCTACCAAGTTCAATGATGTCAGAACGACCTTGGACAGTAAATTGAATAATGGCTATTCCTACGTCATCTTAGCCAGCGCATTGGGTTCGACAGTCAACAGCATGTATCGCCTGATACAGGAGTACTCACAGTTTACACGCTCCACTTTTCAATATACCTCCAAGAAGCCGATGGTGGCATGGTACTATACAGAAGCGAATATGGCTTGTGCAAGAGAAATCAAAAACATCAAAGCCCTTTATGCATCACTTGCCGCCAGCGGTGTCAATGTAATGAAGGCCTCAATGGACGAGAAGCTTCACCTTATCATGGAGTTGAAGACTTCCATAGAGAACATGAGAGGTATCATCGACGGTGCCAACGTCTGGTGTAGCATCATTACCGTCGGCGGGGTCAGATACGATTATATTTGGGACATCCTCAACAGTGAGGTGACGGACAAAATAGCAGAAGGAGTAATTAACAAATGGAACAGTATATGAGAAAATTTCTATTCATCACGGCTGGGTTACTTTATCTTTCCCTGTCCGCATTTGCACAGCATCCGACCTACGATGACCAGAAGGAAAAGCAGTGGAAGTCAATGGAGAACGGACCATGGGACTTTGCTCCTGCATGGTATTATTACTTATTACACAAGAAATATAGCGGCGGTGAGGCTTACTGGCAATGGAGATTTCTCAAATCTGGCTGGAGAGTTAGGTTTAAGGAAAGTAAGTCCAGCGTGAAACGCATCATGCCCACTCGTATCACCGCCGAAGAGACGCAACGACAGAAGATGAAGGAAACCGAGCAGGAACGTGCGAAGATAGAAGAACTCTACAAGGTGGAAGTGGCGCGTGCCGCTGACAGGAATGTCGATCTGGTTTATTCCTCCTTCAAAGCCGACTTCGAACGCATGCAGAAATCTATTTCCGACGGACTGCTCTTCTGTATGCAGAGGAGCAGCGGCAAACTGAAATTTCAGGTCGATGAGCTGACCCGGCAGAACGAGATGATTTGCCAGGATATAGCCTATATCCATCGGACGGGTGTGGGATATGAACTTGAAAACGCCAAACGGCAGAAAGCCTACCAACAATATAAGAAACAGATGGAGGAAATTGTCAGCCGCGTGGCGTATCTTGTAGGCGTGGCGCAAAACTATTACAAACGATAAAATTATGGTTACAGATATTTTGATGAATATTGCAAGTCAGCTACTCACCATGGGACTGCCCTCTATCGACCAAAGCCTTGAGAAGCTGCTGGTGGCGATGGAGACTTTTCCGAAGTCGGCGGTGCTGGGCAACACCGTGGGCTACGCCCGTGTCATAGGCTTGTGCCTCGCCCTTTGTGTGGGTTCCTACGAGTGCTGGATGATGATGCTTGGGCGTAGGGCGATGGACGTAATGAAACTTCTCCGCATCGTGGGACTGTCCATCTGCATCACTTACAGTTCTTGGATCTGTCAGGAACTGGCCCGACCGGGTAAAGCGTTGGAGGCGACCACCAAACAGATGGCGAGCAGCAAGAACAAGGAAGTGGCTGCGCTGGAACTCAAAGTAGCACAGAAGCAGTCGGACTATCTCAAACGACTCCGACAGGTGCAGGACAGTATTGAGACAGCGAAGCAGGTACAGACCATCGGGGAGGATGCCCATTGGTGGGATAAGCTCATCTACAACATGGAAAATCTGGGCACGACCATCAACAACTATGCGCAGCGAGCCACCGTAGCCGCTGAGACAAAGGTGTCGGAATGGATAAACGACGTGATACGTTTCATCGGTGAACTGATATTCCAGATGTCGTATTATGGCATCTTGGTAGCCCAGCGTATTTTCATGGCTATACTGGCCACATTTGCCCCCATCATGTTCGCCCTCTCGATAGTACCGCCATGGAGCAGTGCATGGTCGCAATGGATCAGCAAATATCTGTCCTTGTCGCTATGGGGATTTGTCACCTATATGTGCCTGTACTATATTGACTTCATCCTAATGTATAACCTCGGCGAGGACCTCAATGCCTATGGCAGGCTTCTGCAGGGGCAGGTGAACTCTTGGGGACAGATAGGCGCTTTGGGCATTCAGGGCATCGGCTCCAACTGCATGTATGCTATGGGTATGCTGGTGGGTGCCTATATCATCCGTTTCGTCCCTGAAGTGGCATCATGGCTAATTCCAGGGGGTGTGAGTTCAAGTGCTGGCAGTGCAGCCGGAGGTGTCGTAGCAGGAGCCGTGGGCGGAGCTGTGGGCAGTGCCGCTTCTACTGGAGTGGGTATCGCTTCAGTGGCTACACCAATGGCGGGTGCGGCAGTCTCTGGTGCGGCGCATCTTGGCGCAGCTGGTATGGCAGGAGCTGTGAGCGGCGCAAGTGGCTATTCCGATGGCGGAGTGGCTACTATGGCTGGAGTCATGGGAGGCGCTGCCTCAGGTATGGCGAAGGAGGCCAAACACATGTTCACAGAAAGCTCTGCTGGCAAGGCGGCATCGAAGATGGGCAGCTCCATGAGAGATTCTTACAACAGAGGAAAATAAACTAAAAACGACAGGATATGTTAATACAAAGTTTGGAACAGAAAACAAGGCTTGCACTGACAACTGTACTGCTGACCATCATCGGCTGTACGGTGGTCTGTGCCTGCTGCATCTTCTACTGTGCCAAGTTGGTAACGGAAGAGCGTAATCAGATTTATGTCCTCGATGGCGACATTCCTTTCCTCGCTGAAAGGAGTAAGCAGGAGGCGAATTTTGTCATGGAGGCAAAAGCACACATCCAGCTCTTCCATCAGTATTTCTTCAATCTACCACCCGATGACGACTATATCAAATGGACACTGTCCAAAGCCATGTATATGGCGGACGGTACGGCTCTGAAACAGAAACAGGCGATGGAGGAAAACGGTTTTTACTCGGACATTGTCTCTTCTTCGGCCGTGTGCATGATCATCTGTGACTCCATCAAGCTGGACGAACACACTCGGAAATTCAAATACTACGGTACGCAGATTATTAAACGTCGTTCACGCGACATGAAACGCTCTCTTATTACGGTGGGCAGCATTGAGAATGTACCTCGGACAAGGAACAATCCGCACGGTCTGCTTATTACCAGCTGGAGAACATTGGAGAACAAAGACTTAGACTACTAAGGGTATGAGGAAGAAAATGAAACGTGCGAAAGAAGCCAAAGGCAGATGGGAACAGGAAACCAAGGGGAAGCTGGAGTCCTTTGTAAGGAAGCTCTCTTTGCAATGGAAGATACGGGAACGGATAGATGCTGCCAACGCATGGGCTGTGAAACACCCGAAGCGTACGGCGGCCATGACCATCGGTGCGCTGGTCTGTTCGCTCTGCTTGGGGATAGTCGTGTCACTCTATACTCCGCAACCCAGCAAGGATATTGTGGGGGAGATAGAGAATGTGCAGCCTATGTTCGCCGGGCTGCAGAGCATACAGAACGGCAAGAACGTACAGGTTCGAGAGGTCGGACAACTGGCTCTGCGAGGACAGCAGCTGAAATGGGAACTGGATTCCTTGGTGCGTATTCCTATCAAGACGCATCAGGATTCCACGCTTATCATCTATAAATATAGGCAGCTCGAAATGATAGTGACAAACTTAAAACATTAATGATATGAAAGAACTGATTAAGAAATTCTTGCTTAAAGCCGGACTGAGAAAGGAGGATGATCCGTTGAGCGCTATACGGACGGAGGCTAATGCAGAAGCGCAGGGCGAAAACAAGGAAGAATCCGACGAAAGGGAAAAGACAAGTCCGAAAGAACCTCCAGTGGTGAAGCCCTTATCACAGGGCAAGAGTTGGTGGCGCATCGATTTCAAGCAGCCCAAGTATATCTTTCCATTGGCCATCCTCCTGCCCATCTTGTTCTTAGGCTATGAGCTGATTGGTGTGTTCGGAGGGCAGGGCGATGCCAAGAAGGGTGTTGCCACCGACAGTATCAACGCTTCGCTGCCCACAGCAGCCAATGATGAAATAGGGGACAAGATGGCGGAGATGAACAAACGCTATAACGAGGAAGATGCGGCATCGGCAGTGAACGGCATCGGTGAGGACCAGCCACAGCAAGACTCGCTCAGCAACAGTTATCAAGAGCATGAGCTGGATGAAATAGACCGGCAAAATGCTATCAATGCACAGCGGCAGAAGGACATGGAAACCTTGCAACAACGACTGGAACAGTCTCGGAAGCACATCAATGCCTATGAGGGTGGAAGTTACGGCGGTGCATCCAGATACGGTTCTGGCAGCAGCTATGGCCGTAGTTCCCGACAAACGGAGATGGATGACTATGCAAGGGAGGTGGAAGCGATTCAGAAGAGAAGCCTTGCCCGGCAAAAATCCTTGGAGAGGAGGATGGGCATCGGCGATGAGGATGAAAGTGGCAAAGAATCAAAAGTGTCACAACCCTTCAATGCACCTAATCGTAAGCCCAAAGAGAAACCAGCTATTGTCAAGAAGGTAATGGAGGGTAATGCGGATAAGTTCAACACCGTCAGTGCCGAGTCTACGGCGGAGGTTCCGTTGATCCGTGCCATGATAGACAAAACGACCAAAGCACACGAGGGTACGCGCCTCCGCTTCAAACTCCTCGATGATGTGACACTCAAAGGGACTAAACTGAAGAAGGGTACCTATCTCTATGGTACGGTGACGGGATTCGGTCAGCAGCGTGTTATGGCTTCCATCACCAGCATCTTGGTTAAAGATAAGTTCATCAAGGTGGGACTATCCGTCTATGACAATGACGGCATGGAGGGCTTTTATGTGCCGGAATCGGCCTTCCGTGACTTGATGAAGGATGCCAAGGCGAACGCCTTGCAGAGCAATATCAACTTCGACGGTGGGTATGGCGGCGGACTGAGTTCTGAGGCAGTGGCTCTGCAGGCTCTACAGAACATGTACCAGTCAGCAACCTCTGCCGTGTCTGCCAATATCAGAAAGAACAAGGCACGGATCAAGTACAACACCATCGTCTATCTGGTCAATACCAATGCTGAGTAGCATTCAACAATTCATCAAACATTAGAAAATATGAAGCAGTTTTTAGTTATCTTGGTTGCCCTCATAGGATTGTGTGGCAGCCTTCAGGCACAGAAAATGTATAAGAACATTGAGGCAGACTCGGTTTCGGTGAGATATATCCGCAACGCAAGGCTCACGGACAGCTACATCTTTGACGAGAACAGACGCAAGGATGTGGTGTTTGTCAACGAAGAGGTGACAACGCATCTGCTGATGCCAGAGAATATCAAGCTCGTGGACATTTCGACGAACAAGATTATAGGTAACCAGTGTACGGACAATATCGTGCGTATTAAACCCTCTGGGAGAATGTACGACAATGAGTTGGTAGGTACAGTTACCGTTATCGGTGAGCGGCATATCGTACAACTCAACGTGGTTTATACTGCCGGACCAGCGAAAGCCAACTCCATCTACCGCATCAAGAACGGGGATATGGGCAGATATGAGAATCCCGACGTAACGATGCCACGTAAAGAAATGGCAGCCTACGCCTGGGCTATCTTTGCCAGTAAACCGCAAAAGCATATCCGTTCCCATGAGTATGGCATTAGGGCAAGAGTGAACAACATTTTCAGCATCGGTGATTATTTCTTCATCGATTATTCACTCTACAATGCCACCAAAATCAAGTATGACATCAGTGAGGTACGCATCAAACTCACGGACAAGAAGGAGCTGAAGGCCACCAATTCGCAGACAATTGAGCTGACTCCAGTCTATTCCCTGAACAGTGCCAAGAGCTTCAAGAAGGCATATCGTAACGTGCTGGTACTCGACAAGCTGACCTTTCCTGAAGAAAAGGTGCTGAAACTGGAGATTTCGGAGGAACAGATTTCTGGTCGTGTCGTCACACTCAACATTGACTATAAGGATATTCTTCATGCCGACGGCATTGGTGAACAGATAATGGCGTTCCTCCCGGTTCTTAATTCTCAAAAGTAGCATCATGGCAGTAGAAGAGACAAGGGAACAACAACAGATGTACAACACGTTCAGGAGTTGCATCTACCTTTTCTTGATTGTAGAGCTAATCATGAATCTCCCCATCACGGCGGACAACCGTGTGACGGGATTTATCTTGGAACTCATCACACGCTTCAAGGTTTTCAACAATGTAGCATCGTGTAAGCTCATCGAACTGATATGTATTGGTGTGACATGCATCGGTACACGTCCACAGAAGGCATTGAAGTTCAATGTCAAGACAATGGTGCTTTACCCTATCGGCATCGGCATTACGTTTATCGCACTCTGCATGATGCTTCATAAGGGCATCTGGGGTGGAGTTTCATTTGGCTTCCCTACCAATCGCGTGCTCTACGCCATGACTTCCATTATCGGTACGATGCTTCTGCATCAGGGGTTAGATGGTATCTCTCGCTACTACAATTACAAATTGGGTGAAGACCGTTTCAACTTTGAGAATGAGTCGTTCCAGCAGTCGGAGGACCTGAATGAGAATCCTTATTCTGTCAATATCCCGATGATCTACTATTTCAAGGGGCGCATGCACAAGGGATGGATCAACATCATCAATCCGTTCCGTGGGACCATTGTACTGGGTACGCCCGGTTCTGGTAAGTCGTTTGGCATCATCGACCCATTTATCCGTCAGCATGCGGCCAAGGGATTTGCCATGATGGTGTATGACTATAAGTTCCCGACATTGGGAAAGACGCTGTTCTATCAGTACTGCAAAAACAAAAGACTTGGCAGGTTGCCGGAAAACTGTGGTTTCCACATCGTGAACTTTACCGATGTGGAGTATTCCAACCGTATCAACCCTATACAACGGAAGTATATCCCTGACTTGGCAGCAGCGGCTGAGACAGCTGCAACGTTGCTTGAATCGCTTAACAAGGGGGGCGACAAGAAAGGCGGCTCGGAGGCGTTTTTTCAGAACTCGGCCATCAACTTCCTTTCGGCTATCATCTATTTCTTCGTCAACTTCCATCCGACGGGGTTCAAGGACGGCAAGAAACTCACTCGTTACATCAAATACAAGGGGAAGAAACTAAGACTGATGACAAAGAACTGGCATGACTACCGGGCTGTTGATAAGAACGGTAACATGATTCTTGACTTTGTGGATGAGCTGAGCCACGATGTGTCGGTGGATGAAGATGGCATGTTTGTGGATCTGAATGACTTCACTTATATCAGCCGTAACGGACAGAAAGTGCATATCGCTTCGTCCTGGTATGAGGATGAGCAGGGGCAGGTAGTGGAGCCTGACACCATTACAGGAGAATATTCGGATATGCCACATGTACTATCCTTCTTAGGTAAGCAGTACAGTGACGTATTTGACATCCTGATGCAGGATCAGAAGATTCTCTCGCTCATGGCTCCGTTCCAGTCGGCTTATACCAACAAAGCGATGGACCAGCTCGAAGGTATGGTGGGTACGCTCCGTGTCAATGCAGCTCGCTTGGTTTCACCGGAAGCCTACTGGATATTTACGGGGGATGACTTCGACCTGAAGATTTCAGACTCTGCCAGCCCTTCCTATCTCGTGATTGCCAACGACCCGGAGAAAGAGCAGATTGTGGGGGCACTGAATGCGTTGGTGCTCAACCGTCTCGTGACCCGTGTGAACAGCAGAGGGAATATCCCTGTTTCCATCATCGTGGATGAGTTGCCAACCTTGTACTTTCATAAGATTGACCGACTGATCGGTACGGCGCGAAGCAACAAGGTAGCAGTGACGCTTGGTTTTCAAGAGTTGCCACAGCTGGAGGCGGACTATGGCAAGAATGGGATGCAGAAGATTATTACCACTTGTGGTAATATCTTTATGGGTGCCGCCCGCAACAAGGAGACGCTGGAATGGGCGCAGAATGATGTATTCGGTAAAGCGAAGCAGACGTCTAGGTCTATTACCATCAATGACCAGAAGGTTTCCACATCTATCTCGGAGCGGTTGGACTTTCTAGTCCCTGCTGCTAAGATAGCGGACATGGCGACTGGTTGGCTCGCTGGTCAGTCAGCTCGTGACTTTACTCCGACGGAAGGTAGCATGATGCAGGGCTTCGACATTGAGAAGTCGGAGGAGTTCAAGACCTCGAAGTATTTCTGTAAGACCCACTTTGATATGGAACAAATCAAACAGGAGGAAAGTCTGTATGCCGACCTGCCAAAGGTTTATCAGTTTGCCTCTAACCGTGAGAAGGAGATCATGCTGGGGCGTAACTTCAAGCGTGTCAATGACGAGGTGGATGCGATGATTGCAGAGTTATTGGGCAAAGAAAAGAAAACAAAGTGACATGATCCTCATTCAAGGTAAAGGGTTGTCAGGAAGCGCTTTGAAGGTAATTGCATTGGTGTCCATGACATTAGACCACATAGCCTATTATCTGATGGACAAAAGCATTGCCTACGATGCCATGCGAACGGTGGGTAGGATGGCTTTTCCAATCTTCGCATTTCTGCTGGTGGAGGGGTATGTGCATACCCGTTCCGTAAGGAAATATGCGCTGAGTCTTTTCGGTTTTGCTCTTGTGTCGGATATTCCGTGGTGGCTACTGAATCATGACAATACACATAATGTGTTCTTCACCCTGCTATTGGGTTTATGGGCTTTAATGGCTGTCGAGAGATTGAAGCTAACCCCATCTGCCCAGTGCTTTGCAGTGGGAATGTTGGCGGTTATTTCCACTTGTCTACATGCGGATTATGAGTGGCATGGAGTGTTCCTCATCGTATTCTTCTACCTGTTCCGTAACCGATGGGCATTGATGGCAATGTTTACCGTCCCTGTTATGGAAGAATATGGGATGTTGGGGTATATAGTGGATCTGACTTTGTTGGTTGCTTATAATGGAGAACGAGGATTTATCACAGGGCAATACGCAAAGTATGGTGTCTACATATTTTACTCTGGGCACATGTGTGTCATTTGGCTTCTGTGGCTTTATTTACAGATTTAATAGAAATAAAAGCCATATCCTCAAACCCCAATAAGATAATTAAAAAAAAGATGTGTGACATTTTCTATTTATGGTGAAGTGTAACTTCAATCGGAATCTTATAACTTTATACCTACGTATTTAATAGCCTTCCATACATTACTATAGGAAGGACCTTGTTCACCATAAGAGATTGCCCGTTCTAAAGCGTCTTTTAATTTTCCATTATTGCATAAATCTTCAACCCATTTAGGGTTTCTTAAAAAATCATTCGTTTTTTCAAAGCGTTCAACATATTTGACTAATTCATCAACAACAGCCTTTGAAGTACCGAAAAATCTATTTGTTTTTAAATAATGTAATAGGAACCAGTATTCTATTGAAGGTTGGCTATCACATAATATAACCCGTTTGCTTTTCTCATATTTTTTCTTAAGTGCTATTAATCTTGCTTTTTCGGCATCATTCCATGTGGAAACATCTGCATCAAAGATAACAACAGCAATTCCATCATTTGAAAGGACTTGAATGATGCGCTTTTCTAAAGTAGTAATATTTTCATTACCAAAAAACCTTGGACGAATTTTAATTTTTAAATTGAAATGGAATTGTAGATGTGAGAAATACCACCTTTCTGTCAATCCTGCACCTATTATGACAGCACGTCCATGCCTTTGCCGCCTTATTGCCTCTTTTCGTGCCATAATTTTAATTCTGAATGTTAGGTAATGCACCAAACACACCATTTCTGTATGACCTTTGAAAAGAACTAATTTTATTTAGCCCCTTAAACTCTACTAACGAATACAAACGTGAGTTTCCATCTTCTTCCTTTTCTGTGAACCAAACGGAATCTTTTCTCAGAAGATCATCAACTGTATTTAGTAGAGGATCATAGTGTGATGTAACTAACATTTGACTATGACTTTGGACTTTAAGAAATTGTTCAATTATAAATTCCACCAAATCTGGATGCAAAGAGGACTCTATCTCATCTATGGATAGGAAGTTGTTTCCTTTGATACATTCGTAAATAGCAGCTTCTATACCAAAAGTACGTCGTGTACCCTCGCTTTGTAAAGAGTTAGGCAAAGTGTATTTCTCTATCCCACGCAGATTTTTTACCGTATGTTCAAACTCGGTTTTCAATCTGTCAAAAACAGCATCAGCAAGCAGTTTTTCCTTTGTGAATTTGGGTATTTGCTTGTCCTCAATTATTGCGTTGCGCATAAATCCAGGCATTGGGACGGATTCTTTTTCTGTGGTTATGTCAGTAATATTGAAATCTGCCCTATGGATAAAATTCAATAGATATTTCTTTAACTCATTATCATTTAGCATTTTCCCTCCAGCATATTCAAACATTTGAGTTTTAGGTTCTATCATAGGCAAGATGCCGGACTTCATCCAATTAATAGCCGAATCAATGTATGGTAAGGTACAATTAACTTGATTTCGTGCAGCAAAAAAAGACATATTAGACAAACATCTTAGCGTAAGTTCTTCTACAACGGCTTGACTCACTTTTATAACAGATGCATTAAACCTAATTATCGACTGTCCATTTTGCAAGTCTCGGCTGAATAGCATAGTTGGTTGAACAGTTTTATAAAAGAAGAGCTTTTCAGATATGACTTTTTTCTCGTCTAACAAAAGAGTATACCAATATTTTATGCCGTCAACAAAAAACTTCAATTCAAAAGAAGAGGGTTCTATTGGCGTTTCTGTATCTAAAAGGAAGGGAACTGCATCGGTTGACTGGTCTAAGTCTTCTTTTCTTTCAAACCAGAATTCATGTAAAAAGTCTAGTGCCGACAAAAGATTCGATTTCCCACTTGCATTTGCACCATAAATCAATGCTAAACGAAGCAATCTAACTCCTGGGACCACTTCTACAACTTGGCAGTCCTCAAAAGTATTATCTTTTGTCGCTTCAAAGCTCAATATGACTTCATCTCGAAAAGACAAAAAGTTTCTAATTTTTAATTCCTGTACCATGTGCTATGATTTTTATGGGTACAAAGGTACAAATAAATTTGGAATAGAAAATAAAAGAAGCACATATAACGGTTTCATAATTAAATTTGGCTTAAAATACAACAAAATGTCATATAAAAACAACAATTATGGCATAAATAATTCCAGATTGTGTCAAACGTAGCATTTAGATATGACATAGTCGTATCGTAATTAGATAGAATGTTTGGATACTGTGATTTTAGTTTTAAAGTTAGACTATATTAGACTAAAACTACATGTAAAATAAAAAATAACAGTGATTTTATTTCATCTGGCATACACTTTGTCCTGTAATCAACGGCATAATAAAATACCCCTGAAAAGGACAGGGAATAGAAATTCATGGGAGAAAATCAAAAATTTAAAATTTTAAGTATTGACGGAGGAGGTATCAGGGGAATTATTCCTGCAAAAATTCTCTATCATCTCGAAGAAGAAGCAATTGATAGATATGGGACGAATGCCCGATTGTGCGATTTCTTTGACTTAGTATGTGGCACAAGTACTGGTGGTATTATAGCTATTGGTATAGCTCTTGGTATGACCGCCAAAGATATTCTTAAACTCTACCAAGAAAACGCCAAAAGAATCTTTCCCCATAAGAGTTTGTGGCAAGCCTTTATCAAAAACGAGCCATTCTATAGGAAGGAAGCTTTAGAGAAACTACTTGCTGAGAACTTCAATCCATTTGACTATCGGACAAATGACGCTCGCATCTACCACTGTAAGACGCGTCTTTGTATCCCCACCTATGACCTTGACAAAGGTGAGCAACATGTGTTTAAGACTGATCATCTTCCCAACTATCTAAGGGATTGTCACATTCCTGTTGTAAATGCTGCTCTTGCAACGGCAGCGGCACCAGTATATTTCACGCCACATAGTTTCAATTTTAAAGACTTGAATTCCGTCAACCGAAATGATTATATCAACAATGTTGATGGTGGAGTATTAGCAAATAATCCTACATTGCTTGGACTTACGGAAGCCGTATACTGCATTGGCATTCCATTGGAAAATATCGAAATACTGTCACTTGGAACTGGCACTTTCAATCTTAAAGACCGTACAATCGACAAAAGGAAAGGCGTGCGTTATTGGTTGTGCCCGAACAGGCAAAAAAGCATTCGTATTTACGAAGTCATGTCATCTGGCCAGTCAGTCTATATTGATAACACTATGAAATTAATGTGTCATGGCGCAGGATACGACCAAAAAGGACGTTTTATCTATCGTAGAATACAAGAGAAATTGGAAGAAAATATACCGATGGATGCAACAGATAAGAATTCACTCGACCGACTAGCCAATATTGGTCAGAACTTATTCAAGAAGAATGTCGAACTCATAAAACCTTTTATTCAGGATAAAATAGAACCATATAATCATAACATAATTAAATAAATACGTATGGCAAACTTAGATTCAAATTTTCAAGAGTTTTTCGGTGAACTCCAGATCACTGACACAAAGCGCCAAAAGATGATTGCCTCACACAACAATCTTCGTCAGAAGATAAAGAATCATTTTAAAGCGAATCATCCAGAGTATAAACCTTCGTTTTACATTCAAGGCTCCTACAAGATGGGAACTACAATCCGTACAAAGGAAGATGAGTGCGACTTAGACGATGGTTGTTACTTTATCCCTAAACCAAATGTATCAGCCAACACTTTACAGGGGTGGGTGAAGGAGGCTGTGGAAGGAATCACGGATGCTTCTCCTTTGCATAAGAATAAATGTATCCGTGTTCAATATACAGCAGGATACCACATTGACCTGCCTGTATATCGAAAGGACACCAACAGCGATGAGGAACATCCTGAGTTGGCCGTTCGTCACAAAGGCTACGAGTTGAGCGACCCTCGGAAGGTTGTGGTTTGGTTTCAAGGAAAAAAAAGTGACAATGATGTACTAGTACATCTCGTATCCTACCTTAAGTCATGGACTGATACGGTTAGAGGGTTTATGCCTCCCGGTCTTGCTATGACAATTCTGGCAAGCAATAACCAGAAAAAGCATGAAGGGCGTCACGACATCGCTCTTCGCGATACTTTAAAAGCAATAAAATCAGCTCTCAATACCAGTTTCATTTGCATTGTCCCAGCCACGCCCTTTGATAATCTCTTTGAAAATTACGATGCAGACCGTAAGCAAAAGTTCCTAAACGAACTTGATAAATTTATCGAAGACGCAGATAAGGCTATCGAAGAAAAGAATAAACTTAAAGCCAGTAAACTGTGGCGAAAACACCTTGGGGAAAGATTTCCTTTGGCAGAAGATGAGGTCGATGAAACTATGAATCGCCTTGAAAGCCTCCGAGTTATTGGACAACAGATAACGGCAGGAATTGCTACTACAGCAAAAAGTGGTACCATCCACGCTTTCGAAGGGGTCAAAAACATAGCACACTCAAATTATGGTCAAGAAGAAGATATATGAACGCCCAATACATAGGGAGCAATCCAATTATTATCTTCTTGTCCATGAGAAGACTATGTTAGAGAATAGCTACGACTTCATCGATTGTAATATTAAAGCAGAGAAAGGAAATCAACTACTTGTGGTATTTGGCCATTATAATCAAACAGGAGTTAATTATTCCTATAAAATAGTATATGATGGGTATAACCCTCCTAAAGTTTGGATACTATCACCCAATTTAGTAACAGATCCTCCACATATTTATGAGGACAAGAGCCTCTGTCTTTATTACCCGAAGGAACAACCATGGAAATATGGCAGGAGCAGCCTTTACAGCCACATTATTCCATGGACCCATGAATGGATTCTTTTTTACGAGATATGGAAGATTACTGGTGTATGGGAACATCCTGAAATTAATCATGGATTGTCTTCAAAAGTATGATATGTTGGTTGATTATGTGCAAGGCGAGATTGAGCCAACCTAAAATGGAACAAGCTAAAGATGGTGACAGATTCATCTATAATTGCTTAACTAAATAATGCATGACAAGAGATGTTACTTTAACGGAGTTAGTAAAGCAGACGCAGATGCTTGGAGCGACGGGTGTTCAAGTAAGTACGCCATAAGCGGTAGTGTAATTTCAACTGTGTCAAGGCTCTAATCCTTTATATTTCACCTCGTCTGGATGACACGATTTTTAATCGTGTTGGCCAGATGAGGAGCCTTTCTTCCGAGGAAACATACATAATCTCAAAACGTTCTCCAAATTTTATTGCCAATTGTTGTGATATCTGGGCCCAGTTGGCAAGTGGCATGGTCCACTTTTCACGTATGTTTCGGTATGCCAGATACACAAGTTTTTCGAGAGAAGTATCGGAGGGAAAACCCCTTTGTTTTTTGTTATCTTACGTACTTGTCTGTGGTATCCTTCAACGGTGTTAGTGGCGTATATCAACCATAACCTAAACTTGCAATATCTATTTTACTTATAATGCTTATAATGGTTTGACAATTCTAAGATGTTGCAAATGGTAATCAGCCTTTCCGTACCGAGTGTTTCCGAACAAGACTCTATGCGGTATTGATTATTTACTCGCACCGACTCTCGACCAGCCTTATCTCCAATCAACGTTTCGTAGTGAAGTGCAGCGAAGCGATACTGGTCTTCTGTGCTGTCAAACGATTCCATGAGGTTCAGGGCTTTGATGTACTTCCGTACAATCTGAGGCTGGAAGCAATATTTCTATACTTGGCCCTGCCTTCATAGAACAATTCCCGTAAATAGTCTTGCTCAAAGGTTATTTCCATCCTTGCATATTCTTTTTTGCAGAGATAATAATCCTTTTTGAATATTCGCAGTTTTTGCGAAGAAAAGTATTCGATTTTCTGTATTTCTACAGACTGGTGACAATTCTCCCTATCTTACTTGTATATTCCTTATCTTCCGCATACCCGATTCTGTTCAGGAAATCGTAGTAGTTGCCGCCCTTATATTTATACTGCACATAGTCTTTGTAGGCCTTCACGCTCTCTTCCCATGAGTTGAATGTGTAGTAGTTGCCGTTGCTTGGCCGACGTAGTCCAAAGAGGTTATTGTTTTCAAGACAGACTCTGGAAGTGAAGTAACCTGTTTCAAGCAGGGCTTGTGCCACTACGATTTGGGGGAACTTCACATCATACTGCTGGAGAACGGCCATCAGGTTCTTGATGTTCAACGCTCGGTCTGGTTTTATGCCGAAACGGAGATATGCCATTTTATCTTGTAATTCAGTGATGTAGCCATTGAGATAATCAACGAAACGGTTAGGGTCCACACTTCTGCCTTCCTTTCGTAGTCTGATGTGTAGATGTGGTCCTGTAGTTTTACCTGTATTCCCTGATATTGCCACGATAGTTCCTGCCGTCACCGCATCGCCCTCATGGACGGTTATCATGCTAAGGTGTCCGTACAGACATTCAAAGATGCCATGCTCCAACACGATATAGTTGCCGTAGCCTTTGTTGCCATAGTGTACTTTCTTGATGATACCGGGCAACATAGCATAGACATGGGCGTGGTTGCATTGCAGGTCGATGCCGTTATGAAAGGCAGTACAATTGCTCACGGGGTCTTTTCTATAACCATAGGCAGAAGTGAGTTTCAGGAAGTCAAGGGGTAAGCAAACATTCATACGCTGACTGATTAAGCCAAAAAGCAGGGAGTCCTTCACGTTGACAAACAGTGGTACATCCTTTTCGATACTCACTTCCATACCGTTTCCTGTCTGGAACGAAATATCCATAGGACGAACCTTTATAGTGTCCTTTTGTTGTGGCGTAACTCTTTGTTTTACAGCCATTTTCTGCTTTGTAACTATCTGTGGTCTGAGGGTAAAGAACTGTGCTACCATATCACTACTAAAAAACATGGCAGCAGTGACAATCAGAAATAATCGGTATCGTTGTCTTATATTCATCTTCTTTTGATAATTTTGTTCAGTGCGGAGCCCTCTTTTGCGGGTTTTTCGTTTACAAATTTACCTTCAAACATTTAACGTATGGAAGATGTGATGACTTTTCAAACCCAAGGAACAGTTTTAGACAAATTGAAGCAGTTGGGTATCAACGAGGAGAAACTGGCGTTGATGCCTGATGCTCTGAAAGTTCCGCTGCTTTGTGGAGAGGTTACGCCTGTTTTCATAGCCAACACGGAAACATCAAATGGCAAGGTGATACAGTTACCGATGAAAGCCCAATTCGTACTGGATGATAACGAACAGGTGTTACTGATGACTTACCCACTCCGTAGAGAGATTGCCAATGAATTAGGACTTAACCAAAATGAGCTCCAACGAGTGCTGTCTGGCGAGGTAATACGCAAGGAAGTGGACGTGGAGGGAGAAAGGAAAGTAAGATTTGTTCAGTTGGATAAGGAAACGAACTCGCTCATGCACCGCAATGTGGCCAGCATTCCTATCGAGACAGAACTACAAACACGAGATAAAGTGAAGGACATCGAGTTGGGTGCCAATCAAAAGGAGGCTTTGCAGGAAGGTAAACCTGTGGAACTGGCTCTCGGCGACACCAAGGTAACGGTGGGCGTTGACCTACGTGAGCCACAAGGCTTCAAAATTGTCAACGGCGACATGAGAGAGTGGGAACGATTGCAACAGATGCGCTACGATGATGTTCACGAGGATTTTATGGGTTATGTGATGACCGACGAAAACCGCTGGGAATACCAGAAAGTGGTGGAACGCCAAGCCATGACCAACAACCGCTCAGAGTCTATCGAAAAGAAGCAACATACAGGCTTGATTCGATAGCAAAAGACGAATAACCATCCTCCCAACAAGGGATTCTTTAATATTCTGCTCCCGGCTTGTCACTTTCATAAGAGCCAGTGAGTGCTTTAACATTCTTCTCTATTGGCGAGTTCTTCTGTTGTAGAACCGTAGCGTTAAAGCATATCACGACAAGCAAGGTGGGTAGAAAGAAATACAAAAATCTTGATTTTGACTACATCGTCAGCTCCGTGGCTGGCTATGCCAAAGTTGCTCCTATTGCCCGAAAGGTGAAAGCTGGGGACGACATGGCCATTGCCAAGGCTGCGGCGATGATGACTGCGGCAGTCAGGAATGTCATGCCTAAAGACAAGCAGGTGGTACTGGTACCTATCCCAAACCGCACCGGCAGGGCCGATTACACCAAGACGCTGGCCGAGAAAATTAGCGAAGCACTGCATCTGCCTGTCATCGACGCGCTGGCAAGCAATACTCACGATCCGCTTTATCTTGTGAAGAAGGCCAATGGCTCGCTCGATGAGGTGCCGCTCTATTTTTATCGCATCCGCAGGCTACCCAGGAACAAGATCCCCATACTCATTGACAATGTACTCGACACCGGGCATACGGCAATGGCCGCGTATGAAGCAATGGGCAGACAGGACACGCTGATGGCGGTACTCGGTGATACGCATAAATTCACGCCCAACAAATGGAAGTCGGATATTTACCCTTTAATTGACAACAATATGGCAAGTAAGAAAAAAGAAGAGGTGCAGCAGCAAGCTACCCTGAAGGAAGAGCCGACGGCTCAAACCGAGAAAAAAGCTGCAAAGAAAACGACAAAGCTCCCGAAGTCAAAGACGCTGGCAGAGCTGTACGAGAACATGAAGGAGATGCACCCTGATGCCATCCTGCTCTTCAGAACGGGAGACTTCTACACAACCTTGAACGCTGATGCCTCCAAGGTGGCTGACACATTGGGGCTCAAAGCGAACAAGCCTGCCAAGGCAGGAGACGGCTCTCTGCAGGTTACATTTCCCCATCATGCGCTGGACACGAATCTGCCCAAACTCATCCGGGCTGGTCTTCGTGTGGCTATCGTGGACAGTCTGGAGAAGAAGCAAAATGTGGAGAAAGCCGTGTCTGAGAAAACGGAAACCACAACTCAGGAAAAGAAAGAGGAAGGAAAATCCGTGGAGAAAACGGCAACCGTCAAGCAGGAACACCGGCCGCGTGAGCCGCAGATGGTTACGGTCAATGGCGACAAGGTTTCCCATGCCCATGCCTTCCAGTCCAAGGTGAATCCTGCCGACTGGTTCTATGTGGCGCAGCTCAACGGTAAGCAGCTCAACCCCATGAAGATGGACGCTGCCGACATCGCTGCCTATCAGAAACGGGAAGCGAAGGTGGAGAATATGATGCAGAAATATTATCCCACAAAGTTGGCTCCTAAAGTATCTGCCGAGGAGTACAAGGCCGCCAACATCCTATCTGACGGCAGGGTGATTGACAAGATGACAGTGTATAAGGAGAAAGATGAGCTGCGGGCTGACTTTGGCAAGTACAAGCTTTATGCCCAGGTGGGCGACCAACGAATGTCGGCTCCTATGACCAAAGAAGACCAGAGTGCTTTCTTCGACCGCGTGACGACACCGGCGGCATTGGTGGAAAAGAACTTTGGCGAACGGCTGCACCTGGCATCGGCCTATGCCGTCTATCAGCTCCCTGCCAACATCAAAGTGGAGGATATCCGGGTGGCAAAGGACAACATGGACGGCAAGTGGAAGATTTCAGCTACCGTGGGCGAGAACGGACGCACGGAAAAGAAGGCGATTTCCTTTGACGACGGCTTTTCTCTCTTCCAAGCCAAGACCGTCACTCGTGAACAGCTGGCAGCCAAATATCTCTCAGATGACATCAAGGTGCTGTCGGGTCAGAAGCAGGCTATCAGCAATGGACTGAAAATGTAGTCCTTGGGCGGATTTCTATAATGAACACAGATAACATAAATTCAAAGAAAATGGCATATAGTTTTGAAGAGCTGGTCCAGCTCAAACAGGACAGACGGATAGGATGGCTGCAGTTCACGCTTGAAGGTGAACATGCGGACGACTTCATGCAGTGGTGCAAGGAACACAACATCCATCCCAGCGAAGATACCGCAGAGTTCTATATGGAGTCGGTGGAACTGAGTATGCAGGATAAGCAAATCTTGGCGGAGGACGACTATGACTACAGCTGGAACTGAAACAAAGACGCTCGGTCAGAAAGCCGTGGACAGGTTCACGGTGATGATGATTGAGCGTATGGAACAGATGAAGTCCGTTGGCTGGCATAAGGGGTGGATTGGCAGTGCTACTGCCCCTGGTGCCATGCCGCAGAATGTATCCGGGCGCGGATATTCGGGAAGTAACTCTTTCTTCCTCCAGCTGGACACGGCTCTCCGTGGCTACTCCATGCCCGTGTACCTCACCTTCAAGCAGGCCAACGACATGGGAGCACATGTGAAGAAAGGTGAGTCGGCTATGCCAGTGCTCTACTGGGATATCATGGCAAGGGACAAGGATGGTAAGAAAGTTTCTAAAGAGGCCTACCGCAAGATGAGCCTTGCAGAGCGGATGCAGGTGCAGACCATTCCTTTCCTGAAAGCCTTCAATGTGTTCAATGTCGATCAGACGAATCTGGCTGAGGTGAAGCCTGACAAGGTGGAAGCTCTCAAAAAGCTGTTTGACCCACCAGAGCTGCGAGATGCCGAAGGGATGTTTACCAGCAAGGCTCTCGACCGTATGTTTGAAAAGCAGGAGTGGATTTGTCCTATCCAATATGACAAGCAGGTACCCGGTGTATACTTCTCTCCCTCCAAGGACATTATCGTCATTCCAAAGAAAGAGCAGTTCAACATTGGCAAGACACTGGAAGAGGTCTATAAGGACGGTATGGAATACTACTCCACGGCCCTGCACGAGATGGCTCATTCCACCGGTACGGAACCTCGGCTGAACAGGGGCAGCCATGAGAAGTTCGGCGATGCGAAATACGCCAAGGAGGAACTGGTGGCTGAGTTGACGGCAGCGATGGTCGGTAACTCGATGGGCTTTGACAAGCGTATTCTGGACAACAATGCGGCTTACCTCGATAGTTGGATCTCCACTCTCAAGGAGAATCCTAAGTTCATCGTGTCGGTGATGGCCGACGTGAACAAGGCTGCCAACATGGTACTGGAAGAGGTGGACAAGCAGAAAATGGCGTTGGGTGAAGAGCCCTTGCTCGATAAGAACAGAAACCTTTCTACCGACATTCCCAAGGACAAGGTCGTCTTTGAGAACGCCTCCATCATCAAGCAAAACGACGGCGACTATGCGGTGCGAGCCTCATTCCAAGGTCAAGATTTGGGACTCAAACCGATTGACCGAAATGTGGGCATCCTCTATTTCTCTCTCTCGGAAGAAACGGAGAAGGCGCGTCTGCTCTCCCATACGCTGGAAAAAAGTTTTGGCGATGTGGTCATGGCACAGACACAGCAGCATGCTCATCGTATGAAAATATAACCCTTTATACTTGTAGGCAGTTATGAAACAGAGTGTAAACTACAAAGACCTAAAAACAAAGGTAGGCGTAGATGATATTGCCTATTATCTGGGCTATCGTCTCGACCGCTCGGCCGGTGTGGGAAGATACATTGAAATGGTTTTGTCTGACTCCACGGGTCATCAAGACAAGCTCATCATCAAGAACCCGAAGGAGAAGGCGGCGCAGACTTACTTCCGGCGTAACGGGGCAAGAGGCGGTGATGTGGTATCTTTGATACGTGAGAACCTTAGTAGCTTCCACGAGTCTGGAAGAAACGAGTGGGAAATCATCGGCAAGGTGATGGCCCACTTCGCCAATGAGCCGATTCCTGACTATGGGGATAGCCAGTATCTTACGAAAGCTGGGTACACGGGTAATACCGTGTTTGATCCGAAACGCTATGAAACGAAGGATGTTAATGGTGCGTCTTCGGAAGTGATGGCGTTCTTTGCCCAGCGTGGCATCAACGAGAAGACGGTGAGTACCTTCGCACCATTTATCAAGCAAATAAGGGACAACCGTCATACCACCTACAAGCAGTTCAATATCGGCTTCCCTTATACGGAGGCTGGCAAGGACAAGGTGGTAGGCTATGAAATCCGCGGCTTTGGCTCATTCAAGAGTAAGGCAGCTGGTACTAACTCGACGACGGGGGCATGGATTGCTGATCTTTCACAAGGTGGAGAGCCTACAGACATCAGAAATGTCTATTTCGCTGAAAGTGCCTACGACATCATGGCATTCTATCAGCTGAATCACCTTCGCTTAGATGGTACTCATTCGGTATTCGTGTCGTTGGGTGGCACTTTCTCCGACAGTCAGATCAAGGGTATCATGGCGCATTACCCGGAAGCTAAGGCGATGGACTGTTTTGATAATGACCTTGCCGGGCGTATCTATGGCATCCGCATGGCTGCCTTGCTGGAGGGCATCCGCTTGAATGTGCATAAGGAAGAGGACAAGGTGAAGATTACTGTTGGCGATAAGAACTTTGCCATTCCTAATGAACAGCTGTCCATCCGTGAGCTTCGCAAGCATATCCACATCCGCTATAATATAGGTGAATGGAAGGCTGCTGCGAACTACAAGGACTGGAACGATCAGCTGATGGGTAAACAGATGGTAGTTGTGGCGGTAGAAAATAAGTTTGCAAGAGATCGGAATCTGGCTGACCGTCGTGAGAAAGGGGTGGCCTTATGAAACGAATCTTCATCATATCATTGTTGGGTAGTTTAACCTTCTGCCCTATGATGGCACAACAGACGGACCCGACGCTGACGGGTGCAGTGATAGCGCAGAGCGGAATGCTGAAAAAGATTTTCAAGGACCGCGAGAAGACACAGAAAAAAATCATTGCTGCGGAAACGGCAGTCACTGTGGCGATGGACAGAATGCACAAGGTGGAGGACAAGATGCTGGCGTATCTCTCCAATGCACAAGGAGCCATGCAGAACCTTTATCAGATCAAGCGAGCGGCAGAACTGACAACAGTAGAGATTCCACGAAACATGAACCTGTTGCGTCAGTCGCTGCCTGGTCATCTGAAAGGAACGGCCATTGCTCTCTTGGTGTCTGATGAACTGACGGATGCTGCCACGCAAATGGCTTCGCTCTATCCGTTCATGAAACAACTGGTAACGAGCGGCACATACAACGTGAGTGGCTATGATGCCACCGGCAAGTCTGTGAATGAGAAGCATAAGGTAAACCTACTGTCATCGGCGGAACGGTATTACATTGCCAATGAGGTGGTGACGAAACTGGAGACGATCAACACCGATCTGTGGCTGCTGGCATGGCAGGTAAGGACGTACTCGTGGAATGACCTGTGGTTTGGACTTGACCCTGAAGGTTGGGCCACGGTGATGTCAGGAAAGGCGATTGTGGATGGACTAATCTATGAGTGGAAATATATTTGAGAGGTCTGAATATGGGCATTTTTCTGTACTTTTGCATGGCGACACTTTGTTATTTCGAGGAAGAGCAGTGCAAACAACGGATTTGCCTGGTAATCATTAAACTTTAAGAAATAGCAAAGATATGAGTGATACAAATAACTTAATGATTTGCCCCGTTTGTGGCAGAGGTACAATGGTGCACGACGAGCAGGACTGGAAGTGCAGTGAACAGTCCTGTGGATTCGTTATCCCTAATAGTTTGTTTAATTTGGAGGTAACGGAGGAACTGGTGGCGCAACTTGTCAAGCATGGTCATACGGGGGTGCTCTCTCTGCAAAACAGGGACGGACAGTATTTTAAGGCGGCTCTCGTCATCCGTAATGGAAAGGTGGTGGTATCATCAGGTGTACATTATATCGACGGAGTATGTCCTATCTGTGGAGGTAAGATGCGCAAGACCTCGAAGGGCTACCGATGTGAAAATTCCATCGGTGAGCATCCATCGTGTGACTTTATGATTCCGGGTATTATCTGCAACCGTAGAATTACGGAGCAGGATGCCGTGGCATTCTTGAATGGCAAGCATATCGCCCTGGAGGGCTTTGCCTCAAATGAGTGGAAGATGTTTGCCTCGTCGTTGTCGATAGCTGAAGGCAAGGTGAAGCTGGAATCGCGCATCGCAAAGTGTCCGCATTGCGGCGGTGACCTGCATGTTGGGCTGAAGGCCTACAACTGTGCCAATTATCGCAATGCCGAATATCCATGCAAGTTCTCTATCTGGCGTAACATCAGCGGTCATGCCGTATCGGTGGAGGAAGTGAAGCAAATTTGCGAACAGGGCGTAACCAGGGACTGCATCGAATTTTACAAGGAAGACGGTACAGTGTACTACAAGCGGCTGCAACTGACACCTGAAAAAGACAGAATAATCATGATTTAAGCAGTTATAAGTGATGAAAAGAAAAATTATTATATATGTTGTGGTGGCATTGTTATGCCTCACTGGTTGTACGAATAAGCGTCATGCGTTGAAGCAGTTGGCTGTGGAGAATCTGAAACTGTCGGTGGAATATCCTAAGCAGTTACAGGTGTTGGCTATATCAGAGCCTGATTCGGCTTTTGGTTTCTGCTACTTCTCGCAACAAGAGAAGGCGGGCATCATCCGTATCATGAAGTCGGTCACGGACAGAATTATGAAACGTACCAACAATATGCAGTTGCTGGACATCAATGACTTCTACGTGATGGATCTCGCCGAAAAGCAGATGCGTGCCAACTCGGACATTCGACAGATGCTCAGTCAGGCTACTGGCAAGAAGGAATGGACGGGATGGAAAGTGAAGATCGACTATCAGGCGGTAACGCATCATGGCATGAAATACAATGCTGAACGGTGGTTCTTTATCAGTAAGGACGGCAAGGCGGTGGTGAGGACGTTTGAGCTACCGCTGCCATAAAAGTTCTTTCATGAAGATACATGGTAAAAAAGTAGCAGGGGAAGTTATCTGTAGCTTCCCCTGTTTCTTCCTTTAGTATTATAGACTTGCTGTTTATACTATTTCCAGATATTCGCTTTTTCCAACAGAAAATCGTAAAGTCCAATTACCAAGATGCCATTCTCATTATAACCAGTACTGTAATGATCGCCGGCAATGATAATCTTGCGGAAGCCGTCTGACACTTGCAAGAGTGAGGCTTGTTCCTGATCAACTTTCTCCTTTGAAGGTAAAGCATAGGCAGACTGAATGTATAATCGTTCATCATGTCGATTGACGACAAAATCTATTTCGAGGTTTCGTCTTGTGAGTTTGCCGTTATTATCGCGTTTGAAACTTTCAACTAATCCGACATCAACCGAGAAACCATTGCGGCATAAGTCGTTATATACAACATTCTCCATAATATGGGTTGACTCAAATTGGCGGAATTCAACAACGGCATTCCTTATCCCTAAATCCTCGAAATAATACTTGGTTTCTGTGCCGATATATTTCCTACCCTTGACATCATAGCGTAATGCTTCGCTGATGATGAATGTATCTTGCAGACACGCGATGTATTTGGCTATCGTTGCAGGGGCAACATCTATGCCTGCGGCAGTCTTGAAAGTGTTTGAAATTCGTCGCACGTTGGTACTCGCCCCCATAGTAGAGGCAAGAATACGAACCAGCTCCCGTAAGCCGTCTGCATTCTTTAGATGGTTGCGGTCAATAACATCTCTTAGATACACCGTCTCAAAAATCTCGCGGAGGTAATTCTGCTTGTCTTTAGCTCGTTTCATTCCTGCCACAGCTGGCAGGCCACCATATTTATAGTATTGATCCAGGGCTTCTGCCTTTTCACCACCTATCACCTCATAATATTCTGCAAAACTAAGAGGGTGGATGCGTACTTCCCATCCTCGTCCACGAAATTCCGTTATAATGTCTCTTGAAAGGAATTTTGCATTTGAGCCGGTAACATACACTTCTGCATTGGGTACGCCAAGGTAAGAGTTAAGAACATCCTCAAACTCACTGACCAACTGCACCTCATCCAACAGAATGTAATACTTCTCTGCATCTGTCATCAATTTATCGATATGTTCAAGAAGTGCATCTGGATTACGTAGCTTCTTATTTCGGCGATCCTCCAAATTGACTTTAATAATGTGATCTTCGTGAATGCCCCTTTGAAGAAGACTCTTTCGGAAGATATTGAAAAGGAGGAATGACTTGCCACAGCGTCGCATTCCGGTGATGATTTTGATCATACCGTTTCCATCAGCATTCTGTAGTTGGCTTAGGTAATACTTCCGTTCAAATAGCATTTTAGAATATATTTTTGTGTCACGACACAGATTTATGCAGCAAATATAACTATTTCATGGCATTTAAGCAAGAAAACAGTAATTATTTTCTTGTTTTCCCTATTATCAGAGAAAGGTACGTCATGATGTGCGGTATTTACTTTCTATCATTTCCATGTTTGCGGTTGCCTCCTTGTTGCAAGTACTCATTTTCTTTGCAAAGTTACGGCATAGGAAAGAGCGGCAAGCATCGCTATGGCTATACGCAGAAAAATAGACGGCAGCCTTCCTCAAATCAAGATTTGGGTATTCCGTCAATTTTTCCGTGTATTGCTTGCCTTATTTTTCCCTCTTATGCCGTCCTTTCTTGCTCGAAAATCAAGTCCTGCAAGAAGTCTTTCGACTTCACAAAAGGGAAAAGATTAAGATTGATAACCTCTTAAAATGGTAAGTTATGCACGCATGGATTTTTCAATTATCGGAAGAACGCATCGAGGGCTATCTCTGTGAAGATACCTTGTTGCAGGGTGATGGCAGCGATTATGACTATTGTGCCGCCATATCAGAAGAAGAACGGAAGAGAGCCGTTTACTCGCTCATGGCTCATATTCTGCCATTGGGCATGTTTCGCCTGAAAGATGAGACGACCTTGGTGTATCAAGGCGATTTTGGACAGTGGAAACGTGAGTGGGTTGAGCGTATTCAGACGAAAGCGGTAAAGGTAAACACGGAAAACGTGATGAACTTTTGCGGTGAGGTATACCAGTTGGAGACCGAGCTGCAAAATCCGCTGGACACTGATGCCCAATTCTACCTTTGTAATGACGACTATCAAATCTTTGCGGAAAAGTCGGCGGAGTTGATGCGCATGGTGGAGCATCTGACGGAGGGTGACGAACTTTATATCGGTGGTATCATTGATTTTCAATTCTAAAAGCATGGGGAATATCAGTATTTTTTCGATAGAGGGCGTTGATGCAAGAGAGATTTGCAATGCGCAGTTGGGCGATGCCCTATTTGCACCCTGTAGTGTGTGCGACAAGTGGAAAGAAGATTTTCCATCAGTGGACAATCTCTTTTACGGATATGTGGAAGATGACATCTTCTACAGCTATTCAGACGACGAGTTTGAAACCCACGTCAATGCAATGTTTGACTAAGTAGAACCAGGAGTGTGCTGAGTTTCAGGCATACTCCTTCAAAAGGAAATACAATGAAGAAGATTTATAGCGTACCAGCTCGATACATCTTCGAGGGTACTTTTAAGGTAGAAGCAGAGCGCAGCGAGGAAGCCAAGTGTTATGCAAAATCATAAAACACTGTGGAAGGGTCATGTACAGTGGCACACAGACCACTTTGTCATACCGTGAGATTGATTGGGTGCTCTACAACCACCCTTGTAAGCAGGTGGGCAGAATAAGCAGGGAGGAGCGAGCATGGCTGGGGTATATCTGACAAGGTATGCCCAGCTTTCAAAATCGGGCAGCGGTCACAGTCCGCTGCCTGTTTGGGAGAAAGATGCTTAACTAAATAATGCTTGGTTAAAAATAAAAGTTTTGTTTTCGACGCAAAAAACAAGACTTTTATTTGGAAAAACTTAATTTCCCAGAAAGCCGTGTTTCGCTATCACGTCATAAATGAGTGTGATGACTCCACACCGCTTTCATCGCTCCGTTGGGACACAGAGCAACAAGGGAGAGCGGTTATCCATTATGTGCTGGATGGAGTGCATAGTATGGTACAGGAAGGATAGGCTACCGCTGTTACGCTGGTGATGGACTGGCACCCATGACCGCTCCACGGCTCCGCCCATCTTACTTCCTGCTCCGTGCCTATGCACACCATGTCGCACATTTTCCTGTGTAACGTCAGTGCATCTCCAGTGTAACCCAATTCTTGTGTTGCAGTGGAGTTACACAGACTACCTATGTGGTTTTACCTATATTTCAGAAGGCTTTTTCCCTGAAAGCCGTATCTCCATTCATTGCGCATAAAGCAGCAACCATTACAATACCGCTTTCATCATTCTTCAGGGACGTAGAATGACAAGGGAGAGAGGTTAGGTCATTTCGTGCGCAACAAGGCCAGTGATGAGTTGAAGAAGCCACATTCCATTTCAAACTTGCAGCAAGATGCCCAAGCATCTCTGCATGCAGTTCTTCCATTCCATTTCCGGCTCTCTTCAACTCATTACCTGCCATGGCGCTCTCTTTTTGCTGCGAGAAACTAAACTTCTTCGGTGTTCATCCATTTTCTTCGCGAAGTTCGCTATTGGCACATTATGATCAAGTACCAGTGCCTTATTTTTCAGGTTTTTATTGGCCGCTCTTTATTTTATCATGGTATGTGAATAAAAACTTGAAAAATTCCTTGCCGATTTTTTGGTTTCGGACTATCTAGCTGAGAAGTAAGAGGTTACCGTTTGGCGCGATGCGGATAGGTAACGATTTAGAAATGAGCGGAGTGCTTTGAAGTACATCGTTTTGGATAGCCAAAGAACGCTCACTATTATCACTTGCAAAGGTAGTGATTCGTGGGAGAAAGTGAGCGTTCTTGCGTGATTTTCTTCTTAAAAGTTTAGTCTGAGTCCAAACATTACAATGAAAGGGGAAGGAGATGTCTTATCTCTACAGTCGTTGCGAGCGATTACGATTGACAAGCTGTTTCCATTTCTGTTCGCACCAATCTGAAACAGATAGTCCATTGATGGTAAGAATAGGCTGACGCTTCTCGTTGGTTATAATGCGTAGCTCCGCATTTTCCTCCGTGAAGTTTCGTTTGTACATTCCCGAATATGCCGTAGCTGTACCACGGACTATCTCGTGATCTTTGTGCATCTAGACCACCGTATCATCATCAAAGCCCATTTTGCGGAGCATCAGACGAATATTGAGTAAGAGGTAGAAGCTGTGGAAGAAGCGTTTGATAAAACTCCGCTCCTCCTCGTACACCTTGATTTCTCGGTGTTGTTCAGATATAGTCTTGTCCTTATCTCTAATGGTGTCCTGAAGAAGTATGACCTCCTTGCGGATTTCGGCTTTCTCCTTTTCCGAAAGATGTCGTTGCCGTTCGACTTCTTGCTCCAACTCTTCGATGCGCTGTTCCGCCTTGTCAAGTTCGGAGTTGCCAAATAAAGAGTAGAGCGTACCCTTTACTCGAAGCTTGCCCACCTGCTTCTCCAACTCTCTGACCTTTAGAATTAGTTCTTCCTCCTCAAGTTGTTTCTGCTTGGTCTCTTTGAGAAGCTCTTTGTAATACTCCATATTAGTACGATGCTTGGCTTCAGATCCTTTTATCCCTCTACTCAGCCCAAATGGTCGCAGTTGCTCTGCGTAGGAGTTTTGATACTCCTCGAGCTTCTTGGGTGTAAGCAGATCATCAGCACAGAGCCGTATCTTGTTTGTCTTTGTCTTGTACTTACGCTTGCCATTCTCAGCTTCCTGTTTGGCTTTTCTCCTTTCTCCCGTGACAATTGGGACGACTATCGCATGTATGTGCGGGGTCTCTTCATCAGCATGAAGTGTGGCTGCTACCACGTTTGCCTTGCCAAAGGTGGTATAAAGCCACTGCATCGTACTATGGCACCACTCCTCTAAGCGTCCATCGCTTTCAAGTTGGAGCATATCTTCGTGTGATCCTGATAGGATGAAACTCTAAGTTTGCGACATGAAAAAACAGGATTAAATCTTTTTGCTTACTAAGGTTGGCTTATTACCTTTGTTGTTAAAAGGAGAGCCAGCCTGCAGGGAAGGGAAACTTTAAATAAAACGGGGCTTCAAGCCCATAATTTGCTTTAGGCCTCCCTGCACAGTTGCAAAGACCTGATAGAAAGTTAAGGCTTCGAGCCTATTTAGAGTTTTGAGTCCGTTGCAACTTTAGCCGGTTCTTGTAATTGCAAAGTTATGAAGAAAATTTTTATTGGCATTGACTTTTCAAAAGAAAAGTTTGATGCGACCGTCATCAAGGCGGAAGATTTGAGCGAGATGCTGTCTGTAGGGCACCAAGAGTTTATCAACAAAGTTTCAGGCTATCGTAAGATGCTCCGTTGGGTGGACAGCCTATGCGGTGCCGACACATGTGAGGACTGGCTTTTCTGTGGCGAGAATACGGGCGGATACAGCCAGATGATGAGCAACTATCTCTATTCAAAAGGCTATGACCTTTGGATAGAGAATGCCTTGAGCATCAAGCGTGCCTTTGCCATGAAGCGTGGAAAGAGTGATAGGTCGGACTCGGTGATGATTGCCGAGTACGCCATGCGCTATCAGGACAAGGCCTGCCTATACGAGCCGTTGAACCCGGCACTCTCACAATTACGCGAGGTGTTCCTCTACCGTCACATGCTCGTCAGGCATAAATGCAGTTTTGAGGTTAGGCGAATTGAGAAGCGTCTTACGCAACAGAAGTCATCCGCAAAGACGATGATATCGCAGAGTTCTCGACACATATTAACCGAACTTAAGCACGAGATTCAAAAGTGCGACCAGCGAATACAGGAGCTTGTACGCTCAGACGAGGAACTTAGTCGCATCTTCGGCATCATTACTTCCATGCCTGGTGTGGGAACGCTCAATGCGGTGTGTCTGATGGTCTTCACCAACAACTTCACCAAGTTCGACTACAACGCCCGCAAGATAGCCTGCTACTACGGTGTGGCGCCCTTCTCCTGTGACTCTGGGACTAGTGTGCACTCGGCTCCCAAGGTAGGATATTTGGCCAACAAGATGATCAAGTCGCTACTCACACAGGCTGCTTTGGCTGCCGTGAACTTCTGTCCAGCTATGAGCGTGTATTACCATCGGCTGTTGGACAAGGGAAAAAAGCCAATGGTAGCGTTGAACAATGTCAAGAATAAGATGCTGACAATCATCACGGCAATGGTAAAAAACGACTGCAAGTATCAGCCAGAATACATCTCTATCAATGCTCGAAGTGAAATGTTAAATAAATAGTTAAAATCAAAAAAACAGGAGAATAATAACATAGAAAGCTCTATCTTTGCCATTGAGTATCTGTGTAATAATATGAATCGATATATTCTCTTTTTCTTCTCGCTGTTGCTGAGCCTTTCGGTATCGGCCCAAAAGGTGATTCTAAGCGATGAACTCTTACCCCTATCGGGCGAAAACAATACGACAGTTTATTTCGAAAAGGACAGCCGAAAACCCTTGCAGGGAGAGTGGCGTATCAAGCGGGAGCTTGACGAAGAGACTATTTCCTTTTCTAACGGACTGATGGATGGCAAGTACCACCGCTATCGGGATGGTGTACTGAGAGAAACGGGAACGTATGACCAGGGGAAAAGAAATGGGGTGTTCACGGAGTACTACCAAGACGGCAAAACTGTCAGCAAGATTACCCCTATGAAGAAAGGCAAAATCGATGGCTGTGTAAAAACCTATTTCAAAGACGGTCGTTTGGATTTGGAGAAAGAATACCAGGAAAGTGTGGAAAACGGCTTTGAGAAGCGGTATGACAGCCAAAACGGTGCTCAAATACTTGAGACCCGTTGGGTGAATGGGAAGAAAGACGGGGTCGAGTGGAAACTCACGAAACAGGGAGATGGCGTTGAAAGCAAAGTCACACGAACTTATCGCATGGGCGTGCTACATGGGGCGTACAAAGAAGAAGTTTTGCGCAACGGAAATCCGATTTTGGTTGTAGAGGGACAGTATGCCGATGGAGAACGTTCGGGGGTATGGAAAGAGTACGACACCACTATGAAGACGACAAGAGTACTAAGAAATAATCATTGAGACAAGCGAATTTGTATGACTGCATCAATAATTGCCGGGAGTGTCCTTATCGCAATAGCTGTGCTTATACTGATTTGGGGTATAATCACCTCTAATAATCTCATTGCCAAGAAAAACAGGGTGGAACAATGCCGGAGTGGCATTTGTGTGGCACTCAAGCAGAGAAATGACCTTATACCCAATTTGGTGGCATCTCTTAAAGCGTATATGGGACACGAAAATGAAATCCTTACCCGCATAGCCGAACTAAGGTCTCGAGCAGACGGAGCCCCCGAAGCAGAACAAATCAAGGACGGGACAGAAATCTCCGCTCTTCTCAAACAAGTTAAGGCCGTTGTTGAGAGTAATCCGGATCTCAAAGCCAATGAGCAGTTTGTCTATCTCCAATATCAGATAACGGATATGGAGAACGAATTGCAGGCTATACGCCGAACTTATAACGCAACCGTAACGGATTACAACAATGCCGTAGAAATGTTCCCGTCTTCATATATCGCTTCAAGAAAACATCTTGGGAAAGAAGCATTGATACAAATTCCTGAAAGTGAGTTGGGCGACATTCATATCAAGGAGATTTTCGGATAATTTATGAAAGAAGACCACTTGATTGACTTCAAGATTGTCGCTCAACAAATGAGAGGGCAACTAACCCACATAGCTATGTGGCGTAAGATTGTTAGGCTTCTCATTTATTCCGTTTACCCTTTGGCTCTGCTTTGGCTTGCATTCACTATATTCGGAAGGTATATCGTCGATGCGGACAATTATGAAACCTCACAATTAACGGCAACGTATGTCGTCATATTCTTTGTCACCTTTGTGGTCCTCAATACGCTGTTCTCTTTATGCCTAAATGTACTGAAGCAGAAAGAGGAAAAAGTAATGAGGCAAATTATCAACCAGCTATTTCCGGATGCAAATTATTCTCCGACAAAAGAAGTAAAGGTGTCCGATATTCGGGCAAGCAGACTATTCGGAACCCCAAATAGGTCGGAGGGTACTCTGCAAGTGGCAAGTTACGGTGCATTGAGTTTCCCAAATCAGCATCAAGCATTGACAATAGCCGATATAGGAGTAACCGCAACAAATGAACAGAATACTAAACTATGGAGATCCTTTAGGCTCCTCTATCGGGCGATTTTCAGTCCGATGTGGGGCGCACAAGTAGAGAGCACGATGTTCAGCTTTAGAGGAATGTTTGGTTACTGCCGTCTTCCAAGAACTTGCAGAGGATTTGTTATGCTGCTTCCCGACCATTTGGAGGATAAGTTGGGCTACTTCGCTCTGACGATACAAAAACTGAGGGAGAGACATAAAGCAAAGTTTGTTTATTTGGAAGACCCCGAGTTTGAACGTCTCTTTACCGTATATGCCGATGACGAGGTAGAAGCCCGTATGATTTTGACCCCGGCAATGATGAAGAAACTTACCGCTCTTCGTTGTTCCTTTACTCATGACTTGATGCTCTCCTTTAGCGGAGATACATTTTATTATGCCTCCAATATGCCAAAAGGATTTCTTCGCCTTAGCGGGAAAACATCTTTAAACGAAGACCTATTGCTTGAAATCTACCAAGAGATCAGGTTCTGTCTTTCTGTAGAAGAAATGATGGGGAAGCATGTGGATAAGTAGGAAATATGATATAATAGACTTATGTTTAACTTCAAAATAATACTTGTATGATCTGGAAAATCATCGTGGCAATAGTCGCTGTCTTGATTATTGCTTTTATCGTGTTTGAAATCGTGTCTCGGTTCTTTGCTAAGAAAAACCTGAAAGCCTTTTTGGCTTCTCATCCTCAAACACCGCTCACCGAGGAAAAGAAAAGGTTACTGGTATTTGGAGCCATCTTGTCTTGTTATCGCAGTGAGGACATCCTTAGTATTATCACCGATGATAATATGAATGTATACAAGACCGGGCTTCAAAAACAATGGAGCATTAATGGTCGGGAAGATGCTCTAGAGACGCTAAACGCTCTGCTTAATTTAGAGCAGAGTACGGAATTGGACGAAGTCCTTGCTCAAAGAGGTTCTTCCGAGGAACTTATTGAGCTGCAGACTTTGATAGCAGACGGGCTAAAAACGGATTTGGCTCAAGTCCGGACCACAACCTCCACGTATGCTTGGGACGTATGCCGACTGGTGAGCTTGGCAAAATGGTGTTATTGGTTGCAATACATCAGTGAAGCGGAAATGTGGAAGTACCTCAATGAAGGAGCGGTGAAAGCATCGTCATTAGGCAAAGACTGGAACGACTATACGGTCTCGTTCTTAATGGGCCGAGCCATTCACGGATTTGGTACAGAGGATATCATAGACGATTGTAAGGCTCTATATCATAGAGAGTCTGACACGGATGTGTATTCCAAATACAGCTTTAAATAACTTTTCAAAGCTGACCGAGACCTCTGTGCAAAGGTCTCCCAATGATGGTATAGTCAATGGTCCTTTACAAAAAGGATCATTGACGATATTATTATCTATGTCTATCTTTCTTGTGAGAAAGAGGAAGTCTTTGACAGCTGTTTTTTTGTCAATCTGTCCATATCCTTTGCAATCTTTTGGTCGGTGACTTGGGCGTAGATTTGCGTGCTGGCAATAGACGAATGCCCCATCATCTTAGCGATGCTCTCGATAGGCACACCAGCCTCTAGCGTTAGCGTGCCGAACGTGTGTCTTGCACAGTGCCAAGTCAACGGAGTACGGATGCCACATGCCAACCCCACAGCTTTGAGATGACGGAGTAGCTTCCAGTCGCTCATTGTATCGGGGAATATCTTGTAGTCCCCTCTGCTCTGCTCTTTCGTGTAAAGAGCGAGTATCTGCTCCGCTATCGGATGCAAGGGGGTCAAACTCTCCACCTCCGTTTTCTGTCTTGCCTTGCGGATATACCGCTTCCCCTCGCTGTTTGTCTCGATTTGCAAAGCTCGTAGCCCTCGTAAATCAACAAATGCCAAGCCTGTAAAGACCGAAAAAAGGAACATTCTTCGGCTTAGTTCTGCCCCTTCATCCTGCAACGGAAATCCCAAGAGCTTTGACACATCGCCCTTACTCAGAAAACGAGGTTTGCGCTCCACGACTTCATACTTCACCTCTTCAAACGGATTGAAGCGTATTGTCCCCTGACTGACGGCTCGATACATCAATCGACTCAACCAACAGAGATGGCCATTTATCGTTGCGGGCGAATAGCCCTCCCTCTTCAGATAGAAGCGATAATCCTCAAAGAACTCAATCGTAAGAGCCGACAAGGGGACATCCCGCTCACTGCGACTGCGAACAAAAGAGTTAAGCAGCCTATCGGCATACTGATTGTTCCTATACGTCCCCGCACTACTGCACTCTCGTTGAGCTTTGAGCTCTTCCGCACTAAGAGCAAGCAGGGTCGTTGGAGTTTTCCCGACACCCTGCAAGTAGTTCTTCAGCAACTCGGCACTTACTGCTCCATATTTGTAGAGCAAGGTGTTATAGCCTTGTTCTACATTCTCCCGAAAGGTTTGCAAGCGTTGGTTGGTCTTCTTCTCCTTTGTTCCCCCTCGCTTCACGCTCCAATCGTGGGGGGCAGTGCTTTCGCCTGTGGTTATCACCACGCTCTCTCCGTCTATGGTGATACGGCAAAGGATTGCCGTTGTGCCGTCTGCTTTGGTCTTGCTCTTATTGATGTAGAATAGTATTCTGAATGTACTGCGCATAGCTCTTACAAGGTTAAGGTTAAGTCTTCAGTGAAAGAGAGAATGTGCTCAAACTCATCGAAAAGCTTCTTCGGAGTCACATGAGCATATCGCTCGGTCGTTTGGATATTGCTATGCCCCAACATTCGGCTCACCGTTTCAATAGGCACGCCCCGCTCCAAAGTTATCAACGTGGCAAAGGTGTGGCGACCAACGTGTGCCGAAAGGGGAATAGAGATACCAGCTCGAAGTTGTAGAGCTTTGAGTTGGGCGAGGTAAACCGAATAAGCAATGGGAGTAAAGAGCGTATTACGGTCCTCCGATTGATACCGTTCCATCAGACGCACCGCTTCAGATAGGAGCTTCACACGACAAAGCGTATTGGTCTTCTGTCTGCGGAACTTAAGCCATAATGCCCCCTCATCATCCGTAAAGAGATGCTCCCGACTAAGGGCAACCATATCGCAGTAGGCAACACCCGTATAGCAAGCGAAGAGAAAGAGGTCTCGAGCAGTCTCCAACTCCACTTCATACGGCTCAAAGGTCAGGCTCTGCAACTTATCCAACGATGCCCTGTCCAATGCACGAGGTCGCTTGTTCTCTCCTCGTTCGATCGTTACGTGAGCAAACAGTTGTCGTGTTATCAATCCTTCACGATACGCCAAACGGCAGACCTTCTTCACCGCTAATGCCATCTTACGATAATGACCTTGCGAATGCCCCAGCTCTCCGACAGAATAGTGTTGTAGGCAATCCAAGAACTCTTCTTCAATCTGACTGAAAGCAATATCTGTCGTGTGGAACTTCTCCTCAATAAAGGCTCTCAGATGCTTTCGAATAGTAAAGTAACTATTCAGAGCTGTTGCCTTTATCTCGACACCCACCTTTTGCTTCATCTCGTCAACTATTCGATCGTACCGCTCCAAGAAAGTGATTTGACTTTGCATACTACCTTGCAGTAACTCCTTGATGTCAGTCGCTGTAAAGACAATCCCTCGCTCACAAAGGGTTTGATAAGCCGACTGCGCCGAGAGAAGCAAACGCTCCAACTTGCCATTCGTTGCCACAGCTTCACGGCTCTTGCCGTTCAGCCTGCTCTCACGAGCATTCCACAACTTGGGGACGCACGACAGCTTACAGCTGAATTGAGCGATGGTTCGTCCATAGGTTATCCGCCCCATAATCGGAGCTTGCCCCGACCTGTCCAATCCGCTCTTTTTGAGGTAGAGCAACACCTTCATTCTGTCTGTTTTCATACGCTTCTGTTTTTATGGGCAAAGTTACCCGTTACCGAAGCGTTCTCAGCTACGCAAAGCGCTGTATATCAGAGCAATAGAACCGAAATCACAGAAAGTTCACTTACAGAATACACTTCCGTCAGTTACCTACTCCTACCTCTTCGTTACCATTCGGAGAATGGGCTAACGATTTGGTAACGGAACTTCTGCACAAATCCACTTCTTTTGCACTTTACCCCGCAGTGCAAACAACAGAGATATCGTGCAAATCCCTCTCATTTCCATTTACTTACCCGCAATCCTCTCCCTAATGCCCTTCCCCTTAATAGTTCCTTGCCCTTGAATGTTTCATCCAATAGCAACTGATATGCTCGAAAATAGTTTTCCCCGAAGAAGTCATTAGACTTCACAAGAGGGAAATGAGTCAGAAGGTAACGGGGCGGCTCACCACCGCTCTACAAAAGCATTTTATATGGCAAATCATTTGATGACAGAAGTACTAGCCGAACAGTTGAAAGATTTCCCTCTTTATTCTCAGGACGGGAAGCAGAAGAACGCCACTTGCGTCTGTGTGGTTGAATTTGGACTCATCCGCTGGTATGTACTGGAGGGGCAACCAAAAGGCAACGACTTTACTTTGTTCTGTATCGTAGTGGGGATAGCTGAAACGGAGTATGGCTACGCCTCTGTAAGGGAGATGGAAGGCATCAAGGTGGCTGGCTCACGGTATGGACTGGGCATGTTGAGCATTAGGCAGATATCAGACTTTAAGCCCTGTCCACTTGCCGAGATACAGGATAAGCGATTACAGGATTTCCTGTCAAAGCTATATGATGAGCAGTAACGAAAGATTTTGCAAGCGAGAGCCATGAAAGCTCGCTTTCAAATGGCCGAGTGCAGATAAGCGTTATAGAATAGGCGAAGCTTCCGCCTTTTTATTTTTTGTAGGACACATATATTTTGGCTGTCTTTTCTGTCTTATTTGTCATAAATACATAAAGTGTTGATATACAACAATATAATATTCTTTGTTATTAGACAAGACTTTTATTATTAGACTAAAATAGAAAGATTCTCCACTTCGACCATTTTCTAAGACAAGCGATGACAAGACAAGACAACATCAGAGACATATAATTTATTGATACTCAAAGACAAGACATATAAGACAAGCAAGACAAGCATTTTCGGGGTTTACTGAGATTTTTTTAGGGCAAAAATGAAGCCGCCATTACCAGGACAAATTACCTGATAATGGCGGGTAGCCTATCATGACTCACAAGCAGTTCTTAGGGTATACAGAGTGAGTCCTCTTACTTCTCTTTTTTGCTCAAAGAGCGTCTTTTATCTTTTTCAAGAAGCGATTCATTTTCTGATCGTAAGCATTACGGGCAGGCGTGTTTTTGTTGCCCAACACTCGGTTGAGCATCTCGTCATGTGAGTATAACTTCATCATACCGTTTCTACCTCGCTGGGGAGTAAGTGGAGTGAGAGGGCATCTTCTATCTTACAAAGCGTCTCGATGGAGAGGTTCTCTTTCCCTCGGAGTATCTTTGACACATACTGCTGCGAGCAGCCCATGCGTTGGGCAAGTTCTGTCTGTGTAAGATGGAGTTCGTCCATCTTATCGAGCATAAGCATCGCAATACGCTGCGAGTGGCGAAGCCACGACTTATTGGCCTGTCGGTACTCGGCAGCCTCACGCCAGCGAGAGGGTGTCTTGCTCTCGTGTGCCTCCAGTTTGCTTATAATTCGGTTCATACTTATCTCCTTTTATATTGTGGTAACATAATCTATGAAAGAATCATCGTCGATAATATCCTCATTCAGGAGAAAATGGCGGACTTTTTCCAGTTTTGTCAATTCCTCCTTTGTATGCTTTCGCTCTTCCATTTTGAGCGTAAGTTTAATAGCCCCACCTGTGATGACATACACGCCTTGTGATAACTTTATAGCATAGATGCGAAGCCACGAAGAATGACGAATCGTTCGTTTCAGCCGGGCTTTTTCTTTGCCGAGCACCATCTCCGAGGTGCGGAAGTTTTCCAGTGGTTGAAATAGTAATTCTAAGTCTGAATCAGGATTTAAGTCCAGCATCAAACATTGCAGTTGATCGCTGTCCTCAATCGTGTCTTCTATGGCTTGGTTGATGTCTGTCACCTTGAAGTAGGCTATCAGATCATCCCAATTATCACGGCAGAATTGTCTAAGCCATACTACGTCGCCCCACTTGTCAAACAGCGTATAGAGTGCATTATCGCTCTCTCCATTGTATCGCACAGCCCATAGACGGCCGTCGTCAGTAATTTTATCGAACGTCATGTTCTTTCTTTTATGTTGCAAAGATAAGTTATATATTTGAATTATACAACTCATAGGTTGTATTTAACTATTATTTTCTTCCCTTGTCATCTCCAGATTGATGTCAAACGCCTCGACGAGCTTCTCATAATCAAAGCAATAGGAACGTTGTTGGACGGACATTTTGGTGGGCTGCCCCTTGGCATCACGGTGATCGAAGTCAAGGACCTGGTTACCCTTTTTGACAACATGATACGTCATGCGCTGCTCACCCAGATACTCTTTGCTGTTTTCTAAATAGTAACGGAGCGACTCTTCGGGCAGTGAGGTCTCTCCGTTGCGGTGGGCATTGAGCTTATAGAGCATGAAGATGCGGGTCTTCTGAAGATAGAGTATCTTGTGCGGCTCTGCCCATTCCGTTTCATTGATGATACTGGAATGGAACCGGCTGACAGTTCTAATTCTAAAATCGGCATCTTCGTAAATTTCTCCCTCACTATTGAGAAACTGCACCATACGCCAGAAGCTACCCAACTCGTCGTTTGTCTTACATTCCATGTTTTGGTGTATAATGCCTTCAACCGTGATATTCAATATTTCTGAATACGAGAGAGGCAAATCCAATTTGCCTTCCAAACATCGGAAGGCTGTAAGTGGGACCACCCAGTTTTGCACAATGCGGTCGATGATATTCCTACTGCCTAACCGTTTGTTTACATCATCCAATATCAAATGATACTGATCATAAAAGGCTTTGACAAACAGTTCCCTATGAGTCAAAAGCTGTAGGGTTAAGTGCGTCATTCCTTTAGAACGCATCATGAGCAATCTTTGGTAGTTCTTCTTTTCATCATCTGTAAAGTCTGACTTGGGAAACGAGAGGAAGATAAGCCGGCTGAAGAGTGCGATGTCGGTCGTAGGCATCTCTTGTCCGGAGATAATCACGCCTGCATCTACGGCGGTGGTCTCCTTCTTCTTGTCGGTGGCCATGTTCATGCGCGTGCGCCCCGTACCGTCCCAAAGGCCCTTGATAAACTCTATCTTGGCGGTGTCGATGCCGTTCTTGTATTCGTCGATGTGCACCAGAGCATTTGCGGCGGCAGCTACCGTGTCGTTGAGGGCGGGAATGGTGGAGTTCTGTATGTTAGGCGGTATGTTGTCAATCACGAAGAACGACATCAAGGTGTGTCCTAACTCACTCTTGCCAGAACCCTTCGGACCGAAGAGATCGAGGATGGGAAATGAGCGTGTGGTGAGGGTGATGATGTCACGGAAAAGGGTGGCGAGATAAAAGCAGAAGCCTATCTTGCCATTGTCGCCGAAGACGAGGAAGAGCTGACGGGTGAAGTCCCGGAGCAAAATCATTGAGAAATTGAAATGCACAAACTGACGCTCAAAACGAAAATAGTCAGTGTTTTCCTTATAAATCTGAGAGAAAGCTGGCAGGTAGTAGTTACCCTTCTCGTCCAGGTGTACGATACCGTACTCGTTGACTTCACTGAACTTCCCTCCATAATAGATGCCGTTGCCAAAGGCATAGAAGCCTTTCTTGTTCCAGCCGAGCTGCTTGATTTGGGTTGCTGTCTCGGTCTTTTCGTAGAGGAAGCACTTCAGCTTAATGAGTTCCTTCTCGCCAGCCTTCCAGATGAAGTTGCCGAGAGATTCGAGTTTTTGGCGGAACTTTTGCAGCGAGATAAGGTCTTCCTGCTCCATCTCTATAATTTCCTTGATACCCAACTCGTTAGTGAGCAAGAAGAGTCGTTTGGCCATAAGCGGGTCCTTGATGTGGAAGAGTGGTGTCAGCGTAAAATTGCTCCATTCAATCACTCCTCCCTTCTCGGTGGTGGTGAAGTATTTGCCGTGGTCTATCCAAAAACCGTACTGACGGTTTAGGTCGATTTCGTCCTCCTTTGGGCTGTCGCGCCTCGTCCTCTCGTTCTCGACGGCTTTCTGCCAGAAGAGTTTTCCTCGGTGATATTTGGTGAGGGCATCAATGAACATAGTGAGCTTGGTGTCGTCATCGATAAAGGACAACAGGTGGGCTATTTGCTTCACGGCATCACTCTTTTGCTCAGTGTTGCCGCTTGTTTCAAATAGTTTGGCGGCCAGCCACAGGATAAAGTCCTCTTCCTCTACAGCCTTGAAGAGCGTTTGATTCTTGAAATAGGTATCGGGATCTTCCTTCTTACCTTCCTCAGTGATGGGTATCTCCTTGACCGATACGATAAGGTGCTGTTCAGTGGCGAGCTTCCCTGCCTTCATTACGGCTTCGATACCCGTACCATAATCGGCGCCGCCCTTGGGTGGGTCGTTGTCGGGAATGAAGCACACCTTACTGGCTGCCCTCTTGATGAGTTGAAACTGCTCCGCTGTCCATGCCGAACCAAGGTCGGCCACGGCGTTCTGCACACCAATGGCATGCAGACGCATACAGTCGGGGGCTCCCTCCACAAGGTACATCTGCTCGGCCTTTCCTGCCGCACGCCATGCCACGTCCAAACCAAAGACCGTGTTACGCTTACTGTAAAGAAATGACTCCTTACTGTTGAGATACTTGGGCTGACTGTCGTCCATCACCCTTGCCGTGAAGCCGATGATGTGCTGGTAGCGGTCTTTGATGGGGATGACGATACGGTCCTGGAAGAAGTCGTAGCCCTGCTTGTTAATGAGTCCCAACTCCTGGAGAAATTCCTTTTGCAAGGGCAGATGAGCGAGGGCTTTGCCGTCGATGGGCGCAAAACCGATCTCTATCTCATCGCAATACTTCTGCCCCCAGCGGCGGTAGGCATAGTCCTGGGCAGGCTTGTAGCGCAGAAACACCTCACGGTAATGTTTATGTACGGTGGCATTGACAATCAGTAGCGACTCACGTTTCAGGCGCTGCTGCTTCTCGTCGATGGTTTCCTCACGTTCCTCCACCTCTATGCCGTACTTCCTGCCCAGCCACTTCACGGCCTCTGGGTAGGTCATGTTCTCATGCTCCATCAGGAAGGTAATCGCATTACCTCCTTTATGGCACCCGAAACAGTAGAACATGCTGCGGTTGGGCGTAACTGTAAACGACGGTGTCTTCTCCTGATGGAAAGGACACAGCGCACGATAGATGATGCCTCGCTTCTGGAGTGACAAGAATTCGCCCACCACCTCTTCTATATGCGCCGCATCAAGTACCTTTTCTATAATGGCCTTGGGTATCATTTCATCCTCTAATCATGTTTGGGGTTACAAAAAAAATGCCTCAGCCGACTGGCTTCTCAGCGGGTCGGCCAAGGGCTTCTACTTAGTCACTTGTTATTTAGAGGATTTGCTAAGTATCTCTCAGTCCCGCCACCAGTTCCGACTTCAGGATATACCAGCAACGTCCCATCTTGTGGGCTGGGATCTGTCCATTCTCTATCCGGCGGCGGATGGTACATTCCTTGCGTTGCAACATTTTTGCAATGTCAGGCACAGTATAAACAGTGTCCGTTGCATCTACAATACCGTTGGCAGTAAGCATGGACTTAATCATACTCTGTTCCAATCTCCCATTTGTCTCTTTCGAAGAAACTCTTTGGGAATTTGCTTTTCCAATTTTGTGCATCATTATTTCCGTTAAGTTCATTTTCTCGTTCTTCCCGCGAAACCGCATAGATACCCAAACGCTCAGCCTCTTGGTTGTAGGCTACATGGACAAACTTGCCTGTACGACGACCATGCCCTGTGTTGTACTTACTGATAACATTTCTCACACTGTGCTCTTTCTCAAAAGGCACATTGGCAACTTTTAGCTCGCCAATTTTCGTTTTGCGCACCCATTCTAAAGGGCGGACGAGCCGTTCTACTTTAATCTTATTCATATCAATGAATTTTTAATTATACCAGGCAATACGCGATGGCACATTAAAGTAAAAACTGTTCGTACATTATTAGGCGCTGTAATGCTGTGCAAGAATCCATCTACTTCCATTATACTATATCGTTAGGGTAATCACTTTTTCGTGATTTCGAGATTCATTGCTGCAAAAATATAGACAAAAATATGGAGAAAAGAGAACAAAACTCGTAAACTGTGCCAACCAACCAACTATTTAACTTTTGGTATGGGAAGCTATAGGATAGAATGAGTCTTTTAGGGAAATAATCTTGCTGTATGTGCAAACCTAAAAGCTTTTTCAAAGGGATTATTGTTTGCATGAAGAGTGTCATTCACAGTATTCACTTCACCCATATTATATTCGGTAAACATTATATTTCGCAAACATAACTTTGATTAGAATTAAAATTATTGGTGATTTTGTGTGTTGATAGTGATTAAAACATTATCTTTGCAAAACATAATGTTTGGCAAAGATAATTATTGATAATATGGCATTTATAGATAGAATAGAAGAAACTACTGTGTTCAGGCGCACGCTGGGTCTTAACCGGCCTGTGCTGATTGTGATTTATGGTAGGCGGCGTATTGGAAAGTCAGAACTCATCAAGCATGTGTTGACCGATCAGGATGTGTACCATCTGAGCGAAGAAGCACAGACGCAGCAGCAGATAGATTCCTTTGCCAAGACCGTTTCTTTTACGTTTGATGGATTTGACCGCGTGTCCTACCACGACTGGGAAACAGTGCTCACCTCCGTCAATCTCTATGTTGGGGAGAACACATCAGTGTGCTTAGATGAGTTTTCTTATCTTGTCAAGAGCGATCTTTCGCTGCCTTCCATCATTCAACGGTTAGTGGACAACAAAAAACTGAAATACAACCTGATACTTTGTGGTTCCTCCCAACTGATGATGCACTCATTGGTACTCAATGAAAAATCGCCCTTGTATCAACGCTGTGCTTGGCAGCCAAAACTGAAGCAACTGCGTTTGCCTTATATCAAAGAAGCCCTGCATTGTTCCGACCAGCAGGCTGTTGAGGAATACGCTGTTTGGGGTGGTGTGCCACGCTATTGGGAACTCCGTGCCGACTATGATAGTTTGGAGGAGGCGGTACGCCATCTGTTGGTCAATAATTATGGCACGCTGTACGATGAGCCAACACGGTTGCTTCGTGACGAACGTCGTGATACGGCTACATCTTTCTCATTACTTACTACAGTGGGCAACGGGGTGAATCGTATTTCTGAGATCGCCGGTCGCATAGGACAGCCCACGACCAACCTCTCTCAGCCTATCGGCATACTGACCGATTTGGGCTATGTGGAGAAAGATATACCCTTTGGCGACAATCCGAGACGTAGCAAGAAAGGACTGTATCGTCTTGGTGATCACTTTCTGTCCTTCTATTACAGGTTTATCAATCCCAACAAATACCTCATTGAGCTCGACCGCCGGAATCTCGTCATGGATATTATCCGTAAGGACTTCAGTACATACGTTGGTCAGGTATGGGAAAAGATTTGTCGCG
>CAUPIT010000017.1:0-54744 GCA_963511375.1 uncultured Prevotella sp. | reverse complement strand
TTATTCAGAATTGCAAAACTATATGCCTATCCCCATTGATTTTCTACTGAGCCGCAAAAGCATCTGATTATCATTACATTGCGTTTGCTTTTGCCCTTGCAGGGCGTCCATCTACTCACATCCTTACCCAGGGCGATGCCCTGGGCTGAGAGCTTTTGGGCTTTCAGCCCGTTTATTTCTCATATCGTTTTCCAACAGAATGGCTGTGTACTTGTTCCTGACTTCGTCACTTCTTTATCATAAGCACATAGGTTGCTAATACTCGACATGTTTGAATTACAAAGGGTTACGCACGACAAAGACAGGAATTTCCGTTAAGGTTCACGCCTTATTATACTAAAATGTGACCAACCTTGAGCCGTCTTCCTGCTCTGCAATGGTTACCTTGACGGCATCTTTAGGTAGCAACTCTTCCACCAACTCCGGCCACTCGAGGAAGCAGAGGCGATGACTGTAAAAATAGTCTTCATAACCCATGTCGTACACCTCTTCGAGCTTTTTAATGCGATAGAAGTCGAAATGATAGATAGAGTCTTGCAACTTATTGGAATAATACTCATTGACGATGGCGAAGGTGGGTGAGGTAATGACATCCTCCACGTCCAAACATTCACAAATGGCCTTGATGAAAGTGGTTTTACCAGCTCCCATTTTTCCGTAGAAAGCAAACACATTGCCCTTACCCATGTTGTCTATGAACTGCTGGGCAGCCTCTTTTATGCAATCTAATGATTTGATTTTAATTTCCATTTCTTTATCTTATTAATTTCTATTATCTGTATTGTGTGATCATTTTATCGTTTTCTGGGCGTGAGTGTAATCAGCGGAATGAGCATTTCCTCCATGCTGATGCCCCCGTGTTGGAAGGTGTCCTTGTAATAAGAAACATAATAATTGTAATTGTTGGGATAGGCAAAGAAGGTGTCGCCCGTGGCAAATACGTAGCTGGTACTAATGTTAGGTGAGGGCAACTGTGCGCTTCGAGGGTTTTTAATGGTAAAGACTTCCTTGGCACTGTAACTCAAGTTCTTGCCGAGCTTGTATCTCAGGTTGGTGTTGGTGTTGCGATCGCCGATGATTTTGATGGGCTTTGAGGCGCGAATGCTGCCGTGGTCGGTGGTCAACACCACTTTATAATCGCTCTGTGCGAGCAATTTCATCAACTCTGTCATCATGGAATGTCGGAACCAGCTCTTGGTGATACTGCGATAAGCCGACTCGTTGTTGGCTAACTCGCGCACCATCTTGGACTCGGTTCGGGCATGTGAAAGCATGTCTATAAAGTTGACCACCAACACATTTAAGTCGTTCTTCTTAAGTTCATGCAGCTTGTCGAAAAACTTTTCTGCCCCACTCGAATCGTTCACCTTATTATATGAGAAGCTGTGATGACGACGGTAGCGCTCGATTTGTGTCCGTATGAGCGGCTCTTCATTGAGGTTTTTGCCCTCCTCCTCGTCTTCATCAACCCACAGATGAGGAAACATTTCGGCTATTTTGTTGGGCATCAGTCCACTGAAAATGGCGTTTCGGGCATACTGTGTGGCCGTAGGCAAAATGCTCACATATATGTCTTCCTGCATGTCGAACAGGTCGCCAATCTCCTTGGAGATGACCCGCCACTGGTCATAACGAAAGTTGTCGATGACAATGAGAAACACTTTCTCGCCAGCATCGAGCAATGGAAAAATCTTGTTCTTAAACAAATCGGGACTCATCATGGGCCTGCTGGGCTGAGAAGGCGCTACCCACTCGAGATAATGCTGCTTGATGTACTTGGCAAATCCGAGGTCGGCCTCTTCTTTCTGCATTTGCAACATCTCTGTCATGCTGCTGTTTGTCGAACTCAGTTCCAGTTCCCAGTGAACCAATCGTTTGTAGATATCCATCCAATCGCCCAGTGATTGGCAATTCATAATCTGCATAGAAATGTTTTGAAAACTCTGTTGATAGCCCGATTGCGTCACCTCCGTTACAATTTCTTTGCGGTGGATGTTTTTTTTAAGCGCCAGCAAAATCTGGTTGGGGTTCACGGGTTTGATGAGATAGTCGGCTATTTTTGAACCAATGGCCTGATCCATAATGTTTTCTTCCTCACTCTTAGTCACCATCACGACAGGTGTTGCCGGACTGATTTCCTTGATGCGCTGCAAGGTTTCCAATCCGGTGAGACCCGGCATCATTTCATCCAACAGCACCAAGTCAAAGGTGTGCTGGCGACATTGGTCGATGGCGTCCGATCCATTGCTCACCGTCACCACCTGATATCCTTTTTTTTCGAGGAAGATGATGTGTGCGCGAAGCAGTTCTATCTCATCATCTACCCATAACAACAGTCCATTGTTCATCATTAAAATCCTTCTAAATCATAATATTCATCACCCAAGTCGATGACCTTTGGTTCAGCTTTTTTCTTTGCCTTTTCATCCTTAGAAGCCGGCTTGGCGGGTGTTTTCTGATTGTTCTTTTGAGCCTTTTCCTTAGAATTGTTCTCAAAATAAATAATCGTTTCACCAGGACGTTGCGGCTGTGGCTTGTTGGGAACCGTCTTAGGTTGCATTTGCGTTTTCGGCTTTACGGCTGGTGTCTTGGCGTTAGGTACTTTCAACGGTTGCTCACGGGGAGTGGTTTGTTGTTTTTTAGGCTGGTCGGCAGGCAGCTGAAGAATGGTTTCGCGCAGAGGAACAGTCTTGTCTTGCGCCTTTGGCAAGGGTGTTTCAGTAGGAATCACCGTGCCACCTTGTTCGTTTTGCTTCGTTTTTTCCTCTTGCGGAACAACGAGGGTTCCACGATCTACCGGCTCGATTTCGAGGCCATTGTCTATAAAGGTGCCATCATCCAGCAAGTGGTCTATCTCTTCTACCGATGGTTTGCGCTGCGGTTCGGTAGGTACCTCAGCCGGTTCTGTAAGCAGCTGGAACGTACTAATCTTCAAAGGTGCAAAGTGCTTGTTATAATATCGGTCATAATCATCATAGCTGAATGTGGTGCCCAGCAATTGAAGATTGGCATCGCTGATAACAAACGAACGCGCCTTACCCACGAGAGAAGTGAGGTTGTTTTGACGATGGAACGCACGAGCATACTGCAAAGCCTCGTCAAAATTACGGAAACCGGCTATCTTCATCAAGTGCAAACCAGCATCTTCATCAATGGTAACATCAAAATTGCGCACCACATAACGGGTAAAATTGTACTTGGCCACTTGGTAGAGCAATTGATTCTCTTGAACAGAATCAGGATGATAGACGATCATGAACGTGAAGTCCGTGTTTCGTTCGTTACTGAACTGACGGGCTGCAATAGAATCACTGTCACTCAACACCGCAGAACGCCGCGACCACACTTCGCCCATGTCAAACTTACCGCCGTGCAATCGTCTGCCAGCCTGTACACCATTGATAATCATGCCAGCCATGTTGCTAAGGCTACTCTCGGGGAATTGTTCCACCAACTTCCGCATATCAGCCAAACAGCCGTCAGCATCACCATTGTTCAACTTACTTAAACCTCCGATGAAAAGGAATTTGTCACGATTGGCACCTAATGGGAAGCGGGTTGATGAAAGATGTGTATTGCTGTGCACCTCATCGTAGCGATCAGCCTTAAACGCATTGTAGGTGGCCGCATAGAGGGAATCCTCAAGTTGCACACCAAACTGCGCGTTCTCACGGAAATGAGGGTCGGTGAGAAGAACGGTCCACTCACTTTTCGGATGTTGCGCCTTGAGCAGCTGTATGTAGCGAGCTGCAACACCCGACTGCCCCAGCCTTGAATACAACAGGAACAGGTGATAATAGGCTTCATCGATATGCTCGTAGGAAGGATAGCCGTCAACCAGCCGCCGCAGAGCCTTCTCACTCAACTTCAAATTGTCCAGTTTATCCTTAAAGATGACACCCGAATGAAATAATCCATCCATGATTTGGAGATTGCTGGCCGCAACTTGTTCGGCAGTAAACGGTATCTGCGCCAAATAGTATGCACGCTTGTGTGGATCGTTCTGGACACTATCGGGAACCTGACTGAGTGAATCTGTCACCGCTTCCGCTTGTTGTAAGGAATCGAGTTGTGATTCTGTCATCTGGTTTGTATCGCCAAACGACACCACCGTTTTATTTGTTCGTTGCCAATTGTCAACGTTTTCCCGCTTTCCCCACAATCGTTCAAAAGCGGTCTTGCCTTGGTTAACAGCCATTTGGTTATAAAAATACCATTGGCCATCACCTTGCTTTTGAGGGGTTGGCGTGGGTGGTCGGTAAGGAGTGTTTCGTTGGTTGTCGAAATAACTATCATCCCCTCCAGCCATCGAGCTTTGACCATTCTGCTCAGCCAGGCGATCAGCCTCTTCTTTTTCTTTCTTTTTCAACGCATCAATGACACGGTCGATGGCTGCATAAAGTTTTGGTTCAGGCAGTTTGGCCAGTGCTTGCAGGGAATCTTGCAACGCAACAGCATCGGTGTAAGGCACCAGCTCGTCAAGAACTTTCGAGCGATAAGACAGATCTTCATAATCTTCACGCTCTTTGTCCAACAATCCTATCGCTTCGCCATAACACCGTTGGGCATCGTTATATTTCTCACGTTCCCAATAAAGGTCACCAAGTTTCAGCAGTAACACACCTTTTTCAATGCCGCTGCGGGTAGCACCTTTGTTTCCTTTCTCATACGCATCGATAGCTTGGAGGGTATCTTTCTTGGCCAAATAGATATTGCCAATGGCATAATAAACCTGATCCAGATAGTCCTTATTATTTTCATTGACTGCCATTCGACGCAGTTTGGCAATCATTTTCTTGGCTTGTGTACCCGCCATCACTTCGGTCATGGCAACACGAGCATTGAACTCAACCTCGTAAGGCGGGTGCTGCCTGAGGACTCGCTGGTATGACTTGTAAGCCTGTTCCTTGTTTCCAACGGCCTCATAGAGCTGCCCTAACAGAAACCACTGGCGGGCTTTCTGCTTGCGACGCATCTCATTTTTGATGACTTTGCGGAGGTAAGGAATGGCTTTATCGTACTCTTTCGTGTGTAGATAATAGTCGGCGTAGGTATAATCCCATTCTTTTTGCGCCTGCCAGTGAATGGAATCGCGCTGCATGTTACGAATGACGTCTTCAGCATCGTACAGCCAATCTTGCTCAATATAGCTTTTGGCGAGCCAGGCTCGTGCACGACCATAGATGGAAGGTTGCGACTGATACAGACGACTCATGTATGAAAAGGTTGACGCAGCCTCATCAAAAGCGCCCGAATGGAATTGCGAACGTCCCATGAGCATCCACGCTTTCCATAAAAAAGGATTGTATTCTTTCCGGCTTAGCCACTCACGATCTTTCTCAGTCTTTCGCTTTCCTGGATTCCACTCAGGTCTACGCTTGATGCTATGCAACTTGATTGCCTTCTGAGATTTCTCGATAGCGCGGTCAAAGTTAGCCTTGCCAAGCTCGCGGCTCTTCTTGTTTCCAACAGGATAAAGAGGAAGCATTTCGGTAAAGTTGTCTCGATGTCCATTCTCTTTCTCCAATGAGCCGTCAATATAAGCTACCGAACCATTGTAATAGATGTTGTACCGAGCGGTAAACGAATGCCACCATCTACTCTTGGCAGTGTTTTTCTGCGTAGAGCAACCTGCCAATGACAACCATAAAGCTATCAAAGGCACGGCTAAAGTTATATTTTTAAGATGGTGAGACCTCACGTTGGTTAAACTTGAATATAAGGACTTTTATTGCCTTTAGCAAGGCATAAATGATGATACTGACGAAAATGATGGCTGCTCCAGATGGGATGTTCAGCATATAACCGAACGTCAAACCCAACAAACAATCCACCCACCCCACCAAAATGCTGTATGCGATGATGCATTTATAGCTGTATGTAAACAGATTGGCTGTCATCTGTGGAATGGTCAACAAACTGATGGCCAAGACAACTCCAACCATACGGAGGGTAGATACGATGGTCATGGCAATCAATATCATCATCATGTATTCGATGGCCGACACGGGAAGCTTTTGCGAACGGGCGAAACATGCATCGAAAGCAACGCTCAAGATAGGACGAAAGAGCAATGTGAATATAGCGAGCAACAACAAAGAAAGCACGGCGAGCAACAACAGATCACCATGAGAAATAGTTAAAATGTTGCCAAAAAGGAATGAGGGAAGGTCGGGCATGAATCCCGGTGTCAAAAAACAACAGATGATACCCACGCTCATACCGAAGGTCCAGAACAGAGCAATGGCAGAATCTTCACGCGCATCACTACGATGTGACATCCACTGAATGCCACATGCACTGAAGATGGCGAACAGCATGGCCGACAGGATGGGATTGAAACCTAAGAACACCCCCAAGCCAATACCGCCAAAAGACGCATGCGTGATACCGCCACTGATGAACACCAGTCGGCGCGTCACAATGTAAGTACCGATGAAACCACACACGATACTGGCCAAAAGTGAACCCAACAGGGCGTTTTGAAAAAAAGTATATTGCAGAATGTTCATGGCTATTGATTGGAAATAAGCATGATGACCTCGTCCTTCAGTTGGTCAGGAAGGTGGATGCCCCGCAATATGAGACTTATGTTCCAATCCTTCACTTCCTCTTGCTTCATGGAGTACAGCACTTCGGCGAATTCATCCGCTTCCTCATCTGTGAACTGATCGGACGGTTTTCCTTGAAAGCGGTCCAGTTCTTCGTCATCAAAGTATTCGATATCCTTCGTTGCAGCCTCCATCATACACACTTGCTCACACATCTCGTCAACGCCATTACAGGTGGCACATGAACTGGTTGGCATGTGAACAGGTTCTTTGTCCTCACCCCGTTTAGTAGCAAAGATACCAAAAAGAGCGGCCAAAAGAATTAAACCCAATAGGATAAGTATAACTGTCATAATGGCTAAATATGATGAACCGTATTGATTTCCTTTATCTGAAAACCTGCATGACGCATGTCATCCCAAAAATGCGGGTAAGACTTTGATACGACTTCCGGATGATTGATGCGCAAACCAGGGAACTTGATTGCTGCTGGCGCAAAGGCCATGGCCATGCGATGGTCTTCGTATGTATCGATAGGTTCAAAAGTAGGTTCGCATTTTTCACCATCCCAGAAGAGATCACTCCCATTTTGATCCTTGATGACATATCCCAACTTGCGCAGCTCAGTCTTCAAAGCTTCGATGCGATTTGTTTCCTTAATCAGCAAAGAAGACAAGCCCGTAAACAGAAATGGAATGTCGAGTACCGCACAGCATACTGCGAATGTCTGTGCCAAATCAGGCGAATTAATGAAATCGTATTCCAATTTCGGTAGCGTCCTGACATGTCGCGTGATACGAATGCCTCCCGTACGTGGGTCGTCACCATCTTCTACAACAGTCTTGACACTGAGCAGGGAGAAAAGATATCGCGCCACAGAGTCGCCTTGCTTCGATCCATCGGTAAGTCCTTTCAACACGAACGTGTTGTCACGATGACTGGACAAGGCCAGAATTTCATACCAATACGAAGCCGCACTCCAATCACTTTCAATGTAATATTCGTGCGGTTGATAGGGAGTTGGCTTGACGGCAAGCGTATCAATGTCGCTCCATTCAGCCTCTGCACCAAACTGCTGCATGGTCCATAGCGTCAGGTCGATATAGGAACGCGACGCCAAAGTTCCCGTCAGTTTCAGTTCGAGTCCATCCTTCAACACGGGTCCAATCATCAACAAGGCTGAAATGTATTGCGAACTGACATCGCCTGGCATCTCCAGATAACCGCCTTTTAAAGGTTTTCCTTTAATGCGTAGTGGCGGAAAACCTTCTTGTTCGGTATATTCAATATCCGCACCAAAATAGCGTAAAGCATCTACCAAAGGGCCAATAGGGCGATTCTTCATCCGTTCAGTTCCCGTGATAACATGCTCTCCTCCACGGACAGCTAAGTAAGCCGTAAGGAATCGCATGGCTGTACCTGCCGCCTTAACATCTATCACCCGCGGCATGTCCTTGAGTGCGTCAATGACAACTTGCGTGTCATCGCAATCGGAGAGATTCCCGGGACTAATCTTTCCACCCGAAAGAGCATTGATGATCAATGCCCTGTTGCTCACACTTTTAGATGCAGGCAACTTGATGGTATGGTTGAAACGGCTGGGTGCCGTGATCTCATATTGTGTCATCTTCACCTTTAATTAATTGTTCGTATGGGCAGGTCTAACACCTCGTCACTCTCCTCCTTGGCAGCTCGGCTGGTTGACCTGTTTTTCTTTGGGCCTGGAATCAACGGACTATAATACAACACCTGACGAATACGATGTTTTTGGTCAGGTGACAAGTAAAAACCATATCCTATGGTATAGTCCATGATGTTAGTTGATTCGAACTGTTGTCCTTCACAATTTTCTCTCTTCACCAGTTCTTTGATGTCGATATTCTTGCTGGGAGCATTCTTCAAATAGTAATTCAACCAGCTGTCATACGCAACCTTGTTATAGGAAGGTGTATCCTTGCAGTGGTCTGAGTCGTGACAATCATCAACAGCTTCATAACCTCCATGAGCCTTGTTCTCTGAAAACGTGTGATACAGTCCCAAGTAATGTCCCAATTCGTGTGCCAAGGTCACATTGACATCGGTGGAAACATATTGATATCCTCTACGTCCTTTGTCGTTTAAGACATAGCGGGTGGACTCTGAATTGATATAAGTGCTGTTGATGGAAGAACAGTAAGCGTAATTCAAGTTGCGTTTGGTCAAATGTTTTTGACGAACAGATTCAAGACCTGAGATGGTAGAATCGCTCCTCGAAACATACGGTAAATGACTAACGCCCAAAGTCTGTCCATCTTTGTCTTTCGTGAAATGATACAGCATCACATTGATGTATTCATTGGGGTCCCAGATATACTTGACATTCTTTCCCGAATTGTCATTCATAAACTCTTTGGGATTGATGGGATAAGCGCCGGTATATTTCACATATTCCACTCCAGGGGTTATCAGTTTCTTGCCTGATTCATCATATTGTGCCAGAAAGAAATGCACGCGTATGCGCTCACTCTTCCCATAGACACCACCCTGAAACAACTCATTGACATTCTTCACAATGGCTTGCAAACGTGAAACAGGGACATATTGTGTGGCATCTTCAGCATTCTGGTACAAAACGTGGAAGATGATGGGCAGTCGATAGACATATTCATCATCAATTGTCGTCTGCGTATCGTCATCATCCTCATCCACTACCACATTCTGCGTTTTCCGCTCCAGCCCATCATCTTGACTACAAGAAAAAAACGTAAAGCAAAACAACAGAAAAATATATGTATATCGTTGCATGAAAATAATCTCTATTGATTCATGCAAAGTTACTAAAAAAAATGAGTGAAGGCAAACGCTTTTAAACGATATCTACATGAATCCATGTAAATTAAACATTTTAAAACAAAAAAAGGAAACATAAATTTGCAGATATGCCACGAAGTCACTATCTTTGCAGCACTTTTAGAAAATGATCGGGATTTGGCGCAGTTGGTAGCGCACACGTCTGGGGGGCGCGAGGTCGCTGGTTCGAGTCCAGTAATCCCGACATAAAGGTAAAGAGCTGTTAATCATTGATTACAGCTCTTTTTTCTTTTCCGTTTTACTTTCGAAAGCTTTGATGAAATTGGGGAATATTACCCTCTTTTCCCCTCTCATGTAAACCTAGATGTAAACCAGGATTTATATGGAAGCAACAATTTCTGTGACTTGCTACAAAAGCAAAAAGTAAAAAAACAGAGAATCTCCACTTATGTTACGAATTAGTAAAGATGGCAATCGGAGTTACCGTGGCTTAGGCATTTCTGTAAATGCAAACTTTTGAGATTTTCAACGAAATGCCCCGAAAATCAAATGTCCTAACCGCTTACTTATAGAAAAAATTATCTCTGATATTATGAGTAAATATCAAGCCAAAATACTTGAAGAAAAGATGGTTGGAAGAGAACTCTCTGCTTCACTAATTATGACAGAAACCAATTCATTCAAAAAAAATATATGTGGGTGAATATCTTATTTCAATAGTTGAAATGCTTCGAAAAGATGGCCATGTAGGTAATAGTTACGCATATCTAAACTTACATACGACTCTCAAAAAGTTTTATGGAAAGCCCTTAAACTTCTACTTTGATAGCATAGATGTCTGTTTTTGCGAAAACTTTGAAAAATGGATGCGTAAGAGGCAATTTCTACAACTATGTACTTCTACTTTAAGACATTGCGTGCCACATATAACCGAGCCATAAAAGATAAATTTGCACGGAGGAACAATAATCCATTCCCAGAATATAATCTAAGCCGCTTTTCAACAAAGACAAAGAAGCGTGCGCTATCAAAAGATGATATGCGAAAAATTATCAAGTTGGATTGTAGTGAAAGAAAAAATATAACTCAACTTGCACATGATATTTTTACTTTTTCATATTATTGCGGTGGGATTTCATTCGTTGATGTTGCGAACCTCACCCCCATTAATATTGTAGATGGAAGATTGCACTACATCAGACAGAAAACTTATGGAGAGATAAATTTGTGCTTAATGAAAGAGGCGCAGAATCACTACCTATGTTGCTCGGCATACATTTGCTACTGTGCTAAGAAAATCTGGCGTGGACATTGGAATAATTTCGCAGTCGCTTGGACACCAAGACATACAAACGACTCAGATTTATCTTGATAGCTTTGATAATGCACAGGTTGATTCTACGTGGTTTTATAGTTTATTTCTTCTTCGTAGTAAATCATTTAATTTGAAGGAATACAGTTATACGTCAGCAAATAGCTTTACCTCTGACTTTGACTCAGCCTTCACTGCTTCCAATAATTCGGTGAGAGTCTTAAAGTATGGGTCTTTTGCGTAAGGAGTGGGACTCTTTTTCACTTTAAACACACTGCCGTCAGGCTTATGCACATGCACAATCGGTTCGGTGCTCTCCAAGTCGAAAGCAAGGTAGAACTCGCGTTGTGCGTCAAATCCTTTGGCTTGCAGTTGTGTACCTGACACGATGCGTGGGCCGTTGGTTGACAACTTGTATAGTTCCTGACTCTGCTTGTTGTGGAGCAGCACATAGTAACAGTGCTCAAAACCTGCGGTTAGACGCAACGAGCCTTGATCCATTCCGGCACGGACATAGTAGAGTTTGTTTTTCTTGATAGTTTCAAGCTGCCCACTCTTGTAGTAGCCCACAAGCACAAGGTCGCTCTCGTCGGGAACAATGGTGTAGGTCAATCCCTTTTGCGGTATGCTGTCCTTGATTTGCTCGTAACGTTCCTCGGTGCGAAGTATCTGTACGAGGTGATCGCGCAGTATCTTACCCTCTTCCTCTGGATGTTCGCCGTTAGGCAACAGAGGAAAAGCACCGATGTTCACCTCCATTATGGATTTAATGTAGTAAGGTGATTCTGAACCATTCTCCTTGCGATAGCGTCCTGGGAAAAGGATGTAGCCGCCGATTATCTCCTTAGCAGTGTGTTTGAAGTGGTTGCTGCCATAGTAGATGGCATCGCGGTACCGGTGCATCTGGTTGAGTGCATCGGGTGGCGGATAGTCCGAGATATCGTAGTCATCTTCGAGGTTATCAATATCCTTGTTCGAATCATCAAGCACACGATATTTGGCATCGTAGAGGTAGGTCAGCACAAAGCCATCTGCCTTTTGGATGTTGAGCACGATGTCGGGGCGTTGCTCCGTGGTTGCGGTATGCACTTCGCCCGAACGGCGGTTGTAGGTGTGCTGATAGCACAGTTCCACCACATCGTCGTTGAAGCGGTTGTGGTAGGTAATCTTGTGCTCCACGGTGCTGTCGGTGAATGGTTTGAGCATCGTCTTGCGGTTCTCTTCCACGAGTGCCACTTGATCGAGGTCGGTCAGGTCAATCTCTAATACGTCCATTACCAGTTGCTTCATCTCCAGGAAACACCACAACTCGTACAGTTCCCAAATCGGGCGCACGCCAATTTCGTTGCTGCCCTCGTAAAAACCGAGACCGCTTTGCAGGATGTACCACAATCGGTAAATCTGCGAGTAGCCAGTGCGCTTTTGCAGCACGCTGCTCTCCTGACGGAAACCTTTGAACTCGCCAATCTGTCGCCAGATGCGGTGGTGCAGAATGTTCTGCAACCGTTCTCCTTTGCTTTTCAGCCAGTCCAGTTCTTCGCCCAAGAGTTGCCCTTGGTAGTTGCGTTGCAACTCGCTCAGCACGTCAACTAGTTTCTTACCAATCTGCTTGACGGTGTACTTCACAAATCGGTTCTCCTTTGTGTCGATGGTCTTCTGCTTCTCGTCGAAACGGAAGAGGTAGTGGTCAAGCGTCTTGGCTGCCTTTTGCTCTTCGTATTGGTTGAGCATCTTGGGCGACCACCGCTTGATTTTATCCACACGGTCGTAATAGGTGATGCGCTCGCCTCTGGTGTTGGGACGGTTGGTCACAAACTCAAGTGCCGTGATGTACTCATCAATAACGCCCTTAAAGATGGAGAGCCAAATCATCTCGTTGCCCTGGCTACTCGACAGGCTCAGCGACTGGAACGTCTTGGTGAGGTACTTGAACACAAGGTTCTCGTACTCGGCGTTTATCATGCTCATCATGTGCATGAGGTCACGCTTCGTGTCAAGTTTAGGTGATACCACACGAAACTCTATCCATGCCAAGCGTTCGGTCAGTCCTTTGGGCTTGTAGGCATATTGCAGACGGAAGATACCTGGCTCGTTGAGGAAGTCAAGAGCAGCCATGAGGAAACCACCACTGCCAGCGGCATACCATTGGAATGCCTCTGCCACGTCTTTTTGGGTGTGGATGATGCGTGGCTCTCCCTCAATGTCGATGAAGTGCAGCGTGATGTTGTACTGACAGGTCTCAAACATCACAGGGGGCAGTGCCGCCCACTCCTTGCCCTCAGGAAGAGGCGGCACGCCTGCCAACTGCAACATGCCCTCGGCTGACGAGCGGTAGTCGCAGTAGTGCATGGCAGTATCCTCACCTACACGGCTTTTAAGTCGTCGGAGCGAGTTCTGTATGGAGCGTGTGGTGATAGTTATCTCCACATTCCCTGCCTTGTCTGCAAATTTCAGCGCATCCATGTTTTGCTATCATTTATGGCCAGAAACTGGTGAAGTGAGATCGTTCGAGGCGTTCACGCATTTCTACAATCTTAGCGTTGGCTTTGGGGTATGCTACCTCCGTCCATGTTGCCAATTGTGCCAATGGCTCTTTCACCAAGTCCTCATTACCCTCAATGCGTGGCAGCACTTTCATCATCAAGATATTGTCAAGTGCCTTGTTATAGAGGCTTTCAAACTCAGCGTCCTTGTTCTCCCAGCGCAGAGCGTAGAAGTGGAGTATCAACTCGTTTACTACACGGTAAGCGATACGGAAAGGTGTCTTGCCGAGGATAGTTTCAAGGCTGTCGGGCGTTGTTGTGCCGTCGGCGTCGGTTTGTCCGATGGTAGCCTTAATCTTCTTTGCAAGCAGTTCACGCTCGTCGTTCATTTGCTGCAGTGCGTTATTGCTCTGTGCAAATGGAGCGAAAAACCAACCCTTATCCACCACCTTCTCACGATAGCTGAGTGCGTCTGGCTTCTCTGTGTCAAACATATCGTTTAGGTTCACCTCGTTCATCTCTATGGTCATGGCTCGGTCTATCACCTTACGGCTGAACTGATAGGTGGTATCGTCCATGTTCACTGTGCCGACCACAATAAGGTTGCGTGGAATGCGCAGACCTTCCTCCATCAGTTTTGCGTAAGTGCTGTGGAGATATACGGCAGTACCGTCGTCGGCTGTGTAGCACCCCGCACCCGTACTTGTATTGGAACTGTTCTTGGTTGGGAACAACTCTTCATGGAGTTTCTGCTTGTATTTCTCAAAGATAGTAGCAGGAATAAGTGGTTCGCTCTTGATAGTTCCATCCACATCCTTGCGGCTTTCCAATATGCTCAGGAACTCGGCGAAGTACTGCTCAACAGCTGCAAGATTCATTTCATCAAGGCACACGAAGAATGGTACATTCTCGTGTTGCTTGGCTTTAATGAGGAACTTCACGAACTTTGTCAGGTGGTAATTACCACCGTCAAGTACGGTTTCATAACCGAGCAGTTCAGTGGAGTCGTTCCAGTTTGGTTTCACCTCTACAAGGCAGTAGTTGCCGGGCGATGTCATATCCTTGCGCAGGTCGCCCTCGTCGGGGCAGCTGACGTATGACATTTCCTTTACGATGCGACTCTTGCCTGTACCTGAGATACCCGCAAGGAGCAAGAAAGGCTTCGTGCGGATGGCAGCGAGATAATCTGGACGGAATATTTTTCGCAACGATTCGTTGTCAATACCCTCAGTTTCTGGTACTTTTTTAGAATAAATATATTCTCCTTTAATTCTTCTTAGAGTTGATAATATTTGCTTCTCATCACCGTTTGAAATTATTTCTCCGTAGCCGTCCACCAATAAATAATCACCATCATCACCACATAACAGCAACTGCTGGTCAAACCAAGAAAGATTTTTCCATTTGTCAATTATTCTGTTCTGCTCGTCTTGCGAGAGTTTATCAGTGATTTCTATGACTTGACTCTTTTTCCATGAAGCAGAGTCTCTGTTTGCTATTTGGTCTGTTGCAAACACATTTGTTTTTTGCTGAGTAAATGTGCCTGCATAAGTTAATGATGTAACCTTATTATAGCCTATTTTTAAAAAATCTTCTTTATTCATGCCAATCAGTGAGGTTTTTAATTGGTTGATGCTCAGACGAACTTGCTCCCATAGGGAAACCCATCAGATACTCTGCGTTTAGTGGCGCAGGACGTCCAAAAACCTTAATAAAGTTTCTGCAGCCTTGATGTTTCATCATAGAAGGAGCGGAATAGTTTGCCATAGTAGTAGGTGTATGTACTAATCCAAAGTCCTTTCCAAATTCTTTCTTTATCCAAGTCTCCTGTAAGTCAAAAACAGCTTCAATTTCAGACTTTGATACTTTTGTATCGTAAATCTTGCCTGTCGTATTAAGACGATTAGCCAGCACCCTAAATGCTGTTGCCGCCACAAACGGAGATTGTGCATTGCCAACAGCTTTTAGTTGTTTTCTTACGTCTTTGCCATCTTCTCGGACAATATCATTCGGCGATTTTACCCATGTTTCGCATTTTAATTTACTCAATGTGTTAAGATGTCTAACAACCTTTTGAAATGTTTCTTCATCCTTTACTGCGAGAAGCCAAAAACGATTGCGCTGATGGTCTGCACCTAATTCATAACATCCCAATTTGCAGCATTCTACTCTATATCCGATTTTCTCCAAATCCGATTTTGCCTGCGAAATTGCTTTGAAAACAACATTTTCTCCAAAAACCACAGGCGCATTGGAGGCTTGAACAAATTGATACATAGCTGGCCATATATTCTTGTCTAAGACGTTTCTTCCATGCGCAGCAGTACTAAATGCCTGACAAGGGAAGCCTCCGCAAAGAACATCGAAAGAGTTCTCAAAATCCTTGCCATTCAACTTAAATATATCACCATATACATCAAATGGCTCTAACCATCCATCAACTTGTCTTTGTTTAAGAACGCTTTGACAATACTCGTCAATTTCTACTCCTGCAACACATCTATGTCCTAAAAGTTTTCCACCATAGATACCTCCGCCTATTCCTGCAAAAAGGTGGAACTCCTTAATAGGGTCGTCTATAACTATTTCATCAATTCCTGCCATTTTTTTATTGATTATTTGAATTATCAACTCTCACAAGAGTGTCCATGTTTACTTTTAGTAGTTCTGCAATTCTTACCATGGACTCCAAACTTGGTTGGCTTTTATTGGTACACCATTTAGATATGGTGGCTTCATCTTTGCCGAGTTGTTCAGCTAACCATCTATTGGTTTTCTTCTGTTCAACTAAGGCTAATTTTATACGATTTAACTCTTTGCTCATAGTCAAATTGATTATTTTGTGTACAAAGTTATAAAAAAAAATGAAGAGGCGAGCGTTTTATTCAGGAATAGAATAGTTGATGCAAACATTTGGTGCTTTCGGCATTTTTTTTGAGCCAAATAGGGCAACAAAGTGGCTGCAAGAATAACATTTTTCGGTTACATTGCGACTTTCGTAAGAAAGTGCTAAGTATAAGCAGATTACAAAACTTATGTTTTCACACGACAAGAACATAGTTTTTAGGACTTGAAAACATAGGACTTGAAAGGTAAAAGCGAAGCAATGAAAAAAACGGCGCAACGTTTGAGTAAAAGCGAAGCGAAGTTTGAGCGTAAACGATACATCGTTTGGAGCGAAACAAAGCATCGTTTTGGGAGGGTTAATAGTTAAGTGGTTAGAGGATGCCGCTCACTGGCACACTGACGGTGTCGTGGACGGGGAATTTCTCGCAGCTGATGTAGAGGGTGTCGAATGCGTCGGAGCCGTCGGTGCGATGTTCGAGGAGATCTTCTTCCTATTCGGCGAACTTTTCACCTGACTTGTCCTTACTAAATCCGTTGCGTCCTCTTGACACTCCTGCCGATTGGATGACAAGAATAAGGTCGGGGTTATTGGAGCGGTTGAAAAGGGACATAAGGCGTTGTTTGCCAGCGAAGCCCTTGACTGATGATCTGGTGCTGCTCGTTGAGACGCATTGGGTTGCCTAGATGACCCACTTCTACCAGCTAGTCGTGGCATTCAAACTAGTGGATGACCACGAAAATTCCGCTCGTTGGTGAGAGACTTTGTTACGACCAAGGGCATTAGTGTAGTAGTTGATATCTGTCTAATTCTAGTAGCTCTGAATGAAACGTAAGAATAGAATCCCTGACATCGTGCCGTAATAAACTTTTTTCTTAACCGTTTGATTTGTGGGTGTAATAAAGGGTGTAAATCGCATAATTTGCTGATTTACACCCTTGTTTGCGGAGAGAGAGACTCTGTATATGCCGAATGCCTCAGTCTGCTTGAACAAAGAGGATATATTCACAACGATATTAAGGTACATAATGATATTCAAGTTGATAATAACTAGCAAATAGAAATAATTTGCTGACTAAATATGATTTCACACGGGTCGTCTCTTTGGGACTTACTTAGACTAATAAATTTCCGAAGACTTGTTTATTGGGGGCGGATGTAGAGCTGTGTTGGTAATTTAAGCCAAAACGCATAAATACAATAGAATTACTACATATAAACAAATTTATTGCTGTCCGCTAAAAGTTTAGAATCTGGGAATATGGTGTTTAGGTTGCAGATAAAAGGGAGATTAGTTTCATCTCACCAAAAGTAAGCCCTTCTGTTATTCACAAGTGCTTTTAGTGGGGTGGCCAATGAATGATAGGGAGATAGGGGGCTTACTTTTTGAAAAAGAAGTCCGTAGCACCTATTGATGAGCATTGCGGATAGAGGAATAGTACCGATTTGAAGTTTAGCGGACAGCAATAATTCTTTATAAGCTTAAGACTGGTTGCCAATGGTATATGCTTCCAGTTTCATCGTTCTTCACAGCAAAGGTTCTTCATTGCAAAACCGTATACGGACATTTTCGCAAATGGTGTAAGAAAGGAGAATGGCAAATAGTGTGGACAACACTTCTAAACCGTTATAAATCTTTCTTGGATATGTCAAGTATAGATTTGGATGGCAATCATACTACAGCATTATGTGGTGGAGATTGTCAGAGCCATCAGGGACGCAAGAAGCAAAAGACTACAAATGCCATTTATGTAACTGACCGCCAGGGAATACCACTCGCCATTTCCTCTCCAATTGCAGGTTCTCACAATGATTTGTACAATATTTCAGAAGTGGTTAAAGAAGTGTTCTCACAACTCACAAAGTCTAATATTTCTACTGATGGATTATTTCTCAATGCTAATATACCGAAGTCTGTTGAACAGATTTGATGTTACTTTGACAAGTTGGCAAGCATGGAATTATATAGCATTTATTGTTATTCTGATGAAGAAAGTGAAAAAGAAACAAAAGTCAAGATAAGTTCAATATGAGCAATATATTTTTTTTCTACCCCATATTCACCAAAGATTTTCCCAAAATCCATTCCTAACAAGAATACATCGAATATTCTTGCAGGAATGGAACCCAATCTTTATATATGCTTATCTATTGGCTGTCTGCCACAGATAAGTATCTACACAATGAACAGAGGCAGTTTGGTCGGCAATCATCAACTTGAAGTCGCCTTCCTCCAATCTCCATTTGCCATCCCAACCTACAAAAGCCAAGTCGTCTGCCTTTAATTCGAAGGTCACAGTCTTGGTCTCACCTGGCTGAAGTTCCACCTTGTCGAAGGCACGGAGACGACGACCATCTGGCACCATGCTGGCGACGAGGTCGCTGCTGAACAGGAGAACGCTCTCCTTGCCTGCCACCTTGCCCGTGTTCTTCACATCCACGCTCACCTTGATAATGTCGCCGTGGCGGAAGTCAGACTTGGAAACCTTCAGGTTGCTATATTTGTAAGAGGTGTAGCTCAAACCATATCCGAAGGCCCACTGCTGGGTAATCTTCGCATTGTAGTCGTAAGCCCCTTCCATCGTACCCACCTCCTCACTCTTCTTGAAGTCGTAGTTAGCGAGCGAATTGATTTCCTTAGGATAGGTGTATGGCATCTTGCCACTGAAGTTTGACTTGCCCGATACCAAGTTTGCCAAGGCATCGCCGCCCATGTTGCCAGGGATAAGGATGTTGATGATGCCCTGTGCCAATGGTTCGATGTCGGCGATGAGACGAGGACGACCTTCATTCAGCACCAAGATGACAGGCTTGCCTGTCTGAGCCAAAGCCTTCACCAGATTGCGCTGGTTCTCTGAGAGCCAAAGGTCGGTCAGGTTACCCGGAGTCTCTGTATAGGAGTTCTCGCCAATGCAAGCCACGATGACGTCGGCATCCTTCGCTGCAGCCACTGCCCCCAGAATCTGAGGTTCGTTCTCCTCCCAGTAATTTCCCTTCTCATTATAGGTAACACCCTGGTTCAAGATGACATTCTCCTTGCCATACTCATTACAGAATGCCTCATAGATGGTATTGTACTTGCCGGCAAACTCATCGGCACGATGACCCTGCCAGGTATAGCTCCATCCACCGTCCAGGCAGCGCATCTGATTGGCATTAGGACCCGTGAGGAGAATCTTCTTGCCATGCTGCAAAGGGAGGATATTACCCTCGTTCTTCAGGAGCACCATACTTTCGGTAGCTCCCTCCAAGGCGAGCTTGGCAAACTCCTTGCCACCAAACTTAGGATAATTCTTCAGTTTCTGGGTTGGGTTCTTGAAAAGGTCAAGACGATACTTCATGCGAAGCACACGGCGACAGGCATCGTCGATGCGACTCATCGGAATCTTACCTTCCTTCACCAGTTCTACAAGGTAGCCACAAGCATCGCAAGAATAAGGTTCCATAATCATATCAATACCAGCATTGATGGCAATGCGGAGCGCATCCTTCTTGTCCTTTGCCACCATCTCACGAGTATAGAGATTGTTGATGTCTGCCCAGTCGGTGATGAGCACACCATCCCACCCTGTCTCTTCCTTCAGCCATCCTGTCAGGATGTCCTTGTTGGCATGCATCGGCATACCGTTGACGGAAGCGGAATTCACCATCACGGTCAAGGCTCCAGCCTGCAGACCCGCCAGAAAAGGAGCGAAGTGCTTCTCTCGCAAGTCGGCAGGAGAGATATAGGCTGGCGTACGGTCTTTACCGGTCCAAGGCACACCATAGCCCATGAAGTGCTTCATTGAAGTGGCGATGTGATACTGGTCGATGTTGTTTGGGTCCTCGCCTTGGAAACCATAGACCATCGCCTTACCCATCTCTGAACTGAGGTAGCAATCCTCGCCAAAGTTCTCCCAGATGCGAGGCCAACGGGCATCACGACCGAGGTCAACGGTAGGACTGTAAGTCCAAGGTACGCTCACTGCACGAGTCTCATAAGCGGTAGCCTCAGCCGAACGGCGAGCTATCTCACGATTGAAGGTGGCAGCCACATTGATGTTCTGCGGAAAGAGGGTTCCGTCCTGTGTATAAGTAGAACCGTGGTTCTGGTCGAGACCGAAGACACAAGGGATGCCGATGCGCTTCATCGAGATCTTCTGAATCTGAGAGATATACTTCTCCCACTGCTTGGCTGTTGGCGCGCAAGTGTTAGGAGCGTTGAGGATAGAGCCAATCTTATAGCGGGAAAGGATAGAATCTGTCTTGTGCTCGTCGATATAGAACACACCGTTCTTGTCGTTGGCACCAAAGAGGTCGGTCACCAATTCCATCATCTGACCTATCTTTTCCTCCAAGGTGAGTTTCTTCAGGGTTTGTTCTACCTGAGCCTCAATCTTAGGGTCGCTCTTGATAACCGGAACATTGGCACTGGCTGTATAAGCCAATGCCAACATTGAAATTGATAATAATATTTTCTTCATAAGTTCAAAGGTTTGACGTTTTATGATAAAAACGAAAGTCTTTCTAATATTTTATTCAATAGTTATTTTCTTTACGGTGTAACCGTCACCCACGAGGAATAGACCATTCTGCTCTGTCAAGAGTTGGATAGAGAGGTCGGTCAGTTCAAACTCCCATTTAGCAGGTCCATTCACCATGATGTCGCCTCGCTCTGGGTCGCCCTTACCAGTAAGGATGTTGTTCCACCAAGAGGTAGCAGCAGTACCCTGACCATTTCCATCCACATAGACACGGAGGATGGTGCCAGCCTTCACCTTTGAGAGGAAGGTATCCTTCAAGGCATCGAATGGTGTACCCCATGTCACGGCAAACTCACCTTCCCAGATGGTGTTCTCCATAGATGGGCGAGCCTCGGTGGTTACCTTGATGGTACCGCCAGCAAACTGTACACCATTGCCATCTACCAATGTAATGTCGTAATCGCCATTGGCGAGGTCAGAAGGAGCAGTAACTTTCAATGTCGTACCCTCATCGAGCACTTCGAAGGCAGCCTCCTTACCAGCGATGAGTACTTTCTGAACGAGCCCCAGGTTCTTGCACTTGTGGATGGTTGTAGCTTCTCCCGGAGCTACCCAAAGCTCGATGGCATTGGTACCCAAGGCTGGATCATCGGCAGCAGGAGTCACGGTAACGTTCAAGGTACGGGATGTGGTCTTGCCCTTGGTGGTGGTTGCCACAATCTTCAGTTCATGATTACCTATAGGCAAAGTTTGGTCGATGGTAGTACCTTCAGCAATCTGAGTGTCGTCGAGCAACCATGTCACAGTGGTGTAGTGAACAGGAGTTACCTTGATTTCCAACTTATAATTAGTCTTCCGGTCTATCTTGGAATCAGCCAAGTCGGTGTTCAAGATTCGTGGATCGTCATTTTCGCTGACAGTGAAGTATGGTTCATCGTCAGAAGAGCAAGAAGACAAGGTAGATGTACCAGCCAGTGCGAAACTCACGGCTAAGAGCATCATCATAGCCTTCAAGACTTTTCCCTTATATTGTTTCATTGTCTTATTCATAATTAATTATTCTATCTATTGTCCTATAAGACTTAACATTTAACACTTAACATTAAACACTACTCGCTATATCCCTTTCCGAATGGAGGATTGAAGTCTGGCTGAAGGTTTACATCAGCCTTGTCCCACCAGAGACGCTTGTGCCAGTTGTCTGTACCACCCATGCGGTCGATGGCAGCCTTGTAGTTGGCATTGTTGTACTGAGCTTCCAACTCAGGATACTGCAAGCGGACAGGCATTGACCAATCGGAATCCGTATAAGTGAAACCATTCTTGGTCAAGAGATCACGATTCAAGATGGCAGGATAGTCAGAGCGGCGCATGTTAGCCCAACCCTCAGAAGGGTTCATCATGTGGAGAATCCAAGCCTGGGTGTTGATGGTCTCCTTAGGATTGTCACCCAACGGATTGCTGGCAATGAACGCATCTATCTCTTCCTTAGAAATCTTGTTGGATGTAAGATAGTAGTTGTTGAGCAACTCCATGCTGGCACGAACACCAGCCTCGTAGTGACTCTCAGCATCACCACCACCTACATTCCAACCCTTGGTTGCAGCCTCAGCCTTGAGGAACTCCACCTCAGCATAGCTCATCAAGTCGCCAGGACAAGAAGGCATCTCGAAGTCGATGTTCAAGCAAGGACGACCAGCTCGGGCTATATAATCAGAGTTGGCATAAGTGTTCTCGTCAATCTCTGCATACTTCTTCAAAGTAGGAAGGTCATCCACCGTAGCTGGATTCATCCAGTCTGTGTACCAAGCTGCACCAGGGTTGCAAGGCTCCTCACCGAGGTCCTTGCTCTGGAAGTAAGCCAGAAAATCATCGGTCAAGTCGATGTTCTGCTCCTTATCTGGCTTCACCTGACTACGCTTGATATTGTAGTAGTGACGGCAGATGCGATAGAGACGAGGGTCGTTGGTATTTTGCAACTGATAGAACAAGGTAGAGCATACCATGGTAGGCGATGTGGCATCCTGACCATAGAGACTCTCGCTCAATGCATTGGCACGGAAATCGTAGTCGTTGGCTCCATCATAATAGGTAAATGGAGAATCTGTATACTTGATATAAGCATCATCTGCTGCACTGGCGATAGCACCGGCAGCTACAGCCTTCTCAAACTCCTCCTTTGCCTTCTGTGGATTAACATCGGAAATGCGCATGGCATAGCGCATACGGAGTGCATTGGCATATTTCTTCCACTGAGCTACATCACCACCCATGCTGGTGACATCACCAGAAATGCGGTCGGTACCTGTGCCAAGCTGCTTCTCGCAAGCGTCAAGCTCCTCAAAGAACCAGCTGTAGAGTTCCTCTACGGTATCATACTTAGGGGTGGAGATACCTGAGATATAACCCAGACCTGCCTCCGAACAAGGCACGTCACCGTAGGTATCTGCCAAAACTGCCGTGAGATAGACACGATGGATACGAAGTGCCGCATTCAAGTTTGCCTTGTCAGCAGAATTGTGGATGGCATCCACAAGGTTCTTGATACCGATTTCATAATAGCGATCCCAAATACGACGGGTAATATCATCTTCTCTGAAATTAGAACCAGCGTAATTGGTTACATTCCAACCACCAGCGAAATACTGTGGGAAACCAGATATATAGTTACGGTAGGTATCCATCAGACTGAAGTCACCGTAAGTCTGCAACAAAGCTGTTGTCAACTGTGCATTAGGGTCGAGCTCGCTCACCTTGGTCTTGTCGGTATTGATGTTGCTCAAGGTATCATCAGAGCAAGAAGTCATCGCAGTGCCGGTTGCCATCAGGGCGAAAGCCATCATCAGGCTGCTCTTACCTATATATTTCTTGATTATATTGTTCATTTTCTTACCTTTTATATATTAGAACTTTTCTAAAGAAATTGATTCATTTTTTCGAGATTAGAACTTCACGTTCACGTTCAAACCATAACTCTTGCGAGATGGCAGGGAACCATATTCCAGACCGAGACCTGAGGTGTTGTAGCTGGAGTCTGGGTCGATGTTAGGAATGTTCTTCCAAACAATGAATGGGTTACGAGCCACGAAGGATACGGTCAAGCCCTTGGCATACTTGCCCAGGATGCTCTCTGGGAAGGTATAGCCGAAAGTAATCTCACGACACTTCACATAAGAGTTGTCGTAAACGAAGGCACTCTGCACGCCATTTGCCACATGCTTCCAGTAATCTTCAGGGTTTACGGCGATGTCGTTCTTGCGATAAGTACCGTCGCCATTGTCGATGACACCCCCTACGACAAATCCCTTGCAGTTACCTGTTTCACGCCATGCGGCAAGATCCATACCCGAAGCCTTTCGAGCCTCCTCGGAAGTGTACCACTCCTCACGGCCTGCCAATGTTCCCTTTGCCTTACCTGTCTGGTATGCGGAACGCATGGACATAGAGTAGATGTCGGCACCTACCTTCACATCGAATGCAGCAGAGAGGCGGAAGTTCTTGTAGCTGAAGGTTGAGTAGAAACCACCTGTCCAGTCCCAAGTAGAGTTGCCGATGGTCTTGATTTTCTGGTCAATCTTTGGAAGACCAGTGGCTGCATCGACAACCACCTGACCCTTGTCGTTGTAGAGGAAGTCGTGTCCGCGGATAGCTCCATAGTTCTCACCTACCTTGGCACCTACAGAAACACCGCACCAGTATGCCTTCGCCAACTCGAAGTAGTCCATGCCATCGGTGAGCGACTTCACCTTGTTGGTATTCTTCGAGAAGTTGACACCCAAGTCCCAAGCGAAGTCCTTGATCTGCACGGCACGGGCATTGAGGGCAATCTCGATACCCTGGTTCTGAATCTCACCGGCATTGATGAGGCGGTAAGCATAGCCAGAGGTGGTGGTTGAAGCCAAGCTCAAAATCTGGTTCTTGGAGTTCTGGTTGTAATAGGTGGCATCCAAGCCCAAGCGTCCGTTAAGGAACTTCATCTCCAAACCTACCTCGTAAGAACCTGTCATTGTAGGCTTCAAATCCTTGTTTGGCTGTGTTGAGTTGGCTATCATACCGATGGTATAACCCGAGTAGCTGTACTTGCCCGTGGTATAGTTGAGTGCCAACAGGTATGGATCGGTATCGCTACCTACCTTTGCCCAAGATGCGCGAATCTTACCGTAATTGATGAACTTCTTGTTCTTGATAAACTCGGAGAAAACCAAGCTACCAGATACCGAAGGATATACGTATGTATTGTTATTTGTAGGGAGCGTAGACGACTTATCGCCACGGAGGGTTCCCTCCAAATAGTAAGTATGCTTGTAGCCGAGGCTCGCGCTGGCATAGAGAGAGTTGATCTGTTTCTTGTACATGCTCTCACGAGTATTCTGCTCCTGATAGTTCATGATATTCTGTATTCCATTCATCTGCTGGTTGAGACCGACGTTGGTAGTGGTCTTGTTGTTCACCTTGAAGATGTTACCACCAGCGGTAGCGTTGACATCGAAGTCGCCCCATGAGTTGTTGTAGAGGGCGAGTATCTCGGCGTTGAGTGTGCGGTTGTTGAAGATTTGGTCGGTAAGCTTTCCGGCAGGAGTACCTGGAGTTGTCTTGGCGATGAAGTCCTCGAAGTTCATGCTGTTGATGTCGGTACCGATGGTACCCTGCAACTTGAGGTGCTTGTCGATGTTCCAGATGGCCTTACCCGTAAAACGGAACACGTCTTTGTCGGATGTATTGCTGTTCTTATAGAGATCCCAGTATGGGTTCTTGTTATACTGGTCGTTACCATTCCAGTTGGAATAGTTGCCGTCGGCATCCTCATAGTGCTTCAACCAAGCCTGGTCGTAGGTACCCGCCAGGGTCATGAGGTTCTTACCCACGTTGCTCTGAGAGTCACCAAGGGCAGGACGGTTCTTTACCTTCTCACGAGTATAGTTGGCGGTGAAGTCGAAGTCAACAGGACCTGCAGAGGTGTTCACACGGAGGTTGAAGTTGTCACGACTCATATTGGTATTTGGCAAGATATCCTTGTTGCGCATATCGGTAACAGAGAAACGCATACCCGTCTTACCGGAATTAACTGAGAGGATGGCAGAGTTCTGGGTGGTGAAACCCGTACGGAAGAAATCGGAGGCGTTGTTAGGATGCATCAGGAATGGACGTTCCTCGCCATCGAAATACTTGAACTTGAAGTCATCGGCCTTAGGTCCCCAACTGGCATTGGTACCAGAGGTGCTGGATGCAGGAAGCTCGCCATTGTAGCCAGCGCCATATATCTCCTGGATGTCGTCCCATTTAGCCAACTGGGTATCGACAGTATAAGAGCCATTGTACTCCACGGAAATCCTATCCTTCTCCGCCTTCTTGGTCGTAATCAAGATAACACCATGGGAAGCACGGCTACCATAGAGGGCTGAGGCTGCAGGACCTTTCAATACGGTCATCGTCTCGATATCATCAGGGTTGATGGCAGAGATGCCATCACCGAGGTCATAACCTCCACTTTCGCCGGCACTGCCAAAGTTTGTATTATCCAAAGGCACACCATCCACCACGTAAAGAGGTTGGTTATTGCCTGCCATTTCTGTATTACCACGAAGGAGCACGCGGGTAGAACCAGAAGCACCGCCAGCGGTGTTCTGCACAACGAGACCAGCCACCTTACCAGAAAGAGAGTTGATGACATTGGTTTCCTTCGCCTTGGTGAGTTCCTCACCCTTCACTTCCTCCAAGCCATAGCCCAGGGCCTTGCGGTCTCGCTTGATACCGAGGGCGGTGACAACTACCTCATCCAAGGCCTTACCATCCTCTTGCATCTGTATTTTCATGCCATTAGCAGCTTTCACGGTCATCGTCTTGTAACCTATGTAGCTCACTTCGAGCGTTACTCCAGGCTTGCAGTTCAACGTAAAGTTACCATCCAGATCGGTAACGGCACCGTTGGTTGTACCGGCCACCTTCACGCTAGCGCCAATCAAGGTTTCGCCAGTGGCATCCACCACTGTACCCTTGATGCCTTGGTTCTGCTGAACGCTCATCGCAGCCTTGTTCATCTGGGCTGCGAGAGTGGCAGAAACAGGCATCCACATCAAACCTGCACTGAGCAGGCCGAGTAACATGGTTTTCTTTCTCATAATAGATATTTTGTTTTTAGTTTAACATTATTCTTTCCCAAAGATTCCTTCGAGAATCCAAGGAGCATTCACCTTCATACTCTTGAAACGGTCGAAGATGCCATACTTCTCAGAGCCGTTGCCGAAGTGGTTGTTGTCCCAAACGAAAGTAGAGAAGCCTCGTTTGCGAGCCTCCGTAGTCAAGAACTTACAGTAGTAGGTCATGTTTTCATGCACTTTCTCTGAGTTTGATTTATAGTGATTGGTTACTCCCCATTCTCCTATAACGATACCCAGTCCTTTGTTGCTCCAGGTATTCACCACCTTGTTGAAGAAATCCGTCATCGTCTTCTCGTTTTCTGCAGGTATCTTGCCAGCATCCTTGTAGACATCACCCCAGTAATCGTAGGTGCAATCGCCGGCGTAGCTCCATGGCTGATAGTAGTGAAATTCCACACTCATATAGTTGTTGCCATTGCCTTCGGCATCCTTCGGAATGATGAAATCTCCATTCTCGATGCCAAACCAAGGGTTACAAACGTAAGTCTGTAAGATGAGGTGGCGCTTGGCATTGTTGCCGCCTGTGGCACGAATCATATCCACGAATGTCTGATTGTAAGCATTCTGCACTTCGAGGTTCTCGGCAGTAGGCTTGCTCCAATTGCCCCTGACGTGAACCTCATTGGTACCGGCGAAAGCCAAGCGGCTGTCATAATTGGCAAACTCAGAGGCGATATTCATCCAGAGGAGCGCAAGCTTCTGGCAGTTTTCATCCTTATATTGATAGGTAGGACGACCTTCTAGCCATTTTTCATGATGCGCATTGATGATAACCTTGAGGTCATTATCCAGACACCAACCCACTACCTCCTTGATACGAGCAATCCAAGCCTTGTCGATGCTCATCGCCTGAGCATTGGTAATGTGGCACTGCCAACGGATTGGAATCCGGATGGCATTGAAACCTGCCTTCTTCACGGCTTGTATCATCTTTTTGGTGACAACGGGATTGCCCCAAGCTGTCTCTGCATGGATGGAACCGTCAGGGTTGCCAATCTGCATCGACTCGCTATCCTGTCCAGGAGCTGAGCACTCGAATTCATTGCCGAGATTCCAACCTACTACATCCTTGTTCCATTGCTTGGCGGTAGGAATCAATTCGCTTGTATCAGGCGTATCCACCACCGAAGGACTAGCACTGCAAGAAAATACAGTACAAATACTTACAAATAGCAAGCAGATTTTCAAAAGGTTCCTTTTCATTATTAGGTTTATTGTTGTTGATGCTTAATTGTTTATTTATTGCGAGTAATTGTTTGAACCTGGCTACAAAAATATAGAAAAGAGGAAAAAGCTAGGTTAGAAAGCAAACAAAAAAGGTTTCAAATCTAACTTATCGTCAGGTTTGAAACCTTACATTACATTTATATATAACTAACAGAATATCAGAAGGTAGCAATCCTACTTTCTTTACCAGCAATTTACATGACTCATTTTATTCATACTTACTCGGTGACACCCCGAAATGCTTCTTGAAGACTGTACTGAAGTACTTTACGTTTACAAATCCTGTCTTCACAGAAACATCCAAGACGCTATCGCCTTGCTTCAGATACTGGGCTGCCTGCTCCAAACGGATGAGTCGCATGAAGTCTTGCGGTCCTTGCCCCGTCAGAGTCTTCAACTTGCCATAGAAGAGGGTGCGGCTCATCGCCATCTCCCGGCAAAGGCGGTCGATGGTGAAGTCGGTGTCGCTCAGGTTATCGAGGACGAGACGGGTTGCTTTCTCAACGAAAGCTTGGTCCATCGGATCCAAATCCGGTTCTTTTTCATCAGAAGATTTATTCTTTTCATCGGAAGCGGATGGCATGGAAGGTTCGCTTGGCAACAGGCTCTTTTGAGACGATTGCCCAGAGTCCTCTCCTCTGACGATGGCGAGACTTTGCTCCATATAGTATTGACTCAGACGACGACGGTTCTTCAACATGCTCGCAATCTTGCTGGCAAGAATGGCAGAGTCGAATGGCTTCGCAATGTAATCATCTGCTCCAAGGTCTAGACCTTCTATCATGAAGTCGCGCCCTGCCTTCGCTGTTAGGAGGATGACAGGCAGCCAACTGGTCTCCTTGTTTTCCTTGATGCTACGGCAGAGTTCGTCGCCCTGCATACCCGGCATCATCACATCCGATACCACGATGTCACACTCACCATTCTCTGACAGATACTTCAAGGCAGCCTCACCACTCTCCACATCCACCACATGGTATTGGTCGGCGAAAGCCATACGGATGTATTGACGGAGGTCTTCGTTATCATCGACAAAAAGGAGCGTGTCCTTAAGTGATTCTTCTGATTTTATTTTTTCATCAGTAGACATGGAGTTATCGGAAGTTTCTGGCAAACTTGATGGCTTGGAAGAAACGGAAACATCAACATTTCCGTTATCAGGCAATACAACCAAGAAAGCAGTTCCCTTGCCTTCCTCGCTCTCGAATGTTAACTTTCCTCCCAGTTTCTGCACAAGCTGGCGAGTGAGCATCAAGCCCAAGCCACTGCCCATCTCCTGAGAATTGACCGCATTGGAGGCACGGAAGAAACTCTGGAAGATATGCTTGGCCTCGGTTTTCGGGATACCAATGCCGGTATCGCTTACCTGGATGCAGACTTGCTTGGCAACCTCATCGAGCGAAGCAGAGATGGTGATGGTTCCACCCCCCCTCGTATATTTTACGGCATTGGAGAGCAGATTCTCGAATATCAGATCCATCATAGATAGATCGGTAGAGAAGGTATGCTGTCCACAGGTTTCCAACCGAAGATTGAGATGTTTCTCCTGGGCAGACATCTGGAACTTATCCACCTGCTGACGCAAGAAAACAGACAGTTCCACATTCTGCAAGCGAACTTGTGTCTTCGCTACGGCATTTTTCTGGAAATCAAGCAACTCGGTCACCATCTTCAGAAGCTTGTCACCATTACGCTGTGCCATCTCCAAGAACTTTCGGCTCTTATCGCCTAATGTAGCATCCTTCGCCAAGTCGGCAAGAGGAGCCAGCACAAGACTCAAAGGGGTACGGATGTTATGGGCGGTATTCACAAAGAAGTTGATCTTTTCATCGTAGTACTTGCGATGCAAACGTTCCCTGTAGTAATCCCAGCCGAAATAGACTACAGCACCTAAGATGCAGAGATAGAGAATCCATGCCCACCAAGAGTTCCACCATGGTTGGGCGATATGAATGCGCAAGGTGGATTCTCCCAATATGCGTCCGTTACTCCTACCCATTGCTTTGACATGCAGGATGTAACTGCCAGGAGGCAAGTTGGCAAAACGAGCCTGCTGGTAGGCAGAAGGCACACTCCACTGATGGTCGTACCCCTCCAGATAATACTGATACTGGATGTCATGCTGATACGGATAGTTGATGCTCTCGAAATGCACGATGAGGGTTTTCTCATCATGAGAGAAACTCATCTTTCCTTCTTGCAACATCTCGAAGAGTTCTGCATGCCAATCTTCCAGTTGGTCAGCCTCATCGAAAATCTTTCCTTCCACCTCAACACCCGTGATATGAAGAGGAGCCTTGTAGTTCAATCCCCTGGCAAACTTGGATGTCAAGACCACTGCACCATCATTGCTTCCGAAAATCATTCGCCCGTCTTGGGTTCGGACCACAGCCATACGCCTGTACTCCCGCTCCAATCCCTTGAAGAAGTTGAGATTGGTCACCTTTCCATGATCGATGAAAGCCAGTCCCTTGTCGGTACTCATCCACACCTTGCCTTTTGGAGTCTTGACCAAGGCATAGACGGTGTTGGAAGGCAAAGACTCCGAGATAGTATAGTTCTTGAGCTGATGCTTATGCCTATCGTAGAGGTACAAGCCTCCTCCATCGGTTGCTATCCAAATATGCCGTGCATCCTGAAAAACCATCGCATTGACAAAGAAATTATAATCGAAAGTTGGAAATTCCGATGGATAGAAGAATCGACTGACACGAAGGCTTCGCTTGTCGATACGATAACATCCATGGGTCGTTCCCACCGCAATACTCTTCTTGTCTGGAGACTCCACGATACTCTGAACTTCATTGATTGGTAAGTAGTTAACAGAGTTATCCACATTTCCATTCTTTTCTAATGATGATGGGATATGTACCAAGTCTCCATCCAAACAACCTATCCACAAGCCTTCTTCGCTATCCTTGAAAATGCTATACACATAGTCGGTCTTTAACTTGCCATTCGACACAGAGTAAGCTCGACTACTGCTTCCATCGGCATGAACCTGAAAGATGCCATCACCATAGGTTCCCGCCAAGACCTTGCCATCGGCAGTCTGACAAAGGGTAAGCACCACCTTATTATATAGGGCATGATGCCACTGTTGGGTTTGCTCGTCATAGATGCTCACCCCCTTGTCGGTAGCATACCATATCTTGCTATTGCGCCCCTGTGTATCCACGCTCTGCATGATGTCGTTCACACCATTATTGATAAGCGACTGGCTGTTGAGATACTCATGGCGCACAAACTCCAAGGTATGCTCCATCGGAATAGCCATATCCACACCTCCCGAATAGGAGCCAATCCAAAGGTCGCCAAGATGATCCTTGCAAAGGGCATAGACGCCATTGCCATGCAATGCATTCTCCGGTCTGCCACCCGTATTCAAAAGTAGATTCGTCTTACAAGTCTTCTTGTCGTAGGCATAGACACCTGCTCCATCCACCGCCATCAAGATGGTGGCTGCATCGTAGGGGATAATGGAACGAACAGGGATGAGCGGAATATCTGATAAGGATGAGAATTGCGTGAGAGAAGACAATGGCTTCCATGTTCTGTCATCGAGCAAGAGAATGCCACGATGGAAAGTTCCCAACCATATCTGATGAGCCTTCACGTCGTGATAAGACGAAAGCACGGAATACCCTCGCAAGAGCAATCGAGGCTGGGCTGCATTTTGTGAATAGACGAAGAGTCCCGAAGGAGAACCTATCAATAATTGTTTGCCGAAGAATCGGATATGATTGACATATGTGTTCTTCAGAATGTATTTTCCTTTGTTCGGCGAACTATACGCTGTTTTGTCTTTGCTACCAGCAATAGATAGAGGAGCCATCATATACACGCCCCTATCTAACGCCATCCAAAAGCATCCCTTGTCATCAACCAACAAGTCATTGAGCACCACACTTCCTCCAAGTACATTCATCAGATTGACCTGGAGTTGGAATGTGTCTTTCACCTTATTATATATATAGATCTTTCCTTTATTATCATAGGCATAGATATGCTGTTGGCTATCCTTAGTCAACTTGATGTTTCTACCACTGGCATCACTAAACTGCATATCCGTAGCCAAGGTATAGTTCCGTACCTGTTGACCATTGTACCTGTCAACGCCTCGCTTGGTACTGATCCACATAGCAGCATCCTCATCCTCAACTATCGAATATACACGGGCACTGGAGAGCCCATTGTCCGTATTGAGATTCGACAACATCAGCATATTGCGGGTCAAAGGTTCCTGAGCATGGAGCTGCGAACACAGCACCATGCACAAGAGCCACAGGAAATCAACCTGTAATCTTAGGAAATATGATAAGCCCTTATTTTTCATTTATCGGTCCAATGTATTAATTTCTTCCAGTCCCTTGGTTTGCTTCTTCGGCGTTATGCCGAGTCCCTTCAAGCTCTCCACCCTGCGCATCACGTTGCCGTTTCCATCGTAAAGCTGCTACCTTTTCTTATCGAAGGTCCTGGAAAGACGGGTTATCAGATCGTCGATACACAGGAAGAAACCGATGGCAAGCCCTATAACGATTCCTATTACTTTTTTATATTGAAGTTGTCTTGACTTTTTATTTTGTTAAAATCAAGAGGATTTCTTATCTTTGTATTAGCAAACCAAGCCTCAAAATCCTCTCATGTACAAAGTACTAGACAAAGATACAATAAAAATGAAATTCTACCTCATTTATCAGTTGCAAAACGTGGATATATTTGCCAAAGTAGACTGTCAGAGATAATTCCATGCATTCTTTATAAGCTTAAGACTGATTGTCAATGGTATATGCTTCCAGTTTCATGGTTCTTCACAGCAAAGGTTCTTCATTGCAAAACCGTATACGGACATTTTCGCATGCACTTTTGTTAGACAACGTACAGTTTTTGGGTGAGGAGTTCTCGGAACGCTTCTTCTTTTACTCCTTGATGAAAAGATGTTTTGGTTTGAATTATGTGAATTATAGTGGAGAAGAACAGGAAAAGACTCTAGGGAAGGGACCTGTTCATAATTGTCAGCCGCCCAGTCCCAAAAGGGGTGGGCTATAAAAGCGTCACTGCCCAAATAGCCAATATCTCCAGCCAGTACAAGGATGTCGCCCATGGACTTGATGGGATTCTGTTTCAGATAATGTGAATTCTCCGCAAATTCCAAGTGAAGGTCAAAAGCATATTGAATCTTAGTCATGGTCAGTAAATGATGTTTTGATGATTTGCAACAGCTCTTCAGCGTTTAAGCCTGGCAACCCGGCTGCCTTGAAGAAATCGTCATTGGGCAATTCCAGCTCTGCCAGTTGGCAAAACCTCCCAACGTCTTCCTGCAACCGGTGTGGAACATGACAACTGCTATCGGGCGCAAGCATGGCAGCCAAGCGAAAAACATCCTTTTGGTGTTTGAGTATGTTGCGCTTGTCAACATGCTCTCCAGCCTGCACTTTCTCTGTCAAGTCAATAAAAGCCTTGCTTTTCAGGCAAATCAAACTCTCTATGTTGGCAATGTGAACGCCATCCTCCAAGGTGCTGTGCTGAATGGTGAAGTGATAGTAGTCGTCATTCATGAGGATTGCTGACAGACTTGACAAATCCTCGTCGGTCGGAATCGGAGTGATAACAGCGTCCTTTGGGAAATCAAGCAATCCGAGATTGCGTGAGAACAGCTCTATCTGCATCGGATAGCTTGCAACCTGCGGCTTTATGAAACGGTAATATTCATGCTCCAAACGAACTATGCCGCCAGTACCTTTTTCACGCTGCCGGTAAGCTCCCTGTTTGATAAAAGACCAAAATCGCTTCACGAACTCGTGCGACAGGGCCTCTACAATCAATATAATGTCAATATCCTTTGTCGCCCTTGGAAACTGGATGTATTTTTTTTATGAATCTCGCAGGCAGTGCCGCCAATGATGACAGAATTGGCTTCAAAGTCCTTGAAGTATTCCCTGAATGTGTCTATTCCTCTGACCATCTGATATTCTCAATTAAAGTGTCCAGTTCCATTTGGATCCTCTCATCTTCATCATCCGTTAGGGAGAGAAAGAGCGACAACGGGTCAACAACATTACCGCCTGCCAAAAAATCTGGGGCATATCGCCAAACTTCCAACTTGGTTTTACCAAACAGTTTGTTGGTACTTATTTTCTTCAGCATATCCTTGCTGATGGCAAAACTCTTCTGCTGCTCTCTATTGATCATGGAATATGCCGACAGTGCGTTGACACCGCTCTCCTTCCCGTTTATGATCTCCTCATTCGTATAGACGATTTTTTCAACGGGACTCTCCAGATATGGCAGAATCTTGTTCCACAATTCTTTTCCATGGGCGTAAAAGGAGATGTTCTTTTCCTTGTCGCCCAAAAGTGTAACCAGCCCTTTTTCTCTCAGCCACCTTATTGCTCTGTTTGCCGTGGCATAGGAGGAACCAAGCTTCTCCGCAATCTCACTTGTGGTCATACCTCGCAAGCCGCCTTTTTCCAATTGCCAAAGCAGCACGACCTGAGACAAGGGATGAATTTTCACCATGATGTCTGCATTCTTGGCTTTTACTGATTTCAGGTCAATCATCATGGAAGGAATGAACATCTGCTTACCGGGGATGATGAAGTCAACTTTTCTTTCAACAAGCCTGGATATGTTATAGGAGGCAATGTCAGGACAAACAAGAATCACAGGGAGCGAAAGTCTTTCGGAAATGGTATTCATGGCTTTCTCGGTTTGTGCTGGAGTAAACTCATTTGTCGAGCCCAAAGCCCAAACAACCTTCACACCCAGCATCTCAGCTTGGTATAGATGATAAGCGTGACTGAAAGCCACAGGCACTTTAGTGCACAAAGCTTTCGGTAGAGGAACTGCCGAACTTTTTGGCACCCCCATGTGTGCCAGATATTCTATTACAAGCGTCTTGAAATCTGTATTTTTGCATATAATCACATGTTAATGATTTTGTGCAAAAGTAACGATTATAAATGATATGAACATTTTTTTGAAGAAGAAATCTATATGATGCTTGTTTCTGCCATCAGTAATATCCTTATCACATCTAACTTATTCGTTTTCAGTGATATATAGAAAAACTTTTTTTACGAAAGATTCAACTATCAAATCTAAATCTACAATTTTAGGAAATTTAATCGGATAGGTTGCGAAAGGAACGTTTTCTAACCTACTTTCGTGTATGACATGCCCGTCATACAAAAAAAGAGCGGCTTAAATACCGCTCTCATATTAAACATAACTATCTATAAGTTACTCACAAATCATTCAACGGAAAAATCGAAACCAAAAGGAGCTGTCTTAAAATACTGATTGTTGAGTCCGTTCTTATAGAAGAAAACGTATTCTCCCGGTTCCAATGGTTGAGGAAAAGACACTTCAAAGGTTGTGTTGTTAATTGTTTTAATTGTGAAATCTACCATTACTCTGGAACTTGCGTTACTTCCCTCAAAGCCCATTACGGTGTAACTCATATTATCAGGGAATATCCTTCTGCCACCTTTCTTTTTGGCTTTCACCGTCATCCTTACACATTGAAACTCGTTGGGACTCATAATATCGTTCATTACAAGCTCATAAAAATTGCCGCCATTCTGCTTAAAACTATCATCAGAATTATGATTAAAATAGAATCTAAATACAGGTTGTGTGGATGCCGTTGTTTTTGCTTTAGTGCCAGGCAACATCAACTTCTTGATATCCTTGGCAGATGTCATAAGAACACTTGTCCCTGCAGCTACAGCAGCAGCCTCTCCTCCGCTTGGAATGTGTCCTCCAAAAACCGATCCAGCTACATAGGTGCCAAGTGCTGCAGCTCCTATCGCACCAAAATTAACTCCTTTCGCTTCTTTTTCAAAATTTGTACGATAGAGTTTTTCGGGCTTACCGTTAGCAACATTCCAGAGGTAAACTCCCTCGTAACCCATATCTTTCTTGGCTATCTTTTGAAGATATGTCGTCAGAGTAGCATCAGCACCTGCAGTTTTCAGCTGGCGCATAAAATTGATATCGAAAGTAATAGTGCGAGTTGAGCTGTTGTCAATAGCACCGATAATCTCTTCAGAGGAAAAACCTTCTTTTAACAAATCAAGTACGGTCTGGTTGGTAACGGTTTCATTCTGTGCATGTAGACCAATGGCCATTAGCATCAGATACGTAAGAAATAATACTTTTTTCATTGTTGACTTTGTTCTTTTATAATTGTAGAAATCTTTAATAACTCACGTTAAAATATTCAATTCTGGCATCAATTAAAACTATAAGAAAATATGAAAATCAGATAGCGGGGATTTGTTTATTTGTAATCAATTTTTAATGTTTGTTCATTTAAGGATAGTTGAACTTTTGGCGTAACTTCCTCATAGGTTGTATTCTCATTAACTAATTTATTCAGCTCCTCAAATGAAACCTTTCGTCTAACAATCCACTTACCCACATTGGTTCTTGGTTCAAGCATCTCCCATCCCTGTACTTCCAAATATGCGAGACCTTCCATCATATTTCTAACTACAACTGCTTTCCCTTCTTTATTTTTCATGATACTTGGTCGTTGTTGTCCGTTTTCTCCTGGTGACATAAGAATAACGAAGCACTGCTCTCCTGTAACCTTATCTGCCCATCGCACTTCAATAGAAGCATAAAGATAGTAGTTCTGCTGGGTACTCGCTTTCGTCTGTGCACTGCCTGTTGTTGCTAAACACATCATGATGCCAGCAATAAATAATTTCAGTTTATTCATCGTATTTATAATAATAAAGTTATGAGTACGCTGATTAAAGCGTACTCACTTAAATGATTATATTGCCACTCTACCCCAATCAAATCCATTTGCTTCGAATATTTGCCTTATCTCACAGTAGGCGTTGTTGGACGTCTCACGGTACAGCTCTTTAAGGCCTGCTATGATCATATCGAAACTTAATGCAAACATATCATGCGGGTCTAAAGAGTTCCTCACGTCCAAAGAATATCACGCCGTTATCCGTCTTTGCAGATACGACGATACCAACGAACGGATTATCTTTGATATCAATAACCTTTCCATCCACCCAGTCGTCCTTCATAGTGAGGTCTGGCGAAATGTGTACTAAATCTCCAATTTTCATTTTATTGATACTTTTAGCATTTATAGTGCAAATTTAAATGATTCCAGGTTTTTATGCCAATTATTTTCAATAAAATTACTTTAATTTGCCGAGTGGCAGCGTTCGGGTCCTAAATTTATTTTACCATACGCTTGACAACACGTCCATCAGAATACTGAATAATGTGAAGTCCTTTGTCATGCTTGCTTATCTTTCTACCACACACGTCAAAGTGTACTTTATCTATGTTCGACTCATAGACAGACTGCTTCGCAATTCCAGATGTAGTGATGTCAAGGATTTCGTACATTGTACCTAACGCAACTTTTTTTGTGCTAAAAGCATCTTTAAATTTGTCAATCAAGTTTTTTTCTACATAGACTTTAAGTTTTACGGCCTTAGGTGTAAATACGTACTGGCCGAACTCAGGCATGGCTGAACCAGTAAACTGCACGACAGAAAGTTTCTTGTTGTTTTTGAATGCATAATTTCCTATTCCACCAATTGCCCCTTTGAAGTCAACAGTTTGCAACTCGACACAGTCGCTGAATGCCGACTCTCCAATAGAAAGATTAGAGGCAAGTGAAGTAAGTTGCTCAAGTCCAGCATGCTCAAAAGCATATTTGCCTACGTTGGTGAGTCCTTCCGGAAGACAGATATTCTTCAGGTTTTGGGCATAAGCAAAGGCATACTCGTCTATTTCTCCAACACTTCCAGGTATCTCAAACGAAGTCGCACTGCTGCCTGCAGGATACAGTTGTATTGATATTTTATCGGCATCGTAAAGCACTCCATTGCTAGCACAATAATAGTCGTTGTCTTCTGCCACCGTGTACGCCGTAACAGCAGTATTGTAGAAAGCTTTTTCCTCTATTTCTGACAATGATGATGGAAACTCGGAAAGAGTAGCAAGCGAGGTGCAATTCTCGAAAGCTTGTGCGCCAATTTTCTCCAACTGTGATGGAAAAGTCACCGAAGTAAGTGATTTGCATCCAGCAAAGGCACACTTACTTATTTCCTTGAGCGAGTTGGGAAGCGCTATTGACGCTAATTTGCCACATTCTTTAAAGGCATTCTCCCTTATGGTAGCGACACTTTGCGGAATGATGCATTCCGTAAGCGAAGTGCAACCGCTGAAAGCGTGTTGTTCAATACTCTTTGTACTTGTAGGCAATTTTAGTGTTATAAGTGCCTGGCATTGGTAGAACATATAGGCACTCACCTCGTCATCATAGGCAGGTGCGTAGTGCTTGGTAAACATACCTCTCTTTACCTGATAATAATTGCCACCGTTGGCAACAATTTTAGCCTCAGATAGGTCAAGTGTGGAAAGTTTCCCCTCTGTAGGTCTCCCCTCTATGTTCCTGCCAGCCATCTCGCGAAGACACAAGATATCGGCACCATTAATACTACCCGATATGGTAAGATCTGTAATGGAGAACTTTTCGGACGAGCTGATTTGTTTTGAAAGTTCACCAGGTTTTTCAACTTTTATTACTTTATGCGCATGAGATGCACTAAACACCAGTAACAACGCCAAGGTTGTTATGCTTTTTCTAATTGTTGAGATTTGCATGTTGTATTGTTATATTTTATTAATAATTTGAATACGTCTTTCTATTGCCAACAGTTATATGATAGATGGCAAACATATATTGAAAATTAGATATATTATTTTTTCTCGTAAGGTATTACAAATTTAAATCCACGCCCGGCAAGTACTACATGGTTCGGCCTGACTTCCTGGACGTATAATTTGCACTTGCCCTCTTTTAGAGAGCTGAACTCGTCTGGATAGCGAAAACCGAGCTCAACATCAACATAGGTACCTTGCTGGGGATTTATGATAGCAGGCGTAATCTTGATGGTTTTCTTGGAGGCTGTTGGGTTGGCCTCATTAAATATCCATACACCCACACCTTTGCGATGTACCACCAACGTGTTGCGCATCAAAACGCTTAGACTTCTCGACGTGGTGCTGTATACTCCCGACTCATCAGCCTCGCCTTTGCATCGCACTTCTACTTTAATTGTTTTGGTTTGATGATCCTGCCCTGTGATGTGGAGATAAGCGTCGCCCTCGCAATAGGTATCTATTTCTATGATGTTGGTCTTGGCGTTCCACTTAACCTTCTTCAGAACACGCATAGGGTCTTCCACACTCATTTGTGCCATGCCGCCTCCACCATTGACGCTTACTGATCGGCTCTCATCCCGAGGGAACAATCGTATGACATCTTCGGTAGAGGTAATGTTGGGCACTATAACATTTATATCCAACTTGCGACACTCATCGCCCGACCAAACAGAGGCATACGTTTCACCCTCCAATATGCCTGTAACACGTAATGTATCTTCGTTGATGCTGACGGTAGCCAATTTTGAGTTGTTAACATTGCACTTGTATTTACCTGTCCCACCCTTTAAGATTAACATGCGGGTCGTGTGCGTAAACACATCAATAGATGATAAGTTGTTATCCCCTATCAATATTTTGGACGATTCTAAATCCGACTCATTGTGGCAGGCGGTTAACGACATGCCAAGTATTATCACTGATAGCCAAATATATATATGCTTCATGTCGATTAGCTTATTTCACATTTAAGTTATATTCCAGAGTCCAAGCCTTGCCATCACTCTCAATGATGTCCACAACCAATATGTGTTTACCCGTTTTGTTGAAAACCAATTTATATCCGTCGACAGGAACGAAGGGAATGCCGTCAAGCGTATATTTAATTTGAGCGTTGGCATCATACAAATCGTTGAAAAACAGCTCTATGCTTCGTGGGCAATCGCCATAGTTCTTGATTTGATAGATGTACGGAATGCGATTTTCATCCTCCCTGCCTGTTATCATTAATTCTGTGGTAATGTTTTTTTTAGCCACTTTCGACTTCTTTCCGTCAGGCATAATCGTCTGCACGCCTATTTCGTAGGTAGTGTTAGGCTGCAGTTTTTGCAAGATATAGTCGGTGGTGCTTATTGTAGACACCTGTCTTCCATTGAGCAAAATATTGTATTTGATGCCACTGCCTTGCACAGGATGCCACGACATAAAAATTTCGCGTTGTTGTGCAGAAACTTTCACATCATAAGGCATCGGTGCATCTTCGGTAATAGTGCTACTTTTTATTTTCTTAAAAACCACATCGTCAATCAATAGATAGTTATTGACATCGGTATTTTCTTCTTTCATTTCAAAACAAAATCCCGCGCAATCCACTCCTTGCGGAGCGACAAAATCTATAGTTTTTTGTTTCCATTCAGTAGGGGATGCATCTGTGACCATATCCCTTGAAGTTTTCTTTGCAGTCGTTTTAACTTTGCGCTTTTCTTTGCACCATATCACGGTGGAAACACAATTGGCACGCTGTAACGTACCTTTGTACCAATAGGTAAGGCGATAAGTTGCTCCGCCCTCAATGTTCATATAATAATAGTTGTTTGCTCGGTCAATTATAGATAGCGTATGCGGGATTGCTACTAACTTGACAGCGTGACTACCACTATGCGATTGATTTGACTTTTCAATACTACCCACTGAAAAATACCAACACACAGGCTTCTCATAGATACCGGCGGTGCGCCACTCTTCAAACCCACCGTTCAATATCAAGTTGGGATGTGTTTGAGCTGTTACGTCTAACGTACAACATAGGAACGCCAACAATAATAATTTATATAAATTCATAGTTTCCTTTTTTCTTTTAACGATTATCGCATATATGCTTATCATTTTATGCGCTGCTTGATTTGTGCTACAGTATAGGCAATGGATCCAGGGGTAGTGGAATCGCCTTCCAGACGCTGCTTATCCCATAATCCGGAGTTTTGGGTAAGTGCGTCCAACAGTGTTTGAACCTCATCAAAGGTATATAATGGTTTTCCTTCTGTATTCACGGCAAACTGCAACGAGAACACGGCACCATAGGCACGTGACAGGAATACCAGGGCATTGCTGATGTCCTCGTGTAAATTCGCATTTGTCACTTCGCCTGACAACAACTGTATGGCATGCACGGCGACCACCTTAGACAATTCTTGCCTAATGGTATGAAGACATGTTCTCATCTCATCAAACCTATACTCGGTCATGGCCAATCGTCCTGCAGCAAAGGCGTTGTACAGTTTAATGCGACTTCCCTTTAACGCACTGCGCTCATTTTTTTGCACAATGGGCAACCAGTATTGGTAATAACCATAGGCCAAGTCCCAATGATGTTCCAGTTCTGTGTAATTATGTCCGTTTACCAGATTAGACGCTGCTTGATCTTTCAAAAGCTGTTGGTCGTTGTATAACTCAGGGTTAAGGTGTACATTCAGGATTTTATCCAAATAAATACTTCCCCTAATCATCTCATAGTACACTTCGGCCACGGCTATACCTTTGGCATTAACAAACGCTAAGTTTTCATCGCCAATATTATAGCCTAAATATCCTCCTTTGCCCATTTGTGCCTTGGTGTTGCGAATATCGGCAGGACGAGGGTAGCCATAACCACTCAATGCTCTCGACTCATCGAATAATTGTTGAAAGACTGCGAGTATGCGCTCCCTGTCAACACGGTGAACCATAGATGTAGCTATTTCATCAAATGGCGCTTTGCCATACACTCCTTGCTTGAAATATTCGTTCATCCTCTCTTGCTGTACGACACTTGATATACGAGCTTCTTTCATGAACGAGTGATACACAATATCAGCAGGCTCTTTTAACAGCTCACACTCTAATGTATTAACACTGCTTTCATCATTCCTGACAAACTTATATTCCGGGTCAGGCCAGGTAGGCATGATGTACGATGACTCAATGGTTTCGTCTTGCCATGTTGTGCATGATGTTATGGAGGAACACAGTGCTAACCACAACATGAACATACAAAAAAGTTTATTGGGTTTATTCTTCATCATTTTATCCCTTTATCTTTATGGCAATATGATATATCCACAAAATGGATTTTTAATTAAATTGATACCCTCTTCATTTTGAAATTGCTCCACATGTAAAGGACGTACAATGGTAAGTCCATCATTGGATACTGCCGAAATGGTGGCACGCACAGATGAGTTGCTTGGACCTCCGCCCTTTACTTGCAAAAACATGGGGAAACCTGACATGGCTTGAAAAGTAATTTTTTGCTCCTCTCCATTTTTAAGCAATTTTACCTCGCTATCATCAAAACCATAGCTTTTGGTGAAAATGGTTTTCAACGTCTTGTCAGCATCAATGTATCTGATAGTATAAGTTGAGGAAAGTTCACCATCAGGCACTAAGCTGCCTTGTAGTTCCTTTTCAAAAAAAGAACAGCTAAGTGATACCGTATAAGTACGCTTCTCACCGCTAATCTCAACTCCCGGGTAGACGTAGCTATGCTCATTCATATCGATGCTTGCCAATTGCAAGGCTTGATCATCGTACGATATATTTGGTTTTTCTATTCCCTTAAATGGAAATAATTTGTCGTAGTCTTCATCGGCATCGTCGTTTACGGCAGGCGAACATGCTGAGAATAATATCATGGCAAAGGCAGAGAGTGTTATATATAATTTCATTTTCATACTGCTTGTTGTTATCTGTTTATATTTTATTCATTGGTAGGAACGTCTTGAATAACCGCTTTTAAGCCTGTTATTTTTCCTTCTGGGTGCAAATGCTTACTTACTAACCTAATGCTTCTCCATTCGGGATGATACACTTCAACCAATTCGGCTTCGAAATGGTTGTCAACACGCTGAAAATCGGCAAACACCTGTTTGTTGTTCAATCGCAGACCTGCTCTAAAAGTAATACCTTTAGGCGTGCCACAATATCCAGAACCCAACACGGAAAATTCTTTAGGTGGATAGTCTGGGATAGGATTAGGTTTCGTCACCTCCATAAACAGATAATATCTCTGTTTCTCGGTAGTGGCCACGCGTCCACCGTTTCTGCCAAGATAGTAATCGCTCTGAAAGTAAACACGGCCGCCTCTGTGTATATACAACTGTGGATTTTTCATTCGCTCAAACACTCGTCTGTTATCGTATGCTTGTTTTACTGCATCGGCAAACTCATGCACATCATGTAAGGGCTTCATCAAAATATATTCGCATGCTGGCTTAAGGTACGAGGCTGTTTTGAATACCAGTAATCCATCTTCATCACGTCCTTGGTATAACCAGTCGCATGCGCCTCCATAACTATCATTAACCAGCTTGTGTATATAGTTTGTGGTAAGAAAAGTAAGTTGGGTGCAACTGTTCGCCCCTATTTTGTATTCGCCCATTATGGAAGTTGTAACACTTTGGGGGTCAAAGTCGGCACGCATCTCTACTTTCCCATGTTGTAAAAAACGCATGGTAAAACAAACACCTCCATAACCATATCTGTCAGTGCTGTATTGGTATTCGGCTTTTATTTTATCACTGATGTTAGAAAACAGCAAAGAGTCTGTTTTAGGGAAATACATAACCAACCATCCTGCTTTGTTGTTAACCAGCTCAGTGTTCAACGCCTCAATGGCTTGCCTCTTGCGCTGGGTAGGCGTGTTCACAAATTCTCGTTCTTCATCATGGCAGCTGTAGAAAACGCAACCAAGTATAGTGAGGAGTATATATGAAAGATACTTCATCTTATTTTGTATTTAGATATTTATTCAAGGTCCTGACACTCTTAAGTTGCAATGTGAGCAATTTAACGTGCCAGTTATTCCAAGCATACTGCTCGACAAACATTTTTTTTGCCATAAAATCATGATAGGCACGATCGGCCTCTTGTTCATAGCGTTTATTCACCTCGGGGTCAGAGTCTTCGTCTGGCGTACGTGCTTCATCTTCTGCTTGCTTAAGTCTTGCAGGTGTAGATGTCAAGATAACGCTTAACATCTCTGCCATGTCATCCTCAGGATTTAGCATGGAAAGATAGGTATAGAATCCACGCTTGTTGGCATATCCCACTAACCCAATATCGTTGTTCGCACCATTTATCTCGGAGAGGAGTTGAGTGTCGGTGATATATTTTCCTTCACTGATGGCGGCAAACTTAGCCCTGTTGTATGGCATCTGCTCTAACACTCGTTTCATCATCTGGTGATATACACTGCGAACAAGTCTATGAACTTTCTGCTTGTCGTTTGCATCAAAATCATTAACATGATATATACTCATCTCTACCGGCTGTGACGCAATATTGTACATGCGCTCAACACCATTTTTGTCTGGGTTTCCACCACCATATAATGTAATGCGTACTGGCAAACAGTAGTTAAGCAGGCTGCCCTTGCCTTCTATTTGAATATCCCTAAAGGTATCAAAGCATAGAGAGCTAATAGCGTTAAGAACTTGTTTTATGTTTGTAGTGTCAGGAGGATACACATAGACTCCTTTCTGACTATTATTTTTTTGCCACTGATATACCACCTCTGGCCCATACACCTTGGTAAAATGCTGTTCTATCCATTGTGCCGTTTGCGTTTGAGTGGCATTGCTATCCACAACACTGTCATCTGATAGCGTTTCATGTTGGCAAGACGTTGCCAGTAATGCCCATAGGCCTATATATGCTAAGAAATATTTCTGTATGTTCATTTTGTTGCGTTATAAATTACCTACCATGTTTTATCTAATGGGTTCTTTGCGTTCACGGGGATTAGGAGCCAATCCTCTGTTTTGTGCTTCTATGGGAATTTGCAATACTTTTCGTGGGTCGTCTTTCTCTAAGGGGAAATAATATTTAGATTTTGTGTTACGTTTCACACTCAAATGAAACCTTCTAATGTCTAACCAGCGTAGCCCCTCAGCAAAAAACTCTTTTTGCCTGAAATCGGCAAATAATTTTACCAATGCAAGCTGTTTTAATGTCATGCCATAGAAGGGGGTGTATACATCATAATTATTCTCACTTGTACGCATATAAATATCCCTTTCAACAGTAGGCATAAAGCCAAACTTACCCTGCATATATTGCAGGTAATCATTAATGGCTTTATCATATTGTTTTAGCATCGCATAGGCTTCCATCCGATTAAGCAAAGCTTCATCTGCAGTAAACAACACATTGCTCACGTAAATTCCCCGAGGTCTTAATCCAATGCTTTCAGTGGTAGACAGCTCATCAAACTTGGCGATATACTTACCATTTACTATAGGTGATGGTGAATAAACAAAAGGATATGTACCGTCAAAAGTCATTTTAGAGAAATCGCCTCCACCTTCGATGCCCCTTTTATTGAACACTTCGTCAACGGTTTGTTTGGTAGCCCCGTAACGATCTGTAGGCATTTGTCTCGCCCACCGAGATTCGGTGGTACAAATCAATAAGTTGGAAGCCTCATCGGGAGATGTGTAGCGTGTAAACAAACGCTGACGTTTAAACTCAAATTGCCGTGAATGGTCTATCCAATTCCTTAGCATAGTTTTGGGGTCAGCACCTAACACATAATTAGCATATTCCACTACTTGTTGCCATTCACCTTTCATCAGATAAAAACGTGAGGCGAACGTGTAAGCCGCTTTTTTGTTGAAATGATATTTAGGTTGCTTATAATATCTGTCAATGACCAAGGTGATACCACGCTTCAAGTCGCTTTCAATGCTATCGTATACTTCGTTGACAGTACCTCTGTTATAATTTGTCAGCGCATGTTTCTCGGGTTTGGTAACATAAGGTATACCAGGAGATTGCTCTGCATTACCATAAGGCTCTGCCCAGATATTGACCAGCATGAAGTGGAGGTAAGCCCTTAGCAAAAAAGCTTCGCCATATAGAGCCTTGACACGTTCAGTCTTAGGATATTTCTTGAGCAACTCCAAAGCCTTGTTGGCCTGCGCAATCCCTTTATAACAACTATTCCAATAATTTAAGGGTGTGTCAATGTCTTCTTGGGTATCATCCTCCCAATAAAACATTTCTTCGTTCAGTTGTGTATGTGTGCCATTTGCTCTGATGTCTACATTATCAGTGCGAGGCTCTAAAAAAGGAATGTAGCTTGCCTCTGGATAAGCTCCTGCAAGTAATTGGGCAATTCCTTCTTCATTGTCTATGTTTACATCAATGTCCGAATCGGGAATTTTGTCCAAATAGTCGTTACAGCCACATAGAGCTAAAGTGGCAAAAACTAAGACATATTTATATAGATAGTATTTCATATTAAAAACCCACATTTAAAGTAAAAGTATATTGTCGAGGCGTAGGCAGTGAAACGCCTCCAGTTTGATAATATTCAGGATCTTGTCCATGTAGTTTGGAATCGGCATAAATCAACAGTGGATTTGTAACATTTAATCGAACACTTCCACTTTTTAGGCCTACTGCTTTCATCCAACTTGGTTTTAAATAATAAGATAGTGCAATATTTTTTAGTCTGACAAAGCTTCCGTCGGCCACACGCAATTGCGAGTAGTTGTAGGTGTTGTATGCTTTTTCTATATTTTCCATTCCTATCACGTCTATTATCTCCTTCGAAGGCAGTGTGGGTACGTCAGTATGATATTCATCGCCGGGATTAAGCCAACGATTGAGATAATTTTTGGAAAATACATTCAAATCGGCAAACTGTGTGTCAAATGTTGGATTTAGCCTAATCTTGTTGCCTGCCTGCATGGTTATGAAGCAAGAAAATTCCCAGTTGCGCCATTTCACGGTATTTGCCAGTCCGCCCATTATATTAGGCTCAATAGGACCGTGATACAATAAATAAGTTTTAGTGTATTGTGTATCGTTGAAGTCAGCTCCCACGATATCTTTCAACTCGTTTTGTGGTAATGGATATCGTCCAAAATTAAAGTTTGGTAGCCCATTTTTGTCCAATCGTTGGAAATTAAACGAGAACAGCGAGCCTTTAGGATAACCAACAACGTTGCCACGCCCTCTACCTGCCACCATGTCAAATGCGTTTGGTGAATTGAGCATACGAGTTATTTGTTGATGAACGGCACTGAATGTAAGATCTGTTGTCCATTTCCATGCGTTGGTATTCACGTTGATGGTATGCAATCCGAATTCAATACCTCGAGCAACCATGTCGCCAAAGTTGGCATATTTATAATATTGTCCGCCAACTCCAGATGTACGCACCAAGTCTATCAAATCGAATGTATTGCGCTGGTATACATCTACTGTGGCCGAAATGCGATTTTTCAGAAACGCCACCTCTGCACCAATATTCAGCTCGTACATTTTTTCCCAGGTAAGGTCTCTGTTTTCCAACGAAAGCAAATTTAATTTGTTTTCTCTGTCATTTAGATTTAACCGATGGACTATACCACCTCTATAGATAGCCGATGCATTAGCTGCCGCTTCGTTCATTTTGGCTGTTAATCCATAACTTATACGAAATGCCAATTTTGAAATGACGTCATTACCTTGCATAAAATTCTCCTTATCCACGTTCCATTTGGCTCCAACATTCCATGTTGGCAACCATAAAGCAGTAGCCCCCTTTCCTGCTGCGTTAGAGCCTTCAATATTCACCACTGTATTAAAAATGTACTTGCCCTGATAGCCATAGGTGGCATTGCCTGAGAATGTGATGCCTCGCTCGTCTCTATTACGCAATGCAAAATAAGGGTTGTTTTCTTGAAACATTTTCTCAAATATACCAGGTGCGCTTTGCACCTCATTACCGCGTTGATAACTAATGCCATATCCCTGAAAAGAATTTGTAGTTTGCTGCAGAGTCCTTATTTCACCAAAAGCAAATCCTTTCAGGTCATGTGCTCCTATTTGCTTGTCGTAATCAACAGCTATGCGTGCCAGCATACTTTGCATGTTGGCATTGTTTAGGAAAAGTACACCACCTTGTTGTATGCCAGGTTTAGGCAGGAGTTCTGGATGATAGATGTCTTTTACAAGGTATATATTTTGTTTTGCTACCCATGGTGTTTCACAAGCACGGTAAGCTCCTATCATGTTGGAATTTTCACCTATTTCATGTCGTCTGCTTGTATGTGCTCTTCTGTATGAAAACATTGCTTTAAGGTTAAGAGCATCAGTAAACTTATAGGTCGCTTCGGTTTGCAACTTAAAGTCGACCACCTGTATTTTTAATTGATTGTTATCATACTCGTTCAATATGTTAAAAGGAGCCCAGTTGTTACGATAATATTCGCGTTGCCCATGCTCATCATAGGGGCGAAGCGTTCGGCTTGTTCCTAAAGCGTATGCAAACGGGTTGATGTCAAAATCACGTTCAAATGCTCCCGATATGGTGTTCTTTTTCTGTGGCAAGGTGCCTGGCGCATTTTGCATGCGCATATTGGCCTGTAACGATAATTTGGCAGTAAGGCGGTTGGTGATGTAAAATGTATTCTTAATGTTGGTTGTCAGTCGCTGCACCTGATCGGCAATAGTCCAACCAGCATCGTGATAATAGCCTATCGAGGCATAAGATGCTACATTCTTCCCACCTGCCGACAAACTTACTGTATGGTTTGTCATCAGGTTGTTTGTAAACAAAAGCCTAAACCAATCCGTATTGGCATATTCTCTTTGTCGTAAGAAGTTTTGTCGGGCTTCATAAGTGTTTGGCAACATCCAGTTGTGTGATTTGTCATCATAAGTGGTGAGCTGTTTGTACATTTGATGATAAACCCCACCTCTACGTCCATATAATGATGTAGCTGGATCAAAATATCCTTTCTCTTGCATTTCCTGATACAGAGCCATCGTCTCTTGAGAGTTCAGCAAATCGAAGTGACTGTAATCTGGACGTGGGCGCCATGTGTTTTCTGTTGTATAATTAATTTGCAATGGCGTTTCCCTTTTACCACTTTTTGTCGTAATGACAATAACGCCATTGGCAGCTCGTGCGCCGTATACTGATGTGGCTGAGGCATCTTTTAGTACTTGAATATCTTGTATGTCAGCAGGATTTAGCCCTGCTACTGCCGAACTAATGAGCGTAACGGCATCACCAGACGCCAAGGCCTCAGGAGAAACATGTACCATGTCCTCGTAAACAGCACCGTCGATTACCCACAATGGCTGAACATTTCCCATGATGGAAGCACCCCCACGAATATTGATGCGTGGTGCAGCACCAAATGTTCCGGATATGTTTTGAATGGACAATCCAGGCACGCGACCCTCCAGCATACGCGAAACATCGCCAATACCTTCGAGTTTGATGTCGGTCATTTTCACAGCTGTGGCAGCACCCGTGTAAACACGGTTTCTTATGTTTTGGTATCCTGTTACGACAACTTCGTCAATCATGCTGCTATTACTCTGCAACTCTATTTTTAAGGATGTTGCCTTAATACTTCCCCTATAGTCATGCATGCCTATAAACGAGACAGTAATGGTTTGCCCCTTGGTACCCTCTATCTTAAAATTACCATCTATGTCCGTAACCGTCTTTTGCTTGTTTTCTACAATACCAACAACTGCCCCTACAATGGGTTCGCCTTGTGTATCTGTAACAGAGCCTGTTATCCACCCATTTTCTTGTGCCATGAGCCTTGGTAAAGTGCATAGCATGATCAATAGGCATAGCATTCTTTTGATAGCTATGGATTGTATATATACAGATTTTCTCATTTTCATATTATATATTATTAGCGATATGCCATTTTATCAAAGTTTCCACTGTATCCCCCCATAAATACCAAAAGGTAAGCCTGCTCTGACACCAGATGGGTGTCGTGAAACCATATACACTTTGTTGGTAAGGTTAACAATATTCATAGTAAGGTCTACATTTTTAATTACATGCACCTTGGTGGTAACATCTATAATAAAGTTGGCTGGAATTTTTTCGCGTTGAGCTATCTTGCCTTGTCCCGGAACCGTACGCATGTTGCCATTGTATCGCATGTTAAAGTTTATGTCAGCCCATTTGCTTTCCACACCTATCTGACCGTTAAGTGCATGACGAAAGATATAAGGGATTTCATCGCCATATAAAACATGTCCCCACGATGCACTTGTAAACGAGTTTTTCATCTTTGTATCTGTAAAGGTATAAGATAGTTGCATGGGAAGTTGGATTTTCCAATGGGTAGGTAATGGCTGGCATTGTAAAAGCAGTTCTACACCTCGTACCAATGCCCGTCCTACGTTAAACTGGTCTAAGGTGCCTAATCCGCCTTGTGCGGCTAGGTCGCTGCCCAACATGTTTGAATAGTTGTTGTTGAAACCTATCAGTTCTCCTTTGAACCATTGATTAGCATAGCGCAAACCAGCCTCTATATTGATACTGCTCTCGGCTTTTTGTCCAAGGGAAGCACTGGGCGGTGCAAAACCTTTATGTATTCCTGAGAATAATGACAGCTGGGGCATTAACTTACAGTTGATTCCTATTCCTGGCATAATTGCTCTTGCACTATTTGGCACTTCTATACGCACCATACCCGTACGTCGCCAATCAGCTTTAGTATAATCGCGATTTAATAGCTTTACATCTTCATAACGCATTCCTGCAGTGAAGGTAAACATACCTTTTGCCCACTTTGCCAAAGTATAAGCCGATAAGGCATGCGCTGTAGTAATGCGGTTGGCCTGACTGCCTGGGAGTCCTCTTGCAAAAAGCTCCATGCGACCATTATTCATAGAGTATCCATCGTCTTGCTGGTAGCGATCCTCGCTGTCGGCATGGTAACGCATGCCAGCCTCTGCAGTGAAGTATCCACCGTATAGCATTGTTTTATATTCCCCTTTTATCTGAATACCACGCGAATGGTACTTACGGTGGTTAGCACGTAGCATTAGTGCCTCTCCTATATAGTTAGCCTTACCTGAAACAATATCGAAGTACGATTGGTTGGTCATAGGGTCGGCAAGTACATCACCTATCGAACGGCGTTCAGCCTTGGTGTAGCCTGTACGCACCTCGTTAAGCTTGTACCAGTTTCTGAAAAAATAATTGTAATAGGCTTGCGTGGTTATATCCCATGAGCGAACACCTTTCATGATGTATGTGGCAGAAAACTGGGAGTGGCGTGTTACCAAATTATCTTTTTGCGCTCCTGCATATCTAAAATATGGTTTAGCGTTAAAGTCCTGATTAGTAAGCCCAAGATATGTTTCGTCGGAAGTTTCGTTAGCAAATCCATACTTTAGTTCTAATCTGTGATTTATGCCATCTTCTTTGTTTGTGCGTACCATCCACTTAGCTATTACGTCATTGCGCTTAAATCCTGTACGCTCGTCGGGGTCATCATGTCTGAAACCGCGAGCCTGATAACGCAAATATTCTATAAGAAAGCCTGTATGCTTAAAGCTTTTACCTATAGCCGTTTGTAGTTTTAGACTACCAAAACTACCTGCCGACATGCTACACTTTATTAATCGGTCCTGCGGGATAGGGGTTGACACTAAGTTAATGGCACCTCCTGTTGTAAATGGCCCATATTGTACCTGACTGCTACCCTTTAACACCTCTATGGCATACATACGTGCCGCATTAGGAAAGTAATAGGCTGCAGGGGCTGCGTATGGTGCAGGAGCTGCCAATATGCCATCTTCCATTAGCGTGATCCGTTCACTACGCTCAGCTTGTGTTCCGCGTAAACTGATATTAGGGCGCAATCCAAAACCATCTTCTTCATAAATATTTACGCCAGGTACGCTCTTCAGCATACGATTTATATCGGTATAACCAAACTTGCCCAATTCTTTGGGTGAAAGGTAATAAGCCGAACCAGTACGATTACGTGCTTCAAACTGACTGCCTAACATCTGGTTGGCTCTTACTACTACTTCGTTGATCTGATGTAAAGAGTCGGTCATGGCATTAGACGTTTTAGGTGTGCCTTCGTCTTTTTGGGCATACCCAATACATGGAGTCAGTGTGACAAGCAGAGACAGCATTTTTATTTTAACATACATGTGGTGATAAATCTATTCTTTTATTGTACTAATTTTCCTCTTCAAATACCTGTGTATAAATGATATGTGAGATTTATTTCTTATATTGGGTATTTTCGGATGCAAAATTACAATGTTCAAAAGCATCACGCAATACCTATTATTAGGTATTTTATGTATATAAAGTTGCTATCATCCTCTCTTAGGAAGATCTTGGGTTTCAGATAGTATTTTTGCAGCAGTTTTTAATGGCAGATGAACTATGAGTGTATCAAAAGCAAAAAAAATAAACCAGATGTTTCTATCTAGACAGAAGAATGGGTTGTTGTTTGCTTCATGGCTTATAGAGCAAGGCTATTCCAAGCAGTTGTTAAGTAGATATCGTTCTTCTGCTTGGTTGTCTTCTCTATGCAAGGGGTTATGTACCGTACTGATGATAATTTGTCTGCTTTTGGTGTTCTGCAGTCCTTTAACGATCAATTAGGGAAGCGTTTTCATATTGCTGCACATTCAGCTTTGGAACTCTGGGGATTCAATCATTATGTATCTATGGGAAAACCCTAGTTAATGGTATCAACGGGTAACAGTGATAAAATGCCACGATGGATGAAGTTTGACGTTTTCGACCGTGAATTTAAGTTTTTCAAAACAGAAGTCTTTATATATGAACAGATAACCATTTTGACATATTTGGACTGGATTCTACTTACATCCTCTCCGGAACAGGCTTTTATGGAATGCCTGCTGCTTGCACCACGCCAATATGGATTATATGGATTTATTCTATATCATGGAACAACTGACCACTCTACGCTCTAATATTGTTCAATCGTTATTAGAGACGACAAAACACTACAAGATGAAGAGATTGTTTCTATATATGGCTGAAAAGGCAGGGCATTATTGAAACGCTTCAAGAGGTTATACTATCACAGCTTTGTATCAAGAATATGTATTAGTTTTGAACTATAGATAAAAACAAAAGCATTGCATTTCAATAAAAAAATGTATATTTGCAATCGATTAACAAAAAGTATTGTGCCTATGAACGAATAAAACTGATAGCAGACATATAAATAAAAAGCGTTAGCTTGCATTCTTGTTCTTGGAATTCGCCAAAATTAAAAGAGCTACGAGAATAAAAGTTAATGCTCACGTCAAACGGCGTGGGCTTTTACTCGTTTAAGTGGCAATGGTGTTTGGCGATACCTCAAGAACATAGGCGAAGTTATCAGTCCACGCTTTTTATTTGTCTTTCTCCAACATCTTTCTGCGGACTGAGCTTATCATATTTCATATAAATCTAAAATTAAAAATAATGGAAAAGAATTTAATAACGATGTTCTTTGCTACAATAGCCTTGAGTGCAGCGATGACGTTTTCATCATGTAGTAAAGATGGTGATGAATCACATGGAGGAGTCTCAACATCAAGTATCAATCCTTTAAGCGTGTTTACAGGTGGACTACCTAAAGGACTTGATGGTATACAAATTCTGACAGATGCAAAAGGACGTGTTTATGCTATGAAATCTTCAGACGAAAATATTACTTTTGAATATAGAGAAGAATCTACGCGTTCAATAGAAAAAGGTCCTGATGTAATTATGACTATAATAAGAAGTGATGAAAAACTGGTCTGCAATTTGTTCCTCAATAAGAAAGGCTTTGTGCAGTATTGTACAGAAACACAATACCATAGAGGTGATCAACCAGATGAAGACACATGGAGTTTTTCGTATAACAATGACGGGCAATTAATTAAGATGGTACGATCCGAAGGATTTGAGACGACTACCATGAAATATCACGAAGGCAATATCGTTGAAACATTAGTAGTTTCGAATGAAGATAATAGTCATAAAAACCTAAGTACCATATTCTATACATCTGACAAAGTAACCACTCCTATTGTGAACAAAGGTTGTATTATGCTTTTTGATACAACGTTGGGTATTGATATGGATGAAATGGAGTATGCGTACTATGCAGGTCTGCTTGGTAAAGCTATTAAAAATCTACCTGTCAAGTGTGTGGATGACGAAGGAAATGTAGAAAACTACTCGTGGAAATTAAACTTTACTGGTTATCCTACACAGATGAAAAGTGAACATGGAAGTTATTCTTTTATTTGGTAAGGTGTAGAAGACTTTCATCCTCTTAATAAATTAAATTTCTACAATCAGTAATCGCAACATATCAAAATTATATGAAGAAAGAAACGTCTTTGTAGAAAGGCTCTCTGAAGTTTATAGACTTTTAGGGAAAACCTCTTAAGCTTTTTCCTGTTAGTTCTCGGTTTGATAAAAATTTATTACTATCTTTGCTGTTGGTTGAGATTGTCACCATAAAGACTGCAGATAGAATTCAAATTGAATTTAACAGGAAATCCCAGGCAATCATTGACAAATATACGGATGTACATTTGCCAAATAAAAAAGTGTTTTCTGTCATCAGCAACCAAAAGATGAACAAATACCTTCATCAACTTTGCAAATTGGCAAAGATAGACACCCTCATCAAGTCCACGCACTATGAAAGAAACAAAAGGATAGATGATGTTCAGCCTAAATACGAACTTGTGGGAACACACTGTGGAAGACGTACATTCATTTGTATGGCTTTATCTAAAGGCATCCCTCCTAACGTTGTGATGAAGTGGACTGGTCACAGTGATTATAAAGCGATGAAACCTTATATAAACATAGCGGATGATGTAAAATCTTCCTACATGAAAAAAATTCGATCAATATACTCTAAAAAAATAACGATATGAAATAATATTTATTATCTTTGTCATGTCGTTTCGAGGCTCTTTAATACATTTACCGACCACGTTGACAGCTGTCTTCTCGGTATTCTTTAATATATTTTCGATGCGATGCTATTCATTGTAGTAGCCATGATTATTCATATATTAAAGAACTCATTATGGAATTATCAGAATCATTCAAGAAAACACCATTGGCAAACTTATCGGTAGAAGAATTCATGTCACGGCTCAGTAGAAAATCAATGGGGAATAATTTGTTATTTATCTTAATAATTCCG
>CAUPIT010000016.1:0-57105 GCA_963511375.1 uncultured Prevotella sp. | reverse complement strand
TCTTATTCAGAATTGCAAAACTATATGCCTATCCCCATTGATTTTCTACTGAGCCTGCTTTTAGTCGCCTTACTAGCATGCTATAAGACTCTAAACCCATGTGTTTTGCCAGGCAAAAGCATGTTGATAACCACCTTTACTCCATGCTATTGCTCAAATAAGCCTTTTACATTGCATTCGTAGGGCATGAATGTCGCATGTTTGCCTATTGTTTTTTTCTATTTCATCAATTTGTAAGTAAACTTTTTTTGTCATTTATATTGACAAGTAAACACCTGTTCATGAAGAATTAGGTGTATTATCTTGCCCTTTTAGTGCAATATTAAACATTATTTATAAATTAGAAACATAAATTAATCTAAATAAAGTTTGTATTTTAATGATATATCACTATATTTGTCCCGCAGAAGTAATTACTATGATTAGATGAGCCAGATTAACCTCTCTACCACTTCTAAGCTAGAACCTTTTTTGCGAACAATATTCAAGTAGAAATATTTATTATTAACTTAAATTTTGGGTCTATGAAAACAAAGAATTATCTATGTGCGATACTTACAGTCGCAGGTAGTGCTTTTGCGTCCCAACCGATGCTGGCGTCAGCGAGTGATTTGAACTTGCCTGGTGTGATGATGCAACAGCAAGCCGTTCGTGGTATCGTACTTGATGCCCATGGCGAACCGATTGTGGGTGCCACGATTGTTGTGGTTGGTAAAACGTCGTCAGGTACGATTACGGATTTAAACGGTCGTTTTACGCTTTCTGTGGAAGCTGGTACTAAGCTTCAAATTTCTTATGTAGGTTACAAAACGGTAACGCTTCGAGCAAGAGACAACATGCAGGTAGCACTTGAGGAAGATGCCGGACAGCTCTCTGAAATAGTGGTTGTTGGTTATGGCACGCAGAAGAAAGCTAACCTGACGGGCGCAGTCTCGACGGTTGACTTGAGCAAAACCATGGCTGGTCGTCCTCAGCAAGATGTGACGAAAGCCCTGCAAGGTGCAGTGCCAGGACTTACTATTACCTCATCGAGTGGTGGTATTAACGAACAGGCATCTATGCGTATTAGAGGTGTAGGTACCTTGAGTAACAAGGCGGTGAGCAATCCACTGATAGTCGTAGATGGCGTGCCTATGGATGACATCTCATTCCTGAACACACAGGATATTGAGAGTATTTCAGTGCTAAAAGATGCAGCATCCACTTCTATCTATGGAACACGTGCGGCTTTCGGTGTTATTTTGATTCAAACCAAGGGAGCACACCCCGCAGAACGTACAACTGTGACGTATAACAACAACTTTTCTTGGGATCAAGCAACCTATTTGCCAGATTTCGTTGACGTACCAACAAGGTTGAGAGCGGCATTAGAAGGCATGGCTAATAATAATAAATACGAAGTAGAGGCTTTCGGAATGTATTTTGATAAATTGTTACCTTATGCAGAAAAATGGAAACAACAGAATAAAGGAAGGCTTGGCTACCAAGAGATGAGGAAATATGTGGATGATAATAATGTTGGAGATTACTTAATGATGGGCAATACTCCATATTACTACGCTAATTGGGACATCAACAAAATCTATTTTACCAAAGCAGCACCTTCTCAAAGCCATCAACTATCAGTACAAGGCTCTTCGAGTAAAACTAATTATTATTTATCTTTAGCTTATGATAAAAAAGAAGGACTCTTAAAATTGCATCCTGATAAATTAGATAGATATAATGCTTCTGTGAATGTAACGAATTCTGTAACAGATTGGTTACAAGTTGGAGCTCGCATCAACTTTACCCGTAAACAATATAAGCATCCTGATACATGGAGTAAAATCTATCAATATTTGTGGCGTTGGGACGCATCATTCTTACCTTCTGGAAGTATTAATGGTTTGGATCACCGTACCATGGCTATTTTAAAACAGGCATCAGATGAGCGTATAACAACTGATTTTTCGCGCTTAAATGCTTTTCTTAGAGCAAATTTAACAAAAGAAATGTCATTTTATGCTGATTTTACGTATGCCATTCAAAACATGAATAGTGCTTCCGAAGATTTTTCTGTATATGGTATTAATTGGGGTGGAATTAAGCCTGGTTATATAGTTTCACCAAGTCAAACTGGTGTTTGGCGTGACAACTCAAAGAGCAATACTTGGACACTCAATGCTTATATGGACTATGATAAGAGTTGGGACAAACATCATTTCAAAGCCATGGCTGGTGTGAATGCCGAAAAGACCGACTATATCTACCTGTATGGAAAGCGTAGTGGTTTGTTCGATGAGCAAATGCCTGAATTAAATTTGGCTTCACAAGAAGGACAAGACATTAAATGGGAGCACTCAGCAAGGGCATCGGCAGGTTATTTTGGGCGATTGAACTACGATTATAAGGGCATCTATCTCTTAGAGCTGAATGGACGTTATGACGGTTCTTCACGTTTCCCACACAATGCTCATTGGGCTTTCTTCCCATCGGCTTCGGCAGGTTATCGTTTCTCTGAAGAGGCTTATTTTGAGCCTTTGAAGAAGGTAGTAAGCAATGGTAAGTTGCGTGCGTCGTTTGGTGAAATTGGAAATGAGGCAATTGGTGATTACATGTTCGAAGAACTTATCAATCAAACGATTTCACGTGATGTACACTGGGTAGAGAACAATGCTGCTAATGCCAATAAGTTGACCATGTACGACATGCCAAAATTAGTTGCTAATTCCTTGACATGGGAGCGCATTCGCACTATTGACTTAGGTTTGGATTTAGGCTTCTTCAATAACGAATTGATGATGGGCTTTGACTGGTTCCAACGTGAAAATAGAGATATGTTAGCCCCATCGCAAGTCTTGCCTGACGTATTAGGTGCCGTTGCACCTTATCAAAATGCAGGAACGCTGCGCACACGTGGTTGGGAGTTTAATATCAACTGGAACCACACCTTCGGAGAGGTGAATGTATATGCTAACTTTAACTTGAGTGATTCCAAGACTACGGTACAAGAGTGGCGCAATGATGCGAAGCTGTTGAATACCAATTACTCGGGTAAGGTTTATGGTGATATTTGGGGATTCGAGACAGATAGGTATTTTGAAGAATCAGATTTCACAGGTCGTAACGCAGATGGTACATGGAACTATGCACAAGGCATCGCTTCACAAAAAGGCTTGGAGCAGGGGTCTTTCCATTATGGTCCTGGCGATATCAAATATAAAGACTTAGACGGTAGCGGTGTTATCGATGGTGGTAAAGGCACTGCCGATGATCATGGCGACTTGAAAGTAATAGGAAATATCTTACCTCGTTACGAATATAGCTTCCATTTAGGAGGTAACTGGAAGGGATTCGATTTGGATTTGTTCTTCCAAGGTGTTGGCAAGCGTGATGCTTGGACTGTCTCCTCGCTAAATTTCCCTTTGATGAGAGGTGCCGATCTTGCAGTATATTCACATCAAAATAGTTACAATAGAGTTCTTTATTCTTCAGACTGGAAAACAATTAAGGGATATGAAATTAATCAAGCCAATCGTTATCCTCGACTGTTTCCTGATAATGATGTAGCAGGAACTGTGTCAGGAATTAATAATGGTAGAAACAACTATTATCCACAGTCACGCTACTTGATAAATATGTCGTATCTACGATTGAAGAATATCACGCTTGGATATACACTCCCTGCAGCCCTGACACAGAAGGTTTATATTCAGAGAGCACGTATTTACTTCAGTGGTAATAACTTATTCTTGTTACACAAAGGACACGATTTGCCTGTAGACCCAGAAGTGAACACGGGTGAAGGTGAGAAATTCGGCGGTTGGGGACGTACAGCGCCCATTACGCGTACGTACTCCTTCGGTGTTCAAGTAACCTTATAATTTAATTCCTAAAAATTAGCAATTATGAAAAAGAGCATTATTTTAGGTATTGGTTTGCTAGCGGCGATGTCGAGTTGCAACGACTTCTTAGACATCAGCCCGTACGACACCTTTACCAATACCCCAACATATTGGAGTAATTCCAGCAACTTAGACAACCAGTGTAACCACTTCCTGAATAACTATGTAGGTTATGGCAATGCTGGCGGTGGTGGATGGTTCTATTTTAAGACCTTGAGTGATGATCAAGTAAGCTATCAAGATAACCTGTGGTCTTATGCCAATGTGGTTTCTGCCTCAAGTAACTGGTCAAATCCATTAACAGAAATACGACGCGCCAGCTATATTATTCAGGGTTTGAAATCCTCTACGTTGTCAGAAACCGTGAAGGCAAGTTATGAAGGCATCGCCCGCTTGAACCGTGCCTGGCAGTATTATCAGTTTGTGAGAGAATATGGAGACGTGCCATGGGTTGGACATGTAGTGTCAACTGACGATAAAGACGTGTTGTATGGACCGAGAGTAGATCGCGATATTGTTATGGATAGCGTGCTAAACGATTTAGACTTTGCAGCCAAACACATTCAGGGAAGCAACAAACAGCGTTTTACAGCCGATATGGCATTGGCAATGAAAGCGGATGTTACTTTGTTTGAAGGAACCTATTGTAAATACCGCACTGCTGATGAAAATGCTGGCAAAGGTCCTGATGTGGCACGCGCCCAGAAGTATTTGAATGAGTGTCTATCGGCATGTGAGGCATTGATGAAGAAGGGATACAAGCTCAATGATTCTTATCAGGGTATTTATAATTCGATAGATTTGAGTAATAATCCTGAAATCATCTTCTATAAACCTTATTCTCAGAACGTTTTAATGCACTCAACAGTCGATTATACCTTAAATACCAGTGGTACACACGGTATGACAAAGGATGCCTTTGATGCTTATTTATTCTTGGATGGAAAGCCAAAGGCAACAACCGCATTGGATAATACCGATGCAGTACAGGCCGATGCGAATGGTGTTTTTAACATCAATTCTTTGCTCGCAGTGCGCGATAAGCGTTTAGCTGTAACTATAGATACGGTTTTGGTATTTAAGGGAAAGCCTTATTCGCGTGCTGGTTCGAATGAATTTACCTCGACCACAGGGTATGGTGTAGCCAAATATGATAACCCTAAGGAAATGACTACCAATGAGCGAAACAACATAGGTAAGCAATATACTGATTGCCCTATCTACTGGTTGTCAGTAATTTACTTGAATTATGCGGAAGCAAAAGCTGAGTTAGGAAATTTGACCCAAGCAGATTTGGATAAGAGTGTGAACCTTTTACAGAAGCGTGCAGGCTTGCCAAATATGACAACAACTCCAGAGGCTGACCCCGCTAACAACATGAATGTTAGCAACTTGTTGTGGGAAATCCGACGAGTACGCCGTTGCGAGCTGATGTTCGACAACTGGTATCGCTATTGGGACTTAATACGTTGGCACCAACTTGATTTGTTAGACTCACAAAAACATCCCAATATCTATCTTGGTGCCAACTTAAAGTATTTGAAGAATCCTGAAGTTGATGTGAATGCCGAAGGATATATGATTGGTTCGAATACTTTGAAGCAGATTCGTACCTTTGACAAAAAGCATTATTTCTATCCTGTTCCAACAGGACAGATAACACTGAATAAGGAATTGAAACAGAATCCAGGTTGGTAATTGGTGCTTGAGTGTAACGAATGTTACATCTCATAGGTAGAGCCACACAAGTTCTTATGATAAGAAGAACTTATGTGGCTCTTTAACGTTGCCTCCAATGTTGGATGCTTTCCATGTTTCTGCAAAGTTGGCGTAATGGACATTTGGTAGACTGAAATAGCCAACCTACCAAATGTCCATTACGCCTAAACTTGCCTCTCCAATGTGCGCTTAAACATTATTTATGAATTGGGAACGTAAATTAATTTAAATAAAATTTGTATTTTTGATGTGATATCACTACATTTGCTGCGGAAGTAATTGCAATGAAACAGGGTGAATCAGATACACCTCACAACCTATTCTATGCGTTAACCCCTTACTGCGAATAATATTCAAAGTCGAAATATATTATTAACTTAAATTTTGGGTCTATGAAAACAAAAAATTATCTATGTGCGATACTAACGGTCGCAGGTAGTGCTTTTGCGTCCCAACCGATGTTGGCATCAGCAAGTGATTTGAACTTGCCTGGTGTGATGATGCAACAGCAAGCCGTTCGTGGTGTTGTAACCGATGCCCATGGTGAGCCGATTGTAGGTGCCACGATTGTTGTGGTTGGTAAAACCACAGGTGCCATTACGGACACAAACGGTCGTTTTACACTTTCAGTGGAGGCTGGTACTCAACTTAAAATTTCTTACGTTGGGTACAAAACGGTAACGCTTCGCGCAAAAGACAACATGCAGGTAGCACTTGAGGAAGATGCTGGCCAGCTGTCCGAAGTAGTTGTTGTGGGTTATGGTACACAGAAGAAAGCCAACCTGACAGGTGCGGTGGCTAATGTCGATGTAAAAGAAGCCATTGCCAGCAGGCCAATTACAGATGTAGGCAAAGCTTTACAGGGTGTTACGCCAGGATTGACCATTACCAATCGAATAGGAGGCGTAGGAACGGAATCTACCATTAAACTACGTGGTTCGATAGGTTCTTTAAATGCTTCAAGCGGGACGTCTCCTTTAATTTTGGTTGATAATGTTGAAGTGCCCAGCTTGAATCTGGTCAATCCTGATGATATCGAAACCATATCTGTACTTAAGGATGCCTCATCTGCCTCTATTTATGGAACACGAGCAGCGTGGGGCGTTATCTTGATTACGACAAAACAAGGTGTTGCCAATGATAAAGTAAGAGTGTCTTATTCTAATAATTTTGCATGGAACACACCGACCGTCATGCCCAAATTGGCTTCCGCCTCTGATAATGCTGACTATATCTGGAGAATCATGCAGTCGGAAAAATTGACTCAGAAGTCCAATATTGGCTATACCATAGACCAATATGCCATCAAGAAAATCAAAGAATGGGAGCAGAATTACGGTGGTATGTCGCAAGATGCATTGGGAGAGATGCAGGAAGGCCGCGACTTTGAGATTGTTAATGGCAAAACGTATTTTTACCGTTCTTTCGACCCGGTGAAGGAATTCACCCGCAAGTGGACACCACAACAAAATCACAGCTTGTCGATAACTGGTGGGAATAAGAACACACAATATAATATCAGTTTGAGCCGCTTAGGTCAAAAAGGCGTTATGAAATTCAACACTGATGAGTATGACAGGTACACATTGCACAGCAATATTACTACGGCAATCACTAAATGGTGGAAAGTACGCTCTAACATATTGCTGACGCGTTCTAAAAAAGAAGAGCCTTACCGCTTTACATCCGGACAGTATGATGCTTGGTTCTATTTGTTGCGTTGGCCTCGTTGGTATCCGTACGCCGATTACAAAGGAAAGCCATTCCGCTCGGCGGTAACAGATATCAAAAATGGTAATCGGGAAAGCGTCACCTCAACATACGTCCGTGCGAACTTGGGGACAGAGTTGAATCCAATGAAAAACCTATCTGTTAATTTTGACTATACATTTTCGTATGCTAATGATGCGCAGAAGCGTAATGGAGGAACAGTTTATGCATACAACATGTTTGCAACCTCTCCTTTCAACAGCTTTGAGCAAATTTACTCCAGCTATCATGATGCCGTAACACAAAACAGCATGTATACCACGCAACATATTTTCAAAGGATATGTAACTTACCAATTCAACTTGTTAGATAAGCATAATTTTAAGTTGATGGGTGGTTTTGATGCGGAAAAACGTGAAAGTCTTGGACATCACTCTAAACGGCAGGGATTGATAAGTCAAGACCTTCCTGAAATAGCACTTGCTTCGGGTGATCAGTATTCATTTGAAAAAGGTTCAAGCTATCATGGCCATTTCGCAGCAGCAGGTTTCTTTGGACGTATTAATTATGATTTCATGCAAAGATATCTGTTCGAGCTGAATGCTCGTTATGATGGTTCGTCTCGTTTCCCCGTTGGAAAGAAGTTTGCTTTCTTCCCCTCTGCATCTGCAGGATGGCGTATGTCAGAAGAAAAATTCATGCATTGGGCATCGCCAGTGTTGTCTAATCTGAAATTGCGTGGATCGTGGGGTACCATAGGAAATCAAGATGTGGCACCTTATTCGTTTATGTCTGTGATGAAGATGAGGTATTCAGATTGGGTAGTCGGAGGTAAAAACATGGCTTCGCTGAGTACTCCTTCCGTTATATCTCCTACGTTAACATGGGAACGAGTTACAACGTTAGATTTCGGTGTTGATGCTGCATTTTTCGACAATGATTTGAAATTTACGTTTGATTGGTATCGTCGTGTTACATCTGACATGCACACCGAGGGAGAAGCCTTACCTGCTACGTTTGGAGCGAAAGTACCAAAAGTTAATTATGGAGAACTTACGGGCACAGGTTTTGAATTGGGCGCCAGTTATCAGCATTTATTCAAAAACGGCTTAGGTATTTCGTTGGGGGCAGCATTGTCTCATGTAACGGAAGAGATTACTAAATTTAACGCCCAAGACCGCAATATCAATGGCAATTACCAAGGTAAGAGGTTAGGCGAAATATGGGGCTATACATCCGATAGGTTGTTCCAAAAAGATGACTTTGACGACAACGGTAAACTCAAAAAAGGTATCGCGTCGCAAGCCCTGTTTGAAAGTGGAAACTTCAAATTTGAACCTGGAGATGTAAAATACAAAGATTTAGATGGAGATGGTAAAATAACATACGGAAAAAACACCGTAGAAGATCATGGAGATTTGTCTGTTATTGGTAATGAGCTCCCAAATTTTGAATACAGTTTCAACTTAGGAGCATCATATAAAGGATTTGATGTCAGTCTTTTCTTCCAAGGTGTAGGAAAACGCGACTATTGGCCAACCGGTGCTGTAGGTATTGCAGGAGGTGGCTCTGGATATATGGATGCTGCCTTTGACCATCAAATGGATTATTGGACGCCCGAACATACAGATGCGTTCTATCCACGCCCCGTTAACATGGCATGGACATCAAGTGGTAAAAGCTATTTGCGGCAGACTCGATTCTTAGAAGATATGTCTTATCTACGCTGTAAAAACATTACGGTGGGATATACGTTACCGACAAAATGGGTACAAAAGGCCTATTTCCAAAGCTTTAGAATATATTTCAGTGGCGAAAACTTGTTTGAGTTTGATAACATGAAATTGCCGTTAGACCCTGAGTCAACAAATTATAAAGCTGGCTATGGAAACAGTAGCTGGTCGTTTGGTAGAAGCTATCCGTATACAAGGACATTGTCTTTTGGTGTACAAGCTGTATTCTAACTCTTAAAAAGCAAATAATATGAAAAAACAAATATTTGGATTGGGACTATTCCTGATATCCATTACATTCACATCATGTAATGATTTTCTGACCTTGGATCCACTGGATACCGTGAGCTATTCTCCGGATTTTTGGGATAAAGAGTCGAACATTCGGTTGTCGACATTAGATTTTTATACCACTTACTTCCCTGGATATAGGTCGGGATGGTCGCGTGCTGATTGGTTTACCCAAACCAATGTAGCCGACTGGACAGACGACGTAGCACAATTGAAAGCAACATTCTTTACAAAGGTCGCACCGGTATCAACAAGAGGTTCTGGTTGGGACTTTGATAATGTTCGTGCGTTAAACCTGCAAATAAATAGCATTGAAAAGTCGGCCTTGAACGATGAAGCTAAGAAGCACTGGTTGGGCGTAAGTAGATTGTTGCGAGGAATGGAGTATGCTTCGTTAGTTGAAAAATTTGGAGACGTTCCTTATTATGCAGATACGATAGCGCAAAATAATTATAATACACTTTACAAAGCACGGGATCCGCGTACGGTGGTAATGGATAAAGTGTTAGATGATTTCAATTTTGCGGTTGAAAATATTCGCGTATCCGATGGTAAGGCCGGATTGACTATCAACAAAGATGTAGCGAGAGCTTTTGCGTCGCGCTTCATGTTGTTTGAGGGCACATGGCAAAAATATCGGGAAAAGAATAACGAAGCTGCAAAAAAGTACTTGATAGCTGCGAAGAATTTTGCAGAGTCCATCATGAACGAAGGCAAATATAAATTGTGTAATAATTATAAAGACTTGACCACGTCTATGGATCTCGCCGGTAATCCGGAAGTCATTATGTACCGTGCTTATGTTGAGTCGATTGTAACACACAGTTTGATGGCGTTCCAAAACACTGAACACGAGGAAAGCGCACCTTCAAAATCCTTGATCGACGCCTATCTAACCAAGAACGGTCTTCCTATAGGTCAAAGTGGTAACAATATGTTTAAGGGCGATAAATGGTTCTATGACGAAATAGCTGATCGTGACCCTCGCCTGTATGCCAATATTGATACGACGGGAATTCTTTTGACGGGTGTTGTTGATGTTTGGGCTGTTTCTGGATATTTTGGCAACCGCTTTGTAAACGAATCGCTAAAATACTTGCCTGGAGGTAGAAGCAACACTTGCATTACGGATGCTCCTGTAATGAAATACAATGAGGTGTTAATGAATTATATTGAGGCGGCTGCCGAGTTGTCTACTTTGGGCGCATACAATTTGACGCAAAAAGATTTTGATAAAACGATAAATGTTTTAAGAGATCGGCCGAGCACCTCTATGCCTCATGTAACTTTAGATGGGGGGCAATTGAAGGTAAACGGTGTTGTCATCAACGATCCTAAACGCGACCAAGATGTTTCGCAATTGTTATGGGAGATACGTCGTGAGCGGAGAGTTGAGCTGGTTTTCGAAGGAATCAGGTTCAATGACTTGCGCCGTTGGAGTAAACTTAATTATGCTGACATGAGTCTGAATCCCGATTTGAATAGAGGGGCATGGGTAGATAAAGATAGATATGTACAATGGTACAATGCCAAATATCCGAATAAGAAACCGTTGACCGTTGAGAATTTGAAAGGCGTACATCTTGACGGAGGCGGAAACAGCGGGTACATTTTACCAATCAAAGATAAGGGCAAAATGCGCACTTATTCAGAGAAAGACTACTTGTATCCTTTGCCCAAGGATCAAATCACATTGTATGAGTCTCGCAGATTTAAGCTTCCACAGAATCCTGGTTGGTAGACATGAGTCCTGACTGAGAGATTTTAATCTTATTGCATGAGTCTTTAGTATAGCTACTTACCATTCTGTTCAAGTAAATATGAATCGCCAGAATGGTGAGTGGCTTTTAGTTTTATGTCATCCATAAGGGTTCCTATCAACTTACAAGTGTTTGTAATTAGATTTCATCAACTCAATGACAAACAATTGTATATATGCTACTCTCGTAGTTGGGCTTAACCCGAACTGAGGTAATGTTAATCGAAAAGACTTGGTTCTGGCGGCGCTTTTTGCATCTCCTTTGCAAGGAAATCACTCCAAGTTTTTTCGGGATTTTCCATAAATGCAATAAAATCGACGTAGTACATAAGCATAAGCCGTACCATGGTAACAACTTGCGAAAATGCACAATGCCTCTTGATGCTTCTCGACAGAACCGTTATCAGCAGATTGGCTATCAGAACAACCCATGTCTGTATTTGTATGGCGTTGACGCTGTCCCCATAGAAGAAATGAAGCGGGAAGTTCTGTTTAAGTTGTTTGTATAACGACTCGATAGCCCATCTTAAGCGGTAAATTTCAGCAATGTCCTCAATCGTGAAGTCAAAGTTGTTGGTCAATAGCACAACTGGTTTCTTGTTCGCATAAAATATCTCCACCCTTCGTGCCTCATGGATGAGTTCCCCTCTTGTAAAACGTACTTTTTGGTCAATATGTGCCACAAGTCCCTCTGTATTGACGTACATAACGGATTCAAGTACCTCATACTTAAGGTTTTTCTTCATTTTTGTCACGTAGCAAACGCCTTCTTCTGTAAGACGTTGGAATTGTGCTATGTCGACATAACCACGATCCATTGCCAAAGTGGAGTCTTTTGGCAGATGCACCTCTTTTAGCAGGTAATGGTCGTGTTTAGCGGCGGATGTGAGCTGCACCACCATCGGCACGCCGACATGATACTTCATTACCGTATGCACTTTCATACCGCCTTTCTTCTTGCCTGATTTTGGATGCCGTCCGACCCCTTTGAGTATGTTGTCGAAGAGCGTTATTGTGGTGGAATCCATCATGTAAAGCAGCTTCTCCCAGTCTTTAGGCTCGTGTGTCTGCCCCTTATAGCACTTGGAAGGGCGGCTGTCCGCTAAAAACTTGGCATACTTCTCCAGTAGATATGCATAGACACTTGCAAAGAACTCCTGAGGACGGCGTATATTGGCTTCTGCAAGCGTACTGCGACGAACTAGATAGTTCGTTCCGAGGTGTGCGAGCTTGTGAGCCTCCGCCTTCATGCCTATCTCAAGTTCGCGCAGAGAATCAAAGTGTTTGAGGATGCCGAACAACATTACGACAAGATGTTGGTAACCGTCAAAACGCTTCACATAAGTCTCGCTTCCTTTCGTTTCGCGGCTTATTTGAAGAATTTTCTCTTTGTCGAGTAACTTTAATACTTGACTATAGACCGGCTGTCCGGTAAAATGACTATCTTTGCTCATGGTTATGTTTTATTTTAGTAAAAACAAAGATAACCAAAAGGGCTGACACCTCGTGAGAAGTGTCAGCCCTAAATTATTTTGTTTAATAAAGTTTTACCGGACAGCAATAATTTGGAGATACAGTCCCCAGTGGACATTTGTCGGTGTCAATGCCTAAGAGCATAGGACAAGTACCCATTTATTACAACCATCTACCTACTGGTAGACCTTTAGAAAGTAAATGGTTTCAAAAGTTTAGATCTAATTATTTAGATGTTGATAACGAGCCTCTTTATCCTTTTGGCTTTGGGCTTAGTTACACAACCTTTTCTTACAGTCCCTTATCTTTCTCTTCAACCTCTATGACGGAAGATGGAGAAGTACAAGTTTCGGTAACTGTAACCAATACCGGCAAATATGATGCTGATGAGGTGGTGCAACTATACATTCGTGATTTAGTAGGATCAGTGTCTCGTCCTGTGAAAGAACTTAAGGATTTTCAAAGAATCAACATCAAGGCAGGCGCAGCAAAACAAGTGATATTTACAATCAATGCCAACAAACTAAAATTCTATAATAGTCAGCTTGAATACGTTTGTGAACCTGGAGAGTTTGAAATTATGATTGGACCTAATAGTAGGGATGTTCAGAAGAAAGTAATTACTCTAAAGTAAAAGTGAATAGAGATTTGCGTTTTGAAATGCAATTTTCGGTATGTTGGACATTTGGTAGGCTAAAATGCTCCAAATGTCCTTTATTTGTTACCTTTGTACTATTTGAAAACCTATGAATAAATATTTATATCTTGTGGGTAAGCTTCCGATATTAGTCGTCTCTCACAGTAACACACACACCCTATACGTCTGCTAACACATAGGGGCTATTTTTTGTTTGAAGTTTGAAGGTAGCATTTTTGTGGGTTTCTCTTTCGTTCATCTGGCAGTGGTTTTGAAAGATTTTCACTCATCCATTTATATGGCTCTATACCGTAATCATACAGTGAGGGCATAGCGCTGCGGGTTCTCTACAGCTTCGTCAGAGGTGTACTGTTTGTGTACATACAGCATATAAGTCTCTAAATACTTAGTCGACCCCTCAAAAATGCTATGTCCCTTTCGAGAGACGACTGCCTATCGTCTAACTGTTGATTGTCTTCTCCGTCCCTCATTGCATTGCCATCAGTATTGAATTTAAGGCTGAAAAAGATTGTAATAAAAAGGGCTTGATTCCGTGTGAGGAATCAAGCCCTAAGTTCTTATGCTCAAATAAGTTTTTTGCTCAAATAACTTTTAGCGGACAGCAATAGAAAAAATCTGTCCTGTTTAAAAGGAGCGTGAGAAAAATACTTAATTATTCTCCTTTTTCCATGTCTGCTTTCAACTTAGCAAGCACATCCAAGTCACCAAGATTTGTTCCTGCTGTCACATTGTTGATTTGTGGAATATCATTCGATTTCTGGGTGGTAGAGTGCTTGCGTGCAGGTTTCACGTCATCTTTCACATCTTCGAAGGTACGGCTGTGTGAAAGAATGATACGCTTGGTCTCCTTGACAAACTCAATTACCTTGAATTCGAGTTCTTCACCCTGTTGTGCCTGTGTTCCATCTTCCTTCACAAGATGCTTAGGTGTGGCAAAGCCTTCACCACCTTCATTCAGTGTGATAACAGCACCCTTGTCCATCATTTCGGTAATCTTACCGGTATGAATAGAACCTGGTGTGTAAATCGTCTCGTAGGTATCCCAAGGATTCTCTTCCAGTTGTTTGTGACCGAGAGATAGACGACGGTTCTCTTTATCTATTTCGAGAACTATGACATCGATGGCAGCACCTACTGTTGTAAACTCTGAAGGATGCTTTACCTTCTTAGTCCATGAGAGGTCGCTGATATGAATCAAGCCGTCAACACCTTCTTCAAGCTCAACGAAGATACCGAAGTTGGTGAAGTTGCGAACTTTTGCTGTGTGCTTGCTGCCAACAGGATATTTCACCTCGATGTCCTCCCATGGATCGGCTTTCAGCTGCTTGATACCCAAGCTCATCTTACGGTCTTCACGATCCAATGTCAGGATAACAGCCTCAACCTCATCACCTACATGCATGAAGTCTTGAGCTGAACGCAGGTGCTGGCTCCAAGACATTTCGCTGACGTGAATCAGTCCTTCTACACCAGGAGCAATCTCTACGAAAGCACCATAGTCGGCCATCACCACAACTTTACCCTTCACCTTGTCACCTACCTTGAGGTTTTCGTCAAGAGCATCCCATGGATGTGGGGTCAACTGCTTCAAACCGAGGGCGATACGCTTCTTCTCATCATCAAAGTCGAGGATAACCACATTGATTTTCTCGTCCAATGAAACCACTTCGTGTGGATCGCTTACGCGGCCCCATGAAAGGTCTGTGATGTGTACCAATCCGTCCACACCGCCAAGGTCGACAAACACACCGTATGATGTGATGTTCTTGACTGTACCTTCAAGAATTTGGCCTTTCTCAAGTTTGCTGATAATTTCTTTCTTCTGTGCTTCCAACTCAGCCTCGATGAGTGCCTTGTGTGAAACAACAACGTTGCGGAATTCCTGATTGATTTTCACTACCTTGAATTCCATGGTCTTGCCTACGAATACATCGTAGTCGCGTATAGGATGAACGTCGATCTGGCTTCCTGGCAAGAAAGCTTCGATGCCAAACACGTCAACAATCATACCACCCTTCGTGCGGCTCTTGATGTAGCCCTGAATAATCTCATCGTTGTCGAGGGCTGAATTGATGCGATCCCAGCTCTTGGTAAGACGAGCTTTTTTGTGAGAAAGAACCAGTTGGCCTTTCTTGTCTTCCTGGTTTTCTACATAAACCTCAACCTTGTCACCTATTTTAAGGTCTGGGTTGTAGCGGAATTCTGAAGCGGGAATGATTCCATCGCTCTTGTAGCCAATGTCAACAATGACCTCTTTTTTGTCAAGGGCGATAACGGTTCCTTCTGTCACTTGGCGCTCACTAACCTTGTTCAAGGTTTCATCGTAAGCCTTTGCCAAGTCTTCTTTGTTGGCGTTTACGTTTGTACCATTTTCAAACTCATCCCAATTGAAGTCTTCCAATGGTTGAACGTTCTTTAAATCTGACATAAAATAATTAATGTTTAAAATTTAATAAAGTTAGACTTTATGTGAATAAATAAATCGGGTGCAAAATTACAACAATATAATGAGAATCAACGGGTGTTGTTTGTAAAACATATCGATAATTACATTATTTTAACTAATCGGATGAGCGTAGTGCATTTTATAAGCACGGGTTCAGTTTAGCTATTCATCCTGTGATTCCATCTTTTCGCTAGATACATCTGAATTTGATAGAAATAGCAAATTTAAATATATAAAATAATCATGGGTGGCCATTTGTGGAAATTTTTCATGATACTGATCAAAAACAGATGGTTGTGTTAATAAACCTTTCGTTTGTTAAACTGATTCGTTATATTTGACAAAGTAAAATCGCAAAATAGACAAAAAAAAGATGAGTTTTTAGGATTTTGGAGTCTTAAAATTACCATCACTGGTCCCATTCACATCGGATCAATCGGCTATAAGCATGCTTTTAACGACCAACTTACATGATTTTGCTTCTCAATTTGCATCTTATAGAAGGCCTATTTTGCGCAAAAACAGGATTTTTCCTGCAAAAACTCATCATCTTTTGAATGTATCCTTGGTTCAAAAAATGCATAAATCATTAATAATCAAGCTACTAACAAAACCGCTTAAAAATTCGCATATTCCCGGCAACATGGACACGTTGGTTGAAAAAACGTCCGGCATTTGTGTTAAAAAGTTGTGGCCACGAAAAATATTTTCATGACAAATGTTCCGTTTGGCCTGAAGACAACAAAGTTTCATTGTCAAAAGAAAATCGTGTGTTCAGACCACAGCAGGAAGACTTCTCGTCAAGCCAGAACACAGGGTTGTATCTCGTCGTTTAGACATCCGAATGAGTTAATGTGGCGGTTTGTTGGTGAGTTCTTTTGAAATTGTTATCTTTGCAAAATCATAAACGAACAAGGGTGGGTGTGCATCTTCTAAAATAAGAATGGACGCTCCAAGTGTTCAATACTTACGGAAATAGCAGCACGTCACAAGATAGAACAACCTTGTAGTTGCGAAATATCATACAATATGGAAAAGATTTCGTTGAAGGCATATCTGAGACAGTATTTCGATATGTCAGAAAATCGTGAGAAAGAAGAGGATGTTGTTGATGGAATAGCATCGGGCGTAACCTTTAAAGGAGCTAACCTTTGGATTCTTATTTGTGCCGTATTTATTGCTTCTTTAGGATTGAATATCAATTCTACGGCAGTCGTCATCGGCGCCATGCTCATTTCACCACTAATGGGACCTATCTTAGGCATGGGTTTAGCAGTGGGCATCGATGATTTGCCGCTGCTGAGACGGGCCGTTAAAAACTATATGGTGGCGACCATTATCAGTATCATCACCGCAACAGTTTATTTTTTCTTAACACCTTTTCAGGGTGTACAATCAGAGTTGTTGGCGCGTACCGAGCCTACTATTTACGATGTCCTCATCGCCTTCTTTGGTGGTGCGGCTGGTATTATCGCTGCCTCTGTCAAAGACAAGGGTAACGTCATTCCCGGCGTGGCTATTGCCACTGCATTAATGCCTCCACTCTGTACGGCAGGATATGGTATCGCTACAGGAAATTTGGCCTTTTTTGCTGGTGCTTCTTTATTATATTTTATCAACACCGTCTTCATTGCCGTGGCAACCACCTTCGGTGTCTTCATGTTACGTTTCAGACGCAAACATTTTGTAGATCCTCAACGTTGTAAATTTGTGCATCGTATGATTTTAGCCATTGCTATTTTAACGATGATACCAGCAGGTTATATGACTGTACGCATGATGCGATCCAGCCTGTTTGACAGACAGTTGAGTAACTTTGCGGAACATAGCTTGAACTGGAAAGGAACACAAGTGGTGTCGCAACATCTATATGGAGACAGCGTATTGCAAATCGTTGCTTTAGGCAAGGAGATTACGCCAGAGCAAAAGAAGAAAGCGCAGAAGGAACTGAACGAGCATTCGCGGCTGAAACATCTAAAGCTCGCTGTGATACAAGGTAACGAATCTGCTGATTTAGCACGCGAAAGAGGAAATCTTTTAACCATCTCGAAGAATCAGGAAAAAAGCGTCAAAGTACTTCAAGAGCAAGCTGTTGAAATCAAGAATTTACGAGAAAAATTGGGGAAAATTGATTCCTATTCACAACTGAGTGTGGATATGTTTAACGAGATGTTGGTACTATATCCAGGTGTGCAATCGTTGGTGTTGTCTCCAGTTGTCGAAGCTAATTTGGATACCACAGCAAACGAGCCTTACCTTTTAGCCATCGCTCAATTTAAAGTGAAGAAGCCATTGACGAACCAACAGAACAATCAAATGCGCCAATGGATTCAGAAGCGCACGAACGAAGAAAGTGTAAAGCTGGTGATTACCTATACCAAGTGATGAACATGTGGGGCTGAAAGTGTTGAAATACAAAGAATTATCAATAAGCTCAGCCCCGTTGTAGGTACCTATTCTTTCGGGATGAATACCAATGTTTTGGGCAGTTTTTTCCATTTTCTTTGACGTGCAATTTTCATGTTGCTGCCTTCCACTTGCTTCAACGTGTAGGTGTTGTCTTTGTTAAAGGTTAAAGTGGCCACTAGGTCTTCGCTACCATAGTCATTGGTAATTGCCAGTTGAGCCGTGTTTTTATGAATCTTGGCCGATGTAAACAACCATTTTCGTGAATCGATGCTATCACCCATGAAGCCTGGAAGTTCACCAAAGATTTCCTGTCCAGGTACGGTAACGTTGTTTTCGTACAAATTCATTTTGATGTATATTCTGTACTCCGCATTACCTATGACACCCTTGAAAGGCTGCTTTTGCGTGTTTTGTGCTGTCGCCAACAAGCTTAGAAAGCATAAAATAGGAAGAAATAGGTACTTTTTCATCTTTTGTTGATTTTAGTTATGTACAGAAAGGCACGGGTAAGGGTTGCGTTAGATGTCCCTAACTGGCCAATACGCTACCTGTTGTTGCAAAGTTACTGTTTTATATCAATAAAACGCGTGTATTAAGAAAATTAAAGAACCTATCATTTGGATTTCACCTTTTTTATATTAACTTTGGCCATCATATTATGATTCTTATGACTAAGGACTTGTTGCGTCCCGACTATATATTTGAGTCGAGTTGGGAAGTTTGTAATAAAGTGGGAGGTATTTATACCGTTCTTTCTACGCGAGCAAAAACATTGCAGGATCAATATCCGGACCGTATCATCTTTATTGGTCCTGATTGTTGGAAAGAACAAGACAATCCATATTTTCAAGAGGACAGCTCTTTGTTCGCAGATTGGAAGAGCAAAGCCGCTGATGACGGATTGACATGCAGAATTGGCCGCTGGTCGGTTCCAGGACATCCGCTTGCCATATTAGTGGATTACCAACCCTTTTATGCACTAAAAAATGAGATATATGCCCAAATGTGGGAGTGGTTTCAGGTGGACAGTCTGCACGGTTATGGCGATTACGACGAAGCTTCCATGTTTTCGTATGCAGCCGGCAGGGTGGTGGAGAGCTTTTATCGCTTTTATCTGGACAAGACCACGAGGGTGATTTATCATGGAAATGAATGGATGACCAGCATGGGCTTGCTCTACATTCGCCATCAGGTACCCGAGATTGGCACGCTTTTCACAACCCATGCAACGAGCATTGGTCGAAGTATTGCGGGAAACAATAAGCCCCTGTACGAATACCTGTCGGCCTATCACGGAGACCAAATGGCCGAGGAACTCAACATGCAGAGCAAACATTCGATAGAGAAGCAAACCGCACATCACGTTGATTGCTTTACAACCGTGAGTGAGATTACTGCCAACGAGTGTAAGGAGCTGCTGGATAAACCCGTTGATGAGATATTACTCAATGGTTTTGAAGACAGTTTTGTGCCACGAGGGCAAGAGCTGACGAGCAAACGTAGGCTGGCAAGAAAGCGAATCATAGAAGTTGCTAATGCTTTGATGGGCAATACTTTTGATGACAATGCTTTCATTGTTTCTACAAGTGGGCGATATGAGTTTCGCAACAAAGGCATCGATGTCTTCCTAGAAGCCATCAACCGCTTACGGCTGTCGCAAGATTCTTTATCCCGTAAGGTGCTGGCCGTAGTGGAAGTGCCGGCTTGGGTGGGCGAGCCACGTACCGACTTGATAACAAGGTTGGCGTCGGGAGAATCTTTTGACACGCCCTTGGAGCATCCTATGTTAACCCACTGGCTTCGGGACATGCCAGGCGACCGCATTCTTCAGATGCTGGAAGCGCTGAATATGCATAACGCTCAACACGATAGCGTGAAAGTGATGTTTGTTCCGTGCTACCTAACGGGTAATGATGGCATTTTAAACTTGTCATATTATGATTTGGTTGTGGGTAACGACCTGTGCGTTTATCCTTCTTACTACGAGCCTTGGGGCTACACACCGTTGGAGGCTATAGCATTTAGTGTGCCTTGTGTTACAACCGATTTGGCAGGATTTGGTTTGTGGGTTAATCGAACAGTCGGAACGTACAGTGAGATTGAACATGGTGTGAAAGTGATTCACCGTACGGACAACAACTACTCTGAAGTGGCCGACGAAATCAAGCAAACCATCATGCAGCTGTCAAAGCTATCACCAAAAGAGGTGAATACCATACGCCGGCGAGCAGCCGATTTGTCAAAAAAAGCGTTGTGGCAACGGTTTATTAAGTATTACGAAGCAGCCTATCACCAGGCTTTGTCACGCGTAGAGAATAGAATAATCAAGTAAGAAAAAAATAAGAAAATTAAAGATTTATGAAAATTAAGACGAGCAATGTTAACGCTCCACAGTGGAGAGAGTTGACAATCAAATCAAGATTGCCTGAACAACTGAAATGTTTGGACGAATTAGCACATAACATGTGGTTTGGTTGGAATCACGAAGCGCGTAGTCTCTTCAAGAGTCTTGATGAGAAATTATACGAAGCAGTAGGGCACAACCCCGTGCTGTTGTTGGAGCGCCTTAACTATGACCGCAAAGAAGAGATTGTGAACGATGCTAAATTGATGAAGCGTGTCAAGGACGTGTATGCCCAATTTCGCGCGTACATGGACGTAGAACCCAATAAGAAGCGTCCCTCGGTTGCCTATTTCTGCATGGAGTATGGTATTAACCAGATATTGAAAATCTATTCAGGAGGTCTGGGTATGTTGGCTGGTGACTATCTCAAAGAGGCATCAGACAGCAATGTGGATATGTGTGCTGTAGGCTTTTTGTATCGTTACGGCTATTTCAAGCAGTCACTCAGTATGGAAGGTCAACAGATTGCTCAATATGAGGCACAAAACTTTAACTCGCTTCCCATTGAGCGTGAGGTTGATGAGAATGGCAACCCCATCGTGGTTGACGTACCCTATCTCGATTATGTGGTGCATGCATACGTATGGCGTGTGAATGTGGGCCGCATCAAATTGTACTTGTTGGATACTGACAACGACTTGAACTCAGAGTTTGACAGATCCATTACTCACGCTCTGTACGGAGGTGATTGGGAAAATCGACTCAAGCAAGAGATATTGCTGGGTATTGGTGGTATTCTCACATTGAAGAAGCTGGGCATTAAGAAAGACATCTATCACTGCAATGAAGGCCATGCGGCGCTGTGTAATTTGCAACGTCTTTGTGATTACATTGAGAGCGGACTGACGTTCAATCAGGCAATGGAATTGGTGAGAGCATCCTCACTGTACACCGTGCATACCCCCGTTCCGGCAGGCCACGACTATTTTGACGAAACCCTTTTCGGAAAGTACATGCAAGGCTATCCACAGCGTTTGGGTATCACATGGGATGAATTCATTGGAATGGGACGTCAGAATCCTGACGATCATACAGAAAAATTCTGCATGAGTACCTTTGCATGCAATACGGCACAAGAGGTTAATGGCGTAAGCAAGTTGCACGGATGGGTAAGCCAAAAAATGTTCGCTCCTATCTGGAAAGGCTCTTATCCAGAGGAGAGCCATGTAGGATATGTGACCAATGGTGTACACTTCCCAACATGGACTTCGACAGAGTTTCGTGACCTTTACGACAAGTACTTCGACAAGTCGTTTATGAGCGACCAGAGCAACGAAGAAATTTGGCACGCGTTTCTGAAAATTCCGGGTGAAGAGATTTGGCAAACGCGCATGAAGTTGAAAAATAAGCTGGTGAAGTATATCCGTGAGAAGTTTACCGAGAATTGGTTGAAGAACCAAGGTGATCCGTCACGCGTGATGTCACTGCTTGAATGTATCAATCCAAATGCGTTGATGATAGGATTCTGTCGTCGTTTTGCAACCTACAAAAGAGCGCACTTGTTATTTACGGATATCGACCGATTGTCAAAGATTGTCAACAATCCCGATCGCCCTGTGTTGTTCTTCTTCTCAGGCAAGGCCCATCCTGCTGATGGAGCCGGTCAAGGTCTTATCAAACGTATCTATGAGATTAGTCAGCGTCCAGAGTTTTTAGGTAAGATCATCTTCCTCGAAGATTATGACATGCAATTGGCCCGTAGACTGGTTTCTGGTGTAGATATTTGGATGAATACGCCTACGCGTCCACTCGAAGCCTCGGGTACATCTGGCGAGAAAGCCGAGATGAATGGTGTCGTCAACTTGTCCGTGCTTGATGGCTGGTGGGTAGAAGGTTACAGAGAAGGTGCCGGATGGGCTTTGCCTCAGAAGCGTACTTACCAAAACCAGGAGTACCAAGATCAGTTGGATGCGGCTACCATTTATTCGCTTTTAGAGAATGAGATTATTCCTATGTATTATAATAAGAATGAGGAAGGCTATAGCGAACAATGGCTTGACGTGGTGAAGAAATCCGTTGCGACGATTGCGCCTCATTACACGATGAAGCGTCAGTTGGACGATTACTACGACAAGTTCTACGAACAGCAGGCAGCTAGATTTGCTGAGTTGTCCGCTGAAGATGCCAAGCTGGCTAAAGAGATTGCGCATTGGAAAGAGACAGTGGCCGAGCGTTGGGATGCCATCCATGTTGTTTCAAAGGATACTGAGTTCTTGACAAACGGTGGCGAAACGGGTGTTGAATATCGCATGAAATATGTGATTGACGAACAAGGCCTGGAGGATGCTGTTGGTTTGGAGCTGGTGACTCTGAAACCCTTACCCGATGATGAAGGTCGTGAGCTTTATCGCGTGCGTCCCTTTGAGATGATAGGGCACGAAGGCAATCAATATACTTTTGAAGCAGTAATAGATCCTGATGATGCCGGCACCTTTAAATCATGCGTGCGTATGTTCCCAAAGCATAAAAACCTGCCACACCGTCAAGATTTCAACTATGTAAAATGGCTTGATTAACTTGAGGTGAAAGAGTTTGTACTAGAGGGTGTGTCAAGTATTTGACATGCCTTCTTTGGTTTATTCCATCAAGCGATTCGGTTGTTTGCTCGTGCATCGATGTATTATCTTTTCCTCAAGATAGGTTTTGTGACACTCATTTTTGAACAAACATTTGTAAGGGTCTTGTTTTTTTAGTAATTTTGCAATGCTTTACGAATACACTTAAAATTCATCTATCTAATGAATATTTCATATAAATGGCTTAAAGAATATGTCGATTTCGACTTGACTCCGCAGGAAGTTGCGCAAGCCTTAACTTCTACAGGGCTAGAAGTGGATGCCTTGGAAGAAGTTCAAACCGTCAAGGGAGGATTAAAAGGACTTTATGTTGGGCAGGTGTTGACTTGTGAAATGCACCCCAACTCCGATCACCTCCATGTCACGACAGTAGACTTAGGGAAGAGAGAGCCTCAGCAGATTGTATGTGGCGCCCCCAATGTGGCTGCTGGGCAGAAAGTCATCGTAGCTGACCTTGGCTGTGTTTTATATGATGGTGATGATTCGTTTACCATCAAAAAAAGCAAATTACGGGGCGTAGACTCATTCGGAATGATTTGTGCCGAGGACGAAATTGGTGTCGGAACGTCACATGAGGGTATCATTGTGTTGCCAGAAGATGCCCCTGTTGGCCAGCCTGCTGCAGAATATTATAACTTTGAGAGCGATTGGATTATCGAAATAGACATCACTGCCAATCGGTCTGATGCTTTGTCTCATTACGGTGTAGCTCGTGATTTGTATGCATGGTTGAAGCAAAATGGGTATCAAACCAGTCTGCATCGTCCGTCTTGTGATGAATTTAAGGTAGATAATGAAGACTTGCCCATTGATGTCAAGATTGAGAATACAGAGGCCTGCAAGCGTTATGCCTGTCTCTCACTCACGGATTGTGAGGTGAAAGAAAGTCCGGAGTGGTTGCAAAACAAGCTGAAAGTAATCGGCTTGCGGCCCGTCAATAACATCGTTGACATCACAAATTATGTGATGATGGCTTACGGACAGCCCATGCATTGCTTTGATGCCGACATGGTTGAAGGTCATCAAATCGTGGTGAGAACACAGCCAGAGGGGACCAAGTTTGTGACCCTCGATGGTGAAGAGCATACTTTGGGTGAACACGACTTAAGCATTTGCAATGCAGAACACCCGATGTGTATTGCCGGAATCTTCGGTGGAAAGGGTAGTGGTACCTATGAAACAACACGCAATGTTGTTTTGGAGAGTGCCTATTTCCACCCAACCTGGATTCGCAAGAGCGCACGCCGGCATGGTTTGAGTACGGATGCAAGCTATCGCTTTGAACGCGGCATCGATCCTAATGGCACGATATACGCATTGAAGCAGGCTGCGATATTATGTCAACAGCTTGCGGGAGGTAAGGTTAGCATGCAGATTAAAGATGTGTATCCTACACCTATTGAAAACGCCCAAGTGTCACTCTCATACGATTATGTGAATGGTCTCATTGGTAAAAAGATAGAGCCAGAAGTGATGAAGAGCATCTTGGAAAGCCTGGAAATGGAAATCAAGAGCGAGATTCCAGAAGGTCTGGAATTGTCTGTCCCCGCATACCGAGTTGACGTTCAGCGTCCCTGTGATGTTGTAGAGGATATCCTACGTATCTATGGTTATAACAACGTTGAAATTCCAACACAGCTCAAGAGTTCGTTGGCCATACAGGGTGATGAGGATAGGGCAGCCCATTTGGAAAACCTGGTGGGTGAACAGTTGGTTGGATGTGGTTTTCATGAAATTCTGAACAATTCGCTTACCAAGACGTCTTATTATCATGATTTGAACCGTTACCCAGAGGAGGCAACCGTAAAGATTATGAATCCTTTGAGTACCGATCTGGGTGTGATGCGCCAGACGCTGTTGTTTGGAGGCCTTGAAAGCATCATGCGCAATGTGAACCGTAAGCAAACAAACTTGCGCTTCTTTGAGTTTGGTAACTGCTACCAATATGTAGCAGAGCGAGAGAATGAGGAAGATCCGATTAAGGCCTATCAGCAAGCTTATCATTTAGGACTGTGGGTTACTGGTAAGCGTGTGGAAGGAAGTTGGGCGCATGCAGATGAACCCAGTTCATTTGACGAACTGAAAGCCTATGTTCAAAATATTTTTGCCCGGTTAGGCGTGCCTTCTGGCATGTTGGTAACAGAAAAAAGTGACAACAACATCTTCTCTCATGGTTTGGGCATCATGAATCGAGGAGGGAAAATCATTGCTGAATTGGGTGTTGTTTGTAAAAAGTTGCTAAAGCAGGTTGATGTATCCGGTGAAGTTTATTTTGCTGAAATCAACTGGACGGCACTTATGAAATTAACTCGTAAGAATAAGGTTGAGTACAAAGAGTTGTCCAAGTATCCTGCCGTTAGTCGCGATTTGGCCCTGTTGATAGATAAGCAAACAGAATTCGAGCAAATAGAAAAGATAGCCTTCCAGACAGAAATGAAGTTACTGAAGCGTGTTGAGCTCTTTGATGTTTACGAAGGCAAGAATCTGCCGGAAGGCAAAAAGAGCTATGCCGTCAATTTTATCCTGCAAGATGAGCAAAAAACATTGAATGACAAGCAGATTGAAGGAATCATGCAGAAACTTATAAAGAATCTCACAGAAAAGCTTGGCGCCGAACTTCGATGATTCGGTTGCCATGGTTTTGTGAATATAAACGTTCATATATCATTAAATAATCAACATTTAGGCGCGAAGGTTCTTCGTCCTAAACCTCTTCAATGAAGAGGATTAAATAATTTTATTCCAATGGGAAGAGCATTTGAGTATCGTAAAGCAACGAAGCTGAAAAGATGGGGCCACATGGCTCGTACATTCACGAAAATAGGTAAACAAATTGCAATTGCAGTAAAAGCCGGAGGACCTGATCCTGAAAACAATCCCGCTTTGCGCGCCCTCATAGCCAATGCCAAGCGTGAAAACATGCCGAAAGACAATGTTGATCGTGCCATTAAGAACGCAATGGGGAAAGATCAAAGCGACTACAAATCGGTCACATACGAAGGGTATGGTCCTCATGGAGTGGCTATCTTGGTAGACACTTTGACGGACAATACCACCCGAACCGTTGGGGATGTGCGGTCTGTATTCAATAAGTTCAATGGCAACTTGGGGACAAGCGGTTCACTGGCATTCCTCTTTGACCATAAAGCCGTATTCACATTTAAGAAGAAAGATGGACTGGACATGGATGAACTGATTCTCGACCTCATAGATTATGGTGTGGAAGATGAATATGATGAAGATGAGGAGACAGACGAAATAACCATCTATGGTGCCCCCACGAGCTTCGGTGAAATTCAAAAGCATCTGGAAACGGGCGGTTTTGAAGTGACAGGTGCTGAGTTTACATACATCCCGAACGATTTGAAAGACGTTGCTCCCGACGAACGTGAAACGATTGATAAGATGGTAGAGCGTCTTGAAGAGTTTGACGACGTGCAAACTGTTTACACCAATGTGAAACCTGAATAGCAGGAACATGTTATAGAGGAGAGTGCATCAAATTCGATGCATTCTCTTTTTAGATTACACGATAATGTGTATCGTCTAATGCTTGCAAGATTCTAACAAAGCCCCCCCTCAATAAGTACCTTGATAGTCGGCAATGCTGATTGTTTGCTGATACAATATTTTCTGTGGTTCTTTATCTGAATGCACTATGTAGGCAAAATTATATTTTGCATCTTTTAGTTTCTTAATACTTGTATTGTCCTTAATCTCCTTCACCATGAGTTGGTGTATTTTATCCCTGTTCTGTGCTACAATTTGCACATTGTCCAATTCACCAACAAATGAACAGTGGTAAGTGTAGGTCTTAGTGTCTTTGTGAAAGGTCACACTGTCCGTCCTTGTGCCATTAACAACTGGGGTGGGGCAGTATTTATCCGTATATTCCTTTGCCTCTCTTGCGGATCTTTCTTCCAGATTCTCATGACATGAAGACAGCATGGGAATCAATAAAATAGCGATGAATGATTTTTTCATGTATTCTTACATTATAAGCATTTCGAAGCTCGTATGTGCCGAGTGAAAAGCTAGTTTTTCAGTTATGTTTGGGTGGATTCTATCCACTGCAAAGATACAAAGTTTTTACTAATTTTATCATTTCGTTCGTTGATATATGGTTTTAAATAGTTATCTTTGCATAAGATTGGAGGCCTGTGAATCAGTTTGACGAACATAATGATATTCATGGCACTTTTACTAACAAAAGGATTGATTTCACTCTTTTAAACTAACGATTGAACTTCCTTCATAGCGATAGTACACTCTTTGATACGATAACGAAAATATCTGATGGATCAAATAAGAAACTTTTGCATCATTGCCCATATTGATCATGGAAAATCAACCTTGGCAGATCGATTACTGGAATATACTAAAACAGTTCAAGTGACTGGTGGACAAATGCTTGATAGCATGGATTTGGAAAAAGAACGCGGCATCACGATTAAAAGCCACGCTATCCAAATGGAATATCAATATGAGGGGCAAAATTATATATTAAATTTGATTGATACTCCGGGTCACGTTGACTTTTCTTATGAGGTAAGTAGGAGCATAGCTGCATGCGAGGGTGCTTTGCTGGTTGTCGACGCTACGCAAGGTGTGCAAGCGCAGACCATCTCTAATCTATATATGGCCATCGAGCATGACCTCGAGATTATCCCTGTCATCAACAAGATTGACATGCCTTCTGCCATGCCAGAAGAGGTTGAAGATGAAATCGTAGAATTGATAGGGTGTGACCGTTCTGATATTATTCGCGCATCTGGTAAGACAGGTGAAGGTGTTAGCGATATATTAGATGCTGTGGTGCAACGCGTTCCACATCCTGTGGGGAATGAGAAAGCTCCACTCCAGGCATTAATTTTCGACTCTGTTTTTAACAGCTTTCGTGGTATCATCGCCTATTTTAAAATAGAAAATGGATGCATTAAGCAGGGCGATAAGGTAAAGTTTTATAACACGGGAATGGAATATGATGCCGATGAAATTGGCATTCTTAAGATGAATATGGTTCCCCGGAGAGAAATGAAAACTGGAGAAGTAGGCTATATCATCAGTGGCATAAAAGATGCCAAGGAGGTGAAAGTGGGAGATACCATCACCCATGTAAACCGTCCCTGCGAAAAGGCTATTGCTGGTTTCCAGGAGGTGAAGTCCATGGTGTTTGCGGGTGTTTATCCCATCGACCCTAATGACTACGAAAACTTGCGAGCATCTCTTGAAAAGCTTCAACTCAATGATGCCTCATTGTCGTTCTCTCCTGAATCGTCTGTGGCACTTGGTTTTGGCTTCAGATGTGGATTCTTAGGACTCTTGCACATGGAAATCGTGCAAGAACGTTTGGACAGAGAGTTCAATATGGAGGTGATTACTACAGTGCCCAACGTATCTTATATGGTTTATGACAAGCACGGAGATGCAAAAGAGGTTCATAATCCTTCCGGTTTGCCAGAAGCAACGATGATTGAACATATTGAAGAGCCTTATATTCGAGCTACTATTATTACGGATGCCAACTACATTGGCCCCATCATGACGCTCTGTTTGGAGAAGAGAGGCGAGCTGGTTAAGCAGGAGTTCATCTCTGGAAATCGCGTTGAATTGCATTTTATGATACCGTTAGGAGAAATTGTCATCGATTTCTACGATAAGCTGAAATCCATCTCAAAGGGTTATGCATCGTTCGATTATCATGTAGACTCGTTCCGACCCTCAAAGTTGGCCAAGCTCGACATCTTGCTCAATGGAGAGCCTGTGGATGCGCTGTCTACCCTGACGCATCAGGACAATGCTGTGAGTTTGGGCAGAAGAATGTGTGAAAAACTCAAAGACTTGATACCAAGACAGCAGTTCGACATAGCCATTCAAGCTGCCATCGGAGGCAAAATCGTCGCCAGGGAAACCGTAAAATGCGTCCGTAAGGATGTAACCGCTAAATGTTACGGTGGCGACGTGAGCAGAAAACGCAAATTGTTGGAGAAGCAAAAGAAAGGAAAGAAACGCATGAAACAGATTGGAAATGTTGAAGTTCCGCAGAAAGCGTTCCTTGCCGTGCTGAAACTAGATTGATGTTTAACGCAAACTGAAGATTAATAACTTTTCAATACCAGACAAATGAAAGAACCTGTTAATACACCTCGTGATATTGCAAGGGAATTGGCACGTAGATATAGTACGATGACACACGAGGAGTTGGATGCACTTGAAAGCATTCTCGTTCCCATGAAATTTGCGAAAGGTGAAATGATTCTCCGTGAGGGAGAAGTGTGTCGCAATATTTATTATCTCGACAAGGGATTGATACGTCAGTTTTATTTCAAGAACGACAAAGAATTAACAGAACATTTAGGCGAAGACCACACCATCTTTATGTGTATTGAGAGTTTGTTCAAAGAGCAGCCCAGCCATCTTCAAATAGAAGCACTTGAGGCTTCCATTGTTTATGCCATGCCCAAAGATAAGTTAGAGCTGATATCTCTGCATCATGTGAATATTCAAATGATGTATCGAAAGATATTAGAAGAAAGTTTGATTATCTCGCAGGTTCATGCCGACTTAATCAGATTCGAGACAGCACAGAACAGGTACAAGCGGATGTGTAAACTGTCTCCCCAAGTTATCTTGCGAGCTCCACTGACCTATATTGCCAACTATTTGCAGATGACTCCCGAAACATTGAGTAGGGTGAGGGCCTCTACTTTGTTGGACTGATTCACGATTTTCAATGCGGAAGATCCAAAATGAATAAAATAAGGTTCTTCCGAAATTTGGAGTGATGAACCATAAGCTCTTATATTCATATAGTTACGAAGTAATAGCCTCCACTAAAAGTCTATAAAAAGCCATATTATAAAAACAAAAAATCATAATTCAAGCTTTTCTAAAGTCGGCGTTGCCGAACTGCTGTGCGACATCGTTAAATCCTTTTATATAAAGCTGTTATAATGGAGGTTTATTATCTTCTACGACAACGTTGATTATATCTATCACTCCAAATTCCTGATGAACCATATTATTGTCGTTACTACATTATTGTCGTTACTACTTGTCTGTTTCAAAGAAAATTGATAATTTTGTATACTAGAGTGTATGTGCCTATTATTCGACGTAAGCGGATCAGTCACTTGGATGCTGCACAGCAGACCATGTTCACATAGGGAGACTATAACCAGTCTCCTTATTCCACTAATCCCACGAATATGAACGGTGAAAGAGACAAGAACAAAGAAATAACGCTATGGGTTGAGCACTATTCCGAGCCATTGCTCAATAGGGCATACTATCTGCTGTCTGACCGCATAGAGGCGATGGATATGGTGCAGGATGTTTTTCTTGCGGCACATCTGACTTACGACAACTTTCAATCGGAATGTGAACCTTTGACATGGCTACACAGCATATTGCGGCGTAAGGTTGCCGATTTCTACCGGAGTAAATATCGCGGACAATCGCAAAAAATCAGTTTGGAGCAATTCTTCGATGAAACCGGATCATGGGTAGATCATCGAGTGTTGAGTCCCTGGGAAGAAGCCTCCGATACGCTGAGTGACCAAGAAGAATTTAGAGATGTCTTCGATAAGTGTTTGGATCGACTACCCAGGAAATGGAATCTGCTTGTCAAGTTATACTATCTCCAGGAAAAAAAGTCGTCCGAGATCTGTCAGGAACTTGCTTTGACAAAGACTAATCTATGGAAGATACTCCAACGTTGCCGTTTGCAGCTACGTGAATGTCTGGAAACAAATTGGTTTGAATGTCTATGAAGAAAATCATCTCACGCATCATACACTTAGTCATCATGCCTTGCAGCGAGGCTACGTTGATGATGGAGCGGAAGCAACTGAAAGAGCTTTCTCCGCTGCGCAGCCTACAACTGAGTCTACATCTGCATGTATGCAAGTTTTGTGCTGCCTATTACAAAAAGCTGACCGCTTTGGATAATTTGTTAAGTTCTCAAGAAAAATTAAAAGAAAAAACGGTATTCCAACCCGATGATATACAATGCTTTAAAGAAGAATTAAAGCGAAAAATGAACGAATAATTCTTTCTTTGTTGTCAGGTTTTTGAAGTTTGTGCGACTATACTAACGAACTTTAAAACAGTAACAACAATGAATGAAAAAAAGATTATGTGCAAGAGAAAGAAATCACAGGTGCACTCCGTTGGATTTCTCTTTTCCCTTTTCAGCTCGGCACTCATCCTCTTGTGGCTCGGTATATTCAAGTTTACACAAGTGGAAGCGCAAGCCATATACCCACTTATCGACAATCACCCTCTCTCTTCATGGATCTATGGAGCGTTTAGTGTCATGACCGTATCTCGCATGGTCGGCATCACTGAAATAGGCCTTGCCCTATTGCTTCTGCTCTCCTTGTGGAAATCGTCCCTGCTTCGTTATGCAGCCTTAGGAATCATTGCAGTGTTTTCCTTCACTTTGAGTTTTCTTTTTACCACTCCGGGAATGTGGCGTATCACCGAATATATCCCTGTCACCGATTTCTTTATCATCAAGGACTTGATGTTCTTGGGGTTTGGCATCACGTTTTTGGAATATTCTCTCTCAATCCATAAAAACTATCGAAATGAATAAGAACTTGGCTTATATGTACGGCTGTCGCCTTCTTGCTGCTGTCAGCCTCCATCGTCATGTGTGCACAGTCTCACGAAGCTATGCCAAAGAAAGAAACAGAGCATAAGAGCATTTACTTCGCAGGAGGATGCTTCTGGGGAACGGAGCATTTCTTCAAGCAGATTTACGGAGTGGTGGGAACAGATGTGGGATATGCCAACAGCAATGTTCCCAACCCCACCTACTGGCAGGTCTCTTCCCTTCTGACAGGAGCTGCCGAGAAGGTAAAGGTAGACTATGACCCAAAAGAAATCTCATTGGAGAAGCTTATAGAACTTTACTTCAAGACCATCGCCCCGTCAAGTCTGAACAAGCAAGGCAATGACAAGAGTACACGGTACCGCACGGGCATCTATTACACGGACAAAGCCGATGGCAACATCGTCCGAAAGGAGTTGAAGCTGATATCCCTACATCATGTCAATATTCAAATGATGTATCGAAAGATATTGGAAGAAAGTTTGATTATTTCGCAGGTTCATGCCGATTTAATCCGGTTTGAGACAGCACAGAACAGGTACAAGCGGATGTGTAAACTGTCTCCCCAAGTTATCTTGCGCGCTCCTTTGACCTATATTGCCAACTATTTACAGATGACTCCCGAAACATTGAGTAGGGTGAGGGCCTCTACGTTGTTGGATTGATTCACGATTTCCATACGGAAAATCCAAAATGAATAAAATAATCTGTTTGTATTTATTTGTCGTTGTTACTGTTTGTGGCGCTAATGGGCAGACTATGCTTAAAGGTGTTGTAAAAGACAAAAATAACATAAGTGTAGAATATGTAACGGTATGTGTGGATAGTATCTTCACTTTAACAGATAGAAACGGAGAGTTTTCCCTCGAACTTCCAATCGGTATCAAGGGTGATATGACTTGTACGCATATTGGTTATAAAAAGAAAGTAACACCGTATTCTGTATATAAAGGTGGAATCGCTGACATATCATTGGAAGACGAAGTCTATAAACTTGGTGAAGCTTTGGTTGTAGCCCGAAAGACTACGCCTACGGCGATTCTTAGGAAAGGAATGAAACTACCGGGCGATGTTGCTTTCGGCAATGCTCCAACAGGCAAATATGAAATAGGACCCAAATTTACTGTGCATGATAATTTTATTATTGATAGCTTCAACTTGAAGATAAAGAAATGCACCTATGAACATTGCACGCTTCGACTTGTTGTCTATGAATTTTCAAAAGGAAAATTTTCCCCTATCATTTCCAAACCTATTTATTTCAACCTATCTCCTTTGAATAAGAATTCTGAAATTAATATTGAAACAACCTCATCAATAGCATTACATAAAGGAAAAGATTACTATATTGGCCTAACTATAGTCTCTGGTTCAAAGGGAACAATCCACTTCCCTGCCTATCTTCGTAGCGGATTTGTAAGAAATCTAATTGAAGGGACCATGAAAAAGCTACCAGCAACAGTTGGTATTGGTGTAATTGGACGAAAGCAAACCCTTGCAGATTAATTTAAGCTCTACTCGCCTCACCATCCGGACGTACTTTGAATGTCATGCTTGCAGCTGCCGCATTCAACTTCAAAAGAACCATGTGGCTTCTTTTGTACCTTTTTGAAAGAATGATTATATGGTGCTGTGGAGGCTGAATTTAAATTTTCAAAACCAATTCATCACGCAGGTCTATATGAAGAATGCGATGTCGCCTTTTTGAGAGTCGACTAGATATATACTTGCACCTTTCCGAAAAAATATGCCGCAAAATTTGGATATTAAAAATGTTGTTCGTACTTTTGCGAACAACAAAGATGAAAGGAGAATTGGAGTGAAAAAGAAACAGTACACAACAGAGCAGGAACAGATTGCTCGGTTTGCCAAAGCAATGGGACATCCGGCACGGATGGCTATTCTTGCTTTCTTGGCAAAACAAGAGAGTTGCTTCTTCGGTGATATTCACGAAGAACTACCTATTGCTAAAGCAACCGTTTCGCAGCATTTGAAGGAATTGAAAGATGCTGGCTTAATTCAAGGGGAGATAGAAACGCCCAAAGTCCGGTATTGTATAAATCAGGAGAACTGGGAACTTGCCCGAAAATTGTTTGCAACTTTTTTAGGAGACTGTAAATGTAAAAGTACATCGTGCTGTGAATAGCAGTACTTTTTTTTGGAATAATTGTTCGTAGTTCTACGAACTACAATTATTATATTAACATTAAAGTATAATGACAATGGAAATTAAAGTATTAGGAACTGGGTGTTCAAGCTGTAAAGCCTTGTACGAAACTACTAAACAAGCTATTTCAGAATTAGGTTGCGATGCAACCCTTATCAAAGAGGAAGATTTATTGAAAATCATGGAGTATAATATTTTACGGCTTCCGGCTTTGGTGATTGACGAGAAAGTCGTCTCAATCGGGAAAAAGTTATCCCTTGCAGAAGTGAAAGAGTTGATAACCAAATAAAAATGAACTATGAGAAAATTATTTTATCTACTGATTGCAACGTTGGTCTTAGTTTCCTGTGGTAACGGTGCAAAGAAAAAGACCGTAGAAAATCAAGCGGAAGAAATACAGTCTAACCGTATAGAGGTTCTATATTTTCACGGAGCGCAACGGTGTATCACTTGTCGGGCGATAGAAGCAAATACAGTAGCCCTTTTGGATAGCCTTTATTCAAAAGAAAAAGCAGACGGTAAAATTATCTATAAAGTGATAGATATTTCAAAGAAAGAAAATGAAGCGATTGCAAACAAGTACGAAGTTACATGGTCGTCTTTGTTTGTAAACGCCTGGAAAGACGGGAAAGAGAATGTAAACAACATGACCGAGTTTAGTTTTTCCAATGCGAAAAATGCACCGGACAAGTTTAAGGAGGGAATTAAAAGCAAGATTGACGAACTGTTAAAACAGTTGTAAGATGGATTTTCTTCAATCGCTATTAGATAACAGTTCTATTCCTGCTATTACAGCTTTTATATTGGGGATCTTAACGGCGGTCAGCCCGTGTCCGTTAGCGACCAACATAACGGCAATAGGATTTATTAGTAAGGACATAGAAAACCATCACCGGATATTTATAAACGGATTGCTTTATACTTTCGGCAGAATAGTAAGCTATACGGTTCTTGGCTTTGTCCTTATCCCTATTCTCCGTGAGGGAGCAAGTATGTTTATGGTTCAAAAAGCTGTAAGCAAGTACGGGGAAATGCTGATTGCTCCTGCGTTAATCATCATTGGAATATATATGCTCGATGGAATAAAACTCAATCTACCGAAAATCAATATCGGCGGTGAAAGTTTGAAAAAGAGGACTAAAGGCGGTTGGGGGGCTATGCTGTTGGGTATGTTATTCGCCCTTGCTTTTTGTCCTACTAGTGGAGTATTTTATTTCGGTATGCTTATGCCCATGTCAGCAGCGGAAACGGGTGGGTATCTCTTACCTGTTATTTACGCTATTGCTACGGGATTACCCGTAATCCTTGTTGCATGGATTTTAGCGTACAGTGTTGCCGGACTGGGTAAGTTTTATAACCAGATGCAAATATTCGAGAAATGGTTTCGTAAAATAGTTGCCATCCTCTTTATTGCGGTAGGAATTTATTATGCAGTAGTCTTTTATCTATAAATAAACATGGAGTACATTATAAATAAAAACAGTATGAAGAAGATAGAAATTTTCGACCCGGCAATGTGTTGCCCTACGGGTCTTTGTGGAACAAATATTGACCCTGAATTAATGCGTATTGCAGTTGTTATTGAAACATTGAAAAAACACGGTATCATCGTTACCCGTCACAATTTACGTGACGAACCGCAAGTATATGTAAGTAATAAGACTGTAAACGAGCATCTGCAAAAACATGGGGCGGATGCACTGCCTATTACTTTAGTGGACGGTGAAATCGCCGTTTTAAAAACCTATCCTACCACCAAACAAATGAGTGAATGGACGGGTATCAATTTGGATTTTATGCCAGTAAAATGAGTACTCATCAGCTAATTGTATGGAAATGAAAACATTTAATTTATCAGATATAGATTTAACGAAGTATCTTTTCTTCACCGGAAAGGGCGGTGTTGGAAAAACTTCGATTGCTTGTGCTACTGCGGTAGGCTTAGCAGATAATGGAAAGAAAATACTTCTTATCAGTACAGACCCGGCTTCAAACCTACAAGATGTGTTTAATCAAACACTGAACGGACACGGCACGGATATTCAAGAAGTACCTGGCTTAACGGTCGTTAATCTCGACCCGGAACAAGCCGCAGCCGAATACAGAGAAAGCGTTATTGCTCCTTTCCGGGGACAACTGCCCGAAAGTGTAATTCAGAATATGGAAGAACAACTTTCAGGATCTTGTACGGTAGAAATTGCGGCTTTCAACCAGTTTTCCGATTTTATCACGGATGCTGATAAAGCAAAAGAATACGACCATATTATCTTTGATACAGCCCCCACGGGGCACACGTTACGAATGTTACAACTACCATCAGCGTGGAGTACATTCATTAGTGAGAGTACGCACGGTGCATCTTGCTTAGGTCAATTATCCGGTTTGGAAGAACGGAAAGGTATCTATAAGCAGGCAGTTGAAACACTTTCGGATGCAAACGCAACCCGCTTAGTATTGGTTAGCCGTCCTGAAATTGCACCATTAAAAGAAGCCGCCCGTTCTTCACATGAATTGCAATTACTGGGAATTAAAAACCAGCTATTGGTAATCAACGGGCTTTTGCTGCAATTAGATGAAGCCGACAGCGTATCGAAACAAATATATGACAGGCAGCAAAATGCCCTTAAACAGGTTCCTGCGGAACTGCTGGAATATCCGTCTTATTATGTTCCTTTACGGTCATACAATTTATCTAATATTGCGAATATCCGCCGGATGCTTTACAATGATGATTTGACAAATGATGCAAACTATCAGCCGATTACCGATGCCAAAGGGATGGATGAACTGATAAAGGACCTCTATCAATCAGGTAAAAGGGTTGTTTTTACTATGGGGAAAGGCGGCGTGGGAAAAACCACTATAGCCACTGAAATAGCCCTGAAATTAACAAAACTGGGTGCAAAGGTGCATCTTACCACCACTGACCCGGCAAACCATCTGAATTATAGCCTTGCTGTTCAGGCTGGCATTACGGTAAGCCGTATTGACGAAGCGGAAGTGTTGGAAGCCTATAAAAACGAGGTTCGCAGTAAAGCTGCGGAAACAATGACAGCCGAAGATATGGAATATATTGAGGAAGATTTACGTTCACCGTGTACGCAGGAAATTGCAGTATTCAGGGCTTTTGCTGAAATTGTCGATAAGGCAGAAAATGAAGTCGTAGTAATTGACACCGCACCTACCGGACACACTTTGTTGTTGCTGGATGCAACGGAAAGTTACCATAAAGAAGTTCAACGTACACATGGCGACACTCCCGCTTCCGTAAGAAAGCTGTTACCGCGTTTGAGAAACCCGCAGGAAACAGAAGTCGTTATTGTGACCCTACCCGAAGCAACACCCGTATTTGAAGCCGAACGTTTGCAAATGGATTTACAACGTGCCGGGATTAATAATAAATGGTGGATCGTGAATGCTTGCTTGTCATTAACTGACACTGAAAATTCTTTCTTGCGAGCAAAGGCGCAAAATGAATTGGTTTGGATCAAGAAAGTAGAAGAATTGTCAAAAGGAAATGCTGCCCTGATAGCTTGGAAAAATAACTAAAACATGAAAATTTTAATTCTTTGTACGGGGAATAGCTGCCGCAGCCAAATGGCACATGGCTTTCTACAATCATTTGACAATAAACTGGATGTCTTTTCAGCAGGAACAAAACCTGCTGAAAAGGTTCATCCGATGGCGGTAAAGGTTATGGATGAAATGGGTATAGATTTAGCCCATAATATCCCTAAAAGTGTAAACCTATATATAGGGCAGAAATGGGATTATGTGATTACGGTCTGCGGTGGGGCAAATGAAAGCTGCCCAGTGTTTACTGGTAAAGTCGGAAAGAGACTGCACATAGGATTTGACGACCCTTCGGAAGCAACCGGAACGCCAGAGTTTATAAACAGTGAATTTCATCGGGTACGGGATGAAATAAAAGCCCGTTTCTATGACTTCTACCTGAACGAATTAAAACCAAAATTAAGCTAAATAATTATTGTTATGGAAAAGAAAAAAGGAATTGGATTTTTTGAAAAATACCTGACTATCTGGGTTGCCTTGTGCATCATTATTGGAATTGCCGTGGGACAATGGCTTCCTGCAATACCGCAAACATTAAGCAAATTTGAATATGCCAACGTGTCTATACCCGTGGCAATCCTGATTTGGTTAATGATTTATCCGATGATGCTAAAAGTGGATTTTCAAAGTGTTAAGAATGTCGGCAAGCGTCCGAAAGGAATAATAGTCACTTGCGTTACAAATTGGCTGATAAAGCCATTTACCATGTTCGGAATAGCCTATTTGTTCTTCTATGTGGTTTTCAAAGCCTTTATACCTGCTGGATTAGCCGAAGAATATTTAGCCGGGGCGGTATTATTGGGGGCTGCACCTTGTACAGCTATGGTGTTCGTGTGGAGTTACCTTACCAAAGGGGATGCCGCTTATACACTGGTACAAGTGGCTGTGAACGATTTAATCATATTGGTAGCGTTTGCCCCTATCGTTGCTTTCTTGCTGGGAGTTGGCGGCGTATCAATCCCGTGGGACACTCTGTTGTTATCCGTAGGGCTGTTTGTTGTGATACCACTTGCTGCCGGGATCATTACCCGAATAATGGTTATCCGCCGCAAAGGTGTGGAGTATTTCAATAACGTATTTATTAAGAAATTTGATAATTATACGGTAGGCGGGTTGTTATTAACGCTTATTATTCTGTTTTCATTTCAAGGAGAAACGATACTGAACAATCCCCTGCATATCTTCTTGATCGCCGTTCCGCTTGTGTTGCAAACGGTTCTGATATTCTTCGTTGCTTACGGTTGGGCGAAATGGTGGAAATTACCCCATGATGTTGCTGCACCTGCCGGAATGATTGGGGCAAGTAATTTCTTTGAATTGTCGGTTGCTGTGGCTATTTCTCTGTTTGGTTTACAATCCGGGGCTGCCTTGGCTACGGTGGTGGGCGTGCTGGTCGAAGTTCCGGTGATGTTGATGTTAGTAAGGATTGCCAATAACACACGAAACTGGTTTCCAGCTACAAAATAACAATAGGGCAAGAGTCCTAATCTAACTTTATCGTCAAAAGGCTTGGTGTGTCTTTCCCTAAAAAAAAGTTGACTTGATAATCAACTTCTTAGGGAAAGATACGGGGCTATTTTATTGTAAAGTCGAATACAGAGGTGTAGCCACCGACACCGTTGCTATTAAATGTAATACAATACTCCCCCGGCTTGCCATTGATAATTATATCATAAACACCATCCTTCAATTTCGTAGAAGAAATAATCACATCATTGTCTGTTTCCAGTCCTGAAGTATTACCTCCCCAAAGACTAAAGGAGCCTTGGACTAATTGTCTTTTGTTTTTTTTGACTTTAAATCTTGAAATAGCGAAGTCTCTTAAGGTATAATTGCTTGAGAACATATAAAGACGTTGTGCCTTGCTCGCCGGAACCATTCCAAAGTACATTCTGAAATGAGCCTTACCTGTAAAGATATAAGGGGATGTACTACCGGCAAACTCTACTTTTACTTTTGTCTTGGCAATGCCATAACTTAACGCAGTTCCTAAAGCATTTACCTTTACACCTGTGTATTTTATCGATTCCATTAGTTGGTAGCTGCCATCAATATCGGCATAGATTCCAACAGAATCACCGGCATTCATATAGGCTTTAGCGATAGTCTTAATCTCCTGCGTACTCTGACTGTATGAGCATACGGATACGCCGATACAAATAATAGATAGTAATATAGTTCTCATATTTATTGTGATTACCCTTAATTCCGCAACACGATTATAAAATAAACTTTTTAAGTACCTGAGCAACAAAAAGTTGCTCAGGATTTTGCCATGTCAGAATTTTCACTTATCTTAGTGTTGCAAAAAAACAAGAGAATCCGACGATAGACATGGCGAAGATACAAATTAAATCTGAGAGACTCACTCCTTTTGGGGGATTATTTTCAATCATGGAGCAATTTGACTCCACACATTATCATCTGTAATCGACTCAACCCTCGGTCTAAGGTGTAGATCGTTCGGTTATCAGTGCAGCGAAAGAGAGGACGTGTAAACGCAATAAGAACGTTCAAGGGCTTAGTTGCGGATTTGAGGATTATCTAATCATTTCACTGTTATGGACTATTCTTGTAGTTAGTCGATCCTCAAAAATGCGATGTCGCCTTTATGAGGAACGTCTTTTTAACACAAATGCTGGACGTTTTTCAATTAACTTGTTGGTGTGTTGTAAATATGCTAATAATGGGGATGCTTTGTTATCTGTTTGAGTGTTAGTATCTTATGTGATTTTTAAGTCCAAAACGAAATCAAAAAGCAAAGTGTTTTGGGGCAAAAACTCCTCTTTTTGTGCAAAAAAGACCTTCTATATGATGCAGATTGGGCGGCTAAAGCATGCAAATTAAACAGTAAAAGCATGCTATTAGCTGCTTTATTCCATGTGAATAAGGTACAAGATGGTGAATTGAAGGCTTTGAACGTCTAAAAAATCTCTAATTTTTTTCTATTTTTCAATTTTGTTTTGTCAAAGAAAACGAATTAAGTTAACAAATGAAAGGTTTATTAACAGATTCGGACGGAGTTGATTGTCAACCTGCCTTATTTTCATATCGTGTCGCAAATAGCAGTTCCATTCGCATACCTACTAATGGGCATGCTTGTTTTTTACATCGAACATCCTTGCTTCATGAAAGAGCCGTATGCGTTTGCTGACGACTTCTGGTGAAGGGAGCGAAGTTGCTTATTTGTATTTGTCGATAAAGTCTTTAGCTCTGGTATCACCTAATTCTTTCGCTTTATTCAAGGTTTCCAGTCCTTCTTTCTTTTGCTTGTTTTGTACTTGGGCTAACCCTTTAATGAGATAGGCATCGGCATAACTTGGTGCGAGGGAGATGCACAGATCAGCCGTTTTGATGGCATCTTCGTATAAATTCACTTTCAATTGCAGCGAAGCCATCTCTGCTAAGTACGTAGGTTCTTGCCGGTTCAATATAGCCGCATGAGCAATGTCGTTCAATGCCTGTTGATATCTCCGCAACTGAGAATTGCACTTATAGCGCGTGTAATAAAATTCATGACTGGCTCTGCCCAGCATCAACGTGTCATATTGATTATAATCCGCCAATGCTTTTTTGTATTCGCCAATCTGGTCGTAAGCAACACCGCGTGCCAATACATAGGGAGCAGCCACTGGTGTCAAAGGCTGTGGACAGGCTGCGACGGCACTATCCAGTAAGGTTAGAATCTCTTTCTCATCAGCTTTGAGTTGAGTCTTTGCCTGTGCAGCTTCGTAAAATAGTTCACCAGAGCGTAACGATGTTTTCGTGAGCGCCATGAACATGTCATAGGCCTTTTGATAATTTCCTTTGGTAAAAATAATCTGTGCTTGTTGGTGCTGGTACACAGGAAGTGGATTGATGTTGTTTGCTTGTGTGGCTTCATCAAGTGCTTTATCTAATGACCATTGCGTAAAGGTGGAGTCGGGCTGATAAAGTTGCTGCTGATAGATGAGCTTGGCATACTCGGAGTGGGCAACATCCTTGTTTTTAGCACGCTTGATAGCCGTTTCCATCTCGTCGGCAGCCTGTGCAAGCTGTCCTTTGCTTGCAAAAATGTTTGCTTGCGCTACATATCCATCGACAGATTGTGGGAACAGACGTTTAAAGTCTTGCACATATTTGAGATAGTTCTTATGATTCTGTTCTCTTGACATCATCAGCATGACCAACGCCTCAGATTCCTTGCTTGGCATTTGTGTACGTATCGAAGTTTGTCGCAAAACAGGGTCAGCAATGCTCAGTCCGGTGTTTACTTTCATGTCGTTCATGAACTTTGCATCCACAGCATGCGTCTCTTCCGCACTGTTGGCATGTTGCAATATACCAATGACCTCACCCTTGGCATTCACGAAAGGGCAGCCCTCCTTATTCGCCAGAGCTTCGGAAGAGAAGATATAATAGGCGTACTTATCCATAAAGGTTTCCACCTTTTGGATAGGAACTTGCTTGATATCAAGTGATTTGATGGAATAGCCTACGACAGACACTTTCTCATTCGCCTTCGAGGTAGAGGCAGCAATTTTTGCAGGAGTGGTGTTTCCTACTACTTTAAACTTGCATACGTCATATAGTTCGTTCGCTCCAATCATAACGTCAACTGTCATGGCCTTGCCTTGAGCATCAATCACTACAGCACTGTCGGCTCCCACAAAAGGTTTCCATGTACTGATTGCCTCTCCATTTTCTCCAACAAATACACCGCGTGTTGAACTAAGCAGTGTTCCATCGGCCTTGAATGTAGTTAATGAGAAAACAGATTTTGCTGCCTTTTTTACATTTGCAGACTGTGCGTTAACCTGGGAATGTCCCCCTAGCAGCAAGGCAATGAGGGTGGTGAGGGTTAGAATTGTTCTTGATTGTATTGGATGTATCATTGTGCTATTTATTTCATATTTAAAAGTTCGCGTGCGTTGGCAAGAGCTGCTTCAGTGACATTGCTTCCACTCAGCATCTGAGCCACTTCCTGTACACGTTGGTCTTGGTTGAGTTCGTACATATTGCTTACCGTACTGTCTTTTGACTCAGACTTGCTTACCTTATAGTGAGTTTCTCCAAGGGCAGCGATTTGTGGAAGATGAGTTATACTGATGACTTGCCGATCGTCCCTGCCCATTTCGTCCATGATGTATGCCATTTTCTCGGCAACACTACCACTCACGCCCGTATCTATTTCGTCAAAAATGATGGTAGGAAGTTTGACGGCCCCACTAATCATAGCCTTCAACGACAACATGACGCGCGCTATCTCACCACCGGAAGCAACTTGTGATACGGGTAATAAGGGTGAATTGGTATTGGCGCTAAACAAGAAAGAAACGCCATCTTGCCCTTTGTTTCCTAATGGTTTCTGCGTGATTTCAACTTTGAAGCGGATGTTAGGGATGCCAAGAGGTACCAAGCGACTCAACATTTCCTTTTCAATAGTTTTGGCGGCCTTTTGTCTTATTGTTGTTAGTTGATTGGCTTTCTTCGTACAGTCTTTGAGCAGTTGGTCAACCTGTGCTTGTTGTTTTTGTAGTTCTTCGTCACTATGGTCGATATGCTCCAGTTGTTTTTTAATTAACTTTTGTTGAGTGAGTAATTCGGTAATGGTTTCCACATGGAATTTGTGCTCCAATGCATTGATTAAATCAATTCGCTCTTGAAGTTTTGCTAGCTGTTGAGGGTCGAATTCTATGTTTTCCGTTTTGTTCTGAATCTCGTTCTCTATATCTTTTAGTTCGATATAACAGCTTTCTATTCTTTGTGCAACCTCTTCAATGGGCGAGTAAACTTCCTTGATACCATCCAGTTGTTGAGTGATCGTTCTCAGTGCTTCGATGACGCCAACCGATTCTGCAGACAACAACTGTTCTGATTGATACAGGGCTGTCTTAATTTCTTCTGCATGTTCGAGCGTGGCAAGTTCCTGTTCGATGGCTTCCTGTTCTCCCTCAACAAGTTTTGCTTGTGCGAGTTCACCATACTGAAAACGTAAGAACTCCTCATTTTCTTGACTTTTTGCAATGTCAGCTTTCAATTCTTCCAATTGTTCAGCAGCCTTCTTGTATTCTTGATAACATGCCTGATATTGGGCCAAACTCTTGCTGTCCTGCGTAATGATGTCGACAACTTGTAGTTGAAAGTCTTCTTGGTTGAGCAGAAGGTTTTGATGCTGTGAATGGATATCAATCAATTGTTCCCCCAATTCTTTCATGGTGGTAAGAGGTACAGGGGTGTCGTTGATAAAGGCCCTGCTCTTTCCCGAGCTGTAGATTTCCCTTCTCACGATACAGTCTGTTGCATCATCATCGATGTCATTCTCTTCGAAAAAGTGGAGAAGATTGTATTTGCTGACATCAAAATGAGCTTCAATCAAGCATTTTTCCTTTCCTGTTCTGATGAGTTTTGTGTCAGCGCGATTGCCCTTCAAGAGTCCAATGGCCCCAAGTATGATGCTTTTGCCTGCTCCTGTTTCGCCCGTAATAACAGAAAATCCAGGATAAAAGTTGATGTCAAGTTCATCAATCAGCGTAAAGTTTTGAATATGTAATTGCTTCAGCATCTTTATTCTTTGATTTTTTCCCATGCATTGTTTTGGGAAGCGTTGATGGAAAACAGTATTTCGTAGACCCGCTCTTTCTCTTTCTGAGTTCCTTTTCCGCTGTAGATGTTGGCCAGTTCATCACGCTTATAATCGGTCCATATCTGTGGCAACAAGCTTAACGGTCTGTTTTCGTGACTTTTTTTCAATCCCTCTTCCAATGCGGTCGTGATGTTTGTTCTGCCTCGCTCAACGTTTGTGGCCATTTGGTCTAAACCGTTTCTGTAATAATCGTATTGCAGTTGACGGAAGGGTGACATGGCACTATCCATGTAGTCGTTGATGATGGCAAAGCGATTTCGGCTGTCGTCGAATGATTTCCAACCCGTAAAATTAAGATTCTGCGCATTGTTGGTCAGGTTGAGGCATCTTTGCAGTATGTCTTCACCGCCCATGGGGGAGAAGGAGTCCAGATTCAATCCAATGATGAGATAAGCATAATAAGCAATCAAAGCAGTGAGCTGGTTATTGATGGACTCTTCATTGAATTCGAGTTGGTCGAATTGGGCAAACTCAAAATTGAAGTCGTTATCAGTATTATTATATAATGTGGTAGTGTAAGCAGAGTTGAATACGGGTCTGTTGGCTTGTATCAATGCCCGACAAGTGAACATGTTCGTGGCTTGATCGTATTTGGTCACCGTAATATTGAAATTACATGGAATGCGTTCTATGCGTTGGAACTTCAGGTTGGTCCACTGCCGGTCATTGATGAATCTAGTGAGTGTCTGCTCCAAGTTTTCAAAAATGCTGGCATCCGTACCTTGTATTTGGTTGTGGTTGATATGGATACGCGCATTCAATTCCTGACTGTATACCGGCGAATAGACGCCAGCTGCCAAGAAAAGACTGAATATGAGGAGAGATACAAGCTTCTTCATCTGTTAAAAAATCAGTGCGCCAATCGTCCTTATTTCTTGTTAAACTCTCGTAAGCGTATACGGGTGAGCACCTGTTTCGTGTTGTTGGTAAAGTCATTGGATAACATCCAACTGTAATAACCTGGATCTTTTAGAAGAACTTCTGTCACGGCACAACCTTTATATTTACCGAAGTTGAACACTTCTTGTCTCATCGGAGAACCGTCTTCTGTGGTCAGCACCTTGCCGTCAGGACCTTTCATGTCTCGCCAAACTATACGGCCGGCAAAATCGACATTGTCATTCATCTTGGAGAATTCGGCCAAGTATTTCATGTCGTTGGGCAATGCTCTGTCAGCTTCTTCGGCTGTTTCGGGATTGTATTTGTCTAGTTGTCCCATCAATACACGATAAGTCACCTCAGCATCTTGGTCAGCCCGATGGGCTTCAAAGTCGTCTTCCATTTTCCGGCCACAATAGAATTTGTAAGCTGCTGCCAGGTTGCGTCGTTCCATCTTGTGAAAGATAGCTTGGCCATCAACCAAATTGCTTTTACTGAAGTCGAAGTCAAAGCCTGCACGCAGGAATTCTTCAGCCAGTATTGGTATGTCAAAGTAATTTGAATTGTACCCTGCAAAATCGCAACCTTTAAATTCTTCTGCTAACTTTTGCGCTATATCTTGGAACTTGGGTGCATTTGCTACATCTTCATTGGTAATGCCCGTCAAGGCAGAAACCTCAAGAGGTATTTTCTTTTCTGGGTTGACAAGAATGTTCTCGCGCTCTTCTTTTCCGTCAGGAAATACTTTGATGTAAGATATTTGGATGATACGGTCTTTTACTAAATCAAGCCCTGTCGTCTCAAGGTCAAAGATGATGATAGGCTTTTTTAAATTCAGTTTCATTTTTAAGTGACTTGTCTATGAATAAAATGGAAATATCTACCCGATATCGGAATATATGATTTTCCACACCGGGTAGATATGTCTTTCCTCATGCGAGTTGCTGTATGTTAGTCATTGAGCAGCATAGGCATAATGAGCATCAGGATGTCTTCGTCTTCCTCCTGTGTCGTCGGGACAATGACACCTGCACGGCTAGGATCAGCCAGTTGTATGGTTACATCTTCACTTTCAAGGTTGGTGAGAATCTCTGTCAACGAACTGCCCTTGAAACCAATGTTCATGGTTTGGCCAGAGTAATCGCAAACGATGCTTTCCTTGGCACTTGTCGCAAAGTCTATATCTTCGGATGATAGCTCCAGTTTTCCTGTTTCCAAATGGAGGCGTACCAGTTGGCTGCTTTCACTGGCAAAGGGTAGGATGCGTCTCAAGGCACCCAGGAGGCCCTTGCGATCGACAGTCAGTTGGTTGGGATTGTCCTGTGGAATGACAGAGTTGTAGTTAGGATATCTACCTTCAATCAGTCTGCATGACAACGAACCTCCGGCATAATGTATTTCGGCGTTCTTCGTATCAAACTTAATGACTGCATCGCCCTCATCCTTTGTCAAAACGTTTCTGAGCAACATGGCTGGTTTCTTGGGTAAGATGAACGAAGCCGGTGTTTCACTCTTTAGTTTGAAGTTTTTGTTTCTAACGAGTTTGTGTCCATCGCTTGCCACGATTGCCAAACTGTCGCTCGTCAGGTCGAAATATATACCGTTCATGACAGGCCTCAGCTCGTCTTGTGCTGTGGCAAAGAGAGAACGGTTGATGTTGTCATTGAGAATCCCAGCATTCATCGTAATGACGGTTGCACCATCTGGTATTGCTTGTGATTCGGGATATTCTGCCGCATTTTGAGCAGTGAAGTTGTATACACCATTCTGGTATTGTATCTGAATGGTTAAATTGGTCACATCCACTTCAAAAGTCAGCGGTTGCTCTGGCAACTCCTTAACGGCGTCAAGAATGGTGCGGCTGGGCACAGCAAACTTGCTTTCAACATCACATTCATCAAGGTGCAATGATGTGCGCATGACATTTTCACTGTCACTGGCGGTAATGTTCAGCTGTTTATCTTGAATATCGAAGAGGAAACTGTCAAGAATTGGCAATGAATTCTTGCTGTTGATAACCTTTGAAAGTGTTTGTAAGCGACTGTTTAAAGCACTGCTTGATAATGTAAATCTCATTGGTATGATGTTTTAAATGTTTGTCTGTATTTATTAGTTACAAAAATACAAAAAAGCATTGTGTTGGACAAAAAAAGGTACTAAAAGTTTCTTTTTTTATAAGTATTTTACTAATTTCGCAAAACAGAAGACACACATGTCAGATAATTTATTCAAAAAAACACTATAAATGGAATTACAAGGAAAAGTTATTGCTGAAATGCCTGAAAAAAGTGGCGTGTCAGCGAGAGGAGAATGGAAAGTGAAAGAATATGTTATTGAAACGCACGACCAGTATCCTCGTAAGATGGTCTTCTCTGTTTTTGGTGAAGATCGCTTGCAAAGATTTAACGTTCAGGTAGGACAAGAGGTGTTGGTGTCGTTTGACATTGATGCTCACGAATATAATGGCCGTTGGTTCAATAGCATCCGTGCTTTCGATGTTCGTCAGGTAGATCCAGCGACGTACGGTGTACAGGGAGCGCCGGTGCCACCTGTCACATCCGATAACACGACTACACAGCAGGCTGACCCACAGCAAGGTGGAGCACAAGCTCCATTCCCCCCACAGTCTGAAACGGCAGGAGACAATGCCGACGACTTGCCATTCTGATGTCATCAGTCATTTTTTATCATATAAAAAAGAGGGTATGTCTATCGATGGACATATCCTCTTTTTTTGAGAAACCGCGGTTTGTATATTGCTTGTTGGACTGAAAGTCCAACTGTAAGTGTTTGTGTCAAGAATTACATGTGCAAGGAAAGGGCGTTCATCGCGAGATGCAATCAGATGGAACATGGCTGCAACTTTCTGACTTACCTGTCTGAAACTTCACATCAGACTTTTCATCGTGGATGAGTGCATCTTTGTGAACTTGCTTTTGGCTTGCTTTTGGCGAGGTTTTAAATGGAGCTTTTTCTTTTTTATCCACTCTTTCTTCCGCTCCTCGTAATCTCTTCTTTTCCGTTCCAGATAATTGTCTGCCATGACTTATTTAAAGTGTGAGTAGATGACAGACAGCGTCTGCTTGTTTGAGCCGCCAAAGAGTTTGGTGCCTGACAGTGACATGTCGTGTACTACGTTGGTCAGAATCTGTGTCTGGTTGAAGGTGTAATAGGACGTGGTCACTGGTATGACAACCAGTTTGTTCCAATTTTCCGACTGTTTACCTGTAGCCTTGTTGCGCGCCATGGCCTTGATGACACTTCCAATGTTGTTGAAGGTGTAACCATTGTTGGCTCTGTCGTATGTCGCAAGGAAAGAAGTTTTGTAGTCGGCAACACGTTTATGTTCAAAGAATGTATATAAGCTGTCTTTCTGAATCAGTAAGAGTGTCTTCGGAATGTCCAATGCAAACTTGGAGTTAACCTCATTGTTGACTCGTTTCAAATGAATTTTTGCAGCGTTGATTGAATCTTTTTCATGCCCCTTACAGATTTCTTCAACAGGGATTGTAATCTCTGTGAAGATGCCGGCAGGTGATTTTAAGTAAGTGTTGTTCTTGTCACTCACCAACTCGTTAATGGTCTTTCGGTCGTTCACTATGGTTGATGTCTGCAACACCTCTTCGGTACCAGAGAATGAAGCTGTTCCTGAATAGGTGCTATCTTTATTAGCGAACCTGAAATAAACGTTCAGTTGTGTCCTGAATATGTAGGCCATCGATCCTAAACCACTGACGTGTTTGAAGTAGAATCCCGGCACAACATGCTGTGTGAATTTCATGGAATTCTTGAAATATTCAGGATGCTGATAATATTGGTTTAGGATATAGGTACCATAGTTCTTATATCTTTTGCCGTTTTTGTCAGTGTATGGCTGGTTCAGCTTAATTTTGATGTGATTCGTGTAGTTCTTGTCCCATCGGGTCTTTTCGCTGATTTGCTGGTCTGTCAATGTGTAAACCTTGCCGACTTGTAATCCATTAGTGCCGACATACCCATTTTCTATAGGGTCAAAATTAGAATAATAGGTGTTAGCTTCGCTCATGGGTCTGCTCATTTCGTATGCAGTTAGCTTCATAGGCGCCAGCGAGTCACCATAGAACTTGTCATAGTACAGTCTGATTTCGCACGAATCTGCCACAATCATTCCATCTTCTTTGTTGACCATTTTGTCAGCGTCAGGAAATTGATAGTTTTCCTGAATGTGGAATTGAGTCATGAAATTGCCTGTGATGTATCCCCCTGTTTCCGGGTCTCTGATCTTTCCTAAGTAACCCAGTGTGTTTCTTGACAACACCGAATCAGCTGCAATGGAACGTGTAGAAACCATGAAGGTGTCGGTTGAAATCTGTAGTTTGTCCAATGAGTTGGTCAATGATATGCCCACATTGTCTGTCGTATCGTCACATGCCGTGAACATGAGTGCGGCAAATGCAAGAATTGCAATAAACTTATTTCTCATTTGTGTTTAAGCTGTTATATTTGCTGTAAACGAATCTGTTAGTGCTTCGGGATGTATTTTTGTCACTCAAACGAGCTTATTTCTGTAGAACAAGATCATAGAACTCTTGATAGGCCTTGGTGAAATCACTACCTGGATATTTCAAGAATGGCAGTTCTTTGTCTGCACAGTACTTCAATAACTTTTCGTTGACATCAGTTCCTGCCTCGATAATGCCATCGCTGTAGTCTATGGCTAATTTGCCCAGTTCGAAGAAGTCGAACTTCTCATTGTACGGCTTGAGTAAATCCAGCTTGGCGTCTTTAAACTGCACGCATCTTTTGAAGTTTGTCCCCAAATCAGTCTTGAGTTGTGTTTGAAATAGGGATGTGATCACCTTGGCGTTTGCAAACGAAGGTTCATCTTTATAAGCTGTCTTTACATATAACGGGATTACGGCTCCCATCCATCCTTGGCAATGAATGATGTCGGGTACCCAGCGCAGCTTTTTGACAGTTTCGAGAACACCACGCGCGAAGAAAATTGCACGCTCGCCATTGTCAGGATATTCTGTTCCAGATTCATCTACCGTCATTTGTCGCTTTGTGAAGTAATCTTCGTTGTCTATAAAGTAAACCTGTATTCTCACTTGTGGAATAGATGCAACCTTAATGAGCAGTGGATGATCGGTGTCATCAATAATCAGGTTCATACCTGAAAGGCGGATCACCTCATGCAGTTGACCACGTCTTTCGTTAATGTTTCCCCATTTTGGCATGAATGTCCTGATTTCGCAATCATTTTCCTGCATGGCCTGGGGAAGGTTACGTCCCATGAGCGACATCTCTGTTTCTGGAACGTAAGGTGTCATCTCTTGGTTGATAAATAGAATCTTCTTCGTCATATCCTTGTTTGGCGTTTACTTGTTTAATGTTGGCAGTATGGCTGTGGCATGCAAATCGTCAGCTTGGCAGCTTGCAATGTCTGACCTTTATAGCAGCTTGTTCCAATTGCCCAACATTGCAGCCTACAACATCTGCCCACTGCAAAGATACGAAAAATAATCGAATTACTGGTGTTAATTCTCTTAATTTGGTGCTCAAGCCCTTGCAATTTGTTATTTTTAAACTTTCTGCGTGCCACCTGTCTTTACATTCTCTATCCGCTTTTCTATGATAAATGCCTGTGCAACATAATACGTTGTACAGGCATCTATGGTTTATCCAAACTTGTTTTGTCTTGATGAGAACTCGTGAGTGGTGTGCCCATACGCATTATGGCATCCTGTTGTCTTCTACAACGAGATGCTGTCTGCGTGGTTTTACATCCTCCTGTCTCTTGTGTATAGTGCGTCGCGGCCGTTTATTCTATCACCACCAACGGGGTGTCTTCCATGACGCTTTCCCCTTGTTTGATACAGATAGCTGTCACCTTGCCGTCCTTCTCAGCCTCGATGTTGTTGGCCATCTTCATGGCTTCCAGCACAACAACCGTGTCGCCGGCCTTTACCGCGTCGCCTACATGAACCAGGATGTCGGTGATAACGCCAGGGAGTGGCGCCTTCACGGCATGGTCGGTGTTGACATTGGTAGCCGACTGACTTTCTTCTTCAGGCTCGTTGGCTACTGGTTTGTTCAACACGGGCTTTTTCTCGGGTTCTGGTTCTGCCTCAATTTCAACATTGAAGTCCTCACCATTGACAATGACCTGTGCGATATTGTCGACGATGTTTCCTATCTCGACTGTATATTCCTTGCCGTCGATGATGTATTTAAATTTTTTCATAATCAGTGTTCCTTTCTCTTAAATAGGTGAGTGGTTTACTTTGCTCCGCACTATCGTGGCTTCTCCATGAATGATACGAATTTAGCGTCCCACATACTCTGCTTGGGCTTGATGGTTATTTTGCCCGATTCGATGTCGTGTACGTTATTTCCCCTATATTCATAGAGAGCCATTGCGATAGCTGCATAAATGTTCTTATCCATGTCTATTTTCTTCTACTTAATATTTCTACATAGGCATGCATCCGTGCTTCTTGGCCGGAAGGCTTTGTCGCTTGTGCGCTAGCTGTGCCAGTCCGCGACAGATGCGGAAGCGTGTGTTGCGAGGTTCGATGACATCGTCAATATAACCATACTGAGCAGCCTGATAAGGATTGGCAAACAGTTCTGTGTATTCTTCTTCCTTTTCGGCTAAGAACGCACGCACGTCCTCACCAGCTTCTTTCTTTGCCTTCGCTTCTTTCGCACTTAATACAGCCACGGCACCCGAAGCACCCATGACGGCAATCTCGGCTGTTGGCCATGCAAAGTTGAGGTCAGAACGCAATTGCTTGCATCCCATCACGATGTGACTTCCGCCATAGCTCTTGCGCAGCGTGATAGTAATCTTCGGTACGGTGGCCTCGCCATAGGCGTAGAGCAGCTGTGCACCATGCAAGATGACTGCATTGTACTCCTGACCGGTTCCAGGAAGGAATCCTGGAACGTCCACCAGTGAGACGATGGGGATGTTGAAGGCATCGCAGAAGCGAACGAAGCGCGCCCCTTTGCGACTGGCATTGGTGTCCAGTACGCCGGCGTAGGCCTGTGGCTGGTTGGCTACGATGCCAACGCTCTGTCCGTTGAAGCGGGCAAAGCCAGTGATGATGTTCTTGGCAAACTTGGGCTGTACCTCGAAGAACTCGCCATTGTCCGTAATCTCTGCTATCACCTTATACATATTATAGGCCATGTTGGGGTCGTCGGGCAATAGCTCGTTGAGCAAGTCACTCGTGCGGTCAACTGGGTCGGTGTTCTCCACGTGAGGTGCCTCTTCAGTGTTGTTGGAGGGAAGATAGGTCAGCAGCGTCTTGATGAGTTGTATCACCTCTTCATCATTTTTGGCCGTGAAGTGGGTCACGCCGCTCTTCGTGGCATGCACGCTGGCACCTCCCAAATGCTCGGCATCGATGTCTTCGCCTGTCACCGTCTTGACTACCTTCGGTCCTGTGAGGAACATGTAGCTGGTTCCTTCGGCCATCATGATAAAGTCTGTCAGGGCAGGGGAGTAAACGGCACCACCAGCGCAAGGGCCGAGGATAGCTGAAATCTGCGGAACCACGCCGCTGGCAAGAATGTTTCGTTCGAATATCTCACCATAGCCAGCCAAGGCACAAATGCCTTCCTGGATACGCGCACCACCCGAATCGTTCATGCAAATGACGGGAGCACCGTTCTGCATGGCCAAATCCATAATCTTACATATCTTTTCAGCCATGGTCAATGAGAGCGAACCTCCGTTCACGGTGAAATCCTGTGCGTAAACGTAGACTAAGCGGCCGTCAATGGTGGCGCTACCTGTCACGACACCGTCGCCCAGAAACTGTTTCTTCTCCATGCCGAAGTTGTGGCAGCGGTGCAGCTTAAACATGTCGTATTCTTCGAACGAACCCTCGTCCACGAGCATGTCAATACGCTCGCGCGCCGTATATTTTCCACGCGCATGCTGCTTCTCTATCGCTTTCTCGCCACCGCCAAGACGAGCTTGTTCTCTCTTGGCTACCAGCTCTTTAATCTTTTCTACTTGTTTACTCATATTATTATTTAATCTTTTAGTTTCGATATATATGACGTCACAAAGGTAATAATAATTAGTGAAAGGTTGATGGGTTGAGATATAATTTATGTTATTGGATAGCGCGGAACGTGAACAATCGCACCCCCTACGCACCATTCTTCATGCTTCAGCAAGCATCGATTTTCGTAAGAATGCTGAGCGTGATGAGTGACACCCCTACGACCGTTTCGCACAAAAATGTCAATTTTTTATCTCAAAAACAGCCCTTAAATTGGCTCTTGAAAAGTTTCAATTTAGAAAAAATCGATAGGCAAAGAGGATGCAAATAGAGGATGATGTGGAAAGAAAAATCGCGTTTCATGGTAAAAGCAATGGTGTTACCAGACAAGTAACATCCTTTTACCGCATTATATGCATGCTATTGCCAGCCAAGATAATTCTTGAAATACAACTTATTGAAAATAAAGAAGTTACCTTATCGCATAAGCCAAACAGGTAACGATTTGGAAACGAACGGGCTACTTGGCTTCGCTGTTTTCTGCCTAACAAAGAACGCTGGTTATTCTATTTGCAAAGATAATCATTTGCTTTGAATAGCAAGCATTTTTGATAAGATTTTCGCTTTTTTGCTTCATACTTGAATTTTTAGGCAATTGGAAATAGAGAAGAGCAGTTATATACTTCTTCCTCGATTCTTTTTCTTGGCTTGATTTCTTAGTTTGTACCGTCAGTCATCTCGGCAGAATCAACACTGTATGTCTGTGTAATGATAAGTCCACTTGCTCCTGAAATCATTTCTTTGGCAGCATTCAAGACAGTGTCTGTTACATTTCCTACGGTTTGTGCGAAAGACGAACTTTTATTTGCTTTTGCAGACGGTATATATGAATGGCAGACAGGGAAGGGAATGTTGATAGCTTATGCTCAATTGAGTTTTTCCTTTTTATGCCCGTATACCATTGTGGGAGCTTTTGTTATTGACTCCTCTGATGACCATAAACAAATTACAGTGCCTTCGGAACTTACTGTCTATATTCTTGACAAAGTTGTATAACTGATGTCTAAAACAGAGCTGTACTCCGTATATTGGAAATACAGTTTTGAATGGTATCTGGGACGTCTTCATAAAGGCTGTGCTATATTAATTTTTGTCATGGTAAGATTCTGTTTACTTTACAACACTTTCCATAAAATGGAACCATGCCCGTCTTTAGTCATTTTCTCTTATTGCGTTTTCTTATGCATTTCTTTTTCTTGATTTTGGCAAGCCTTACTTTAAGCCTTTTCTTTTTCTCTATAGCGGACTCCTTATACTTAGCAATAAACCAGCTGTCTGTGTCTTTATCCAGCAAATCCTCTATTTGGACTAAATTAACACGATAATGCAAACCTATCTTGTAGTGATGGGTCTCTATGAAGTTACAATCAAAATGACATAGCGGGTGTTTTTGCCCTTTAGCACCTTTTGGATCATAATCATATCTAACATAGGCAGGCTCTGTTATCATTAACATCTCAAATAAACGAATAGCTTTTAACATATTCGTGTCCGAAAGATTTTGAGCCGATGCTATCTCTTGATATGATTTCTTATCTTGATATGCTACATAATCATTATATAGTTCCCGACATTTACTTAAAATTTCTGGGCTAACATCAATATCCTTATATCTTACATGCCATTTATTAATATCAGTAGCACCAGCTTTATTCTCATAAATGTGAAATGGGAATGAAAAACTTACTATTTGATCGTTTTTTATAATAAAAGTTCGTTGAATTATCTTCGTTGATTTTATTACGAGATATGGCATCTTGACCATCGCTTCATTCTCAGGGCCGTCCCAGGAAAGAAGATGCTCTGTTATCTGAAGAACAATATTGATGTAATCTAAAGGTTTCTTTAGTTTACCCTCCATTTTTGCGCTTGACATACTTCCTAGTGAATGTGCATATCTCATACTATTTTGGCATTAGTAGGTCCGTAGTCTTTTCGATTTTATCTAATAGGTCATCTTCTCCTAACCCTGCGATATCAATGAAAGCAAACATATTGAGTATCTTATTTACATATATTCCATCAATATTATTATCTTTTACATATTGCTCAATCAGCTCTTTGAGTGACTTGGCTCGTTTTGCCTGCTTAAATCTCATACCGATTGCTTCTTCCTCATCAGCATCGGCACATTTTATATTCATAGCATGGGTTGTTTTTATCTGATGAAGTCCATCTTTTATCTCTTGAGGAATTTTGTAATCTGAATCGGTAATCAACAGATAACTTCTTATAAATGAGCGGGTAAGCATTGTATAGAGAGCGTTTCTAAATTGATGATTATCTGCGATGTTTTCTGAAATACATATTACATAGGGGTATTCTAATCCTTTTGCATTGTTTCTGTTACTGACTAAAACAGAATTTGCAACAGGTTTTTTTGTCTCGTATGCTTTGTTGGTTTCCCAATTGTATTTATTGCCTATTGCGATACAAATTTGGTTTGCAAGAGTATAATTGTCCTTCTTTTCATCAACAAAAATTATCGCAACATCATTAGGTGTCAATGTATTATCATTCTCTTCATTCATCTCGTCTATCAACACACACACCATTTGTTCTATCGTAGACGATTCTTTTCTTTTATATACTTTTACGCTTTCGTATGAAATGTCATCGCCATCAAATCTTTTATTAGGCTCTCTTGTCAAAGTCATCCTGTTTCCAGCCTTTTTCACTGAATATCCACAGGTTTTCCAATCCTCTTCCTTCAACCACCGATACCGTTTTTGCTCAAAAAGACCGAGCCCCATGGCGTGTGCAAACATCAAGGTATCAGGAGCTGTTCTATAACATTTGCCGAGAAGGTAATCTGCATTGTATGCTTTGGCGATATGCTCTGCAAAAATAGATTGGAAAACATCACCTGCCATATATACCTGCTTTGATGTTACAGCCTTACACAACTCCTCAAAATTTTGATCAAAATCCTGACTCTCATCCACTATGATATAATCAAAGGCAGGTTCAATTTCACCTTTACTTCTCAATTCGTGCAATGCTTGTTTGCAAATCTGGTCAAATGAGGTAGAGTTGCTATAACCATGAAACGAAAGCCCATAATGTTCGCATATATATCTATAAAGGCCAGAGTTTGGATCAAGAGTGCGCCCCCAGGCATTCGCACACCACAATCGTTCTTCCCAATCAATTTGCTTTTGCACCTTCATGTAGTTAAAGAACTGTTGAATGCGGATTCGCAAAGTGTTTGCTAGTATACGGTTATGGCATGTAAAGAATATCTTAACATCATCTGATAAGGAATATAGTTCTTTCAGCTTATGAAGAAGCAATTCCGTCTTTCCCGTTCCTGAAAGCCCCTGAATCTTAACCACTTTCTGCTGGCGGTTATCATAAATAAACCTAGTTTGATCACCGTCGAAAAGTTGAATTTTATGCCTAACTTTTTCCACCAGCGTTTCTGGTACATCAACACCAACTTTCGCTATTTCATTGATGCTACCAATACAGAGTGAAACTAATAATTCTGACTTTCGTTTCTGCAAAGGTTCTGAAAGCCTTAACTTTTCCATCAAACCTGCGATATCCGCAAAATTGCCAAGTTTCGTTGATTTAATAAACTCATTCTCCACTTTAGAGTAGAGTCCCATTTTTGAACGATAGTCATACTTTTGGTACAAATATCTTATATCGCCTTTTATGTCTTCTTCAAAACTCTCAAAGTTTTCAGAATCAGGCTCTTCCACGATGCAAAGCTGAAAACCTGATGCTAAAAGAAGAAAATGTTTTTCATATTTTTCATGACCAGAGTCTACTACTGGGTTCTTTAACAGATAAACTCTAAGGCTGTTCACTCTACTATACTCCTCAATGTTTACCAGCCAATTTGGTTCTTCTCCTTCTTCGTATGGAAGATTGTGATAAAAATAACTTGATTTCATACTTATTATAAATTTATCTTTATTTACAAATATAATCATTTGCTTTGAATAACAAGCGTTTTTGATAAGAAATTCTTTCTTTTGCACTGTTGGTATACTCTATACTACCGTGTGGCTTACAATCTTCTCCCTCGTCCTTTCTTTCTGTTCGCTTGATTTCTTAGTTTGCGCTGCCATGCAGCTTCGGCATAGTCATTGCCTTGCGTAGTAGGTGTAA
>CAUPIT010000015.1:0-66354 GCA_963511375.1 uncultured Prevotella sp. | reverse complement strand
CGGAATTATTAAGATAAATAACAAATTATTCCCCATTGATTTTCTACTGAGCCGTTAAAGCATTGACTTTGGGCAGTTAAAGCATTGACTTTGGGCAGTCATCTATTTGGTCATGCTTTTGACACACAAAAAAAAAGGAACAAAAAAAGTTCGAGATAACATCATCATGTTATCTCGAACTATTTTGTTCAATTACATAAAATGTCTAGTTATTAATAGTACCGCCAACAATATCCAGCAACTCGTTTGTAATGGCTTGTTGTCTACCCTTGTTATACTGTAAATTGAGTGAACGAAGCAAGTCATCTGCATTGTCGGTAGCTGTCTGCATAGCAACCATTCGAGCGGCATGCTCACTTGCGTTGCTATCTAGCAATGCCGTATAGAACATGAGGTGTAATTGATTGGGTATCAAGGTGCCCAATACAGTCCTGATATCAGGTTCTACAATAAAATCATTGTTCAAGGGCTGGGCATCTATCTCTTTTCGTTCTACCTTTAGGTTCTTTCTTCTCAGGTATTCCTGTGCTCTTGCCGTGGTGTAAGAAGATTTCAAATCACGATCATTTCCCCATCCAATCTCCGTTGACAAGTCAATGGGTAAAAAGGTTTTACGAGTCAGAATCTGTGAACCTACACTTTTAAAGTGATGATAAATCATCTCGACCTTGTCATACTCACCGTTAAGAAACTTCTGCGCAATTTCATGAGCAATCTTTTGACAGGTCTGTGCATTAGGCTTATCAGCCAATTCAATGAAATTCCCAGCCGTTTTACACCCCATCTTTACAACACGTTCTGCAACTTTTCGGCCAATAGGATAAATAATAATGTTATCCTTATCAATTCCGAGACGATGGTAATCTTCAATAGCCTGTTGCATCATTTTCAACACATTAATGTTAAAACTACCGCATAGACTACTGTTTGAAGAAAAAACCACCAATGCCACGCGTGTCAAGTTAGGGCGTATGGCATCAAATGGCGTGTCAGCATCTGGTGGAGAAATAAGAAATGACTTAAGAATATGCTCCAACATATTTTCGTATGGGAGCATATTCTCTACTCTGACCTGTGCATGATGAAGTTTGCTGGATGCAACCATCTTCATCGCACTGGTGATTTTTCGGGTATTCTTGACACTGGCAATACGTGTCTTTATCTCTTTGAGTGACGGCATAGGCTATGAAACTTTATAAGAAGCTGTCACTTCACTCATGGTTTGCTCGATGGTCTGGATGGCTTCGTCTGTTAATTGGCCTGACTCAAGAACCTTCAGTACATCAGCATGTTTGGTGCGCATGGCTTCCAAAAAGGTATCTTGGCATGAGCGAACTTCATCAATTGGCACATCATGCAACAAGCCATGAACGCCACAATATAGAATGGCAACTTGCTCGCCCACAGGAACAGGACTATATTGTGGTTGTATCAACAACTGATTGTTCTTTCTTCCTCGGTCAAGTGTCATGGCTGTTACCGAATCCATATCACTTGAGAACTTGGAGAATGCTTCAAGCTCTCGATACTGGGCTTGATCAATTTTCAAAGTTCCAGCAACTTTCTTCATACTCTTAATCTGCGCACTACCACCAACACGTGACACGGAGATACCTACGTTGACAGCAGGTCGGAAACCTTGATTGAAGAGATTGGACTCAAGATAAATCTGTCCGTCGGTAATAGAGATAACATTGGTGGGAATATAGGCTGACACATCGCCTGCCTGGGTTTCAATAATTGGCAAGGCTGTCAATGAACCACCACCTTTGACGTGACCCTTCAGGCACTTGGGCAAGTCGTTCATCTGCTCGGCTACCTCTTGCTGATCATTGATACGAGCAGCCCGTTCCAACAATCTAGAGTGTAGATAAAAAACGTCGCCAGGATAAGCTTCACGTCCAGAAGGACGGCGGAGAATCAGTGAAATCTCGCGGTAAGCAACAGCTTGTTTAGACAAATCATCGTATACAACCAGAGCTGACTCTCCTCGATCGCGGAAATACTCACCGATGGCAGCGCCTGCAAACGGCGCATAGTATTGCATGGCAGCTGGGTCAGCAGCTGTAGCAGAAACGATGATGGAGTAAGGTAAAGCGCCACGTTCTTTTAATGTCTGAACAAGGTTTGCAACAGTGGATGCTTTTTGGCCGATTGCCACGTAAATACAATAAACGGGTTTACCGGCATCATAAAAGCTCTTCTGGTTGATAATCGTGTCAACAGCAATGGCTGTTTTACCTGTTTGACGGTCACCAATAATCAACTCACGCTGTCCTCTACCAATTGGAATCATCGAGTCAACAGATTTCAATCCTGTCTGCAGCGGTTCCTTCACCGGTTGTCTGTAAATCACACCCGGAGCTTTGCGATCCAGCGGCATTTCAAACGATTCTGTCAAATCGAGCTCGCCCAATCCGTCAATAGCCTCACCAAGAGGGTTGATGACACGTCCAAGCATGTTGTCATTCACGCGAATGGATGCGATGCGATGGGTACGTTTCACAACCATTCCCTCCTTGATGGCGGATGATGATCCCAAAAGAATACAACCGACGTTATCTTCCTCCAAGTTCATCACAATGGCCATTACGCCATTCTCAAACTCGAGCAACTCGTTAGCTTCGGCATTCTGCAAACCATACACGCGAGCCACACCATCCCCCACGTTAAGTACCGTACCAGTTTCTTCAAACTGATTGTCCGAGCTGACACCTCTTAGTTGTTGAAGTAGTACGTCTGACACTTCGCTTGGTTTTATTTTGTCTGACATTTTATTTTTTCTTTTTAATTTATTTCTTAAGCTCTTTCAGGATATTGTTCAGCTTTGTCTGAACGCTTGCATCCATACGGTAAGAATCATATTCTAGAATAAAGCCTCCAATGATGTCTGGGTTGACTTCTGTTTGGAACTCAACCGTACCTTGAGACTTGCTTTGAACCATTTGTTTCATTTTCTGCTCCACCTCTGGCGTGACTGTTGTTGCAGTAATCAATCGGCCACTGATGATGTTCTTCTGTTTTCGATAAAGAGTAATATAAGATGTAGCCATCATCTGCATGACATTATCTCTGCCTTCGTGTAGTACCAAGTGGATAAACCTCTCTGTCAATTCAGAGAGATTCTTCCCACAAGCAGCTTGCAATAGTGCTTGCTTTTTGTCCTTATCAAGCATCGGATTGTCTATTGTAGAACGCAGTTCAGGTACATGGTTATACTGATCAGCAAGAGTTATCATCTCCTGATAAACCTGGTCTTCCAGGTTCAGCTCCATCGCACATTTTAAAAGCGCCCTCGCATATCTTACTGATATTACACCTACTGCCATATCCTTTTACTCGTTTTGTTTACCAACAGAAATGTCATTCAGCAATTTGTTGATTAGCTCCATTTGACTCTCATCCGAAGAAAGCTTCTCGCGAACAATCTTTTCTGCTACCTGAACGGAAATCTCAGCTACCTGTGTGCGAATGTCGCGAATGGCATTTTGCTTTTCTACTTCTATTTCAGCTTTTGCCTCATTCAGTAATCTTGAACCTTCATTTGTTGCTTTCTCCTGAGCTTTCACAACAATCTCATCGCGAGTCTCCGCCGCATCTTTCAATATTTGTGCCTGCTTTTCTCTCGCATTCTGGAGCATGGCTTCGCCTTCTTTCTGTATGTTGGCTAGTCTTTCATTGGCCTCATGGGCCTTTCTCAAGCTGTCGTCAATGAATTCCTTTCGGCTATTCACCATATTGACAATCGTTGGAAAGCCCCATTTCCATAAGATGGCCAATACAATAAAAAAGACGATGGCCATCCAGAAAAACAATCCAAAATCAGGAGTTATTAATGACATAAGCTATTATTAATTTCTTGTTAATCAGTTGAATGTGTATATTCTACATCAACAGATGGCAAGACAAGTGCCATCTGTTATTTCAACTCTATACAAACAATGCTAGCAGGGCAATGATGATCGAAAGGAATGCTGCACCTTCAATCAATGCGGCTGCAATGATCATGGAAGAACGCAAGTCACCCATCTTCTCTGGCTGACGTGCCATGGCATCCATAGCATTACCACCAATACGTCCTATACCGATACCAGCGCCAATTACAGATATACCACCGCCTATCGCGGCACCTAATTTTGCAACAGCATCTGCTGCTAATAATAATGATAACATAGTCGTTTTAATTTTAAGTTATTATTTTAATATATTTCAATTTCTATTCTACAGATGCCTTGTGTTCCTTAACATGGGCGAGTGAGATAAAGACTGCGCTCAACATGGTAAACACTAATGCTTGGATATAGCAAACCAATAGCTCCAGAAACATCATGAAGATGCTCATCAGCACACTAACAATAGTCATCAAAGTACCTGATACTGGGTTGATTGCAAACATGATAAAGATGATGCATGCAAACGATATGGCAATGGCATGGCCAGCCATCATGTTGGCAAACAATCGAATCATCAATGCCAAAGGCTTCGTGATGATTCCAAAAAACTCAATAAAAGGCATCAAAGGAATCGGTGCCTTCATCCACAAGGGGACATCTGGCCAGAAGATATCCTTCCAATATGCCTTCGTTCCTGTTAAGTTCGTTACCAAGAAGGTGCATAGAGCCAAGAAGAAAGTACAGGTGATGTTCCCCGTAAGGTTACCTCCTCCTGGTGGAAAAGGTATGACACCCATGAAGTTAGAGATGAGGATGAAGAAGAAACAGGTCAACAGATATGGAGCATACTTATCGGCTTCTTCACCCAGTGTCGGTTTAATCACATCATCATAAACTGACATGACAAACATGTGCACCATCCCCGTGAATCCTCCAGGAGCAGGGTCACTCGGCTTATGATTGCGACACCATCTCGAAGGAATGAGAATACACAGAAGTAAGATAATGGCATTGATAAACAGAATGACAACGGTCTTGGTGATTGATATGTCGAAAGGACGAACCTCTTCTCCATTCACCATCTCGCAAATCTTATTCTCGTGTACTTCGTTATTTGCAATATACAAGCCATAAGGGCCTGGCCTGTTACCTTGTTCATTGGGTTCATGGGCAAATTCATTACTGCAAAATACATGCCATCCTGTCGAGCTTTTGACGATAACCGGCAGATGCAACACGATTGGCTTGCCCATAAAGTCAGTTATGTGCCACTCGTAGGAGTCTTTAATATGGCCCATCAAAATCTCCTCCAAGTCAATATTTTCCTTTTCCTGGTCAGCAGCCATCGCTGGAGAAAGAACCAGAAACAGGGTCAATAGACAGAAGATATGTTTGATATATTTCATTTCTTAATGCTTATTTGATTCTTCTTCTCTACTCGGGAGAAATATGTTGCGTCGTAAATAATCATCGCTAAATAGTAAATCGAGAACATAGCAGCGAATGCAATGACTTGTGTTCTTGTTCGAACGATGAGGCAATACGCCAGGACAACCAGTATTCCAACAAAAAACTTCACAGCCATGGCTACCAAGTAGAAGCCTGTTAGCTTCGTTGGAGATGTCTTAGCTGTTTTCTTCCACAAAGCAGCGTAGACCCAGGTTGAGGTTAAAAAATATAGCACACAAACCACCAGTCCTGTCAGCATGGCTGTGTTGGAAGTGATTTGAATCGCCAATAAGAAGACTAGCATGAATCCTGCAATGATCCATAAACCAACTTTCTTATATTGTTTAACCACAGAATCGATCATAAACTTGCCGTCTATTATACTTCTACACAAAGTGAAACGTCGTTCTGCTTCACCTGAACAAAGCCACCCAGAATATCGATTTTCTGCTTTTGCTGATGTGTTTTATATTCCACCACTCCTTCTTCCAGAGAAGAAATAATGGGAGCATGGTCTGTTAAGATCTCAAAGCTTCCTAATGTTCCTGGCACCAGGACGCTTTCAACCTCACCATCAAACACCACCTTTTCAGGAGAAACTATTCTTAGATGCAACATATATCTCTTCCTGTTTTGTGATTATCCCTGTGCTGCCGCAAGCAGTTTCTTACCTTTCTCAATGGCATCCTCAATGGTACCCACGTTCAGGAAGGCCTGTTCAGGCAGGTCATCAACCTCACCATCAAGAATCATATTGAATCCTTTGATGGTGTCTTCTATGGAAACCATCACACCTTTCACACCAGTAAACTGTTCAGCCACCGTAAATGGCTGCGACAAGAAGCGCTGTACGCGACGTGCACGGTTCACAATTTGTTTATCTTCATCAGACAACTCGTCCATTCCAAGAATGGCAATGATGTCTTGTAATTCCTGATAGCGTTGCAAAATTTGTTTTACTCTTTGCGCACACTCATAATGTTCTTTGCCAACAATCAATGGATCGAGGATACGCGAGGTAGATCCTAAGGGGTCTACAGCCGGATAAATACCCAGCTCTGTAATCTTACGGCTCAACTCGGTCGTAGCATCCAAGTGTGTGAATGTCGTAGCAGGAGCAGGGTCTGTCAAGTCATCTGCCGGCACATAAACAGCCTGAACGGATGTGATAGATCCCCTCTTGGTTGATGTAATGCGCTCTTGCATCACGCCCATTTCAGATGCCAGGGTAGGTTGATAACCTACAGCCGATGGCATACGACCCAGCAAAGCAGATACTTCAGAACCTGCCTGCGTGAATCGGAAGATGTTGTCAACAAAGAACATGATATCTGCATGTTCACCCTGACCAGCAACGCCCTTGTCACGAAACTGCTCGGCAACGGTCAAACCCGACAAAGCAACCGATGCACGGGCCCCAGGTGGCTCGTTCATTTGTCCATACACGAGTGTAGCCTGTGATTGTTTCAATGCCTCTGGATCGACCAATGACAAATCCCATTTGCCTTCATCCATGGCTTTGCGGAATTTATCACCATATTTAATCACCCCCGATTCTATCATGTCCCGAATCAAGTCGTTGCCTTCACGCGTACGTTCTCCTACGCCAGCGAAGACCGAATAGCCGTTGTGACCTTTGGCGATATTGTTGATTAGTTCCATAATCAACACCGTCTTTCCTACACCGGCACCACCGAACAATCCGATTTTTCCACCTTTCATATAAGGTTCCAGCAAGTCAATCACCTTGATGCCAGTTGCCAGCATTTCTTTGTGCGTGGACAAGTCCTCAAACTTTGGAGGTTCTCTATGGATAGGATATGAATTATCCTTGGTCAACGCTTCCATTCCGTCAATCGCCTGGCCTACTACATTCATCATTCTGCCCTTGATTTGTTCTCCAGAGGGCATGGTGATGGGGCTTCCCGTAGGGATTACTTCCATTCCACGTTGCAATCCATCGGTATTATCCATGGCTACACAACGAACCGTGTCTTCACCAATGTGTTGTTGAGTCTCGATGATAAGCTCCGTTCCATCTTGGCGTTTGATGCTTAGAGCATCATAGATTTTTGGGAGCACTTGGTCTGAATCTTGACCTTTGGTGTCAAAATAAACATCGATGACTGGCCCAATAATCTGAGAAATACGTCCGGTTATCTGTGACATGATTTTATATTTTATATCAATATTTTTCTAAATTAATCTTAAACTTAAGTCCTGCAAATATACGAAAATACTTTGTATAGCTCGTTGGCTTTGCCAGATATTAACAAAACTAATTACTTTATTAACATATATTACATTTCAAAACTTTCACTAAATGCTCAGTTCATCAAGCACCTTGATGAGTTTTCGGTCAAAAGGTTTATCACTCCTAATGGCTTCTACCAGCGGGATATAATCTATCTCGTTGTTTTTTATACCTATCATGATGTTGCGTTGTCCTTGTATGATAGCCTCAACGGCCGACACGCCTGTTCGACTTGCCAAGATTCTATCATGCGCAGAGGGGCGGCCTCCACGCTGGAGATGTCCTAAAATGGTGACGCGAACATCATATCCAGGGAACTCTTTCCTTACACGCTCAGCGTAATACAATGCGCCACACTTAGGACTTTCGCTCACGATGACGATGCACGAGCGTTTTGATTTACGTATACCCCGCTCCATGAAGTGTCCCAATTGGTCCACGTCTGTTCTATCTTCGGGTATGATGGCAGCTTCTGCACCCGATGCGATGGCACTATTTTGCGCCAAGAAACCGGCATCACGCCCCATCACCTCCACAAAGAAGATACGCTCATGACTTTGTGCCGTATCCCTAATTCGGTCTACGCATTCGACAATCGTGTTCAAGGTTGTGTCATATCCGATGGTGGAATCCGTTCCATACAAGTCGTTGTCAATCGTACCGGGCAGGCCAATACAACGGACGTCGTATTCCTTGCCGAACTCCATGGCACCCCTCAGCGAACCATTTCCACCAATCACAATCAGTGCGCCTATATGATGTTTTTGCACATTTTCATAAGCTTTCTTGCGTCCTTCAGGTGTCATAAACTCTAAAGATCGTGCTGTTTTCAAGATTGTGCCACCCGACATGATGATACCACTCACGTTTTCGGTCGTAAAATCCTTGATATCATCGTTGATCAGGCCATCAAATCCCTTGTAGATACCTTTAATCTTAAAGCCATTACAGATGCCCGCGCGCGTTACCGCACGGATGGCTGCATTCATTCCCGGAGCATCTCCACCAGAGGTCAGAACTCCTATTGTTGTTATATTATTCATACATCAAAAAATATATTTCATACAAAGATATATAGAGCCAGATAGCCTAACATGGTTCCCACCAATGCTTTCCATCCTATATTGCGCAAATACCAGACCACACGGATGCGTTCAGCCTTGATCAAGGCTAACCCACTCATCGAGCCAATGGCCAAGATGTTACCAGCAACGGCTGATGTGTATCCCACTATTTTCCAATATTCTCCGTCTTGTGCGAATGCCGACAGGGTAGCTGATGCGTGAACATTTTCCACTGCATGAAGCGACAGCATACCCATGCCTGTGGCAAAGTTGTCTAAGATGGTGCTCACCAGTGCGCTCACTGCGCCCAACATCCACACATTCTGCACTCCCTGGTCCAACAAAAGTGTAAACCGCTGCAAGAATCCTGTTTCCTGTAAAACACCGACAGCCAGCATGATGCCCATCACAAAGAGCATCATTTGCAGCACTCCGTATTGCAGCACGCGTGGTGTGCGGCGCTGTATCATCTGTTCTTCATTCATCAGTCGATGGTTGAACAATTCGTTCACCACCCAAAGAACAGATAGTACACAGAGCGCTCCGAGGAATGGACTCAACCGGGTGATATTACTAAACGACGGGATGAACCACAACCCACCAATGCCGATGAACAGCATCAACAATCGTTGCCGCACGTTGAGATTGGTATCATCGCCACGATAGGGCATCACAATCCACTCGGTCTGCATCCGCTCGGGCAACATCCGTCCCACCCAATAAGTTGGCAGTGCCCATGCAATGAGGCATGGGACGAGTAGCGACAGCGAATAGTTGGTTGGCGTAACGGCTCCTTGACTCCACAAAACCAGTCCCATGGGATCGCCGATGACCGTTAGTGCTCCCCCACAATTGGCAGCCAAGACGATGGCCGAACCATAAATCATGCGATATCGCCTGCTTGGAATAATCTTGTGCATGATGGTGAGCATCATGACCGTAGTAGTGAGGTTGTCGAGATTGGCCGAGATGATAAACGTCACAATGGCCAGCCGCCATAATATTTTCTTGCTACTGCGCGTCTTCAACAGTTGGCTGATAAAATCGAAACAGCCATTATTGTTCGAAATCTCTACGATGGTCATCGTAGCCAACAAGAAGAGAACTATCTCGGAGGCATGACCCACATGCTTAAGAAACACGTGGCGGGCAATAAACTCTTTAACGAGTATTCCTGTAGATTCTGCTCCGTCCAAGAAGCTAGCATAGTCGGTAGCGTGTCGGCTCATCACAAAATCAGTACCGTAACCGACATACAAAACCCATCCTACTGTTCCTGCAAATATGGCAACAGCAGCTTTATTGACGTTCGTCTTGCTTTCTGTGGCTATCAAGAGAAGGCAGACTGCTAAAATACTGACAATAATGGGTGTCATGATAAAGCAACTTAATCACCGCAAAGATACTAAATATAATATGAATTAAACAAAACAATTGTGTGATTTTTCCATTAAAACCTCAAAACAGCCTTGTACTTCGATTTTGAATCTTCACATGGAACATGTTTGGCAAACTCATTGACTTTAATGGGCAATTGCATTGACTTTAACGGGCAAACTCATTGACTTTGGGCCCCAAAACCAATGCTTTTAGATGAGCTTTATGACCTACTGTTTATCAACTACTTACAGATACCTGTATTCATTAAAAAAGGCACAGGACGTAAACCCTGTGCCTTTGATTATTTTCCAATAAGATTGCCGTTTTGCTTGTAAACGAGCTTAATCTTCCTCTGGCGTGATGAGCTTATAGCCCTTGCCGTGGATGTTGATGATTTCAATCTGGTCGTCATCCTTCAAGTGCTTGCGCAACTTGGTGATGTAAACGTCCATCGAACGAGCGTTGAAATAGTTGTCGTCTATCCAGATGGTCTTCAAGGCAAAGTCGCGCTGAAGTATTTCGTTCGCATGAGAGCAGAGCAAGGACAGCAACTCGTTCTCCTTAGTTGTCAACTTGGTTTGCTTGTCACCGATGGTGAGCAACTGCTTCTGCGTATCGAACACAAACTTGCCAATTTTGTAAACTGTGGCTTCCTTGTTTTTCTTACCTCGTACACGGCGTAAGATGGCCTCAACACGCAACACAAGTTCCTCCATAGAGAATGGTTTGGTGATGTAATCATCGGCTCCAATCTTGAATCCCTCGAGGATATCTTCCTTCAAAACTTTTGCTGTGAGGAAGATGATGGGCATATCTGCATTGGCCTGGCGTATTTCCTGGGCCAGCGTGAACCCGTCTTTCTTAGGCATCATCACGTCCAGGACGCAGATGTCAAACTTGTCCTTCAAGAACTCTCTATAGCCAACCTCACCGTCTGGGCATAATGTTGCGGTATAACCCTTAGCCTGTAAATACTCGCGAAGCAGCATTCCTAAATTCTCATCATCTTCACACAATAGAATTTTAATTTTCTCTTCCATAGTCTTGTATTTATTAATGAATAATTATTAATCTTTAATGACGGGGAGTTTGATTGTAAACTTAGTCCCCTTTCTGTACTCACTGTCAACGGATATCTCACCATCGTGCAGTTCCACAATCTGCTTGACATAAGCCAATCCCAGTCCAAATCCTTTCACATCGTGCACATTCCCAGTATGGACACGGTAGAACTTCTCGAAAACTTTCTTCAAATTTTCTTTCTTGATGCCCTGTCCTGTGTCGCGTATCGACAGATATAAATGCTCATCATCGTTCCAGGTAGCCATGTAGATGTCCAGCGGCTGATCGGGTTTTCCGTACTTCACGGCGTTATCCATCAGGTTGAAGATGGCGTTTTGGAAGTGCACCTCGTCAACGTAAATGGTAGAGTCAACGGCACCTATGTCCGTATATATCCTTCCTCCGGTATGTTCAACACGCAATGAGAACGAATGGGCAATGCTCTCAACCATCTCGTTGAGGTCCAATTCCTTCTTCTTGAACACGGTTTTCTTGCGATCGAACATGGACATCTGCAACACCTTCTCAACCAAAAACCGCAGACGCTTGGTTTCTTCTTGTATCACCCCACCAAGATGGTTCATCATAGACTCGCTCTTGGTCAAACTCTTGTCATTCAACATCTGCGCAGCCAACGAGATACTGGCGATTGGTGTCTTCAATTCATGGGTCATGTTGTTGATGAAGTCGTTCTTAATCTCGGTATACCGTTTCTGCCTGAACACCACTACGATGGTGAAAATAAACGTGACCAGCAGGATGAAGGTGAAAACAATGGCTGGCATCATGAACCTTACTGAAGAGAAGATGTAGCTGTTCATGTCGGGGAAATGCACCTTCACAACGCCCATTTTCGATGCGGGGTCGTTGCGGAACAGCACCTGTGAATAAGTATATTCCTCCCCTTTCTCAGAATAATCAGAGCATCTGTACACCTCGCGCCCATCCTGTGTTGTCACACGGAAGTGATATGGGATGTTGATTCCATTGTTCATCAGTTCCGACTTGAGGTCTTGATCCAACAATTTGAAGTTGATTCGCTCTTTCAGTGGCTTGTCAGAAGCTGAGTATAAGATGGAATAAACCACCTCGTCGAGCAACGCTTTCTGGTAGATGTACCGGTTCTTGACAATCTCCTGCAACGACTTTGAAGCTTCTGACAGAGAGTTTTTATCGTTTTGCAGAATCATTCCCTTGGGCATCTGTGAGGGTTTCACCGTGATGGTCTTTAACTCAAAGGCCGAATACATGGTTCCATCCTTGCCCGTCACCGAGAACTGGTGGGACTGTTGCAACGTACCGTCGGGCTTTCCTGAACGAGTTCCAATCGAGTCTTGTATAAAAGCTCTCCGTTCTGTCTCGTTCACATCCTTCTGTAGGTAGCGCCACGTCTCGTTATATTCCAAGTTGCGTGATGCCTGATTCAAGGCTCTGTTGACCGATTCGTCAAACTGTTCCTTCTTCATGTCGGCCATTTCCTGAAAGTATTTCAACTGCAGGAAAAGCAACACCAGGAACGAAAGCCCCATGATTGTTGAGATGACCCAAATTGTTCTCTTCTTCATACAACACAAAGATAATAATTTTCTTAATTGCTTAACAATAAGCTGTTAAATATTTCTCTATTATTATCGATAATTAACGAATTGTATAATTATAATTATATATATTAGATTATAAAACAGAATTATCAAGAATGAGTATTAAGCTTGTGAACTCTTCAAACAGAAAAGGTGTGACATGGCGAACCACATCACACCCTTTGACTTGTAAACAAACGGTTTACTCTTCCTCATTTGCGAGTTCAGCCTCATGCTCTTCTATGAGCTTCGCTTGCAAATCGTTTGGTACTAACTCGTAACTTGAGAACTTGGTCGTGAACGACGCACGTCCGCCAGTCAGCGAACTCAACGAGATGGAGTAGCTGGACAATTCTTTCAATGGTATCTTGGCAGACAGTTTTTGGTATCCTGCCTCGCTATCCATTCCCATAATCAATGCACGACGGCCTTGCAAATCGCTCATCACATCGCCCATATAGTCAGCAGGAACATACACTTCCAAATCATAAATTGGTTCAAGAATCTTGGGACCGGCAGCCTTAAACGCCTGTGAGAAGGCGTGACGCGCAGCCAAGGTGAACGACAATTCATTGGAATCTACCGGGTGCATCTTGCCATCGTACACCACAACCCGAACATCACGCGCATAACTTCCGGTCAATGGTCCATGCTCAATGCAGTCCATTACACCTTTCAGGATAGCGGGCATGAAACGCAAGTCGATGGCGCCACCAACCACGGAGTTGATAAATACCAACTTACCACCCCACTCTAAGTCGATTTCCTCCTTACTCTTGATGTTCATCTTGAACTCCTGACCGTTAAACTTGTAAACCGTTGGGTCAGGCATGCCTTCGGCATAAGGTTCCACAATCAGGTGAACCTCACCAAACTGGCCTGCACCTCCTGATTGCTTCTTATGTCGATAGTCGGCTCTGGCTTGCTTGGTAATGGTTTCGCGGTAAGGTATTTTGGCTTCCACAAAGGTCACTGGTAGCTTCTCATTGTTCTCCAAACGCCATTTCAAGGTACGCAAGTGGAACTCACCTTGTCCGTGAACAATGGTCTGGCGCAATTCTTTCGACTGCTCAACCACCCATGTCGGATCTTCTTGACGCATCTTCAGCAAGGCAGCCATCACCTTTTCTGTATCAGCTGAATTAACAGCTTTGATGGCACGACTGTACTTCGAATTAGGATATTTGATGAAGTCGAAACGCCACTCACAATCCTTTCCATTCAACGTATTACCCGTTTTAACATCCTTCAACTTAACCGTGCATCCAATATCGCCTGCGTTCAGCTGATCTACAGCTATACGATTGGCACCCGCACAAGCATACAATTGGCCAATACGCTCTTTCGATCCACGGTCTACATTGGTCAAATCATCGCCTGATTTCACGCTACCACTCATGACCTTGAAATAAGATACCTCGCCAATATGCGGCTCCATTCCGGTCTTGAAGAAGTAAAGTGACGTGGGACCTTGTGCATCTGGAGCCACTTCCTCACCGCGTGTATTGTGGATTTTCGGCATTTCACTCACAAAAGGAACAACATTTCCCAAGAATTCCATCAGTCTTCGTACACCTTTATCCTGCCCTGCACAAACACAGAATACAGGGAAGATACTGCGCGTAACAAGTCCCTTGCGGATTCCTTCACGCAATTCGTCCTCACTAAGTTTCTCTTCTTCGAAAAATTTCTCCATCAAACTATCATCATTCTCAGCTGCTGCTTCAACGAGTTGTCTATGCAGTTCCATGGCTTTTTCCATCTGGTCTTCTGGGATATCCTCTATAATAGGCATTCCACCTTCAGCCTTCCACGAATACTTCTTCATCAACAGCACATCAATGATTTCGTTAAAGTTGGCTCCTGTCTCCACTGGATATTGTATTTGAACACACTTGGAGCCATAAATATCTTTCATGGTATTGATGACAGCATCATAATCACATTTGTCTGAATCAAGCTGATTAACCAAGAAGATGACGGGCTTCTTCAGTTTTTCCGTGTATCTAAAGTTGTTCTGCGTGCCCACTTCTGGTCCATATTGCCCGTTAATGAGAATCACAGCTTGGTCAGTTACGTTCAAAGCAGTGATGGCTCCACCCACAAAGTCATCCGAACCGGGACAGTCAATGATGTTCAGTTTTTTGTTATTCCATTCAACATGGAAAACGGTAGGAAACACCGAATAGCCATATTCCTGCTCAACTGGAAAATAATCACTGACGGTATTTTTGGCCTCTACTGATCCACGGCGCTTGATGATACCACTGCCAAACAGCATACTCTCGGCAAGTGTGGTCTTGCCGCTACCCGCACTGCCAAGCAATGCGATGTTTTTAATTTCGTTCGTTTGATATACTTTCATAACGGTTATAGATTTTAAAAAGGGTTAGTATTACGTTATTTAAGATTATGCCGTCTAAGTTAGGCATTTTTTGAATAAAGACAAAAGTATTATAGAAAAAATATAACATATTTAAATCAAATTAGTACTTTTGCATGAAAATAGTCCATACCCATGGCTGGCTTATACATACACATTCCTTTTTGCGCCAGTCGCTGCATTTATTGTGGCTTCTACTCCACCACGCACCTTGATGTGCGCCAACAATATGTTGATGCTTTGTGCCGAGAGATGCAGCTAAGACGCCATTACCTGCCCACGACAGAATACACAGGTGCTGTTGCTCAGCCTCTGATTTCCACCATATATTTAGGTGGAGGTACCCCTTCCCAACTCACTCCTGCACAACTTCAACAGATTTTCTGTACCATCGTCACGGTTTTCTTTCAGGGAGATGATACGCTGATGCGCACCCATTGCGAGGTAACCATGGAGTGTAATCCCGACGATATCACCCCCTCGTTTGTTCAATTTCTACAACATTCGCCTGTAAACCGAGTGAGCATGGGGGTACAAACATTCACCAACGAGCGATTAAAGTTTCTTCACAGGCGTCATCATGCGGAAGATATTTCTCCTGTGGTGCAGCAACTCCGAAGCATCGGCATTGACAACATCAGTATAGATTTGATGTTTGGCTTTCCCAACCAAACACTCGACGAATGGAAACTGGACATCCAAAAGGCCCTTGCGCTACGAGTTGAGCACATTTCGGCTTACAGTTTGATGTACGAAGAGGGCACACCACTCTACCAACTACTAAGAAATAATAAGGTGAAAGAAATTGATGACGAACTTTCTTTGACCATGTATCAAACTTTAGTGGATGAGCTGAAAGCCTCGGGATATGAACATTACGAAATCAGCAACTTCGCTAAACCGGGTAAACGGAGCCAACACAACAGCAGTTATTGGCACGCCATACCCTATCTGGGCATCGGTGCGTCGGCCCACTCGTACGACATTCAATCGCGACAGTGGAACGTTTCCAACATCAAGAAATACATCTCATCCATCGAACAAGATGAGATTCCCTTCGAACGCGAATGCCTTGACGACGATACCCGCTACAACGACTTGATAACAACCGCACTGAGAACATCCGAAGGCATCAACCTCTCAACGCTCACCCCTAAACACAGGACGTATCTTTTACAACAAGCAGAAAAGCAAATCGCCCAGAATCTCTTGGAGATTCGGGGCGATTCAATTCGTTTGACGGCGCAAGGATTGTACGTGAGCGATGCCATTATGGCTGATTTAATTTACGCTTAAAAGCTTCGTATGCCTGTGCTTTGACCTCTTTTTCCACCTCGTCCAACGAACGATGACCAGAAACAGCTGACTTGACCCAGACACATACCAAGAATACGACAATGACAGCTCCCGCAGAGGCTACCCACTTCAGCACCTCGCTCTCACTACTAACCACGTTGAACGTCAGGATTCCCACCACAACAGGCAAGGCCCAAAGCAGCCAATCGAAGCCCGTTCGCATCTTATAGCTTTCTTCTATCTCCCGATACTCTTTGTTTTTTGCCAGAAGTTCACGACGGTTTTCCAGCCAATAACGCTCAAAGTCCTCCTCCATCATGCATCTTCCTCCTCGGTTCGCTTAGGCAACACCAAGTTGAGTACTACGCCCGTAATGGCACTCAGGCCAATACCACTCATCTTGGTCAGTTCGCTTTCACCACCAGGAAGCCAAAAGAATACCAAGGTACTTAAAGCAATGCCACCTAATATAATAAGTAATACTTTTACCAAACCTTGTTTCATGGCATTGGCATAAACCAAACAACTAACCATGAGAATGCCGATGATTACGCCACGCAGACTGAAATCGAGCATCGCACCACCAATTCCCAGCGTCAAAGTCACTGACACAATAATGATATTGCGCTGGTTGTTGAGATTCACTTTGTGCTGAATCAGATTTTGAACTCCCACACTGGCAATGGTTCCAAACAGCAACAGCATGATTCCTCCCAGCACTGCTTGCGGAATACTCTGCAACAGAGCACTCAGTTTTCCAATCACAGAGAACACGATAGCCGTCAATGCTGCGATGCGAATGACCTGCGGATGGGTCACTTTGGTAATCTGCATGGCACCCGTCACCTCCGAGTAAGTGGTCACGGGAGGGCCACCAAAGAAGGCTGCCGCAAGACATGCCAACCCATCACCCAACATCGTGCGGTGCAAACCCGGCTCTTTCACGAAGTCTTTGTCTGCCACTGCGTTCACCACATACACGTCGCCAATGTGCTCTATCACCGGTGCAATGGCAACCGGAATCATGTAGATAAATGGCTTCCAAGCAAACTCTGGCCAATGAAAATGGGCCAATGAGCCGGGCAAGGCAAACCATGATGCCTCATGCACTTTCGTGAAATCCACTTCACCCATCAGGGAAGCGACGATGAACCCTACCACAATGCCACACACGATGGGTACTAATTTGATTAATCCCTTGCCGAGTGTCAGTACAAGGATGGCCGTCACCAAAGATACAAAGGCCAACGCCCAGTTGTCTTTGGCCATGTTAACGGCCGACCCCGACAAGGACAAGCCAATGAGGATAATCACCGGACCGATGACAACGGGCGGGAACAAGCGATCAAGGAGTTTCCTTCCCTGCCATTTAATCAAGGCACTCATCACAAAATAAACCAAGGCTACGCCAGCAATACCCGCCAACGTACCAGCCATGCCCCACATCTTGGAGGCCTCAATGATAGGTGCGATGAAAGCAAAGCTCGAGCCTAAGAAAATAGGTACCTTCCCTTTCGTTACCAAATGAAAGATGAAAGTACCTATACCAGCGGTAAACAATGCGGTTGCCGGGTCCAAACCTACCAACAATGGAACCAAAACGGTTGCACCGAATGCGACAAAGAGAAATTGCACTCCCACAATTCCCTTACGTAAAGGAGTTAATTCAATGGTATTCATCATGCAGGCAAAATTACAAATTAATATCGAATTGTGAATAAAAAAACAATAAATGATTGCTACAGTGCAAGAAAATGAATATCTTTGTCTTGGTCAATCGTACCTTGTACGGTTTGCACAACACCTCTTGCTTTATCCAATAAGACGAACATCAATAACAAAACATACTTTATGAAAATCAGGAATTTACTTTTACTCGCCTTGACTGTCTTCGGCCAAGTGACGTTACAGGCGCAAGACGACATCAAACTAATCGTTGGAACCTACACCAATGGCACCAGCAAAGGCATTTACTCTTTCAACTTCAATCAGTCCACAGGAAAGGCTACACCCCTCGACACGCTTGAACTGCAGAACCCATCCTTCCTGAAAATCGCCTCAGACGGCACGATGATTTATGCCGTAAGCGAAAACCATGACGAGTCGGCAGCGGTCAATGCCATCACGTTTGACAAGACAACGGGACACATGCAGCTGCAAAGTTCGTTCCCCACGAAGGGCGAAGACCCTTGCTATGTGGAGACCAACGGCAACCTGTTGCTGACGGCCAACTATTCGGGAGGCTCCATGAGCGTGTTCCCTTTGAACGTAGACGGGTCGCTCTCAGCCATGTCGCAACAATTCAAAGGCTCGATAGGAGGACCAAACCAGGAGCGTCAACAGGCGCCACACGTTCATTGCGCACGATTCCTTCCCGATGGAAATGGCGTTATTGCCACCGATTTCAGTGCCGACCAACTGCTGCGCTTCGAACTGGAAGACATGAAATCACTGGGCAACGCCAAGGTTACCGCACAGCTATCCAAATGTTCAGGACCTCGCCATATCGCCTTCAGCACCGACAGCAGGTTTGTTTATGTGATGAGCGAACTGTCTGGAGCGGTCACTGCATACCAATATAACTTTGGCAATATGAAGAAAATACAAGAGATACAGTCTGATGAAGTGGGCGCACAAGGCGGCGCAGACATTCACGTTTCACCCGACGGCAGGTTCTTATATACCAGTAACCGACTGAAAAACGACGGCATTGCCATCTTCAAAATCAATCAAAAAACAGGCTTGTTGACGAAGGTAGGCTATCAGCGAACAGGCATCCACCCACGTCATTTCAACATTACCCCCAACGGACGGTTCTTACTTTGCGCCTGTCGCGACGACAACACCATTCAGGTTTTCCGCATCAACAGTGCCAATGGCTTACTGACCGACACGCATCAAAACATTTCGGTGGATAAGGCCGTGTGCGTACAGTTCTACCCCATCGTGATGCAACCTGACATCCAGGGTGACGGTGTGTTTAGGGTGATAGAGGTGACAAAATAAGTTTGTCGATTCATCTGTTAAAAACCATCATCGTACTTTTGATCTATTTTTGTCCTTATAAATGACAAAAAAATGGCCATCATAAAATGATGAAATAGAAAAAATCAATAGGCAAACGACCCGCCTACATGACTTTTATTCCCAACAAATAGGTTGTTTTAGCATAAAGTCATTGAGATAGTGCAACAATAGCATACATATTGCCGCACTATCTCTAAGTTATTGCGGTTCAAAACCATTGTTTTTTCACCGTTTTTCTTGGCTTTTTGGGGAAAAATAAGGGGTGAAAAATCTGTATTTTCCATACTTAATTCCACAACTCCCTGATACACTTTCATTTATAAAAACCACCCATATTTCGTGTATTTGCGTCAAGCTACATGCCTGTTTGCAAATAAGTCAAGCACGGAAACATGTTTGTAAAAATCTTTCTAACACGATAGCATAATTCTCCTATGCAAATAATCTATCTACTCCCCTCCCCCTCGGGGAGGGGTCGGGGGTGAGGCCGTCTTTATCATCTCTTCCAAATAATATAGATAATCACTGGTGCGCCAATCAATGGAGTTACGGCATTGAGTGGCAAGATGCCTTGCGAACCGGGCAACACGCAAACAAGTTGGCACAAAAGAGCAATCAACGCCCCCATGGCCATGGTGATGGGAAGCAATTGAAGATGGTTGTCAGTACCAATCACAAGACGCGCCAAGTGAGGAACAGCAAGACCGATGAATGCCACCGGACCGCAATATGCCGTGGTAACGGCCGTGAGCCATCCCGTAATCACCAAGAGCCAACTGCGCATCGTACGCACGTTTACGCCCAAGTTGCGCGCGTATGTTTCGCCCAACAACAGCGCATTGAGGGGTTTGATCAGCAAAACGGAACCCACTAACCCTATCACAATCGCACCTGTGAACATGGGCAGTTGCGACAACGACACGCCACCAAAGTTGCCCATGCCCCACATGGTAAACGATTTCACGCCCTCTTGGGTGGCGAAAAAGTTGAGAAGGGCGATGGCAGACGAGGCCAAATAACCAATCATCATGCCGATAATGAGCAGCATCACACTGCTTTTCACCCACTGGGCAAACATGAAAATGATGCCTGTCACGGCCATGGCACCCACAAACGCGGCCAACAAGACAGCCCATGCCCCACCTACGTTGAACAAAGCCGTGGATACACTGCCGCCCAGCAACAGCATAACAAGAGCCACGCCTAATGCGGCACCGCTGTTGATGCCAAAGATAGAAGGGCCTGCCAAAGGGTTTTGAAACGACGTTTGCAATAGCAAACCAGAGGTGGAGAGTGCGGCCCCGCACAGCAATGCCGTGAGTGCTTGCGGCAAACGCGATTGGAGGATGATGAATTGCCAACTGGGTTTGCCCACATCTTGCCCGGACAAAATAGTCAACACATCCTGCGTAGGTATCGAAACGCTACCTACCAACAAGTTGAGCATCAGCAAAAGGCAGATGCAAAACGATAAAGCCAAACTCAAAACGATGGTATTGTTCTTTGTCATACCAAAGGGCAAAGTTAGTTAAAAAGTGGGATAAAATGGCTAACTTTGCACACGGAATAAAGAAACAGGATATGGAAAATCAGTTTACCCGAACCGAAATGCTCTTTGGCACCGTTGCCTTAGAAAAGCTAAACCAGTCGCACGTCATGGTTTTTGGCGTGGGCGGCGTGGGAAGTTATGTGGTGGAAGTGCTGGCACGAAGCGGAGTTGGAGAAATCAGTCTGGTAGATAACGACGAGGTAAGCCTCTCGAACATCAACCGACAACTGGTGGCATTGCATTCAACCCTCGGGCAAAAGAAGGTGGAGGTGGCGCGAAAGCGCATCTTAGACATCAATCCCCACTGCAAAGTGCATGCGCATGCGTTGTTTTATTTGCCGGAAACAGCACATGAAATTGACCTGTCAGGTTGCGATTATGTGGTAGATTGCATTGATACCATGGCTGCCAAACTGGAGATTATCAAACAATGTGACGCGCTGCACATACCCATGATTGCCTGTATGGGAGCAGCCAACAAGATGGATGCCACGCGTTTTAAGGTGGCAGACATCAGCAAAACGCAGATGGACCCGCTGGCAAAGGTTATCAGAAAGAAACTTAGAAAGTTGGGAATTGCCCACCTCAAGGTGGTTTATAGTGACGAAGAGCCCCGTAAGCCGTTTCCCATAGCGTCAACCAATGAAGACTCATCAGCCCCAGAATCCGCATCATCAGCACCAATCGTTACTAATAAAAAGCGGTCTGTACCAGCCAGCAATGCGTTTGTTCCTGCTGCCGCCGGACTGATTGTTGGGGGTGAAGTGGTGAAAGATTTGTGTGATTTGTAGTGTAGAATTAGGAGTTATTGGGAGTTAGAATGGGAGTAAGTGGGGACTAGAATGGGAGTTAACTGGAATTATTAGGAGTTAAGAGGGAGTTATCAGACAAATGTCCGTTTACTCCCGATAACTCCCATTTTACTCCCATTAACTCCTTTAAAACGCCCAGTCACCGCCTTTACTGCCCCAGCTTCTGCAAGATATAATCCCTACACTTCTCCATGAGCCACTTAGGCGTGCTGGTAGCACCACAAATGCCAATGGTATTAACACCTTGCAACCAATCAAAATCTATTTCGTCCACATCTTCTATATGGTAACTATTGGGGTTCACACGCTTACACTCGTTGAACAAGACACGCCCATTCGAACTCTTTCGACCACTCATGAAGAGTATCAAATCATGCTTAGACGCAAAGTTAGCAATGTTGGGCATACGGTTTGCCACCTGTCTGCAAATGGTATCGAAGCTGCGAAAGACGGCATCGGGCGAGATGTGCGACTGTATGTAATCAATCACGCGATGAAACTCGTCGAGGCTCTTGGTGGTTTGCGAATACAAATAAATGTCGCGTGAGAAGTCCAACAGCTTCACGTCGTCTACCTTTTCAATCACAATCGCATGGCTTTGGGTTTGACCTACCAAGCCCAACACCTCGGCATGACCATTTTTACCAAAGATTACAATTTGCGCGTCTGGATAATTTTCGTATTGTTTTTTAATGCGACGTTGCAACGCCAGCACCACGGGACAGGTAGCATCAATAATCTCGATGTTGTTTTTGCGAGCCAACTCGTAGGTTTCGGGGGGTTCTCCATGTGCCCTCAGCAACACTTTTACATCGTGTAGTTGGCGCAAATCATCGTGGTTAATGGTCACCAGTCCGCTTTCATGCAGCCGCTTCACTTCAATACCATTATGCACAATGTCGCCCAAGCAGTACAATGTTCCGCCCTTAGCCAATTCTTCCTGCGCTTTCTGTATGGCCGTTGTCACGCCGAAACAAAAGCCACTGCCACTATCTATTTCTATTTGTACCATCGGAGAATCAGTTCACATGGATATCAATAATCACCTTAGGCAATTCTGGGTCGTTGGTAATCATCAAAATACGAGGTTTACTCTTTGCCTTTTTCAATTGCGCTGCGATAGCCGTCACTTTGAGTTTGGCGGTCTGGCCAGGCTCCAATTTCGACTTGTTGAGAGATATTTCCAAGCCACCGGTGAACATCTGAACGTTCTCTATCTCCAACATGCGCTTCCCAATATTTTGGATGAAGATTTGTCCTTTCAGCTTTTTCTTACGCCCAAAGGTGCCCAAATCCAACTTGGTTGCAGAGAGTTGCATCTTTGGTTGGGGCATGTGCGCGGCTGTTGCCTGCTCATCGAATTCAGGTAGAAGCACAGCTGAAACGGTCAACTCATTATCTGGATTTACTTTATCGCCAGGAACAAAGCCCATAAAGATGGCCGTCTGGGTCAGTCCGTAGTCGCGTATCAGCTTGGAATTCAAGGTGATGGTTGCTACGCCGGCACGGCCTGGAGCTATGCGTGAGGGTGACACGTCGGCTGAAAGATAGCTGGGTAGATGCATCAAGATGGGCTGTGCCATCTGCTTCGTATTGTTCTTGATGTGTATCTTAGCCTGCGGACGCTCGCCACGATTCACATCATCAAACTCGATGTTGTTGACATCGGTTTGCAACATGCCTAATGTAAAGGGATAAGATCCGCCGAAATCAATGATTTCATCCACGACTTTACCCTTCAAGGTCAACTCCAAAGGAGCGGCAGAGCCATTGCTGTAAATGCGAACCAGCTTGTTGAAAGTTCCCATTTGCTTGGCGTCATAGGTGACTTTCACGACAGCCGAACCGTGTGAAGCGATGGCCTGACGAGGATAATCTACAGAGGTGCAGCCGCAACTGGTCAGCACTTTGCTGATAGCGAGCGGCTTGTCACCGGTGTTCTTGATGTCATACGCCACCGTCACGGGAGCCTTATAAACGACTTGTCCGCAATCTATCACCTCGTTGACGGCTGTCATCTGCTGCGCAGAAGACAGGAGTGGAAGCGCCATGAGCGCGAATATCATGAGTTTTCGATTCATCTTTTATTGTATATTCAAAGTTTTGGCAGCCTCCCTACCATTGTACTCCGGACTGTAAGCACACTGAATAGTGCAAATGCCCGTTTGGTAGGTTCCGGCTCTGTCTATGTAATAGTCTGTTTCTATGCGATGTTTTCCTTTGCCAAGGCGGTCAAAATAATAGTTGGTGGCATTGTCTTTGGGCGCACAGTAGTAGCCTTGATGATAACCACTCAACTGCCCTATCGGTTCAAGACATGCCGCACGCTTATCCTGTAGCTGCACAAAGTCGTAGTCGCGATCGGCCTCTATCTCGATTCTCACGGTCACCCTGTCGCCCACTTTCAGATTCGTTGCTGGCTTACTATTATATAATAAGGTACGCGTTATCTTAATTCCAGACGACTGACTGGCCACTTCGGTGGACTTCTGCATGAACTGTGCGTACACAGCTCCCCATGATGTGCCGGCTGAAGTTTTGTTCACAGCAAGCGTTCGCACATCCTTGCCCGGCTTCGACACCTTGACATAACCCAGACCTGCGGTGGCCTTAGGCAGGGCGACAGGCTGGTTATCTATCTTGATAACGGCGTCCTGGGACGACTGCGTGAGCTTTTCGGTGGCGCCATGTAAGAAGGCAAACATGGCATTCACGCTGTTAATGGGCGTGTCCCAGGCCTGCGTGCGCTTGGATTGCAGTAGCCAGCGTTGCATTTCCTCAATGCTGGGGTCGCCGGGACGCAGACGTTTGGTGGCCTCGATGGCTGCCACCTGCGAGGGTATGCGATAGTCGCACCAGGTATACTGGGCGCGCGACGTGTCGAAATAGCGTCCCATTTCCTCTTTGTACACGCTATATTCGTTGATACTTTGCAAATATTCCTTGGCCAATTCGTGTTTACCATACTGTGAAAGTATAATCGCAGAATTGGCTTTCCCATAGATTGTCAATGCCGAAGGCTTCTTGGCGAGCAAGTCAACAAGGTATTTAACGGTGGCGGTCGATGGTCTTTCAGCCAACGCATGGATGTACAAATAGTCGCAAGCCGCCTCACTGGGAGCCAGATTCTTGCTTCCTTTTGCTTTCAATTCTTTCAACTGAGCTACCTCCTCAGCCGCCTTCTTGTCCAAATATGCAAGAGCCTGCCGGATGATTGACGTTGTTACCTGCTGCTTACCAATGAGCGCATTCAATCGAACCAACATCTTGACAACGGCTGTTGTCATGTATCGACTGCCCGACATGCCCTTCCACCAGCAGAAAGAGCCGTCGGGATTTTGCAGTTTTGACAGTTTGTCGAGGGCGGAGTTCAATCGGTAGTCCATTGAGTTTGGGTCGAAGAAAGTGACCAGTTGCTGCTTCTGCTCGCTCTCTTTGTTTGCATCGGCCACCCAAGGCGTTTCTTCAAGTACCATTGTTTTGAGTGATTGGTTCTTTTCCAGACTACTCATGAGCGAGGTTTCACTACCCTTTTCCTGCTTCCACAGGCTGATGGTCAACTTCAGTTGCGGTGCTTCGTTCAACAGATAATGCCCGATACTGTTGGCATAGTAGGCTGCTGCCAAGCTGATGGCATTGTCGGCATCGGGCGTTCCCATCGAGGGCAGTGCCTGAACCATAAGCCATGCCGGGTTGTTAGTGTATTCGATGGTCAGCCGATTGGCAGCATCATCCACGGGGAAGAGCTGTTTCAGGTCGATCATCTTGGTGCCGGGGGCATGCTGCGTAAATGGTACAGTGGTAGTCACCCATTCCTTCTCGGGCAGAATGGGCAGGTAATGCTGTTCGCCATCGCTGTATCCCTTACCGCTTACCGTGACCCTCGCGATGAGCAACGACAGCTGCGGATGGGCTGCGAGCAGATGGTTTACATCGAAATCGAAGGCTACCGACACAGTTGTGTCGGGCTGTAAACGGCAGGACTGCTGTTTGCTGAACACCACACCTTCGGTCTCTGGGTTAAGCAACTCCAGTTGCACGGTGCCTTCCACCACTCGCTTGGAAGTACTGATGATGCGCGCTGACAGCGTGGCATGGTCGCCCATACGCACAAAACGCGGCATATTGGGCTGCACCATGACAGTCTTTTGCGCCACAACCTCGTCCTTAAGCATGCCATGACACATCATCTTATCGTGCGCAAGACCCATGAACTGCCATGTTGTAATGCTCTCCGGCAAGGTAAACCTCAAGCTCACATTACCTTTGTCGTCAGACAACAAAGCGGGAAAGAAGAAGGCTGTCTCGCTCAGGTTCTCGCGAACGCTCATTCGTGAGGCTGGTTGTTGGGGCTGAGATCGCTCTGCCAAGGCTGGCGAAGCAGCGTCATCAGCAGATGCTTCCCTTGCATTGCCCCCTCCAGCTGTCGATTTCAGCACCATGGCACCTGACTGCTTAGCCATCGCAGACATAGACATGGCCTTCATCGCACGGGTTCCACGAATCCTGACACCAGAGCCATTGCCTGCGAAGAGTACCTCCCCCCTGGGGTCGAAACTTACAAACACATCGTCAAAACGACTGAAATCAAGCTCCCGTTCACGAAGAGACGCAATGGGAGCATCACCATAGAGAACAGCTTCAGCAAAGTTTAACCCGCTCCATTGGGTGAAAGGTAAGGCTGGATGGTAGGTAGTATTGAGCCTCCAATCGTGTTTTCTGATTTCATTGAGCGTCTGGTCGAACAACACAGCCATCAACTGAGCCTGCGCTGGCGAGCCATCTGGCTTGGTAATTTGCAACGACCACTCCTCCTTTTGCCCTGGGGTAAGGCGATTGCGGAAAGTCTTCCATGTGACCATCAACCGCTTGTCGGGTTGCGGTTTTTGTATCATCTGACGATGACTGTATAGCTTACCATTCTTCACCCATGCGTAGTTGACAAGCAATCCCTTGTCATATTGGGGCAGATAAGTCAGTTTCTTCTTGATCAGTTGGTTGTTGATTTCAAGCGTTCCGCTATCAATGACACGGTCGCCAGCAATCATTGTGTACACCACATGCACCTGCTTGTCAGACGAACCGAACAACAGATACACCGGTTTGCCCTTGTGTGGGAAGGTATCTGAAGTGACATAAAAGAAATCGGAGGTCTTGACAACGGGTTTCTTGTCATCAAGAGAGAAGATGACAAACTTCTGATCAAGCGTATCGTTGCCGCAAATGGCGACTAAATGATGCTCGCCCGAAGACAGATTCTTCAATCCCCGTACGGTCGGCTCATTGGCTTTTGCTGAATAAGCATGCCCATCTATCGTATAATTTACTTGTCCATCGACAGGCTGACCTGCATTATTGATGTACCTGAAGGTCACAGACGGGATGCTGTCTCGCAAACTTTGATCCGGCAAGTTACAGGTGAGCAAGGTTGGTTTGTCGCTCAATGGCAGGCGAGTTTCAGCCGAATGGCTCTCTCCGCCAGCGTCAGTGACATCGACATGAACCTGAAACGAATAGTAACGTGCAACATGATGGCTGTAATCATCGGGCATTTCCATCGGCACAGGAACCGTGAAGCGTCCTTCACCGTCAGTCACCAAGGTGTCTTTGGCGACCATAACCTCCCGGTCTTTACTCATTCGATGGAACCACCACATGGCAGGTCTGCGCACAACTGTGTACTTAACTTTGGCTGATTGGACAGGAACACCAGCGAAACTCTTTACATGTCCAACCACATTCACGGTGTCACCCGCCTGATATTTCTCTTTCACTTCATCTAAAGAAACCTGGAAAGTAGGACGTTTATATTCTTCGACAGAAAAGTATTCGTAACCGTTATTGCCAAAGTTTGTGCGCAATGAGAACATGCCAGTAAGTCCAGAGGATGGCAAAACGAAGTCGGTTGACGCCGTTCCAAAGTCGTCCGTAACCACCTCTTTGGTGGCTACAACCTTATAATTAGCATCACGCAACGTCAAGGTCATGGTCTGATGGGCAACTGCCTCGGTACGCTCATCATCCACCCTTCGGTAAACAATGGCTGCGGCATGCACAGTCTGTCCAGGACGATAGATGCTTCGATCCGTATAAAGCTCAACCTGCGGACGAACAGGGACTCGGTCTTTTGGGAATAGTCCGTAAGCATTGAAATAAGTTTCCGCACAAGCTTGGTCCTCATCTGTATAAGGATAAATGGATTGATAGGACGACCTACCCATTTGGTGCACCACCTCACCTTGCGCATTGCAGGTCAAGGTTTGGGAATGACGTTTGTTGTTATAATCGTTACCGTTTGTGATTCTAATCTTAGCGTTCGGCAATGGCTGTCCTGTGGTTGCACTCACAGCAACCAATCGTACCCTGTTGTTGGGCAGTTTCTGTGACATGAGATACATATCGCTGACCCGTAACAAGGCTCGCTGTGGCTTGATGGACTTGTTGTTGGTGGTCATCTCCACGAGATAAACGCCGATTGGCAAGCCTTTGATGGTCATCGTGTCGCGCATGACCTGATAGTCAGGCAAACCAACGTATCGCTTCGAGGCTGTGTATTCCGGTGTTTTAGAAACAAGGTGCGACTTGATTTTTGCATAGTCGCGCGGGTCATTGGGATCAAGTGAGGTATCGCCTTTCAGATTGAGGCGCCACACCGACATGTCTAACTGATTGATATTGCAGATTTGCATGATAACCACTTGCCGCTCCTGATGAGGAATTTGGACACTTTCACCCAGTGAAAGATGGAACATTGGCAACGTCAGCCGTGCCTTGGCGTTACGCAGAATGTTCATACGAGGCCACGCTCCCCATTGGGCCAGCGCATAATTGATGTAGTTCATCTTGCTTTCGGCAGAAGCATCGTCAGCCTGTTCCATAAAACGATAGCGCTCTATGGCCAGCTCACCTGCCACGGGGAGATCTTTATAGTGGTCAATCAACGAATCAATGGTCAGCAGATATTTCGACTTCCTCACCTGCATCACGTCCTCATCTCTATCTTGTCGCACCCCCAATAAAGCCGTAATGCACGCTGCAAGACGGTTGTGTTGTTTTTGGTAATAATCGTGCAGCATTCCATAAGCCTTGGCCTCCATGCCCAGCACGTGCAAGAGGTCGTTGCCGAAAATCTTACTATCGATGCCTTCTATCACCATGGGCACATACTCCGAGGCCTTGTGAGCTGCCAACAAATCTGGATGCGACAAGGATTTACGGTAATACTCCTCACTCAACTCTTTGCTGTTGTCCGACAATCGCGCATTTTCTCGATATAAACGACCCAACGATGATTGATAAACAGCCGCTAACACAGGATCTTGCTTCTCGGCCTTCTGCATGTTGGCCACCAATCTTTCTACCTCTACCGTCAATGAATCGGGCGATACCTGATTAGCAAGGGAGCCGTGTAGTAATTCAGCTTTCAAGAGATGGCCATATCGTTTATCGGCCTGTGCCTTGGTTATAATCTTCTTCAGCACATTCATGGACGTTTTAGGTAGGTCCTTTTGCTGTGCTCGCTCATACTGCTTCCAAAGTACAGTATAACTGTCTGCCATCAGGTAAGACGGCAACATCAGTAAAGAAGCAATCAACATCATTATGATTTTTTTCATACCTTAACCCTTGTTTTTATAAAAGACTTAGGAAACATGCAGATGACAGAACTGTATTCTACCAAAACACACACCGTTCGTTTTATGCAAAGATAGTGCAAGCCGAAGGCAAAGGAAGTTTACTTACTTTGTTAAGGCGCAGCCTATCTTATGCAAAAACAGCGCAAACCGAAAGCAGTCAAACTACGTTTGAATTGCTGAGGTGCAGCCTGTTTTATGCAAAGATAGTGCAAGTCGAATGCAAAGAAAGCTTGTTTACTTTGCTAAGGCGCAGCCTATCTTATGCAAAAACAGCGCAAACCGAAAGCAGTCAAACTACGTTTGAATTGCTGAGGTGCAGCCTGTTTTATGCAAAGATAGCAAAAATCGAATAATAGCCACAAGAATTATCATTCTTTATGACGATTTAAGAGCTAGCTAAAAAATGGATGCCGATTAGCGAATAAACAGAAAAGATGTAAAAAGATAAGTCACACCAAACAAAGCAATCACCCAACCCTCATGAAGAAATGCCGTTGGACGCGGAGTCATGGGGATAGAAACAAAGAAGAGAGATGCCAGTACGAAGCTGCCCAATGATGGTCCACTCTACACACCATCATCGTCATCTTCTGTAGCAACTTCCGACTCATCACCCTCCGTGTTACCAGTATCCAACAGGGTATCTTTCTGGATGGATACTGCACCAAGGTTTGATATCTTCATAACCAAAGGAACATACTCGTCACTCATTTTGTCGGGCGAGCCGATACTCACTGCAAAAATGAGGTTGTTGCCTTCAACCTTATCAAAAACAATGCCTAACAATGCGCTGTTTTTGCGATAAAGTTCATCAACATAGTTTACAAAATCAGCTTTCGTAAACGTCCTACCATAGAATTCACTTTGGTCTTTTCGAACGATACTCAGTTTTATCTTATTATCATAATATTTGTTGCCTGCCCCATCATCCGCTAACGGTAGCGAAGAGTCAGCTTGCCTTGATACATTTACATGATACACCGAGCCAACCCATTCCACAGGAATCGACTGCTCATAGTCGCTCATAGACTGCGTAGCCTTCTGCTTGACAGGCTTTGGTTTCTGCGTGATAATATTCTTATCTTGTTTCTTTTCAGAACAAGACACGATACCACAACCTACAACTATAATCAAAAATAAACGTAAATACAATCGCATAAGTTGACTCTATATTTAATGTTTCCTATTTTATAACTTACTTGTGGCGTGTTGTGTTTCATCCCCCATCATCAGGAAGAAAACCAGAACCGTCCATCATTTGCAAAGGTACAAATAAAAAATGACAAAAAACTCATTGCACACAAACAAGACAAAAAAAAAGAAAAGCGCCCGCTAATCACTTAGGGGACGCTTCAAATCATCCTGATTTTACAAACTAATTCCTATTGAATCACATTTAAATATATAAAAGTTCAGTTCTTGTATTTATCTACTGTTATGCGCGACTAATCATTTAGTTGATTATGGTCACGAAATTTCTTCCAACTCTTGCGGGAGATTCCTGGCAATGTAGAGATTTCTTCCTGATTGGGTAGGTTACCTACTCCACGGTTATCGCCTTGCCGCATGGTGCCTTCTCAGGCATGTCTCAAGACACATTGTCATCCTCTCAATGGATGACTGTCAATAAAATGGCCAAAATCAAGCGCTTTTATTAAGTTAAAGTCTAGTTAAGTTACTGTGTCGATTTTATGTTATGACGAGAGTACAACAAAAAGGTTTAATTCTGTAAATAAAAAAAATGAATTGTAAAGGTATTATTTTTGAAATATAATGACATTTAAACTTCATTCTAACAACCATTCAATCGCCAATAAACGTCGATAATTAAAAAGAAATAGAAATAAAAGTAGTGAATAAAAATACAAACAACATATTTTACACATAAAACCAAAGAAATGGTTAATCAATTCCATAAAAGTAAGCATTCTGGTGAATGAATCACATTAAAATGGAGTTATATTGATCAAGACGCTCGTACCTTTTCATCTTCATTAATTGGTTATTGAAAAATGGATGAGCGTGCTACGAACGACACGATTTGTACATTATTTTACCTAAATAATGCCCCAAAAATGGCTCTTCAAAAGTTTCAATCTAGAAAAAATCAATAGGCAAACGGGTAGCAAACAAGTGATGAATCAGTCAGAAAAAGCAGCTTTTCCTGCAAAAGCAATGAGATTAAACGGCAAGAGGCATTACTTTGCACCACAAAAGAGATGACATTGGAGCGTTAAAGCATGCAAATTAGTACTGAAACGCAATGACTTTGGCTGAAATCAACGTGAACTACCGAGGAGAAACAGCGCATAAAGGAGATAAAGTATTGGCAATCAATAGTTTATCAACACCGCTCATTTTCGGCGTATTTTCGGTCAACAGCAAGTTTGTTTGTAAATAAGCCAAGGAGAAGAAAGATGGTTGTCAAGAAAAAATACCGCCAAATGACCATTGATTACAAAAAATATTTAAATCGTTGTGGAAAACAACACTTTGTTGTATATTTGCATGGTATTATAAAATTAAAATATATAAAAGTAAAAAATGGGACACCATAATCTAGACGCATTAGATAAGAAGATTCTCACCATGATTGCAGAGGATGCCCGCACTCCATTCCTGGAGATTGCCCGCGCATGCAATGTTAGCGGAGCAGCCATTCATCAGCGTGTGCAAAAATTGATAAATTTGGGAGTGATTAAGGGTTCGGGATTCATATTCGACCCAGAGAAAATTGGCTACGAAACCTGTGCTTTCGTTGGCCTGCACTTGAAAGATCCCAGTGATTTTGACCGGGTGGCCGAAGAGTTGAAGAAGATTCCGGAGGTGGTGGAATGCCATTGCCCAACGGGTGATTATGATTTGTTTATCAAGCTATATGCCACAAACAATCATCACCTGATGAGCATCATCTATGATAAATTGCAACCCCTGGGACTGTCGGGAAGCGAAACCATGATTTCGTTCCGCACGGTAATCGATCGCCAACTGCCCGTTGCTCAGATGAAGATAGAAGAACGCAGCGAGATGGTTGATGAAGAGGCTGATCCAGAGGCGTAGTTTTACGCGAAAGTAACGACACCACATGAAACGGGTGGAAGATAAATACATCGTTGAGTATTTAACTTCCACCCGATTTGTTGGGTAGCGGTAAACGCAGTTTCTGTTCTTCTAGAACGAAAAGACTTAAAGCAATTTGGCCAAAGAGGAATATTTGAGAATGGCTCTTGACTGACTGAGGAGGCGATAAAACTCGCGTGCAGAATTTTTTACATAGGCTTGTTTAAGCAGATGAATGCATCCCTCCATATCGTTGCCTGCCATTTCGAGCGGAATGGCAACGAGGCCATCTTCATCATGAATGGTGGCTTCGGCCAATATCGTGACAAGCTTGCTCTGTTTAATCAGCTTCAGCAAGATGCTCACATCGTTGAGTTCAACGCGTATTTTGAGCTTGCTGTTTACACTATGAATCATATCATCGAACGAGTTGCGAGCCTGTAAACCGCGTGCAGGCATGGCAGCATCGTACGGAGCCAAGTCGTCTAAGGTCAACAATTTCCGCTTTGCCAATGAATGTTGCTCACTGACCACCACGGACAGATGATTATTGAAGAGCACGTGACTCTCTATCTTATCGTTTCTGTCGGTTGGTTTGAAGGCCAGCACAAAGTCAACTTCCCGTCGTTGCAACATATCCATCAACTCACTCATAGTTTTATAAAAAACATTGAGGCGCACATGTGGGTACAGTTTCATAAATTCGAGAACGGTCTCGGTAAGCAAAGGACTGAACGTGAACGTAACGCCGATGTTCAATTCGCCTGTCAGCATGTTCTTGAGGTCGTCCATCTTCTGCGTGCAATCATCGACATCAATTATTACTTTTCGGGCATATCGCATGAATTGTTGCCCGGCTTCGGTGAGCGAAACCTCGTGGCTGTTTCGCTCAAACAATATAGTGTCGAATTCGTTCTCAAGCTGGCGTATCTGTTGAGAGAGGGTGCTCTGTGTAATAAACAGTGCCTTTGACGCCTCAGAGAAATTCAACAATTCGGCCACCTTGAGAAAATATCTTATTTGTCTCAGCTCCATAGTTTACCGCTTTCAGTTTGTTACATCAAATTCAATCAACGTGACGGGTAGCGCGATAGGATATTTTGTTAAGGAAGAAGATAGGCAATGTGGCACCCAACACCATTCCTAATATGTCAAAAGCGCAAGTGAATCCGTTTGATGTACAAAGATACAAATAATGATTGAATAAATCTTCATCCTGTGTAAACAAACACATAACCAAAGCTTCGACGGTGCGATAAGCATACATACCTGGAATCATGGGCAAGAGGGATGGGAAAGAGAATGTCTCAGGTGGACACTTAGCCATTCTTGCCAATGCCACTGCCATGAAGCCAATGACCAAAGAGGCCACAAAACTGGCTACGATAAGGCTTTCTGGGTGATAGGCGTTGTTCATCAAGAAATATCTCACCCCATGGCCTACGGCTGAGATGAGGGCGCAATAAGGATACGCATTGTGGGGAGGGTTGCTGATACTGGCAAATCCTATGCCTGCCAGAGCCCCAAAGAATGCGTCTTCTAAAACGCATAAAAAGAATGCCATAACTATTCGATTAAAACATTTTGAGATTCATCAGCAGTATGCCACCAGCCAATCCAACAGAAAGACAGAACGTGAGAATCATGGAATTCATGAATCTGCTGAAAGATACAAGATACTGACCTTGAATTAAATCACTAAGACTGTTGATATACGGGATGCCTGGTATGAGGTACAAAACACTGGTAGCCAAGGCAACGTCAGGTTTTTCACCCAGTCCGAAGACATATCCCGCCGTACCGATGACGGCAGAAAAGAAGGCGCAAACCATGAAGACCAGCTTGACATCGACATGCTCTTCCAACAACACCTGCTTCAATCGGAATCCCAACAGCGTAGCCACGAAGACGATGATCATGGCCAACAAATCGCCACCAAAGATGCGGCAGAACGATAGATTGGCCAGTGAAGCAAGAAACAGCACCACCCACTTATTGGTAAACGGTGCGGAAATGATGCGGGCAAACTCGGTCTGAGCCTCCTCAAACTGAATATGACCGTCAGAAACGGCCCAACTGAGTTTGCTCAGTTGGGTGTTTTTGTAAAAGCTGATACCCGTGTTCGGCGTTTTCTTGAAGTACACACTCGATTGTCCCGTTGCCGGATCAAAGTGTGCCAGATGGATACTACCGGGCAAAATAGTCATTTCTATGTTTAACTTCCACACCTTGGCCATGCGGTCAACGTTCTTCTTTATCCGTGTGCAGGTCGCTCCACAGCCATAAAGCCATGAGGCATAGTCGGCCAGAAACAGGCATATTGACTTGGTTTGGTCAGCCACTTGCAATTGATTATTCTTCGTCCCAGTCATAGATATCGAATTCATCTGAAAGCTCAAATAATTTATGTCCTTTGGTGTGTCTTCTCATTTTGACTGCTTCACGCATGATGAAGATGACACCTAACATTAAAATAACACTACTCCAAATAATGATTTGATTGTCCATAATTACTATTTCGTTAAAGTTTTACGCTGCAAAGGTAGGAGGATAAACACCCGATTTTACGTTTCTGTTACGGTTTGTATCTATACCAGCATTCGGTAGAGGATGGATGAAAATTGAGACATCAGGTTGTTTTGTAAACTTGGAACTAACCTTACAAAGGAACGGTATGCTAACGATAACGAGGAAAAATAAATATTTGATAACATCATGACAAACTGTTTGTTACATAGATTCACCTTGAGTAATAAACTAATTGGTGTTTGCTCTGTTTTGTATGGAACGTTGTCACGTATTTAGTAAAAACGATTTGATTTTCTTTCTCTTGGCATTTGGTTCTATGAATATCTGTTATTGGTTTTACCGTAGAAAGGGGAAAAATGAACCTACCATGTGTCTTTCAGTGATGATATATATATGAAGATTCTAAAAACGACAATTATCTATTTGCCTTTCCTTGAAAAATAAATTATCTTTGTCATACTAAAGCATGAATCAATCATTCAACACAAAAACATTATGAGAAGTATCACATCATTTGAATTGCTATATACACACCGTTTTTGTAAAATTCAAAAGATGGAGCAGCCATTTCACTTCTACCTAATATTATATACATGATGACATGCTAGACGCAAAAGCTCCAGACATTGATAAGAGGATATGGTTCGTCATCATACTAACCTTTCTCCCGATTCTCATCTTGCGCGACTTCACTCCTGCGAATGAAGGTAGGTATCTCATCATTGCCGATGAAGCAATCAGGTCTGGCAACCTCTTTTCCTTCACTCTCCATGGAGAGCCTTATGCAGATAAACCACCTTTTTATCTTTGGTTGGTGATGCTTTGTCGATGGTTATCTTGTTGACACTACATTATTTTGTTGAGTCTGCTTTCGTTTATTCCTGCTTGTGGCATTACTGCCATCATGCTTTTATGGACAAACAACTTGTTCTCAGAGCAAAATAGAAAGACGGCCACCTTGATGCTAATGACCACTGCTTATACGGTATCATTCGCCGCGATCCGGTCTCGATTCTTGGACAATCATTCGGATTTGTGGCCTATGCACGCAACATTGTCCTTCTATCCAGACAGCGTAAAACCGATGTTCAATAACACATGAGCAACCTGACATTCAGTAAAACTACTTGCAAAACATCAAAGCAATGAACACTTCCTTAATTCTTCTCAGTATCGTAGGCCTCATGGCTGGCATGCTTTCCAGCTCCATCGGGTTTGGTGGTGGCATGCTGCTGCTACCCATCGTCACCTCCGTTTACGACATAGAGGTGGCCGTTCCCGTATGTACCATCGCACAACTACTGAGCAATGCCTCGCGCGCGGTCATTGGATGGAAAAGCATTGAATGGAAAAAAACGTTATGGTTTTTGCTGCCATCCATTCCCCTCACGGCCCTGGGTGCTTACGGTTTTTCCGTTGCGCCCAAAAACATCATGACCATCATCGTAGGCTTTGCCTTGATACTGTTTGCCATTCAGAAACTCCGTGGCAAGCTGCACTTTCCACAACACCCGGCAACCATGGTCGTGGGTGGTTGCGTCACGGGATTCATCAACGGCATGTTGAGCATTTCGGGGCCACTGAGTAGTGCGGTGTTCCTCACATTAGATTTAAGTCCGGTGTCCTACATCGCCAGTGAAGCAACGGCAGCAACGGTGATGCACGTTGTTAAAATCGTGGTTTATGGCAAGCTGAATCTGGTTAACGAGCAAATTATCATCGCTGGTCTAGGCATTGCCGCGGCGATGATTGTGGGCAACTACCTGGCCATGCGATTCATCAAGAACATAGACAAAAAGAAATATCAAAAGGTGGTTGCCAGCTGTATGGTACTTTTATCGTTGTTTCTCATCTTCTCGACAATATGTTAATATATATTAATTATGAATGATTCTTGACATCTGTTTGTCACTTTTCAATTAAAAGCATTACCTTTGCATCCGCAAACAGAAATGACAGCATTTGTTGAGGTGCGTTAGTTCAGTTGGTTAGAATGCCTGCCTGTCACGCAGGAGGTCACGAGTTCGAGTCTCGTACGCACCGCCAACAAATCATTTCTCTAGGCACTTGGTGCGTTAGTTCAGTTGGTTAGAATGCCTGCCTGTCACGCAGGAGGTCACGAGTTCGAGTCTCGTACGCACCGCCAACAAATAGTTTAGACATCAAGTCTGAATGGTTTTAACAACACATCAGTATCATAGCTCCATGGAGTTATGATATTTTTTTGCCCTCTGCCTGCGATAAATCTGTTAAAAAGCATAAAAAGCAGATGAAACAAACATTGACTTTTCCGCGTTTTATTTACATTTGCACAGATTTATTTCAACAAGTTTCGACAAATGAAGAAACAATATTTCATCTTAATTTTAACAGTAATCGCTTTTTATTCGTTACAGACAAAAGCGGCAAGTGATGACGATGCCCCAAAACGATGGGGATTACAACTGGGCATGGGCATGACTTCCGTAGGGGACAATTCGCCGGAAAATCAACCCTTCTATGTTCCCAATGACAATGAAGGGAACCTATTTTCACTCAACGGTGATTATTTTCTCACTCAAAGACTGGCTTTAACAGGAGGTGTGTACTTTGAACAAGCCGGACTTTTGACCGGCTTTTCCAGCGGAATTGGACTGAAAAAGATTAATACCATGGGCCTCACCGCTGGTGCAAAATATTACTTTTTTCCCAAGAAATGGATCATCCAGCCGCACGTTGGCGCCTCCCTTCAAACCAATTTTCTCAACCTTAGCCGCTCACAGGGCAAAGGCAATTATGCAGTCACCGAAGGATACCCCGGAACAACCCTTTATATGGAACACGATATTCAATGCCCTACCTTGAGTATTATGCCACAGCTGGGCGTTGACATTCACCTTTTCAGCACCGTTTCGCTCTGCCTCGACTGGGACTACCGCTTTGGTTTAGGGGGACACCAGCGCGCAAAGATGCGATTTATCAACGGTCCTTTTACGGGACAGCCCAGCCTTTACGAGGCCGAAAAGTTCAAGACAGCCTTCAGCATCGGTGTCAAAATGGATTTCCCAACACGCAAAATCAGTCAACGCGCATTCAACAATGCCCTGTGGCTGCTCAGGAGTTGGATTGAAAGCAAAGAGCCCAACAGACGCCTCAAGGATGACTAACTTTCGGTGAGAAACCACCATTACTTTGTAATGCTATGCACATGGCTATGTAAAAAGAATATTGTAACTTTGCAATATCACAGCAAAACAATAGAAAGAAATGAAAAAGTTTTTTACACTCTGCACGCTCTTGGTATGCTCATCACTCCTCGTGATGGCTCAACCCAAGAAACCAAAACTAGTAGTTGGCATCATCGTAGACCAAATGAGGTGGGACTATCTGCCTTATTATGAAAGCCGGTTTGGGCAAGATGGCTTCAACCGACTCATCAATGGCGGTTTCAGTTTCGACAACCTCAACATCAATTACACCCCCACCGTTACCTGCGCAGGACACACGCACGTTTACACAGGCTCGGTGCCAGCCATCTCTGGCATTGCTGGTAACAACTTTTACATCAAAGGCCAGCGTATTTATTGCGCCGAAGACAACACCGTCAGCAGCGTAGGAAGCCAGTCGAAGGCTGGCAAGATGTCGCCCCGCAACCTCAAAGTGACAACCATGACCGACGCTTTACGATTGGCCAACGATTTCAGATCGCGTACCATTGCCATTTCCATCAAAGACCGTAGTGCCATCATGCCCGGTGGACATACGGCCAATGCGGCCTATTGGATGGATGTATCGGCCGGCTCTTTCATCACCAGCACTTACTACATGAACGAACTTCCGGCATGGTTGAAAGCCTTCAATAAGAAGAATTACGACATCATCAAACGTGACGTACGCACCGATCCGGAAGGAAATTCCATCTTGGTGCGTCTGGCCATGGAGGTTCTGGACAATGAAAAACTGGGGCAAGGTGATGAAACCGACTTCCTGGCCATGAGTTTTTCGTCAACCGACTATGTGGGTCACAAATACGGTGTGAGAAGTAAACAAACCGATGCGATATACCTCAACCTGGATAAGGAGTTGGGCAAACTGCTCAATAAGTTGGATGAAAAGGTGGGAAAAGGCAACTACCTGCTGTTCCTCACAGCCGATCACGGAGCTTCGCACAACACAGATTACCTCCGCGCACACAGGATTCAGGCCGGAACATGGGATGCACGCGCAACCATGAAGGCTCTCAACGAACACCTCACGGTCAAATTCGGGGTGGCCAAGCCACTGGTTAAAGACTACATCGAATACCGTATCTATCTTGATCATGAAACGATTGGCCAATCGAAGCTCGATATCCAAAAAGTAAAAGACGAGATTGCGGCATTCTTGAAACAAGACACCAAGATTGAATTCGTGGTTGATTACGAGAATATGGAGAATCTATCCATGCCCATCCGACTGAAAAACATGATGCGCAATGGGTATAACGCCCAGAGAAGCGGCGACATGGAGGTGGTACTTTCGCCCGCTCATTACGAGCATGCAGGCACGGCTCCTCACCAAGGAACCACGCACGGGGTATGGAATCCCTACGATTCGCACATCCCATTTGTACTTTACGGCTGGGGAATTCCACATGGCAGAAGCGGTTACGAAGCAACCATCAACGACATTGCACCCACCATTTGCAACCTTTTGAAGATACAAGTGCCGAACGGCAGCATTGGCAAACCGCTCACATTTAAGGAATGATGCAACGGTTTGATTAGTCCCAAATCATAAGAAATCAACAGCTCGTCCCCTCGCCTATCATGGTTTTCAGCACATGAATGGCGAGGGGATTTTGTTTTGTGCTGACATCATTGAGTTTCTTGAACAATTGACAACAATTTTAGTGCAAAACATGCGGCTTCCAAACTCATTGACTTTGGTCTGTAAAGTCATACAGATTGGCCTGCAAAGTCAATGACATTGGACGCTAAAGTCATGGAGATTGGAAACCGAAAGCAAAAGTAAGGAAAAAGGAAAGTGCAAAGCATGGTATTACCACTCAATCGTATTACAATCGAAAATAATTAAATTTATGCATCACTACCGGTTGTTTTCAATTTAAAAATCGTACCTTTGTACCTTAAATATTGAGACATTACATAGAGATGAGTAAAGATAATTTGACTCATGCGTTGACAAGCACGGTTGAACTGCTGTCCCAACCAGAATCACTCAACAACTTGTGCCATCGGCAGCGTGATGGATACCCTCTCCCATCTGGTAAAACACTGCAAGAAATCATAGACTTGTCAAGAGCCATTCTTTTTCCTGGATATTATGGAAAAGCATCGGTGAACATTCAAACAATACAATATTATATAGGTGTAAACGTAGAGCGATTTCAACGCTTGATGGAAGATCAAATATTAGCTGGACTCCGTTTCTGTGAAGACTGCGAGACTACGATGAGCGAGTTGGAAATAGACGAACAGAAAAAAATGGCCAAGGATTTGTCGTTCAAGTTGGTCAAGAAACTACCCGAAATACGTGAAAAACTCTCAACAGATGTCATCGCAGCCTACAATGGCGACCCTGCGTCTGAAAGCCGGGCTGAGATTATAGCATGCTACCCTATCATCAAAACATTGGCAAACTATCGTATCGCACACGAACTCTATCTACTCAATGTTCCTCTGATACCCAGAATGATGACAGAAATGGCTCACTCGGAAACTGGAATCGACATTCATCCGGGCGCACACATAGGCAGATACTTCACCATTGACCATGGTACAGGTGTCGTTATTGGTGCAACATGCACGATTGGCGACAACGTGAAAATATACCAAGGGGTAACCTTGGGGGCTAAAAGCTTTCCGTTAGACGAACATGGGAACCCTGTCAAGGGCATTCCACGTCATCCCATCATTGAAGACAACGTCATCATTTATGCCAATGCCACCATCTTAGGAAGAGTTACCATCGGTAAGGGAAGCGTCATTGGCGCCAATGTTTGGGTGACAGAAGACTTGGCTCCCGACACAAAGAAATACAACAAGAATTAAGTTTTCATTATTATCATACAACTATTATTTATCAATTCAATCAAATGGAATTTGAACTCATCGCCAAAACTTTCATGGGCTTGGAACCCGTTTTGGCACAAGAGCTGACCCAACTGGGTGCAAACAATGTACAAATAGGACGCAGAATGGTGTCATTTACCGGTGATCAGGAAATGATGTACCGCGCTAATTTCCAACTCCACACGGCCATCCGCATCCTCAAACCCATCAAACACTTCAAGGCTCGCTCTGCTGAAGAGGTGTATGATGAAATTAAGACAGTGGACTGGAGCCAGTACATAGAAAAAGGTAAGACATTCTCTGTCGACTCGGTGGTTTATTCTGAAGAGTTCAGAAATTCCAGATTCGTGACCTACAAGGTGAAGGATGCCATCGTAGACCAATTCAGAGAAAAGACAGGAACACGTCCAAATATCTCGGTGAGCAATCCTGACATGCGCCTACACATACACATTGCCGACGAAGATGCAACGCTCTGTTTGGATTCCAGTGGTGAGTCGCTGCACCGAAGAGGCTACCGACAGGAATCTGTAGAAGCTCCTTTGAACGAGGTGTTGGCTGCTGGAATGATTTTGATGACAGGCTGGAAAGGCGAAACCGACTTCATTGACCCGATGTGTGGCAGTGGTACGTTGTTGATAGAAGCGGCGCTGATTGCCCGAAACATGAGTCCTGGCATCTTTAGAAAAGAGTTTGCATTCGAGAAATGGCCCGACTTTGACCAGGAGTTGTTCGACCGTATTTATAATGACGAGTCGCAAGAAAGCGAGTTTACACACCATATTTATGGCTACGACATTGACATGAAAGCGGTGAACACAGCTCGACTGAATGTTAAAGCAGCGGGACTAACCAAAGATATCACGATAGAACAGGCTGATTTCAAGAACTTTAAGAAGCCTCAAGAACCCAGTATTCTCATTACCAATCCGCCATACGGCGAGCGTATCTCCACGCCTAACTTGCTCGGAACCTACAAGATGATTGGCGAACGACTGAAACATGAGTTCATGGGCAATGATGCTTGGATATTGAGTTATCGTGAAGAGTGTTTCGAACAGATTGGCTTGAAACCGTCCATCAAGATACCAGTGTACAACGGAAGCCTTGAATGTGAGTTTAGAAAGTATGCTATCTTCGACGGAAAGATGAAGGAATTTCGTGCCGAAGGAGGCATTATCAAGACTGAAGAGGAAAAGAAAGAGATGGCTGAAAAGCATCGCTTTAAGAAGAATCGAGAGTTCAAAAAACGCTTAGAAGAAAACGAAGAGAACGAAATTGCGGATATCCGCTCGTTCAAATTTCATTCCTTGGAACGAGTACAGGAAAGAGACGAGCGCAAAAAAGGCGGAAACCGTCGCAACGACCGCTCGTATGATAGTAACGATATGCCAGACTACAAAGGCAAGAAACGCTTTGACAAAGACGGACGTGGGCGGTCATTTGGTAAACGAGGTGGTAAAGAGCGTGGAAGAAAGAATTATCAAATAGACGATTATGAATAAAACTTGGTTCAGTTTTCTTACCCTCATTGCCCTATTCGTAGGTGGACAAAAGGTTATGGGACAGAAACTATTCACGCTCGAAGAATTAAACTTTGGAGGGAAAAACTACCGCCAATTCGTTCCAGAGAACCGCTACACAACCTGGTGGGGCGATGAGCTGATTCGCACAGAAGCCAGCCAATGCAGCGTTATCGACAAGAAAACGGGCAAAGAGAGCATCCTATTCACGCTGGAAGAAATAAATAAATACGCAACAAGCGACGGCTCCTGCCAGGTTAAAAACCTGTTTGGTGCCTCGTTTCCTTACCCTAGCAAGTCACTGGTACTGCTGCGCAGCGGGGCAAACATGTGCTTGTACAACTGGAAAACGAAGAAGACAGAATGGTGCATAACCACTGCTGACGAGGGCGAGGTGGCCGAATGGAATGCCAACTCCAAGGCTACTTCGTATATAGAACCTAAAAGTCAGCAACTCCATATACGCACCTCTGATGGCAACGACACTCAGTTGACAACCGATGGAAGCAGGGAAATCGTGTATGGTCAAAGCGTACACCGTGACGAGTTTGGCATACACAAAGGTATGTTTTGGGCACCCAATGGACAGAAATTGGCGTTCTATCGCATGGATCAGAGCATGGTGGCTGACTATCCGCAAGTGAACATTTTCGGTAGAATAGCACAATGCGAGCCCGACAAATACCCTATGGCAGGCGAGACAAGTCACAAGGTAACGGTGTTAGTGTATGATTTAACCACTAAAAAGACGGTTACTTTGCAGGCTGGTGACCCCACCGACCGATATTTTACCAACATTGCATGGAGTCCAGATAGCAAGACTATCTATATGTTTGAGCTGAATAGGGACCAAAATGACTGTCGGTTGGTGAGCTACGATGCACAAACAGGCAAGAAAATCGCAGAACTTTACCAAGAGACGCACGATAAATATGTAGAGCCGCAGCACCCCATTGTATTCTTACCTTGGGACAACAACCTCTTCATCATGCAAAGCCAACGTGACGGTTACAACCATTTGTACCTTTATCAAACTAATGGTAAGTTGGTCAAGCAGCTTACCAAAGGCAAATGGGTGGTGTTGGACGTGATAGGATTCAATGCAAAAGACAAGTCGATTGTCTATACATCTACCGAAAAGCATGCGCTGCAAACCAACACATACACCGTGAATGTCAAGACTGGAAAGCGCAGATTGTTAGACAACGGGCGTGGCTATCACAGTCCGTCATTATCTCCTTCTGGAGCATTTATCGTAGATAAGTACAGCGAACCCACCGTTCCACGCAACATCGAGATTATCAATACTGCCAACGGAAAGCGTACCCAGTACTTTGAAGCGGCTGATCCATGGAAAGGATATCAAGTGCCAACCTTTGCATGTGGCACCATCAAAGCTGCTGACGGCACGACTGACTTGTATTATCGCATGGTGAAACCAGCCAACTTTGATGAAAATAAGAAATATCCTTTGGTGCTTTATGTGTACGGAGGACCTCATGCACACAACGTAGATGCACGTTGGCATTACGCTTCTCGTAGTTGGGAAACCTACATGGCACAGAAGGGATACATCCTCTTCATACTCGATAACAGAGGAAGTGAGCGGCGAGGAAGGGATTTTGAACAAGCAACATTCCGCCAATTAGGTCAGATAGAGATGCAAGACCAAATGAAGGGCATTGAATATGTGAAGACTTTGCCATACGTAGATACCAACAGAATAGGCGTGCATGGTTGGAGTTTCGGCGGTTTTATGACCATTTCGCTGATGACAAATTATCCCGAAACCTTCAAAGTGGGTGTCGCTGGCGGTCCTGTCATTGATTGGAAATGGTACGAAGTGATGTATGGAGAGCGCTATATGGACACACCACAAGCCAATCCTGAAGGCTACAGCAAGACTTCCTTGATACCACAAGCCAAGAATTTGAAAGGAAAATTACAAATTATTCAAGGCACTAACGACAAAACGGTGGTGCCGCAACACTGCTTGTCGTTCATCGCTGAGTGTATCAAACAAGGCACTCAACCCGATTTCTTTGTCTATCCGGGTGAACCACACAATATGAGAGGACATCAAAGTGTTCACCTCCACGAACGCATTACACAGTACTTTGAAGATTATCTGAAATAAAAAAGGAAACATACGCATGAAGATATTATTATTAGGTAGTGGCGGAAGAGAACATGCCTTAGGCTGGAAAATAGCCCAAAGCAAACGAGTAACCCAACTATTCATCGCTCCCGGCAATGCTGGAACAAGTGAAGTAGGCACCAATGTCGACATTCAGGTGAACGATTTCGATGCTATCAAAGACTTTATATGCACCCAACAGATTGACATGGTTGTCGTTGGACCCGAAGATCCACTTGTGAATGGCATCTATGATGCGTTGAAAAATGACCCCCGAACCAAAGACACCGTGGTCATCGGTCCGTCGAAAGAGGGGGCGAAACTGGAAGGCAGCAAGGATTTTGCCAAGGCTTTCATGCAGCGCCACCACATCCCTACCGCCCGATACCACACCTTTACCGGCGAGACGTTGGACGAAGGACTTCGCTTCTTGGAGACTTTAGAGGCTCCATACGTGTTGAAAGCCGACGGACTATGTGCTGGTAAGGGCGTTTTAATACTCCCTACGCTGGCAGAAGCACAGCGAGAATTAAAGGAAATGTTAGGGGGTATGTTCGGAAAAGCGTCGGCACGAGTCATCATTGAGGAATATCTAAGTGGAAAAGAGTGCTCTGTTTTCGTCTTAACCGATGGTAAACATTATCAAATTTTGCCAGAAGCAAAGGATTACAAGCGCATTGGTGAAGGCGATACAGGACTGAATACAGGTGGCATGGGCAGCGTCTCACCGGTCCCATTTGCAGATAATGACTGGATGAAGAAGGTGGAGGAACGAATCATTCAGCCAACGATAAAGGGACTATCTGAAGAAGGTATCGACTACAAAGGCTTTATCTTCTTTGGCTTAATCAATGTAAAAGGCGAACCCATGGTGATAGAATACAACTGTAGAATGGGCGATCCGGAGACAGAAAGCGTGATGCTAGGACTTGAAAGTGATATCGTTGATTTGTTTGAAGGCATCGCGGAAGGCAACTTAGACAAGCGTGTTGTTACCTTTGACGAACGCGCAGCCGTGTGCGTCATGCTCGTCAGCGGCGGTTATCCGCAAGCCTATACCAAAGGATATCCTATCTCAGGACTCGAAACGGTAAAAGACAGCATTGTCTTTCACAGCGGAACGGCGGTGAAAGATGGGCAGGTTGTCACTGCCGGCGGCAGGGTTTTGGCCGTTTGTTCGTATGGAAAAGATAAAGACGAGGCACTGAATAAGAGTTTTGCAGCAGCAAAAAAGATTGATTTTCAAGACGTATATTTCCGCAAAGACATCGGCAAAGACCTATAAATGCCTACGCTTGTTCATACGAAGACGGGCTGGCCAGTCCATCAAGTACGGACAACTGTCGTCACCGATGCTTTAACTTGAGAATGCACTTACAGTGCCGTTTGGTTTTGATTCATGACGCATAGATTACAAAACAGAATAGCAGGAAGTCGTTATGCTCTGCCCATCACCATGGTATATGCGATAGGCATTTGGTTCATGGGCGGTTTGTTTCAACAGCAGTTGTGGCCTCAGTTCATACTGATGCTCATGACTACTTTGACCATGGTCGAACTGAACAACCAGCACAGTTTGATTCGAACCTATAGTCGCATGCTGTCTTGTTCGTATCTTGTGCTCTCTGTCGCTGCCCTACCCCTGTTCATTCACCTGGATTCCTGCATCGTTCAACTTTGTTTTGCCCTCACCTACTTATTCATGTTCCGCGCCTATCAAGACAAATCGGCCATCAGCAGCGTGTTCAATGCGTTCTTCTTCATCGGTGTGGCCAGTATTTGGTTTGTCCAAATACTATTCTTAGTCCCCATTTGGTGGATTATCTTGCGGTTTTACGTCATGGGCATGGGCTGGCGAACCTTCTGGGCATCGCTGCTGGCTGTCATCACTCCCTATTGGTTTGTAGGAGGCTATTACGTCTATCGACACGATGTTGGCACGTTCATCCATCACTTTTCCAGCATCACCCACTTTGCACCTCTCTTCGATTTCCAAAGCATTTCCCTACTGAACCTGCTGACGCTCTGCTTTATCTGTGCATTGGGCATCATCGGCATGCTTCATTTTCTCCTCAACAGCTCAAAAGATAAGATTCGCATTCGCTTATTTTTCTCATCCTTCATGTTGATGATGGCAGCCACCATCGTATTCATCATCCTGCAACCTACGCACCTACCCAACCTCTTACCTGCACTCATTGTCAGCGTTTCACCCCTTATCGGCCATTATATCACGTTCACCGGATCGCGCCTGTCGGGCATTACTTGCCTCACGCTGTTCATCATCACACTGACCATTACGGGTTATCAACTATGGATACATTGATAGATCTCTTGATACAATACGGCTATGTGGGCATGTTTTTGTCCTCACTTTTAGCCGGATCGGTCCTTCCTTTCAGCAGCGAAGCCGTCATGGCGGGTCTGTTGGCAGCTGGCCTTAACCCCTGGTCCTTGGTTGTGTACGGCACCATTGGAAACGTCATGGGGTCGTTGTTCAATTATTTCATCGGAACATTGGGGCGGTTAGACTGGATAGAGAAATACCTACATGTCAAACCCGACAAGCTGGACCGCGCACAACGACTGATGGCCCGTTACGGCGCCTGGATAGGTTTCTTCGCTTTTCTGCCCATCATCGGCAGCGCCATAGCCATCGTCTTAGGACTGGTGAGAGCCAACATCTGGGTCACCCTCGTCTCTTTCACCTTGGGAAAAATATTCAGATACCTACTTATCATTTATGGCATGAATCTCATCTTATAAGCATCACATACATGACACGCTCAATGAAAAAATACCTTCTGCTGCTCACGGTCACGCTATTTCTCGCATCTTGCACCACCAACCCGCAAGACACGAGGCGAAAAATCACGGTGACCATAGAGCCACTGCGATATTTCACCGAACAAATTGCTGGTGACAAGTTTGTTGTGAACACCATGGTTCCCCAGGGAGGAAACCCCGAAACCTACGAACCAACCACCCAACAAATGGTGAAGTTGGCCGAGAGCGACCTGTACATCAAGGTGGGAAACATTGGCTTTGAGCGCACATGGATGAAAAAGCTGAGCCAAAACGCGCCGCACACCATCATCATCGATTCGTCTGAAGGCATTGATTTGGCCCCCTCTTCACACGGCGTTACTGATCCACACACCTGGATGAGCACCAACAACGCAAAGCAAATCGCACGAAACATCTACCAAGCGTTGGTCAGCATCAATGAGCGAGACAGTGCCGCCTACAGGCGAAATTACGAAGCCTTGATAGACACCATCGAAGCTACCGACATGCGACTGCGCGAACAGCTCACGCGTGACAAGTCGCAGGCCTTCCTCATTGACCACCCTGCCCTCACCTACTTTGCCCGCGACTACGAGCTTTTGCAGATTCCAGTGGAGGAAGAAGGGCGCGAACCCAGTGCAGCCCAACTGAAAAAGACCATCCAGCTGGCCAAGGACAAGAAGGCGAAAGTGATGTTTGTGCAGAAGCAGTTTGAAACCAGAAGCACGAAGATTGTCAGCCAAGAGGTGGGTGCAGAAACGATAACCATCAATCCCTTGAGCCACAATTGGAGCGAAGAAATGGTGAGTATTGCCCAAAAACTAAAATAACCGCATGACACCCATCATCCAATTAGAAAACATCAGCGCGACGTACGGACAGAAGACGGTTCTGCAAGACGTGAACCTTACCGTGTACGATCACGACTTTCTGGGCATCATCGGACCAAACGGTGGTGGCAAAACTACCCTTGTACAACTCATCATCGGTCTGAAAAAGCCGAGCGAGGGACAAATCAAGTTCTACCGAAACGGAACACTTGCAGACCACATCAGCATGGGTTATCTCCCACAATACAACGACATCGACAAGAAATTCCCCATCTCGGTGCAAGAAGTAGTACTGTCGGGACTGAGCGGACAAAAGAAATTGTTCTCCCCATTCACGTCCAAGCACCACCAAATGGTGGACGAAACACTCGCCAGGATGCAGCTCACCGAACTGCGCCGGCGTGCCATCGGCACCCTGAGTGGCGGCCAGTTGCAGCGCGTGTTGCTGGCTCGCGCCATCGTTGCACGACCAGAAGTACTGATTTTGGATGAACCCAACACCTATATTGACAGGCAGTTCCAAGAACAAATGTACCAAATGCTCAACGACATCAACCGCGATTGCGCCATCATCATCGTGAGCCACGACATAGGCTCCATCCTGCAAAACGTGAAGGCCGTTGCCTGTGTCAACCACAACGTACACTACCACCCCGACACGGAGCTGTCGATGGTTGAGCTGGAGCAACACCTCGGTTGCCCTATCGACTTGTTGGGACATGGACGCATGCCCCACCGTGTACTCAAAGCCCACACGGATTGAACTTGAAGATTCGCTCCGTCAACAGCTTTCATCCATCGTACACCCTCTTAATCACTCCATACACAACCAGGCAAACACTCTAAAAATAACTGGGCGAATAGCGAATGCACCCCTGTGCATCACCACCCTTTCCGCAAAAAAAAACCACCGTTTCATAAACATCTCATTGACAGTGTTTTATAAGAGAGATTGACCGCATTTTCAAAGTCATGGAGTTTGGGCATCAAAGTCATGGAGTTTAGCCTCCAATCTGTATGGGTTTGAGGTCCAAAGTCAATGAGTTTGATGAACGCGGACGATGCTATCAACACACATTCTTATAGCCTTTTGATATTCAACGGCTTACAAAGAAACAACAGATTGTTGTTCCCGTGCATTTCATACCCTTGCAATACACTCGGCATCAAGTTGCTTGCAAATCACCTGCGTTCAAGGAAATCGTGAACGACCGCCAAGAAAAAATCCACTCACTTGAGAAGTTGATGCTCAAATGAGTGGATATGATTATTTCAATAATCTGGAAGAATTACCACAAATCCAAGCGATTTTTCTTCGGAATAAAGAGCTTGTCGCCTTCTTTCACGTTGAAAGCCTCGTACCAAGCGTCAACGTGAGGCAGTGCACCATTGACGCGCCACTTGCCCAACGCATGGGGATCACGCTTCACGCGGTTGCGTATTTCCTGCTCGGTGATGTTCTGTCCCCACACGCCTGCATAGGCCAAGAAGAAACGTTGATCGGCCGTGAAGCCATCTTTCGTCTTCAAAGGCTTCTTCGCCGTGGCGTTCTTGTATGCCAGGAAACTAACCTGCAATCCGCCATGGTCGGCCAAGTTCTCACCCAACGTGAAACGTCCGTTGGCCTTGAGGTCGGGCAAAACATTGATATTGGAGAAGAAATCGGCATACATGTCGGCTCGCTCGTTGAAGCCTTTCGCATCGTTGGCAGTCCACCAATCGTTCATATTGCCATTGGCATCGTACTGACGACCTTGGTCATCAAATCCGTGTGTCATCTCATGACCAATCACCACGCCTATGGCACCATAGTTGAAGGCCTCATCGGCCTTAGGGTCGAAGAACGGATATTGCAGGATTCCCGCTGGGAAACAAATCTCGTTGGTGGTAGGATTGTAGTAGGCGTTCACGGTTTGCGGCGTCATGAACCACTCATCACGGTCGACTGGCTTACCGGCACGCTCGGCAATATGATTTTCGTGTGCGAACTGGCGGCATGCCATAACGTTCTCATAGAACGACTTAGCGGGGTCGATGTTCAACTTAGAATAGTCGCGCCACTTGTTAGGATAGCCAATCTTGACATAGAATTTATCCAACTTCTTATGCGCTTCGGCCTTGGTTGTATCGCTCATCCATGTTTGTGCATCAATACGTTGGCCCAATGCAATTTGCAGATTGCGCACCAAGTTCTCCATCTTCTTCTTAGAACTCTCGGGGAAATAACGGGCTACGTACATCTTGCCGAGCGCCTCGCCCATTTGTGCCTCAACCTGATTGGTGGCACGTTTCCACAACGGATAATCCTCCTTGCGGCCACTCATGGTCTTACCAAAGAAGTTGAAGTTGGCTTCACGGATTACATCAGTGAGATAGCTTGATGACGACATGATGACATCCCACTCCATCAGCGCACGCAAATCGTCGGCAGTGGCAGCAGCCGAGAGCTTATCATAGCCTTCCAGAAATGACGGTTGGCCGACAACCATCGTCTGGATGTACTCACTCTTCACGCCCTCCGCATTAGCCATGCCTTCGAGGTTGATGTTGGGATAATTGGCCTTGAACTCTTTCAAGGTCATCTTGTTGTAGTTGGCTTGTGGGTCGCGAAGCTCCGTCATGCTCTTTGAAATCAACGCAAGTGCTGTTTCGGTTTTAAAAATGATATCTGCCTTTGCCTGTGCCTGGACCTCATCGAATCCATAGAGGTTGAACATGCGTGCGATGTGCTTCCTATATTCGTCGCGAATGGCTACGGTGGCCGCATCGTTGTTGAGGTAATAGTCCTTCTGTCCCAACGTTAATCCACCCTGACTGACGTTCAGAATGTTCATCGTCACATTCTTCTCGTCAGCTGCGAAGTAAGAACCAAAAGAGACACCATATCCCTGAGCGGCATACTTCAATTGCAGTTGTTCCAAATCTTTCTTCGTTTTGGCGGCTTCCATCTCATCCAACAAGGGTTTCACAGGTTTGATACCCTCCTTGTTACGACGGTCAGCATCCATAGCAAGCTTGTAGAAGTCTGACAGCTTTTGCTCCATCGTACCTTTCTTGTACGTCTTCTTCTGCAATTCACCCAAGATGGTGTTAATCCGCTTGTTGTTGTCTTCAGCCAACTGGTCGAAACTGCCAAAGCGCGAATAAGCCGCTGGTAGCGGATGTTTCTTCTGCCATCCGCCCGTGGCAAACTGGTAAAAATCATCGGCTGGGCGGACAGACTTGTCAAAGTTAGCCTCGACAAGTCCCGATTTTGATTGTGCCATCCCCATCGTGGGTGCCACCATCAACATCATGATTGGAAATAAATGTTTCATAAGTTTTAAAGTTTTTTAGTTTACGAGTTTTTTAGTTTACGAGTTTACAAGTTGATAGTTAACAAGTTGATAGTTAACAAGTTGATAGTTCAAAGTTCAAACCTCAAAGTTCAATGTTCAATGTTCAAAGTTTCTCCATTTTCTCATTAAGCTCCATCCATCGTTCGTTTTCTGCATCCAATGCCCGCTGAACGGATGTGTATTCAGTGACCAACTCCATGTTTGACGCATTTTCTGGTTGTGAGAGAATGGTGTTTAGCTCAGCGATACGCTTTTCCATGGCAGCGATTTTAGCTTCACTCTCCTCGATGCTCCGTTTTAGTTTGCGTACTTTCTTTTGCTGTTCCTTGCGCTGGAGATATTCTTCAGCCCCACTCTTTTCTGTTTTTGAAGCAGCTTGCAATGGTTGTGATGCACCCGACTGTGTGTTTGTGTGCAGAAGAGAATCGATGCTATGGTTGTCAGCGTCATCACCCATTGCCTGCGCATGACTGCGGATGAAGTCGTAAATGCCACCCAGATGTTCTTTCACCTGTCCGCTACCGAACTCGTAAACCTTGCTCACCAGGCCGTCGAGGAAGTCGCGGTCGTGGCTCACCAATATCACCGTGCCATCGAAAGCCTGTATGGCCTCCTTCAAAACATCTTTTGATGGCATGTCCAAATGGTTGGTAGGCTCGTCAAGTATGAGCAGGTTGACGGGCTGCAAGAGTAAACGTATCATCGCCAACCGACTGCGTTCGCCACCCGATAACACCTTAACCTTCTTCTCAGACGTTTCGCCACCGAACATAAACGCACCCAACAGGTCGTTGATTTTCAGTCGCATGTCACCCGTTGCCACACGGTCAATCGTTTCGTAAATCGTCAGTTCCTCATCCAGCAACTGCGCTTGGTTCTGTGCGAAATAGCCTATCTGCACGTTGTGACCAACCTTCAGTGTGCCGGTATACGGAATCTCACCCATGATACATTTGACCAAGGTAGATTTACCTTCGCCGTTTTTACCAACAAAGGCAACCTTCTCCCCACGTTTAAGGGTGAAAGTAACGTCTTTGAACACCGTATGAGAGCCATAATCTTTACGAAGTTCATCACAAATAATAGGATAATCGCCACTTCGAAGGCATGGGGGAAACTTCAAGTGCATGCGTTTGTTATCCACCTCATCGACCTCAATGAGTTCTAACTTTTCCAGTTGACGGATGCGCTGTTGAACCTGAATGGCCTTGGTTGCTTGATAACGGAAACGCTCGATGAAGGCTTTTGTGTCGGCTATTTCTTTTTGTTGGTTTTCATAGGCGCGCAATTGCTGCTCTCTTCGCTCGGCGCGCAACACGACATATTGATCGTAGTTAACTTTATAGTCTTCGATGTGGCCACAAGTAATCTCTATCGTACGGTTGGTTACATTATTGATAAAAGCACGGTCGTGACTGACCAGCACCACTGCTTTGGCTGATTGAGCGAGAAATTGTTCCAGCCATTGTATTGACTCGATGTCGAGATGATTGGTTGGTTCGTCCAGCAACAGCACATCAGGGCGACGCAACAAAATCTTCGCCAGTTCGATTCGCATGCGCCAACCGCCAGAGAACTCCGACGTAGGACGATCAAAATCGGCCTGAGTAAAGCCCAGTCCGGTGAGTGTTCGCTCCATTTCGGCCTCATAGTTCTCACCACCCATCATCAAATAGCGATCATGTTCCTGGGTAAACTTCTCGACCAGTTCCATGTACGACGCACTCTCATAATCGGTACGGTTGCCCAATTCGTTCTGCATGTGCTCCAGGTGTTCCTTCATGCGCATGCTATCAGAAAAAGCCTTGCGTGTTTCTTCCTTGACAGTTGTATTGTCGGCTATCTTCATCACCTGGGGAAGATAACCAATGGTGGTGTCATTAGGAACCGAAACGACACCCGCAGTAGGTTTCTGTTGACCATTGAGGATCTTAAGTAAGGTGGATTTACCAGCCCCGTTCTTGCCCACCAATGCAATTCTATCACGCTCATTGATGACAAAACTCACGTCGCGGAACAAGGGTTTCACACCAAATTCTACCTTCAAACCTTCTACTGATACCATGAATATCTTGTTAAATTTAGTCGCAAAGTTATATTATCCTCCTTCAACGCTGTGCTTCTTTACACGCGCATCACGCTTGCTTTTCTTCCTTCTGCTTGCGCTTACGAAACTCGTTGAAGCATACCAAGATAATCAGTACCACCAACAAAGCAAAGGAAATATACGCGATGGTCTCTGTTCGATTGACCGATTTAGGGAAGAAACTCAATACAACCGTATGCTTACCGGGTTTCACCTGGATGGCACGAAGTATGTAATTAACTCGACCAACCGGCACTTCCTCGCCATCAACCGTGGCCGTCCATTCCGGATAATAAATCTCAGAGAACACCACCACACCACCTTTGCTCGACTCTACCTGATAGGTCAGTTGATTGGGTTCATACTTCTGTAGCGTTACTACCGACGAATGGTCTTGCGCAACGGCCTCGCCAAGCTCTTGTTTGAACTTCTTATCAGCCACAGCCTCTGTACGAAGATTCATCTTTCCGATGCGTTCTATTTCCTGATTGGCATTATCCACATACGTCAATTTGTCGACAAACCACGCATTGCCAAAGGCGTATGGATTTTTGAGCGGAACGGTTTGTCCACCCTGCAATGGCATGATGAAAAACTTGGTGTTGAGCATATTCAGCACAGGCGAAATGCTATCGCCATTCAACTGCGTCATGTCGCCCTGTGCATCCATAATTCCTTTCATCAGGTTTTGCATTTCAGGAGCGATATAAGCCTCTATCATTTCCTGATAACGGCGCAACTTGGCAGGATGATAGCCACCAATGCTCTTGTGGAAATAACTGGTTTCGTTCTCGTTAAACGTACTCGTTGAGAGATTCAACACACGGTAGTCGAGCTCTTTAGTCTGTAGGATTTGCTTGTCGGTGGGTGTCATTTCGATAGGATTCTCACGCACACTCTTCTCTACAAACATGCCATCATTGAGGTAACGCTTGTTGACTTGCCACATATCTACAAGGCACAGCACAATCACCAGTCCTACGAAGGCAGACTTTTTATGTTTGTTGGCACGGTAAAGCAGCAGCAAGAAAGTTCCAATCACAATGATAAAGAACGACCGCCAACAATCATCAGTAAAGATAGCTTGCCGCATGGCACGAAGATTTGTCAACAGCGCACCCTGATATTCGGAAGGGATATTCTTCATAGCTTCCAACTCTGCCGTGGAAACATAGTCAGAAAAGAACACTGTTGGCATCAGGGCAAACAGCAAACAGAACCCAGCCGTGAGGCCAAAGCTCACATATACGTATTTCAAGCGTTTGTTCAATAGTTCGGGTTCTTCAATGATTTTCTTCAATGCCATCACGGCCAACAGCGGAATGGTAAACTCTGCGATAACCAAAATCGACGCCACGGTTCGGAATTTGGCGTACATGGGCACGTAATCAATGAAGAAATTCGTAAGCGGCATGAAGTTCTTCCCCCATGACAGCATGACAGACAGGATGGTAGCTGCCAACAAAGCCCACTTCATAGGACCTTTCACGATGAACAATCCCAAGATGAAGAGCATCATGACGAATGCGCCAACATACACAGGACCGCTGGTTCCGGGTTGTTCGCCCCAGTATTGACCTATCTGTTGATAGATTTCCATGAACTGTGGATCTGCCTTTTTCATGGCGGTTTCGTTCATTGAGAGCGGAACAGATGCACCTCCTTTGGCATTAGGGATGAGCAACGTCCATGTTTCACCAATGCCATAACTCCACTGCGTGATGTAGTCGCGCTCCAAGCCGCTATTGGTTTGGTTGGCCGAATTGGGCTTCACCAGTTCACTCTTGCCACGCATCGACTCTTGACTGTATTCCCATGTATGATACAGGTTGCTCAGGTTGATGCAGATACCGATGGCAGCGGCGGCGATACACACGGCTGATGCTTTACCAAACCGTGCCAACTGCTTGTCTTTCACAGCCTGAACCAAGAAAGCGATAACCATGAAGAAGATGATGAACAGATAATAATAGGTCATCTGCACGTGATTGGCCTTCACCTCAAAAGCGGTGAACAAGGCCGTCAGGATGAATCCCCAGAGATATTTTCCCCTATAACTAAGCACAATGCCAGCTATCATTGGTGGCAGATAAGCCAAGGCCATCACTTTCCAAATGTGTCCGGCAGCAATGATAATGAAGAAGTAACTGGAGAAAGCCCAGATGACAGAACCCAAAACAGCCAACTCCTTGCGGAAATCAAAAGCACGCAACAGGATGTAGAAGCCCAGCAAATAGGCAAACACATACCACACATTTTCGGGCAACCACAGGTGATAAGCGTTCATCACCTTGCTCAATGTGTCGGTACTTTTGTACGACGGAGCCGTTTGATAGGTGGGCATACCTCCGAACACCGAATTGGTCCATCGGGTTCGTTCACCCGTTCGTTGATAATATTCTGTTTGTTCATGCCCAAGACCCTTTCCTGCTGAAGCATCATGCTGGAACAGAATACGCCCTTCCAGACTGGCTGGAACGAAGTAAGCGAATGAAATCAAGACGAACAAGACGATGGCGGCTACATCCAACCCATATTTCTTCAAAGCTTCCATGAATAGCTGTTTTTTGTTAAGATTTAGGCACAAAGATAGCAAAACTTTACCGTTTACACCTGTCTGTGCAACCATTTTTTGCTACCTTTGCAGCTAAATAGCAAACAACAATCATGAAAATAGGTATCATTGTGGCCATGGAGAAAGAGTTTACGCAACTCAAATCCTTGCTCGAAGACATGCAGACACAACAGCATCGGCATCTGTCTGTCATCACGGGGCGCATTGGACAACACGAAATCGTGATGCAACAATGTGGCATTGGAAAGGTAAATGCCGCCATTGGTGCGGTGGAACTGATAAACCATCATCATCCCAACTTGGTGATATCATCTGGATGTGCGGGTGGTGCAGATGCGTCATTAAGTCCTACCGACGTGGTTGTAAGCACACAATGTTGTTACCATGACGCTTATTGTGGCAAAGAGTGCGAAGCAGGTCAAATCATGAGCATGCCCTCAAGTTACGCCTCTCCTGCCGAATTGGTGCGTAAGGCGTGTGCCATCGACTGCGGAACTAATATTCGTAGCGGCCTCATTGTGAGTGGCGATTGGTTTGTTGACAGCAAAGAGAAGATGCAACAAATACTTTCCTCTTTTCCCACAGCCATGGCTGTTGACATGGAAAGTTGTGCCATTGCCCAAACCTGTTACCTTTATCACACGCCGTTCATCTCTTTCCGAGTAATCAGTGATGTGCCTTTAAAGGATACGAACGCGGCACTGTATTATGATTTTTGGGAGCGATTGGCCAACCATTCGTTCCATGTCACTAAAGAGTTTATACAGATAGTGGAATAGTTTACAAGTTTACGAGTTGACAAGTTCACGAGTTGATAGCTTTCGCTATTGGCGAATCAACGATAAAACCCATGAATAAAGAAAAGCCATCAACTCGTAAACTCGTCAACTAAAACCTCGTCAACTAACAACTCATCAACTAAAAAACTCACAAACTAAAAAACTAAAAAATGAACAAGATTCCTTCATTCACCATCAACCACAACAAATTGTTGCGTGGTATTTATGTAAGTAGGCAAGACGTTGTCGGCTCTGAAGTCATCACCACTTTCGACATTCGCATGAAAGAGCCCAACCGTGAACCCGTGTTACACATCGGCGCCTTGCACACCATCGAGCATTTGGCCGCCACCTATCTGCGCAATGATGCCCAGTGGAAAGAAAAAATCGTTTACTGGGGACCCATGGGATGCCTCACTGGCAACTACCTTATTATACATGGCGACCTGAAAAGCAGCGACATCGTCGACTTGATGAAACGCACCTTCAGCTTCATTGCCAACTATGAGGGCGAGATTCCCGGCGCACAACCTAAGGATTGTGGCAACTACCTGTTGCACGACCTACCCATGGCGAAGCTTGAATCACGCAAATTCCTTGAAGAGGTATTGCAGAAGATTGAAGACAAGAACCTTGTTTATCCAGAATAAGCCGAGGCTTGACATTAACTACAGCAACAATACGACAATATTTTTCACGTATTGTTGCTGAATATCTTATTCCCAAAGTTTTATCTTAACTTATTCGTCAAGGTGCTGCCCTGAAGAGTTTTCACCCGCACAACAACCACTTGCGTGGTAGGAACGTGTAACCTCACCGAATGTTGTCCGTGGGCATCAATGGCGGTAATCAGGGTTCCGTCGAGTGCAAACACCTGCACATGTGCCAAGTCCTCGCCCTGCACGTCAATCCAGTTACCACTTCGCATCATGCGTAACGAGCTTTGTGTTGCGTCTATATGCGTAGTCTCGTCAGGATAAACATTGTAAATACTGTTCACAAACGACACTTCAAAAGGAGCGCAGTTCTCGTTCCACAAATCACACTCCACGTCGTCTACCATACCCATCAACGCCAATCGGTATGTACGGTTGTTGATGACGGACAAGTTATCCTTGTTTTTCAGCCATCCCGTAATAAATATTTCAACATCCCCTCCAGACAAGTCATATTGTTTTTGAGCTCTACTGCCCAATGATATGCGTCGCTGGGTTTTCGTATCAATCAAGCAAAGCGTCAATGTGCCGTTGTAGGTGGCTTGAGGTGCAAGCTTCATTACCACTCCTATCTTGAGGAATGGATTGCTACTGAGGTCAATGTTCGTGGGTGATATGGAAGATCCGCTGTTGTCTTGCACCATGCCCAAGAGTTGTACGAAAAGCTTGTCGCTGGGCTTAGCGGCCTCTACCTGCAACGTAGACGGCTCGTTGCCATGCACCATACCCACCGTAGCAATGTTGTCGGCATCATATTGCTTAAGTACCTCTACCTTCAATTTGTATTCCTTGGGCTGCAGATGGTCGGGCAAGTGCATATCCACCCTCACCTCTGTCTCGGCAAACATCTCAAAGTCCACCGCCTCTAAGGTTTGTCCTGTAGCAACCACACGATTGTCATCATCCACAAGCGACACCCTCACCGTGCCATCGAAAGGCGTACCCGTAAGTTTGCGTATGCTTAGGCACAGCATGGCTTTGTTGCCAGCAGTACACGGTTTGAGCGTATAGGGGTGGGATGCCAATGCGAAAGGTGCCTTGTCATCGGGTTTCTCAAATAGGCGCACATCGTTGCCTTGCACCTGAAAGCCTATGCGTGGTGCCGTTTTCATCTTGCACCATGCCCCGTAGGTGGAATTATCTTTGAGCCTGGCACATACAGCCTGCAAATAGTAGCGTCCATCGGCAAGGTCATCAAGATTCACCGTAAACGTGCAATCATCATCAATCAGTTGCCCCGATTGCAGCATGCCACCGTTATACTTGCCGCGCTCTGCGGTGTATCCACCTTTGTCGTGCCATGCCGATGGCACTACTTTTACTTGTTCACCCTGCTCGTTGTACACGCCCAAGCCAATATCTCCGGCAAACTTTCCGTCAGCTTGGTTCTTAAAGTGGTGATAGCTAACCGTCATGGGTTGCCGTTTGTTAGTGGGCATGCTGCCAACTACGGTCATATTGCCCTCCGAGTTGAAACACAAGTTGGGGGCATCGTCAGCAAGTTCGGCATCAATGGGTGCGCTTCCCGGTTTGTTGGGATGCACCAAGATAATCTGCACCTGCTTGTTAAAGGAGAGAGGCTTGCCGCCAAACTCCTGTCCTGTGGTGGCAAGATTCAGTGCCGTGACGGAGAAGTAGCCGTCGCCACCGCCTCCCCAACCAAAGTTCATGTGAAACAGGTTGTCCTTATCCACACCGTCTACCACCCATGCGTGTCCACTACCGCCTGACTTCACGCTACCGCTGATGTACACGGGAAAGCCATTTTCAATCTCCTTGCGCAATATCTGGGTGAAAGCAGCTGCGCCCTCATCAGACTTGTTGAGCATGGAGGTGGAATAATTGAAGTACGTTTTCAGTGCCTTGGCAGCCATGAAGGTTTGTGCACCACTGGATGTAGGGGTGTACTGCATGTTCACCGACACACCCACGTCACGCATGAGCAGCGCCACAGCATAGCAAGCCTCCGCATTGTCAGGTGCCGTGAGTGTGTTGTATTTGGGCAACATCTTGTCCCATGGGTATACCGACTGACTGAAGTCCACGCTCATCGTGCGGTTGTCATAGCGCACTACATACGAGTAGCTGCCCTCTCCCCGCTCTGGCCAGCGATGATAATACATGATTTGTGCTACCGCCGTAGCCACACAACCTGTGAACTTGTACCCCGTAAGACGACTGTAAGGGTCGTCTTGATTCCATGCCGTTGTGAGCAACGGAGCCACCTCCTTTCGGTTGGGAGGCGTAGTGGTAACGGTAGCTCTTGTGCCAGGTTGCCTTTGTAATTGGTGAAAGGCATCACGGTAGGCACTCAACAGGAATTTAAGTTCCTCACTTGCACGCAACGTGTCGAGCGTTCCAGTGTGCGAATAGCCCAACACTTGTCCCAGATCATCATCGCCTGCCACCACTACGAAGCCCTGTCCGTGGCGGTCGTTATAAATATAATAAGGTGGTGTACCATGCGAAGCCCTCGTTGCATGACGTTCCGAAAGATTCACATTGACATATTTGCGGGCAATACTTATCGACTTGTCTACTGTTACTATCTTGCCCAAGGTGGGAATGCTCACCGTCGTGGCAAGCACAATACCCCATAAGGTGGGGCTTAACCATCTTTTAATTTTCATTTTTTATAATCTTATTTGATTTTAACTACAAAAGTATGATACAAAGCCACTAACCACACCGACAACACGAAAGGTGCGGTGAGCGTGACAATACCCATACGCAAACCGGCGTACTGCATCAGCAACGTAAGTATCAGGGCAACCAATGCCTTGACGTAAGTACATGTGCCAATGTCAAGAATGTTGGCGACTGCCAAAACCGCAAGAATGGCATTGTAGCCATACATACCGTTGTTCACCGAGGTGGTACTGACACCCGGCACCCACACCACGGCGAGACACAGTGCACAGGCGACAAGCGACTCCACACCCATCTTGCGCGAATTGACACAAATGGCAAGGAAAAACAACAAACCAGTGAGTAGGTTGTTGCCCTGAAGCATGATTTGTCCAAAGCTCAGTGAGGCGGCTCTAATCAGCGAGAAACTTTCCGCAGTACCGGCAGCTGTCGTTGCTGGCAGCTGTAACTGGGGAAAAACGTGACCCAACAACAGCATTGTCCAGGTGATGAGTACGAAGGGTGCGGTGAGCGCAGGGACAAAGCGTTGCCGCTCGAACAGTCGCGTCACCAGCGCAGACAGCACACATGCCACCACCATGAGCAATACAGAACCTACATGAATGGGCATGAAACAAGGTACGGCAATACCCACCAGCGCAGCATTAAAACCATACAAGCCGTCACGAATGCGCCCCGCATCATATCGAAGGGCAACAGCTGTACATGTGCCGATGACACTTCCAGCCAAGGCAAACAAGCACATGAGGAGGGAGTTGCAAGCAATACCTGCAAGCATCAGTGCGCCCGACAGCACATTGCCCTGAAACATCACTTGGCCAACACCACGAAGTGTACTTTTTATCATCTGCATTGAGTTGTCACTTAAGAACTGTTTTTGTCCGTTTGAGCGCACAAAATTACATAAAAGATACGATATGCGTGTAAAAGAGAACTAAAAAACGGAAATTGATACCATCTTGTTTACTACAGCAGGGGTATTATCACAAAACAGTTACTCGTAAGTAGTTGATTTCCAATAATATTCAAAACCAGAACCAAACTCAATGACTTTAGCGTCCAAACTCTATGTTATTGGGCACTAAACTCATTGCTATTGGACACCAAACTCCATGCTATTAAAATAACAACCGATAGGCATCATCGAAGAAGCGTTTTCTGTTTACAATTTAGAAGATGATGGAGAATAATCTTTTGTCAGAGATTGTATTTACCGATCAGAGGTCAAACACATAACCAACCGTGAAGGTGAACACCTTGTTTTTCATACTATCTTGGGTATATTTATTCATCTTGGTCAGGCCGAAGTTGTATCTTGCATCCAGCACCACGTGGCTGTACTCCAACGAAAAGCCAACAGGAATGGAAACGTCGAAGCGCTTTGTGTAGGACAGGTTGTCATATTTTTCGGCGTAGGCATACAGCAAATTCCCTTTCTCGTCAGTCTGATAATGCACTTTTCCTTCCTTGTCAACCGTAAATTGCGACAACGTTGCCCTACCTTTTGCCGACAAGAGATAGCCCATCTGCACGCCTGCATTGAACGAAAGACTAGGAAGAACTGCCACATGAGCCATCAAGGGAAGCGTAAGATAATCGTATTTCCACTGAACATCATCAGACGTATAGTGTATTTTTGCCTTATCAATCGTTTCTGATGGCGGAAACCGCATTCCCTGAACCGAATAAAACACACCGGCAGAGAATGCCACCTGATCCACCGCTTGATACTGTACGTCCAGTCCACCGATAAATCCTTCGCGGTATTTTGACTTCTGCTCAATTTCATTCTGCTGCCCATCAGGGTACAAACCACCAATGACAACGTCAAAATTAGAGATATTTGCCAAGTTCACCCCTACCTTGGGAATCAGTGACCACGTCCCAACACTTCGTTGAGCCATGGTAAATGTGCAGGCCATCAGCAGGACCATAGACAGCAATAACTTCTTCATGATGCTTATTTTTTCTATAAAACGGATGAAGGGTATGATTTATTACAAAAGAAGATGAAAAAGCTGATACACTAAAGACAGCATAACAGACAGAGACAGGCAAATAAACGCAAAGTAAACACCAAAGCGAAACGAATGTGGACGATGGCTTCAGCATGCTCTTGCTCACAAACATTTGGCATGGTTAACGGCCGATGACTTCATCTTTTTCGTTATCTTTGTACAGCAACCAAGCATTTTTGGAATGGAACAATATATCGACACATACGCCTCTCCCTTAGGAATCATCACCATGGGCAGCAATGGCAAGCAGCTTACAGGATTGTGGTTTGAAGGACAAAAGTACTTCGATCACCCGTCAGGTGACCAACCTCAACATCTCTCGCTCCCCATTTTTGACGAGACTCGCACTTGGCTCGACGTTTATTTTCAAGGCAAACATCCTACCTTCACACCCCCGATTCTGCTGAACGACACGCCGTTTCGCAGGACTGTATGGCAGTTATTGTTGACCATTCCGTATGGAGAAACCACTACCTACAAAGACATTGCCAGGCAATGGGCCAGGCAACACGGTGTGAAAAGCATGTCGAGCCAGGCGGTGGGCGGTGCTGTTGGACGCAATCCCATCTCCATCATCATTCCCTGTCATCGGGTCATCGGCACCAACGGAAGCCTCACGGGCTATGCGGGAGGCCTGGACAGGAAGCGGTGGCTGCTACAATGGGAACAAGCAAACACCGACAGATTCTTCATACCTCAAGACTAAGAACAAACCATGGGAAACAGAGGGCAGCGCATTACACTTAATCCGTCAAGTTTACACCCCATTTGTTTTCCAACTCTTTCATACGCTCTTGCGTCTGACGGATGAACGACTGGTAAGCATCGCCATCCGGATGGAACGGACGATGCGCCAAGGCGGCCTTCACAGGTTGCCAATCGGCCAAGAAAAGTTTGGCCTCCTGACTGAAAAAGGCATCCGAAAAACGTTCCCAGATGTATGCCACGGCTTGGTCGGACGGATGCAACATGTCTTCTTTGTAAAACCGATAATCGCGCAACTCGTCGTTGACAATCTCGTAAGCGGGGAAATAAGTCACCACGCCGGGATAACGCTCTTCCAGCTGGCGGGTAGCCAAAAGCAGCGTGGCCTTGGACAGCTGACTGCCATGAAAACCGTACTTGGCATAACGGATGGGACTGACGGTGAGAATGACGCGCACCTTGTCATTGCGCTTGAGCAAACATTCTACCGCTCGAGACAGATAGGCCGCGCACTCCTCCACACTCAATTCTGCTTCACGGAACAAGCGCTGCGGACGCTTTTGACAGTTGTCTACTATCTCGCCCGTTTCTTTCAAGATGTACACATGGTTGGTACCCAGGGTAAACACGGCCACGTTGGGGCTCACATCGGTGCGCTCTACCGTGTGCAGAATGCTGGCCGGATTGTACATCACGCCGTAAGGATTGACGGTGACGCGAAACTTATCTTCGACGAAGCGCTGCCCCATGCTGTCAGCAAAGCATGAACCGACAAAGAGCATGCGATCGAATGGCGGGATTTGAAACGAGGGGTGGTTTATTTTGACTATGGTTCTGAATTGCATAAGCTGTTGGTTGTGCCTTTCCACCCCATCAACACCACCGAGACTGCGATGAAGAGGTAGCGGGAAAAAATGTTAGGATGACAAAATTAATCATTTTTATCAAAAGACACTTGTCGTAACCTATATTTTATTGTAGATTTGCGATATTAATCAAACCCAAGACGAACAATGGCACATTTCATGTCTAAAGACGCATTCAAACACTGGAAAGAAGGCCTGCAAAGCATTGTGCAGAGATTTCCGCTAACCCTGTTTTTCACCATCGCCTCATGCCTATCGCTGATGTACCTCAATCACGATCTGCACTATGACGGACAGACGAAAGGATTCGAATTCTTCCTCATGTTCTATCCACTCACGGCCACCATTCTGTCTTTGACACTCCACCTGTGGACGGAAGACATGCGTCAACGGCTCAAAGCAAGGGGATGGCAAGGTGGACTACATGCCCTTTGGCTGGCTCTGTGCATCTATTGGGCCACCGAATACGAACTTTCCACAGGACAATGCATCGCCGCCTGCACATGCGTAGGCGCAATGCTCGTGGGCTGGTTCACACTGCCTTTCGCGCAACAAAAGAACGACCGTCCAGCCATTAACTTCCTCATCAGACTTATGGGAAGCGGCATCATCGCTGCCGGCACATCCCTTGTTCTCTTCTTGGGTATCTTGTTGCTGATACAGTCGTTCAAGTATCTGTTTAACATGGACATAAAGGCAACCCTCTATGGCGATACGGCTAACATGTGTTTCACGCTGGTGGCCCCACTGTTATTCATGTTCCAGTTGCCGAAAGACGAACAAAAATACAGTCAATACAACTGGCTGCAACATAAGTTTGGCAACGGCATCATCCATTATCTGCTCATTCCGCTGCACTTAGCTTACGTCATCACACTTTATCTCTACGCTGTAAAGATACTCGTTACCTGGGAATTGCCCAATGGATGGGTGTCTACATTGGTTTCGGTGCTCATGTTGCTTACCGTCATCATTCTGTTCTTGCTCTACCCTATCCACCAGCAAGACCATGTAAAGCCGGTAGACCGGCTGGCGGTTCGCTACCTTCCCATCATCGTTCTGCCGTTGCTGGTGCTGATGTCGATAGGCATTGGCCGCCGTTTCTCCGACTATGGCGTAACCATACAGCGTCTGTACCTGCTGTTGTTCAACCTTTGGTGCTACGCTGTCTGCATAGGTCTCATCGTCTGTCGGTCGCGCAAGGTGATGTGGGTGGCATGGAGTTTTGTCGCCATCCTGTTGCTGGTGTCGGTATTTCCAGTAAACGTATCAAGTTATACCCACAACCGTTTGCAAAAACAGGTACGCGAATTGTTGGCCAAGCACAACATGACCAAGTTTCCGATAAGCAGTAAAACGTACACAACCTTATTGAAACAGGTAGGATACCAACAGGCGAAAAACTTTGCAGGAAAGCTGAACTACCTGAACAGAACATACGGCAGACAGACCATTGAAGACATCATCAACCCCAGGTATCTCCTCACCGACTATCAAGTAGAAGAGATGTACGGGCAGCCAATGGCAGGTAGCTCTTCAACATCCATACCCGAAAACAGGCTCATCAGCGACGAACACGAAGAAAACATCCCATTACCCATTCCGCCAGGTTACCGTTATTTTCAGAACATCGACCAATATACTCAGCAAAAAGGCGCTAAAGTTGAGGGCGACAAGCTACTTGTGACCATGAAATATCAACTGAATGGGAAAACATTGACAGACCATTACCAAATGAGTTTGGCGGAGATTGAGCGAAAGGTCAATGGCAAAGAGAAGTTCTGCATGACTGCCACCGGCAAACAGACACAGCTTGTCATCACTTACCTGTACCTCTCGTATGGCGAAGACTTCGTCGACATGCAATGCCAGGGTACGCTCTTCGTGAAATAGCACACGGCAGTAATCATGAAATGTGCGTCATCAAGCCCGCTTCACGGATGCTTCCATGGGTTTGAACGGTGCATCATGTCGGTGGTTGAGGATTCACCATCGGCTGGTAGCCCGCTATAAAACGCAAATAAAAACGGGAACTTGCTGCGAGGTTTAGCCGATGGGGGTAATCGCAAAGCTATTCCTCACAGCAAGTTCCCGTTAAGGTTCGCGCTTCCTGAATTCATCAGAGTCACGAAGAGTTTTCAACAGTTGACAACCATTCTTGTCTTTTTCTGGACGAGTGATGCGGTACTCTGCGGGCTGTAAGCCCAAAAGCCTACAGCCCAGGGCAACGCCCTGAGGTTGAGATGCATTTGGATAACTGCGCCCTGTAAGGTAGGGTGTTCAAAATCTGTATATACATCTGATGCAAAAAATGCAA
>CAUPIT010000014.1:0-79331 GCA_963511375.1 uncultured Prevotella sp. | reverse complement strand
TTTAACTGTGTTCGTGGTGTTCTCATCATTCAGTATGTTTGACAAATGTCTGTTGATATGTTCTCTAAAAAAGGGTTGAGGATTTTGAGTGGAATAATAGCCCCTTTTCCCAAAAGTCCTCGCTCCCTCTTCCTGTGCCTCACAGCTTTCTCCACTTCTCTATGTCCTCACCGTACTCCTCCAAATGAATGCGCACGATGTTCTCCACGAAACTTGAAAGGTTGCTGCCCCTGTCGCCTAACCTGCGCACGATGAAGTCGGCATGCTCCTGCGTTTCTCGGCTTAGATAGACCGCCTTTCGGTTGCTCAGTTTGGTTGGCACAAGATAGGCTTGCTTGTAGGCTTCAAGCGTTTCCTTTCTCATCTTGGCACTGATGCGTCTTTGAAGGGTTGCGTTCTCTGTATGCTGCGCAGGTTTAGAGTGCGTAGTATTCTCTGTGTCCTGTTCGTTAGGCTCTTGAATAAGTCTTGCTTTCCTTGCCCGAAGTTCGGCAATGATATGTTCAGACGAATTTTCTATCTGATTTAGTCCAAAATACTGCTTGTCGGAATGGATTGTATTCTTCATTCCCTCGTTACTGACTTTTTGCTTTTCCATGTTTTTATCTCATTTTATGTTTGACTTGTTTTGATTTCATGTTTTGATTTTGTTCTGTAACCGACATCCGTGTCTGTATTTGCCCTTTATGCTTCTGTCGCTCACGGACACGGTAAACATGAAACTCGTTGAGGTCTTTGAAGCCTTTGTAATGTATGGACATATCCTCCACCTTGAAACCTACCTTTACAAATTCTTGCACGGTTTTCCGCCCTGCATCGTCATTATCAAGGAAGGTACGGATATGCGTTAGGTTGTGGTCACTCAGATATCGAATAGCCCTTGCCACATTGCTTACCGAGTTTAGCACAAGATAGACACTCGTTATTTCATCTTTCATTGAAAGAAAGGAGAGAAAATCCATAAAGCCCTCAAATATGCATACGGGCTGTATCTTGTCTGTTGCGTATTCTGTTTGCTTGTCTGTGAATATGAGAGTAATGTCCTTCGGTGCTATCGTTCCCTTGAACGTTTTATTGTCCCGAAGCTCATAGCCGCTAGAGAGATTGGCAAAGCCGATGGCTTGGTAGCATCTGCCCCTTACCTCATAAGTGATACATTTAAGAAATGGCATTGCCTTTTCCAAGTCAATGCAGCGTTCCCTCGCAAGATACTCCTGCAAATGTGGCGGCAGGGTGTCTGATATTTCTATCAGTCTTCTTGCTCCATTTGCAACCATTACAGGTTGGGTGTTGTTTGATGCGAAGCCATTACGAGAACTATATGTGCCATTAGCGGGAGCGTTCTGCCCCAAACGGCGGATGGCTTCAGATAGCGTGCTACTCTCCATACGCATACAGAGGTCGATGATACTTCCGCCCCTACCTTCGGCATAGTCTATCCAGAGGTTCTTCTGTGTGTCCACCTTAAAACTCGGATGCGTTTCCTCTCTGAGTGGTGAGCGGTACAGCGCATAGGAAGGTGTCCTACGTACAGGCTTGATGCCTTTCCTTTCAAGATACTCCACGATGGAGTATCGCTTGGTGAGTGATAAATCTTCTTCTTTCATTGCTTGAATAATTTAAGTGATTGATTTATAATCGATTGTCTGAATTATATTTGATTGCATTTGAATGATTTTTCCTTTTCCTAACTTTTTCCCCTCCAAACTTTTTCATCTTTCTTCTTATTACATGCTATTTTGTGATAAGTGATTGATAATCAGTGTTACTTTGTAGTATAAGACAATACTACACATTCTACTACATTTGGCTACTACAAGTTTGAAGGAGCGGGCAGGGCAAGATTTTCCTAATCTTATAGACATAGATGGGGCTACTACCGTTTCTTCGTTTGCTCACCTTTATGTATCCTGCTTTCTTCAAGGCTTCACCCATACGCTTGGCAACAAGTGGCTGGTGAGTATAAATTCCCAAATAAGTGAGTATCTCCGTAGTGGTCATTAACGAATAGTTTTCATCCTCCGTTGGCTTCTCAAAGCAGCGTAGCAGTAGTTCCATTTCTGCGGTCTGCACTTGGAAATCCTCACTCTCTTTGTAAAGCTCTACTATCTCATTATCGTCAAACCAATAGCGGAAACCAGATTTTAACAGGGCTTTTGCTTCGGTATAGACACTATCCATTGAGATTGCCTTTGCTCGTTCTATGTCAATAGACAATACTTCAAAGGGCAGAAACCGCCTACTGCCTGTGGGGTCGGTAAGGAAATCGTTACCATTTACCGATGCAACGAAACTCGCCAAGTGTGGGTGTTCCTCCACATACTTGTCGTAAGGCATACGGTACTTGACCATCGGACAGGTGATGAGGTTTTTCAGTTCGTTCTCATCACGCTTGTTGAGGGCTTTGAGCTGGTCGTCAATGTTTACGATGAGGTTTTGCCCTATATAAGTAAGCGTGTCCTTCTCTTGCGGATATATCTTTCCCGTGTAGCTGTAACCATGCAGGGCAGGTGGGCAGAGCAAGTCAAGGAAAGTTGTCTTGAACTTGCCCTGCTCGCCTGTCAGTACAAGACAGGTATGGTTACGGCATTCACGGTCGTCCATGGCGTTGGCGACCACTGCCACGAGCCATTTGGTAAGGTATGGCAGCCACTTGTCAGAGTTGCGCACAACTACGCAACTTGCCAGTTCGGGAATGACTTTCAGTGAAAAGGAAGAAGTATCACAATGGTTATTGTGTTCATTATTACCATTACCACTACTGCCATGAATACAACTATCGCTATTGCCACTATAATTACCTCTGCTATTACCAATATCCACCAAGGGCAATCCATTGAAATATTCCTGTATGGGATTGACACGTGGAGAGAAACTGCTCTCTATAATGGAATAGAGGTTGTCGGAAGATGTGATAATCCCCACATCGTTGTCAAGTTCCCTGCGGAGTGTATTGATTTCATAGCGACCCACTTTTGAGAAGTGAGCATCTTCCTTGCTTCGGTATTCGGTTCGCCCCAACACCGTGTTGTATCTGAACTCATAATAAGAGGAGAGATAAGTTTCTATCTCACCATTTTTGGAGGAAGTCTTCCTTTGCTTGGGCGTATTATTTTCGTCCACTGAATTGCCTTTATCTGCGTTCCTTTTCATTATATGCTTGGTTTGGTTTCCGAGAGTGAAGTTATGAAGAGAACTGGAAAGTTCCAAGCATTCGGAGAGTGCTTGCATAATGTTGCGCAAATTGGCAATGAATTTCTCACGGATTTTTGACAAGAAACTGTTGGAAAGTATGGATTTAAGCCCCAAACAAGAGGACAAGTGTGTAAAGAATGCAAGAAAGGCAGGTGGTAATTTGCTACAATACGCATCGTATTGCGTTGGCTAAAAGGATATGATAAAATGGAGTAAAGAGACAAAGAAAGAGAGCGACAATCCTTTTGCCATTTCCATGTTTTTCCCTCTATTTCCCTGCTGTTCCCTCGTGCTTTGAAGTATGGCAAACACTCTCTACTTTTGCAGGCAGAAATATGCGGTGAAACGCAAAACGGACAAAGGTTTTATTAAACCAACAAGACAGAAATACAAACAAAACAATAATAAAACTATGGGATATTTTATCATTACGGATTCAAATTGGGCAAGACTGAGGGATGAGATACTCAATCTTGCTCAGACCTGCCACAAAGCTTTCGGAGAACAGAGTCAGCACACCGATTGGCTGCACAATGGGGATGTATGTCAGCTACTCAACATCAGCAAGCGCACCTTGCAGCACTACCGTGATACGGGCGTGCTACCGTTTACACAAATCGGGCACAAGTGCTATTACAGGCGTGAGGACGTGGAGCGGTTGTTGCAGACAAAATCGGAGAAATCAAAGAACAACAAATAAAATAAGAGGACAATGGAATCAGTAAGAGATTTGAACATGGATGCGGACGAGATGCAGGTGGTGCTGTCCGCCATAAGAAGTGTGAACAAACGAATAAAGGAAGTAGCACAGACACACAAACCCTTGTTTGGCGGTGAACACTTCCTCACAGGCAAGGAGGTGTGTGAGCGGCTGTACATCAGCCCTCGCACCTTGCAGGACTATCGGGACAGGAAGATTATCCCCTATACGCAGTTTGCTGGGAAGATACTCTATAAGTCTTCGGATTTGGAGAAAATATTATTAAGGAAATAACTATATGGAATATCACGATGACTATATAATATAAATATATGCCAAAACTCCACTTTTAAAAGGATAATCCTCTAATCTTAAATGAGAGTACTCCAAAATATGGGAACAGAGCCGTATCATATTTTTTATAAAGTTTGATACGGCTCTGTTAGATTTAGCATTACTACCTGTAACTATTTATGAGGTGATTTTTATCTTGATATATCCTTCCTCATCTATCAAAGAAGCTATATTTGTCGTAACATAAGAAACTATATGTCTTAATCTTTCGATAATACAGTATAAATATTTTTACAACTTAAAAATCATCATAATCCGTATCTATATGGAAATTATAAACTTTCATCATAAGGTCATATTGCCTGGGAGAATCTTCTTTCCATGTCTTATCATCATATAGATAATAGCCATTTGCAGATCCGTTCCAGCCAAAATTTATATAGTATAGGGTCTGCCCATTCATTATTTTGTACCCATCCAAAAGCATGCAATGTCCAGAACTTGGCATATCAATTCCCAGTTTTTTCCATAACCAGCCATTACTGCGCTTTTTGCCCGATAAGAACGAAAGACCATAGGAATTATTTTTCATATTGTTACTAATATTATTCCAATCAGTATCATAGCTGAACATTCCACCTAAATAATCGCCTAAGAATTTCATAGCTTTTTTAGTGTCAGTCCCCGCAGAGCCATCCTTATCGTATGATGTACCAATATTTTCTGCTATTCTTTTTATAATATTTGAAATGTCGTCTTTTTCACTTTGAGAAGTAAAGTAATAACCATACTCCTTTGTCTTCAGTTTGCTCCAAGAAGTCTTTAATCCATACCCTTTGAATACACCAAAATCATTCTTTAGCACTGTCAGTGCTTGGACAACTGCAATAGGTACACAGCCCGCAGCAGCTCGTCCATTAGAAGCATATTTCCCATTTGATGAAGGTGACTGTAAATTGAAAGGATTACCCTGTCCCCACCTTACATTACATTTTTGGGGCACGGATTCCTCATATCTTTTTGAGCTTCTTGTTTCAGGCTGGTCCCAATGAGAATTTATGGGCGCATCCGGAGTCATTCGGTTGTAAACTGATGTAGCTGCCGTCCCAAGCATAAAAAGAAAAGATTCTGGTAATTTTTCTTGCTCTATCAACTTTCCATGAAGAAACTTTAACTCGATGTTATTAAAATGCGCATAAATAGGTTCGGCTCTCTTGTCACCTGCAATAACGATAGTAGAGCCGTCTGAGATTTTGACAAAATACAATAAGTTCTGTGGATTACTCTCTTTCTGTATTCCTCTTGTCGTATTATCTTGCGCATTAATAGAGTCAATACCAACAATCATACAAGCATTATTTGTAGATCTTGTGTTACCCGCTTGTAAATAGCCATTAACTACTTTTTCTATATCACTTTTCCCGACCTTAAAACTATTTTCTTTAACAATCGGAGTTGTCTGTTTTTGAGGAAGCTCTTCTTGATTGCATGAAACAAGAAGTGCTAAGGATAAAAATAAAAATATTTTTTTCATATCTTTTGCTATTTAAAAGTTATTCCAATAGTGGATATTCCATCAGGAACACTAAATCCAAAGGAAATTGCTACAGGTACTTGCTGGATGCTATTTTTGTTCAATTGGACTTTATATTTTCCTGTCTGTACCTTGCTTATTGTCATAAAGTCAAATTCTATTTTCTGGAGTATGCCATTTTTACAATAAATTGTGGCTTTATTCCCATCAGAAAGTTCTACGACAGTCTGTTCCTTTGATAAAATCTCTTTGGTTATTCTTTTTGATACTTCAGTGTCATTCTTCCCATAATCAATCCTAAACTCATACATCGCATAATCACCTTCCATAAACTGGAAAAAGCCTTCTGGATGTGCAGTGGATAGTTCTATCTTACTTGGGGTAATATTTGGAATTCTATTCCTATCTTCGTCAGAGCAGGAAACCATTATAATAACGGCTATGAATAGCAGAATCCTTTTTATCATCATTGCGGTAAATATTTAGTCGTGTGAATATTAAGAGTTCTTGTCTTATATGGGGCTCCATACCATTCTGTCCAATGTGTATCTTGGAAGCGACCTGCATTTTTCCTGTTAAAATCCAATACATAACCAGATACAATTCCATAATTACCAATGGGACCTACTACATGGATATAATAATCTCCATTGATTTTTTTGTATCCGTCAGCTAAAAAGAAACTAAAATTATAGTAAGAAGTGTGCCTAAAAAAGGTAGGATGTTTTCTATCACGATACCCATATATATATGAAATGCCTGTTTCCAATCTTAAGTTATTAAGCATATTAAACCAGTCTGTATCATAAGACAAACTTGGAATTCCATCTGCACCCGAAAAGAAATTCTTTACAGCTTCAAAAGCCATAAGTCCTGATATTTCAGAGTTCGGCATTAATTTAAATTGTGGAATTCTATTAGACATCTCAACGAAATCTGTATACATATCTCCTTTTAATTGCGTAACATCTAATTTCTTTGCTCGTTTCCATGAAGCCTTTAGTTGGTATTTGTCAAAACTTCTAATTTCTTTTCCATCAGGTATTGCAATACAAAGAGCATGAATAGTCCAAGGTCTTATATCTTGTGAAGAAAAAGTATTGTAGTTCTTGTGGTTCTCGTTGTATTTATATGCATCTGTAAATCTATAGGCTAATTTAGGGAGAACTTCGTCATTGGAATCTCCAGCTCGGGTATTTAATTGTTGCCTATTACTGTAATAGCTGTTTACTTGGTTATTATTTGTTGTTTTATTTTTTACATCAACTATATAATTTTCCATTAGATTACCAATAATTTCAGGGATACTATCACCTACAAATTCTCCCTTTTCATTTATTTTCAAATTGAGATTGTCAAAATGTGCATAAACAGGCTCTGCTCTTTTGTCGCCACCTACTACCACGGTTGATCCGTCTGACATTCTCACAATGTACAACAAGTTATGTGGGCTGTCAATTGTTGCTCTGGTTGCACTGTTAGCATCGTTACTAATAGTGTCAATTTCTGCAATTTCGCAAGAAATTCCTTTTGCCCTTGTCCGTGTCGAATAAAAATAATCAACGACAACCTTCTCAATATCACTTTGTGTGACATTGAAATTTTCTTCGGACAATTTTTGACTCACATTCTCTTTTTCATTGTAGATTTCCTCATTACTGCAAGAGAAGAAAGCAATAACAGATAGTAATAATAAAATTTTTTTCATGTCCTTATGTGTTAAATGTTTATAGGTTATAATTTTTCACCAAAGTTACATAAAAAGAAAGATACACAAAATACTCAATAGTGGGTATTTTATCTAGCTAACCAGCAAAGAAGTCTTTGAAATATTTCCAAAATGAACAATCAGTCCTATTTTACCATAGTTAGTAGTAGATTGGTAGTAAGATAATTCGCAACATAATAACGGTCCCACAACATCTTCTCTTTCACCGTTTTACCCTATTTGTAGTTATGTAGTAGGATAATATCGGTGAAAGAAAAAAGATATAGATAATTTAATGCTGTGTATCTCCAAAAAGAAATACCGGTGTTAAAGTTGTTGTCGGTCGCTGTAGTTCATTGATGATATACTTTCTGAAGAAGTGGGCTCCTGTGCTATCCAATTGGAAAGACAGGGCAATAATGATTGGGAGTGGATAAAGCGATGCATAACCTGCCAACTCCTTATCTCTGACTGTTACCCTCTCAACTGTACTCCTTTCTTCAGGATGCAGGTTGGAGGATTTTATTATCGTTTGCAACCTGTGGTTGAGTTTCCTCCATGTTACCCCGAAGAACTTCACAAGTTCACTCTCTGTCATGGCTATCTCTCCGTTTCCTTTGCGAATGACTTGCATTTTGCTGCCCCAATCAAAATAACTACGCTGATTGGAAGTGTTTGTTCTTATTTTTGGATTGTTGTTTGTCTTCATGCCGTTTTCTCCATTTTACAGATTACAATATCCGAAGGTTCACAAGCCTCTCTCTCCGAAGTTTCTTTTTCTTTTGCCGATTGCTTGGCAATGAGCCTGTCCATATCCTCTGATATCTTTTTGTCCGTCACCTGCGCATAAACTTGAGTGCTTGATATGGAGGCATGCCCCATCATCTTGGCTATGCTCTCAATAGGTATTCCTGCGCTTAGGCTCATCGTGCCGAATGTATGTCTTGCCATGTGGAAGGAAAGTCTTTGGCGAATACCGCAAGCCTTTCCCACAATACTCAGTTTGGCATCCATGACACTGCGGCTGCAATCACGATGAAAAACAAGGTGGTCGCCTTTTTCTTTCACCGTCTGCTGTACCTCGCTTCTTTCCGGCTCTTTCCAGCAATGACTGATGATGGTTTCCGCTATGGGATGTAACGGCACGATGAACTCAACCTTGGTCTTCTGACGTTCCTTTCTTATATACATCTGTCCATCCGCTGTCGTTTGGATATGCTTGTATTCCAAATTCTCCATATCTGAGATAGCCAAGCCTGTGAAGCAGGAAAAGACAAACATCAGTCTTGCCAGCTCCGCTTCCTTGTCGTTCATCTTCATTGCCATAAGTTTCATCACATCGCTCTTTTGCAGAAAACGTATCTTCTTTTCCTCCTTCTCATACTTGGCATTCTCAAACGGATTGCAGCGGATAATCCTCTTGCTGACCGCACGGAACATCAGTCGGCTCAGCCAACAGAGGTTGCTGTTGACGGTAGATGCTTTCAGTCCACGCTTTTTGAGAAAGAAGCGGTATTCCTCGAACAAGTCCTCTGTAATTGTTCCGATGGGTATATCCTGCACTCCTTTGTTTTCTACAAATTCACGGAGATTTCTGTCAGAATAGAACAGGTTCAGATAAGTTCCCTCTGCCCTTGACTTGCCTACGCTCTCCTTGACGGATTGCAATTCTGCCTTACTCATGGCAAGGAGCGTTGTCGGATTAGTGGCAATGCCTTGTAAGCGGTTCTTGATAAGTTCCACACTTACCACTCCATCCATTACAAGAATGTCCCGATAGGTCTTTTCCACCAAATCTCTGAACTCAATGATTCTTTGGTTTGTTTTCTTGTTGGTTGTCAACCCCTGCTTGGTGTTCCACTCGGCAGGATGGCACTCTTCGCCTGTGGTAATGGCTGTGTTCTTTCCGTCTATGGTGATACGGCAGAGAATGGCGGTATTGCCGTCTGCCTTTGTCTTCTGTCTGTTGATATAGAACAGTATCTTGAATGTACTTCTCATTGTCTTGGTGGTTTTGAATAATGAATAATGATAAGATAGAAAAAATAGGAATTAGATTATTAACTGCATATCTTCAGTGAAAGAAAGGAAACGATCAAATTCCTCAAAGAGTTTCTGTGGGGTTACCTTTGCATAACACTCGGTCATGCTCACGTTGGAATGCCCCAGCATCTTACTAACGGTCTCAATGGGTACACCCTGTTCAAGCGTGATGAGCGTGGCAAATGTGTGCCTTGCCGTATGTGTGGTAAAAGGAAACGAGATGCCTGCACGAAGCCGCAAGGCTTTCAAATAAGATTGGTAAGTGGCATATCCCATGAAAGGGAGCAATGTTTCCCTTTCATCGCTGTGGAGCTTCTCCATCAGCCGTATGGCTTCGGGTAACAGTTTGACACGGCAAGGCACACTTGTCTTCTGACGGTTGAACTTCAGCCAAAGGCTACCCTCGTCATCACGCACAAGATGGGACTTGTCCAGTTCCATCAAATCACAATACGTAGCACCCGTATAACAGGCAAAGAGGAAAATATCCCTTGCCGTTTCCATTTCCTCCTCCAAGTCCTCAAAGTGGAGAGTCTTTAACTTCTCAAATGCCCCTCTGTCAAGTGCTTTGGGGAGTTTCTTGTTACCCTTGCTGATTTTGACTTTGTCGAAAAGCAGGATGTCTGCCACCCCCTCACGGTAAGCCAGCCTGCATACCGTTTTCAAATGGGTGGCGACATTGTAGAATGAGCTTTCCTGAAATCCACACTCTCCCAAGAAGTACTGCTGAAACTCATGGATGAAGTTCTCTGTCAGTTGTGAGAAGGCTAAGTCAGAAACCTTATACTTCTTTTGGATGAACTCCTGCAAGTGGATTCTCGTGGAGTGATAGCTTGCCATTGACTCTTTTCTGATGTCTACACCGATATGACTTTCTTTCTCTTTTATGAGCATATCAAGCCTTTCGATGAGCATGCACCGTGTCTGCACACTGCCTTGAAACTGTTCCTTCACATCGGTTGCGTCAAATGGGCAACCTCTTGCAAGCAAAGACTGATAGGCTGACTGAATGGACAGCAGCAAGTTCTCCAACCTGCCATTCACTTCCACCGCCTCACGACTTTTTCCGTCCATTCTGCTCTCACGGGGATTCCACAAGTCAGGATTGCAGGAGAGCTTACAACTGAACTGTGCAATACTCCTTCCAAGTGTAATGCGTCCCATAATCGGAGCCTTGCCCGACTTGTCCAGACCGCTCTTTTTGAGGTAGAGCAACACCTTCATTTTTTCTGTTTTCATACGCTTTGATGTTTTGTGGCAAAATTACCAAATTCAAAGCGTTCCTCACTTATGCAGAAAACTGCCGACCGCAGCAACAGCCACACGAGCGAAAATAATTCAGTTACCGAACATTGCTCCATCGTTACCTATGGCAAATTCGGGTAACGCTCTGGTAACTGAACTTCTGCCTAAATCTGCATATTCCTGCCCTTTTTGAAAAGAGCACTTCTATGCAAATTATTCCGTTTCCTGCTCATTATCAGTCAGTTTACACCAACTTCGTTATTTCTTCATTTTCGTTGATTAGTTGCTGCCCTATAACCATGCTTTTGCTGGTCAATTTACATGCACTTATTGCGTAAGAGCATGCAGATTGCCCTTTAAAAGCAATGCTTTTGTCAGAAAAACGCATGGCGCATGGGGGTTAATTGTTGGTGAAAATACACAACATACTGTGTGCTAATGAAATACAACGCTCGCTCATGCTTGGCGTATTTGCGCCCAAGAGCAAGGTTGTTTACAAATAAGCCAAGGAGCGAAGGGTGTCGTGTCAAGAAAATTCGCATGAATCAATCTTCGCTGTTTCCTGTCAGTCAGCAGACCATATTTACCTATTTTTGGTATTGGGCGGGTGTTTTATAGTGTCTATCTTTGCACCTCGAAAAAATAATGGTTACGTTTCCCTAATATCTCACATTGCTGAGTTCGTATCAGGGGCGTTCTTGATAAGAGCTCGCCTGTAGGATATGAAGATAGAGAATACCTAATTGTGGCTTCATAATGTTTATGATAGCTGGCGGGAAGTTCATTGCGTTTTGCACCATTCAATCATCATTTACAGTAGGTTATATTCGCATGTAGGTTATATTAAATAAGGTGTCACCCCGTCTTTTCTACTTTTTCTTCGCCGAACGAGTGGAAATGTGCGGAATTTTTGGTATATTTGTATAATGGATTTCTGGCGAGATAGACGGTCAGAAGTTTCTTTTTTACATCAAACTAAAGTAGAATACGAATTATGAGCAGAAGTTTTTTAGATGCCGTTGCGCATCGCCGTAGTTATTATGCATTGAAAAATGAGTCGCCCATCACAGATGATGCCCTCCGTGAGTTGGTGGCGCAGGCCGTGAAGCATGTGCCATCGGCGTTCAACAGTCAGTCGACACGCATCGTCGTGTTGCTGGGGGAGCGCCATCGTAAGTTGTGGGAGCTGACCAAGGACGTGCTGTGTGCCATCGTTCCTGCCGACGCTTTCGCCAAGACGGAGGCGAAGATTAACGAGTCTTTCCAGAGTGGTTATGGCACCATTTTGTATTACGAAGCGCAAGCTCCCGTGCGACAGTTGCAGGAAAAATTCCCCACTTACGCAGACAATTTCCCCGTTTGGTCAGAGCATACCAACGCCATGCATCAGTTTACCATCTGGACAGCCCTTGAAGATGCTGGTTTCGGCGCATCCTTACAGCACTACAATCCGATTATTGATGAGGTGGTTGCCAAGGAATTTAAGATTGAAGCCGACTGGAAACTCCGTGCGCAGATGCCCTTTGGCGTACCTGCGGGCGAGCCGGGAGAGAAGACTTATGAGCCGTTGGAAGAACGATTGTTGTTCTTGAAATAAAGCATGATTTCATCGCTTTGTGGCGGATATATCAAAACCTTGCGTGAGTATTTTGATGCTCTGTTATGTTGTGTGTGAAACGTAACAAACTACGTTCCTATATAACTGAACAACAGGCTGTTGCAAACTCAATGCCTTTGGTGCGCAAACCCATTGACTTTGGCCTTCAAAGTCAATGGGTTTGTCCTTCAAAGTCAATGCGTTTGATGTCGCGATGCTACCCCGTGTTCCGTCGTTCTCAAAACCGATAGCCCACCGTAGCTTGAAACACAAAATGATGGGGGGTGACGGTTCCAAATAGTAAGGCTTGAACCACTTGCAACACAACGTCTTCCTTCACGATGGGTTGGTTAGTTACGGGGGTGAGTCCAAAGCTTGTTTCGACCCCAATGATGATTCGATTGATGTCCAGCTCCACACCAGATTGAAGTCCTACGTCCATGCGTTTGAACTTTGGTAGTTCCACCAATTTCTTTTCTTCATTATAGCTGTTGCCCAGCATCTTGCTTCCTTGCTCAAACAGATTCTCCTTGAAGGTGTGTTTGTAGTCGCTATTCGCCATGCTGACCTTGGCCTTGCTGTTGAGGCCGCATGCGATGTAAGGCCCTGTGTAGAGATTCAGGTAGAGGTCATCGGTCAGGTGAATGTGAGCGACAATGTTCAACGGCAACTCAACGTAGTGCATGTTGACATGATAGCGTGCCTCACTGATTTGTTCGTTACCGAAATATCCGTTAAACTTGAAACCTTTATTGGCCAGATAAAGGGATGGCTGGAAGTAGAAAGTGCGGCCCAAGGGTACTGCCATACCCCCGCCCAGCCGATAGGACAGCTGTGGAGATTCTCCACTGTTGGCGATGAATGCACTGGACCCCAATGCTCCCTTGACGTTCCATGTTACTTTTGCCGTGGCGAAAAGAGGCCACACGACGAGTGCAAGACTCCATAATTTTTTGCGCATAACCATGATGTTTGTTTATAGACAGAACATCAGGTTCGCAGGAATCTTGCATGTGATGAGGTAAAATAAAACAAAAAACGTGTGCCGTTATCGCGCGTGGCTCATTTCTTGGGCATGAGAAGTTTGTTGTATTTTTCAGGCGTTTGGAGCAGTTTGATGGCCTCTTTCGTCTGTTTGTCGTATCTCAACCCCAGCTGAACTGCCCCGGCCTGGAAATAATAAGCCGTAACAATGTCTGTGGAAATCATCTGTTTCAATTCATCCTTGTTCAGCTCCAAGTCTTTTGCCACGTCGTGGGTCAGCTTTTTCTTCAAAGCCTCAAACTCGGGCTTGGCATCCTCATAATACTTTTCAAACTTGGCCATCTTCTCCAGTTCGGCCAAAATCTTCTCTGTTCCGGGGTCGTAGGTGAACTTGTTTTTCAAGACCAGCCGCTTAAACTCGTTGTATTCGGCATCCGTGAGTGTAAATTCGCTGGCGGGAGCGATGGTCTTGTGCTTGCTGATGTAGTCAACCACATAGTTGAACATCGTTTCGGTGCTGTCTCCGCGTTGCAGATAAGCCGAGATGTTGGCGATGGTGTCGGGCTTGATTTCCACATCCGGCATGATGCCTCCGCCGTCCCTCACCTTGCGTCCGTTCTTGGTGTGGAACACGCTGGTCAGCGAGTCGGGCAGCTGTGTGGCACTGTTGCGCCCCGCCGTGTGTTTGTAGTTGATGGCCTGTATGCAGCGTCCGCTGGGAATGTAATAATGAGCGGTGGTCACTTTCATGTTGGCGTTGTAGGGCAGCTTTGTGGTCATCTGCACCAATCCCTTGCCAAAAGTGCGGGTTCCCATGATGACCGCGCGGTCTAAGTCTTGCAGCGATCCGGCCGTAATCTCACTGGCGCTGGCCGTCATGCCGTTGACCAAAATCACGATGGGCATGGAGGCATCGACGGGTTCCATGCGCGTTTTGAACGCAATGTTGGCACGTTTCAGCTTTCCTTTGTTCGTCACCACCGTGATGTCCTTTGGGACGAAGATGTTCACGAGGTCTACCGCTTCCTGTTCAGAGCCTCCTCCATTGTTTCTTAAGTCCAAGATAAGGCCTTTGACTCCTTGCTTTTTCAGGTCGATGAAAGCCTGTCGCACCTCTTTCGCGCAGCCTTCGTAATACTGAAGCAGATTGATGTAGCCCACGTTTCCGGCCACCATGCCGTAGTAGGGAATGGCGGGCATCTTGATGGCACGGCGCTTTACCTTGAATTTCATCACCTTGCCCGTTGACGGACGCTTAATTTTTAATGCGAAGGTCGAACCTGGTTCACCCCTCAGATGCTCACTCACATACTTGGTGTCTTTGCCCACCATCGTCGAATCGTCTATCTGTAGGATGATGTCCCCTTTCTTCAACCCCGCTTCCGACGATGGCATGTTGGCGTAAGGCTCGTCAATCACGGCGTTCTTCAGCTGTTGGTTGTAGCGGATGAGCGCACCGATGCCACCGTATTTTCCAGACAGAGCCTGCCGCAACTCTTGTGTTTCGCTCTCTGGGTAATATTCTGTGTAGGGGTCCAGACTGCGCAGCATGCTCTTGATGCCCGTCCCAATCACGTCATTGGCATCGAGGGTGTCCACGTACATCAGGTCCAGATTTTTATAAACGGCGTTGAACAATTCCATGTTTTTGGCCGCCTCAAAAAGGTGGTTTTTGTCCTTTTGGGCGAATAAGCTGTTAGGCAACAGTCCCAACAGCAAGAGATATAACAGTAGTTTTTTCATTGTCACAACATCAATTTGTTGAGCAAAGATAATATTTAAGACTATAATATAGGTGGTAGCGTTCGCTTTTTTATTGTATTTTAGCTTTCTGGTCTATTTTTTTTGCAAAATGTTTGGAGGTTTCAAAAAAACGTTCTAACTTTGCACCCGCAATCAAGAATATTGATTTGTCATTGCTTCAATAGCTCAGTTGGTTAGAGCACCTGACTGTTAATCAGGGGGTCGTTGGTTCAAGCCCATCTTGAAGCGCAGAGAGCGGAAGTCCTATTGAATAGGGTTTCCGCTCTTTTTGGTAAGAAAAAAGGCTGTCAATGAAGCAAACAAGAACATATTGGAGTATGTATTTGGCAAAGACGTTTAATTTAATGTGTATTTTTATTATTTAATATTCAATTTACACGGCTGCCAATTCTCTTCCTAAAGCACGTAGAGCATTTTTAATTTGACAAACTCTTTCAGCACTCGGATTCTTTATACCATAGATGTATTTTGATAATAAACTTTTGTTAATGCCAAGATTTCTCGCTACTTCCGAAACATTTAATTGTGGAAAACGCTTAAACAACATGGCAATCTCATTATCATATTTCGGTTCGTCTTTTGTATAAAAACTTGAAATATGTATATCTTCGTCCAACTCAGTCCATCGTAGAGCCTCTCCATGTAATTCTATTGTATAATCCATTCGTTGCCTTTCTGTTGCATCTTTGAGCAATGGAAAAGCCTCCAAAGGACGGCTGTACACCTTATCCTCGCTTGACAGCATATATATACGCCCTTTCTCAAACCATATATTCTTTATTGTTTCCATAATGATACTCATTTAATGATACTCGTTCCAGGTATTGATGATATCCTCTTTGTACATCTCTGCAAGTTCCAAAGCTCGTTTCAAATCTTTGGCTTTTAATCCATGATTATATACTAACTTAACTTCATCTTCTATCTGTATCTTTGCGTCATCGTCACCTTTTACAACATGAACATGGATTGGTCTATGCTCGTCAGAGTAAAAGAAAAAACGAAGTCCAAATATTTCAAATATTGTAGGTATATTCTTATTTTAAATCACACTACGAATATAGGGATAACATTTTATCCCTGCAAATATTTTGAAAACTATTTTATACTCTCATCCCCCATTTATTTCTTTGTTCTATTGGTTCATAAATCGCTGCTTTTATGTAAATTTGCAAGAGTACTATTACAAACAGGTAAGATATGACGACACAGGGATTTGTCTTATTGATAATTACTTGGATAATTGTTGGCTTGGCAACAAAAGGCAGAAAGCATACGCCTCAAAATCAGTGGCAGCGTGAAGATAAGAGAAAACGCTTGGAAGAGGAGTATGCACAAAACCTTAAGGTGTGGCAGGAATGTAAGGAAGATATGAAGAGAAGGTTAAAAGGCTTTTTCGGTCGTTAATCGTATGCTTCAAGGATACCCAACGAATCTGCCTCAAATTGCAATCAACATCAGATTCTCAAGACTAATTTTGAAAAGCAGGCTAAATGTTCTTATGCTCAAACCGCAAATTAAAATCAGAGTCTCGCCACGGTTATATATTAGGTAGTATGCCCAACAAAAAAAATAGTTATTCCTTCAAAAAAGTTTTTTCCCCTTCTTCCTTTTTCACCCTTGCACCCCTTTGATAATAGTCTCATCGTACACGTTGCGTTCGTCAGGGCTGTGCAGAGGCTTCCATACCTGGGCAAAGAACGGATTTCGCCTGGCTTCCTCATCGTAATTCCACGGCATGGGGAAGCACTCGGGGCACCAGTGACCACCTAATAGTACCAGTAGGGGAGAGGCTTTGAAACGATGTCCAAAAGCGCATTGCCATTCCAACTGGGTGGACAGGTCGCCGCGCACCATCTGCTTGGACAGGCATTTGCCGCCCCTGAAGGCTGCCGCTTGCCGCATATCTTCTATATCCAGTTCGTCTTTTGGTTTCGACTCGTCATATCCATGGTCTAACATCACGGGCTGAGGCGATGGGTGATACAGTTTGAACTCGTCCCAACCCGGAATAGCTCTCCATGCGTCCATGCTGCCATAGAAGGCCGTGATGCGCGGTTCGATGTTGTGCTTCGTCCAATATAACGGTCCCAAGGCCTTTTTGGCGGTGGGCTTCAACACCAGATGTTTGATGAGGCTGGAGGGGACCAAGCCCCCTAATTTCATCTTCAACGGAGCTTTTTCAGCCATTTCTTGAATGAATTGGTCTATCTTTCCACTTCTGAAATGCAGGTACGATTCAAGGATATCAGAATCGGTGTACCACTGTCCGTGGAAGTTGCGCAGCACAAACCAGTTGGGTTCGGTGAGGTCTTTGAGGTTTCCTAAGTTCAAAGCCGTGAAGGTGTATTGCATAAACGCCCAGTTAACGGTGCGATACTCCGCTCCTCCGCCAATGTTGTAGATGCGGCACCAGAAGTCTTCAGGCAGGTCTTGATTGCACACATGCGACAGCAGTACGCCCGAATCCTTGGCCGTTACCCATTCCAACACGCCGTTCAGGGGTTGGTGAAACATGATGGGGTCTAATGTGTTGAGAATGGAAGGGTATAAGATGCCCGTTTGCCGGAGCGACACCCAATGCTTCAACCCCGATTCGATGACCTCTCTTTCGGCCAAGGCTTTCGACAAAGCGTAGATGTCATAGACGCTAATCTTAATGGGGTCGCCCACGCGTCCCCAGTGAATGGGATCGTTGCGGTCGCCCGTTTGCGCCACCGTTCCGATGTATACCAGGTGAACCCGGTCGGGATTGGGCTGTGCCTTAATCGCTCTGATGATGTTTTTCACCGCCCCCACGTTGACCTGCATGGTCTTTTGCGGAAAATAATCGGCTGCCGGCGACACCATTCCGCCCACATGCAGCACATAATCGGCATTCGTCACCCCTCGCAATACGTCGTCGTAATGCGTTAAATCGCCATAAATCACTTCCACGCCCGGCAGCGAAGCGTAGGGCGCAATGGCCTTACGGTCGTTCTCGGTGGGCAATACCAGCAAGCGAATGTCAAACTCGTCACGCCGTTTCAATAGTTGTTTCAAGCCCTCCGACCCCATGTGTCCAGTGGCACCCGTGAGGAAAATCGTCCTTTTTTGCATCATTCTCATCTAGATTACGTTGTTCAACACTCCTTGCAAAAATACAATAAATATATGGTAATGTCAACAATCTTTTGTGCAAATTAGTCGCTGCGTTTTCATTGTGCCGTGTTCGTTGCGTGTTGGTGTGAATGAAATCACGGGGTCAATACGTTAGGAAAATATTTAACAACCAACCTCTTCATGTTTGGCGTATTGACAACCAGCCTCGCCTTTGGTTGAAAATACGATCAGAATGAGTGAGGTTTATATTCGGCTGATATTTAACTATTTACGCCTGTGCGGCGTAATTGGACCCCTATTTTTCATGCTTTTTTAGGTCAAAAACATGGCTTTTGTCGTGAAATAGGCATGGGTTTGCCTGCCAAAGTCATCCATATAGGGCATCAAAGTGATGCTTTTAAGGTAGCAAAGTCAATGCTCTATCCGTAAAATCTGCATTTTCTTGCCCAGCCATTGCCTTGATGCTCCCCGCAGGCCTATTAATTTTTTCCAGATTGCCAATTTACAAGTGCCGTTTTATAGGTCTTTTTTGATAAAAATAATTTACTTCCTTCGTTCATTTCCGAAGCTCATTCAACGCGCGTAGATGGTTGCGATGTGTCATCACTTTGGTGCGACGCCTGGCCGTAGCACATTATTACGATGTGAAAATTTCGTGAATAATCGCCGTTTTATTTGGATATTTCGTTGAAAAAACCTATCTTTGCACCGTTCAGTGGAATGAGGGGCTTCGCAGAAAGCTCCTCATTTTATTTTGAATACGGCCGGCATCGCTGCTTGCAAGATGCTTGGCACGAGCGGTAAGAATATATAGTACTAATTAAATATATATGATTGATAAAAGTGTCGTAAAAGAATTGGTTGAAGATTGGCTTCAGGACAAAGACTATTTCTTGGTGGATGTTGAGGTCAGTAAAGACGACAAGATTGTTGTCGAAATCGACCATGCAGACGGCGTATGGATTGAGGACTGCGTGGAACTGAGTCGGTACATAGAAGATCGGCTGAACCGTGACGATGAAGACTATGAGTTGGAAGTAGGCTCGGCCGGATTGGGTCAACCTTTCAAGGTGCCACAGCAGTACATCAATTTCATAGGAAAAGAGGTCGAGGTGCTTGATGGCGACGGACTGAAATACCGAGGTGTCTTGAAATCGGTAGATGGGAACGACTTTGTTGTGACCGTTGACGAGAAGGTGAAGGTTGAAGGGAAGAAACGCCCAGAGCTACAAGCCGTGGATCATACTTTCCAGATGGACAAGGTGAAGTATACCAAGTACCTCATCAACTTTAAATGATGAGGCAGAAACTGATCATTGAATGAAACTAATATATAACATATAACGCTATGGCAGCAAGAAAGAATGTAGAAGAAACCATCAGCATGATTGACACCTTTCGTGAATTTAAAGACACGAAAAACATCGACCGTGCCACATTGGTAAGCGTGTTGGAGGAAAGTTTCCGCAACGTGCTAGCCAAGATTTATGGTAGCGATGAGAATTTTGACGTTATCGTAAATCCTGATAAGGGCGACTTCGAAATATACCGTAACCGCATCGTTGTGCCGGATGGCGAGGTGGCGGACGAAAATAAGGAAATATCGCTGAAAGAGGCTCGCGAGATTGAAGACGACTATGAAGAGGGCGAAGAGGTTTCTGAACAGATCGACTTCGCCAAGTTTGGCCGCCGTGCCATTTTGAATCTTCGTCAGACATTGGCTTCAAAAGTGCTGGAGCTGGAACACGACTCGTTGTACAATAAGTATAAGGATCGCGTGGGACAGGTTATCTCCGGCGAGGTTTACCAGATATGGAAGCGTGAGGTGCTGTTGGTAGACGATGAGAACAACGAGCTGATACTGCCTAAGTCAGAGCAGATTCCAGCCGACCAATACCGCAAGGGCGAAACCATTCGCGCCGTCATCCTGCGGGTGGACAACGAGAACAACAACCCCAAGATTATCCTCTCGCGTACCAGTCCGGTATTCCTGGAACGACTGTTGGAGGCCGAGGTGCCCGAGATTAACGACGGACTCATCTCTATCAAGAAGATTGCCCGTATGCCAGGCGAGCGTGCGAAGGTGGCCGTAGAGAGCTACGACGACCGTATTGACCCGGTAGGTGCCTGCGTTGGCGTGAAAGGCAGTCGTGTGCACGGCATCGTTCGCGAGCTGTGCAACGAGAATATCGACGTGATCAACTACACGTCAAACATCAAACTGTTCATTCAGCGCGCGTTGAGTCCCGCTCGCATCAGCAGCATCAACCTGGATGAGGAAAATCGCAAGGCCGAAGTTTACCTGCAACCCGAAGAGGTGAGCTTGGCCATTGGTCGAGGAGGACTGAATATCAAGTTGGCTTCCATGCTGACAGAATTTACCATCGACGTGTACCGTGAAGTTTCAGATGCCGACGCTGACGAAGACATCTACTTGGAAGAGTTTGATGACGAAATCGATCAATGGATTATCGACGCCATCAAAGGCATCGGTCTTGATACGGCTAAACAGGTGTTGAACGCACCTCGTGAAATGTTAATCGAGAAAGCCGACTTGGAGGAAGAAACCGTCGATCACCTGATTCGGGTATTAAAATCAGAATTTGAACAGTAACACCCCGTGACGCATGCAGCCCTCTGCGAACGAGGACGCTGTAGAAAAACTTCTGCAAATGGGCAGAACAGTTGGGAGTGTGAACATCAATAAGAACAAGAGTTAAATAATTATCAATGAGCATCAGATTAAACAAAGCATTACGTGAATTAAACATAGGACTTCAAACGGCAGTTGAATTCCTTGAAAAGAAAAGTGAGCTGGGAGAGGTAAAGGGCGAGCCAAGCTTTAAGTTGAGCGACGCACAATACCAAGCCCTGGTAGAGGCTTTCAAGCAAGACGCAGAGGTGCGCAATCAGGCGGAAAAGATCTTCCAGAAGAAGCCCAAAGAAAAGAAACGCACTCCCGAGGCAAAGGAAGAGCGTGTTGAAGAAGTAGTCGAGACAGCTTCATCGCAGCAGCGATACAAACCGCTCGGCAAGATTGACTTGAGCGTATTCGACAAGAAGCCTGCCGCTAAGAACGCTGATGCTCAAGACGATCAAAAGGCATCGGAATCACAAGAAAAACCGACAAAGAAGGCTGCTGCCGTCAGCCCAAAGCCTAAAAAAGAAAAAGTAGAGAAGCCCGCAGAAACACCAAAGGCAGCACCAACTGTGGTGGAAGAAAGCAAGAAGGACGACCAGAAAGCGGAAGTCAAGACCGAGGCACCAACTGTAAAGGAGGCGCAAGTGGACCAGAAACAAAAGGTTGACGAGCGTGTTGAACCACAGGAAAGTGAAAAGCCACAGGAAAGTGAAAAGCCACAGCAAAACGCCGAACTGCAGGAAAGTGACAAGGAGCAGGAAGGCACCGAACTCTTCCAAACCAAGGGTGAGCTGCGCTTGCAAAATGCGCCGAAGGTGAATGTGCTGGGTAAAATAGACCTTAGCACCATCAATCAGAGTACTCGGCCCAAGAAGAAAACCAAGGAAGAGCGTCGCAAAGAACGTGAAGAAAAACGAGGCGATGGACGCAAAAAGCGCGCCCGCATCAATCAACAGCGGGTTGATATCAATGCTGCTTCTCGACAAATTGGAAACAATGGCGGTGGCAATGCCAACAGGTCTGCATCTGCTGACGGCCGAAATGCTAATAAGAAAAATCGAAAAGGCAGAGGACGTAACCAGAAACCGCTGGAGGTGAACGAGGAAGAGGTAGCACGCCAGGTAAAGGAAACGCTGGCCAGACTCACCAGTAAGGGCACCCAGAACAGGAAGGGTGCTAAATACCGTAAGGAAAAACGTGATGCCATGCAAGAACGCATGAGTGCGGAAGCAAGGGCAGAACGTAAGGAAAGTAAGGTACTGAAGCTCACCGAATTCGTGACAGTCAGCGAATTGGCTACCATGATGGATGTGGATGTCAACAAACTGATTGGAACCTTGATGAGCATCGGTGTGATGGCATCTATCAATCAACGGTTGGATGCCGAGACCATCAACTTGGTTGCCGATGAGTTTGGCTTCAAGACCGAATATGTGAGTGCAGAGGTTCAAGAGGCTGTCGCTGAAGAAATCGACGACGAGAACGACCTGTTGCCTCGCGCACCCATCGTTACCGTGATGGGACACGTAGACCATGGTAAGACATCTCTGTTGGATCACATCCGTAACACCAATGTGATTGAAGGCGAGGCTGGTGGCATTACCCAGCATATCGGTGCGTATAACGTACAGCTGGAGAATGGACGTTTCATCACATTCCTGGACACTCCTGGTCATGAGGCCTTCACCGCCATGCGTGCCCGCGGTACACAGGTGACGGATATCGCCATCATCATCATCGCAGCCGACGATAGTGTGATGCCTACTACCAAGGAGGCCATCGCGCATGCGCAGGCTGCCAACGTGCCCATGGTGTTTGCCATCAACAAGATTGACAAGCCAGGAGCCAACCCAGATAAGATTCGTGAAGACTTGGCTCAGATGAACTTGTTGGTTGAAGAATGGGGTGGAAAATACCAATGCCAGGAAATCAGTGCGAAAAAAGGTATAGGTGTCAACGAATTGTTGGAGAAAGTACTCCTCGAGGCCGACATGCTTGACTTGAAAGCTAATCCCAATCGCCGTGCGACGGGTAGCGTCATCGAGTCGAGTTTGGACAAGGGACGTGGATATGTTTCTACGGTTCTGGTCAGCAATGGTACGCTGCGTGTGGGTGATGACATCATCGCCGGGACGAGCTGGGGACGCATCAAGGCCATGTTCAACGTGCGCAACCAGCGTATTGAGTCAGCCAAACCTGCCGAACCTGCCATCATTCTCGGACTGAATGGTGCGCCCACGGCCGGTGATCAGTTCCATGTGCTGGAAACAGAGCAGGAGGTTCGCGATATCGCCAACAAGCGTATGCAGTTGCAGCGTGAGCAAGGCTTGCGTACTCAGAAGCGCCTCACGCTGAGTGATATCTCGCATCGTATCGCTCTTGGGTCATTCAAGGAACTGAACATTATAGTGAAAGGTGACACCGATGGTAGTATCGAGGCATTGAGTGACTCGTTTATTAAGATGTCTACCGAGAAGATTAACGTCAATGTTATCTTCAAGTCGGTAGGTCAGATTAGTGAAAGCGACGTTACCTTGGCAGATGCTTCCGACGCTATTATTGTGGGCTTCCAGGTTCGTCCGTCTGCTTCTGCCCGTAAACTGGCCGAACAGAACGGTGTTGAAATCAACACTTACTCCGTCATCTACGACGCCATTGATGACGTAAGGTCGGCCATGGAAGGCATGCTTGACAAGGTGACCAAGGAGGTAGTCACTGGCGAGGTTGAGGTGAAGCAAGTTTACAAGATTTCAAAGGTGGGAACCGTAGCTGGTGCCATGGTTACCGATGGAAAGGTACACCGCTCAGACAAAGCTCGAGTTGTTCGCGACGGAATCGTTGTTCACACCGCTCCCATCAATGCGTTGAAGCGGTATAAGGACGATGTAAAGGAAGTGGCAACCGGTTTCGAGTGTGGTATCAGTCTGGTTAATTTCAATGATATCCAGGAAGGTGACATCATAGAAACCTTTACAGAAATAGAAGTAAAGCAAACGTTGTAAGTTTGAGCGTGTGAGTTTTGAGTTGATAAGTTTGTGAGTTGATAAGTCTTTGCGTTTGTAAATACTTCAATTTATGAACCCTTGAGCACCAACAACTCGTCAACTCATAAACTCATAAACTCATAAACTCATCAACTAATCATATCATCTATTGCAGGGGCGTCCATGAAACATCAGGGAGTTCCTGCATTTACATTTATGGAAGAAGTAAATAACACGAACAACGAATACGTCAGAAAGCTGACCGAACAGAAGTACGAGTTTGGCTTTACCACTGACGTTCATACCGAGATTATAGAGAAGGGGCTTAATGAGGATGTCATTCGGCTCATTTCCGACAAGAAAGGAGAGCCGGAATGGATGCTCGAATTTCGCCTGAAAGCGTATCGACATTGGCTGACAATGACACAACCCTCATGGGGACATGTGACGTTGCCCGACATTAATTACCAAGAAATCTCCTATTATGCCGACCCAATGGCGAAGAAACCGGCCAACAAGGAGCTTGATCCAGAACTGGAAAAGACGTTCGACAAGCTGGGCATTCCATTGGAAGAACGGTTGGCACTCAGTGGAACGGCCGTTGATGCCATCATGGACTCTGTGTCTGTGAAGACCACCTTCAAGGAAAAGCTGAAGGAGAAAGGCGTCATCTTCTGTTCCATGGGCGAGGCCATCAAGGAGCATTCTGCTTTGGTGCGTCAGTACTTAGGCACGGTGGTTCCTTATCATGACAATTTCTTTGCAGCCCTGAATAGTGCCGTTTTCAGTGATGGCTCGTTCGTTTTCATCCCCAAAGGTGTGCGCTGTCCCATGGAGTTGAGTTCGTATTTCCGCATCAACGCGCGCAATACCGGACAGTTTGAACGGACGTTGATTGTGGCTGAAGACGATGCGTATGTGAGTTATCTCGAAGGCTGCACCGCTCCGATGCGTGATGAGAATCAACTTCATGCCGCAATCGTGGAAATCATCGTGATGAACAATGCCGAGGTAAAATACTCAACCGTGCAGAATTGGTACCCCGGAGATGAACATGGTAAGGGCGGAGTGCTCAACTTGGTTACCAAAAGGGGCGATTGTCGGGGAGTCAACTCCAAGCTCTCGTGGACGCAAGTCGAAACAGGTAGCGCCATTACATGGAAATATCCATCCTGTATCTTGCGTGGTGACGGCTCGCAGGCCGAATTCTATTCGGTGGCGGTGACCAATCATCATCAAGAAGCCGACACGGGTACGAAGATGATTCACATGGGAAAGAACACCACGAGCACCATCATTTCAAAGGGAATCAGTGCCGGACACAGCCAAAACTCCTATCGAGGCCTGGTTCGTGCAACCGCCAATGCTGACAATGCACGCAACTACAGCTCGTGCGACAGTCTGCTGTTGGGAAGCGAATGTGGTGCCCATACGTTCCCCTATATGGACATTCATAACGACAGTGCCATCGTTGAGCATGAGGCCACGACGAGCAAAATCAGTGAAGACCAGCTGTTTTATTGCAATCAACGAGGCATTCCTACTGAAGATGCCGTTGGCCTGATTGTCAATGGATATGCCAAGGAAGTATTAAACAAGTTGCCGATGGAGTTTGCGGTTGAGGCGCAAAAGTTGCTTTCCGTCTCGCTGGAGGGCACCGTTGGATAAACCGATTTATATCAAAAGAAACATTATGTTAGAGGTAAAGAATTTGCATGCCACCATCAACGGCAAAGAAATATTGAAAGGAATCAATCTTGTCATCAAGACAGGAGAAGTACATGCCATCATGGGACCTAACGGTTCGGGCAAGAGTACCTTGAGCGCAGTGCTTGTGGGCAATCCGATGTACGAGGTTACGCAGGGCGAAGTGACATTCAATGGCAAAGACCTGTTGGCCATGCCGCCAGAAGATCGCGCACACGAGGGATTGTTTCTCTCTTTCCAATATCCCGTGGAAATCCCCGGTGTGTCCATGACTAATTTCATGCGGGCAGCCATCAACGAGAAACGAAAGTATCAAGGACTGGAGCCGATGAGTGCCGGCGACTTCATCAAGTTGATGAAAGAAAAGCGAAAGGTGGTTGAGTTAGACAGCAAACTGTCCAACCGCAGCGTGAACGAGGGATTCAGTGGCGGAGAGAAAAAGCGCAATGAAATTTTCCAAATGGCGATGCTCGAGCCTACGCTCTCCATTCTCGATGAGACGGATTCGGGCTTGGATGTAGATGCGCTGCGCGTGGTTGCCGAAGGTGTCAACAAGCTCAAGCGGCCCGATACCAGCACCATTGTCATCACACATTACGACCGTTTGCTCGATTTAATCAAGCCCGACATCATCCATGTGCTGTTCGATGGACGCATTGTGAAGACCGGAGGGCCTGAATTGGCCAAGGAAATCGAAGACAAGGGGTACGACTGGATTAAGGCGGAGGCAGAATGATGAACAGTGAGAAACAATATGTCGACCTGTATGCGGATGCCCGCGCCATGATTTTTCAGCATGGTTCGCCAGTGATGAACGACGTTCGTGACGCTGCCTTCGAAGATTTTAAGCGCCAAGGCTTCCCATCACGCAAGGTTGAACGCTATCGCTATACGGATATGGCGGCGCTGTTTGAACCCAATTATGGATTGAATCTCAACCGGCTGGATATCCCCGTAAAACCCTATGAGGCTTTCAAGTGCAGCGTACCCAATTTGAGTACTTCGCTTTACTTCATCGTCAACGATGCTTTCCACGCCAAGGCGCTGCCCAAAGCGACGCTGCCCGAAGGTGTCATCGTCAACTCTTTGCGGAAGGTGGCCGACACGCATCCGCAATTGGTGAGCAGGTATTATGCCCAACTGGCCGAGACAAAGGATGATGCCATCACGGCACTGAACACCATGTTGGCGCAAGATGGCCTCTTCATTTATGTGCCCAAGCGGGTTAAGATTGACCGTGCTGTCCAGGTGGTGAACCTCCTTCGCTCGGATGTTGACCTGATGGTGAACCGACGAGTGCTCATTGTGCTGGATGAAGGAGCCGAGGCCAAGTTCCTTTTCTGCGACCACACCATGGACGATAAGCATTTTCTGGCCACGCAAGTAATCGAGGCTTATGTGGACGAGAATGCCTCACTCGACCTTTATTGCATGGAGGAAACGCACGAACACAATACCCGTGTGAGCAACGTGTATGTGGAACAGCAGGCCAACAGCCACTTCAATCACAACGTGCTAACCTTGCACAATGGCATTACGCGCAACCAACTCAACTTGGTGTTCCGTGGCGAAGGGGCGTCTTGTTGCTGTAACGGATGTGTCATTGCTGACAAGAAGCAGCATGTGGACAACAACACGTTCATCCGTCATGCCGTGCCTCACTGCGAAAGTCATGAATTGTACAAGTACGTTCTCGATGGTCAAGCCACGGGAGCCTTCGCCGGTAGGGTGCTTGTAGAGAAGGGAGCGCAGAAGACCAACTCGGAGATGCGCAACCAAAATCTCTGCACCACGAAGCAGGCACGCATGTACACGCAGCCTGAGTTGGAGATTTATGCCGATGATGTGAAATGTGGTCATGGTTCTACCGTGGGTCAACTCAACGACCAGGCCATGTTCTACATGCGCCAACGCGGCATCAGTGAGCAGGAAGCCAAGCTGCTGTTGGAGTTTGCCTTCATCAATGAGGTAGTCGACAGCATGCAGCTCGAACCCTTGAAAGACCGTCTGCACTACTTGGTTGAGAAACGCTTCAGAGGTGAACTTAATAAATGTGCAGGGTGTAGGAATTGTCAGTAGGCGTCCTTTCATTTTCTGTGATTTGGGTGCTTTGTCTTTGCTAAATGATAGTTTCTTAAAGCTGAAAAGATAAAATATGTCTTGTTGGATTGAAAAAACTTCAGTGTCCTTGATATATTCATATTTTTTTTCGCTATCTTTGTGACATTGGTAAAAATTAACGAAATAATCTTTATAATTCAACAATTAAAATTTAAGCCTATGAAATCAAAATTACTTTCACTAAGTTTTCTTCTGTTGGCATTGTTTACCGTGTCACCTTTAGAGGCAGAGCCTACCTATGTGCAGCCAACTGTGGTTGTTCCGAATTGGGGACATGCTAACTCTCAGTGTCTTTACAGTATTCAAATAACCTCTAACGGTAAAAAAATGCTGGATTACAACGATGCAGAGGGGAGGAATCCTTACAATTGGCTTCAGAACGAACAATTTTTCGAAGTAACTCCCGGACAAGAATTGACTATCATTGTTCGTGCGGGTATTTGGTCCTGGGATATTCACCTTGGATTCGACTGGGACGGAAATGGCTCTTTTGAAGATGTCCACCGCGCTTTTTCCAGTCCTAACAGACCTGTCAGCAAAGAAAACAGTAGCTGGGGTGCTCATGCAGCCCCATTTAATAATGCAGATTGGCGTAGACAGCAGGAGGCTTTACTGGGACATCGTGGCGTCTTGTACAAAGAGTTCACGATAACCGTTCCTCAAGATGCTGCCGATGGCAACTTCCGCATGCGTGTTTTGTGTGATGGGGATGGCTATAATGGTAATGAAACTCCACCGTTTAATATGAATGCCAGTATCGGGTACGCAGGTTCTATGACGGATTTCGGAATCCATGTAAAAGGAACACCCTCTACAGATAAACCCGTTGCCTCTTTGGCAGAAGGACTATACAAAGAAGACCAATATGTAAATCTCACCTCATCGACACCTGGTGCCAGAATCTATTATACAACAGATGGTACAGAACCTTCTGAAACCAATGGTACCCTGTATGATGCTGCCAATCCTATTCTTGTATCAGTTCCAGAGCTTACCAACGGTACTGTTACCCTCAAAGCTATCTCTTATTCTGACGAACTTGACCCAAGTAGAGTGGTGACTTTTGTTTACCGTATACAAAAATCATGGAGCGAACCAGGAGGCACTTTTCATCCAACAGAGGATCGTTACATCACTAAGGCTACGACAACAGGTGCGAAGGTTGATTTGAACTATACGCAATCTGCTAATCCACGGAAAACCTATATCAACACGAACGCTGCTTTCACGGTTGAACCCAATACATCGTTTGATTTGACCGTGAAAGGCTATACAAGTTTGGTAGGCTGGGAATACGTTAATCAATTGAAATGGTGCCATGCCATTATATTTGTTGATTGGAACCAGAACCAAAGTTTCGATGATCCAGGTGAACAGATAGTGATGATTGGACAAGAAAATACAGGTGTTGATGAAGTGGGTGATTTTACCCGTACTATCCATGTGCCTGAAACAGCACGCGCAGGACAAACCCGCCTCCGTATACAATATACAGATGCTTGGCACAAGAAGAATATCCAAGGACATACCCATTCTGGCGATGATGATGTTGACAAGGGTGGGGTTTATGACTTTATTGTGAACATTGAGAAGAATTATCCTATCAGTATCAATGGTGTGGTACTTACCTCAGCCAATTCAGACAGTCTTACTTTTGCAAATGCTGAAGGCTATGTGAGCTGTGATGGAGACACCTTGACCTTCCACAACTTTAAGATGAATGCTACCGCAGGCAGTACCGAAGGATTGGTACGCATCAAGTCTGATAAGCAGTTGGTTATCAAACTCGAAGGAGAAAATGAATTGAGTACTGAAGAAGATTATATGACTGGTATTTACGCCGACTGTCCGCAACTTACATTCGTAGGTTCCGGCTCGCTGCTCATCAATGCTCCACAAGATGCTGCTATTTTTGCATTCAAAACATGTAAAGCAGTAACATTTAAAGACAGCTGCACCGTAGAGGCATCTGGTAAGTGGGGACTTTTGGGAAGCAATCTTTTGGAAGGACAAACTCTTACCATAGACAGTTGTACTGTAAAGGCTACAGGTACCGATGGTTCCATTATCTCGTTTAAGACTGTTGCTCTAAATAAGGTAGGGGTCGAGGCACCTGCACAAGTTGACTATGCTGACGGTACATTCAAGGTTGGTGACGAAGTTGTCAAAGAGCAGATAGTCATAAAGCCTGCCCTTACAACTGGTGTTGCTGCCATTCAGACGGAGGTTACCAAGCGTCATGCTATTTATAATCTCAATGGAATGAAGATGAGTCAGGATGTTGACAGACTTCCAAAGGGAATCTACATTGTTGATGGTAAAAAGGTAGTTATCAGATAAATACATTCTTATCAGCTACTTTCCTCAATTTTATAAAACTCTCCTGGTTATGATACTTCATGACCAAGGGAGTTTTTTTCTCAATTATAAATCTATGTACAACATTACTTCCATTCGAAGGGACTTCCCTATCTTATCACGAAAAGTGTATGGGCAGCCACTGATTTACTTGGACAATGCGGCTACCACGCAGAAACCCTTGTGTGTGTTGGATGCCATGCGTGACGAATACCTCAACGTGAACGCCAACGTCCACCGTGGTGTACACTGGATGTCGCAGCAGGCCACCGAACTTCACGAGGCTGCCCGCGAAACTGTGCGCCGCTTTATCAATGCCCGCTCTGCCGCTGAGGTGGTTTTCACACGGGGCACCACCGAGGGTTTGAACCTCATCGCCGCCACCTATTGTCAGGCGTTCATGCGCGAAGGCGATGAAGTAATCGTGTCTGCCATGGAGCATCATTCCAACATTGTGCCTTGGCAGTTGCAGGCTCAGCAAAGAGGCATCGTGCTCAAAGTGGTTCCGATGACCGATGCGGGGGAGCTGATGCTCGACGAATACGAAAAGTTGTTTACCAACAAGACCAAACTGGTGAGCCTCACGCAGGTGAGCAACGTGCTGGGTACCGTCAACCCCGTGAAGCTGATGACGGCCACGGCGCATGCCCATGGCGTTCCGGTGGTGATAGATGGTGCGCAGAGTGCGCCCCATTTCAAGGTAGACATGCAAGATATTGATTGCGATTTCTTTGTCTTCAGCGGTCACAAAGCATACGGTCCCACAGGCATTGGCGTGCTGTATGGTAAGGAAGAATGGCTCGACCGTTTGCCACCCTATCAGGGAGGAGGCGAGATGATCAGCCATGTGTCATTCGACAAGGTTTCTTTCGAGCGGCCGCCATTGAAGTTCGAGGCGGGCACACCCGATTACATCGCCACGCATGGGTTGGCCGTTGCGCTCGAATACCTGTCATCCTTAGGCATGGACAACATAGCCAAGCATGAACACGAGCTGACCGCCTACGCCCTTGAGCGCATGCAAACCATTCCCGGGATGCGCATCTTCGGAGAGGCGGCCCATCGCGATGCGGTCATCAGCTTTCAGGTTGGCCACATCCACCACATGGACATGGGTACCTTGTTGGATAGGCTCGGCATCGCCATCCGCACGGGGCACCACTGCGCGCAGCCGTTGATGCAGCGGTTGGGCGTTTTAGGAACGGCGCGCGCCTCCTTCGCTTTGTACAACACACGCGAAGAGGTCGACCAACTGGTTGCGGGCATTGAGCGCGTCAGCAAGATGTTCTAATCAGAACGCTTGCTTGCATTTCCACAAGGCGTTCAACAGCCACAGGCAGCAAACCACGCGCACGGCGAACGGCGCTTCGATGGGAAACACGGTCATCACGAATGCCAGTTGGGCATTGAGCAGCAACAGCGTCTGCCGCGTGTTCACCTCGCGTTCCATCACTTTGGCGTAATAACGCCGCAAAAGTTCTATCGGCATCAACAATTTACCGATGACGTGCTGATAAGAGATTCGTGCCGAGGGTGTGCTTTCTGATAAAAGAATGTTCTTTTCCATTGTCGTTCGTATTTGATGGTTCATGTTCTGTTTGATACGGCAAAAGTACGACAAGAGTTGGAACTCATTTTTCCATACCAAACAAAGGTAGTTAATACTTGTTGTAGGTTAACTTTATTTCACATGTAGAGGATGCACAACACTTTGAAATCTCATTTTTACCCCAACCTCATCGAGGCTGGATGCGACGAGGCGGGGCGTGGATGCTTGGCCGGAAGCGTGTTCGCCGCCGCCGTCATTCTGCCGCCCAACTATGACAATGCGGACCTAAACGATTCGAAACAGCTCTCGCGCAAAAAGCGCAATGCATTGCGCCAAGCCATTATCAACGATGCCGTGGCGTGGGCAGTGGGCGAGGTAACACCGCAGGAGATTGACGAAATCAACATCCTGCGCGCCAGTTTTCTGGCCATGCACCGTGCGCTGGACCAGCTCACCACCCGCCCGCAGGCCATCATCGTGGACGGAAACCGCTTCACGCCTTATCATGATTTGCCCTACACCACTATTATAAAAGGTGACGGCAAGTACCAGGACATAGCCGCGGCCAGCATCTTGGCCAAGACTTTTCGGGACGACTACATGGACAGGCTGGCGCAAGAATACCCGCAATACGACTGGCAATCGAACATGGGCTACCCCACACGCAAGCATCGGGAGGCCATCCGTGCGTATGGCATCACGCCCTATCACCGCCGTTCGTACAACCTTTTGGGCAGTACAGAGCTGTCCTTAGATTTTTAATGCACTGCCTTTTGTCCAATTGAGGCACATTGCATTAGTCTTGTCTTATAAGATTGCGTGCTTTAGCTTGATATGCGTTGGCTTCTGATGCTTGAATGCTTAGCTTGCTGCTATAGGAGGAATCCAGCATGCACACATCCTCGTCAACTCGTCAACTTGTTAACTTGTCAACTCATCAACTTAAAAACTTAAGAACTTATAAAACTCAAAAACTCACCAATTTCCATTTCCCCATGCGCTTAGAAAAATTCGGAAACGAACTCGAACTGCTGCTGTTGCTCACCGATAACAATAATTACACCGCCCAGCAGTTGGCCGACAGGCTTCACGTTACGCGGCGCAACCTCTACTATTATCTCGACTATCTTCGCAACAGCGGGTTTCAGGTCATCAAGACCGGAGCCTATTACCGCCTGGACCCCAATAGTAAGTTTTTCAGGCGACTGCACGACAACATCGTTTTCACCAAGGAAGAGGCCGCGTACCTGCGCCGAATGCTGGAGGCCAGCAACAAGAAAGACCTTATCCTGGCGACCCTTAAAACCAAACTCGACCGCTATTACAGTTTGGAAGGGTCGTTCTCACCAGCCGCTTTGAAGCGCATCCACAACAACGTGCGCACCTTGAAAGAGGCCATGGAGACACAGAGCGTCGTGGTACTCAGGGGCTATTCGTCGCCCCACAGCAAGACGGTTTCCGACCGTGTGGTGGAGCCTTACCTGCTGATGAACGACGATTTGGACGTGCGGTGCTACGAGATGCAGTCGGACATGTGCAAAACGTTCAAGGTGTCGCGCATCAAGAGCGTTGAGGTGATGGATGTATTCTGGATGAACCAGGCCAAGCACCGCGACCTTTTCACGGATATTTTCATGTTCAGTGGTGACGAAAAGCTGCCTGTGAAACTGCGCTTGGGGCAGTTGGCATACAATCTTTTGTTGGAGGAATACCCGCAGTCGCACCCTTTCCTGGCTCCCGAGAAGGATGAGAAACACTGGATTTTCAAAGCCGACGTGGCCAGCTATCTGGGCATCGGGCGTTTTGTGTTGGGCTTGTTCCAAGACATCGAGGTTCTGCAAGATCAGCGTTTCAAGCAATACATCGCCGACTGTGTAGAGCAAATGAGCCAGAAAGTTTCCGGCTCTCACCCTGTTCGCCCAGCAAAAAAATGAACCTTGACATGCGCCGACAGTCCTTCTCTGAATCCCAATCAGGGGAGGGTATCTTTCCTCACTCCATTTTACATTTGGAACATGTCAAGACCTCTCCGTTTTTCGGTTTTTGGACATCTGTTTCTCTCTGTATTTCAATCAGTTGCAATAGCATTGACTTTCCCCTCCAATAGCATAGACTTTGACCTCCAATAGCATAGCCTTTGGACGGTAAAGTCAAAGAGATTGAACCGACAGCCTTTTGCTACCCCAAAAAAATCCGCTGTGTTCGTACTGTAGCAGCGTAGGGGCGTGATTCATCACGCTCCGCCACGTTGTTGGTAAAATGGCGGGACGTGCGGGTGTGCTGACCGTGATAAATCACGCCCTTACATCGTTGGCCAATTGTACCCAATCCAGCTAGCACTAAAAAATCTGCAAAAAAATGGTACTATTTCGTGTTTCCTACTTGTAAATGCGACAAAAAAACAGTATATTTGTCGCAAATGTTGCGACGTTATTGCGCGATTTGGGTTGCATTTACAACATAATGAAATATGTATATCCACGAAAGAGAAGATTGGACAGCGTTTAGATGGGAAGCACTCAAACTTACGGCTGTCCTTGAAGAGGTGAATCGAAAGCAAGGTTTGCTGTATGGCAGGTTGTACTCGCTTGGCTTTGACAGCAAACTGAAAGCCATGGCCGAAAACTTGACAAATGACGTGGTGTTTTCTTCAGAGATAGAGGGCATACGTCTGAATGCGGACGAGGTGCGTTCGTCTGTCGCTCGAAAGCTGGGACTGGAGAATGTCAGGCAGACGGCACCTTCTCACTATGTAGATTCTGTTGTGGCGGTCATGCTCGATGTCTTGCATCATGTTGACCAACCATTGACCAAAGAAAAATTGTGTGCTTGGCAAGCAGCGTTTTTCCCGACAGGGTTTAGCGAGGGTTTTAAGATTGAGGTGGGGAGATACCGCACCCATGAAGAACATATTGTGTCTGGTATCTTTGGCAGAGAGAAAGTACATTACATCGCTCCTGCTCCAGAGCGAGTGGAAGAAGAAATGGAGAAGTTTCTTCACTGGTTTAATGATGATGAACCAGTAAGTTCAACGATTCGTTCGGCCATAGCGCATCTGTGGTTTGTCAGCATTCATCCTTTTGAAGATGGTAACGGGCGGTTGGCTCGTATTCTATCGGACATGTTGTTGGCTCGTGCCGATAAGAGCGAATTTCGTTTCTATAACATATCATCTCAGATCAATAAGGATAAGAATCGGTACTATGAGATTTTGAAGAAAACACAGAACGGTGACGGGGATGTAACTGAGTGGATTTTATGGTATGCCAGCACGTTGTCTAAGGCGCTTGACGAGGCTAAGGTGAAGGTAAACACGATTTTGAACAAGAGTCTTTTTTGGCAAAATGCTTCATCCGTGGCGTTCAGTCAGCGCCAGAAGGATGTGCTAAATCTTTTCTTGGATGGCTATGAAGCAAAGATAACCTCCAAAATGTGGGCTTCACTTGCCAAATGCTCAAAGGACACCGCCATTCGTGACATACAGGATTTGGTGGCAAAAGGTATTCTACGTGAGGATTTTCCAGGTGCCAAGCGTCCAAGTTATTCCATTCGATATAGCTCGGAGGATATCTCTGAATGTTTTTCGGATGTGGCTATCGAAAAGCAAGACGGAATTTATGTGCTGACAGCAACATATAAAGGAAATACGCCTGTGCGTGAAAGATTGCAGTCTTTGGATGCAGAGCGTTTCGCAAAAGGTGATTTGTCGTTGGAAAACTTACTTGACAAATATTGTTCCTATATAAATATGTATCCCTGAACTGTGTGTTTCTGTTGATATATGTAAGAATATTTCATGGAATAGATTCTTTTTCTTGAGCATGCCCTATCGGGACTTGCATGCCCCATCCACCCGCTTTAGCTGTACCGTACTTATTCAGTAAAAGAAGGGTGTGAGGGTAGCTTATTTTAATCTTTGTTCGTTAAAATATGTTAAAAATCACACCAATTAACTCATTTTTGTTTACTTTTCGCACAATTCTCTTATATTTGTAAACTGTTAGCAAAAAGGATGTGATATAAAGGAATGAATTTATGGGGTAGTCCTTTGTTTACAGACTGAAATGTAAATGGATAGTAAAAGAATGAAATGTGCATAATTATCTATCGCTAAGGGCTACTTTAATGCTACTGAACAAATCAATTACAATGAATAATATGTTAAATTAGCGATTGAAAGGAGAAATTTTTATGAAAAAAAGACTAACATTGTTTCTCGCGTGCCTGTTCCTAAGTATAGGTATGGCAATGGCGCAAATGCCAGTGAAAGGCGTGGTAACTTCTTCAGAAGATGGTCAGCCTATCATTGGTGCTTCGGTAAAGGTTGTCGGTACATCGACAGGAACCATTACAGATACCAATGGACATTTCTCACTGAATGTTCCCAATGCGAGTAGCCGCTTAGAGTTTTCCTACATCGGTATGCTGTCCAAGACATTGACAGTGAGATCCGAGATGAATGTGAAACTCGACCCTGAAAACAAGAGCTTGGATGAAGTTGTAGTGGTAGCATTCGGTACACAAACAAAATCTGCCTTTACTGGTTCAGCTACATTTATGAACTCTAAAGACTTGCAAAAGCATGTGACGACAAATGTTGCCAATGCTTTGGTAGGAAACGTTTCGGGTTTACAAATGCGTAGCAGTTCTGGTGCGCCTGGTGCTGGTGCTGGTGCCATGAACATTCGTGGTATTTCATCTTTGTATGCAGATACCGACCCATTGATTATTGTCGATGGCGCGCCTTATACAGCCAGTCTTTCCAATATCCCACAAGGTGATATCGAATCTGTCAGCGTATTGAAAGATGCAGCCTCTGCTGCTTTGTATGGTGCGCGTGGTGCCTCTGGCGTCATCATCGTGACCACTAAAAAAGGTAAATCACGTGAAGCTGTTGTCAATGTGGATGTAAAATGGGGTGCCAATACTCGTGCGGTACAAGAGTATGATGTGCTTGATTCACCAGCGGCTTACTATGAGTCTTACTATACGCTGTTCAACAACTACGCCAAGAACGCGGGGAAGAAGAATGATGCAGACGCCAACCTATGGGCTAATAAAATGATGATGAAGCAATTGGGTAACTACAATGTCTACACGCTACCCGAGGGACAGAACCTTATTGGCATGGACGGACATGTGGTGCCTGGAGCTAAATTAGGACGTGTATTCAAGGGTACAGATGGCTTGAATTATTATTTGACACCCGACAACTGGACTGACATGGCATATAAGTCGGCATTGCGACAAGATTACAATGTCAGTGTAAGCGGTTCTACCGATCGTTCTTCGTTCTACGTTAGCGCAGGTTACCTCAATGAAGACGGTATTATAGAGCATTCAAGCTACGACCGCTTCTCCTCTCGTATCAAGGCAGACTACCAAGCAAAGAAATGGCTTAAGTTGGGTGCAAATGTAGCATTCGTACATTCAAACCAGTTGTCTAACCCAAATATGAGTACAGACTGGGGACAGGTCAACTTGATGTACTATACCTCACTGATGGCACCAATCTATCCTATTTATGTGCGTACGCTTGATAAGCAAGGCAATCCTGTTATTGCAGTGGATAAATATGGACACCAACGTTTCGACTATGGTTCGTCTGGTAGCAATGGTGGCTTGACACGTGCATTTATGTTGGGTAACCCTATTGGAGCCAATCAGTATAATGAGTACAAACGGATAGGCAACCAGCTGAATGGTAACTTCTTTATGGACGTGAACATTACCGACTATTTGAAGTTTAACATGACCAACACCGTTATCTGGGGACAATCACAAGTGTCCGACTATGGTAGCTCGTTTGTATTGCCAAAGAGTTCGGTAGGCGGTGAGTTGACCAAGTCGGTGAACAACACTTTGCGTACCAACTTTGTTCAAACCCTTACGTTCTTCAAAGAATTTAATAAGCACGATTTGAACGTGATGTTGGGTCATGAATACTACAAGGAGGAAGTGAACTTCCTTGAAGGCACAGCCAAAGGTAACTTCTCGCCAGACGTTAAGGAGTTGGCAGCGTTTGCAACCAAGTCGAATAACACTTCTTATAAAAAGCCGTATAACGTAGAGGGTTACTTCGGAAACGTACAATATAACTACGACAAAAAGTATTATGGCTCTGTTTCCTACCGCTACGATGCTACATCTCACTTTGCGAAAGAACATCGCTGGGGTAGTTTCTGGTCATTAGGCGGTGCCTGGATCATGAATAAGGAAAGCTTCCTCTCGGATGTGAAATGGTTGAATGTTCTGAAACTCAAGGCATCTGTAGGACAGCAGGGTAACGACAATATCGGTAATTATGCTTACACCAATCTTTATAGACTTTCCAAGGCAAATGAAACTTCGATGAGTCCTAAGTTCTGGAGAATTGGTAACCCAGAGATTACTTGGGAAACAACGACAAACTTTAATGTCGGCGTAGAGTTCGACCTTTGGCAAAGCCGCTTGATAGGTAACATCGACTTCTATTCAAAGAAGACAACCGACTTGCTTTTCTGGCTGTCTGTTCCCGAGTCAATGGGTTCACGCGGATATTATGGTAACGTAGGTGACATTCGAAACTCAGGTGTTGAAGTAAATCTTACAGGTGCTATTATCCGCACAAAAGACATCGACTGGACAGTTTCTCTGAACCTTGCACACAACAAGGGTAAGATATTAAAGTTGCCAGCTTCTAAGGTTTTGGATAATGGTGGATTCTATGAAAGTCCTTATTGGTATGAGGAAGGTGGTGAAATGTTGAACTACATGACCTATGCTTATGCGGGTGTAGACGAAACGGGACAAGCCCTTTATTGGTACGACGAGGATATGAGTACATTAGGTAAGGCTGCCTCTACGATCACCAACCGTCCTGGTAAGAAGTTTTCGGGTAAAACAACCGATCCTAATAAGGCTAACCGTTACGCACATGGTTCTAATGCCCCCGACCTTTTCGGTGGTTTCAGTACCAACTTCCGTTTCGGTAACTTCGACCTGTCAATGTCATTCGATTATCAATTGGGTGGAAAGGTGTACGATTCACGTTACCGCACGTTGATGACTCCGCAGGCTTCAAAAGCTGAAGGATTCAACTATCACAAGGACTATATCAAATCGTGGAGTCCTACCAATAAGACAAGCAACATTCCACGTTGGCAATATAAAGATAAGTATGCAGCACAGGCATCAGATCGTTGGCTCACCAATGCAAGCTATCTCAACTTCCAGTCATTTACGGTGGGATATACCTTGCCTAAGAATCTCGTGCCTTACATTTCAAACATCCGTATCTATGCTGCTGGCGAAAACCTTTATTTCTGGTCTAAGCGTAAAGGACTTGACCCTCGTTATGCATTCGATAGAAATGAAAGCGTGAACGTATATTCTCCAGTAAGGAATATTTCTGGTGGTGTACAATTGACATTCTAACAACTTAAAAAGGAAACAACAATGAAAAATATCATAAAGACTTTTGCTGTTGCGACATTAGCTTTCAGCATGACGGGGTGTATTGAGGAATATGATCCTCAGAGTTCCACTGTGTCACAGAAACAAGTTCAGGATGCCCCCTCAGCCTTTCAAAGTATGGTAGATGCCATCACGTCTACTTTGGTAGGGCAATTCTCATATAGAGGTAATGATGATAAGTGGGGAAACGATTTTGGTTATCCAACATTCTATTTCATGCGTGATGTTCAGGGGCAGGATATTCTGCAACCACACATCAACTGGTATGACGCGTTTTACATATCACAATATTTAGGCCCTACATACGCATACCCACAGATGCCGTGGACCTATTATTTCGGTTGGATAAAGTCTTGTAACGACGTCATCGTCATTGCAGGTGAGAATCCACAGGGCGACCGTGTGGAAGGAGCTGGCATTGCTCATGCCATGAGAGCACTCTACTATCTCGACTTGGCACGTATGTATGCCCCTAAGACTTATGCGAAAGATAAGAATGCCGAGACGGTGCCTATCATGAAGGAGAACATGACGACAGAACAGGCTGCGCACAACAAACGTGCAACCAACGAACAAATCTATGCTTATATTCTGTCTGACCTTGACAAGGCTGAGAAATACTTGGCAAACTATACGCGTACAACTAAAACTTCGCCCGACCTCTCTGTAGTCTACGGTCTAAAAGCCCGTACATACCTTACCATGGAAGATTGGGCCAATGCCCGCAAGTATGCGAAGATGGCACAGAAGGGTTACAACATCATGTCAGGTGAACAATACACCGACCGCATGACAGGTTTCAATACGCCAAATGATGCATGGATGCTCTGTGCTACTTATAAACTTGACGACCCCAACATCCGACTGAACGACGGTGACTCAAGCTGGGGATCACAGATGTGTCTCGAGGTTGACCCAGAAACATCAGGATGTGGCTATGCTGCAAACTATGGACAGTTCTGGCTTATCGACCGCCATCTCTATGAAACAATACCGCAAACGGACGTACGCAAAAAATGCTTTGTAGACTTTGCTATCGATGATTTGAAGGGTGCTGACGACAAAGCAACAAAAGCAATGAAGCTAAAAGCACTCGAGGCATATACCGACTATCCTGCTTGGGTTTACAATACGGGCTACAACACTACAACCAATTATGTAGGAGTTGGCGGTTTGCCACTGAAGTTTAGACTTGCTGGTGGTGAAGCTGGACGTCATAATCAAATGCTTGGCTTTGCGGTATCAGTTCCAATGATGCGTGTTGAGGAGATGTATCTCATAGAAGCCGAAGCAGCTGGTATGATGAATGAGGCAGAAGGTATAGCTCTCTTGACCAAGTTTGCCAAGATGCGTGACGCTGATTATGTTTATGGTAAGCACAATGAAGCATACGGCAACACCTCAACATCTAAGTTCCAAAATGAATGTTGGTGGCAACGTCGTGTTGAGTTCTGGGGAGAAGGTTTGGCTACATTCGATATCAAGCGCCTGAACAAGGGCATTATCCGTAGTTATCCTAAGAGCAACCATGTTGATGGCTACCGTTGGAATACCACAGCAACTCCTGAATGGATGAACTGGTGTATCGTACAAACCGAAACCAACTATAATGTAGATTGTACCAACAACCCTGCTCCAGTTGCACCAACAGGCAACTCACCGGAACATAAATGGTAAAAACCATTGGTTAACAAATAGAAGAAAAAAGGGACTGTATTCTTTCGTGGAATACAGTCCTTTTTGCGATGTTTAGTATTTTTATAGACGTTTCATTCCGCATGTCAATAATATTTGTTATTTTTGCAACTGCAATACAGGGTGGATGTCAACGAGTTAAATCTTTCTTTTTGCTTTGATGTCTACCGTGGGTTGCGGGCATGTGGATGCCGCTATCATGACACAAATCAAAATATAAATAACAACATCATGGATTTATTACAGCAAATTGTTGAGCGAGCAAAAGCCGACAAACAACGTATTGTGCTCCCCGAAGCATTGGAGGAGCGAACGCTACGTGCCGCTGACCGTGTATTGGCCGACGACATTGCAGACATCATCTTGATTGGTAACCCAACGGAGATTCACAAAATGGCCGAAGCGCGAGCGCTGAAGAATATTGACAAGGCTACCATCATTGACCCTGAAAACAATCCCAAGAGTGAGGAATATGCCCAGTTGTTGGCTGAGCTGCGCAAGAAAAAGGGCATGACACTCGAGCAAGCACGCGAGTTGGTGAAGAATCCTTTATACTTAGGCTGCATGATTATCAAAACCGAAGGTGCCGATGGACAGATTAGCGGTGCCTTGAGTACGACGGGAGATACATTGCGCCCAGCATTGCAAATCATCAAGTGTGCACCCCGTGTCACTTGTGTGAGTGGTGCCATGCTGTTGATTACGCAGGCAAAGGAGTATGGCGAGGATGGCGTAGTGGTCATGGGTGACGTGGCAGTTACACCTGTTCCCGATGTGGATCAGTTGGCTCAAATTGCCGTGACTACTGCTGAAACGGCAAAGAGTGTAGCAGGATTTAAGGAACCACGCGTAGCCATGTTGAGCTTCTCTACCAAAGGCAGTGCCTCTCATGAAGTTGTATCCAAGGTTGCCGAGGCTACAAAATTGGCTAAACAACGTGCGCCACAACTCAAAATAGATGGCGAGTTACAAGCCGATGCCGCCCTGGTGCCATCTATTGGACAAAAGAAAGCACCGGGAAGTGCTATCGCTGGCAATGCCAACGTATTGGTGGTTCCCAATTTGGAAGTAGGAAACATTAGCTACAAGCTGGTACAGCGTTTGGGCAATGCCATTGCCATAGGTCCTATCTTGCAGGGTATTGCACGCCCAGTGAACGACCTTAGCCGTGGTTGCTCGGTAGACGACATCTATTATATGGTTGCCATCACCGCTTGCCAGGCACAAGATGCCAAGAAAGAGGAGGAGAGGTGATATAGTTTACAAGTTACAGCCCCACCCCTTAACCCCTCCCCGAAAGGGAGGGGAATAGATAGTTGGTTTAATTGATAAGCTCACAAATTGATAGTTCTACAACATAATTCAACATCATACAGCTAACTACTCCCCTCCCTTTTGGGGAGGGGTAGGGGGAGAGGCTTTAACAAAGAAAAAATAATACAAGCCAAGCTAACTACTCCCCTCCCTTTTGGGGAGGGGCAGGGGGAGGGGCTTTAACGAAGAAAAAATATAACAAGCCAAGCCATCTACTCCCCTCCCTTTTGGGGAGGGGTAGGGGGAGAGGCTCTTTTAACTCATAAACTTAACAATGAACATCTTAGTATTAAACTGCGGAAGCAGCTCTATCAAGTATAAACTCTACAACATGACCGATGAGTCAGTGTTGGCTCAGGGAGGTGTAGAACGTATTGGTCTCGATGAGGCCTTTGTGAAAGTAACATTGCCCAATGGCGAGAAAAAGAAAATCATGCACGACATGCCCGACCATAAAGAAGGCGTGAACTTCGTGTTCTCTTTGCTCACCGACCCCGAGATAGGGGCTATCAAGTCATTAAACGAGATTGATGCCGTAGGACATCGTATCGTGCAAGGCGGCGACCTGTTCGAGGATAGTGTGATTGTAGATAAGCACGTAGAAGACGGAATCGAAAGCCTGTGCGATTTGGCTCCCGTACACAATGCGGGTCATCTGCGTGGCTTGCGTGCCGTAGATGCACTCATGCCCACCACACCACAGGTGTGTGTGTTCGACAACGCGTTCCATAGCACCATGCCCGATTATGCTTACCTCTATGCCGTGCCATACGAACTGTACCAAAAATATCATGTACGCCGTTATGGCTTCCATGGCACCAGTCACAAATATGTGTCACAGCGTGTGTGCGAATTCTTAGGTAAGGACATCAAGGACATGCGCATCATCACCTGCCACATCGGCAATGGTGCCAGTGTTACAGCCATAAAGGGCGGCAAGTGCATCGATACCTCCATGGGATTGACCCCCTTGGCAGGTGTGATGATGGGCTCGCGTTCGGGCGACATCGACCCATCTGCCGTTACCTATCTCATGGAGAAGTTAGGCAAGAAGCCCCAAGAGATGGCCGATTTCCTGAATAAGGAGAGTGGCGTACTCGGTATTACCGGCATCTCATCAGACATGCGCGAGATAGAATCGGCAGCCGAAGAGGGCAATGAGAAGGCTCTGTTGGCACTGAAGATGTATAACTACCGCATCAAGAAATACATTGGCGCCTACGCTGCTGTCATGGGTGGCGTTGACATCATCGTGTGGACGGCAGGCGTAGGCGAGAATCAGATAAGTACTCGCCTTGAGGCTTGCAGCGGATTAGAGTTCTTGGGTGTAAAGATGGATGCCGAAGCCAACAAGGTTCGTGGCAAGGAAGCTATCATCTCTGCCCCCGACTCGAAGGTCACCGTTTGTGTGATTCCTACCGATGAAGAGATTGTCATCGCACGCGACACCATGCGATTGATATCAGAAAAATAACTTTCTTCGATATAAAAACAAGTTAAAGGGGATATGCCAAATGGTGTATCCCCTTTTTGCTGATTTCCCCATTCTCCGTTGGTAAAAGTAGATGTAGCTCCCTCTGTTGCTGATAAGAAAACTTCCTTCATATTCTTAACAAAATAAGGAGAGTCCCCATGCGTTCGGATTGTATGAGGCGAGATTATTAAAACTTAGTGTTTAGTCCTAAAGATACCAAACATTTGGTGTAATCAGAGAATGAGGTGTTGTGCGAATCATATCTCCTCAGTAATATGCCGATGACCGGTCTAAACCTGGCGTTGCCAATATAGGTAAATATGCCAACATCGTAATAGCTGTAGTCCCATTCGCCTTTCCGTTTTATTTGAGTGCCTGTGCCACAAGCCACCTGCATGCTTAGGTACGGCTTGTTGAGAAATGAATAACCAACTTTGGCACCAAGTACGTTACTGGTAAAATGGTCTTTTACGCCATCTACCTTAAACAGCGCAATGGCCCTGTCATAGTTCCAACCTAAACAGAAGTTCTTCAGAATGTTGTATTTAAACTCAAGGCACAGTTCTATGGGTTGAAACTCGTGTGAGAGTGAATTGCCCTGAAGACGATATTCGGTTTCTATCTTGCTGGTTTGTGCAAATCCAGCCATCGAAATACCTACAAATAAAAAGCATAAAATACTAATTGTGAATGTTCTTCGCATTTTTCAATCTCTTTGATGGTTTTGGTTACTTTAGGGATATATGTCGTATCTGCATCGTCTACATATTGTAACCTTTCGAGAACTAAGCCGCTTATTCTAAGGTGGCTTTCTGATTATATCGTTTGTTGGCTTTTGAAAGTCGTACTGCAAATATACAAAAAAAAGCAGCAATGATTCATCAATAGTCGATTATTTTATGCGCATGTGTTGCAATATTTTCCGGATTTTTCTTGACAACGTGCCTCTTTATGCTGGGCGTATTTGCAAACAACCTTGCTTCTGACCGAAAATACGCCAAGGATAAACAGCTTTTATATCTCGTTGATAAATAGCGTGTTATAGTCTTTTGTCGGCAACTAGCTCTCATACCTTACGCGTTTTGTAGACAAAAGCATTGCTTTAAGCGGGCAATATGCATGCCTTAGCAGGCCAACAGCCTGTAGATTGTCTGCCAAAGTGAACCCTTTAATCAGGTTAAGGCATGCTTTTGATGGTAAATAGCCGAATTTCTTGACCCAATTACTCCCTGTTTACCTCCTGCCAGCCTATTGATTTTTTCCAGATTGAAAGTTTTGAAGAGCTGTTTTTTGGGGAAAATTTGGTAAAAATAGTCAACGAATTATAGGTGCTTGCCAAACGCCTATTTCCCTTGCCAACTCTCTTTCACAGAACGAACATCGGCACTGCTAATCGATGGAAAGGCCTCTTTCTTCATCATAGGATTATCCCCCCAAAGCGCTGTGCCTTTTCCTTGATGCTTCTGTTGGTAATGCTATCATTGCCACTTATATACAAGTTTTTTGGGGATTCATGATTTTATTTTATAAATTTGCGCTGAATACATTAGTCGAATCAGTCAAACTCAATCAAAATCAGCAGCAAATGAGATGTAGAATGTTTTTCTTGGGATGTATCTTAGTATCCACCTTATCCATTCATGCACAAGTGCAAAGTTCAAAGGATTCACTCACCATGGAATCCATGATGCACAATCTTCCAGAAGTAATGGTAAAGGGCTCGCGCCCCATCGTCAAGGTAGAGCGTGGCATGCTATTGTACAATATGCCGCTGCTGTTGAAGCAGTTGCCTGCCGACAACGCATACGAGGCGCTTACACGCATTCCCGGTGTCAGCGATGCCACTGGTAGTATCTCCCTCTTGGGCAATGCGGTGACGTTGATTATCAATGGACAAGCCACTACGTTGACGCAAGAACAGCTGACAGAACGACTGAAAGCGATGCCTGCAGCACAGTTGGCCAAGGCTGAGGTGATGTTGTCTGCCCCAGCTCGCTATCATGTTCGTGGCATGGCTATCAACATTGTTACGAAAGATAATGCCGGCACCAATCGGTTGTCGGGACAGATGGTTGGTGGATTGCAGCAAAGTAAATATTCAACAGGCTTTGGTAATCTTGCCCTTTCCATGCAAAGAGGTAAGTTTGGACTGGATGCAAACTATCAATTCGTTGACGGCAATTCATACCGTGAGGCTTCGCACATAGCCAATCATCCCTTGGGCAACAAGCGTATAAACTATTATGACGAAATTGGGCAGAAGTCGTTTGGCATCACACACGACTACCGATTGGGTATGAATTATGCGTTCAACAAGAATCATCATCTCGACATTGCCTATACTGGAAATTGGAAAAAGGCCAGTTCCAACAACCAAACGACAGGTTTGAGTGTAAGCAGAACGCACCATGACAGTCATGTGTACTTGCATAATGTGGATGTCAACTACTCACTTCCTTTCGGACTTACCCTTAGCGGCTCGTACACTTACTATCGCACACCGCAGCAACAATGGCTTGACGGCACGATGCAGGTGGATGAAAATACGACAGAAACAGAGCGCAACCTGACAAGTGGCAGTGAGCAGACCATCAACAAATGGATGTTTACGGCGGACCAAACCCATTCATTGTCACATGGATGGGGATTGTCGTATGGCGTGCAAGGACAGTTTGCGAGCAACAAGAGCTATCAGAATACCCTCGATAAGAAGGGAAACATTTTACCCGATGCGACCAGTAGTGTTGACATCAATGAGCGGATATGGAACATGTATGCAGGTTTCAGCAAGCAGGTCAACAAGGCAATCAGTCTTGAAGCATCCGTTGCTGCCGAGCAATACCACTCCCCGATGTGGAATAAATGGCGTATCTATCCTACCCTCAATGCTTTGTGGAGCATCAACGACAACCATTTGCTCAACCTCTCCTTCAATTCCAATTCAGTGTTTCCGAGCTATTGGTCAACCATGAGCAATGTGTTTTACTCATCCACCTACACAGAGGTACATGGCAATCCCGATTTGAAACCATACTCCTATTATAATGTCAACCTGATGTGGCAGATAAAAAGACGTTATACGCTGATGGCTTTCGCAAGTCTGAAGCCAGATTATTCCGTGCAGTTGCCTTATCAGACAGCAGACCGCATGGCTGTCATCATGAAAGAAACCAACTTTGATTATTCAAATAACTTCGGACTACAGGCATCAGCCATCTTCAGTGCGGGCAAATGGCTCAACGGTAATGTGTTTGCCGTAGGGACTTATAGGCACGACAAGAGCAGTCATTTTTTCGACTTGCCATTCGATCGTGAGAAACTGTCTGCCATATTTGGAGGTACTGCATCGGTAAAACTTTGCAAAACACAGGACGTGCACCTTATTCTGAATCCTTTCTTTCAGTCAAAGGCAATACAGGGAGTTTACGACATCAGTCCCATCTTCCGAATGAATGCCAAACTGCAATGGTCGTCACATGATGGAAAATGGGGGCTGCGCCTCAATGGCAGCAACATCTTCAACAATTTCTTCGACACCCGTTCCGTGCAAGGCAACCAAGACTATCGTATGAAGATCAATTTCAATTGGTCTACAGTTACCTTTACTGTTGTCTATAAGTTCGGTGGCTACAAGGAGAAAAAGGTAAAGGAAGTTGATACCTCACGCATGGGGCACTAAGAATAATACAGCGTTTCTTACATGATTATATCGTATATAGAGGGTGTAAGAAACGCTGTTTGTAGCTTATATATTATAGTAGAACTGGGCAAGAAGCCAAGTGAGACAGACCCGAAGCGGACTTGGATTGAATGCAAGGAGCGGTTCGCTTTTCGCGGCTGAGAATGAGATTTTAGGGAAATAATGTATGAAAACCGCAGGCCTTTGATTGGCTATGGTGGTTACAATTACGTTGAAAAGATGGCACATCGACAGCCTACAAAACAAATGTTTTCTCCACCATGCCTTGGTAGGTGTTTACTTTAAGGCGGATGGAATCGCCGGATTTGTAGGATGCCGTGGGGATACTGATGTAAAGGGTCTTGGTGTAATATGAAGGAACCTGATTGCGGTTGTGCAACAGCTGTAGGTCGATGGCCTTCTTGCCATTGACGTTTGTCACTTGCTTGTTGAGCACGATGCCAATTTTTTGCTTCTGTTTCTCATCATCGGGCTTTCCAGACATGACGCCCAACCGCAGGTTGATGTACTTTTTGTTTTGGCTCAGCCAGCTGCTTTGCAACTTCACGGGATCGGTGGGGGTGTTTTTTGAAGGTTTCATGGGGTGCAGCACCCACACCTTGACGCATGTGTTACCTTCCGTTTTGTCAGGTGATTTTTTATAATAGAGCATGGCTCGGTAGGTACTGTCGGGTGTGGTGGCCCAATGACAGTTGAAGGGAGGACTGAATGTGAGCTTCTCATCGGTGTCCGTCTCGGCGTAATCTACCTTGCATTTGGCTGCGGTGTGCATGTCTGCCATCTCGGCTTTGAGGTACGAGTATTGTCCGTCGCCAGCCTCATAGGGGTCGATGGTGCAGGCTGCTAACAGACTTACAACGCTCAAGGCAAGGACGGAGAATCTCAACATGCGGCCAAATGGTTTTTCAAGGGATTGGCATACATCGTGAGCATGCGCTCTCTCAGGTAGGCTTCATCCTTGTTGGGGATGTCTATCTTGGCGAGTTGGTCCGACAGATATTGCTCAAATGCAGCTTTGTCCTGCGGGGTGTAGTGGCTCGATGCGGCGTTGTTTCCTTCCAATAGGTCGTAGGCGACGTAGTTATTGGGATAGATGCGGTAGTTACGGTGTATCTCTTGGTCGATGTGCGCGGCTATCATGCGGTACAAATCAGCCTTCGGCATGTCGGCATCCAGTGTGCTTAGGTAATCATCTATGCAGGGTGCACAGTGATAGTGGATGTGTCCCTTGTAACCCATGATGCCCGTTTGCATGCTCACGATGTCGTCTTGCGGTCCTTTCTTCCATCCGGGGTTGTCGCGCTTCAGTTGGAACTCGGCTGCTTTGAGGTAGTCGCAGGGATCGTATTCGTACGAGATGGCCAGCGGAACCAGATGCAGTTGTTGCAGTCGGTCGATGATGTTGCCCTCTCCACCCATGGCCATCATCTTCAATATGCTCTCTGCCGTGCGGTCATCTGAATCCTTCGCACGTCCTTCACGTTGTGCAATCCAGATGTTTTCTTTCTTCTCTTCGATGGCGAAGTGCATGTATGCGGAGAGCCGTTTGCTGGTGGCGAGCATCTCTCGGAACGACACGCTGCGCTCAACGATGAAGGCCTTGTTGACCCGCACCAGGTCTTTGACCCATGGTAGTGATAGCAGGTTGTCGCCAATGGCAATCTCGCAGGTGGTGGGAAAGTTGTGGTCTATCAGCAGTTTCGCCAATAGTCCCGAATCGAGGACGATGTCACGGTGGTTGCTGATGAACGTGTAGTTGCGCTCATTGCTGATGGCCGTGGCATCCATGTCGCAACTCTTGGCTTTCTGCGCCAACAGCTTCTCTAAGAACTCATAGGCGAAAGCCTTCTGAAAGTCAACGTTCGTCTTGCAGGTATGCAGCCGTTGGGCAATTGCATCCATTGGCATGTTGGGATAAAGATAGGCCAACACCTGCTGAAACTGTGGGTCGGCCAACAGCCGATCGAACACTTTCGGCAGCTCTTCGGGCTCGAAAGGACGGATGGAGTCGAATTCGGATGGAATATGCATGATGGGGAGTTAGAATTGATTTTCTACAATTTCGGTCAGCACGTCGGTGATGTTCAGGCCTGCGGCGCGTACCTGTTGTGGAATAAAGCTGGTTGGTGTCATGCCCGGAGTGGTGTTCACCTCAAGCATGTTCACCACGTCTTGGCCCGCTTCGTCTTTGGTGATGATGTAGTCAATGCGGATGATGCCGTTGCATTGTAGGATGTCATAGATCTTACTTGTTTGCTCAGCAACCTCCTTGGCCGTTTGCTCAGAGATGCGGGCAGGTGTTATTTCCTGCACCTGTCCGTTGTATTTGGCGTCGTAATCGAAGAATTCGTTGCTGCTCACCACCTCTGTTGCTGGGAACACCACGCTCTTCTCGCGGGTCTTGTAGCAGCCGATAGATAGTTCGGTTCCATCCATGAAATGCTCAATCATGGCCGTGTCGCTCTCCATGAAGGCCCTGCGCAAGGCCGGAGCCAGCTGGTCTGTGTTCTTCACTTTGGTGACTCCGAAGCTCGAACCGTCAGCAACTGGCTTGACAAAGCAGGGCATGCCAAGGACATCTTGCACCTCCTGCTCGCAGAGTTTGTCCTCTTCTCCACGTTTTACCAACATACTTTTGGCCACTTTGACGCCGAATGCAGCGAGGTAGTTGTTCAATACGTACTTGTTGAAGGTCATTGCTTCCACCAATACACCGCTGGTAGAGTAGGGTATGTGCAACAGCTCAAAGTAGCCTTGCATGATGCCATTCTCACCTGGAGTGCCGTGAATGGTGATGTAGGCGTAGTCGAAAAGCACGGCTTCGCCTTCTTTAACGAACGAGAAGTCGTTTTTATCGATGCTGGCTGTGTCGCCGTTGTCAAAGCAAACGTTCCAGTCTTGTCCCTTGATGGTGACGATGTAGACATTGTATCGCTCTTTGTCAAAAAACGAATAGAGGCCTTGTGCCGAACGTATGGATACGTCGTATTCTGATGAATCGCCACCGCAAACGATGGCAATGTTACGTTTCAGATCATTCATAGATGATGTATATTTTTGTTTATTCTTCAAAAGTATCGTTGTTAGTGCCGTGAACATAGATGCTCCACTTGTCGAGAAGCTGCTGCATGTCGTTGGGCAAGTCGGAGGTAAAGTCCATTTGTCGGCCTGTTGTGGGGTGTACAAATCCCAATGTCTTGGCGTGCAAGGCTTGTCGGTTGCACACCTTGAAACAGTTTTGGATGAATGCTTTGTAGGTTGAGCTGCGTTGTCCGCGCAGAATTTCGGTACCACCATATCGCTCATCGCCGAACAGCGGGTGTCCAATGTGCTTCATGTGGGCGCGTATCTGGTGCGTTCTTCCCGTTTCCAGGATACATTCCACGAGCGTTACATAGCCGAAACGTTCGAGTATGCGATAATGTGTAACGGCGCTTTTGCCTATCTCACTGTCGGGTGGAAACACGTTCATGCGCAATCGGTCTCTTGGGTCTCGCCCGATGTTGCCCTCTATGCGCCCTTCCTCCTCGTTGAAGTTGCCCCATACCAAGGCGTTGTAGCTACGGTGAGTGGTCTTGTTGAAGAACTGTAGTCCAAGCTTTGTCTTGGCAACAGGTGTCTTGGCGATGACCAACAGTCCGCTGGTGTCTTTGTCGATGCGATGAACAAGCCCCACGGCGGGGTCGTTGGCATCAAACGAACGCAAATCTTTCAGGTGCCAAGCCACGGCGTTAATCAGTGTTCCGTGAAAGTTTCCGGCACCCGGATGCACCACCATGCCTGGCGCTTTGTTAACCACCATGAGGTCGGTATCTTCATACACGATGTCCAAGGGAATGTCTTCGGCCTCGATGGTATGGTCGTGTTGCGGCGCATCCAGCATCAGCGTGATGACATCCAAAGGACGAACTTTGTAGTTGCTCTTTACGGGTTGGTCGTTTACATGGACGAATCCAGCATCTGCAGCCTTTTGAATACGGTTGCGGCTGGAATGCTTCAGGCGTTCAAACATGTATTTGTCCACCCGCAAAGGCTCCTGTCCTTTGTCAACCACGATGCGGAAATGCTCATAAAGTTGTTGTTCCTCATCGTCTTCCAACAACGTCATGTCCTGTACTTCTTCAGCCATCTATTCTTATTTTGGAGTGGATTTGGGTGATTTAGGCGTGGTCGGTTCGGTCTTCCTGGGTACCATCGGTTCTTTCTTCTGTGGCACAGTGGGTTCCGTTTTGCTCGGGTTGATGGGTTTGACTTCTTGTGGATGAGTTGTTGCTTCTTCCGTTTCCGTCACTGGTCCCGTCACTTCTTCAAATCCATCAACGTCATCCTCTTCGCTTGGGTCATATTCAGGATAAATCGGATCTACATAGTCAATCACGTCAGTAGAGTCGCGCATGCCGTTTCCCGCTTGGATAATCACCTTGTCTTCGATGGAAATCCTGTCGCCTGTCACCACATGTTTCCCGCGAACCAGAATGCCGTACACCCAGTCTTTCTCGCCTGGAATGAATTGAGGTGTGCCCACTTTGAAGCCCATAGCCGTGAGCTTGGCCATGGCTTCACGCAGCGAACTGTTGTCAATGACATCGGGTAGGGTGATGGTTGGTGATTTAGAGGCGTTGATGGTGAGGTAGATAATGCGCCCAGTCTTCACCTTATCGCCAGCGGCGGGCGTTTGTTCCAACACACAGTCGGGGGGTATTGTCTTGACATACCCCGTATCACTTACCACAGCCTTAAAGCCCAGCTGACTTAATATTTTCTCTGCTTCCTTGAAAGATTTTCGCTTCACGTTGGGAATAGCAATTGATTCACCGTGGTGCGTGTAGATATCAAGGCCATATCGCACGCCAAGACAGACCAAAACAATGGCGACGGCCATGCCCAGGAGGTTTCCCCACAGGTAAAAGCTCTTAAATTTATTGAAAAATTCAGATGATTTCATTCCCTTTCTTGATGGCTTGTTGATATAGTATGGCCAAATTCATGGCAGCCTATCTTATGCAAAGATAGGTCAATTCGCAGATAATACAAAATAAAAGTTCTTGTTTTTTCTGCACTGGTTAACTGCTGCCGCTGTTGCGTTGAGCGTGGGTTGACTGCTGTCACTGTTGCGTTGAAAGATGCAAAAAGCAGCAAAGACCTAATTCTTTGCTGCTTTTTGGCGTCACGCCCGATAAGCTATGCTTGCTTATTTGCCGTGATGTTCGTCAGAAACGGTTAATTTCTTGCGGCCATGAGCACGACGCGAAGCCAGTACGCGACGACCATTCTTCGTTGCCATTCTCTCACGGAATCCGTGTTTGTTCACCCTTCTTCTGTTGTGTGGCTGAAATGTTCTCTTCATTGTTATTGATATTTATATTATTGTTTTCTGATTACTTTGGGGTGCAAAAGTACTCATTATTTTCGGAATAACAAAGGATTAAACTATTTTTCGGCTCAAAAAGTATGCTTTTTTGCAATTTATTCGTAACTTTGCACCGTTTTATAAAGCGTTACAAGCGAAATAACTAATTATTCAAGATAAACAAACAAATGATCAATTCACAGGAAATAAAGATCGGAACATGTATCCGTCTTGACGGAAAAATTTGGACTTGCATCGATTTTCAGCATAGAAAGCCGGGCAAGGGTAACACAGTCATGATTACGAAGCTGAAGAATGTTTCTGATGGTCGTGTATTGGAGCGTACTTTCCAAATCAACTTTAAGTTGGAAGATGTGCGTGTTGAGCGTCGTCCTTATCAGTATTTGTATGAAGATGCTACAGGTTGTATCTTCATGAATCAGGAAACTTTCGAGCAGATTCCTTTGCCCAAATCCGCTGTGACGGGTGGTGACTTCATGAAAGAAGGCGACGTGGTGGAGGTAGTTACCGACACCAGTGACGGCAGTGTGCTGTTGGCTGAAATGCCGGTGAAGACCGTTTTGCGCATCACCCACTCTGAACCGGGCATCAAGGGCAACACCGCCACCAACGCAACCAAGCCAGCCACGCTCGAAACAGGCGTAGAAGTGCGTGTTCCGCTGTTCGTCAATGAGGGCGAACTGATTCAGGTAGACACCCGTGATGGCAGTTACCTGAGTCGCGTGAGCGAATAAAAGACTTTTATAAAGAATATACAAGTCTCTCTTTACGGAGGGGAAGAATGAGAGGTTACTGCATCGGAATGGGTGTTGTAACCTCTTTTACTTTATTGTTGATGACGCGTCTGCCGTTCGCAGTGCGCTGCATGGAAATCCATAATGTGCTGCATGGAAACCCATAGTACGTTGTATCGAAACCCATAGTGAGCTGCATCGAAATCCATAGTGCGCTGCATCGAAACCCATAATGCGCTACATAGAAATCCATAATGTGCTGCATCGAAACTATCAACTTGTCAACTTGTCAACTTGTCAACTCGTCAACTAAAAATATGAAATACAGCGTGATAGTTCCGGTATACAACCGACCGGATGAGATAGATGAACTCTTAGAGAGCATGCGGCGACAAACATTCACCGATTTTGAGGTGTTGATTGTCGAAGACGGTTCATCTTGTCCTTGTGATAAGGTGTGTGAGAAGTATTCAAACCTGCTGGACATCAAGTATTTCATGAAGCCAAACGGTGGCCCGGGCGATAGTCGTAACTATGGTGCTGAGCGGGCCTTGGGTGAGTATCTCATCATTCTTGACAGCGATGTGGTGGTGCCGCACGATTATTTTTATGAGGTGGAACAAGAGCTGAAGGCTGCTCCTGCCGACGCATTCGGTGGACCTGACCGTGCACATCCGTCGTTCAGCGACACCCAGAAAGCCATTTCGTATGCCATGACCGCCTTTTTCACCACGGGAGGCATTCGTGGTGGCAAGAAAAAGCTGGACAAGTTTTATCCCCGTTCGTTTAACATGGGCGTTCGACGCGACGTCTACCTGAAGCTGGGCGGATTCAGTAAAATGCGCTTTGGCGAAGACATCGACTTCTCCATTCGCATCTTCAAGGGCGGTTACTCCTGCCGATTGTTCCCCAAAGCGTGGGTGTGGCACAAGCGCCGTACTGATTTTCGCAAGTTTTTCCGACAGGTTTTCAACAGCGGCATTGCCCGCATCAACCTCTATAAGAAGCACCCCGAGAGCCTCAAGCTGGTGCATCTGCTGCCCACGGTGTTCACCTTGGGCGTGACGTTGCTGTGTTTTCTCATGATATTCGGACTGATTTTGTGGTCGGGACCCAGCAACCATTTCAGCACTCATAGCGTTGGCAAGTATCTCTTTTGGGGCGGGTTGTCGCCGCTTGTCATCTATTGTCTGGCCATTTTAATCGACTCTTCCTACCGCAATGAAAGCCTAAGAATAGGATTTCTCAGCATTCGGGCCGCCTTCATCCAACTCTTTGGCTACGGCCTTGGCTTCATCAGTGCTTGGTACAAGCGATGCATGCGTGGCAAGGGTGAGTTCCATGCTTTTGACAAAACGTTCTACCGATAAAATTGCCATCATGAACCACCCCCAGGACAGCAGTCACCCATGTTCTCCGCCGGATGAGAACAGGCAGGACGTTCCTACGCGTCTGGCCATCAACCATTGGTCGGAAGACGACCGACCGCGCGAAAAATTGGAGCGGTTGGGGGCTTCCTCGCTGTCAAACGCCGAGCTCTTGGCCATTCTCATCGGGTCGGGATCGACGGATGAGAGTGCCGTTGATTTGATGAAACGGCTGCTCAACGGCTGTAACAACAACCTCAACAGTCTGGGCAAACTGTCTATTCACGAACTCACTCGCTACAAGGGCATTGGTCCTGCCAAAGCCATCACCATCCTGGCAGCTTGCGAACTGGCCAAGCGAAGAGCCATGGAGCGGGCCGAAGAACGGCAAGATTTGGGTTCGGCCTCCGCCATTTACGACTACATGCACCCCCGCATGCAAGATTTGGACGTGGAAGAGGCTTGGGTGTTGCTGATGAATCAAAACTTCAAGCTCATCAAGTCGGTACGCATCAGTCATGGTGGCATCAGCGAAACGGCCGTCGATGTGCGTGTCATCATGCGCGAGGCGGTGCTCTGCAACGCCACGGTCTTGGCCTTGTGCCACAACCATCCCAGCAACAATACCACACCCAGCAGCGATGATGACCGACTGACCAAGCGTGTAAAGCTGGCCGCCGAGACCATGCGCATCTACTTTCTCGACCACATCATCATCACCGACGGCCGCTACTACAGCTACCGTGAGGAAGGCAGGTTGTAGCCGTAACGAACCTTTGCGTGCAGGTCAGTTCAATTTAGAAATGCAACTTTTTGCGCAGCAGGCGGGATATTACAAACAAAATCCTTATTTTTGCATGGGTATGGTTGATGCCGTACCTATCATTCATTATTTAGAAAAATCTATTACATGAGAAAGAGAAACTTTTATTTTGTATGGGCAGTCTTTTTTGCCTTTTCCTTTGCTCCCCTTCAGGCCGGCGCTATCAGCCAGCCAGGCACAAACAATCTTCAGGTAAATCATCCGATGCGTGACCGTTCTTTGGATGGGGTGTACCGATTGTTGGATGAGATGAGGGCCGGCATGGATGCCAAGGCGCAGGATCGGGCAGCTGCACAAGCAGTCAAGTTGGTGGTTTTCTCCAGTAAGAATGGAGAGGTAAAAACATTGTATCTGCGTGAACTCATGCAGTTTACCAAGAGTAAGGGCCAGCAAAAAACCATCTTGAAAGAGTTGGGTAAGACCCGTTCGTACAAGGCGCTGCTGTATGCCACCTCTTTCTTGAATCATCCGTATCTCAAGAAAACAGCCGCACAAACCGTTTCACAGTTGGTGTTGAGTCGTCCTGACTTCTTGGATGAGGGAACGAAACCCGCTGTGGAAAAAGCCTGTGCGTTGCTATCTGGTTCGAAGGCCAAAACGCTTCGGCAGCTCATCGACAAACAAATGCGGGAACATCAAGTGAAATCTGGCTTCGTCAGTCTGTTCAATGGAAAGGATTTGACAGGCTGGAAGGGCTTGGTAGCCAATCCCATCAAACGACTACAAATGTCCAGTCAGGAACTGGCTGCGGCGCAGGTGAAGGCCGATGCACAAGCCAAGAAAAGTTGGGTTGTGGAAAATGGAGTGCTTGTTTTTACGGGGAAAGGCGACAATCTTTGCACCGTTCGTCAATATGGTGATTTTGAAATGCTGGTCGACTGGAAGTTGCATCATGGCAAAGAACCTGATGCAGGCATCTATCTGCGCGGCACTCCGCAGGTGCAGATTTGGGATACGGCTCGTGTGCATGTAGGTGCGCAAGTGGGATCTGGCGGACTCTATAATAATAAGGTGTACGAAAGTAAACCTTTGAAAGTGGCTGACGAACGAGTGGGCGAGTGGAATACGTTCAGAATTAAGATGATAGGAGATAGGGTCACCGTGTGGCTAAATGGCGAACTGGTGGTGAACAACGTGGTGATGGAAAACTATTGGGATCGCAAACAGCCCATCCCTTCTATCGAGCAGATAGAATTGCAGGCGCACGGCAGCAAGGTGAGCTATCGTGACATCTACATCCGTGAGATTCCGAGAAAACCATGACGCTTGATTGCTTTTGCGGACTGGACAGGTAAGTGCGTCCACAAAAGCCGCAGATGGCATCATCATTCCGATGTTTTAAAGTGGTGGCGTGTCAAAAAAAGTTTCTGCTTTTTGACACGCCACCCTTATTGTTTTGCCTTCGCGCGCGGCATTGGTTTTCAATAACATGCAGATTGGGCATCAAAGTCAATGTATTTAGGCGCCAAAGGCATGTCTTTTGCAACCTAATCCCATAGCTTTTTCCGGTTTGGATTTTGCCGTTAATAATCAACGGGTTATGATTCACGCCTCGCAACATAAAAAACGCTGCACAGCCAGAGCCGTACAGCGTTGAATTCTATAGAAAAGTTTGTTTTTTTAAAAGGTGCGTTTGATGTCGCACGCATATTATTTCAGCACATCCAACTCCTTGCCAATCTTGTTAAAGGCATTGATGCACTTGTCCAGTTGTTCGCGCGTGTGTGCGGCAGAGAGCTGAACGCGGATGCGAGCCTCGCCCTTCGGAACTACCGGATAGTAGAAGCCAGTGACGTAAATGCCCTCGTCGAGCAATTTTGCCGCATACTTCTGTGACAGCGGTGCATCGTAAAGCATCACGGCACAGATGGCGCTCTGCGTGGGTTTGATGTCAAATCCTGCTGCCAGCATCTTATCGCGGAAGTAAGTAACGTTCTCAACCAGCTTGTCATGCAGGCTGTTGCCTTCTTTCAACATCTTGAAGACCTCCAGACTGGCACCGATGATGCTCGGTGCAAGCGAGTTGGAGAAGAGGTACGGACGACTGCTTTGGCGCAGCATGTCGATGATTTCCTTGCGGCCAGTGGTGAATCCTCCGAGTGCACCGCCAAAGGCTTTGCCCAACGTTCCCGTGTAGATGTCCACGCGGCCGTAGGTGTCTTTCAGTTCACTCACGCCGTGACCGGTTGCGCCAACCACACCTGCCGAGTGGCTCTCGTCTACCATCACCAAGGCATCATACTTCTCTGCCAGGTCGCAAATCTCATCCATCGGTGCTACGTTGCCATCCATCGAGAACACACCGTCGGTGCAGATGATGCGGAAACGCTGTGCCTGTGCTTCTTTCAGGCATTTCTCCAGCTCGGCCATGTCGCCGTTGGCATAGCGGTAACGCTTGGCCTTGCATAGCCTGACGCCGTCGATGATGGATGCGTGGTTGAGCGCATCCGAGATGATAGCGTCTTCGTCGGTGAGCAATGCACCGAACAATCCACCATTGGCGTCAAAGCACGCTGCGTAGAGAATGGTGTCCTCGGTCTTGAAATATTCGCTGATGGCGGCTTCCAACTCTTTGTGAATGTCTTGTGTGCCACAGATAAAACGAACGGAAGACATGCCGAACCCGCGGCGATCCATCATCTTTTTGGACGCCTCAATCAGGCGCGGATGGTTGGAAAGTCCCAAATAGTTGTTGGCACAGAAGTTCAACACTTCTTTCCCTTTGACCATGATGGCTGCGTCTTGCGGACTCTCAATGATTCTTTCCTCTTTGTATAGACCTGCTTCTCTTAGTGCATCGAGGCTCTGACTAAGATGTTCTTTCATTTTACCGTACATAATATTAGGTTTTTAATTCTTCTTACGTACAAAGTAAGTCATTATTTTTGACATGACAACGGATTTCATGTTATTTTTTATAAAAAGTGCCTGGCTCCTTCGTTTAAAAATAAAACGCGTGGGAAAAAATGTGGCGTATGTAGGTTACAACTAAGGTAAAATGGCAAACAATCACATCTAAAACTACAAATAAATCACATCTAAAACTACAAATAAAACAGCACAAAAACTTAAAATAAAATACAGCAAAAACTTAAAACAAATATGGTGATTTTTTATAAAAAATAAGATCGACTTTAAATTCTTACCATAATCTTTCGGGGATGTCAAAAAAAAGTTGTTATTTTGCATCAAATAGGCAGCACCTCAATATAGAAAGTAAACTTTCTCTATGTTCGGCTTGCGCTATTTTTGCACTAAATCGTCTACTAAGGGTTAAAACACATCAAGAATAATGAAGAACATTTTGGTCATTGGGTCAACCGGACAGATTGGTTCGGAGTTGACCAGAGAACTACGAAAACAGTATGGTAACAGTCATGTTGTGGCTGGCTATATCATCGGAGCAGAGCCTACCGGTGAACTAAAGGAGAGTGGACCGTCGGCTGTGGCTGATGTCACGAACGCGGAACTCATTGCGAAGGTGGTTAAAGACTATCACATTGACACCATCTATAACCTCGCCGCCCTGCTCTCTGTGGTGGCAGAGTCGAAACCAAGGCTGGCTTGGAAGATTGGCATCGATGGCCTGTGGAACATCCTGGAGGTGGCACGCGAGAATCATTGTGCTGTGTTCACTCCCAGTTCGATAGGCTCGTTCGGTCCTACCACACCGCATGACATGACGCCCCAAGACACCATTCAGCGGCCACAGACCATCTATGGCGTTTCAAAGGTGACCACCGAGCTGCTCAGCGATTACTATTTTCATAAGTATGGCGTAGACACACGTGCGGTAAGGTTCCCAGGTGTTATCTCGTACGTCACCCCTCCAGGTGGTGGTACCACCGACTATGCCGTCGACATCTATTACAATGCCGTGCGTGGCGACCGCTTTGTTTGTCCCATCAAGGCTGGTACCAAGATGGACATGATCTACATGCCCGATACGTTGAAGGCTGCCATCATGCTCATGGAGGCCAATCCAGACAAGTTGATACACCGCAACGCGTTCAACATCGCGTCGATGAGCTTCGACCCAGAGGAGATTTATGCAGCCATCAAGGAGCAGAAACCTGAGTTTGAAATGGTGTATGACGTGGATCCACTGAAGCAGAGCATTGCTGAAAGCTGGCCCGATAGGATGGATGACAGTTGCGCCCGTGCTGAATGGGGATGGAATCCAACCTATGATTTGGAAAGCATGACCAAGGACATGCTGGAGAAATTGGCCATCAAACTCAACAAATAACCTGCAAGAAGGGCCTCACGTGATCAGTTTTGAATGTGATTATAATAATGGCGCACACCCACAAGTGTTGCGCCATTTGCTTGAAACCAACGACCAGTAGTCGCTCACCTATGGCATTGATGAATGGAGCGAACGCGCCAAGGCAAAGATTAAGGTGGTCTGCGAGGCACCCAACGCACAGGTATTCTTCCTCACATGAGAGGAGAAAACGATAAGCTGTTTTCTGCCACAGAGTAGTTGCAAAAGGATGGTGACTTACCGTATGCTCTTATAATAGGCCGTTCTTGATGGCATCCATGACGTTGGATGGCGGACGGTGAGCAGTGAGTTCGCGCTTCATGAAATCCATGTATGGGGCCACATGCTCAAAGAAACGGTAGTAACCTTGGCACAGATAATTCAATCCAGGCTCACCCTGGGCCGTTTCAGAGAATCGGTTTTTGGGACATTCACCGTGACAGGCGAAGAGGTAGTGACAGTTTTTGCACTGCTGTGGCAAAGAGCGGTATTTATTTTGTCCAAAGGCTCGTTGACGCTCACAGTACATCATCTCTGTCAAGGTGTTGTCGCGAATGTTGCCAAGTTTGTACTCGGGAAATACAAAGTGGTCGCACGAATACACGTCACCGTTGTATTCCATCACGCCGGCATGCCCACATTCTCTGGCCATGGTGCACAAGCTGCCCTCCATTCCCATCCAGTTGGCCAGGGTGGTGTCAAACAACTGCACGAAAGTAGAACCCACATCGTTGCGCACCCATTGGTCGAAAACAGTGCAAAGAAAATGTCCCCATTGTTCAGGTGTGACCGAGAAGTCAGCCAACTCTGCTTGCGCGTCATCAGCCATGGATGCCAGATGCCGACCGTCGGCATGGGTAGATATCCGTTCGACGATTGGTGTGAATTGCAAGTAGCGGCAACCTATGTCCTTGAAGAATTGATAGAAATCGAGTGGATAGTCGGCATTGAAATCGTTGACCACGGCCATGGCGTTCCATTCTACTTGATGCTTGTTCAGACAGTTGATGCCTTTCATCACCTGACGCCATGAAGGTCGGCCGGTTTTGTTGCGCCGGTACTCGTCGTGAAACTCTTCAGGACCATCGATGGAAACGCCCACCAGCCAACCCTGGTCATGGAAAAATTGGGCCCACCGGTCGTCAATCATCGTCCCGTTGGTCTGTATGACGTTGTCTATCTGCCTGCCCTGCGCGTACTGACGCTGCAACCTGACTACCTTTTCATAAAACGACAGAGGGCGCATGAGCGTTTCTCCGCCATGCCAGCAGAAGAGAACCTGCTGCATGGTTTGGCTCTCGATGTATTGCTTGACAAAGCGTTCAAGCATTTCATCGCTCATGACGTGCCGTGCGTCGTGGCGATACAGCTGCAACTTCTCTAAATAATAACAGTACTCACAAGCCAGGTTGCATGAAGCGCCCGCAGGCTTTGTCATCACATAGAGCGGGCGCGAGAAGGGCGAGGCGATGGCCATTAGCGCAGTTTTTCAACCACCGGTACAATTAGTTTCTCCATCACTGCATAGCCAGCAAGGTTGGGATGTACGGTTTCGGGTGTGTATTTGCTGTCCATGCCGTTGCCATCTTTGGCGAGCAGGGCCGTAAAATAGTCAACATACGGAATGTTGTTGGCTTTGGCGTACGCCTTTACCCGTGCGTTAAGACTGCGAATTTTCTGCATTCCGTCTTTGATGTTGGGTCGCCAACCGAAGTTGCGGGCAGGCAGACAGGAGGCCAAGATGACCTTGATTTTGTGAAAGCGAGCCATCTCCACCATCGAGATGATGTTGCCATAGGTCAGTTCTTCGTTGTAAGTCCCTGTGTTTTCGGCGATGTCATTGGTTCCATAATTGAGGACAACCACCTTGGGTTGCAGCTTGATGACGTCCTCTCGAAAACGCAAGAGGAATTGGAAGGAAGTTTGTCCGCTGATGCCTCGGCCGATGTAGCCATGCTTTTTGAAGAATTCGGGGTGCTGGTTGACCCATCCTTCTGTGATGGAGTTGCCCATGAACACGACGCGTTTTTCACCTTTGCTCGGCTTTCCCAGTCGGGCGTTGTCTTGTGCATATCGTTTATAGTTCGCAAATTCGTGATGCTGAGCCACTGTCTGGCTTGCCGAAAATAACATGGATGAGAAGAGAACCATGCTTAGAAATTTAGTCTTCATTGATGTATTATTTGTATTTATGGTTTGCTTTCGCCTTCGATATATTGCTCCATGAACATGTGCTCGCCATCAAAGACGGCATAGGTAAACTGCCATATCCAGTCGCCAAGGACCAACATGCGGGCCTTGCGGCTCAGCGTCAGGTCGAGTTCAATGTGTCGGTGTCCGTAGATAAAATAGTCTACGTCGGCATGCGTCTTCATGTATTCATGGGTAAACTGCACCAAATATTCCTTGTCCTCCCCAAGATAAGGCGTTTCTTTACCATCGGCTCGCTTCAAACGACTGTGCTTTGCCCAAGTAAGTCCAAGCCACATGCCCCACCGCGGATGGATGGCATTGAACAAACGCTGGCAGGTAGGATTGTGAAAAATCTTGCGCAGCAGCTTGAATTGATGGTCAGGATCGCCCAATCCGTCACCGTGTGCCAGGAAGAACACCTTATCGCCGATTTCTGTTGTCAAGGGTTTTCGGTGGACAATCACACCGCATTCTCGTGCCAGGTAGCCGTAGGTCCACAGGTCATGGTTGCCGACGAAGTAATGAACCTCCACGCCCATGTCGGTGAGTTCGCTAATCTTGCCCAAGAAGCGCGTATATCCTTTCGGCACGACATATCGGTACTCGTTCCAAAAGTCAAACATGTCACCCAGCAGATAGATGGCCGATGCCTTTTCCTTGATACTATCCAGGAAGCGTACCAGTCGTCTTTCTTGTGTTCGTTGGTGTTGGATGGCCCACGAGCCAAGATGTGCATCAGAAAGGAAATAGACGTTTTTCATATTCAGTTTGGAATTATTTTCTTTGAACTTTTTGGGGTGTCACAGCGTGATTCGTTTACTTTGACCTGTCACCTTCATGGCAAGCTTTGCTGGAATGTGACTATCCAACCTTTCTCCTCGCTCCTCCTTTATATGGATGGAGGGCTTTGAGCGGGAGGCATTGCCATTCTTTAGTCAAATCCTAACTCAACCCTTGCCTCCTCGCTCATCATGCTCTGGTCCCATGCTGGTTCGAAGACCAGGTTCACGTTACAGGCCTTGATGCCTTCGAGGCTCTCTACCTTGCTTCTCACATCCTCCAGGATGAAGTCGGCCGCAGGGCAGTTGGGTGCGGTGAAGGTCATGTCCATGTCTACCGTATGGTCGTCTTGCACGTCCACCTTGTAAATCATGCCTAGGTCGAAGATGTTGACTGGTATCTCTGGGTCGTACACTGTTTTGAGTACATCCACGATTCGTTCTTCTAATATTGTTTTTTCTTGTAGTGTCATGAGTTGATAATTAAAAGCCTCTCCCCCTGCCCCCTCCCCGAAAGGGAGGGGAGTAGTTAGCTTGGCTTGTTTTATTTTTTTTGTTAAAGCCTCTCTACCTGCCCCTCCCCGAAAGGATGGGGAGTAGTTGGCTTGGCTTGTTTTTATTTTTCTTCGTTTATGCGTTCACAAGTTAATTGTTCACTAGTTGTTAGTTTATGAATTATGAATTAAGAATTATGAATTATACCGAGTTTACGAGTTGTTAGCTTTTTTACTGGTTATAAAGTTCAATGTTCAAAGTTCAATGTTCAAAGTAAATTTTAGCCCAGCACCACATCCAGTGTCATCATGATAAGAAAACCAATGGCAAAGCCGATGGTGCTCCAGTCACTGTGCTCGCCTTGTGAGGCCTCGGGTATCAACTCTTCTATCACTACGTAGAGCATGGCGCCAGCGGCAAACGACAGCATGAAAGGCAGCGTTGGCGTGAGCAAGGCGGCCAATAAAATGACCAAGACCGAGCCTATCGGTTCAACCACTCCGCTCAGTGCGCCCATGGTAAACGAGCGCCATTTGCTTTTACCTTCAGATTTCAGGGGCATGGATATGATGGCTCCTTCCGGAATGTTCTGGATGGCAATGCCCAGTGACAGTGTCATGGCAGCACCCACGGATATGCCTACGTCACCTTGCAGCATACCGGCAACCACCACGCCTACGGCCATTCCTTCGGGGAAGTTGTGTATTGTGACGGCTAAGATTAGCATGGTGGTGCGACTTAAATGCGCCCGAGGCCCTTCGGGTTCGGTGCTCCCCAGGTGCAAGTGGGGCGTGATATGGTCGAGCAGCAACAAGAATCCGATGCCTATCGCAAAGCCTACCGCAGCCGGCAATACCTGCCACTTGCCCATGTCGGCCCATTGTTCCATGCTGGGAATGAGCAGCGACCAGATCGAGGCAGCCACCATGACGCCCGACGCAAAGCCCAGCAATGCTTTTTGAACAACTGCTGACATTTGGTCCTTCATGAAGAAAACAAACGATGCGCCCAACACAGTTCCTGCGAGGGGCATGGCTAATATCAAAAGCAAATCACTCATCATGGTTCGTACTTCTTATGAATGACGGGGTAACATCCTCATGTTGTCCCCTTCATCAATACGTTACAAATGTAGATAAAAAATTCCGAATAGGAAGTTTATTTTTAGAAAAAACAAAAAAGGGCACCTCCGTGGTACCCTTTTTAAGTTGGTTCAATGCCGTTTGTCGTCTGTTGGTGCGCCGTTGCACGGAAATGCGTTCGGTGCAAGCCTTGAGTGATTACTTCAAATGGTCACGGTCTATCACCAACAATTCATTCTGTTCGTTGCGAATGATACTGCTGAATCGTTCGTATTCGCGCAGTACGTCTGCGATGATTTCTTCCTTCGTCAGGTATTGAATGTCATTGCCGCGCCTACCATCATTATAATAAGTTACTGGCACGTACAGGTCAATCGTGTCAATGTTGGGCGTGTTCTCGTCATCGATGAAGTAGTCGGAGATGCTTTGCCGTTCGGGCATCACTCCATAAACGAAATTATTCATCTTGTTGTGCGGAATCATCAGTTCAATCCTCATCTTACCCTCTTGCTCGCCGCGTATCTCGGCATGGATTCCTTTCGGCTCCAATGCCGCCAGAATCTCTTCAAAGGCTGGCCGAACCTTCTCGGCCATGAACCGTTTAACATCTTTTTTCTGCGAGTAGGTTAAGATTTGATCCAATCGTTGCTCCCAATGTTCTCCGTCCCAATTGCGACTACCATAGGGAAGTTTCGTCGAGTGATACAGGTTGTCCAACCTCAAAGCCTTGACCAAGCAGAAGCACAACAGGGCGATGACAATGCCAAAAGGTAAGGCCGAGATTAAGGTCATGGTTTGTAAAGCCTTCAAACCGCCCGTGCGCAGCAGCAATAAGGATAGTAAGCAGAGCAGGGCACCCCAGAATACGTTCTGCCAACGGGGCGAATTGGGCCTGTTCTTGGTGGAAATGCTGTTCATTACCAGGATGCCAGAATCACAGGATGTTACAAAGAACACGGCAATCATCATAAGAGCCAGTCCACAAAGAAATTGAGACATGGGGAACTGTTCCAGGAACTTGAACAGCAGTACGTCTGGATAGTTGGCCAGAGCAGACAACGCTCCGTTTGCGGTATTTTGGTCAAACCAGATGGCTCCGTTGCCAAACACCGTCATCCACACAAAGATAAGTAAGGACGGAACCAACAACACGCCCAGGATATATTCACGAATGGTGCGCCCTTTTGAGATGCGAGCAATAAACAAACCTACGAAAGGCGACCAGGAAATCCACCACGCCCAGAACATCACTGTCCAGTCGGTGAACCACTGTTGGCGTTGTGGCTCAAAGGCAAACGTGTTGAAGGTGAGGTTGACAAACTGGCTGAAATAATGCCCAACACCTTCACTGAATGCGCTCAACAAGAAGATGGTGGGACCCAGTGCCAGGACAAAGATCAGCAGCAATACCGCTAACGCTAAATTAAGCTCGCTCAATCGCTTCACACCTTTATTCATACCCAACAGTGTAGAGCAAATGGCTATGCTGGTCACCGCGATGACCAATGCAACTTGCCAGGTAAAGCTCTGTTCTTCTACCAGTCCCAAATAACTCAGTCCGGCGTTGAGCTGCATGGCTCCCAAGCCTAAAGAGGTGGCAATACCGAAGAAGGTACTCACCAAAGCGAAGATATCCACGACGTCGCCTACGGGTCCATTGATTCTATCTTTCAACAAGGGATATAAACCACTGCGAATGGCCAAGGGCAATTTATAACGATAAGAGAAATAGGCCAGCACCAGACCCACGATGGCATAAACACCCCAAGCGTGCAACCCCCAATGGAAAAAAGTGTGTAACTGAGCCTCTTTTGCCGGAATTGCGGAGTCGGCCAACGCTGGTGCTACATAATGAGTCATCGGTTCGGCTACGCCATAATACATCAATCCAATGCCCATGCCGGCCGCAAACAGCATCGAAACCCAAGAGAAAAAGCCATATTGCGGTTCAGAATTGTCTGCACCCAATCGGATGTTGCCGGCCTTGCTGCACGCCAAAAGCACCAGAAACACCATGAAGAAGGTGATTAGCAACACGTAAACCCAACTCATGTTTTGGTAAACGTAGGTCTGAACCGTATTTAAAACGGATTCGGCTTGGGTCGGAAAAAGCCCGCAATAAATAGATAGGAGAATTAATACTGACAAACCAGGAATGGCTACTTTGCGATCAAAAGCTGTCTTGAATTTAAATGTTTTTTGTCTTTCCATTGTTTTTATTTCTGTTCAAGCCTCGCGGCAAACTGTCTTGGAAGCACATGTTACATTTGTCACTGAGTCAAACAAACGCCCAGAGACAGATACCAGGATGAGTTGCACCCTACAGTACTTCATGGATAATTGTGACATCTTTGTAGGAAAAACCTACGGTCACGGGCATAAAATAAGCTATTTTAGCGAGTGCATCAGATGGTTTTGCAGACTAAAACAGCGTATATTACTTCACAGAAAGCTTGCGCGACGGATGAACGACGGCGAACTTTCTGCGTACAAAATTACGAAAAATATGTTACAATCGGTTATTTATTTTCATCATTTAACGTAAAACGGCCGGATGGATACAATAAAAAGCTGCACGCAATCAGTACTTCCGTGCAGCTTTTCTGTAAGTTTTGGCCATCAATCGGTTGCCATCGTCATGGGGCTTGTACGTCTTTCCCAGCCTGCGTATGGGCGTTATGGGATTTCAGCTCGCTCTGGTATGCACACTAAAGCATGTGCGGGACGCAGGTAAAATCGCATCCCGTGAAACCATGTACGCCATGAAACAACTCTCGTTACCGGTTATTTCTTGGGGATAATCATCCACAAAACGAGGTAAAGTATCAGTCCGCTGAAAGCGGTAAACACCGTTGCGATGGCATAGAGTATGCGAAAGACGGTTGGGTCTACGTCAAAATACTCGGCCAGTCCGCCGCAAACTCCTCCGATCATCTTGTTACTGGATAGGGTTAATTTCTTCTTCATAACATTTTTCCTTTTGAGTTTAGTTGTATGTTAGACGTTGCCGAGGCGAGAAAAGTTGCATGCTTTCCCGCCATGCGTTTATTTTTCATTACATATTCAACAGCAGCTCGTTGAGCATGCCCATTATCTCGTGTTCGCTCACTCCAGCCTTGATGACGATGAAGATGGTGTCGTCGCCGGCGATGGTCCCCAAAATTTCCGGGATGTCGCTGTTGTCTAAGTTGTATGCGATGCTGCTGGCATAGCCCGGACGAGTTTTGATGACGCCGATATTCCCAGAGAAATTGATGGACAGAAACCCCGGCGTGCGCATCATTTCTCGTGCCGAAACGGGCTTGTGCACCCGGCGATACATGGTTTCGTTGGGCAGAACGTACACGTATTTGCCATTCATGCTGGCCGCTTTGGCAACCTTCAACTGCTTCAGGTCACGACTCAAGGTGGCCTGTGTCAGCTCGAAACCTTCTTTTTTCAGTTCGTCGAGCAGCTCTTTCTGACTGCCTATCTCCTTGCTCGAAATGAGCATTTTGATGGTTTCTATTCTATCCTCTTTTAATTTCATCGTGTGTAAGATTATTCACTGGTTGCTGCAAATATAATGAATTTTGCATAAAAACAAAACGATTCTTGTCAAAACCAACATTTATATACACTTATTAACAGAGAAGAAGTGGAGGGTATCATCTGCTCTTGTTTACGACATAGGTCTGGTAAAACCGCTACTGCCATGGGCGGGGCAAATGGAGGTTTATGAGAAAAATGTGCTTTCAAGGAAGAGGATGTCGAAGAATAATGCTATCTTTGCGTGACAACCAAGCAAATAATTGATGATGAAGAACAAACTAACCTATCCATGGGGAGCCGTATTGCTGTTCGTGCTCGTGCTGTCCCTGCCCATCTTTTCGCATACCAAACGAGCCATGCGCGAGCGATTTATCGCTAAAGCTGAAGTGCCGCTCATTGGTGAACGACTTAAGAGGGAATGGATGAAAACTACCCGAGCACGTTTGGGGCTGTATTACAGGGCTCGTACGCTGACACATAATGGGGTGTCTATGCCGTTGTGGTGGACGGTCTACGGTGATAAACCTGCCGATGGTTATAGCTTGTTCATCTCGCTTCATGGGGGAGGTGGAACTACACAAAAGGTGAACAATCAGCAGTGGGAGAACCAAAAACACCTTTATCGTCCCCAACAGGCGGTATATGTGGCACCTCGTGCGCCATGGAATTTGTGGAATATGTGGTGTCATGAAGGTATCGACCCACTTTACGAACAGCTTATTCAGATGTGCGTGGCCTTCGAGGGCGTTAATCCAGACAAGGTGTACCTCATGGGTTACTCGGCTGGTGGCGATGGTGTGTGGCGCATGGCTCCACGCATGGCCGACTCGTGGGCGGCGGCTTCGATGATGGCAGGACATCCGGGTGGTGTTTCATTACTGAATCTTCGCAACTTGCCTTTCATGATTTGGTGCGGTGAACACGATGCTGCCTACAATCGCAATACGTTGGCAGCACAGCGGGGACTGCAAATGGACTCGCTGCAGCAGCACGATCCTACAGGGTATGTCCATCAAACGCATATAATAAAAGGTGCGGGACATTGGATGAATCGGGTTGATTCGGCTGCGGTGCCATGGATGCAACAATTCCGCCGCAACCCGTATCCCAAGCAAATCGTGTGGCGGCAGGCCGAAGTGGTGAAGCCTTATTTCTATTGGTTGAGCGCACCCCAGCAAGAGTTGGCACCAGGCAAGATGGTGCGCGCGTCCATACATGGTAATCAGGTGGACATCACCGCATGCGATTACTCCTCGCTGACCATCTATCTCAATGACGACTTGGTTGATTTGGACAAAGCGGTGACTATTAAATATGGCAAACGATTGTTGTTTCGTGGACGTGTCAGGCGCAAGGAGTCGACCATGCGGCAAACGCTCTTTCAGCGTAACGACTGGGCGTACATGTTCCCCGCCATGGTTGAAGTGAATATTGAATCTAAAAAACGATAATGATGTTGAAAGAAGGATTGACGCATACCAGCCGCTTGACCGTGACCGAAGCGCAAACCGCACAAGTCATTGGCTCGGGCGATTTGCCCGTGTTGGCCACGCCTGCCATGCTGGCCTTAATGGAGAACGCTGCCATGTTGGCGGTGGCAAACGAATTGGAAGAAGGACAAACCACGGTGGGTGGGCATATCAGCTCGTCGCATCTCAAACCGAGCAAGGTGGGCGCGATGGTGGAGGCCACGGCCACTTTGACAAAGGTTGACCGCCGCAAACTGTTTTTTCACGTGGTGGCCAAGCAGGATGGTGAGGTGATTGGCGAGGGCGACCACCTGCGGTTCGTGGTAGATAAGCAACGCTTCATGCAGGGATAACAAATGGGTGCTTTCGCCTGCAAAAAGTGAGTGGCGACACACAGACGCACACTTGCTTTTTAATAGCCATGCAATTGCCGTATAAGTAATATGGGTTTAGCTGCTAACTCCATACAGATTAGCGGCTAAACCCATATCTATTGTAAGTGATTGATGGATAGTGTCCTGCGCCTTCGTATTTGCATTGGATGAATACGGATCTGTTTCGCATCATCCTTTATCAATCCTCTCCTTTTAGACGTTTTATTTCTTGGTCGAAATCTGAGATATAATCTGCATCTTGCCGATGGCGGAATACCTCGTATTCTCGTTCCGCCTTCAACTTAGCCTCTAAAGCCGAGATGCTTCCTGGGCCTTCAAGCACAGGACGTCCTGCAACTTTAAGAAATCCATCAAGCAGCGCGCTCCAGTCGAGCATGGTCATGGGTATTTCTTGTTCTGCACGATCTTCGGCCAAATCAAGATAGGCAGATACTAAACGATTGATAGCCGTCATGTGCTTTTGGTCGAGGTAGTTCTTGGCTATTGTTACGTCCGACTTCATTACCTTTCCGTTTGGTGCATGTCTCCATGTCGTCAGTCCCATGTGAGGTTGGTTGGCATCGGCCTTTCCATAGATGATTTCAGCAGCCGTTTGTCCAGAAATAGCCCAATGTAACTTATTCTGCACAGATGCAAAGAAACGATTTGTTTCAGGAGCGCGCCTGTCATAGTCGATAGACAGCGCATAAATATCTGTAATCTTCTGATAGAAACGACGCTCGCTGGCACGTATCTCGCGAATGTCTTCAAGTAAGTTCTTAAAATAATCGTGACCAAATTGCTCGCCTTGCTTCAGTCGCTGTTTATCGAGAACATAACCTTTTGTGATAAACGAATTTAGCACTTTTGTGGCCCACTTCCTAAAATAGGTAGCTTGCTCAGAGTTGACTCGATACCCCACTGCGATAATGGCGTCCAAAGGATAAAATGCCACTTCTCGTGTTACTTGGCGAGTTCCTTCGTTTTGAACTATTCGGAATTTCCGAATAGTTGCCTCTTCCGATAGCTCTCCCGTGTTGAAGATGCTTCTTAGATGTTCGTTGATGGTACTCACGCTTACGTTGAACAACTCTGCCATGCGTTTTTGAGTAAGCCAAAAAGTCCCATCTTCGTAGCGCACTTGAATGCTTACGTCGCCATTGTCGTTCGTGTATAATATCAGGTTGCTCTCCATGATTGATTTACTATCGCCTTGGTCTACCTACTTTCCCATTTCAAATCCCATGCGAATGCCATCGTAGTTTTTGCTGATTTTGCCGATGGTTTCCAGCTTGCGGTCACCGCTAATGCTGGCGATGGCCTGAAACAGGGTGAGCAACTTTTTTGATTCTAAGAGAAAACTCATGCCTTTTGGCGTGCGCTTGACATAACACGGAAAGGTGATGAGGAACGTCTGCAAATCCAGTTTGCATTCGTCTGGGTGGTAAGTGTACGAGCCTTGGAAGGTCTTGCCAGCCAACTGAATGGTGAAGGTTTTGTCCTTGTTTAGCTGAAGAGTGGTGTTTCTTGCATTGAATCCAATGCTTTGGTACGGTGCTTTCAGTTTCTCCTTGGCCTGTGTGGCCGCCACTTCGCCTCCTGCTTTCGCCAAAGCGTTCTTACTGGTGAACGCCACACCCGGTTGGGTGTAGTGCCACGAGCCATAAAGTTGGGCCTCGGTTGGCTTGTCCAGACCAATAACGCTGTTGAAAGCGTTGCCTAAGGCATCGCCATTGGTCATGGCACTGAATATTTGGCCAAACGTGCTTGTTTCTTTCTTTTGAGCCTGCGTGGTACCTGTTTGCAAGCTGCCACAGCTCATCAGTGCCGCACAAGATAGGGCGGCACATGTCATATAAATGGTTTTCATTGTCTTTACTCTCTCCTTCCGAATATCCGCAGCAAATACAAGAACAGGTTGATGAAGTCGAGATACAGTGACAGCGCACCCAATAGGGCCACCTTTTGCGCACCTTCGCCCATGTCTGTCTGCATGGCCAACATCTGTTTAATCTTCTGAGTGTCGTATGCGGTAAGTCCTACGAAAATCAATACGCCTGCATAACTGAGGATTAAGTCGAAGCCACTGCTCTTAACCAAGAATACGTTGACCAGGGTAGCGATAATCAGTCCGATGAGGGCCATCAAGAGAAGTTTGCCCCAGGATGATAAATCGCGCTTGGTAAAATAGCCGTAGGCTGCCATCACTCCAAAGGTGCCGGCCGTGATGAAGAACACGTTGGCGATGGAGGACATGGTGTACACGGCGAATATCAGCGACAGCGTGGCGCCGTTCAGGACCGAATAGAGCACAAAAAGCAGCGTAGCTGTCGTGAGGGACAGTCTGTTGATGGCTGCCGAAATGGCGATGACGATAGCCAGTTCGGCTATGATGAGGCCCCACATGATGGCTGGGGTCTGAAAGATGGTCATCATCAAGCTCGGTGATGAAGCCACGCCGAAGGCCGTAATGCCGGTGAGAACCAGCGCCAAGGTCATCCAAACATATACTTTTCGCATGAGAGCTGGGAAGGCCAATGACAACGAACCCTCTTGCTCTCTAATCAATCTGTCTAAATCATTTACTTCCATAAGTCTTTTTTATTGGTGTATTTGTTTGCAAAGATAAATTATTTATGTGAAGGATGCAAATCTATCTGACTCCATGCGGTTAAAAAGATTAGGCGCAACACTTGGCACATTCGGCATGGTTTTCTTTCGAAGAAGATAAATAGGGCATGCTGTGTTTCTGTTGTTTTCTTTGTGGCAATGCAGGAAAATGAGTAACTTTACCACCAAGAAAAAGAGAATGATGAAGACCGAATTTGAAAAGATGCGTACAGAGGAGAGGTATTCCTTTGCAGACCCAGAGATTGCCGCCAGTCTTGCGCAGGCCAAAGAGTTGTGTCGCCAGTTGCAGACCATGACGCTCACCGACGAGCATTATCGTGATGTCATCGAACAACTCATCCCCGGCATCCCGAAGAGCACCACCATCTGTCCGCCCTTTCATTGCGACCATGGTAGTGGCATCACGATAGGCGAGCATACGTTTCTCAATTATAACTGTACTATCTTGGACGGGGCTTATGTGCGCATTGGGCATCATGTCCTTATTGGGCCCAATTGTCAGCTGTACACGCCGCAGCATCCGATGAATTATCTGGAGCGACGTTTGCCGCAAGAAACCTCTTATCCTATCAGCATCGGCGATGATACCTGGTTGGGTGGAGGCGTCATTGTGTGTCCGGGTGTTACCATCGGCAAGCGTTGTATCATCGGAGCTGGTTCGGTGGTAGTGCATGATATACCCGATGACTGTATGGCAGTGGGCAATCCTGCTGTTATAAAAAAGCGTCTGCGGTAATTCTTCCTCGCTCGGGTGATATCCGATTTACACTTGCGTCTCTTTTTTTTATTCCTCAAGAGTGATGGCGATTGGGACATTTGCTGTTTAGTCTTCGGTTTCTAAGTCCAATGTGTCCTGAATGTTCAACATGTATTTCCAGCCACCCACGTCAAATTTAACGTAGTCGAGGATAAGGTTTTCTTGTTCTTTGGGTGTCAGATTGTCGTGCATTACAATTTCTTTGATTACTTCTTTCCATAAATTGCAAAGCACACGGAGAAAATGAGGTGATATTTGGTCGTTAATGCACGGATATTGCTGCTTCATTCGTTTGATGTAGTTCATGCCGTCAATACTTTGTTGTTCTATCATCTTGTCAATGGCATGATGAAGTGAGGTGTTGGCAGCCTCGTTCAGCAAAAGTTTTAATTCATCACGATAGGGAACAACTAACGATGTGACCAATTCTTTCATGCCTTCCAAATATGAGTCGTATCTGAAAATGTCTAATGTGGCGTATGACGACTGGTTGGCATTTTGCCGATAGGTTTCAAAGGCTTTTAATAAGGGGTGTATGACACACCTGAACAAATGGTCTTTGCTTTTGAAATAATGATATATATTGCCAACCGCAATGCCCGAAAGTGATGCAATGCGCTGCATAGATGTGTTTTTCACTCCATTCGCAATAAACTCTTGTCGGGCAACAGCGATGATTCGTTCTTTGATTTCGTCTTTTTGTGTCTGCATGTTGAGCGTATTTTATACTGCGAAAAAGTTTGAGTCTGTTCTTTTGAGGTTCTGAAGCAGAAGTGACGAACAGACTCAATCTTCTATTTATCTTTATTTAGCAAAACTGTAAAAGAAGCTTGGATTACCCATTACTTCCAATACAGGTCCTTTTACTTCCTTTGTTTCTTGATTGTAAGTGTAAAAGCCATTTGCCTTTTTGTTGGCACTCCCAAATACAATTAAATTTTTGTGTTTACCAATGGCAGTTCCTTGAGGGTTGCCAACCTCCATGCCCTTTATCTTGGTAATACTTTTTTGGTATAAATCTATCTCCACGGGTACGTTGGTTATTGATAGATACGGATTGCTCATGGCGTTAGGATCTAAACCGTAAGCGTTTAGATAAGCGTATAGTTTGCCTTTACCACCGTAAAATATGGTTGCAGCAAATTCACCCTTCTTGACCGATAAGCCCTTTACTTCTGTTTGGTCGAACCGAATGCAGTATGTGGGGTCTATCTCTTCGCTTCCGTTCTTAATGCGGGCAATACCTCCAGGATGTTGAGGCATAAAACCAAATGCCCCAATGCAGTTGATGTATATGTCTTTGTTCTCATCCATAAAGATAGAATTGGCATCTATGGGGCGTGTTGCAAAACTCATGCCTAAAGATGTGTTGGTAATGTGCTTTTTTACTTGGTCTGTCTTGGTGTCAATCATGGCAAGCTCTATGGTGTTGGAGGTTGGCATCCACTGTGCATTAAACTGATTAAGCCCAACAAACAACATGCCGTCTCGGATAATCATGGCAGCCGGGGCTACCTTGGTGTCTTTGTGTGCTAAAGAGTTAAGGTCTATCTCTGTCAGTTTCTTCATGGTTTGGGGATTAAATACCATGATTTTCCCCAAACCTTGAAAACTAACGTAAGCCTTTTCTTCATTCAGTTCTACCACATTGCTGGCAGCAGCTCCTGCAGGGATGGACAGTGTGCCTTTTTGTACAAAGTTGCCTTGCGCGTCAATGTTGTATCGGGTAATCTCTGCCTTGGAGTTCCCCATATAATCGGGGAAGGAATATAGATTACCACTTGGTGTGATGATAGGTGTTGAACCAAATCCTGTGGGCGTGGCGTTTTTGTTGTTGTACTTCCCGGGTGTCATGTCGGCAAGTGCTTGCATGTACACGCTGCCGTTGTTGCCTTCGGGGTTGGTAACTCCTGTTGCAAAAACAATGCCTTGGAAAGCATTGGCACCAGTATTTTTCTTTGATTGGGGTGTAGCGTTGTCGTCGCTACCACACGATGCAGCCAGTACGGAAAGAGCAATGGCTGACAATAACATCTTGATTTTCATACGTTTTTTTGTTTTAATGATATAATTGATGAATTGATACTATATATATTACTTTAATAAATATCTTACTTTGAAAGCTACAGACCGCCCAGGCAAAGGACAATTCAAATCGGATACGACGCGGCGGTTGGCTATATTCTTAACCTTTAGCGTAAAACTCCATGTACTGTTCTGTAATGTGTGTTCTATGGCAGCATCCACTATCATGGAGGTGGGTATTTTGCGCTCTTGATATTTGCTCATCTCAAAATCGTAGTAATATTGATGTATATATGAGGCGTCAACCATGATGCGGGTATTCTGTCCTCGACCACCAAAAATATTCTCCTGATGATATTCCAGTCCTCCATTAGCCATGAAATAAGGTATATTTGGAATACGCATGTTGTAGGTAGGATTTTCCACCACTGTGCCAGGAACCATCTTTCGCTTGTCACGTAAGTCTTGGTATGTGGTGTTGGCATATAGATAGAGCATGGGCAATACGTCTCCTTTGGCTTCTAACTCTATTCCCATGGTTTGCACTTCACCAAAGTTTCTATATCGAGCCATGGTAGGTATCATGTCGGGTGTGAAACGTATCATGTCTTTTAAAGTGTTGTAAAAGCTGTTCAACTCCATTTCTATCATTCCACCATCTTTTAATGCTTTGTGGTAGAGCAAGCCAATATTATATCCTGTCGTGCGCTCGGGTTTTAGAGCTGGCGAAGGTAATATGGAATAGCCGTTGCCAATAAGCTCCTCGGTAGACGGTATGCGCACTTCTGAGTTGAACGATGCCTTGACCAACACTTCGTCGGAGAACTTCCAGCGCATGGCGTTGCTAAACCCCGCAAAGTTTTTTGAACTGCTGATGGGCTTTGGCTCATTAACAGAGTAAGTGGAAATACTCCGTGAGTCGGAACTATATATAAAGTCTTGTATCGTGAATGCGTTTTGAAATCTGTCATTAAAGAGTGTCAAGTCGTACGATAGTCCTATAGTAGTGGATGTCATTCTGCTATGAAAGTTGGCATTGAATCCTAAAGCCTTATCCATAAGCGAGTCGGAAGGAAACATATTTGTATTGTTGGCACATACATTGAGGTTGAGGCTGTGGTGTGCATTGATAAGATAATTTAGGTTGAGCTTGCCGCTCCAATCATACGATTTGTTATCGCCATCGCTTGGATGGTTGCCTTGCTCACCACCAAAAGGCGATACGGCAGGCAGTTGGTTGCCATCCCAGTCGTAGCGACACATGGCTTTGTCTGTCATTCCATATCGTCCGTACGAGAGCAGTGTCTCAAAAGTTAGGTCTAAGCCCGGTGCAAAAAAGTTCTCTTTTTGCAGCTTCAGCGCAGTCATGAGGTTTTGGGACTTATTGAAAGCCTCACGAATATATTGGTCAATACCTTGTATCTCTTGTCGGGTGTGGGTAAATATCAGTTCCCATTTTAGTTCGTCAAACCACCATTTGGTGGCTTTCACAGATGCGCCACCAATTATTTTGGAAAATTTGTCATGTGTGCGTTTCACGGTTCTTCCATCCAAATGGTCTAAAACCATGTCGTAATCGTTGTCCGAATGGGTGTACACTCCACCAATGCCAAACTGCAGTCCTGTGCGTTGGTTGGTACGCTTCAGAACAGTAGATAATTGGTGAGTGTTGAACGAGCTTATCTCGTACGATGCGTCGAAGTAAAGGGGAGGATACTCTTTGGTTACTACGTTTACGGCTCCACCTAATGCAGAACCACCAAACTTGTAGGGAACAATACCCTTATACACCTCAATACGTTCTATCATTGAGGTAGGAATGTCATTGAGTGCCACAAAATTATTCACTCCTCCTAAGGGGCTTTCGTCAACAAACATGCCCATGCGCTTGCCTTCCAGCCCTCGTATTGATATGCGTGACGCACTTCCCATACCCCCTGTGTTGCGTACTGTTACCCCAACGGTGCGAGCCAATACGTCATTGATATTCGTGGCAGTTCCCTCTAATTGTCGTTTGCCTATGACCGATACGGGCAAAGCCGACTGCTTTAGTTGTCTTATCTTGTTTTTGCCCAAGATGGTTACACCTTGTAGTGTGTTACTGTTTGCATGTAGACCTATGTTGATGCAAATGCTGTCTTGTTTGTTGAGAAATAAATCTACATTGGTCTTTTTTGTTTTATAGCCGACGTAAGACACCCGTAGGGTAAGCTTTCCTTCTTCGCTGATGGGCAGAACATATCTACCTTCTTCGTTACTGATGGCACGCTTCTCCGTCCCTATGATTTCAATACTGGCACCACTTAAAGGAATATGTCGCTGCTCATCGGTAATATATCCATGCAGTATGGTTGTGCCATGTGTTTGTGCGTTAGCGTTGTAACTTGTGGTGTGGAGCAAGCATAGTATGTAAAAGATACGTAGCAGGCTTAAAGAATATGTTGATAGGCGTTCCATGTTTTGCTTTTTTGGTTTTTGAGGAGTCTTGAATAATGAATGAAATTCAAAATGATTCACAAAAAAAGATGCACCAACTTAAAGTTGATGCATCTACTTATAGATTTTTTACAAAGTGATTTGTCTTTCTTTCGTTTTCTTGTCATTGAAATAAGTTTTTTTTGTTGGCGGCAAAGGTACTGCATATAAAATAAATTTGCAATACTCATTTGTAGGTATCTTGAACCATGATGTTTTTTCGATGAGAGTGGAAAATTAAAATCATCTATTCACTTACTCCTTCTTTCCGCTTCTTTTGTAAAGAATTAATCATCTTCTTCTTCCTTTTTGATGGATTTGTGGGCGGGATTTTCCTACTTGAAAACCAATTGAAAGTTGAACGGAAATTGAATGAACATTGAACGAACAATCAATTTACCCCCTCCTAACTGCTTGAAAATCAAGCATAGCTCCTTTATATACTAATAATACTAATAATACTGATTATACTAATTATCCGTCGTCGAATGTGCGTGCGAAAATCGTCGTCGTCGCCGATGTAAATATTTTTTTAATAATAAGAAAAAGAAAACGCAACGGGAGCAATTCGCAATAGCGAGGAGAATAAGTGCCAATCGCATGGGTATTGTCTTCCAATTGCATAGGGATTGACCGCCAATTGCATGGAGTTTGCCTGGTAATAGCATGTCTTTTGCCCGGCGGCAACCAACTTGTGAACGCCCTAAAATTTTTACCCGCTTTTCTTGCAATAGCTAGTTGGATGTTGTATCTTTGCAGAGCATGAGAAACAAATAATCGTAATCGGGGATTTCAAGATGGCTGACGGTGAGAACGAGAATCAATGGGTGCTGAGAAACGGTACGCCGGTAGGAGAATTGAGATTCTATCAAAAGGCGGATGCCATCTTTCAGCTTACTTTTTTGTTCTGTCAGAAGTTCCTGCCCAAGTATGGCGACCGAACGGTAGACCAAATGGTGCAGGCTGCGCGTTCGGGGAAACAAAATATCGTGGAAGGGCTGGAAGACGGAATCACGTCTACCGAGATGCAACTTAAACTGCTGAATGTTGCTCGCGGGTCGTTGCAGGAGTTGCGCGAAGATTATGAGGACTATCTGCACACGCGCAGGCTCGAGCTGTGGACCAGTCAGCACAAACGTTACGATGGAATGCTGAATTTCTGTCGCACGCACAATCTCGCCATCCACTACCTGCCTTTTGCCGTCAAGTGGACCGCTGAGGAATATTGCAACACGCTGCTCACACTGTGTCATCTTACCGACCGCATGATGTGCAATTATTTGAAGTACTTGGAAAAGCAGTTTGTTGAGCACGGTGGCATCAAAGAGCGCATGTATGCGGCCCGCACAGGTTATCGCAAGCAACAAGACCGTCTTATGCAGCAACTGAAGGAAGAGAATCAACGCCTGAAAGCCGAAAACAACCGCTTGAAAGAAGAGCTCTTGAAGCTGCGAGCCGACGGGATGTCTCAATAAATGGCAGCCGCACACGCCCCCTAGAATCCCTAGTTTTCCTGGGATCCCTAGTTTTCCTAGAATTCCTAGGAACCCTAGATTACCTAGGAATCCTAGATTGCCTAGAAAAAACGCCCTTTTCGCTTGATGTAAATCAAATTTCTTATAAAAATCAAACTTTTTTCTGAAAATATTTGGAAGTTGCCAAGAAAGTGTTTACTTTTGCACCCGCTTTCGAGAATGAAACACAAATGAAACACTCGTTATCGACACAAAGAAGCGATTTTTGAAAAGATTTACATAAAGACAGAAGTAGTACAAGAAGCATGAGTATTGTTAA
>CAUPIT010000013.1:0-87007 GCA_963511375.1 uncultured Prevotella sp. | reverse complement strand
TCGGAATTATTAAGATAAATAACAAATTATTCCCCATTGATTTTCTACTGAGCCGATTTATGGGCATTGAGCGTAATGGAATAAGCATGCACCAATTAGCGTGTATGGCTCATATAGCAAGCTGTTTATTATTTTAGATAAAGATTTAAATTGAATTGCAAATAAAAAGGAGTTGCGAACTTCGTAACTCCTTTATTTTGAGAGTGGACCAGCCTGGGCTTGAACCAGGGACCTCCAGATTATGAGTCTGTTGCTCTAACCAACTGAGCTACAAGTCCGACTTATTGCAGAAAGCGAATAAGTTTATGGCTGCAAAGGTAAAAAATAAAATTGATAATCGGAGGAAGAAGTGAGAAAAACTTTTGTTTAACACATTTTTTCGCTAAAACATCATCCAGACGCAGCATGGCAGGAACTATTGAAAAAGATGCCACGGAGGCTAACCTGCCAGTTTGATACCAATCAGCACCATCAGCATTCCGAGGCAAACACTCCCTCCCACATACAGAACGGCATACGAAAGATGGCCTTGTTGTACGAGAGACAAACTCTCATGAGAGAAAGTGGAAAAAGTGGTAAAGCCTCCACAAAAGCCTGTAATCAAGAGTAGTTTGAGATTGTTGTTACCAACTATATTCTGATCAACCAGACCATAGAGGATTCCAATGACCAGACAGCCCAAAAGATTGACTACAAACGTACCATAGGGAAAGGAATTGGGAAGCCAATCTTGTATGACTTTAGACGTAAGATACCGCATGGCCGAACCCACAGCTCCACCCATGGCTACCATCAACATACTGCGTAGAAAATTCATGTTGCAAAGATATGAAATCATTTTGAATGTCCCTTCATGGACAAAGACAAATATGTAGATTCAACTTCAAATGGTTTTTAGGTTGATAATTTGTCTGGTTTAGTCAAAAATACTAACTTTGCAAAGTAAGACAGACATCTCCAACCGATGTCAGGAATGCCTGGAAATCATTAAAGAAGCAAAAAATACACTGAAGCCATAAATCACGATATATGAACCAGAAGATTTTTAGAATATTCCTCATTGGATGCGTGGTGGCATGCCTTGCCGCTTGCAGCGACACTTTTGAGGAAGGCGACCCTACACCACCAGAGATTTCTGTAGCTGAGGAGGTAACGACAGACCAGCTCACATTTTCGTTTGACGTAATCAAATGCAAGGGCAAGTTCACTGTAGAAACCGAGGACACCCAATCACCTACTGCACCCAAAATCACCATCAAAGACCACCATGTGACCGTAGAACTCATCGCCGACTATACCTTTTTGAAGGTTACCGACGAGAGTGGATTGTCACAACACATCAAAATAAAATCCACACACCCTGACTTAATTCCCACTACCTACGACCTGAACCTATCGTATGGGGTGAGACAGAGATATCCAAGCCTCAAGTTCGGAACAGGAAAGATAAAGATACTGCGTGGCAACCAGGAAAATGGTGTGGCTAAAGTCGGCATCGACCCAGATGGCGTACTGGTCATCGAAAGCATCAAGCCGGGAAGACATTCATTCCAGCTCGCCGACACCCGAGGTATCGTCCGCTACGTCATCGTGGACGTCAACAAAGGCTGGGACGTTACTGGCAGCACTCTTGAGGTAGAATGTCAACAAGGTGAACTACTGAATTTCTTAATCAAATATGGTAACGGTGGATGGAAACTGGTGTCGGCAGCTGTTGAAACACCTTTCAACGTCCTGATACCAAAAGGAACAAATGACGACAGCACTTATCTATACGATTGGCTACAACTAAGAATTCCAAAGGATGCCTCAGGACAATTAATCTACAAACTTGAAAATAGGGATGGCCTGCATATTACCATCACCGTGAGCGTAAAAGAAAGTTAGACGGGTACTGATTAATCGTGATTCATCACATTCCACCTTCCCCGAATAGGGATCGTGCATGAGTGCGTTATTGATACACCAAGTTTCATACTTCAATTTTGACATGACGATCACATACATCGCAAAATTATTTTTCGACAGGTGTCGGAGCATACCAAGCCGAAAGTTAATGAATCATACTATCAAAGAACTCTTCGGCTGTCAACAGAAAGCTGCATAGCCATTATCTTGAATTTTAACGAATTAGCCATAAAGGATGCTCCATTTATTTGTTTTCTAAAGTTTCTCTCACCATCATGCTACCGTCTTTTAGTGTTATGCTCATTAGTCCTCTTTTCTTTTTCCATATAAAGCTATGAATTCCCATTAGTTTTTGATTTACACCATTCTCAGCATTAACACCTTCGACTACAGTTATTTCCTTCTCTTTGGGGGATATACTAATATCTTTAGAATACAAGCCTCCTAATGTTAGCGTTGCTACAATATTAGAATCTTTAAATCGTTTTTCTATAAAGAACAACCCTTCCCACCATGTGTCTTTATGCTTCAATTTGAAGTCTACGGAAGCATTTGCTTTGTATTCATTCGCCCCTCTAACCAATTACAAGACTTTAAATCAAATATAGAAATATGTTGTTTGTTAGAAACTTGGATAGCAGTAATAACCATTGTATCTGTGGATTGTTCGTCATGAAACAGCAGCGTATCATCTATATGGTAGGACGCGATCCATTCAAGTTCATTATCACTTAGATGCTTCTTCTTACAGTATGGCAATCCACATGATACAAAGCCTATTGCTACGATACCGATAAGCAAAATGTTTATAAATAATTTCATTTATCTAAATACTCTGTTAATTCTCATATAATCGTTTGAAAACAAACGAGTTGATTAACTATATCTAACTAATAAAATTTATTTAAGAGACAGACTGTCAGCAACTTTATAGAAATCAAACATCCAATAAATGTACTAACAATCAACCACTTAACCAAATCTCATTAGTTCTACACCGGTAATTGACTCACGCATTTTCAAACAATTATATTAGAACTAACAGAGCATGGTTATCATCATTTCACCATTTATTCTTTTACGACAAAGATTATGTCGGCAAGACTTTTGTACATTTTTTTGTTAAATGTAAATTCAATTTTCTTTAGAGAATTTGTATTAAAGCTATCAAGATATGCATTTACCTTAGGCTCAATTAATGAGAATGCTCTTTTCATCTTCCACGACTGATTCATGTCCGTAGAATCCACAAGAACAACAAACAGACGGTTTTCTGCACCGAACAAACGAGGACTTTGATTCTCATAAAGCCATTTCATCAGGTTTTCTGGATTATTACGAGCCTCGTTTACTATCTGCTTTCTTGTAGAAGTAAGTTGATATATAACTTCTTTGTGTCCTTGATTTTCAATTTCCTCCTTTAAGAAATTATACTGTTCGGAATCAGAAAGACTATTATCTGGTGTAATACCACATTTCTTAGCCTGACGCTTCAGCCAGGTTAATTCTATGTTGCCTAATACTCCTTTTAACTTACTTTGCATATAAGCTCCAGGAAAATAGGTAACTTTCAAATCTATAGGGTTGTTCTCTATAAAAAAGTCAACGCTTTTGATTTCACCAACCGCAGATAACACACGTCTATGCTTCTTGAACATTGATTCAATAAGATAGGAAGTCCAGTTGTTATACCAACTTGTTTGAACGAAATTCCACGCATTTGTTGCTATAGCATCAGCCATTCTGCGTAATTCATCAAAATCGCTGATTACTTTGATATATCTACTGACAAGATACTGATCAAGAGAGTTTTGTTGATCCCCTCCCCATTCGTAGTGGTTTATCTGGCGTAAACCACTTTTCAATTTTTCTTCATCCACTCCCATAGTGTGGTACCATTCGTTATTTCTGTCACACAGATAAGTATCGAGCATAGCCTCGCCATTAGGTGTATTCTCCATTATTGAATACAACTCGGAAAACTGCTCGTTAATCTTTGTAGAAGTAAGTTTAATGCCATTTTTCTCAACAAATTGTTTGATCTGTTTACCACGACATACAGCTCTAACTTTCAAGTACAACAAAGCACTTTCATTGTTGTTGAAAGCGTAAAGATTTTGTGCGCGGAACTCTTTGTCCCATTTTTCAAAGTTTGTCATACTGAATATTTTTATATTTTACTTTTGTTTGATACTCCAATTTCCGTCCTTGTCCAGTTGAAAACAATTATTCAATACTGTAAACACATCGACACTGCCTATTATAATCATATTTCGCAAAACCCATTCCATTATAGCCATCATTATAGCATTTGTGTCGGTAGTTCCATTCTTGATGGTTTTAGTTATGAACTCAGTTATAATTCTTTTAAATTGACAATCATCATAAATACGTAAGTGTACGGGTGCAGGATTCTTTTGAAAAGTCACAAGTACATCACCTTTTATCGATTTAACACGATTAAGTTGTCGTGGTGGGTAGGTTTTTTGTTCTAACCATTCATAATCAACAACATTGAAATTGTTGAAAACACACGCATTGCTTACGGCCTTCCATTCAAGCCCTGATAGAGAGTGAAATGTAAGCGAAAAATATTTATTATCTTTTAATACTCTTCGAATTTCCGAAAAAGCAGAATTTATATCATTTTCAAAACTCTCAATATCTTTATGGCGTTGATTACTATCCGAGATTACGATTTCTTGCTGATAATCTGGTACTAATTGCAGCCATGAGTTCCAAATAACACTTTGTTCGAAATATGGTACACTATCCCCATAAGGTGGGTCTGTGAAAACATAGTCCACAGAGTTGTCTGGAAGTTGCAACCTCTTTGCATCAAAATTGGTGATTTTGAAAGTTGATCGGATAGGCTCTTTTAGTAAATCACCTGATAGTGCATTTAAGAAATTTTCCTTTCCCTTTATCGCTTTCTTTATACGATTTTCGTAATAATGTAATACATTATTCTCTATATATGTCTCACCAATATAAAATCCAGTCATCCATGCTCCTTGAGCAAGTGCCCCTCTGCTTTTGATTGGTGGAACAAGTTTAGAACAGTTAGCTAAATTTGCTGTAAATGCGATTAAAAACAAGTCTTTATTAGATCCTGTTGCATATTGATTTATTAATGACAACAATTTCGCATGACAAGCAAGGGTTCTTTTTGTAAAAAGATCTTTTATAGTCATGTTCTGGCGAGCTGATATTCTGGAATTTTCGATAATCGAAGCCATTGGATACCAATCCGTTATTTTGTAATTGTTTTCTTTCTCACAGAACTCTTTTGCAAGTTCTTCTGGAATATCTTTAATAGATGTCTTTCTTCCATCCTTAAAAGTAAATTGCAGTGGTAAGCCATCCTTATTTCTTAAAACCGATATAGGCAGATATGTTTTCTCGTCAATGGTAATATCATACCATTCGTTTATGAAAGTAGACAATTCTGCTTTGATTTTTTCCCATACTCTTTTTACTTTTGAAATATCAACATCGTTTGAGAACAAATTATGTGCTATGAAATTGGCAATTGGATTGAGATCATTTACTATAACATTTCTATTTTTAAGATATGCTTCACAACAGAAAACTCCATACCCTGAAAATGGATCAATAATAGTATCTCCAGGGTTTGTATATTTTTCGACCAAAGGACTAATGCCAGATGCTGGCTTTTTCCCCCAATATTTATGCATAAAATATCTAGGGGCGTTTTTTGCACTATTCATTTTTCTATTGTTTAATTCTTATTTTTAAAAGTTTTCATGCAAGTCTGTTGGAACAAGGAGTTCTCTTGTATCTACTTTCAACAACTTAGCAATCTTATTTAGTGCTTGTAAATCTGGCTGAACAGAATTAAAACACCAAAAACTGGTTATAGTAACACTATCTCCAAGTTGCTCTGCTAAACATTTACCTGTTTTCTTTTGTTCTACAAGAACTATTTTTACTCGATTAAGTTCATTCAGTGAAATCTTATTTGAGTTCGATACAAAGGTATTTACATTTGTTTTGATAAACGAGAATCCATGCGAAATATACAACCAATATACGGAAATCTGCAAAGATGCTGTCAAAAGCTCATCCGCAAAATTAAGCAAAACTTTCGAGAATCTACTCGTGGGGATACTCTTATTGTACACGGCGATACAAAGAAAAATAAATTCACGTTGATGAAGCGTTACGGTACCCATTGCAAGAAGAGATACACAACGAATTTCAATCGCTGCCGAGCTATGTGCATCAACTGGGTTAGACTGCGGGCTTTTGGGTTACCAGCCTGTGGAAAAGTGCCGTGCTTGCAGTGCTTGTTGCTACTCAAAAGGTTTACACCGACACGCCAATTTGTTGAATATTTTATCAAAAAATGGCCAAAAAAACGGCACTTCAAAACTTTCAATATAGAAAAAAACAATAGGCAAACGTACTGCAAACAAGCGGTTATTTGATGCGTCATGCCGATTATTTACACAAAAAAGCGGGGTTTAAGCGATGAAAGGCATCATTTTGCCGGCTTACCAACATGCTATTGACATGCAAAAGCATAGACATTAGGCACTGCAAGCAATGCTTTTGGCAGAAAAAGACGTCATAAAAGATTGAAAACAACGAAGGAAATTTATAAAAACCTGTTTATCAATCACATGCAAAAATCGCTTATATTTGGCGTATTTGCGACCAAGATTAAGGTTGCTCACAAATACGCCAAGGAGAAAAGGGTATGTTGTCAAGAAAATTCTTTATTTCTGATTGGCAGTCACTCCATATCATCTACAAAACAGATAGGACAAATTATAGCGCATACTGTTTGTTAATAAAGCATAAAATCAAATCTATTTCTTTATTGATAGATAAAAGTATGAAAAGTATTTTATAAATTTGTCAAACACCTTAAATTCTATTATATTGTTATATGTTAGGAGCCATCATCGGCGACATTGTAGGTTCGCCATACGAATTTGACCAATCTGCACCAAAAGCAGGTTTTACCCTCTTCGCAGAAGAATGCAGTTACACTGACGACACCATCTGTACGGTGGCCATAGCCGACGCCATACTCCGGATGCGCCCTTATCAAGAGTCGCTCCTTGACTGGTGTCACCGCTATCCCAACCCCATGAACGGGTATGGCAACATGTATCAAACTTGGCTACAAGAGAAGAACCCACTCCCACAAAGTTCGTTTGGCAATGGCGCAGCCATGCGCGTTAGTCCGATAGGATGGCTCTTCGACGACTTTCACGACGTGCTTCGCGAAAGCAAACGCTGCACCGAGGTAAGCCATTGCCACAGCGAAGGCATCAGGGGAGCGCAGTGCATCGCCACGCTGGTGTATTGGTTGCGCACCTGTCGCATCACGAAAGACGAAATAGAAAGTGCCGTGAAGAGCAAATTCGGGTATGACATTCCACCCTTGAAAGACATCTATAGAATAGGTAGTCAGGGACACTTTGACAGCACATGTCAAGAAACAGTTCCATGGGCCATCCGCTGTTTCCTGGAAAGTGAGAGCTTTGAAGACGCCATTCGCATAGCCGTTGGCGCGGGTGGCGATACCGACACCAAGGCTGCCATCTGCGGAAGCATTGCCGAAGCTTATTATGAAGTGCCGGAAGAACTGATTGAACAGGCTTACGAATACCTGCCCAGCGACATGCTACGCGTCATTGATCGTTTCTACGATCACGTGGGAAGGAGGATCGATTCGTAGCATCACGCAGCATTGCACGCAAGTAACATCGACACGGCCACCCATCGATCTTCATTCGATAGGTGGCCGTGTCGATTGAGGGCAGTTCTATAAATTACCGCCGTAAAGTTTTTTTGTTTGTTGCTCGGCTTACGTTTTGTCATCTTGCGGTCTCTTTTATGTTCAATTTGCCTGTTCGTTCAGTCGTATAGCCCGCTATACTCCTTCACTCACAAACAAATTGACCAGCAAAACAGCCTCGCAATCTGACAAAGCTAATTGATAGAACCGCCCTTGAATTTGAATTTCCAATCATGCTCCATAACCATGACTGACGGGCATCAGGCCTACGGATGTCATGATGGGACGCTTGCTATTTGTTGTTCTTCAGGAAGATGCGCGACGAATTGAGCACCGCCAATAGTGCCACACCCGAATCGGCAAACACGGCCATCCACAGGTTAGCCAGGCCCAACAAGCCCAACAGCATCACCAGAGCCTTGATGATGAGGGCCAGCCAGATGTTCTGATTGACGATTCGGCGCGTGTATTTACCGATACGGATGGCATCGGCCACCTTCGAAGGTTGATCGGTCTGGATGATGATATCGGCGGTTTCGATGGCCATGTCAGAACCCAATCCACCCATGGCAATGCCCACATCGCTCAGTGCCAGCACCGGTGCGTCGTTGATACCATCACCTACAAAGGCCACACGCTGCCCCATGTGTTTGGCCTGCTCTATGTGTTTCACCTTGCCTTCGGGCAGCAAGTCGCCGTATGCCTTGCGTATGCCGAGGCTCGATGCCACCTTTGAAACCAGCTCCTGGCGATCGCCCGACAGCATCTCCACACGCACGGGCAGCGATTCAACAGCCTGTTTGGCATCATCTTTCACCTTGTCAGCCAGGATGATATGCCCCACATAGCGACCGAGATGGGCCACACAAACCACAGTTTCGGGAATATTGCGCAACGCATCTGGGAAGAACACGTTTTCACGCTCCAGCAGTTTCAGGTTGCCCACCAGCCACTCATCGGTCTGCAAGCCATGCCCGGCAATGTCTTTAGCATCGATCTTCTCGTCCGTCGGACGATAACGTACGATGGCTTTAGCGATGGGGTGATTGCTCGACTTCTCGATAGCCGACACCGTTTTGAGCGCCTCCTCGTCCAGTCCCTCCACACTTTGCACGGCAAATTCGCCCGTGGTGAGCGTGCCGGTCTTGTCGAACATCACCAAATCAACCTCGGTAATGGCGTCAAGGTAATTGCTCCCCTTGAACAGAATGCCCCGCTTGGAGGCCGAACCGATGCCCGCAAAATAGCCCAGCGGCACACTGATGACCAGCGCACAGGGGCAAGAGATAACCAGGAAAACCAACGCACGGCGGAACCACTCGCTGAAAACGTAGGTAAAGTTGGCATCGAACAAGCTATATAGATAAGGTAGCAGAATGGCCAAAGCCGCCAGCATGACGACGATGGGGGTGTAAATGCGGGCGAAGCGACGAATGAACAGTTCGGTAGGAGCCTTGCGCTCGGCAGCATCTTCAACCATTTTCAAGATGCGCGAGATAGCCGACTGACTTTCAGGACGGGTCACCTTGAGGCGTAAAACTTGGTCAACGGCAATCATGCCCGCCATCACTTCCTCACCTTTTTCCATCGTTCGGGGCATCGATTCGCCCGTCAGAGCTGCAGTATTCAGCGAGGCTGACTCTGACAACAGGGTTCCATCAAGTGGCACTCGCTCGCCAGCCTTCACCTCTATCACATCGCCCACGGCCACTTCAGCGGGCTGTTTCTCCACGGTTGTGTCATCAACGACCACGCGAGCAATGGTTGGTCTAAAAGCTACCAGCGCGCGAATGTTATCTCTGGCACGGTCTACAGCACGGTCTTGCAACGCCTCACCAATGCAGTACAGCAGCATCACGGCAACCGCTTCGGGATATTCACCGATGGCGAAAGCACCGATACAGGCAATCGTCATGAGCATGAACTCACTGAACACATCACCTTTCGCGGCACATTCCCACGCTTCTTTCATCACCGGCAGGCCCACAAAGGCAAACGCAACGACGTACCATGCCAAGGATATCCATTGGTCATCAAGAATCGTTAACTCAATATATGGGGCTGCAATGCCCACGACAAGCATCACGCCCGATAGGATAATCTTCCACCAAGCCATCTGCTCTTCTTCATGAATGTCTTCCATATCTTTGTATATATTAAAATTTTACTGCTGCAAAAGTACGAAAAAGAAGATGCAACCCGGTTGCAAAGTGCACCCTGCACCAAGGAAAAGAGCCACATGTCACACGCCATTCTTTGTCTCGGCATGCGTTAAATAACATCTGTTGCAAGCATTATCAATTAAAAATGATTATCTTTGCATAAGATAGGCGGCACCTTAACAAAACAAACAAGTTTGCTTTGTATTCGGTTTGCACTATCTTTGCATAAGATAAAAACGACTGTCCCAACAAGTATGGAAGAAGATTTCGACATCAGAGATGAACGCATTTCATCGGCAGAAAAAGAGTTTGAGAATGCGTTGAGGCCCCTGAAATTCAACGATTTCAGCGGGCAACCTAAGGTTGTGGAGAATCTTCAAATCTTCGTAGAGGCTGCCAAATACCGCGGCGAACCGCTCGATCACACCCTCTTGCACGGACCTCCCGGACTGGGAAAGACCACCTTGAGCAACATCATCGCCAACGAACTGGGCGTAGGGTTCAAACTGACCAGCGGACCAGTGCTCGATAAACCGGGCGACTTGGCTGGCATATTGACCTCGCTCGAGCCAAACGACGTGCTGTTCATCGATGAGATTCACCGTCTGTCGCCAGTAGTCGAAGAGTATCTTTACTCGGCCATGGAAGACTATCGCATCGACATCATGATCGACAAGGGGCCGTCGGCGCGCTCTATCCAAATAGACTTGAACCCGTTTACCTTGGTGGGAGCCACCACGAGAAGCGGACTGCTCACGGCACCGCTGCGTGCTCGTTTCGGCATCAACATGCACTTGGAGTACTATGCGCCCGAAACATTGCAGAAAATCATCAGGCGCAGCGCAAACATTCTCAACGTACCCATCGATGAGGACGCCGCTTACGAGATTGCGCGCCGCTCCAGAGGCACGCCTCGTATCGCCAACGCACTGCTGAGAAGGGTGCGCGATTTCGCACAAGTCAAGGGAAATGGCAGCATCAACACCCGCATCGCACAGTTTGCCTTGCAGGCATTGAACATCGACCAATATGGCCTGGACGAGATAGACAACAAAATCTTGCTCACCATCATCGACAAGTTCCGGGGCGGTCCCGTAGGACTAAGCACCATTGCGACCGCCATAGGCGAAGATACGGGTACGGTGGAAGAGGTGTACGAGCCTTTCCTCATCATGGAAGGATTCATCAAGCGAACGCCAAGAGGGCGCATGGCCACCCATTTGGCCTATGAACATCTGGGCAGAGATCTTTACAAAGGCAACTTGATGGAACCCGGACTGTTTACTTAACGACAAGGAAGAAAACATGGATAGCAAGCCTAAAATCGGCATTTTCGTGGGCAGTTTCGATCCCTACACCATCGGACACGACTCCATCGTGCGTCGCATCTTGCCCCTGTTTGACCGTCTGGTCATCGGTGTGGGTGTAAACATGCAAAAAAAATATAGATACAGCGAGGAAGAACGCATCAAGGCCATTGGCGATTTGTATGCCGATGAGCCTCGTATCAGCGTGAAGTCGTATCACGATTTGGCCGTGGATTTCGCCAAACGAGAGGGTGCCAAGTTCCTCATCAAAGGCGTACGATCGGTGAAAGATTTTGAGTACGAGCGCGAACAAGCCGACATCAATCGGCAAATCGGTGGCATCGACACCATCCTACTCTTTGCCGATCCAGGGATGGCCAGCGTGAGTTCGTCTCTTGTGCGTGAGCTATTGCACTATGGTGCCGACGCATCCATGTTTCTTCCCCAACGAAAAACAGATCATACAAAATAGATCTAACAGATACACTCATGCGAGTGGAAACCGAAAAATGGTTTTTATATGATTACCTATAACACAGACGGCGTGAAGATGCCGAAGATTAAAAAGCGCGAAACATCCGCTTGGATCAAGGCCGTGGCAGCCACCTACGGACGCAAAATAGGAGAGGTGGGCTACATGTTCGTTGACGACGAGAAGATTCTGGAAGTGAACAACGAGTACTTGGGACACGACTATTACACCGATATCATCACCTTTGATTACGACGAGGGCGACATCATCAACGGTGACATCGTCATCAGTCTTGACACGGTGCGCACCAACGCAGAACGTTTCGGCAAGCCTTACGAGGAGGAACTCTATCGCGTGATCATCCATGGCATCCTGCATCTCTGCGGTATCAACGACAAAGGTCCGGGCGAACGCGAACTCATGGAGGCTGCGGAAGATAAGGCTTTGGCCATGAGAAAGCAGAAAACAACATAAAATGAGCAACCGAGAGGCAGGCTACGGTCACTCTCCTTGGCTTTTTGTAACGCAGGTTACAAATATAAAAGTTTTTCAGTACTTTTGCATAAGATAGGCGGCACCTCAACAAAACAAACAAGTTTGCTTTGTATTCGGCTTGCACTATCTTTGCATAAAATAGGCTACGCCTCAATATAGAAAGTAAACTTTCTCTATTTTCGGCTTGCACTATCTTTGCATAAATAGGTAAATGAACATCATATAGCACATCATGATACGCAAATTTGATTTCCTAATTATAGGCGGCGGAGTAGCAGGCATGAGCTTTGCACTTAAAGTTGCCAACAGTGGGAAAGGTAAAGTGGCCTTGGTATGCAAGACTACGCTGGACGAAACCAACACGTCCAAGGCACAGGGAGGTATCGCCTCGGTGACTAATTTGAAGGTAGACAACTTCGAAAAACACATCGAGGACACGATGATTGCGGGCGATTTCATCTCCGACCGCAAAGCGGTTGAACATGTTGTGCGCAATGCTCCCAAGGCCATTGACGACTTGGTGAAGTGGGGAGTCAACTTCGACAAGACCCCAGAAGGCCAATTCGACTTGCATCGGGAGGGCGGACACAGCGAATTCAGAATATTACACCACAAGGATGATACGGGCTTTGAGATTCAAAGAGGATTGATGAATGCCGTGAGAGCCAACAAGAACATCACTGTGTTGGAAAACCATTTCGCTGTTGAAATCATCACCCAGCACCATTTGGGCATTGAGGTGACGCGCAAAACGCCCGACATCGAGTGCTATGGCGCATACGTCTTGGACCCCGACACCCATAAGATAAATACCTTCTTGAGTCGCGTCACCTTGATGGCAACAGGCGGAACGGGCGCCGTGTATGCCACTACGTCCAATCCAAACATCGCCACAGGCGACGGCATTGCCATGGTTTATCGGGCCAAGGGAACGGTCAAGGACATGGAGTTTGTGCAGTTTCACCCCACGGTGCTTTACAATCCAGCCGAAACTCACCCCGCCTTTCTCATCACCGAGGCCATGAGAGGTTACGGTGGCGTGCTGCGTTTGCCCAATGGTGAGGAGTTTATGCAGAAGTACGACAAACGATTGTCACTGGCTCCGCGTGATATTGTGGCCCGTGCCATTGACAGAGAGATGAAACTCCACGGCCTTAATCACGTTTGTTTGGATGTCACTCATAAAGATGCGGAGGAGACCAAAAAGCACTTTCCGCACATCTACGCCAAATGTCTCACCATAGGTGTCGACATCACCAAGGAGTACATCCCCGTCTGTCCCAGCGCACATTACATGTGTGGAGGTATCAAGGTTGACCTCAACGGCGAGAGTTCCATCCACCGACTCTATGCGGTGGGCGAATGCTCATGCACCGGTTTGCATGGTGGAAACCGCTTGGCCAGCAACTCACTCATCGAGGCTGTGGTTTATGCCAAGTCGGCTGCCGAACATGCCGTGCGCGTCATCGACGACTATCAGTTCAACGACAAGGTGCCAGAATGGAATGATGAAGGTACAATGAGTAACGAAGAGAAGGTGCTCATCGCCCAAGACGAACGCGAAGTGGGACAAATCATGTCCAACTACGTGGGCATCGTGCGGAGTGACCTGCGACTACACCGTGCCTGGAAACGCCTCGACCTGCTCTACGAAGAGACCGAAGAGCTGTTCAAACGCGTCAAAGCCACCAGAGATATCTGCGAACTGCGCAACATTATCAACGTGGGTTACCTCATTACACGGCAGGCCATCGAGCGCAAAGAGAGCCGAGGACTGCACTATACGGTAGACTATCCCAAACATGCCTACGACCTCTAATAGGCACTTATACAATACATTATGATCAAACAAGAATGGAAGGAAAAAGGCTTTGTCAACGAGCCAATCCCAGAAGGAACAGACATCAAGGCTGAGATACGCCGGATGTGCAAAGAGAAGAATGCCATCATCATGGCTCACTATTACACCGAGAGCGACGTTCAAGACATCGCAGACTTCGTGGGAGACAGCTTGGCACTGGCGCAAAAGGCTGCCACCACCGATGCTGAGATTATCGTCATGTGCGGCGTTCACTTCATGGGCGAGACCAATAAGATACTCTGTCCCGACAAGAAGGTGCTGGTACCCGACCTCAACGCCTCGTGTTCGTTGGCCGAGAGTTGTCCGGCTGACGAGTTCAAGCAGTTTGTTGAGGCGCATCCCGACCACACCGTGATTAGTTATGTCAACACCACTGCTGCCACAAAGGCCGTCACCGATGTGGTGGTAACCAGCAGCAACGCACGCCAAATCGTTGAATCATTCCCCAAAGACACCCCGATTATCTTCGGTCCCGATGAGAATTTGGGTGGGTACATCAACAGTCTGACCGGCCGTAACATGCTGCTTTGGAAGGGTGCCTGCCATGTGCACGAGAAGTTTTCGGTAGAAAAGATTCTCCAACTCAAGGCCGAACATCCCGGTGCCAAAATCTTAGCACACCCCGAATGCAAAGGACCTGTAGTTAAATTGGCCGACAAGGTGGGCAGCACGGCAGCCTTGTTGAAATACAGCATCACTGATGATGCGAAAGAATTCATCGTGGCTACCGAGAGCGGCATCCTGCATGAGATGCAGAAATCGGCTCCGCAGAAAACATTTATTCCTGCTCCTCCCAACGATAGCACCTGCGCTTGCAACGAATGCAACTACATGAAGCTCATCAACATGCGCAAGCTATACAACTGTTTGAAGTACGAATGGCCCACCATAGAGGTTCCCGCTGACGTGGCTCAGAAGGCCATTCGCCCCATCAACCGCATGTTGGAGATATCCAAGAAGCTGGGACTCTGAGCGTTTTTCACACGACTACATGTCAGTCAACTCATCATTTTTCATCATCACAAAATCAAGAAATCATGCTCTCCGTACAAGAATTGAACGACAAATTGTTTGACCTCGCCTTCAGTGAAGATATTGGTGACGGCGACCACACCACGCTGTGCTGCATCCCTGCCGATGCCATGGGCGAATGTAAGCTACTCATCAAAGAGGAAGGAATATTGGCTGGCGCAGACATTGCCCAAGAGGTGTTCCATCGTTTTGATCCCAACTTGGAGGTCGAGATACACATACCCGATGGCACGCACGTCCGCCCGGGCGACATCGTGCTGACGGTTAAAGGGCACGAGCGGAGTCTCTTGCAGACCGAGCGATTGGTGTTGAACATCCTGCAACGCATGAGTGGCATCGCTACCATGACGCACCGCTACCAGCAAGCCTTGATTGAGGCCGGCACAAAAACACGCGTGCTGGACACCAGAAAGACCACGCCGGGCATGCGCATGCTCGAGAAAGAGGCGGTGAAGATAGGCGGGGGCATGAATCATCGCATCGGACTGTTCGACATGATTCTGCTCAAAGACAACCATATTGACTTTTGTGGGGGCGTTCGCAACGCCATCTCGCGTGCCAAGAAGTACTGCAAAGAGCATGGCAAGAACCTGAAAATAGAGTGTGAGGTGCGCAATTTTCAAGAGTTGGACGAGGCATTGGCCGAGGGATGCGACCGCATCATGTTCGACAACTTCACGCCCGAGCAGACCCGCCAGGCCGTAGAAAAGGTCAACGGACGCTGCGAAACCGAATCGAGTGGCGGCATCACGTTCGACACCATGATTCCATACGCCAAAGCGGGGGTTGACTTTATCTCCTTTGGCGCGCTCACCCACAGCGTGAAGGTACTGGACATGAGTCTGAAAGCCGCGGGTAGTGACAAACTCAAAATCTAACAAGACTGACTTGAAACATCAGCCTCAGCAGATTTTGAGCTAATTTTTTGAATCTAAAAACACAGGCGAAAGCCGAGTGCTTTCGCTGCTGTTGAATCAAAGGAAAAAGTTGTTGAAATCAAATGAAAAAGCTGCTGAAATCAAAGGTCGCAGCTGGTAGCATCAATGAACTTTCCCTTTGATTTCCAATCTCAATCACTTTGGCATCCAATCTGCATGCTTTTGCCTTTCAAAGTCAATGACTTTTCCACTCAATGTCATTGACTTTGAAAGGCTTTTCTTAATCTTTTAGTTGACAATTCATTACACACTCATTCAAGACTGTGTTGACGTGCGACTGTGTTGGTTCATTTCTGTCGGACTCACATAACAGCCATTCACCTTCAAAGGCTCCAGATGCAAGGCGATGTGGGTATGCTCACCAAACTGCTCGCGCAACCTTTTTTCGATGCGGGTAGCCTTCTCATGCGCCTCATAGAGCGACATCTCGCCCGGCATTCGCATGTGCATCTCAATGGCTATCTTGTTGCCAAGACGGCGCGTGCGCAGATTGTGGATGTCTGCAACGCCCTCCTCCTCGGCCGCCAGTGCCACCATTTGCGCCTCAACGTCTTCGGGCAAACTACTCTCCAACAGTTCATTGGTAGCCTGAACGATTAGTCCGTAGGCCGCTTTCAAGATAAAGAAACTCACGATGATGGCCGCGAGCGGGTCCAGTACCGCCCACTGCGCACCCAAGAGAATAGCGCCACCAATACCGAAGGCCGTTCCTATGGACGACAGGGCATCCGACCGATGGTGCCAGGCATTGGCCCGCACGGCCTGGGAGCCTACCTCGCGCCCCACTTTCTCGGTGAACCGATAGGCCCACTCCTTCAATGCGATGCTCACAATGGCCGCAATGAAGGCTATCATTCCCGGCGACTTCAGTTGCTCACCGTTAACGACAGCCCACGTCTTGGTCAGGCCGTTGTAGCAGATCATGGCACCCACGCCCATCAAGGCAATGCCGATGAGGGCGGTGGCCAGCGTCTCATATTTGCCATGCCCATAGTCGTGATCCTCGTCTTGCGGCTTGTTGCCGAGCTTGACGAACAGCAACACCACAATGTCGGTCATGAAGTCGGACAGCGAGTGCACAGCGTCAGCTATCATGGCAGCCGATCCGCCCAAGATTCCAGCGGTGAACTTCAATGCCAGCAACACAGCATTGATGATGCTGCCGGCAATGGTAACACGGTAAATGGACTGTTCTCGCTGACGGTCGGAATCGGATTTTTCCATCAATGTGTTGAGATTAAAGGGTTGCAGCTGCAAATATAGTGATTTTTAACTACACGCTTTGTACACCTTTAGAATATCTGCAAAATAACATGACGCTCAATCTCATTTTCTGATGTAGGTGGCTGCTCACTCACTTGAAACTCACTTTAAACGATTGATCATTCAAATATTTTTAGGTTAAACCGTTGCTATTCTGGTTTTTATATTTAACTTTGTATTCACATTCACCTTCTGCGACACGCAACAGATATGGCTAAGGTGAGATTTTCGATACAGGGACATCATCTGTTCACGCAAAGATAAATGCGTACTGCTATTCGCAATTGATAGTTATTTGCGGTCACGAGTTTGCCCAAGCCCCTCCCTTTGGGAAACAAGACCTTCTTATTCATTCAAAACCATCATCATGAGAAATTATCTACTTTCACTCCTCGTCGCCCTTTTGGCGGTCACAGGTAGTCTTCCATTGGCAGCACAAAAGGCTTATGCCGTATTAACACCTGACGACGGAACGCTCACTTTCTATTATGACAATCAGTACACCCACTTCTTTCAGAATCACGAACGCATCTACGATATGCCCAAACCCGGGGAGAAACCCATTTGGGCAGGTGATAATTATGCACGCCTATACCAGGAAAATATCAAGCATGTTGTGTTCGACATTTCCTTTTCCGAGTACCGTCCCATCAGCACCCGCTCTTGGTTCGCATATTGCATCAATTTGCAGGACATCGAGGGCATACGGAACCTTAATACCGAAAACGTCACTGACATGAGCCGCATGTTCACTGGCTGCGAGGCATTGGCATCGCTCGATGTGAGCAACTTCAATACCAAAAACGTCACCAACATGAGCTTCATGTTCTCTTTCTGCAAGGCATTGACATCGCTCGATGTGAGCAAATTCAATACCCAAAACGTCACCGACATGAGAAGCATGTTCGCTGGCTGCGAGGCATTGACATCGCTCGACCTAAGCAACTTCAACACCCAAAACGTCACCGACATGAACTGCATGTTCTATGGCTGCGAGGCATTGACATCACTCAATGTGAGCAAGTTCAATACCCAAAACGTCACCGACATGTGGAGCATGTTCTCTGGATGCCAGGCATTGACATCGCTCGACCTGAGCAACTTCAACACCCAAAACGTTACCGACATGCGCTCGATGTTCCTTTACTGCGAGGCATTGACATCGCTCGACCTGAGCAACTTCAACACCCAAAACGTCACCTATATGAGCAGCATGTTCTATAACTGCTCGGCATTGACATCGCTTGATGTGAGCAACTTCAATACCCAAAACGTTAAAGACATGTGGGAAATGTTCTCTGGCTGCGAGGCATTGACATCGCTTGACCTAAGCAACTTTAACACCCAAAACGTCATCGACATGAGCAACATGTTCGCTGGCTGCGAGGCATTGATATCGCTCGATGTAAGCAACTTCAACACCGAAAACGTCACCTACATGAACGGCATGTTCTCTCACTGCGAAGCATTGACATCGCTCGATGTGAGCAAATTCAACACCGAATGCGTCACCGACATGAGGAGTATGTTCGATGGCTGCAAAGCATTGACATCGCTCGATGTAAGCAACTTCAATACCCAAAACGTCATCGACATGAGCTGGATGTTCGATGGCTGCACTTCCCTAACCACCATCTTCTGCAACAATAACTGGAAGGTTCGTTACAAGATTTATGATAGTTTTATGTTTAATAACTGTACGAAGCTGAAAGGTACCAACACTTCGTTCGACGCAAGCAAAACGGGCATTGAGATGGCTAACCCCACCACGGGTTACTTCACAAGCAAGACCACAGGTATTGACCATGTGAAGACTGCCGACCAGGCAGGTGATGGCAAAATATACGACCTCAGTGGTCGTCGTGTGAACGAGAGCTACAAAGGCATCATCATTAAGAACGGAAAGAAATATATTCAGAAATAGAAGTTCTATCCGTACCTAACAAAACACTCCACTCCACCCTCCTATAGGAGAGACGGCGTGGAGTGTTTTCGAATGGTTACAAACAACCACTGAAGATAAATTCCAGGAGCATTACACCATTGCCCGAATGTGTTTCGGAGCATGATAAATCATGCCTCTACGGGTGACATCGATTATCTTCAATTCAGTAGCAGGTAAGTAAATTCTTCTAAGAAACAATCATCAAAGTAGTGCTGCCGCACGTGCAATCTCTTTCAGTTTATCTGCCAATGTCTTGTCCGTTCTCGCCGTTTGCATATTGTATTTCAGTTGCAATTTCATCAGCGACTCTGCTGGAACACCTAAGGCAGCCTCAAACATCAGTGCGGAGGTGGTGCTCAGTGAGCGACGACCGTTTAATATCTCATTCAGTACGGAATAGCCCATACCAATACTATCTGCGAACTTACGTTGCGAGATGCCTCTTGCTTCAAGTTCATCCTTCAACACCTCACCAGGGTGTGTCGGATAAAAGCCATAACCTAAACTTGTCATATCTATTTTATTTATCATTCTATTTGACACATCGCGCATCATCATAGGGGGAAAATGCGAAGGGTGTCGTCAGTCTGGTTCTCTCGAAAGCTTTGAGTTCCTCACAACGGGAGATGTATGGGGCGATGCGCTCGGCATTGTCGTGTGCAAATTCCGCGAGTCGCATCATGGCTCGGTATTGTCGCGAAGCAGGACGCACGGAAGGGTTGCTAAGGTCGTGATGTACCCCGATGGAGCCGTCCCACCCTTTCTCATACCACCAATCCTGTGGGATAAAAGCCAGGGCGTAAAGGCTTTTCTGCTTCAACGAGAAGTCTGTCGAGCGCGCACTCTCTTCCAACAGGTTGATGGCATAGGCCACAAAGTCCATGTTGCCCGTCTTGGTGCTGTCTTGCGCAGAGCTGAGACCATACTGCGTGAGCCACCAGCAGTCGCCCAAATAACTGGCCTGATAATAGAGCGAGGCCAGTTCGTAGCCCTTTTCGAGACGCTGCTCCGATGGCCGCATGTTGCGATAGAGATGCTGCGCAGCAAGAATACGACGGCAAAACTCTACTTTCCGGTTTGTGGTAAGCAGGGGCATGTAACCCTCAAACTCGTCCCCCTCTTTCTGTTTGGTCAGCCATCGCTCCGTCTCATAGCTGCGATGACGAACATAAGGCACGATGTTCTGGGTATTCAGAAAGGCCATACTCACCTTTTCAAGATAGGGAATAGCCTCGGCAAACATCCCTCGTGCCATGAGTTTGGTGCCGATCAGGTCGTTGTAATAATCGGCATCACGATAGCATTTACCCCACACATAGCGTTGCAGGGCATCCTTGGGCTTTTTGCTGAGAAAACGGGCGTAATGCTTGAGCTGCTCCACATTAACGCTATCGAGAGCCTCGAAATACTCGCCCAAATAGTCTGAGTTCCATGGCTTGTCGGCAGCTTTAAAGTCGGGATGCCGCAAGTTGGGCATACCCATAATGCGCTTGAACTCGTTATCCATCATGCAGAGCATCGCCATGGCCATCGTGCGGTCGCCCGATTTGAAATAGCGGGGCACCAATCCGTTGTACACGATGCGTTCTTTCACGTCGCGATAGTGGTCGTCGGTCAGCACACTGTCGGTTATATCCTGTTTCGACTTGGCATCGAGCCACTGCAATTCGGCCGCTATCCATTGGCGATACTTCTTTTTCATCGGCTCCACAAACACCGAGTTGGCCGCATAGATGGCACGCGCATTGTCCTTCATGCGCGGCGTTCCGTTGAGGGTGAGCGCTTTGGCGAGGTCGATTTTAGCCTGTTGATAGTCGCCCATTTGGTGCTCCAGACAACCTATGGCCGACATCCAGAGGCAGGGCGTACGGCTCTTTCCCCCGGCCACCACCCTACGGGCAAAATCGATAAACTGCCGAGCTTCGGGCTTATAGATGGGCTGCGCACCTATCGCCTTAATCCAGTTCACCTTGTCGGAATCCTCCGGATAAACTTCTTTCGAGAGCCATTCGTTGGCATAGACATCCTGCGTTTCCTGCAAGTTGTTCACAAAGTCCTGCACAAGATAGAGCAACGTGGGCGAATTGGGATTTTCGGCAAATACCTTGCTGATACCGGCAAGGTTGCGATAGTTGCGCACGCTGTATTGCAAACTTGCGAAGTCTTCCTGCGCAGCATAGATTTCCACTGCCTCACGACGTTGCCCAAGGCGCAGGAGACAGCCCGCATAGAGGTTTTGCATCAGGTCTCGGTAGACGCTTTGTGGCAGTTTTTGTTCCTGCCGCGTCCAACAGTTCATGGCCTCGCGATATTGTTTCAGGGCGAAATGCGTGCGCATCACCATCAGCATATACTGCGCTCGAAACCTTCTTCCCTTGTATTTTCGGGCCTCAGCCTGAATTTCTCGCATGGTGGCCTGGCTCTGGGCAATTTCCTCCTTCGACGGATATTCCCAAGCGTCGTAAAAGACAGAGGCATCGATGTAGGAATTGAGCAACCTCAGGTAGCCCATCATCTCGGTGTCTCCCCTGCGCTTGGCCACATCCATTACCACCTCCCGGCTCCACCGATAGGAAGAAAAACGGGGATCGTTGCCGACATATTTGTTCCAAAACACCTCGGTCTCGGTTGCGAAACGATCCCCCATCAAGCTGCGATGAAACACGCTGAAAAGGTAATAGTTGTGGGTAGGCCACTCGAATGCGCATGCCATCGCGCCGAGACAAGGCATCAGAGACAGAATCAGGGTAACTAATCCTGTTCGAAAATTAATGCTACTGATAGATATTTTCATAGTCGTTGGGAGTAAAACGGTTGATATTCTTATTGTTGAGATGATAAAGTATCACCTCGCTGTTGGCCTCCGGGCGCAGACTGTCCACAGCCCGCCGGGCAGCCATGATGTCATCAAGTTCAGGCTGGCGCGTGGCTACACTGTCGCCCTGCAATATGGGAAAATCGTCATCACCATGCATAATGCCCACATATTTGCCATCGCGGAACAGCACATGCCACGTGAATAGCGGGTAAGCGACGTTGAGCGGCAATTTGTATCGGGGCAGACTGTGCAGATAAGGTCTCACGTCTTTCATGTCAAGAATGGGCTTATGGACAGAGAGTTGGGTGAAATCGCCGGTGTTGTACATCATCAGGGTGCCCTTGTCCACAGGCGGAACTTCGAGCGACAACTGGTGCAGACGGATGGTAGCCGACAGTGTCAACCTATGCTCGTGGCAGAGATCGCGCATACGTCGGAGCATACTGAAATAGCGTTTCTGCGTGCTCATGGTCCAGTCGCAGTCTATCTGGATTTCCCTGATGCCCTTGATGTCGTGCGTTTCGTTCATCTGTAGAATACGGCGAAACACTTGGTCGGCTATGTCATCAATGCTTCCCGCTTGGAAACGATTGACGATAAACACCACGGGCACAATCTCGACACCTTGCGGCAGGGTGTCGGCAAAGGCGATTGTGGCATTGGGCATGGGGTGCATCTCGTCGTCTGGTGTCACGTCGAAATATCTGACGTAGAGTTTTTCCACATGGTGCATGCGAAGGAAGGCACGCTCGGCAGAATCGAGTCGGAAAGTGGTGCGCCAGTAATATATGCTGCGGGTGGCAACTTCGTTTGTTTGCATGCCACCACAAGCTGCAAGGAGCAAAATACAAAAGAGTGATATCCAAAGTTTAGTCATTCTCCGGAATTTTTGAATAAAATTATAAAAATATTGATTAACAACAAAACAATGAGGACAAATATTGACAAGGAAGGCAAAAAAATACCATATTCGAGCCAGAACACACGAGTCGCGGCATGATGGATTCCCTTTCAGCCAGCACTTTTATACGCTTTTCCTCGTTCGTTTCCCAATCTTTTTCGTAAATTTGCACATTATAATATAAACGTTTATCATAACGACATGTCATTAAAATGTGGTATTGTAGGGTTGCCAAACGTGGGCAAGTCTACCCTATTCAACTGCTTGTCGAGTGCCAAGGCACAGGCAGCAAATTTTCCTTTTTGTACGATTGAGCCCAACGTGGGCGTGATAACAGTACCCGATGAACGGCTCACCAAATTGGCAGAGATTGTGCATCCGGGACGCATTGTGCCTGCCACATGCGAGATAGTAGACATTGCAGGATTGGTAAAGGGAGCGTCCAAAGGCGAAGGCTTGGGCAACAAGTTCTTGGGAAACATACGCGAATGTGATGCGCTGATACACGTTATCCGCTGTTTTGACGATGACAACGTGGTACGAGAAGGCGGTATGGCGGTGAATTCCGTCAGTGACAAAGAGGTGATTGACACCGAATTGCAACTCAAAGACTTGGAAACCATTGAGGCACAACTATCCAAACAGCAAAAAATAGCAGCCTCGGGCAACAAGGAAGCCAAGACGCTTGTTACTGTATTAGAAGCCTACAAGGAGGTGTTGGAGCAAGGAAAGAACGCACGGACGGTTTCGTTCGACACCAAAGAGGAAGAGGAGGCAGCTCACAACTTGTTTCTGCTGACCACCAAACCCGTACTGTATGTGTGCAATGTGGACGAGGCAAGTGCCAAAGAAGGCAACGCTTATAGTGCCCAAATAGAGAAAATAGCCCAAGAAGAGGGTGCCGAAGCCATGGTGATTGCCGCCAAGACAGAAGAGGATATTGCATCTTTGGAGACCTACGAGGACAAGCAAATGTTTTTAGAAGAGTTGGGATTGACCGAAAGTGGCGTGAACCGCCTCATCAAAAAGGCTTATTCGCTGCTCAACCTGCAAACCTTCATCACGGCTGGCGAAATGGAAGTAAAGGCTTGGACGTACCACAAAGGCTGGAAAGCGCCACAATGTGCCGGCGTCATCCATACCGATTTCGAGAAAGGCTTTATCCGGGCAGAAGTCATCAAATACGATGATTACATCAAATATGGCAGCGAAAGTGCCGTCCGTGAGGCTGGAAAATTAGGTATCGAGGGCAAGGAATATGTGGTGCAAGACGGTGACATCATGCACTTTAGATTTAATGTTTAATGAACAACAATTGGGCTAATAAGCCTGATTAGGCGAATTAGCCCAATAGCCCAATAACAAAACAATATGATAGACCATCTACTTTACATCCTGTGGAATCCTGATTTAGAGATATTCCGCATCGGCAATTTTGCCATTCGTTGGTATTCAACCTGCTGGTTGATAGGACTTGCCTTGGCATACTTCATCGTGAAATGGCTCTACAAAGACCAAAAGGTGAAGGATGCATATTTCGATCCGCTGTTTATATATTGTTTTTTGGGCATTTTAATCGGTGCCCGATTGGGACACTGCCTGTTCTATCAGCCCGAATACTTTTTGACTTCGTGGACGCATGTCGTCGAAATGTTCCTGCCTATTCACCAGATGGCGGACGGTTCATGGAAGTTTACGGGGTACGAGGGATTGGCTTCGCACGGTGGTACGATAGGACTCATGGTGGCACTCTATCTGTACTATCGCAAAACAGGCATGAACTTGTGGCATGTACTCGACGACATTGCCATAGCCACCCCTATCACTGCGTGCTTTATCCGCTTGGGCAACCTCATGAACAGCGAGATTATCGGCACGCCAACCAATGTGCCTTGGGCTTTTATTTTTGAGCGAGTAGACATGACACCACGCCACCCAGGACAGCTGTACGAGGCGATTGCCTACTTTGTCTTCTTCTTCGTCATGCTGCATTTCTACAAGCGAACCTCCAAAAAGGTGGGCACTGGCTTCTATTTCGGCTTGTGTCTGACCCTCATTTTCACGTTCCGCTTCTTCATAGAATACACCAAGGATATACAAGTTGACTTCGAATCGGGCATGATTTTCAACATGGGACAACTGTTGAGCATTCCTTTTATAATCCTTGGCATTGCCTGCATGAGGGGTGGAAAATGGATGAAAAAGTTGGGAGCTAAATGATATTTTCATCCCCACGCTAAGACTTACCGAGGCATCCTCCCTACTTTGAAAGAAGGAAGGTGGGTGCTGATGAACATAATAATGATTAACAAACCTTTTATTCATGACTAACAAATCCTTTACCTTATTGGCGTTCTTAGCCTTGAGTGGTGCTTGCATGGCACAAAATAGAGTGGAAAAAGAGCTTTCCTCATGGCAATTCTCTCGCAATGGCGATGCGTGGCAACCAGTAACAGTGCCACACGACTGGGCTATCAAAGGGCCATTTGACAAGCAGTGGGATCGCCAATACTTGGGTATCACGCAAGACGGGCAGCGCACTCCTATATGGCACACAGGACGTTCGGGTGGACTGCCTTGGTTGGGACGTGGCGAATATCGCACCACCATCAATGTGCGCGACCTCGATGCACGCACAGAACTTTATTTCGATGGTGCCATGAGCGAACCTGTTGTCTATGTCAATGGCACGGAAGCGGGTCGGTGGGCGTATGGATACAACGCTTTTCGCATCGATATCACGCCCTACTTAAAACGAGGGGGCAATGAGATACTGGTCAAACTGAACAACTTGGAGGAGAGCAGCAGGTGGTATCCGGGTGCTGGACTATATCGCCCAGTGACGCTGATTACGACCAATAAAACCTATATAGACCCTTGGCAAACGTATTTCCGCACCCTCTCCGTTTCGCAACAAGGAGCGGAGATTGCCGTGAATGCACAAGCAAAGGGACTCAAAGAGAACGACAAGCTCAAGACGCACATTATCCTAAGAGCCAAAGACGGTAGGACGGTTGCACAGAACTCTGTGGAAAACGATGCGAAAGGGGATGTGGCAACGACGTTGAACATCAAGAATCCACAACTTTGGAGTCCCGAACATCCCTATCTCTACACGTTACAAATCTGCGTGAAACGAGGCAGCAAAACTTTGGATGCCACCTCACAACAGGTAGGAATCCGCACCATAGCCATTACGAAAGAACACGGTTTTCAGCTCAATGGCATCACACGAAAGTTCAAGGGCGTATGTCTACACCACGATTTAGGACCTCTTGGTGCGGCTGCCAACAAGGCTGCCATGATTCGACAGATACGCATCATGAAAGATATGGGTGTAGATGCCATCCGTACTGCGCACAACATGCCTTCGCAAATGCAAATGCAGGTGTGCGACTCCATGGGGATGATGGTCATGGCAGAGAGCTTTGACGCATGGAAAGAGCCAAAGGTAAAGAACGGTTACAACCGCTTTTACGATGAATGGTGGCGCAAAGACCTTACAAATCTGATTTTAGGGCATCGCAATCATCCATCTATCGTGATGTGGAGCATTGGTAACGAGATACCCGAACAAGCCAACCAACAGGGTACAGAGCACGCCAAAGCCATGGTGAAATTTTGCCATAGCCTCGATTCTACACGCACCGTCACTTGCGGTGTGGACAATCCAGAGGGCAGCGTCAATTGCGGTTTCTATGCTGCCACAGACGTACCGGGCTTTAATTATCGTGTCTTCCTTTACGAAAAACTCATCGACAAGCTACCACAAGGGTTCTTGTTGGGCTCGGAAACATCGTCAGCAGTGAGTTCAAGAGGGGTCTATAAATTCCCTGTAGAAGAGAAGAACATGGCGACTTACGCCGACGGACAATGCTCATCGTACGACGTAGAGAAGGTGAGCTGGGGTAGTTACCCCGATGAAGACTTTGCCAAACAAGACGATCTGCCCTACTCTATCGGTCAATTCGTGTGGACAGGCATCGATTACATCGGTGAACCCACTCCTTATTACAGCTATTGGCCCTCACGAAGCAGCTACTTTGCACCGGTCGACCTGGCGGGGTTGCCCAAAGATCGCTATTACTTGTATCGCTCGGTGTGGAACACTTCCTCTCCTACCCTGCATCTCTTGCCGCATTGGACATGGCCTGGACGGGAGGGAAAAGTAACGCCCGTGTATTGTTATACGAGTTATCCCGAGGCTGAACTCTTTGTCAATGGCAAGAGTCAAGGACGCATCAAGAAGAACAAGGCATCCAAATTAGACCGTTACCGCTTGCGCTGGAACAACGTAGTGTATGAGCCGGGCGAACTGAAGGTAGTGGCTTACGACGAAAAGGGCAAGGAAGTAGCTCAACAAACCATTCACACCGCTGGTGCGCCTCATGCACTCAAGATTGAAGTAGACAAGCAACAGCTCGCAAACGACGGCAAGGACTTGCTGTATTACACCGTTAGTATGGTAGACAAAGACGGCAACCTCTGTCCCGATGCCAACGACCTATTACTCTTCGAAGTGTCAGGTGCTGCCCGTTTCAAGGCTGTCTGCAATGGAGACGCCACGTCATTAGAGCCGTTCCACCTCCCCAATATGCACCTTTTCCACGGCAAATTGGTGGTAACAGTGCAAAGCAACGGACTGAAAGGTCAAGTGCATTTAACCGTCAAAGCTCCTAAATTAGGCATCAGCGCACAGAACACACTATAAATGAAAGAAAGAGATTGTTAAAGTGGTTCACCTCACTCGAACGAGTCAAATTAACACACATGCATACCACGCGAATAGTATTCCGCAAAGCCACAACCGCGGATTTGGAAGAGGCATGGACGCTGTTGGACACGGCTCGCAACCTCATGCTGACCAACGGCAGGAAACAGTGGACAAAGGACTATCCATCGCGAGAACTGATTGAGGATGACATCATCGGAGGTGACGCTTACATCCTTACCGTCGATGGAGAGATAGCCGCATACGCCAAACTTGCCGTGAACGGCGAACCCGAATATGCTCATCTCGAAGGTTCTTGGCTCAGCGAACAAGACTATGTGGTGATTCACAGGCTTGCCGTTAGCCCCCGTCACCGAGGACATGGACTGTCCATACGCCTCTTCCACGAAGCGGAGAAATGGGCTGCCTCGCAAGGCGTTCACAGCATCAAGGTAGATACCAACTATGACAATGTTGAAATGCTGAACATCCTTCCACACCTGGACTACACCTATTGTGGTCAAATACACTATGGTGCCAAAGGCGACCGAAAGGCTTTTGAGAAACTAATCTGAACAAACTGTGGGAACAAACTAGGATACATTTGCGAAAAGGAGAACAAGAATTGATTTGGGATATAATTTTCAATAGTTCGAGTTCTGATGCTGATTTCTACATCTGAAGTAAGAATGATGTCTTGATAGGTAAAAACTACCTGAATGAGAAAGAGATTGGTCAACTAAAACTTATCGTAGAACAGTTCCTTGCCTATGCTGAGGCGCAGGCATTAGCCGAAAAACCAATGTACATGAGCGACTGGGTGCAGAAACTTCGACTTGTACTCACCATGAACGAGAAGAATATTCTTGAGCATGCTGGCACCATTTCTCACGAAGCGGCTGTAGCCAAGGCTACAAAAGAATATATTGCTTACAAAGAACAACAACGGAAAATTGAACGCCTTGAAAGTATTAAGCAGCTTGACCAAGACCTGAAGCGTATCGCACCACAAAAGAAGAATAAAAAGAAGAAAGACAACGAAGAGAATAATCTATGATAGTCCACACACAATATTTGGGTAATCAGGAATTGCTGAAACTGCAAAAAAACGGCATTCCTCGCATCGGGCAATATCGCTTCCGAGGAGGTGTTGCGAGTGTATGATTGGGCTACAGAGATGTGTAGTCGGGGAGAGTGTGTCATCAGTGGATTTAACAGTAAATTGGAACAAGACGTGCTTCACTTCCTGCTGAAAGGCAACCAACCGATTATTCTTGTTCTTGCCCGATGAATGTATAAAGTTACCCCAAAGAATTACAAGTAGCGTTAGCCCAAAATCGGCTATTAATAGTTTCTATAAGCAATGCAACACGTCAGTCAAAGGACACAGCAATGATGAGGAATAAATGGGTTTGCCAAAAATCAGACAGAATTTTGTTTGTTAGCGTTACTGAACGTAGCAGCCTCTATTCGCTTAAAACGAACCTTGAACATAAACAAAAAATGATTACATTATTAAATGCACAATGACCATATAAGATAGAATAACCCGTTAGGAATCAGGCATTTGCTTGCAAAAGTATTCAAAGAGAGGGGGATAAGATGCAAGGGTGTTATCGTTTGTTTACACCCTGTTTATACCAAGAAAAATAATAGCGGCTGATACTCAATGAGTGATCAGCCGTTATTTGTACCCAGACCCGGGCTCGAACCGGGATGGGTTGCCCCACTGGTGTTTGAGACCAGCGCGTCTACCTATTCCGCCATCTGGGCTTAATTGCGGATGCAAAGATACGGTGTTTTTTCTAATGCGCCAAACATTTTACAAAAAAGTTGCTCACGCAGCACTCTGGGAGAAAACATTTTTCTCCACACTGGCATGACCTATCGCAACAAGCCAAAAGGGAGTTGAGGCGATGAGGATAGGCCGTTACTAAGAACAAACAGCCCGCCAGCCATATTTTCAGCGACAAAAATAAATGACGCTGCAGAAGGCAAACGTCATCAAACAGCTGGTGAAAACAGAAAACTCAACAGACGAAAACAGAAAACAGAACAGATACAAACAGAAAACAGAACAGATACAAACAGAAAACTGAATGGTTGTAAACAGAAAACTCAACGGTTGGAAACATGGTGTTTGGCATACGAAAGATTTTAACAACCGCGCCAAATACTCGCATATTTGCAACCAAACGAGTGATTGGCCGCAAATAGGCGAATTTTCTATATGTTTATCTTTCAACTACTTGCGACGTATAGGCGCATCGACACACCGGCAAAAGCAATGCTTTAAGACTGAAAAAGCATGCAGTTTGGGGCATCAAAGCATTGACTTTGAAGGGCAAACCACATGCTATAAATGGTAAACTGCATGCTATTGGATTAAAACTGATTGCCAACTGCATAACAAAGGCCCAAAAAGCATTCAAAAAGAACTGAATTTTTCTAGAATGACCGTTTTGAAAACACCAAAAATATGTACAAATCCAAAAAACTTAGAGTGTAACGCTTTGGCAGCTGTCTGGATGACAGAACAATGAAAAAGTCCACCCCTCCCTTCGCTGTTTGGTGCTACCAGCTTGGACTGGGTATTACGCTTCAAGCGTTTTGACAACTTGGAGAAGCTGACTGAAATCGTCTATGATGAACTCGGTGTGAATCTCTTCCAGTTGGCAACGTGTGCCATTGCCATACGTCACGCCACATGTATGGATGCCAGCATTCTGCCCCATCTCGATATCATACACCGTGTCGCCCACAACAAGTGCCTCCCCTGGCTGAATGTCTAAATGCTCAAGCGTTTGGTTGACTGCCTCGGGATGGGGCTTGGCATGCGTCACGTCGTTGGCACTGACCACATGCGTGATGATTTCCTCTAAACCAAACGTCTCCACAAAGTCCATCAGCGAGTGCCGGGAACGACTGCTGGCGATGGTGAGCACATAACCCAAACGATGCAACTCACGCATGGTTTCCAATGCTTGTGGGAACAATGGAACGGCTCCCGGGACGTTGTTTTCATGAAACACTTGATTATAGGCTTCCACGCAGCGGTCGCCCATCTCGTCAGTCATAGGTATCAAGTCTGTAAACGTCTGCTTCAAGGGCAAGCCAATCATTCGACTGCACTGCTCACGACTGCGCTGCTCAAGTCCCAACCGGCTGATTACCTCGAGCATGGTATTAGTGATGAGGGTTTGTGTATCGGCCAACGTGCCGTCAAAATCCAGGATAATCGCTTTGATTTTCATTGAGTTATCTTTTTTGTCGAGTTGCAAAGGTAATGAAAAATAAACTAACAGACCTTGCCTAACTGTTACTTTTACATGAATAATAAGAAAAGCCTCTCCCCCATCCCCTCCCCGAAAGGGAGGGGAGTAGTTAGCTTATTTGTTGTGTTTTCTTGATGATAAGTCCTTTGATCAGCTGCAATAGCCACAAAATTCATCGTGTTCACCGTTGCAAGATACGCTTTCTACGACGGTATGTAGAGATTTTCTGGGAGGTAACATACCCACATTCTTGTTTATTAAAATTAGTGAATTATGCCTGTGTTACAAAAGTTTAGGCTAATTTTGCATTAAATAGGCTACGCTTTAATATAGAAAGTAAACGCTCTCTATGTTAGGCTTGCACAATCTTTGCATAAGATAGGCTGCGCCTCAATATAGAAAGTAAACTCTCTCTATGTTCGGCTTGCACTGTTTTTCACATAAATAGATAAACGACACGAATAAAAAATGGGGTTAACACGTATCGCGGCTCACTTCTTTTCATCACGACAAAAGGAGATTGAGCGACACGCCAAACACGCTGACTTAACGCAAAAGCAGGTGCTGCAGCATCTTCTCGAACGGGCGAAGGACACGGAATATGGCCGAAACCATCTCTTTGGCAGCACCAAAACCTACGAAGATTTTGCCAAAAACGTACCTGTTAACACCTACGAAGAACTGAAAGGTGACATCGACCGCATGCGCCACGGCGAAGAAAACGTGCTTTGGCCGGGGCAAGTGAAATGGTACGCCAAGTCATCGGGGACAACCAATGACAAAAGTAAGTTTATTCCTGTTTCCAACGAGGGGCTCAACCGCATTCACTATCAAGGCGGAAAGGATACCGTGGCGCTTTATCTACGCAACAATCCTGACAGCAGGATGTTCGACGGAAAGGGACTGATATTGGGCGGAAGCCATTCGCCCAACTATAATCTGCACAACTCTTTGGTGGGTGATTTGAGTGCCATCCTCATCGAAAACATCAACCCATTGGTCAATTTGGTGCGCGTTCCCAAGAAATCAACCGCACTCTTGCAGGATTTTGAGGTGAAGCGTGACCGCATAGCTCACGAGACATTGAACCAAAACGTCACCAACCTCTCAGGCGTTCCGTCATGGATGCTATCTGTGCTGGTGCGCGTCATGGAACTGAGTGGCAAGAAACACCTTGAAGAAGTGTGGCCCAACTTGGAAGTGTTCTTCCATGGTGGCATCGCTTTCACACCCTATCGCCCGCAATATGAGCAGCTCATCACGTCGCCAAACATGCACTACATGGAGACCTATAATGCCAGCGAGGGATTCTTCGGCATACAGAGCGACCCTGGAGACGCGTCGATGCTGCTCATGACCGATTATGACGTTTTCTACGAGTTCATCCCCATGGACGAGTATGGAACAGAGCATCCAACGGTATTGCCACTTGAAGACGTGGAGTTGGACAAGAATTATGCGGTTCTCATTTCAACCTCATGCGGACTATGGCGATACATGATAGGCGACACGGTGAAGTTTACATCCCGCCAACCCTATAAATTCATCATCACAGGCCGCACCAAATACTTCATCAATGCCTTTGGTGAAGAGCTCATCATGGACAATGCCGAGAAAGGATTGGCCTACGCTTGCGAGCAGACGGGTGCCGAAATCAAGGAGTACACGGCCGCACCTGTGTACATGGACAGTAAGGCCAAATGCCGTCATCAATGGCTTATTGAGTTTGCCAAAGCACCAAATGACCTGAAAAAGTTTGCCAACATTCTGGACAAACGACTGCAAGAACTGAATAGTGACTATGAGGCTAAACGCTTTCATGACATCACGTTACAGCATTTGGAGATTGTTGTGGCTCGCCCCAACCTATTCAACGACTGGCTGAAGATGAAGGGTAAATTGGGCGGTCAACATAAGATTCCACGACTGTCCAACAGTCGCAAGGTTATTGAAGAGCTGCTCGAGTTGAACCAGGAGCCTGCGGATACGCAACAGGCATAGCCTGCTAATAAACACAAGTATATGAACATCAATCAACAGAAACGCTTCAAAAGGTACACGCTTATGGCTCGTCACGCCATGAACAACGGCCGCGGCATGCAGTTAACGGCCCTGCTAATGCTGGTTCTGTTATTGGTTTCGTGCGCTCGCATGGGTCAACCCGATGGCGGATGGTACGACGAAACACCGCCCAAGGTTATCAGTACCTCGCCAAAAGAAGGTGCCACACAGGTAACGAGCAAGAAAATTTACATAAATTTCAATGAGTTCATCAAGCTGGAGAATGCCACCGAGAAAGTAGTAGTGTCGCCTCCACAACTGGAAGCACCTGAGATTAAATCGCAAGGAAAAAGAATTCTCGTGGAACTGAAAGACAGTTTGAAGCCCAATGCCACCTATACCATCGACTTCAGTGATGCCATCTCTGACAACAACGAGGGCAACCCACTGGGCAATTACACCTACAGTTTCTCCACAGGCGATAAGATAGACACCATGGAAGTAAGCGGATATGTGCTTGAAGCCGAGAACCTTGAGCCCATCAAGGGCATCCTCGTGGGGCTGTATGCCGACCAGAGTGACAGCATCTTCCGCAAACAACCCATGCTGCGCGTGTCGCGAACCGACAGCAGAGGGCGCTTCACCATCCGCGGTATCGCCAACGGAAGCTACCGAGTGTTTGCCTTGCAAGATGCCGACGGTAACTATGTCTTCAACCAGAAGAGTGAGAAGGTGGCCTTCTCGCACGAACTCGTCACGACAACCTCTAAACCAGACGTGCGGCAAGACACCCTTTGGGCCGACTCATTGCACATCAAAGCCATCAATCAGGTGAAGTACACGCACTTTCTGCCCGATGACATCACGCTCAGGGCCTTTACGGAAATACAATCTGACCGATACCTCATCAAGACCGAACGAAAAGAGCCAAACAACTTTTCACTGTTTTTCAGCTACGGCAGCAAAGAGGTTCCGCAGATCAAAGGCCTCAACTTTGACGCCAAAGATGCGTTCATCATGGAGTCGAATCCGCGCGGGGACACCCTCACTTATTGGCTGCGTGACACCACACTTATCAACCAAGACTCGCTTGAGATTGAGCTCAAATACCAAGCCAGCGATTCTACCGGTCAGCTACACCTACAAACAGACACCCTCATGATGCTGGCCAAACAGCCTTATGCCAAACGGCTCAAACAAGCGCAGAAACGCTTGGAAGAGTGGAAAAAGAAACAAGAACGGGCAAAGAAGCGGGGTGAACCTTACGATTCTATCATGCCAAAAGAGGCTCTTGAGGTCAAGTTGAGTGTCAGTTCGGCTCTCGCACCCGACCAGAATGTAGGGTTCAGCTTTACCACGCCATTGGCCGTACTCGACACGTCCAAAGTACATCTTTACTCCAAGCAAGACACACTGTGGTATGTTTCGCCCTTCGAAATAGAACAACAGCGCGACACATCCATCGTACCGTTCAATGATGCCTACATCAAAAACACGAGAAACTATGTGCTGAGGGGCGAATGGCGTCCCAATATCGAATACAGTCTTGAACTGGACAGTGCTGCGTTTGTAGACATCTATGGCAAGGCATCGAACAAAATCAAACAAGGTTTCAAGGTGAAGTCAAACGATGAGTTCAGCACCATCTTGCTTACCATTACCGGAGCTGATGGCAAACCGCTGGTAGTTCAGTTGCTGGACAATTCGGACAAGCCCGTTAAACAGGTTCGTACTTCCAATGGTATGGCTCAATTCTTCTACGTTGAACCGCGCGAATACTATGTCCGCCTGTTCATAGATACCAACAACAACGGCAAATGGGACACGGGTGATTACGACAAGGGCGTGCAGCCCGAAGAGGTGTATTATTATCCCAAGAAGATAACTTGCAGGGCCAAGTGGGACTTTAACGAGACATGGAATCTGACGAGTACGCCCATTTACAGACAGAAACCAACAGAAATAACTAAACAGAAAGGCGAGAAACAGCGCAAAATACAAAGCCGAAATGCGAAACGCGCACTCGACCTGGGTAAAGAATACATTCCCGGAATGATGAAATAAGCCTGTGCTGTCAGCTAAATAGTGCTGGCGAACTTTCTACATGCAGGCGTTTCTGGGAGATAAAAAAGAGAACATGAAAATGAAATTATTCAGAAACTTAGCCATTCTTTCGCTTCTTTTAGGGGTGTTTACCACATCTCATGCACAGTGTAACATGACAAATACCGCCTTCAAATCGGGCGAGTACTTGTCATACAACCTATATTTCAATTGGAAATTTGTATGGGTCAGGGTAGGTTCAGCCACCATGTCGGTGGTACAGACGAGGTACAACAACCAGCCAGCCTATCGTGGTTCACTCATCACACGCGGCAACAGCAAGGCCGACAACCTGTTTATTCTGCGCGATACCCTACAGGCATACACCTCATTAAATCTCGTTCCACAATACTATCGCAAGGCTGCCAATGAGGGAGGTCGATACTATGTCGACGAAGTATTCTATTCCTATCCCAACGGACGCGTTCATGTCAAGCAACATCAGATATCCAGCAAAGGCACTCACGAGTGGAAACAGTCTGACGTGAAAGACTGTGTTTACGATATGTTGAACATCTTCATGCGGGCCAGATCGTTCGATCCGTCCAAATGGAAGAAAGGACATGCCTATAACTTCACGATGATAGACGGGAATAAGTCAAGGCCCGCTCTACTGAAATACCGAGGGAAAACCACCGTTAAGGCCGACAATGGGAGGAAATATAGATGTCTACACTTGTCGTACATGGAACAGGATGGTGGCAAATACAAACGAATTGTCGACTTCTACGTGAGCGATGACACCAATCATGTGCCTGTACGTTTGGACATGTTTCTTAAGTTTGGATCGGCCAAAGCATTCTTGGTGGGAATGAAAGGAGTGAGAAATAACATGGCTTCACAAGTAAGATAAACAAGAGGTACTATCCTCTAAACAACGAAAACAGGCTGCCTTGCACATCAAGTCAGCCTGTTTTCGTTCTGAAGCAAACTACGATTCCTTATCAATGAGTTTGGCCTGGGTTCACAGGCAGACGACCTTGCTTACCTGATGAACATCAGTTCGCGGTATTTAGGCAACGTCCAAAGCTCATCACTGACTATCAGTTCGAGTTTATCTATATGATAGCGTATGGTTTCAAGCTTCGGCGCTACGTTATCATGGTAAGCAATAGCCTTCTCTCTCTCGTTCTCTATCTTGTTGGCAACCTTACGGGCATTAATCAATTCTTCCACTCCTGTCTCGATTGTCTTTGTGCGCTCAGCAATCTCCAGAATAATCTTTTTGTTGCGACAGGTCAGCTTTTCCGCTTCCTCACGGTTAAAAATTTCAAACATACGCGCCACGTTGTTGGCCAATTGACTTTGATAATAGGTTGCAACCGGAATGATGTGGTTCATCGTGAGGTCACCCATAACGCGTGCCTCAATCTGTATTTTCTTGGTATACATTTCCCATTTCACCTCATTGCGCGCCACCAACTCGCTGCGTGTCATCACTCCTGTGCTCTCAAACATCTTGATGCTGTCTTCGTCAAGATAACGGTCAAAGATGACAGGACAACTGTTTTCACAGTCCAGACCACGTCGCTTAGCTTCTTCTACCCATTCTTCACTGTACCCATTGCCATCAAAATGGATGGGCTTGCAGGTCTTGATATCCTCACGAAGAACGTCAATGATAGCCGATGTTTGGTCTTCATCTTGCTCAATCAGCGCATCCACGCGCTTCTTGAAGTTAGTCAATGCCTCCGCCATGGCCGCATTGAGCACCAGCATGGAGCAGGCACAATTGGCTTCTGAGCCTACGGCGCGGAACTCAAAGCGATTACCTGTGAAGGCAAACGGACTGGTTCTGTTGCGGTCTGTATTGTCTATGAACAGCTCAGGAATCTCTGGAATGTCCAACATCATCCCCTGTTTCCCGTGCAAGGTGAACAAATCTTCCTTGTCAGCCACCTCGATATGGTTCAACAATTCGGTGAGTTGCGTACCCAAGAACGATGAAATAATGGCGGGTGGAGCCTCGTTTGCACCTAATCGATGGGCGTTGGTGGCACTCATGATGGATGCCTTGAGCAATCCGTTGTGTTTGTATACACTCATCAACGTTTCCACCAAGAACACCACGAAGCGCAAGTTATCCTCGGCTGTCTTGCCTGGTGCATGAAGCAACACGCCCGTATCGGTGCACAAGCTCCAGTTGTTGTGCTTGCCACTGCCGTTCACTCCGGCAAAAGGTTTCTCGTGTAACAGCACACGAAAACCATGTCTACGTGCCACACGTTTCATCAGTGACATGAGCAACATGTTGTGATCAATGGCCAAGTTACACTCCTCGAAGATGGGAGCCAACTCAAATTGGTTGGGTGCCACCTCGTTGTGACGGGTCTTGCAGGGTATGCCAAGCTTGAGAGCCTGTATCTCCAGGTCTTTCATGAACGCCTGCACACGATCTGGAATGGTACCCAAATAATGGTCATCCATTTGCTGATTCTTGGCAGAATCATGTCCCATGAGCGTACGACCCGTTAACATCAGGTCGGGACGCGCATGGTATAAATCCTCGTCTACCAAGAAATATTCCTGTTCCCAGCCCAAATTGGCCCGCACTTTCTTCACGTTAGGATCGAAATAGCGACAAACTTGCGTTGCTGCCACATCCACTGCATGGAGCGAACGCAACAGAGGAGCCTTGTAATCGAGGGCCTCACCCGTATACGATATAAAGATAGTGGGAATACACAGCGTATCATCAATGATGAAAACTGGTGACGTTGGATCCCAAGCCGAATAACCTCGCGCCTCAAAAGTGTTGCGAATGCCTCCGTTGGGAAACGAAGATGAGTCGGCTTCTTGCTGAACTAACAACTTTCCACTAAACTCTTCAATCATGCCACCCTTACCGTCAAACTCCACAAAGGCGTCATGTTTCTCGGCTGTTCCTTCCGTCAAAGGTTGAAACCAATGCGTGTAATGCGTCACTCCGTTTTCTTGTGCCCAGTGTTTCATACCCGTTGCCACGGCATCTGCAATGGAACGATTGAAATGGGCACCATTGTCAATCACATCAGTGAGTTGCTGGAACACGTCTTCCGGCAAGTATTTCTGCATTTTTGCACGGTTAAAGACGTATTTACCAAAGTACTCTGAAGGCCGTTCCTTAGGAGCCTTCACAGCCAATGGGTCTTTTTTTGAAGCCTCAGTAACAGCTTTAAATCTGAAATTTTCCATTGTCTATCTTACTTATATTTTGCCTTTATTAGCCGAATATCAACCCAATGAAAGGCCTTACAAAGGTACAATAAAGAAATGAAACCTGTGCATAGTGACACCAATTGTTAACTTTTCAACCAATGGGGGTAAGTAATTCAACTCTCAAGGGATAAAAAGAGCGACACAACTCCCACGATTCTTAGGACTTGTGTCGCTTCTTATCTATGAATAATAAGCTTCCTACCTATTAATAATATAGGGTGTGGTTCTATGAATAAGCTTTAGAACATGAATTTTTCCAACTTCATCTTGCCAAAAGTTTCTATCTCAGGTACCAGATGCAAGAAATGCGGAGCATTGGCATGTTTGTCCAAAGATTCTTGGTCTTTCCATGTTTCACAAAACATAAATACGCCAGGAATGGTTGTGCTTTCAAAGAAGTCGTAACTGATACAACCCTCGTCTTGACGCGACTTGTCTACGAGTTGGTTTGCAAGTGATAGTACCCGTTGACGATCCTTCTCATCTACTTTCAAGAATGCGTTTAGTCTGATCATGATTGAATTTTGGTTTTAAATGGTTATAAATATGATTTTTTTAAAAAGGTTATGTACACAAAGCTAAAAAGGGGCTTATTCATCATTCTTCAATGAATAAGCCCCAGTCTATATGAATCGTGTCTTAATCAGATTTAGAGCTGAGGACCAGCAGCTACAAGTGCCTTACCAGCTTCGTTCGTGGTATACTTCACGAAGTTCTTCTGGAAGCGAGCAGCCAAGTCTTTTGCTTTCTCATCCCACTGTGATGCGTCTTTGTAAGTATCACGAGGATCGAGAATCTCTGTAGCAACACCTTCCAACTTGGTAGGAACTACGAAGTTGAAGTAAGGGATAGTCTTGGTAGGAGCCGCATCGATAGAGTGGTTCAAGATAGCATCGATGATACCACGCGTGTCACGGATAGAGATACGTTTGCCCGTACCGTTCCAACCTGTGTTCACCAAGTAAGCCTTCGCGCCATTCTTCTTCATCTTCTTTACCAACTCTTCAGCATATTTTGTTGGGTGCAATTCAAGGAATGCCTGACCGAAACAAGCTGAGAATGTAGGTGTAGGCTCTGTAATACCACGCTCTGTACCTGCCAATTTAGCGGTGAAGCCAGAGAGGAAGTAGTACTTAGTTTGCTCCTCGTTCAAGATAGATACTGGAGGCAATACACCGAAAGCGTCAGCACTCAAGAAGATCACTTGCTTAGCAGCTGGACCAGCAGAGATAGGCTTCACAATATTCTCAATGTGGTTGATAGGATAAGAAACACGAGTGTTCTCCGTACGGCTCTTATCTGTAAAGTCAATCTTACCATTCTCGTCTACAATTACGTTCTCCAACAAAGCGTCGCGCTTGATGGCGTTGTAGATATCAGGCTCTGATTCTTTGTCAAGGTTGATTACCTTAGCATAGCAACCACCTTCGAAGTTGAAGATACCTTTATCGTCCCATCCGTGCTCGTCGTCACCAATCAACAAACGTTTGGGGTCGGTAGACAAGGTTGTCTTACCTGTTCCAGACAATCCAAAGAAGATAGCGGTGTTCTCACCGTTCATGTCAGTGTTGGCAGAGCAGTGCATAGAAGCAATACCCTTCAATGGCAAGTAGTAGTTCATCATAGAGAACATACCCTTCTTCATTTCACCACCGTACCAAGTGTTCAAGATAACCTGCTCTTTGGTCGTTACGTTGAAAGCAACGCAAGTTTCAGAGTTCAAGCCCAGTTCCTTGTAGTTCTCTACCTTAGCCTTAGAAGCATTGTAAACAATGAAGTCGGGCTCCTGGTCGAGTTCTTCCTGGTTGATAGGACGGATGAACATGTTGGTCACAAAGTGAGCCTGCCATGCCACCTCAACGATGAAGCGAATCTTCATGCGAGTGTCTTTGTTGGCACCGCAGAAACCGTCAACTACGAACAAACGCTTGTTAGAAAGTTCTTTCTTAGCCAACTCATTAACAACCTTCCAAGCGTCTTCTGTCATCTTGTGGTTGTCGTTCTTATATTCATCTGAGGTCCACCAAACAGTGTCGTGAGAGTTTGCATCGTCAACGATAAATTTGTCCTTAGGTGAACGACCGGTGTAAATACCTGTTTGAACACAAACTGCACCCAGTTCGGTTTCTTGGCCTTTCTCAAAGCCTTCCAGACCTTCTTTGGTCTCTTCTTCAAACAACACTTCGTAAGAAGGATTGTAAACAACTTCTGTTGTACCTGTAATTCCGTACTTTTCCAGTACCGATTTATCAAACTTTGCCATTATATTTAAATGTATTTAAGTGTGAATAATTATTCTGTTTTACGTCATTTCTTTGACGACTACAAAATTAACTAAAATAAATAGGTTGACAAATTTTAGCTTGTAAAAAATGTATATAGGCTGTACTCATTAGGTTAAAGAAATGAAAAAAGAACGCATGGCACTGATATTTGCAATTTTCACTTTGCAAAAATAAACGGAAAATGCCTATTTTTGCACGGTGAAAACATAACATACGCTACGCAATGAAAATTATCAACCTAAGTGAGTCTAACTCTATCATCAATCAATATTTGGCTGAGACGAGAGATGTAGACTACCAAAAGAACCGCTTGCTGTTTCGTAACAACATCCAGAGAATTGGCGAACTGGAGGCTTACGAGATTTCCAAGCAATTGGATTACGAAACCAAGGATGTTACTACCCCATTGGGTATTTCACAAGTAAACGTACCTGCCGACAAGATTGTCTTGGCAACCATCTTCCGCGCCGGTCTTCCCTTTCACAACGGATTCCTCAACATCTTCGACCATGCGGGCAACGCCTTCGTTTCTGCTTACCGCGAATATACCGACGAGGAACACCACAACATTGGGGTTCATGTTGAATATTTGGCTACACCAAGCATCGATGGTAAGACGTTGATTATTGCCGACCCCATGTTGGCCACCGGTGCCTCAATGGAATTGGGCTACAAGGCTTTCCTCACCAAGGGCACGCCCAAGCGTATTCACGTAGCATGCGTCATCGCCAGTCCGGAAGGTATCGAACACATCAAGAAGACTTTCCCCGAGGAGAAAACCACTATCTGGTGCGCTGCCATCGATCCGGGACTGAACGAGCACCAATACATCGTACCGGGATTCGGGGATGCCGGTGACCTTTGCTACGGCGAAAAGCTGTAACCACACTCCTATCGCAAGATGGTACCCGTCGAAGAAAAGCATCATCACGCATCAAAATGATGATGAATTTTCTTGACAAAATACTTCCTTATATTTGGCGTATTTGCAAACAATATCACCAAAGGTTGCAAATACGCCAAAAATGAGTGTTTTTTGTATCTCATTTAGGCTCAACACATTGCATTTCTATCTCTACATAAAGCAATGTTCTCGCTATCTTTTTCAAACCAATAGCATTGCTTTTATCCCGCAATATATATGCTTTTTCGGCATGATGTCATAGATATTGCGGTGCAAAGTCATGGATATATACCCCATAACTCATAGCTATTGCACCGAAATCTTATTTTTCTCACCCAAAAATCTCATTCTTGCTTCCTTCCTGCCTATTATTTTTTTCTAGATTACCAAATATGAAGTGCCATTTTAAGGCCATTATTTGGTAAATAATCAGGACATTTATCAGGATGATATTCTTTGCGGTTGCACGATAAATCAGTGCAGTTTCATCCTCTTCCCACAACGTTGGTGCTTATCGTATCAACTGCTGTCAGACAGGTTATTATTAATAAAATTCAGTATTTATGCAATCCATATCTTATTTTTTTCGTACTTTTGCCACCTATTATATACACTTCGAAACACTATAGAACGTTAATTTAGGATATCTTATGGAATACAATTTCAGAGAAATTGAGAAAAAGTGGCAGCAACAGTGGGTGAAAAACAAAACCTATCACGTTGTAGAAGATGCCGAAAAGAAAAAATATTATGTACTCAACATGTTCCCCTACCCATCTGGAGCGGGCCTTCATGTAGGCCATCCTTTGGGCTATATTGCCAGTGATATCTATGCGCGATACAAGCGACAGAATGGATTCAACGTTCTCAACCCTATGGGCTACGATGCCTACGGACTGCCAGCCGAGCAGTATGCCATACAAACGGGGCAACATCCCTCCATCACTACTGAGGCAAACATCAAGCACTATCGCGAACAGTTGGACAAAATTGGATTTTCGTTTGATTGGGATCGCGAGATTAGAACCTGCGACCCGGCTTATTACAAGTGGACACAATGGGCGTTCATCAAAATGTTTCAATCGTATTATGACAACGATTTGCAGAAAGCACAGCCTATTACGTCGCTCGTACAGCACTTTGAAACCAAAGGCACTGACGGTTTGAATGCAGCTCAGAGCGAAGAACTACAGTTCACAGCCGATGAATGGAAAGCCATGACTGAGTTTCAACAGCAGCAAACACTTATGAACTATCGCATCGCTTACCTGGGCGAAACGATGGTAAACTGGTGTGCCGGACTGGGCACCGTGCTGGCCAACGATGAGGTGGTAGATGGCGTGAGCGAGCGAGGTGGCTACCCCGTGGTGCAAAAGAAAATGAAACAGTGGTGCTTGCGCGTGTCTGCGTATGCTCAACGCTTACTAGACGGACTGGAAAAAGTAAACTGGACGGAGTCGCTGAAAGAAACACAACGCAACTGGATTGGACGCTCGCAAGGAACCGAAGTGCAGTTCAAAGTGGCCAACCACGATGACCTGTCTTTGACGGTGTTCACCACCCGCGCCGATACCATGTTCGGTGTTACGTTCATGGTGCTGGCGCCAGAAAGCGAATACGTTAGTCAAGTGACCACTCCCGAGCAGGCAACAGCGGTTGAAGAATATGTAGATGCAACGAAAAAACGGACCGAACGGGAACGCATCGCCGATAGAAAAGTAACCGGAGTGTTCACCGGAAGCTACGCTGTAAACCCATTAACAGGCGAAAACATCCCCATCTGGGTGAGCGACTATGTACTGGCTGGCTACGGAACAGGGGCCATCATGGCCGTTCCGGCACACGACAGTCGCGACTATTCCTTTGCCAAACACTTCAATCTGCCCATCATTCCGTTGATTGAAGGAGCTGACGTGAGTGAAGAGAGCTACGATGCGAAAGAGGGAATCATGACTAACAGTCCTGCTGAAGGAAAACAAACACCGTTGAGCCTCAATGGATTGACGGTGAAAGAGGCCATTGCCGCCACCCGAAAATATGTGGTTGAACAGGGTATTGGGCGCGTTCGGGTGAACTATCGTCTGCGCGATGCCATCTTCTCTCGTCAGCGCTATTGGGGCGAACCCTTCCCAGTATATTATCAAGACGGCATGCCTCACACGATTCCCGAAGAATGCTTGCCGCTCGAATTGCCTGAGATTGACAAGTATGAGCCTACCGAAACAGGCGAACCGCCATTGGGTAGGGCCAAGAAATGGGCCTGGGATGTGGAACAAAACAAGGTGGTAGACAAATCGCTTGTTAACAATTCTACCGTATTCCCACTGGAACTAAACACCATGCCGGGCTTCGCTGGCAGCTCGGCTTATTATCTTCGTTACATGGATCCACACAACAATGAAGCATTGGTGGATAAAAACGTAGCTGCTTATTGGCAGAATGTAGATCTTTATGTGGGTGGAACAGAGCACGCAACGGGCCACTTGATTTATTCAAGATTTTGGAATAAGTTCTTACACGATTATGGTTATTCCTTCAAGGAAGAACCTTTTGAGAAGTTGGTGAATCAGGGTATGATACAAGGACGCAGCAACTTTGTGTATCGTATCAACAACGATGACCATTCAGCAGCACCTGTTTTCGTGTCATTGGGATTGAAAGAACAATATAAAACCACTCCCATTCATGTGGATGTGAATATGGTTCACGGTGACGTGTTGGACATAGAGGCCTTCAAAGCGTGGCGACCAGAATACAAACAGGCTGAATTTATCTTGGAAGGAGATAAATATGTGTGTGGCTGGGCCATCGAGAAGATGTCGAAATCAATGTACAACGTTGTCAATCCTGATATGATAGTGGAACAGTATGGTGCCGACACGCTGCGCTTGTACGAAATGTTCTTAGGTCCGGTAGAGGCCAGCAAGCCATGGGATACCAACGGTATTGACGGTTGTCACCGATTCTTGAAGAAGCTGTGGGGACTGGTTTATGAATATAGAACTGACCAATTTTTGCCCAACGACGATGCTCCAACCCCTGAACAACTTAAGTCTGTGCACAAACTCATCAAGAAAGTAACTGGCGATATTGAACAGTTTTCGTACAATACGGCCATCTCTGCCTTCATGATCTGCATCAACGAACTGGCGCAAAGCAAGTGCAGCAACAAGGAACTGCTCAAGGATGTCATCAAACTGTTGTCACCCTTTGCGCCACACATCAGTGAAGAGCTGTGGCATGTGTTGGGTGGAGAAGGTTCGGTTTGCGATGCCCAATGGCCTGTATGCAATGAGGAATATCTCAAAGAAAGCGATGTACAGATGACGGTATCGTTCAACGGAAAGGCTCGTTTCCAGATGGTGTTCGGCATAGACGACAGTCGTGAAGCCATCGAAGAAAAGGTGCTTGCCGATGAGCGCACCCAAAAATACATCGCAGACAAAACAATTATCAAAACTATCATCGTTCCAAAAAAAATCATTAATATCGTACTAAAATGATTAAAAACAAGGAATTTATCTTATCTGAAGTAAAAGATTATGTGTTCATCACGTTAGGCCTGTTGCTTTACAGCACTGCCTTCACCATCTTTCTGATGCCCTACGAAATTGTAACCGGTGGGGTAACCGGTATGTCGGCCATCATTTATTATGCCACTGGCTTTAAGCTGGAGAACACATACATGATTATCAACATTTCATTGTTAATCGTAGCCCTGAAGATTTTGGGCTTCCGATTCATGATGAAAACCATCTATGCCATCTTTGCACTATACTTTATGTTAATGTTTGCACAAAGTCTAATGCCTTTGGATGCTAACGGAAACTTTATCAAGGTATTGGGCGAAGGACAAGACTTCATGTCAATGGTCATTGGATGCTGTATCACTGGTTCATCATTGGCCGTGGTGTTTCTTAACAATGGTAGTACAGGAGGCTCGGATATCATTGCTGCTTGTGTCAACAAATACAAGGATATGTCATTAGGACAGGTATTAATATTGGTTGATATATTTATAGTAAGTAGCTGTTTCTTCTTCCCACAGTTTGGCGAAATGGCTGAACGCGCTCACAAAGTGGTGTTTGGTTATTGCACCATCATCATCGAATGTTTCATGCTCGACTTTGTGTTTGCTCGTCAACGGCAATCGGTACAGTTCATGATTTATTCGAGAAAACATGAAGAAATCGCTGAAATTCTGTCCAAAGAAACTGATCATGGACTGACTATTCTTGATGGTCACGGCTGGTATACCGGACAGGAAATCAAGGTAATTTGTTTATTAGCCCGTAAAAGTGAAAGTCAATTAATCTTCCGACTCATCAAGATGACCGACCCAAATGCCTTTGTTAGTCAGAGTTCTGTTATCGGTGTGTACGGGGAAGGATTTGATCAAATCAAGGTAAAAGTAAAGAAAAAACATGAAAATAGTCTTCGCAACAAACAACAAAAACAAACTTCAGGAAATTCGTGACATACTGGGAGAACGGTTTGAAATAGTGTCTTTGCAAGATATTGGTTGTCATGAGGATATTCCAGAGACAGGAGATACCTTGCAAGAGAATGCCTTACAAAAGGCCATGTATGTGGCTGAACATTATGGATTGGACTGTTTTGCCGATGATACAGGCCTTGAAGTAGAGGCTCTTCATGGTGCACCCGGTGTTCACAGTGCACGTTATGCAGAGGGAACCGACCATGATAGCGAGGCAAACATGCAGAAATTGTTGCGTGAATTACAGGATAAAAACAATCGAAAGGCTTGCTTTAGAACGGTCATCGCCTTGTTGAAACACGCTAAAAAACAAACAATTAGCACGTCTGATAATAGGAATTTTCAACCCGAAATCCATTATTTTGAAGGACGTGTGGATGGTTTTATCGCAGAAGAAAAGCGTGGTGATGCTGGTTTTGGTTATGATCCGCTGTTCATTCCCAATGGATATAGTCAGAGTTTTGCTGAACTTGGTGAAGATATAAAGAACCACATTTCGCATCGTGCATTGGCTGTTGAAAAATTAGCAGCCTATCTTAACGAAGATATAGCACAATCTGTCTAACTGAATAGCGCAATGAAAACAACGATAGTATCTGTCCTTTTACTCATCATGAGTTGCTTGCAAGGCTTGTCTCAAATTGGTTCTTGGAAAGTATATCCTGCCTATCACGACATAACGGACGTGGAATCGGCAGGAAAAAGGGTGTATGTTCTGGCATCAGGTGGGTTGTTTTGCTATGATAAGGATGACAACAGCATACAAACTTTTGATAAGAAAACAGGCTTGAATGATGTTGAAATCACCCACATCGCTTATAGTTCTGCGGCCAAACGATTGATCATTGTCTACCAAAACAACAACATAGACTTACTGGATGGTAAAGGAAACGTTACCAATATCGCTGACTATTATAAAAAATCGCTGACAGAAGACAAAACCATTCACAGCATTTATGTGAATGGAAACTATGCTTATTTGTCCACAGGATTTGGTATTGTCAAGCTCAATGTGAGTGATGCCGAGATTAGTGATACTTATTTTCTGGGTTTTCGCGTAGATTGGACATTTATACAGCAAAACAAAATCATTGCAGCATCAATGACCCATGGAAAATATGCTGCTGATTTGTCTTCTAATTTACTTGACAAAAAGAATTGGAAAAGAATAGGAAACTATTCTGAAAACAACAAAGAAGTAGACAAAGAACTATGGAATAAAATGGAAAGCATGCGTCCGGAAGGTCCGCAATACAACCATTTTTATTTTCTAAAGTTTATCAATAACCGCCTTTACACTTCGGGAGGAGGCTTTGAAGCAGAAGGTGTTAGTCTCTCACATCCAGGCATTATCCAAGTTTTAGAGGATGGTCAATGGCATATTTATCAAGATGATATCCAAAAAACAACAGGCTATTCGTATGCAGATATCAACTGTTTGGCCATCGACCCTAAAGATATAAACCACGTTTTTGCAGGAGGAAGAACCGGACTTTACGAATTTCAAAACGGTAAACTCACTAAATATTACAATAAAGACAACAGTATTCTGATGCCAGCAGTGCATAAAGAAAAAGAACTGGATAATGAATATGTTCCCATCAACGGCCTGCTGTTCGATGAAGAGCGCCATCTTTGGATATTAAATAACCAAACAAAGGGACAAAGTATCATCGAATTACTGCCAGATGGAACCATGAAATCACACCATCAACCATCGCTAATGAGAAATGGAGTGAGCCCCAGTTTGCTCTATCATCCCGTGTTTGACAGTCGAAGATTATTGTGGTTCGGCAACGGGAACTATAAGTTTCCGGCACTGTTTTGTTATGACAGGAAGACTGAAACACTGCACACGATAACCAATTTCATCAACCAAGATGGAAACAGCCTAAAAACAACAGCTGTAAAATACATCGCTGAAGATATGGAGAACAATCTTTGGATTGGTACAAATACAGGAGTATTGCTGCTTGAAGCCTCAAAAATCAATCAACTACCCGATGTTACTTTCACACAAATAAAGATTCCTCGCAACGACGGAACAAACTTAGCCGACTATTTATTGGCAGGAGTTGACATCACTTGCATCGCTGTTGACAAGAGTAACCGCAAATGGTTTGGTACAGGAAGTAATGGAGTATATCTCATCAGTGCTGATAATAACCAGCAAATTCATCATTTTACCATGACAAACAGCGTATTACCTTCTAACCATATAGAAAGCATTGCCATCAATAATCAAACAGGAGAAGTGTTTTTGGGGACAGACAAAGGACTTTGTTCTTTTCAAAGTGACGCCACCGAGGCTGTGGGATCGATGAACAAAGACGTTACCTACGCATACCCAAATCCGGTAGAACCCTCTTACAATGGCCCTATAACGATTGTCGGACTCAGTTATCAAGCCGACATCAAAATAGTAACTGTCAATGGCACCTTAGTAACCAAAGGTAAAAGCAATGGCGGAACTTTCGTGTGGGATGGCAATGATATGAACGGAAACCCGGTGGCATCGGGCATCTATATGGTACAAACAGCCGACCAAACTGGCAACAAAGGAACTGTATGCAAAATCGCTATCGTCAGATAAGTCTGCTCTTTCTGGCTTTCCTACTGTTGGTGCTCTTCCTATTTGGCTATACACCCACAAACGATGGAGATGGCTATATTGAATATGCCAGGATGTGCATCGACTACGGAGAACCCTATCCTTGTGCTCCGACCATCAATGGACAACCCTTTATTTGGAACATCGGACAGATTAATTTGGTGGCTCTCTCGCTGTATCTATTCCATTCTGTTTATCCCATCTTAGTGTTGATGTGCTTCCTCAAAGCTGCTTCAGCCTACTTACTTGCGCGCATAGCACAAAAAACATGCAACGACCAGATAGGGCTCATTGCCATAATATTATATGTATGCTATCCCAATAATTGGGGACAAAGCACGACCATACTCTCCGAAATACCATCCATCACGCTCTTGTTAGGAGCTGTTTTCATCATTCTACACACCTCCCGTGTGCGACATCTCTTCATAGCAGGAATGTTAATGGCTGTAGCCAACTGGTTTCGTCCCATCAGTTTGGTATTTATGGGTACGTTTTTTCTCTATTTTCTATTCTTTAAAAACAAACAATGGTTACGTTCTTTCAGCTGCCTGCTGGCTGGATATGCCTTGTTCATCCTCGTAGTTGGAACCAGTTGCTGGCTGCGTACGGGCTATTTTTTGTACCAAAGTGAAACCTTGTGGTTCAACATGGCGGCGGCAACATACGAAACAAGCGTAGAACCTCATTACAATGCCGAGGCTTATCCCAAAGGAACCATCAGGTATATTGACCACATGAAGGATAAAACGGCCATAGAATGCAACCAAATATGGAAACAAAGATGTTTGGAATGGCTCAAGGATAACAAAGCAAACTATTTGAGTAAAATACCAGGCAGATTGGTCTACATGTACATGAACGACATGGATAACATACCTGCCTTCTTGCCTGATAAATCGAAAGCCCAAAACAATTACGTCACACTCCCTTATCGAACGCTACTGTACAACCTTCAAAATCTATCTTACATACAGTGGGTTGGACTGCTCAACATGATTTATTACGCATTCCTACTGCTGGCCTTTGCCTTTTCCCTCCACGTTTTACAATCAGAAAAAAAGTACGACACCTTGTTTCTTTTATGTTGTATCGTCATAGGAGGTTCATTAGCTTTGGTCTTGGCAGTACACGGAGAAACCCGATTTAAGGCTCCTTTCATGCCTTTTATCTTCATAGGTGCGGCGGTTAGCATCTATAAAATTACTCACAAGCGACGAACCTTCTAATACATACCGTTTCTCTTTCATGGCTTAGTTGTCCACATCCTATTTATATATTCTTTTTATTTATTTTTTAAAAGAAAGAAATATGAAGAGAGATGATGTGCGGTGGATATGTTGATAACTATCCATTGATTTATTTGCTTTTTTCGTTATTACGCTCTTACGTTGCTTTTTACACACTTCAACGGCATATCTTTCTATTGTCAATCAATTTGTTATCTATCTTTTCCACAATAATATGTAGTATCGAATGATGTGAATAAGTTGATAAATTTATTGATTGAATAATTGTGGAAATTGATGTATAACTTCGTCATAAGTGTGTGGATATGCACCAACTTTTATGTTCTTTTATTTCTAAGTGGATAAACAGGTAGTTATTCAACACTTATAAACAGAGTTATGCACAATGATTGTGTATAAGTGTTTGTATGTTTCGTTTGAAGCAAATAAATAAGGCAACGAAACAAATCGTTGCCTTATTTAAATTCATCAAATGCTGTTTTATTCAGCTTGAGGAGTGAAATCTTCTTTTCCTACACCGCATAATGGGCATACCCAATCATCTGGGATATCTTCAAATGCTGTTCCGGGAGCGATGCCTCCATCAGGATCGCCTTCTGCGGGGTCATAAACATAACCGCAAGTTTCACATACATACTTTTTCATAATCTTGTTTTTTAATAAGTGAATAAATTAATTTTATTTGCTGTTTTTATTGATAACTTCATCAAGCTTATTGATGATTTGTTCTGGTTTTATTTCATTTAAGCAAGCATAGTCATTCCTCCAGCACGATTTATTGCCATAAATGGAACACGGGCGACACGTTAAGTCGGTCTGAACTGCAAGGTCTGCGCTTTGATTCCACCCCATGAATCCTGCAAAGGGATGCGTGGCACCCCAAACGCTGATGACGGGTGTGTTAACCAATGATGCCAGATGCATGTTGGCACTGTCCATACTAATCATCACATCCAAGTGGTACATCAAAAGCAGTTCTTCCTGCAACGTGTTTAATAGCGTTGGTACACTGACACATCTTTCATATTTTTTTGCCCACAAAGATAGCTGCTCCTTTTCTTCTTTTCTGCCCGCAAATAGGAAAATTCGTGTATTTTCGTACTTGGTTTGTATCATTTCAATTGTTTTTTCCATTTTTTCCAATGGATAAACTTTACCCTTGTGTGCTGCGAAAGGCGCTATGCCAATCCACCGTTCTTCCTTGTTTTTCGCTTCGATGCCATTTGGTAAGTCAGGCATGGTACCGTCTTTTCGTGGAAAGATGGATGTAAAATCTATCTCAATAGGGTAACCTAATTTTGCTAATACATCCGCATAGTTTTGGAAAGACGTTTGTAGCGGCGTCAATACCTTATTCCCTTTAGCGGTTAGCCTACGTCTGTCGGCCCGATGTTTGTCAATATGAGCCACTTTGAACCTGTCTAACGAAAATCTGGTGCGTAGATATTTCGAGCGCAGCGTATCATGAAAATCGGCTATGGCGGTGAATCTTTTGGCCGTCAGTCTGCGGTAAAGTTTATTCAGTCCGCGCAGATTCTTATATTCATTGTTCAGGTCGGCAGACATAAAGTCCACGTTTGGTGCCAATTTGTCAAAGATATTCGCTGCAAAGGGTCGGCTCAACACGCTGATGCGAATGTTGGGATATTGCTTTGCCAACGAGTACACTACCGGAACCATCATGGCTACGTCACCCATAGCCGAGAACCGTATGATGAGCAGATGTTCGGTCTTCATTTATTTTTTGTAGAGAACCGGATTGGTCGACGGATCATTGTACATCTTCATCTGTCGGTACACTTTCATGTATTTTCGTCCCTCTTGGATGTCTTCCAGCAGCTGATCAATGGCTGTTCCCAAGTCTTTTTGTTGTTCCAGCAGCACATTTAGCTTGGCCGTACATGTATCTTTGTGCTCTTTTGAGGCGTCTTGTCGTTCGACTTGCTCGCGCATGTGATAAATCTTCAGTGCCAGTATGGACAGTCTGTCAATGGCCCATGCCGGACTTTCGGTGTTGATGCGTGCGCCGGGCAACACTTTCACTTCACTGTATTTCTGTCTGAAATAGCTGTCTATCTGTTCAACAAGATCAGTACGGTCTTGATTCGAGCGGTCAATGCGTCGCTTCAAGGCCAACGCTTCTATGGGATCAATATTTGGGTCTCTGATGATATCTTCAAAATGCCATTGAACAGTGTCAATCCAGCACTTCAGATACAACCGGTTTTCGATGGTTCCATCGTCGTAGGGATTATTGATTGGTGTGTCAATATCATCATGGACGTGATAATCATCAATAGCTCGTTGAAAGATTTTGTTACATTGTTCACTAAATGACATGTTGCGTTTTCTTTTGGTTACTTATGCAAATATAAATAATAAAAGGTAATGGTCAAAACAAAATCAAGGTTTTTTAGTACATTGTAACAAAGTATGTGTTGTTTAATTTGATTTTTATCGTTTTAGACGTTCTTGTCTTTCTGCTGTTTTGACAAATCAAAATAAATATTGAAAGCTGTGCGAATTTTTTTGACAAGCAACCCTTTTATTTTGGGCGTTTTTACAAACAACTCTTCATCCGTTTGCAAATACGCCAAATATACGTTGTTTTTGTATATGCTTGACACATAATAAAATACAGCTTTCATCCATAGTTAGACCACTTCATTTTTGCTTTTTTCAGGTTAAACCCATTGCTTTTAGCCTTCAATATGCATGCTTTTGGTGTGTTAAGCCTTGTAGATTGACCGGCAAAGTCATATATATTGCACCTTAAACGCATTGCTGTTACCTTAAAATTTACTTTTTCTTGCTTCATGATAGCTTGTTTGCATCCTCTATGCCTAGTGATTTTTTCTAGATTGAAAGTTTTCAAGTGCTGTTTTAGGGGTATTATTTGGTTAAAAATTTCTACATTTTTTAAGGTAATGATCTCATTCCTGGCGTTTCCTAATGACGTAGAGGTGCGAATCATCACGCCCCTAACGATTTATTGATGTCTTTTTTCTATTATTAGCAGTTTCTACCTATTTATAACTCTATAAATCCCAGTAATGTTCAATAAAATAAGCCATTTAATTGCACAATATGGGGTATAATGTGCAATATAAGGTACTTTTTTCGATAAAACATTTGTAGATGTGAATAAAAATTTGTTCCTTTGCATCCGTATTTTTGATAATGAATCACTTATAAACATTTTAAAAAAGTTACAATTATGTCAGAAATTGAAAGCAAAGTAAAGGCTATTATCGTAGATAAGTTGGGTGTTGATGAGGCTGAAGTAAAGCCAGAAGCAAGTTTCACCAATGATCTGGGTGCCGATTCGTTGGACACTGTAGAGCTGATTATGGAATTCGAGAAAGAATTCGGCATCTCTATTCCAGACGATAAAGCAGAGAAGATTGCAACGGTAGGTGATGCCATTTCTTATATAGAAGAAAATGCAAAATAATTAAAAGCAAACGATTTGGGTTGAGCTGGGAGATTTCTTTCAGCTCAATTTCAATTTGCTTTTAATCAATTTTTTTATTCAATCAATGGAATTAAAAAGAGTAGTAGTAACAGGACTTGGTGCCGTGACACCTATTGGCAATACGCCTGAAGAAACATGGAAAAGCATGTTGGCAGGTAAGAGTGGTGCTGCTCCTATTACATTATTTGATACTTCCAACTTCAAGACACAGTTTGCTTGTGAGGTAAAAGACCTGAATATCAACGATTACATTGATAGAAAGGTTGCACGCAAGCTAGATCGCTACACGCAGTTGGCCATGATTTCGGCGATGCAGGGCGTAAAAGATGCTGGACTTGACTTGGAAAAAGTAGACAAAAACCGTATTGGTGTCATCTACGGTGTGGGCATTGGAGGCATTAAGACCTTCGAAGAAGAGGTTTCATATTATGCCTTGAATAAGGAAAGCGGGCCTAAGTTCAGCCCATTTTTCATTCCTAAGATGATTGCCGACATCGCTTCCGGACAGATTTCTATTCATTTTGGTTTTCATGGTCCTAACTATACCACAACCAGTGCGTGTGCTTCCTCATGCACAGCCTTGTCAGACGCGTTTAATCTCATTCGTTTGGGTAAGGCCAACATCATCGTTTCTGGTGGTGCCGAGGCAGCAATAATTGGTAGTGGTGTAGGTGGTTTCAACGCCATGCATGCGTTGTCAACCCGTAATGACGACCCTGAACACGCTTCACGGCCGTTCAGTGCCAGTCGTGACGGTTTCGTCATGGGCGAAGGAGCAGGCTGTTTGATTCTTGAAGAGTTGGAACATGCCAAAGCGCGCGGTGCCAAAATCTATGCTGAAATGATTGGTGAAGGTGCCAGTGGCGACGCTTATCACATCACGGCCAGCCATCCGGAAGGTCTTGGTGCCAGGCTGGTGATGACCGCAGCACTTGATGATGCTGGTCTGAAACCAGAAGATGTTGATTACATCAATGTGCATGGTACTTCCACACCTGTTGGTGACATCTCTGAAGCCAAAGCCATCAAGGATGTGTTTGGTGAACATGCATACAAACTGAATATCAGTTCTACCAAGAGTATGACCGGCCACTTGCTGGGTGCAGCGGGTGCCGTAGAGGCTATGGCATGTGTGTTGGCAGTTCAGAACGATGTAATTCCGCCTACCATCAATCATGAAGAGGATGATAAAGATCCCGAGATTGACTACAACTTGAACTTTACGTTCAACCAAGCTCAAAAGCGTGAGGTGCGCGTAGCATTGAGTAATACCTTCGGTTTTGGTGGACATAACGCTTGTGTAGTATTCAAGAAATATGCTGAGTAATATTCTCGATAGGATAAAGCTCCCCTTCCGTCGCGAAAGGGAGCTTTACTCGTCTTTATACCGTATCATCGGTTTCTATCCACACGATATCAGTTATTACAAATTGGCCTTGATGCACAAGAGCGTCATGCGCCGCAATGCCAAAGGCAAACCCGTGAATAACGAGCGTTTGGAGTTTCTCGGCGATGCCATTCTCGATGCTACCGTAGGGCATATCGTGTACGAGCATTTTCCCGGTAAGCGTGAGGGATTTCTCACCAACACACGCAGTAAGCTGGTTCAACGCAGCACTTTGAACAAGTTGGCCAATGAGATGGGCATTTGCAAGCTCATCCTTAGTAGCGGACGCAACGCCTCGCATAACAGTTATATGGGCGGAAATGCGTTCGAGGCGCTTGTGGGTGCCATCTATCTGGATCGTGGTTACGATGCTTGCATGCGGTTTATGAAAGACCGAATCTTGAAGGAAATGCTCAACATCGATAAGGTGGCTTACAAGGAAGTGAATTTCAAGAGTAAGCTGATTGAATGGAGCCAGAAAAACAAAGTGAAGATTAACTTCAAGCTGTTGAATCAAGGGCAGGATAAAAACGGTAACCCGGTCTTTAAGTATGCAGCCGAATTGGAAGGTGTTGAAGGATGTTCTGGTGAGGGATTCAGTAAGAAAGAGAGTCAACAGTTGGCCAGTAAGCTTACGTTGGAACAACTGAAACGAAAGCCGCAGTTCATCGATGAGGTGTTTGCCGCCAAGACCAACCGCACCAAGATGGAAGAAGAGCCGGTTGTTATCGTGCCGGATACGCATCCACAGGATGATTTCATCGTGGTGAAGAGTGAAGACCTACCGGTACAAAAGCACGAATCACCCTTCCAGGAAGAGGTCTTTACGGAGTCACAAGACGAGGTTCGTGAAGAGTCGCCCGTTATCTCCAACTTGGTAGATGAGATTGATGAGCTGCATTTAGACGATATAAGCGCTCAAAGAATGAGCGATGAGGAAATTATCGCCAAGGCCGAAGAAGAAGCCTTCTCGAATGAATAGCTACGTCAGCAGCGTGCATACAGATGCTCGCTGTCGGCGTATCTGTCGGCAGCGAGCATGTATCGTCCTTTTTAATTCATGTAGATAGGTATTTAAGTCAGTAGTGATGCGGTTGGTTCAGCTGGTGAATTGGCCGTTTTCTGGTCCTCATGGATGAGTTTGAGCAGGTGTTCTACCGCCTCTTCCGTAGGGATGTTTTTCTCCACACAGGTTTGTTTTCTGTACAGAGAAACCTTTCCTGGGCCGGCACCTACATAGCCATAATCGGCATCAGCCATCTCTCCAGGACCATTGACAATGCATCCCATGATGCCAATCTTAAGTCCTTTCATCCCTTTTGTGGCGTCTTTAATGCGCGCAATGGTCTGTTGTAGGTCGTATAAGGTGCGTCCACAGCCCGGACAACTGATGTATTCAGTTTTGCTCATGCGCAGTCTTCCTGCCTGTAAGATATTGAATGCCGTGTCTTCCAATACGCTGTCGGACAGTTTTCCGTCGTTCATGAGCCAGATACCATCTGTCAATCCGTCGATCATCAATGCGCCCATGTCGGCCGATGCGTCCAGTTGGAAGTCGCTTTTCTCATCATGACGGTACATTTGAGCAAAGACTACGGGATTGTACACACCGTTGTTTATCATCTCATGAACCAGTGCTCGCTGGTCTCCTACCCTGTTTTGGTGGTTGCTCATGCACACCACAACAATCTCGGGATGGGCTTTCAGGCACGCAACATATTCCTCTGTAGGCGTTCCGAACTGCAACACAAGGAACTTGATGTCCGACTTCATGCTACCAATAAATGGCATAGCCATGGCTGGAAAGATGGGATAGGTATGTTTTTCGCCGTGGTATTCGCTGTAATCAACGATATATTTCCGGTCTTCCGCATATTTAGGAACTTGGTTTCCCACGTAAATGTAGTCGGCCTTGCAGCCTTCATTCGAAGTAATGACAATGGGTACGTTGCTTCCACCGATGTTGCCAATTGCACGTGTTTTACGCCTTTCAGGGCGAAGAAAGTTGAAGTGTTTGTTGGGTTCTGCTGGAATCATCAGGTGTCCGGCACGCTTTGCGACGTAATCTACCAAGTGTTTGGCCACAGGTATCTCACATTCGGGTTCTTCGGAAAGCGATACACGAATCGTATCTCCAATGCCATCTGCCAATAAAGCACCGATTCCCACCGCGCTCTTGATACGTCCGTCCTCGCCTTCTCCAGCTTCTGTCACGCCAAGGTGTAAGGGATAGTGCATGTCTTCCTTGTCCATTGTGTCGACAAGCAAGCGCACTGATTGCACCATCACTACGGTATTGCTTGACTTGATGGAGATAACAACATTATCAAATTGCTGTTTTTTGCAGATACGAAGAAACTCCATGCAGCTTTCTACAATGCCTTCGGGCGTATCACCGTATCGGTTTCGTATTCTATCCGATAGCGATCCGTGGTTTACCCCTATGCGAATGGCGGTGTGGTTGGCTTTACAAATATTGAGAAAAGGTACAAACCGGTCTTCAATCTTTTTGAGTTCGCGCGCATACTCTTCGTCCGTGTACTCTAATTGGATGAACTTTCGGGCGGGATCTACATAATTTCCTGGGTTAATACGAACCTTCTCGGTATACTGTGCAGCCACGTCAGCCACATTAGCATTAAAGTGTACGTCGGCTACCAATGGTGTTTCATATCCTTTGGCATGCAATCCGGCATGGATGTTCTTCAGGTTTTCGGCCTCTCTCCTACCCTGTGTGGTGAGTCGTACCAACTCTCCGCCAGCCTGAATGATGCGTTCTGCCTGCTCAATGCACGCCTGTGTGTCATTCGTGTCGGTTGTGGTCATCGACTGAATGCGTACCGGATTATCGCCACCCATATCGATATTACCTACATGTACTACGTTCGATTTACGGCGTTGATAATTAAAAAGATCTGTCATGAGTACACGTTTCTCTTAGTTAGTCTTGTATTCGTAATCTTTTATTTGTGCCAAATCAGCATTTGCTTTTGTGATTTTGGCGCCCAATCCTGCTTTATGATCTTTGATTTTTTGCGCAATCGCTTCGTCTGTCAGCGCCAACATCTCCACCGCGAGGATAGCAGCGTTCATGGAAGCGTTAACTCCTACCGTGGCAACAGGAATGCCCGGTGGCATCTGTATGATGCTGAGCATAGCGTCTAAGCCATCCAACATCCCTTTAATAGGAACACCGATGACGGGCAATGTGGTGTTGGCGGCAATCACACCAGGCAGCGCAGCAGCCATTCCGGCAGCGGCTATAATTACTTTGATACCTCTGTTTGCGGCCTCTTTGGCAAACTCTTCAACGGCAGCAGGCGTGCGGTGAGCCGACAAAGCGTTTACTTCAAAAGGTATTTTCAGGTCGTTTAGAAACTTACATGCTTTCTCCATGACTGGGAGATCGCTTGTGCTACCCATGATGATGCTTACTAATGGTTTCATATTCATATTGTTTTAAGAGTTTGATTTCAAATCATTGAGATAATATAGAAGGCGGATATCAGACCCACAATGAATCCAACGTTCACTTGTGACAGTGTGTGTTGCTTGAGAATGATGCGGCTCGATCCCACCAATCCTGCGAATAAGATGGCCAAACAGAGCCACCAAGTAGGATTGAAGTGAAACAACAAGGCAAACGACATCAATGCGCCTGTTACGCCACCGATGGCTGCCGAGTGGGTAGATATCTTCCACCAGACGTTGATGAGCGCACAGATAATCTGGATGGCGAGTGCCGTGATGAGGATACTGCTGATGAAATGTGGGATGTGATACAGGTTCATGATGTAGTAACATGCGAAGTAACACACAATCGAGATAATGTAAGGCACCATTCGTCGCTCCTTCATTCCCAGCTCATGCAGTGTCCATCCCTGGTATTTTCGATATAGGTGTATCAACAAGGTTGGCAGTAACACGGTGAAAAGATACACCATCATGATGACGGTCAGCTTGTAATACCAAGGAACCAGCCTGTTGAGATAACTCAACATGAATAGCGCTACCAACCCAAGTACGGGCAGATAGAAAGGTGTAAAGACGATGCTAATCGTCCGAGCGGCCAAAATAATGTTCTTTTCTTTCATATTGTGTCATCCGCAGGTTGTATCTTTGCGGATGGATTCTTCTTCATGTTTTAGCGTCATTCATGACAAACGATGCGTCAATCATTCTTTCCTTAGCCGTGCAACCGATAGTCCTAATTGTTCTCTGTACTTGGCTACGGTGCGTCGAGCCACGGGGAATCCCATCTTTTTCAGTTCCTTGGCCAGTGCCTCATCACTGAACGGCTTGCGTTTGTCCTCGTGGTCGATAATTTCTTTCAGTGCCAGTTTGATTTTCCGGGTAGAGAGTTCTTCCCCATCTTCGGTGGTATAGCTGTCGGTGAAGAAGAATCTGAGCGGGAAAGTGCCCCATTTCGTCTGTGCATACTTGATGTTGCTCACGCGCGAGATGGTAGAGATATCCAGTTCGGTCTTGTCGGCTATGTCTTTTAGAATCATGGGTTTGAGGTCTGACTCGTCACCGTCGATGAAGAACTTACGCTGCCAGTCTATAATCGCTTTCATCGTTATGTACAGCGTGTGTCGGCGTTGTTTGATGGCATCGATGAACCCTTGCGCCTTGTCTACTTTCTGTTTGGCATACAACAGCGCTTCCTTTTCCTGCCGGTTCATGTTCTCCTTGTTGTTCTTGTAGGTGTCTACCATGTCGGAAAACGATGGAGAGATGGTTAGTTGTGGAATTTTTCCTTGGTTCAGTGTGAACGATATATTGTTATTGTCATCCACGTCGATGATGAAGTCGGGCGTGATTTGCTGGACGTTCCTGCCCATGGTCTCGCCCATTGATGCGCCGGGTTTGGGATTGAGCTTACGTATTTCTTCTTGAACTGCCCGCAGTTGCAAGTCCGATAGTTTGAGGTTGGCCTGTATTTTATCCCAATGTTTCTTGGTGAACGCGTCAAACTGGCGGGTCACCACTTGCTGTAAAATGTCTTTGAGTTTGCTCTCCGGACGCCTTTCCACCTGCAACAGCAAACACTCTTGCAGCGATCTGGCGCCGATGCCCGCAGGGTCGAACCCTTGCAGAATATACAACACCTCCTCTATTTGCGTGGGCGTGACGTCGATGTTGTGGTAAATGGCCAGTTCGTCACTAATCGATTCTACATCCTTTCGCAGGTAACCGTCGTCGTCGAGCGAGCCGATGAGATATTCCATCACGTCTTTTTGCGTGTCCGTGAGGTTCTCCATCATCATCTGCTCTTTCAGTTTGTCGTAGAAAGATTTGGTGTCTCCGTAGACAATCTCCTCATAGTCGGCGTTGTCTTGCGGATGATAGGCTCCGTATGCGTCAGGCATCTCGTCGTCCCTACCGATGTTTTCCAGGGCTTTGTCCAATGCTTCTTCGCGCTCTTCGCGTTCAGTTCGCTCGGCAAAATCTTCCTCGCGTTCGTCCCGGCCATCCGTTTCATCCTCATAGCGTTCCTCCCCTTCGGCTTTCTCCAACGCCGGATTGTCATCCAATTCGGCATTAACGCTCTCCTCCAGTTCGGTCAACGGCATCTCCAGCAGCTTCACTTGCAACATTTGTTGCTGTGACAGTCGCTGTACCTGCTGTTGTCGTTGTTCTTGAGTTTGTATGAGTTTGTTGGCCATTGCTGTATATCCAGTCCCTTCTGATGCTGTTCGCGTGCGTTCTTCATGTACTGTTGACGCACATGCAAAAATACAAAAGATATTCTTATAATCCGCTTCTTTTGGGGGTAATTTTCCAAGATTGCCCAGTCGGCAGGTTCGCTTTCGGTTGGCACATGCCGAGAAAGCGTCTACCATCAATCTTTAAAATAATCCTTGAGCTGTGCGGCCAGTGCGGCCAAGTGTTCCGGATTGGCATTGCCATAACGCTGCCAAATGTCCTGACAGGATACGAGCAGCGGGTGAATTATCATGTCATCACGATTCAGGTATGGGTCACAGAACTTGAAAACCGTCATCACGTCCACAATTTTACCTGGTTTCAGGCGCATTAATTTGGCCAGACTGATAATCTCGGGTGTTTCCGCTACCATGGTAATAGGTACGAGCCTGAAATACAAATCCAAGATGATGATGAGCATCATTGGTGTGAGTTCCGCGTCAGCCGCGAGCGGTTTGAAGTCGTGTTCAAAAGATTCGTTCAACTCTACCCCATCGTAAAACGACGCTGCTTGTCCAAATCCCCGCATCTTTCTCAGCAACTTAACCCCACGAGCCAATTTGCTAGGGTGCTCGGCATACTCGTTCCACAGCTTTTCCAAGCGTGGTGTGTCCAGTCGTCTCAGCCGAAACATCTGCTCGTATAAGGTCTGTGGCGGTATGTGTAGCTCCAAGCTAAGGTCAACCATGGCGCGCGAATACAAAGCTTTCACGCCAATAGGCTTCTTCAGGTACAGTTGCATCAACAGCAACCAATAGTCGTCCGACCATTCATTGGGTATTGACATGATCATTCATTGTTTTGACAAAAAGAGCATGCGCAGATTGCAAGGACGCGTGTTTTACACAGTTGCCGCGAAAACTCTTTGAGACAAAGATAGCATAAGTTTTCCAAAGCATCAAGTAAACGCTTTGCTTTTTCTTGCAAAAGCATTACTTTTGCATCATTCATGAATCAATAGTTACCACGATGAACAAAACTTTAATCATTCTGTCTTTATGCTTTTGTTGGATTACCTCCAACGCTCAACTTTCTAAAACCGAGATTCGCAACAACCCTTTGTTGGCTGCCAACGGCTATTACGCTTATCCCGGGCCGCTAAAACCGCAGCTCACGCCGGCCCCAAAGGGATATGTTCCGTTTTACATCAGTCATTATGGACGGCACGGTTCGCGCTATCTCATCGACCCAAACGATTACAACGGTCCGCGTCGCACGCTGCAAAAGGCAGACAGCCTGGGCAAACTAACCCCTTTGGGTAAGGAGGTGTTGCGCAAAGTAACCCTGATTTGCAACGAGTCGAAAGGCAGATTGGGCGAATTAACCTTACGCGGAGCCGAGCAACATCAGCAGATAGCGCGCCGCATGTTCGAGCGTTTTCCAGAAGTGCTGAGTGGAAAAAGAAATGTAGATGCCAAGAGCAGCACCGTCATTCGCTGCATCTTGTCCATGGAAAATGCGTTGCAGCAGCTGGCAAAGCTCAATCCTCAACTACAAATCATGCACGATGCCAGCGAGCATGACATGCCCTATTTGGTGTATGGCGACACGGCTTTGCACAAATATAAAATGCCCGGAAAGGTAAAAGATATCTACGAGGCCTTTGCCAAGCGGCATGACAACCATGTAGGGGTGATGAACCGAATTTTCAAGGATGAGTTGTATTGGCGAGATAGCGTGAATGCAACCGACTTCAATTATCAGCTTTACAACCTTGCCAGCAACGTGCAGAGCACCGAACTGCGCCATCAGCTGTCGCTCTTAGACCTCTTTACTCACGACGAACTGTACGACGCGTGGCTGAAAACCAATGCGTGGTGGTACATCAACTATGGTCCGTCGCCCTTGAATGGCGCTGTTCAGCCCTATTCGCAGCGCATGTTGCTGCGCCGCATCATCACCGAGGCCGACAGTTGCGTGGCTCTCTCCCACCCCGGCGCAACGCTTCGTTATGGACACGACACGATGGTGATGCCCCTGGTGTGCCTGTTAGACATCAATGGTTACGGCAAACAGATTGAGGATTTGGAGCGTTTGGATGATGAGAATTGGCTGGATTACCGCATCTTCCCTATGGCCTGCAACCTGCAGTTTGTGTTCTATCGCTCGCAAGCGCGTCCTAACGACATCCTCGTGAAGGTGCTTCTGAACGAAGACGAAACCACTCTACCCCTCCCAACCGATATCGCTCCCTATTATCATTGGAACGATTTCAAGACTTATTATCTGAACAAGATAGATCAATTTCAAACCAAGAAGTAGCCAGAGGACTGCCGTTTTTACATACATCCGCTGACTGTTCTTCGTGAAAGACAAAAGGGGCAGGTGCAATGAGATGCCGTTGGCATGTCATTCATCATGCCCCCTTTTGAACAAATTGTGTTTATATTTTTTACCAAATAATGTCCCTAAAATGGCACTTGAAAACTTTCAATCTAGAAAAAATTGATAGGCAAAGCGGAAGCAAATAGAGGAGTGGAGCGTGAGAAAAATCGAATTTTTCCGCAAAAAGCATGATGTTTCCGCATTAGAACCATCACTTTGTGCCGTCATTCACATGCTTTTACACCGCAATAGCATACACATTGCCAGCTAAAGTCAATGCTTTTCGCCGTCAAAAGTCTGAATCAGACGGGTTAATTCTTTTATCATGTCCGCAAAACGTTATGTGTTAATGTGATACGAAACTTGCTCATATTTGGCGTATTTGCGGCCACATGCCTGCTTGTTTGTCCACACGGCAAATATGAAAGGATAGGATGTTAAGAAAATTCATGTTGTTCAGTGGGGGAGATTTTTAATAATTCATCTGAGAAATGCCCAGGCATATTAAAAAAATCTCCGTGACGCAAGTGTTCACGGAGATTGCTAACAAATAATGTCTTTATGCAACGATTGTCAGCTTTCATCTAAAAATTGATACCGACACTAACGTAGGGATTCACATAGATACCTCTTGACGTGTTGCGTTCTTTAGAAACAGAGCTATGATAATCGGTCAAGGGAAGCGTGGGAGTCACGCCAATACGAAACATCACACCATCGGCTGACGATTGGTAACGGTAGCCCAAATCCAAGAAAGTGGCCAACCCCGACAAATTCTCACTGCTCTTGAGCGTCTTGTCAAAGTACTTGTATGAAGCGTGATAGATGGAATAATTAAAGCCCAAGCCCATTTCAAGGTTGTGTATTTTATTGCCGATTAAATAGTTCACGGCTAAAGGAATGTTTACACCTTGTGTCTTCGTGGGCCCAGATTCAAATAAGTTTGTATCGGTTGAATAGGTGTAACCCAAGCCTATGCGTCCTCCCCACTTTGTATTTTCACCAAAACGCATGTCGTAATAAACACCGGCACCGAGCGTTCCAGACCCTAAAAAGTCGATAAAAACATTCCTTTGCTTTTGGGCAAAAGCACTTACTGACACGAACAACAGCAATAACACGGTTTTAATTTTGTTGTTAATTCTATTCTTTCTCATTGTTTATGAATAATTTGTTGTTATTGAATTTCGGGTGCAAAGTTATGGTAAAAAAATAATGTAACATCAAATCTGTTTCAAATACTTCTATATGGCAGCTTCTACATGCATGATGTTTGTACCTTTGTAAGGTGTGTTTTAGTTATAAATTTCACCCAACGTGTTGCCTTGAGCAACGTGTTTTTGGGCTTTCTGTTCGAGTTTCTATCAGTTGACGAATAGTCATGAAAAAGCATTCTTTTTGTTAAGATAAACAAAAAACAGCGATAAAAATGGTTTCTCTACCATGAAATTACTATATTTTGTCTATTTTTGCGTGCTAAAGATTGTATAGTTATTTTAGTGCGAATGATGACAAGAAGGACGAAACGCAGATTGATGGCGTGGATGATGGTGCTTACCTTCATCTCGGCTCTTCTCGTTAAAGACGTTCATGCGCACAGCATAACTGTACAGCACTTAGACCCAATAGAGCAACACCAAGCTACAGTACAGGCGTATTGTTACATTTGTAACTTTGACCTGTGCAAGATGAGCATGCCCAAACTCTTTGTTTGGCAGCCTGTGTTGCTTGTAAAGCGTATTGTTAAACCGCTGTTTACAGCACAAATCGTTTGCTGCGAACCGCTTGCGGTAAACGCTCATTCGCCACCTTTTTTAATTCATAATTCTTAATTCATAATTCATAATTCGGAGGAGAGAACATTCTTTCGTCTGAAGAATGATGATGCTCATACCCCTATTTTATGCAAAGATAGCGCGAGCTGAAGGCTATTCAATCCTGATTGAATGGCTGTGGCGCAGCCTATTGAATGAAAAGGAGAAATTATACAAATGAATAAAAAGGAAAAATTATGGCTTATCATCCTATTGTCGTGTATGTTGATGAGCAATAATACGTTGGTGAATGCGCAGGATATTGAACACATACCTCGGCAACATCTAAAAGATACGATTACTTTGGGCGAAGTAGTGGTGAAGAGTAAACGACAAATCGTTACGCCCAACAGTGTGAGTGCCACGCTCACACACGATGACATTGCTCGGGCAGCGGGCAAGTCACTGGCGTCGATGTTAGAGAATGTCAGTGGGGTGAGCATGCTTCAGACGGGCTCCAACGTTGCCAAGCCGGTGATACATGGCATGTATGGCAATCGAATATTGGTAGTGAGCCGAGGTGCTAAGCTTACAGGACAGCAGTGGGGGATAGATCATGCGCCAGAAATTGACAAGAATGCTTATAACGATGTGGTAGTAGTGAAAGGCTCAGAGTCGGTAAGATATGGCGCGGAAGCGTTGGGTGGCATCATTTTGATGAACGCCAAACCCTTGCCGTATGGCGCTCCTCAGGTGCAAGCTGACGTGATGAGCTATTATGGAAGCAACGGACGGCAGATGGGAACGGTAGGATACATGCAGGGAACGCTGCCTTTTAATCGCCAAATAGCGTGGAGCTTGCAAGGCACTTTTGAACACTCGGGCGACCGAAGTACGGCGGCTTATCTGCTCAACAACACGGGTATGCGGCAACGCAACGCCGCTTTTTCGCTTGGATACCAGCACAATCAGTGGCGCATAGAAACGGGGTACAGCTTGTTTTGGCAAAAAATGGGGGTGATGCGAAGTGCGCAAATGGGCAACGAACAGCTGTTGCAAGAGCGCATCAGGATAGGGCAACCGGTTGAGTTTACGCCTTTTACCTATCAAATAGATTATCCCTTTCAGCGCGTAGCGCATCATACGGCCTTTATCAATGTATATTATCAACCCAGCAGGAGCGTGAAATGCAGTTGGCAAACCACCTATCAAGCCGACGACAGGCGTGAAAATCGCATCCGTCGCATGAACCATTCGGACATCCCTTCGGTTAGTCTTTTCTTGCAGTCGCTGCAATCTCAATGGCATTGGAGCAAGCTGTCTGACCGTTGGAAGACAGAGTGGGGGGCGCAAGGAATGCTCATGAAGAATAGTAATGAGCGTGGAACGGGCGTTGTACCCGTAATACCCAACTATACAGAAACAACCCTTGGTGCTTATGCGTTGCGCAAATATTTGGGCGATACATGGGGTGTAGAGGGCGGAACAAGGTTTGATTACCAGCTTACTCGTGCCGATGGTTACGATTGGACCGGGCATCGATATGGTGGAAGCAGGCACTTTGAGAATGTTACTTTCACGTTAGGAGGTCATCAACATTTAGGAAATCTGTTGACATTGGCTACCAATTTTGGCATGGCATGGCGCGCACCACACGTTTACGAACTGTTTAGTAATGGCAACGAGCTAAGCTCCGGCATGTTTGTGCGTGGCGACTCCACGCTCCGTTCAGAGCAGAGTTACAAGTGGGTGACCTCACTCAGCTATGCCAACACATGGGTGCAAGCTCGGGTGGATGGATATGTGCAATGGATCAATCATTACATTTACGATTATCCTACGCGCGAGAATATCGTCGTAGTGTCTGGAGCATACCCCGTATTTCAATACGTTCAGACCAATGCCTTGTTTCGTGGAGTGGATGTAGATGCGCATTTTTATCCCTTGCGCACGATAGATTACCGCGTGTTTGCATCGTGGATATGGGCGAACGAGCAACGAACCAAGGCGTATTTGCCGTACATTCCGTCGTTTAAGCTCACGCAACAGCTGTCGTGGAAGCCTGCCGTCAGTGGCGCATGGCATCCTTCTGTGGGCATTGAACATCGCTATGTGGCCAAGCAACGCAGGTTTAATGCGGCTACCGATCTAACAGACGATACGCCTGCGGCTTATCATTTGGTGGGCTTTAACTGTGGTGTTACCTGGCAAATGCCTCACCATCAACAACTATCCTTGTTGTTTGAAGGAACCAATGTGTTAAATCAATTATATAAGGAGTATACCAACCGAAGCAGATATTACGCCCATGACCTTGGGAGGGACATTCGTTGTACCCTCCGTTGGAAGTTTAATTGAGGTAGTTGACGAGTTGACAAGTTAACAAGTTGACAAGTTAATAGTTAATGGGTTCATCAATATCGATAACCGTATTCATCATTTTATAAAAAACAATCATCATCAAAATAAAAAAAACAATGAGAACAAAGACCATATTTTCAACCGTTTTCGCATACCTCTGTATGTTGTTGGTATTCGTAGTAGTATCGTGTAAGCCGGAAGAGGCTGTGGATGAAACAAAAAACAAGTTGCACGAAGACCCGGTGAAGGCCGTTTTTACCCTACAAGAGGGGTTCATCAAGGGAAACAAATCGTTTAATCAGCAGTTGGTGTTGGCTGATTTTACTCCATCGACAACGCCGGCACAACAAATCGTTTGGGAAATAACACCCAAAGAGGGGTGGCACGTCAGCAGTGCGCTCAAGCACTTTCAAGTGAAGAGCATCAAGGCGAATCCGACGGTGGTGTACCACTTGTCCATTGAATATTATAACAGCAAGGGGCAGAAAATCAATCACCAGTTCTTCGATTTGGGGCAAGATAAGATACACCAGCACTTCTTTTCGCTGTACAAAACCACGACGGTGCTGGGCAAGACAGGCAAGGCTCGCGTGACAGATAAGAGTCAATTGCCCTACGATTATTGCTATGTGGACCAATACAATGGGGTAGACATGGGGGCTACCAACCCCGTTGGATTTGACGGTTTGTTGCAGATTGTGCATCCAAGTGAGGCGTTCAACCTGTCAGTAGACTTGCTCCATGCGGCTCAAAGCAAATATGATAAGGACAATCGCTTGTCACCTTTCTATCTTCCTGCAGCGGTTCTCACCTCTACTGGTCAGTGGGATATTACGGTGTCGCTGCCCTTTGACGTCGACGGACAAGTGGCTCAAGGGGACGTGAAACCCCTCGATACGTCGCTGTTTCAACCCAAAACGGTGGAAATAGAGGTGTATGAGGGGCATTTGCATGGCAAAAAAGCGTTCCATCAAAACGGATATTCAAAGAATAATGAATATTTGGGGAAGTCGTATCGGTTGAAATATACCTTAGAAAACAATCGGTGGGTGGCTGATAAAACAAATCCTGCATGGGTGAACGTCTTGGGAAGTGCCAAAGAATATGCCATCTATGCCTTCGCATTGCGCTATTTCAACGATAAGCATGAGGATATAACGGGGCAGATTGTGGACAAGGGTGAAGGCCAACACCATCAACATTTCTTTACCGCAAGCAATATCAAACCTTCGTATGGTGGGGTAGAGGAAGCGACGGATGGCAACAACTCCGACTTTTTCAATTACACCTATTGCGACACTGATCCATGGAATAAGACCAATCATGATGACCATGCTGTTTTTAACGATGACAATCATCCCATTGGACTCAAAGGTTATTTTGCCTTTAAGCGTGCGCATAAGCAGTTTACGTTGAGCGTTAGGTTGATGCGTGCGCGGCAGTCAAAGTTGGTGGGGGGAAAGCCTTCTGTCTTTTATCAGCCAACCAAGCAACAGCAAGCCGAAGAGACATGGATGCCAAGCATAGACATTCCGGTGAGAGTATATATGGACGTGGACGAAAAAAGCCTAGACATGATTGATGATGGCAGCATTCAACACTTTGAAACAATGAAGCTGAGCGACCTTTCTAATCGCGACCAAGGCATCGTAACGACAATGATGAAAGCCTTCGACCTGAAAGATTTTAAGGTGGCTCTGGCAGAGTTTTATTGGCTGATGAACGACACTCCCGATCACGACGGCAGTGGGTTTTGGTTCTAATGCAGTTCTGTAAACTGCTTGATGCAACACAGCTTGGCAGGTTATGCTGCGCCCTTTGCGGTACATGTAACCGCTCGGGTGCGAGATGAGCCTGCCAAGCTGCTTCCTATCCTCATCCATGCGTTACCCAACGTATGGATGATATTTTTTCCATCTCCATGCTACTGCCCTTCAATCTCTATGCTTTTGGTGCCCAAACTCAATGCTTTTGAAGGCCAAACTCAATGCTTTTGGAGTTCAAACTCAATGCTTTTGAAGGCCAAACTCAATGCTTTTGGAGTTCAAACTCAATGCTTTTGAAAGGTGTGTTCTGGATGTTTCGTAACCAATTGGTATTCAGCTTGTTGTGATGTAACGGCGAGGGAGGTTATCAGGCGTGGCCAACGTCTTCAAGGCATCATTCGTTTATTTGTTGCTATCGCGTGGGGTAGGGGGCTCGTTTGATTGCTGTCGCCATTCAATGGCTTTCAAACGGTTGTACTCTTTCATGGAAAGTATCACCACACTCTTGTCTTCAGGGCGTTGTACCAACAGCGTTTCGTTGCCGTTGACCACTTCATCCATGTAGCTGATGGGGTCGGTCGCGTATCTTACGATATCTATTATTTTCATGTAAGTAGTCGTTTGGGTTTGTGTGTTCGCAGTGCTTTGTCCCGCAGACGGCATGGGTTGTTAGTGCGCTTCCAGCCAGTTTTTACCCCAACCGCCATCGGCTATCAGTGGAACCCGCAGCGGATAAGCGTTTTGCATCTCTTCCATCACGATGCGTTCAACCTGCTCTTTCTCCTCGGGCAGCACGCTGAAATTAAGTTCGTCGTGTACCTGAAGAATCATTTTTGATTGGATGTTCTCTCGTTTGAACCGTTCGTAAATGCGTATCATCGCCACCTTGATGATGTCGGCAGCCGACCCTTGGATGGGGGCATTGATAGCATTGCGCTCTGCAAAACCACGAACGGTAGCGTTGCGGCTGTTGATATCGGGGAGATAGCGGCGGCGATGGAAGAATGTTTCCACATATCCTTGCTCGCGAGCCGTTGCTTTGGCCTGCTCCATGTAGTCGTAAACCTGCGGGAAGGTGGTAAAATAGCCATCGATAAGCTGTTTGGCTTCGTTCCGATCGATGCCCAATCGCTCTGCTAAGCCAAACACAGTGATGCCATAGATGATGCCGAAGTTGGCACGTTTGGCCTTGGTACGTTCGTCACGCGTCACGTCTTTCATGTCCTTGCCGTAGATTTTGGCAGCGGTGGCAGCATGGATGTCATAGCCGTGTTGAAAGGCCTCGATCATGTGTTTGTCGCCACTGAGATGCGCCATGACACGCAATTCTATCTGACTATAATCGGCAGAGAAGAACAAACAACCGTCTTCAGGGATGAAACACTTGCGGATTTCCTTCCCATCCTCGCCTCGTACGGGGATGTTTTGCAGGTTAGGATCGCTTGAGGAGAGCCGTCCTGTAGCCGTTACCGTTTGATTGAAAGAGGTGTGAATGTGTCCTGTTTGGGGGTTGATGAGCTTGGGCAGCGCATCAACATACGTTCCCAAGAGTTTCTTCAGTCCACGATAATCCAGGATGAGGGTTACGATTTCGTTGCCAGCTGCATATTTTTGCAGTTCCTCTTCACTGGTAACAAACTGCCCGGTCTTGGTCTTTTTGGGTTTTTCGGCAATTTGTAATTTGCCGAAAAGAATGTCGCCCACCTGCTTGGGAGATGACACATTAAATGACTCGCCAGCCAGTTCGTGAATCTGGTGCTCCAAATCCAGCATTCGTTTGGTGAAGTTTTCTGACGTTTCCTTCAATGCTTCGGTATCTATGCGCACGCCGTTCATCTCCATTTCGGCCAGTACGTTCACCAAAGGCATTTCCATTTGGTAGAACAGATCAGCGACTCCGGCTTCCTTGAGCTTAGGTTCGAGCGCGTTTTTAAGTTGTAATGTAATGTCTGCATCTTCGCAAGCGTACTCATAGATGTCGGTAGGAGAGAGGTCGCGCATGTTCTTTTGGTTCTTTCCTCGCTCGCCAATCAGTTCTTCAATATGAATGGTTTGATAGTTGAGGTACACCTCCGCCATGTAATCCATGTTGTGACGAAGTTCGGGTTGCAGTACATAATGGGCAATCATCGTGTCGAACATCGGTCCTTTTAGTTCGATACCGTAATTGCGAAGCACCTCCAAATCGTACTTGATGTTTTGCCCTACTTTCACAATCTCCTCGTTTTCATAGATCGGTTTGAATATTTTAACAAGATTTACGGCATCTTCACGGTTGGACGGAACAGGCACGTAAAATGCCTTTTTCGGCTCAACAGCAAAGCTCAAACCAACCAATTCTGCCTCCATGGGGTTGGTTGAAGTGGTCTCAGTGTCTAGACTGAGAATTTTATTTGTTAAGAAAAAGTCACAAATTTGATGCGCTTCTTCTTGATTATCAATGAGTTTGTATTCGTAATGACCTGTTTTAAGGCTCTCAAAACTCGCGTTTTTTGGCTCAACCTGCCCAATTGCCGAGGATTCTGCAAAGAGATTGAGCTGTTTGTTTGTTGTTTTTGTGTTATTTTGTGATTTATTAAGGATTCTGTTGGCGAACGTTTTGAATTCCAATTCGGTGAAGATTTCGGCCAATTTATTTTCATCTGGTTGTTTCAACTTCAAATCATCCAGGTTCAACTCGATGGGGACATCGGTGCGAATGGTTGCTAAGAATTGTGACATCTTTATATCATCGATGGCATTTTCAACTTTCTCTCGCAACTTACCTTTAATCTCTGAGGTTCGTTTCAGCAGCTCCTCAATGGATCCGAACTGGTTAATAAGTTTTGATGCGGTCTTTTCTCCCACGCCTGGACACCCCGGAAAGTTGTCTGCCGAGTCACCCATCAGTGCCAAAAGGTCAATGACTTGTAGTGGGGTAGTGATGTTGTATTTGTCGCATATCTCTTTTTCACCCAGCGTTTCGTAGCCCCCTCCGTGCCGTGGACGGTACATGAAGATGTTCTCTCTCACCAATTGACCATAGTCTTTGTCAGGGGTAAGCATATAAGTATCAATGCCTTTTTTGCCCGATTTCATCGCTAATGTGCCGATAACATCGTCGGCTTCGAAGCCATCTACTTGCAAACTTGGAATGTGATAGGCCTCCAATATTTGTTTGATGATAGGCACCGCTTTCTTAATGTCTTCGGGTGTGGCTTCCCGTTGCGCCTTGTAAGCGGGGAAAGCCTCGTTCCTAAAGGTCAGTCCATGGTCGAATGCCACGCCAATATATGTGGGATTCTCTTTTGTCAGCACCTCGTTGAGGGTGTTACAAAAGCCCATGATGGCCGATGTATTGAGGCCTTTGGAGTTGATACGCGGGTTGTTGATGAATGCGTAATACGACCTATAAATGAGTGCATAGGCGTCCAAGAGAAACAGTTTGTCCATATTTTAGTATATTATTCCTGTAAAATTACGAAAAAAATGGAACAAATAGGGATTTATTCTGTATTTTTGTGACAAAAATAGCAAGCATGGACTATTTATCCTTGATACAACAACCTATTGTCGATGAATTGAATGACTTTGATTACCTGTATGATGAATCATTGTCACACGGTGATGGACTACTCTCGCAAGCACTTTCTCACATTCGTCAACGAAAGGGAAAGCGCATGAGGCCCATGCTTATTTTGTTAATAGCGAAGAACTTTAATGGCATTACCTCGACCGCCCAGCATGCAGCGGTGGGCTTGGAACTGCTGCATACCGCCAGCCTTGTGCACGATGATGTGGTGGATGAGAGTGGCGAACGCCGTGGACAGGCATCGGTGAATGCTACCTATGACAACAAAGTGGCGGTGCTGGTGGGCGATTATATCCTGTCAACGGCTTTGTTGCAGGTTTCTTTCACCCATTCGGAAGCCATTATTCAAAACCTTGCTAACCTTGGCAGAACCTTGTCGAATGGTGAGATTTTGCAGCTGAGCAATATCCAAAATCAAGACATTTCGGAAGAAGTATATTACCAAGTCATTAAGCAAAAGACAGCTGCTTTGTTCGAATCGTGTGCCGTGATTGGTGCACAAGCAGGCAAAGCCACACCCGAAGAGGTAGAGGCTGCTCGTGAATTTGGACAGACTTTGGGTATTATTTTCCAGATTAGGGATGATATTTTCGATTATTTTGAATCGAAAGAGATTGGCAAGCCCACTGGCAATGATATGGCAGAGGGGAAACTTACTCTCCCTGTTATTTATGCCTTGAATTCTACTCGCAATGCCGCCATGCTCCAATTGGCACATAAGGTAAAGGACAACACGGTGACACCCGATGAAATCGCACAATTGGTAGCTTTCACAAAGCAGCAGGGTGGCATTGAATATGCTGAGCAACGCATGGGCGAATTGCATCAACAAGCATTGGCTTTTATAGACAAGCATGTGACGGATGCCGATATTAAGACGGCTTTGCAGGCCTACATCGATTATGTGGTGAAGCGTACAAAATAAGGAGTACGCACACCTTTTACTGCCTTGTTTTTGTTTTGAGCGTGGTAGATTACCTGTAATAATCATATTTTTTTAGTCATGAAAACAAGATTTCTCACTTTTATGCTCTTGTTGTGTGCTTTCGTTTGCGCATCGCATGCACAGAAATTGGAAGGTAGTTGGACGGGAAAACTGTCGGTTCAAGGTGCACAATTAACGCTTGTCTTTCACATTGAAAAGGACAAAAACAGCGGTTTCATCGTTACGATGGATAGTCCTGACCAAAGTGTTAAAGGTGTTCCAGCCACGGTGAACAGTCTCACAACCGACTCTGTGGATATTGCTATCTCCTCTATTGGGGCACGGTATCTCGGCAAACAGCAAGGGGACCACATTCAAGGAACGTTTACACAGTTTGGTAGATCTTTCCCCTTGATGCTCAATCGTGGTGTGGAGGAACTAAAAAGACCGCAAACTCCGCATGCGCCTTATCCCTATCAAACTGAGGAAGTGACCTTTCAAAACGCCAAGGCGAATGCCGTTTTCTCGGGAACATTGACTTATCCTGCGGGTTATGAGCAGATGAACAAACAGAAAGTACCTGTGGTACTGATGGTAACAGGTAGCGGTCAGGAAAATAGAAACGAGGAAATATTCGACCATCAGCCTTTCTTAGTCTTGGCAGATTACTTGGCTCGCCATGGCATTGCTTCGCTTCGATACGATGACAGAGGGTTTGCAAAGTCTACGGGTGATGCTTCTCAATCGACGATGAAAGACAATGCGGAGGATGCCCGCTGTGGGTTCAACTACCTGAAAAGCCTGAAAAAGTTTGGAAAGGTAGGTGTCATGGGACATAGTGAGGGTGGTAGTATTGCCATGATGTTGGCAGCAGAAGGCTTACCCGATTTCATTGTCAGTCTTGCAGGGGTGGCTGGACGTGGTGATAGCTTGATGTTAAAGCAGGTATATCAAGCGATGGAAACGAGAGGTGGTGCCACTTTCGCGCGCGATTACTGTAAGGTGTTGGGGACTATTTATGCTTATAGAAATGCCAAGAAAGACATTTCTCACCCCGAAGCCGTGTTAGACTCCTTGCTGAAACAAACCAATGTGTCGCTCCCAGCATTGAGTAAGCAAAGTTTGTTACCCGTTATCACCATGCAAACCCCATGGGTTCTCGATTTCATCGCTACCGACATGGCTTGCTATCTTCCTAAGATCAAGTGTCCTGTTATGGCAGTGAATGGTAGTAAAGATGTGCAGGTAGATGCGCACGACAATCTTTCAGCTTTGAGAAAAGGCTTGAAACCCAACAAAAAGAACCTGATTAAAGAATACGAAGGACTGAACCATCTGTTTCAACACTGTACTACGGGGCAGACAACGGAGTATCGATTGATAGAAGAAACCTTTGCGCCAGAGGTGATGCAAGACATCGTTGATTGGATCAAGGCACTTTGATGATGCTAAAAAGCTCAAGCGGATATACATTTCTGAGGTGTATATCCGCTTTTTTTACAGGGCATTTTTTTCAGCTGTTTTTATTGTATCATTAGAAGAATTTTACTTCCTTTCCTTCAATCTCGCTGAGCAACATGTTCGCCAAGCGACTGGTACCTAAGCGGAACCACTTGTTAGTAAGCCATTTTTCGCCTAACACTTCTTTTACAATGGTGTAGTAGATGAGGGCGTCCATCACTGAGTTGATGCCGCCAGCAGGCTTAAAACCTATCTGAATGCCCGTTTCATCGTAGTATTCCTTGATGGCTTGGCACATCACATACGCAGCTTCTGGTGTGGCTGCCACCTTCTCTTTGCCCGTAGAAGTCTTGATATAATCGGCTCCGGCATACATGGAAAGGATAGAGGCTTTCTTGATATTTGAGGCTGTTTTTAAGCATCCTGTCTCTAAAATCACCTTCATGGCAGCATCTCCGCAAGTTTCTTTCAACTCTTGTATATCCTCGCACATCTCTTCGTAATTGCCGCTTAGGAATTTGCCTACGGGCATCACGATGTCAATCTCCGTAGCTCCATCTTTCACTGCCAATGCTGTTTCGGCTACTTTAACCTCGATGAGGGCTTGTGAAGAGGGGAAACTGCCCGATACGCAGGCTATTTCAACGCCTTCAACCTCCAAGGTGTCGCGTACCACTTGAGCAAAACAAGGATATACGCAGATAGTGGCAACGTGGGGAAGGTCAGCGTATTGCGTGTCAAACTGATTTACCTTTTCGGTAAATGCCATAATACTTTCGTCCGAATCGGTGCATTTCAGTGAGGTCAGTTCGATGCTTCCAAACAGGAATTTCTTCACCTCAGGGGTGTCATTGGTATGTACTTTCTCTTCGATAATCTTCTTAACCGCCTCTCGTACTTCATCATCGTTGAGATTGGTGTTGTACTTTTTTAGTGCCTGTTCGTACTTGTCGACTGTTTGCTTGGGCGCATTCTTAGCGTTCAATTGCTCTTTCGATGCTTCTATGTTTTGTTTGATAGCCATTTTTTATTGAAGTTTTGGGTTATTAATATGTCTTGTTTTATCTCTGTTTGTTTTCTTTTTCATGTTTTCTTCGAATGCTTCGGTCAGGTCAACCCCTGTTTGATTTGCCAAACAGATGAGCACCCACAAAATATCTGCCATTTCATCGGCAAGATTGGGTGTCTCTCCTGGCTTGAAACTTTGGTCGCCATAGGTGCGTGAGATGATGCGCGCCAACTCGCCAACCTCTTCTGTGAGGCACGCCATATTGGTGAGTTCGGAGAAATAGCGTACACCATATTCCTTAATCCAGCGGTCTACTTGTTGCTGTGCTTCTTTGATTTCCATATTTTGAACCTTGATTTGGGGGTGTTTGCGTTACTCTTTATTTTTGGTATCCATACAGATGGTTACCGGACCATCGTTCACTAATTTCACCTGCATATCAGCACCAAACTCGCCAGTGCCAACTTCTTTTCCCAATTGGACACTCAAACGTTTGCAAAACTGCTGGTAAAGTGGGATAGAAATCTCGTGCTTGGCTGCATGTATGTACGAGGGGCGGTTACCTTTTTTGTACGACGCCATGAGGGTAAACTGGCTCACCACCAATATTTCGCCATTGATGTCGAGGATAGATTTGTTCATAACCCCCTGTTTGTCATCGAACACACGAAGGTTGACTACCTTCTTGACAAGCCATTCTATATCGTCTTCGGTATCATCTTCACCTATCCCTAAAAGGATAAGAAAACCTTGCTGAATGGCCGATTTCATCGTGTCTTTGATGCTTACCGATGCTTCTGAAACTCTTTGTATGACAATTCTCATATTACAAAGATATTTATTTTTATGGTTCAAACCAAATAATCGTTCGATAATTGAGCACATCTTTTATCTTCACGCGCTTTTCCTTTGATCTATAGGTTGTTATGGAGGCGTTTTATTGCATTGACTTTGGCGGCCAATCTCAATGAGTTTGGCGCTTAAACTCATTGACTTTGACGCCCAATCTCCATGCAATTGAAAGGTCATGTTATTCTCCTTGTTCAGATGCTGCCGTGTTTCACCTTTCTTGTAGTAGTCTGGTTCATAAAAAATCTCCCATTTGTCACCGCTTGACAGATGGGAGATGGGTTGCCAAAAGCCCGATGAAATGGCTCTTTTTGGTCTTATAACAGTGCGGCAATGGCTTGTGCTGCCTCGCCCTCAAAGTATTTTAAATCACAAATGGGCGTGTTGCGGAAGTCAGCATAACTCAGCACTTGTATGGCAACAAACTGTTTGTCGTCGGTTACATATGCCTCGAGGCGATAGTTGCTGATGCTCAACTTCGTAGATGATGTCATCTTTTTTGCCTGGCTTGCTACTTCTGTTTCCGCTGCATTGATGAGTTTCACGAATGCCTGGGCATCTTCTGCACTATAGTAGTTGATGACCGCGTTCAGCTTGCTGTTTGTGGGTGTGTATGTGGCTTTGCTGCCAATGCCTAAGAATCCCTTTGAAATCTTGATGTTTGGGTTGTTGGAAATGGTTTCGGCCACCTCTAAATTTTTTATACTTGCCATAATTTTCTTCTTTTTATTGATTGTCTTGTTGATTTGTTTCCGAGCTGCTCAAAAACGTATATAATCTTGATATACAGCTTGTTGGCACTTCTTTTCGGACGTTTTGAACCGATTGAAGGTAAGGTAGCCATCTTTATGACCCCTCTTTGGGCGAGTGGTTGGCTTCCTTGCTATCGACATGTTTGAAGCAGCTTTTACGATATTTTAGTGAAATCTCATTGTACGCACAGGATTTGATTGGTTACGAAGTGCGTACGGATTAAAAAGAAGATGGGTCAACGAATGATTTGCCTCAATGCAATGACGTAGTAATCGCATACGGCAGAGGATGGAATAGGGGTTGTGACCGTTGTGAGGTATCGGTCAATTCCTTGAAAATGAAGCGAATAAAACTTGTTGTGAAACATGTTACGGCCAAGAAGATGTGTTGGCTTAGCTGTATATGTGGGCAGGATGCGCTGTGGACGGGTGTTGCACAGGCGTACGGTTTGACTGGTGTCGGTGATGAGTGCTGTTTGTCTTTGGGCCGGTTCTATCGTGTTTTCGTAGATGCGGTTTTTGCTCTTTTCATCATCGAAATACCCAGACGTGCCGCCATCTTCAGCCATGCCAGGTCTCGTATCGTTGGCATGTGCTATGCAAGTGTTCTGGTTACCAAGCAGTAGGACCAGAAAAAGCAGCAGGGTTTGTATCCAGGTTTTCATCAGTCAGTTGACGTCTTTTGATAAGTTGTTTCTAAAGGATGCAGGTAGTGTGTACTACTGTCAGCGGCTATGAGATTGCCCTCAAATAGCTGTTGCGCAGCCTATTGAACGCAAAGATAAGCAATTTTTTATGGATTGTTGGGGTGAAAGTGATTGAAAATGATTTTTGCCTTTGCTTCTTTGACGATGTCGGTGAGCGTTTCAAGATCTGCGTCTTTGATTCTTTTCACGCTTTTCAGGGCTTTCAGGAGTTGCTCTTTAGTTTTGTGACCGATGCCCTTGATGTCGTCTAATTCGCTGTGTAGTGCGTGTTTGCTCCGTTTGTCGCGATGAAAGGTGATGGCATACCGATGCACTTCGTCCTGAATGTGCGTGAGGAGGTGGAAAAGTTCGCTATCTGCCTTTAAACCAACGACTTGCGGTGGAAAACCAAATAACAGCTCGTTGGTTCTGTGGCGGTCGTTTTTAGCCAGTCCTGCGATGGGTATTTGTAGGTGTAGTTCGTCTTCTACCACCTCTCTTACTACCTCCATCTGTCCTTTTCCGCCATCGGTGATAATCAAGTCGGGTAGGGGTGTCTGCTCTTCCATCATCCTGCTGTATCGACGACGCACCACCTCTTGCATGGATGCGTAATCGTCTGGACCGTTCACGGTCTTGATGTTGTATTTGCGGTAGTCTTTCTTTGAGGGTTTCATGCCCTTGAATACGATGCAACCTGCTACGGCATCGGTGCCGGAGATGTTAGAGTTGTCGAAACATTCGATGTGATAGGGGAGCTTTGGGAGCTTGAGTTTGGTTTGTAATTCCTTCATTAAACGGGTCTGTTTTTGTTCCGGATTCAGCTTTTCCGATCGTTTGAGGCGGTCGAACTTATACTGTTTCCCGTTCATTTTAGACAGGTCCAGCAGGTGTTTTTTGTCCCCACGTTGGGGAATGAAGAAGGTAGCATTGTTCAAACTCCAATTGATTTCAAAGGGAACGATGATCTCTTTGGCCTTGCTTTTAAACCTGCTTCTGATTTCTTGGATGGCAGTAATGAGCAGTTCTTCATTGGTTTCATCAAGCTTTCGCTTATATTCAAAGGTGAAACTCTGGTTGATGGTGCCGTTTTTGACGTGGATGTAGTTGATGAAAGCGTTCTTTTTCTGGTTGTCATCTGTGAGGGTAAACACGTCTAAGTCTTGTATGGTGTTGCTTACTACCTCACTCTTCGCCACGAAATTGTTGAGCATTTCGTACTTTTGCTTAAGCTCTTCTGCCTCTTCAAACTTCAGTTCTTCTGCCTTTTTTAGCATTTGTTGGTAGAGTATTTTGCTCACTTCGCGGGTGTTACCCTTTAATATTTCACGGGCTTGAGCAATGTTTTCCTGATAGTTTTCATGCGTTTGTTTTCCCACACAGGGTGCTTTGCAATTGTGAATGTGGTACTCCAAACACGGTTTATACTTGCCTTGACTGATACCTTCTGGTGTGATAGGGAAGCGGCAGGTGCGTGGTTTGTAGAGCTTTTTGATGAGTTCAAGAAGAGAATACATGATTGTGATTTGGCTATATGGGCCATAATAGGTGCCAAATCTCTTGTCTATTCGCCTTGTTTTGAAAATTCTTGGCAGGTATTCTTTCGTTACGCAGATACTTGGGTAGGTCTTTCCGTCTTTCAACAGTACGTTGTAGCGTGGATTGTACTTCTTGATAAGGCTGTTTTCGAGTAGTAGTGCGTCCTCTTCTGTATTGACTACGGTGTATGTGATGTCCCAAACTTTGCTGACAAGGACCTTGGTTTTGTAGCGATCTACTTCCTTTCGGAAATACGAAGAAACACGATTTTTCAAGTTCTTGGCCTTACCTACATAGATAATTTGGTGGTCTTGATCATAGAATTGGTAGCTGCCAGGCTTTCCAGGCATGCTCAATGCTATACTTTTTAGGTGGTCAATTCTCTTTAAGTTTTCCTCTTTGTTCATCGCTATAAGTCCCTGTGTTACAGGAAATGATAGTTTAATTGTTTCATGTGAAACATCTACGTCTCCTTCGTCACGGAGCGCTCCGGCGCAAATACCGTGAGAGGGTAGTGGAGTTTATTTTCCACTACCGCTTACATTTGTTACTGTTGATTAAAATTGCAACAGTGATTCAATCTCGATGTCTTTGTCAAATTGTTCTCTACAGTGTGGAAACTCGCTCTTGAGTTCAATGATAAAGTTCGCATAAATCTTTTTGGGATGGAACTTTTTCACCAGATCACAGGCCGCTTTCATTGTCCCTCCGGTTGCTAACAGGTCGTCGTGTAATAGAACAATGTCATTCTCGTTGATAGCATCTTTATGAATTTCGATGGTGTCGATGCCGTATTCTTTTGCATAACTTTCTTGCACTGTTTCACAAGGAAGCTTGCCTGGCTTGCGACATAAGACGATTCCAGCACCCAATTTGATAGCGATAGCGGATGACATCACAAAGCCACGACTCTCGATTCCGACAATCTTTGTAATGCCTTTGTTTTTGTATAATTCGTACATTTCATCGCTTATAGTACGTAAACACTGGGGATTTTTGAATAGAGTAGTAACATCTCTGAAGTTCACTCCTTTGATTGGCCAATCTTGTATACTGCGCAAATTGTCCAATAGTAATTTGTTGTTCATTATTAATGCGTTATGTTGTTATTAAATATCTTATTGTTTCATGTGAAACATGTCTGTTATGTGATTCCTTTCGATATAAGTTATCTCCCTAATAGAACCAGAAGAACATTGATATCGCTTGGTGAAATACCCGGTATTCTGCTGGCTTGTGCGAGCGTTTCGGGGTCGATTCGTTCTAATTTTTGACGGGCTTCCGTAGATAATTCATGTAATTCGTTATATTGAAAGCGTCCTTTTATCTTGATATCCCTTAGGCGGTGCATCTTTTCGGCCATGAGTTTTTCACGCTCAATGTAACCTTTGTATTTGATTTTTATCTCTGTTGCCTCTGCAATCTCTTCCTTCCGGTTGCGAGGTTTGTTGAGCATTTCTTTCAAAGTTGTGATATGTTCGGTAAGTTGTGTCAACGATACTTGTGGCCGCCCCACGAGGTCAGATATCTTGGAGGTGCCGTGAAGGGGAGAGGTTCCTATCCTTTCAAGGAAATTGTTGATTTCATTCGGTTTAATCGGTGTCTGATTACAGAAATCAAGAAGAGCCTTAATGCTTTCCTTCTTCTCCATCCACCAATCATAACGATCACGACTTGCCAGGCCTAATTGGTACGCTTTCTCCGTCAATCGTGCGTCGGCATCGTCTTGCCTCAATAGAATTCTGTATTCAGCGCGTGATGTAAACATGCGATAAGGCTCATCAACTCCTTTGGTAGTCAAGTCATCTATCAGCACACCGATGTAGCTTTCATCGCGGTGCATGACGAAAGGTTCGCTGTTAGAGCAATGCAGTGCAGCGTTCACTCCAGCCACCAAACCTTGTCCGGCCGCCTCTTCATATCCTGTAGTGCCGTTCACTTGCCCAGCTAAGAACAAACCTTTCAAAACCTTCGATTCCAACGTTAGTTTCAATTGTGTAGGGTCAAAGTAATCATACTCTATGGCATAGCCAGCTCGGTAGATTTTTGCATCGCGAAAAGCAGGTATCTTGTGGATTGCTTCCAGCTGTATATGCAGCGGCATACTCGATGAAAAGCCGTTTAAATACATTTCGTTGGTGCATTCTCCTTCAGGCTCTAAAAACAGTGGATGTTGGTCTTTGTCGGGAAAAGTAACAAGCTTTGTCTCTACCGAAGGGCAATAACGAGGGCCTGTACTTTGTATTTGTCCGTTGAAAAGGGGCGAATCTGACAATCCTTGCCTCAGTACTTCGTGACATTCTTGATTGGTATAACATGTCCAACAGGGTAGTTGTTTTAGCTTTTTGGGTTCACTCATGTAGCTGAATTGATGGAAATCGTTCTCGCCATCCTGCCGTTCCATGTCCTCAAAATGCACCGTTCGCGCATCAATTCTTACAGGAGTACCCGTCTTCATGCGGTCCACGCGGATGCCATGTCTTGAAATACTCTCACTCAAATGATACACTGCTGGCTCGGCACAGCGTCCGCCTGGCAGTTGATGTCGCCCGATATGCATCAGACCATTCAAGAAGGTTCCCGCTGTGATAACCACGCTTTTCGCTCTGAACTCAACTCCCCAAACGGTAATTACGCCAACAGCTTCTCCGTTTTCTACTATCAATTCCCGGGCTTCATCTTGCCAAATGTCAAGAAGTGGGGTGCTGTCCAACACTTTTCTCCATTCCCAGATGTATTTTCCTCGGTCGCATTGTGCGCGAGGACTCCATACAGCAGGACCTTTACCCTTGTTGAGCATTCGAAATTGGATGGCCGTTGCGTCGGTAATGAGGCCCATCTGTCCCCCCAAAGCGTCAATTTCGCGAACGATTTGTCCTTTCGCTATGCCACCAATGGCTGGGTTACAGCTCATTTGTCCCACCTTGTTCATATCCATTGTGATGAGACATGTACGGGCTCCCATATTGGCAGATGCCGTTGCTGCCTCACAACCAGCGTGTCCACCACCTATTATTATAACGTCGTATTTGAATTTCATATTAATCAATTACCTTTTTTCTCCATGGGCGTTTCTTGTTTCTGCGAGCCTGACAAGGCCTTTTCGTTGCCCAAATCTGTTATCCTTTTGAATCGTTGTGTCATTGCGCAGGCATTATTGTAAATGTCTGATAAACAAAGAACACAATACATCGCAAAAGTACGCAATAAATTTTAATTATGACTTGATTACGAATTAAAAACCCTCTTTACTCCGATTTATTCAGTTTATTTTATCTATCTTTGCGTCAAATTGTCGTGGAACATCCCGGTAGAACAATGGTAGGATTGGATTCCTACCGTCCCTTATCTTTTTAAATTATGAATTATCTTAAACTTGGAACTATTTTATTCGTAGGACTTTTGTCCTCCCATGTGAGCATGTCACAGGTGTCTGGTTTCGATTTGTCATCACAACGCAAGGAAAGTGCAGACGTACCAAAGCTGACAGGGCATCAAGTTGATCACAAAGGATTGATAATCAATCCCGTACCTAACTATCTCAATCTTTCCATTAGTGGAACATTAGACGTCACGACTGGGGTCAAATTATCTACTAAACTCGGTCGGCAGAAACGAGATATCAAAGAGGATTTGGCCTTTCTGCCCTTGCAATCCGCTGGCGTTCCCTTGAACATTGCCTTGGAAAATACAGTTAAAAGCTGCAGTGTGAAGCCCGTCAGCGGCGCTTATTCGTTGCGCATTAATCGGCAAGGCATTGATATTGTGGGCTATGATGATGCCGGTGTGTACTATGGCATCCAGACTTTGCGCCAGATTATGGAAAGTCCCATCGCCCAAAACGGCAAGACCCTGCCTTATTTGGAGGTCAATGATTATCCCGTATTCCCATACCGTGGCATCATTGAAGGATTCTATGGAACCCCCTGGTCACACAAGGTGCGCCTATCGTTGATCGATTTTTATGGCAAATACAAGTTGAACACCTATATTTACGGACCCAAAGACGACCCCTATCACAGTTCACCCAACTGGCGAAAACCTTATCCCGCGGACGAAGCTAAGAACATTCATGAGCTGGTAGAAGCCTGTGATAAAAATAGGGTAGAGTTTGTTTGGGCCATTCATCCTGGCAAAGACATCAAGTGGAATGAGGAAGATTACAACAACCTGAAGCACAAATTCGACCTGATGTACCAGCTGGGAGTTCGCTCGTTCGCCATCTTCTTTGATGATATCTCTGGTGATGGAACCAATCCAGCCAGGCAAGTAGAGCTGTTGAACCGCCTGACAAAAGAGTTTGTCAAGGTCAAAGGAGACGTTTCGCCACTCATCATTTGTCCCACAGACTATAGCCGAGCCTGGGCCAACCCAACGCCCGAAGGCAGCTTGTCGGTGTATGGTCGAACCTTAGACCCATCGGTGAGGGTGTTCTGGACAGGCGATGTCGTATGCAGTGACGTCACACGAACGACCTTAGCGTGGGTCAATTCACGCATCAAGCGGCCGGCTCTCTTTTGGTGGAACTATCCCGTGACCGACTATGTGCGCCACATCGTGTTGCAAGGACCCGTCTATGGACTGGAAAACACCGTCACCGCAGGCGAGATGACCGGTCTGCTGAGCAACCCCATGGAGCATGGTGAGGCCTCTAAACTTGCCTTGTACAGTGTTGCTGACTACGCTTGGAACCCTACAGCCTATAACGCATTGGGCAGTTGGGAGCGCGGATTGGCGGTGATGGCACCGCAGGCAAAGGACGCATATCGCACCTTTGCCATCCATTCTGCCGACACAGAAACGGGTTATCGGCGTGACGAATCGTGGGAAACAACAACTTTCACCATGGACCATTATACCCCCAAACAATATGATGACCTCATGCGTGAGTTCGAGAAGATAGAGAAGGTGCCGGCACAATTGGAGCAAGGATTGGCCAATCGAGGGCTGTTCAGCGAATTGCGTCCATGGCTCACCGAGTTCGGCAAGTTAGGAACGCGCGGTAAAAATGCGTTGAAACTCATGGAGATGTTTAAGCATGAAGCCCCGGAGGCATTCTGGAACAGCTATGTGCAGAACCTCATGAGTGCGGAAGACAAGAAGACTTACGATGCCCATCGGTCGGGAACCATGAAGCTACAGCCGTTTTATGAAAAGGCCATGGAGGACATGAGCGAGGCCTTCTATGAGCAACTCGCGGGGAAAAAGTCAGCCATACAGCGTCCCATCGGATCTTATCCCAGCGTGTATACCACGCAGAGCAAGCACATGTTGGATGCCGATTCCCTCTCATTCTATCATTCGGGCATCGCACAAAAGACGGGTGATTGGGTTGGACTGGACCTGGGAAAGGTGATGCCGATTTGGGAAGTTGACCTCAAACAAGGCCGCAATGCGACAGATGACGTAGATTATTTCGACCATGCCATCCTCGAATGCTCAACTGATGGGCAGTCCTGGACCCCGCTCATCACCGACCTTCAGAAGCAATACGATATTCATTGGATGGGGCAGGGCGTGCAGGGACGCTATGTGCGCTTACGCAAACTACCTTCAGAGAAGACCCATTGGTTGGCCGTGCGCACGTTCAAGGTCAATCCTATCACGTTGTCACGCCTGGATTTTGATGTACAAACAGCCCAAGGCGATGCGGCCATCCGTGCTTTTGATGAACAACCTTTGACTTCTTTCCATCTCGCTGGTACCCTTTCGTTTGGCATTCCAAAGCATACGCAGCGTTATATTTTGCTGATGAAGCTGCCTGAAAATCAGTCGGTCAGGGTGAAGCAACATGACAAGAAGGGACGTGTGGTGGCAGAAACTACCGTTACCTCATCCTTCTATCAGTTTGATGTTGCGAAGAAAGCTACCCGCATATCCATCGAGGGCGACGCAGAAATTTTTGAAATCATTCGCAAGTAAACGAATAAAAATAAGGTGTGCCAGTTTGATGACACACCTTATTTTTATGCCGATACAGCGGCACATCGTGCCTTGTCTGGCCTCGATCAACGGGCTGGTTCTTCTTTTTTAGCTTGCGCCACTCGTGGTGATTTCTTTCTTTTGTTTACTTTAAACTTGTCAAAGCCCAGTCCGTACACACCGATAACCGCACTCTGAGAAACAAAAGCCTCTGGGTCTATCTCGTCAATCGTTCTGAAAATCATGGACGACTCGGTTTGTTTGGCCAGCACGAAAAGCATTTTCATGTCGCGTCCCGAGTAAAATCCGTTGCCCGTGAGCGTGGTACATCCTCGTTGAACCGTCGTATTGATGGCCCTACCTATCTCTTCGTATTTTTCTGAGATGATGAAGAATTGAACCGACCGTCGGTTCATGTTCACCACTTTGTCCACGCAAGCCGAAGAAACAATGAGCACCACATAGCCATACAACACCTGCTCCCAGTCGTGCAGCACCAGGTAGCTGGATGTGATGATGGTGATATCGCAGAGAAGGATGACCTTTCCCAGCGAGATGTCATGATATTTGTTGATCATGGCCGCAATGACATCCGTTCCTCCCGTACTGCCGTTGCTCGACAATCCCATTCCGATGCTCGACCCCATGAGCACAGCTCCCAGAATGGCCGCCATGAAAGGTTGGTCGTTGATGATTGCCTCATCGTGTGTCACTTGTCTGATGAGCCACACAAACATGGCGAACGTCAGGGCGGCATAGATGGTCTTAACGCAAAATCGCCACCCCAGAATCTTGAGCGCAAAGGCCAGCAGGGTGGCGTTGATGACCAGGTAAGTGACCTCTACGGGAATATTAAAGCCCCAATAGATGATAGACGAGATACCTGTGATGCCGCCCATGCCGATGTGGTTGGGCAGTAAGAAGACGGTTAAGCCTACGCTACCCATGAGCATGGCCAGTGTGATGATGGCGTAATCTTTCAGTTCTGATTTCTTTTTTCTTGGCATGGTGAGTTTGTTTTTTAGCGTCTTGTTATACCTTGTTGTACCTTGGATGGTACGAAATGAAGTTGCCGGCAAAGTTACGAAAAAGTAGTTTATCTGTATCGCATTGCTCCTAAAATGTGCAGATGATGTGTGAACCGTAACTCCAATGAAGTTGTTCTTGGGATGCGCTCGAGCCCTTTCCCGAAAACGGTTTGATGGTGTTTCGTGCAAAAATGTTCCATTTCTTTACTAAAAAACCACCCTAAAATGGCACTTCAAAACTTTCAATCTAGAAAAAATCAATTGGCAAGGAGGATGCAAACAAGCTATCATGAAGCAAGAAAAATGAGATTTTAAGGCAATAGCAATGCGTTTAAGGTGTTAGATGCATGATATTGCCCTCCAATAGACATGGTATTGCGCGGAAAAAGCATGCAAATATCTGCCTAAAAGCTATGCTTTTGTGCTTAAAATAGGGCGTAAGAAGAGTGATATTTGTGCCTTGATTTTGTAATATACTGTATGTCAAGAGAATACGGATATTGCTCATTTCTGGCGTATTTGGGACGAAAGTGAAGGCTGTTCGTAAATACGCAAATTATAAGAGAGTGTGTTGTCAAGATATTTCACCAGTTGGAGCGTGTTCAATCGCGTTTTATAGCATAGCCTTCATGTTTCAGCAAACGGTTGTCAAGTTCGGACGTTGTCACCATGTTTAGCCGCATCAGGCACCCTGTTGTGTGCGAATAAAATCAGATGTGCACCTTAAACCCAAATCGGTCATTAGAAAAAGCTTCTTGTCATTTTCTAATGACCGCC
>CAUPIT010000012.1:0-88603 GCA_963511375.1 uncultured Prevotella sp. | reverse complement strand
GGATTTCTCTTTGCCGTACGACACAGAGAAATCCTAATGACCGATTTGGGTTAAAGCAATGCTATTTGGAATCAAAAGCGTGGAGATTTGTTCGTAAATTATGTGATGTTTTCGCAATGAATTGTGATTCAATGAGATAATGAAATGCGCCATATTTCGCTTATTTGCGCCGCTAGTTCCGTTTGTTTGTTTACAAGCAAAATATGAGCGGGGTGTTGTCAAGAAAATTCAGCATTGAAGAAGGTTGCGAACATCATTTAACATCCATGGTGACATTCGTGGATGGATGCCATAACCTTCCTTGCCATGTGTTCCGTTCAACCATTCTTTGGGTCAACAAATTCATCCATTCGTATGGCTTCAGTCCCCATTTGGGTGCGATGACCCTGTCGGGCGGTGACATGCTGACAAAGCGTTCGAGTATCAAATCATTTCGAAGACGCTCTATGTAGCGGATGATGACGTCAAGATATTGATCAACTGTGTAGGTGTAGAATGGGGCTTCAGCGTACTGTTTTGCCAGTTGCGTGTGCCGTATCACCTGCATTTGGTGAATTTTCAGCACATCGATGGGCAGCGACGAGATGATGGGAGCTTGCGCAATGCTGTCTTCGGCCGACTCGCCCGGCAGCCCGATGATGACGTGTGCGCCTGTCAGGATGCCCCTATCGTGCGTCTTTTCGATGGCCGCTTTGCTGCATTCAAAGGTGTGTCCTCGGTGAATGCGCTGCAGTGTGTCGTTGTTGGTCGTCTCTACACCATATTCTATTAATAGAAAAGTCTGCTTGTTCAGTTGTTCCAAATAGTCCAACAGCTGGTCGCTCATGCAGTCGGGACGGGTTCCTATGACGATGCCCACCACGTCTTCCACCTGCAAAGCTTCTTCATATATGCGCTTGAGTGATTCGATAGAAGCGTAAGTATTGGTGTAGGCTTGGAAGTAAGCGAGGTATTTCATGCCGTGATACTTGCGCGAGAAGAACGCCTTTCCATCTTCCAACTGTTCTTGAATGGTTTTCCTGGGATTGCAATAGGAAGGATTAAACGCTCGGTTGTCACAGTAAGTACAGCCGCCCGTTGACAGTTTGCCGTCCCGATTAGGGCAGGTAAAGCCCGCGTCAACGGAAATCTTCTGCACCGGACCGTCAAAATACGTGCGAATCCACGAGCCAAAGTCACGATATAATTGTTTCATTCACTTGCAAAAATACGCAAAATTGCCTATCTTTGCAATCATTAGCATTAAGAAATCAAGCAGAATGAAAAAGATCATTTTAGGGATTATAGCACTGTTCATGGCAACTTTAAGCGTCCATTCGGCAAAACGAATCACCCTGAAGGCCATTCAAGACGGTGCCTTTGCGGCAGAGCGTTTGAGTGGAATCAAACCCATAGCGGGTACTGACCAGTATGCAAGAATCAGCAAAGACGGCAATCGTGTTGTCAGGTACTCGTTCAAGACGGGGAAGCAGACGGCTGTACTGTTTGATGTGAACCATACGATGGGTTCGAAAATCGATTCGTTCGACGGGTATATCCTGTCGCCGGACGGTGCGAAAATGCTCATCCAGACTAAGACCGAGCGTATTTATCGCCGTTCGTTCAAAGCACAATATTATATATACACCATTGCCAGTACTAAGTTGGAACCCCTTTCAGAGGGTGGACCGCAGCAGGTTCCAGTGTGGTCGGCAGACAGTAGGCAGATTGCTTTCGTGCGCGACAATAACATCCACCTCATTAAACTCTTGTACGACAATGCTGAAAGTCAGGTTACCAAAGACGGTAAGTTCAACGAAATTATCAATGGGGTGCCTGATTGGGTGAATGAAGAAGAGTTTGGACACAATCTTTCGTTCTGCTTCAACGCCGATGGAACCAAGATATGTTGGATTAAATACGACGAGTCTAACGTGAAGAGTTATGCCTTACAACTTTTCAAGGGCATGCAACCTGAGCAGCATCAATATGCTGATTACCCGGGACTATATACTTATAAATATCCCAAGGCTGGTCAGGACAATTCCAAGGTGACGGTGTGGAGCTATGATGTAAAGAGCCATCAAACCCGCCAGTTGCAGGTTCCGTTGGATGCCGATGGCTATGTTCCCCGCATCAAGCCAACGACTGATCCCAACAAGATTATCGTTTACACCTTGAATCGCCATCAGGACGAAATGCATTTGTATGCCGTTAACCCATCGAGTACTGTGGCCACGCTGTTGATCAAGGAGCGTGTTCCGAAGTATGTCAAAGAAGAAGCCATGAAAGGTGTCATCATTGGCGAGAACAGCATTCTGCTGCCCAGCGATCGGGACGGGTACATGAAAGGGTATTTGTATAACATGAACGGTCAGATGGTTAGAACCATCGGAGATGGTTCCTACGACATTACCGCTTGGTATGGCTACGACGAAAAGACCGGTGATGTTTACTATCAAGCTGCCGCACTGAATGCACACGACCGCCAGATTTATGTTTCGCACAAGAACGGAAAGACTGATCGACTGACGCAGCAACAAGGTTGGAACGTTGCGCAGTTCTCTGGCGACTATCAGTATTTCATCAATACATGGAGCGATTACGATCATCCGTATGTATATACCGTTCGGGATAATAAAGGAAAGGTGATGTCCACGCTGATTGACAATGCTTCATTGCGGAAAAAAATAGCGAACTACGGTTGGACACCCAAAGAAACTTTTTCTTTCACCACATCTGAGGGCGTAAAGTTGGACGGATGGATGGTGAAGCCAGCTCAATTCAATGCTTCTAAACAATATCCGGTTATCCTCTTTCAGTATAGCGGACCGGGTAGCCAACAGGTGACAAACTCCTGGAATGCGGGTTCCATGGGGAAGGGAGGTGCTTTTGATTATTATCTGGCACAACAGGGTTTTATAGTCGTTTGTGTTGATGGCAGAGGTACAGGCGGTAGAGGTTCTGAGTTCGAGAAAGTGGTTTATCAGCGGTTAGGAGAATTAGAATCCAAAGATCAGGTGGAAACAGCTCTGTGGCTTGGCAAGCAGTCGTATGTTGACAAGAACCGCATTGGCATCTGGGGATGGAGCTATGGCGGTTTCAACACACTGATGAGCATGAGCGAGGGGCGTGGTGTGTTCAAGGCTGGTGTAGCCGTAGCGCCTCCTACCAATTGGAAGTTTTATGACACGGTTTATACAGAGCGATACATGCGAACACCTAAAGAAAATCCCGATGGATATGCCGTTAATCCGATAGAGTGGGCGGCAAAGCTGCATGGCGCCTTATTGATTTGTCATGGTTTGGCCGATGATAATGTGCATCCGCAAAACACTTTTGAGTATGCAGAGGCTTTGGTTCAGGCAGACAAAGACTTTAAAGAGATTTATTATACCAACCGCAATCATAGTATTTATGGCGGTAATACCCGCAATCACTTGATGCGGCAGATTGCAAACTTCTTTATTGACGAACTGAAATAACCCTATTGGGTGGTCTGTTGATAGAACGTTTGTAATCAGTAACGCCATGACGTAGACATTTGTCTTATCGCCATGGCGTTACTGGTTAATGGATGAGAGGGAATGAACTATTCGCAAATTCCAGCTTCGAGCCATTGGTTGGCCAACGCTTGTGCGTCTTTGCGAGCCGTCTGTTCGTCTACATCATACTCTTGCGTAAGCAATTCTACCAAGTCGTCAACGGTAAAATCCTTTCCCTGAATGGCATTCCACAAGTAAGCTGAGGTTTCATTCATGGATATGATGTTACTGAAGTCGATGTTTTCTCTACCTTCAGCAACGATAACTTGCTCACCACACACGTTGCGTAGATTAAATCCTGTTTTTGCTTTCATATTATTTTATTATTGTTTCTGATTAAATAGGGCCAAACAGCGGAACCCATATTCTTCTGTACGCAGCCAACAGGTAGCGTCTGATGGGATAAAGTGCCGTCCAAATGTGCGAATAGGTGCGCCATTTGAAGCCGTTGGTCTTATCGAGTTTAGTCCGGCCTTTGCGGTAAAAGCCAATCGCATACCCATGTACGTCATTGACATGACACACCTCTGTTCCTAAGTTTCCGTCTCCTCTTAGTGTGATCGTTTCTCCTTGAATCTTGATGATTCGGTGTAAGACATAATGCTTCGGGGCTGTTTCTGCTAAAACTGCATCACCCACTTGTATGTCTTTAGCCTTGGACAGGAGTGCTTTGTCACGATTGTCCTCAAGGAAAGGGCGCATGCTGAAGCCTCTCAATTGCAAAGTTACCGTATGTCCTTCGTTCAAAAGTTTGATAACTTCAGGGAGAAACTTACGGTTTTCAATCTGCAACTCTTTAGCAGCAGGTTGATGACTATGCGTGTTTTTGGGATTTGAAGACATGGCCACTCTCTTTTGTTATCCTCCTTTTTATTGTTTTGCAATAGCCTTATGGCAAACTTCGGCAGCCTCTTTGTTGGGCAGGCAGTGCAGAATGTAGATGCCAGTTGTTTCGATAATGTGGGTGACGGTGTCACAGATGCGGTTGAAGATGTCTTTGTCCCATTTCATGATGGAGCATGAAACGAGCATGGAGGCAAAGGCTTCGGCTGGCTTTAATTGCTCGATGCTGTTTGCACTAGCACGGTCTATTTGTGTGATGGCACCCAGTTTGGCTTTCACGTTTCTATAACAAGGCGTCTTCCCGCTCCATGGACTGCCATATATATAGGGCTTGCCATTGATTATTCTGATGACGGGATTGTCGTCGTTCATCAAGTCACAGCCTTCGAGGTATCGCAGCCACATGCTCACTTGTGTACTTTTTCCAGTTCCACTCTTGGCGATAAAGGCATATCCATAGCCTGCCTGTCGAACCAGTGAAGCGTGAATGAGGAGGGTTTCTTTGCGGCTTCCTGCAAAAGCAAAGATCAACATAAGTGCGTTACTCAATCCAAAACAGCGCATGTTATAGTTCCCATTGAGTGCGCACTTGCAGTGTTTGAAGTCTTTATCGGTTTGTAGCATGCAGCAATCTGCACCCTTTACATTCTTAATAATATACTGATAGCCACCGTTGTCGAGTAAATCTACGGTGGTATCGCCATTCCCTGTTTCGAACTTTCTAATGAGTTCGCGCTTGTCTTTGGCGATGGGTTTTAAGTTGTCATCTACCGTCAGCTCAAAAAAAAGCTCATCATCTTCTCCGAATTTTTCACTTCTGAATGGTTCAAAAGAAGGGATGAGAAGCATACTGTTCTTCTGTGATGGAAGAAAACTGATGCAGAGATGATGGTCAGCTATGGTGAAATAATTTGTTTGCAAGTCCATGAAAGCCGGTATTCTTCAGGTAAAAATCTATTGTTTTGTATCTTTAGCTGCCGCAGGATGGTTCGTTTCAATGATTCCTTTCTCTGCCAATTTTTGTTTTCTTTTGGCTTGTTTCTTCGCTATCTTAGCCGCTTTTTTAGCCTCTTTGGCTTTTCTTTTAGCCGCTTTTTCTTGTTCCAAGTCACTGGCCTGAGGCATTATGCCCTGATACCTGAAGTTTGTTGCTGTAATATATTTGATGGTATACTTTCCACTCTTCTCATATTTCTTCCGCATGGAAAGATATTTTTTTTCTATTTTCTTCTGATCTTTGGCAAAAGTTGTGATGCAAGTGGGGCTTACGGCACCTATGGAACGTAGGTAATTTTGTAATTGATAGGAATAATTCTCTCTGCTGAACAAGAAGTTTGATTTGCCAATATAGGCCGAATCAACGTATTGTATCTCCGTCATGTAGATGGTAGAATCGTTAAACGATGCAGCGAAACCGAACATGTGCGTGCCTGTGGTTTCTTTTGCGGCATTGACATGCATGGAAATCACAATGGTGAAAATAATCAATAAGAGTTTTCTAACTTTCATTTTTTTAACTGTAAAGATGCTTTTCCATAGGTGAAATAGCATCTAAAAAAATAATCTTTTTACCTGTTTACACTCATCTGCCTAAGTAGGCTTTGAGCTGTTTGCTCTTCGTATTTTGTCTGAGCCGGCGCAAAGCCTTCTCCTTGATTTGCCTGACGCGCTCTCGTGTGAGCCCAAATTTGTCACCTATTTCTTCCAGTGTCATCTCTCTCTGGTTGATACCATAGAAACATTCGATGATATTCCGTTCACGTTCATTCAGGACATTCAATGCACTGGCGACCTCTTCTCGCAACGATTCCATGACCAGCTCGTTGTCTGCCATGGGAGATTCCGTGTTTGGAAGCACGTCTAAGAGACTGCTATCCGCTCCTTCCATGATGGGTGCGTCCACAGAGATGTGCTTGCCATTGACTTTCATAGCCTCTACAATTTTGTCTTCTGGCAGGTCTATCTGGTCAGCAATCTCATCAACATTTGGCCTTCGTTCGTGTTCTTGCTCGAATTTATTTAAAATCCGATTGATTTTGTTGACAGAGCCTACTTGATTCAAAGGTAGCCTTACGATTCTACTTTGTTCAGCTATAGCTTGCAAGATGCTTTGTCTAATCCACCAAACGGCATACGATATAAATTTGAACCCACGTGTTTCGTCAAATTTTTCTGCGGCCTTAATCAGCCCCAAGTTACCTTCATTGATCAAATCAGGCAGACTTAAACCTTGATTCTGGTACTGCTTTGCCACTGAAACCACGAATCTCAAATTGGCTTTGGTCAACTTCTCTAATGCTTTTCGGTCACCTTTTTTGATGCGTTGAGCCAATTCAATTTCTTCTTCAATGGAGATTAGGTCTTCATGTCCAATCTCTTGAAGATACTTATCGAGAGCAGCACTTTCCCGATTCGTAATTGATTTTGTGATTTTCAGTTGTCTCATTGTTGGTTTGCCCAATTTGATGGATAGTTGCAAATGTAGTTGTTTTCAATGGAATGAACAAATTTTGTCTTATAAAAATTCTTCTTAGCTATTCCGTGGTGTGAATCAAACTCCACTTGAGGTCTTTTTATTTAATTAGCATACGTAGTTGCATTTTGAGGTTGAATCTATTATCAGCCATTTTCTTTGTATTCTTTTTGTCATCCATCAGAAAAAGTTTACCTTTGTATTGATAAATATTGACTTGTATGACTTATAGTATCGAAAAGGTTACCACACTGATAGGTGCGCGGCGTTATGGGACGAAAAATGCACAGATAGGCTTCATCTTGACAGACAGTCGATCGCTCTGTTTTCCCGAAGAAACTTTATTTTTTGCTTTGGTGACCGATCGTAACAATGGTCATCATTATATTCCAGAACTCTATCAGCGCGGTGTTCGTAACTTTGTTGTTTCGGCTGTGCCGGTTGGTTACGACAAACTTTATCCTGAAACCAACTTTCTCAAGGTGGTTGATACGCGCAAGGCTCTGCAAAGGCTTGCGGAACGGCGTCGTGATGAGTTTGACATTCCCATCGTTGGCATCACGGGTTCCAATGGAAAAACAATGGTGAAAGAGTGGTTGTATCAGCTTCTTTCACCGCAATTTTATGTCACCCGATCGCCTCGCAGCTACAATTCACAGATTGGTGTGCCTCTGTCGGTTTGGTTGATGAACGAGCAAACGCAGGTTGGCGTGTTCGAAACAGGAATCAGCAAGCCTGGGGAGATGAATGCTTTGCGTGACATCATACAACCCACCATTGCCGTGTTGACCAACCTTGGCGATGCGCATCAGGAGAATTTCGGTCTCATCGAGGATAAATGTCGTGAAAAACTCATCCTCTTCCACGATGCCGAAACCCTGGTTTATCCAGCTGACGATGAAATTATTAGCAAGGTCATCACAGAATACGATTATCCTGGTGAGCGCCTTTATTGGTCGATGAAGGACAAAGAGGCACCGTTCTTTGTGAAATTTATCGAGAAGAAAGAAACCATGACGACCGTTACCTATATATATAAAGGTAAGGAAGACTGGTATTCGCTGCCCTTCATTGATGAGGCTTCTGTGGTCAATTCCATTGTCTGCGCCATCGTGTCATTACACTTGGGGGTAGCACCAGACGTGCTGGACCAACGCATGCAGCAAATAGAACCCGTAGCCATGCGACTTGAAGTGAAAGAGGGACAGCATGGATGTACGCTCATCAACGACTCCTACAACTCGGACATCAATTCTCTGGACATTGCACTCGACTTCATGAACCGTCGCCCTGACCATCAAGGGCGTAGCCGAACGTTGGTTTTGAGTGACATTGATCAGAGCGGACGAGAGGCATCCGAACTGTACAGAGAGGTTTCCAACTTAGCCGTAAAGCGTGGTGTGACCAAGTTGATTGGTATCGGTCCGCAGCTTACCGAGCAGCAAGATGCCATTAAAGTGACGCAGAAGAATTTCTTTCCAACGGTAGAAACTTTTATCAAGAGTGGCGTGTTCCAGGCGCTGCGCGATGAGGTAATCTTGCTGAAGGGTGCCCGCAGGTTTGGATTTGACAGGCTTAGCGAGTTGCTTGAGCAGAAAGTGCATGAGACAATCCTTGAGGTGAACCTCAATGCGGTGGTCGACAACCTGAATCATTTCCGTTCATTCTTGAAGCAGTCCACGAAGTTGGTCTGCATGATCAAGGCAGATGCTTATGGCGCGGGTGCGGTAGAGATTGCCAAGACGCTGCAAGACCATCGTGTGGATTATTTGGCTGTGGCGGTTGCCGATGAGGGTGTGACACTCAGAAAGAATGGCATCACGGCCAATATCATGGTGATGAACCCCGAAATGAGCTCGTTTAAAACGCTTTTCGATTACGACTTGGAACCCGAAGTGTACTCGTTCCGCTTACTGGAAGCACTCGTCAAGGCTGCCGAGAAAGAGGGTATCACCGACTATCCTGTACATATCAAACTTGATACGGGTATGCATCGGCTTGGATTTGATCCCAATAATGACATGGAGCGGTTGATAGAACGGTTGAAACATCAGGATGCCATCATTCCTCGTTCGGTATTTTCGCATTTCGTAGGGTCGGATAGCGATGACTTTGACAGCTTCTCCGCACAGCAATTCGCTTTGTTTGATAAGGCAAGTAAACAGTTGCAGGCCGCTTTTCAACACAAGATTTTGCGCCACATGGACAACTCTGCCGGTATTGAACATTTCCCCGAGCGGCAGCTGGACATGTGCAGGTTGGGCTTAGGACTGTATGGCATCGACCCTCGAACCAACCAATTAATCAATCACGTCAGTACCTTAAAAACAACAATCCTGCAAATGCGCATGGTCAAAGCTGGCGATACGGTAGGTTATAGCCGAAAGGGAAAGATTGAACACGATAGCATGATTGCAGCCATTCCAATTGGTTATGCCGATGGATTGAACCGACGTTTGGGCAATCGGCATGGCTATTGTTTGGTCAATGGGCAACGTGCTTACTATGTGGGTAACATTTGTATGGACGTGGCCATGATTGACGTGACGGGAATTGATTGCAAGGAAGGCGACCAAGTGGAGATTTTTGGCAATCATTTGCCTGTGACCGTGCTCTCAAACACGCTCGAAACCATCCCTTACGAGGTGCTTACGGGGGTGAGCAACAGGGTAAAGCGGGTGTATTATCAAGATAGATGAATAAGTTGTGAATAAGTTGAAGTCAAGGATGGCTTCAACTTTTTTGCTATACGATAAGAGAAATGAAGCCATGAACACGCTGTGTTTAAAGTTCTTCGTTTCTCTTGTCTTGTTTGTTAAGTCGATTGTCGTGGCTGTGTCAACGGCACCCGTCATGTATGGATGGCCACACGTTCTCAATTCTTTGGCGATGGTTTCTCCGTGGCCGAATAGTTGATACGCAGGGCGTTAGCCTTTCTTAGTGCCAGCTTCACCTCGTTCAATGTGCTCATGCGCACTTGTCTATCGGCTTTAATAGATACCGTCATTTGCTGCAAGTCTTCGGGTGATATGCGATGACGCTCCTCGGTGATGTAGTCCACAAGGTCATCAGCTGTGACAAACTTGTCATTCAATTGGATGCGGACATTTCTTTCATTGGCTGTTCCGCCAGTAGAGAGGGGAACGCCAATGTAGACATACGACACGGCCGACTTCTTGGTTAGTCGCGTCAATTCTGTTCCTTGCGGCACACGATACTTCACTTTGAGCGTCACCTCACGCATGTGAGTTACGATCATGAAGAAAAACAGCACCGTGAAAATCAAGTCGGGTAGGGATGCCGTGTTCAGGTTCGGCACGAAATGTTGTCGTTTTCTGAAGCTGATCATGGCTTGGTTCCTTCCTCGCTTGTTTGATATGTCTCTGCAATCCGTTGCGGACACTGTTCCAAGATGACATTCCGTTGAGCCTCGTTGCATACTTCGAGTGCTTGCCCATATCGTTGGCGGGCCAGGCGGTTGCGCACGTTTTTATACGCAGTCATCAGCTCGTTTTGCAGGTTGAAGTAGGTTTCGTATGCCGCCTCGGGTGATGCGCTTACCGATATGAGATGCTCTTTGCCCACTCTTGTGATGAACTCCTCCGTCCTGATGCGCAACTCGTCCCTGTTAATGGGCTGCCCATTGAGCAGTAACGTATTGCCTTCCGTTATTTTCAGCTCCATCAGTTTGCCCTTATCTACCAAGCTCTCTTGTTCAATCTTTTCCTGCTGTGCCGGTGGCAACTGCCTGCGCAGTCCTTTATCCACGTCCATAGAGGTGGTTACCAAGAAGAATATCAGCAGCATAAACGAGATGTCGGCCGTTGAAGTGGTATTCAGTCCTGGGATATCATGTCTTCTTTTCCTAATCAGCATGTTCTCTTTTTTGCTTACGATAATATCTTGTCATGCCAAAAGCCACAGCCAAGGCAGCCGCTATCAATAGGAAGATGGAGGTGTTAATGAACTGGTCGGCCATGCGAAGGAGCATGCTATCCGTGAAACTCTTTCCGTTGGTCATCAGCGGTTGTGTTGAACCCGATGCGAACGTCAGGGCGAAGACCATCAGCGTTCCACCCGCCACACAGCGGCTGATTAATGACGTGGGGATGCCATTGCTTACCTTTGACTCGCTGCGCCGGCGTTTTGTTTCACGCAAGATTGACCAAACACCGATGCCAACGGTAGTGACCAACAGCGCATACATGAAGAAGAGTAGGGCGGTAGTGAGTAAAGGCTCGTTAAAGTCGGGGTTCTCAACGTACGGCTGGTCATAGCCCACCAGATAGTAGAGGGCGAAAAGGCAGACCGTCAGAGCTGACAAAGCGTACAGCACCCACCTGGAGAGCTGTTCCGTTGAACGATGCTGTAGGTCTAAGTGCTTCATTTCGATAATTTGTGTTTCATCAGCGCGTCAAGCAATGTGATAGCCGACTCTTCCATTTGCGCCGTGATATGGTCTATCTTTGACAAGATGTAATTGTAAAACACCTGTAGAATGAGGGCTACGATGATACCAAAAATCGTTGTAATCAGTGCCACCTTCATTCCCGCGGCCACGATGGTGGGACTGATGTCGCCGGCCACCTGTATCTGGTCGAACGTCATGATCATGCCAATGACCGTTCCTAAGAAACCCAACGAGGGAGCCATGGCGATGAATAGCGTAATCCACGAACAACCTTTCTCCAAGTTGCTGGCCTGGACAGATCCATATGATGCCACCGAACGCTCAATGTTCTCAATCGGTTCGTCCACACGCCTTAACCCCTCGTAGCACAGCGAGGCCACGGGGCCGCGTGTCGTCTGGCACTGTTGCTTGGCCCCTTCCAAATCCTTGCTCTCAATCTTTGTGGTCACATCGGCCATAAATCGTTTGGCATCTATCTCCGACAAGCTGAGGTAAATGATACGCTCGATGCAGAATGCCAAGCCTAAAACGAGCACTAAGGCTACCAACGACATGAAACCGGCATTGCCTTCAATGAACTTGGTTTTCAAAAACTGGTGCACGCCACTGTTCTCTGTAGCCATGCCCATGCTGTCGGCTGTGGCCTCCAGGTCTTCGTTCATCGCAGCCTGTATGGCACTGTCGTTTGGCGCAACCGATATAGAATCTGCATGTCTAGTCTGTTGGGCTGGCAAAGCCATGGTATGAGCAAAGATGAAAAATGAGGCTATAAAGAGCTTGGTAAACAATATTTTCATTTTCAAGTGATTATTCTTAGGTGCAGACGGTAAGGTCTGTTCACCTTATTTTATAATGAGGTCAAAGGTACATATTTTGACGAATAACGCCAAGTGATGCATGCATAAATATCTTTAAACGCCTACAATTCGAGCGAAAGCACAAGAACGGGATAGCGTGATTTTAGTAGCATCTGATAAAAAGACAGGCTAAAGGAGCGCATGTATCTCCGCATTCAAAAGTAGTAATGTTTTATTTTGAGAGTGAAGAGTTGTCAGTACGAGATAAATTGGATTTTCAAATCTGTCGATTAGAGGTTGATATTTGTAAGCGTCTTATTATTAGTCTCTTACAAAGAAGTTTAATCTGATGGTTGATTAGTGTTTGCTTTGGACTTCAATGTCAATGACTTTGGTCGTTAAACTCAATGACTTTGGCCTTTAAACCCAATGACTTTGGTCTTCAAACTCAATGACATTGCGTTTTTCCTAAAATCAGTTTAAATTCCAAGCGCTTTGACTTAAAGTTGAGAAAATGAAAAAAGGATGGCCTTCAAGACCATCCTTCTGTGTGACTCCCGCGGGATTCAAACCCACAACCTTCTGATCCGTAGTCAGATGCTCTATTCAGTTGAGCTAGGGAGCCATTTAGCAATTCTCTTTTTGTGATTGCGAGTGCAAAGGTAAAAGGTTTTTATGTAACCGCCAAATCTTTTTCTGATTTTTTTAAAACTTTCGTGAAAATCGGTGCAAAATGTCAGCTGGTGGGATGGATGCTGTCTGACTTCACTTTTCGTCTACTTGCTCGTACAAATAAAAACGCCACCCGTAGAGGATGGCGTCTTATTTGGCTTGGGTTTATAAATCTTACTCCTTCCGTATTGATGACCGTCTATTTAATCAAATCAACACTGCGTTTGAGGAAGGCATCGAGTGATGCTCCCTTGAGCATGCCATTCTGCAGCAGGGCAAGGTCGATGAGCTGATGCACCACTTGGTTGTCCTTGGCAGCCTTGGCGATGACAGCCGTCTTCTTCACTTTCTGCTCCTTGAGGGCTTTTTCTGTGTTCTGCAAGTCGTCTTTCTCTTCTTGCGTCACCTCTTCCGGCTTCTTCTTGTCTTGACTCTGGTGCAGTGCAGCCAAGCGAGCTTCCTGACCTTTTATCTCACTGAGTATCGGTTTCAGCTCTGTTTCGGTCGCCTTGTTGCTCTTGGCAAGAACGTCCTTGATGAGTCGGTGGTCGCTGTTCAGCACCAAGGTGTACATGTCGGGCATGCTACCATAGAAGGCCATGCCCGCCTGGAACTTGCTCATATCCTTCATACGGCGCATGTACTCGCTCTGTGTGATGACCAAAGGAGATGCTGTTTCACCCAAAGGCTGTACTTCAACGTTAAACTCAACCTGGGCCATCTTTGGCATTTGCGACTTGAAAACTTGTGACAGATTGTCGCTTTCCTCGTTTGAAAGTTTGTTTTCTTTGGCATCTTCCTTCACAATCAGACGGTCGATGATGTCGCCATCCACACGTGTGAATCGGCATTTTTCAAACTTTTGTTCGAACATAGATACGGTAGCCACATCCAGTTGTCCGTCGAACAGCAAGACATTATACCCTTTAGCCTTGGCAGACTCGATGAATGAGTACTGCTCATCCTTGTCGGTGGCATAAAGATAGATCAGTTGTCCGTCCTTATCTGTTTGCTCATCCTTAATCAAGGTCTTGTACTCATCATTGGTGAAGAACTTCCCATCAACATCTTTGAACAATGCGAAATCTTTCGCACGCTCATAGAAATCTTCCTGTGTGAGCATTCCGTAGTTGATGAAGATTTTGAGGTCATTCCATTTTTCCTCATAGTCCTTGCGGTTTTCCTTGAAGATAGCCTGCAAACGGTCGGCCACTTTCTTGGTGATGTAGGTGGAAATCTTTTTCACGTTCGCATCACTTTGCAGATAACTTCGGCTCACGTTCAACGGGATGTCCGGTGAGTCGATGACGCCATGGAGCAGCGTGAGGAATTGCGGAACGATGCCTTCTACCTGATCGGTGACATATACCTGATTGCTGTAGAGTTGTATTTTGTTTGGCTGCAATTCGATGTTCGACTTTACTCGTGGGAAGTAGAGGATGCCGGTGAGGTTGAACGGGTAGTCAACGTTGAGGTGTATCCAGAACAAAGGCTCGTCCTGCATGGGGTAGAGGTTCTGGTAAAATTTCTTATAATCATCATCTTTCAGCGTAGACGGTGTCTTTGTCCAAAGCGGTTCGGTGTCGTTGATGAGATTGTCTTCCTCAGTTTCCACCTGTTTTCCATCTTCCCACTTGGTCTTTTTGCCAAAGGCGATGGGTACGGGAAGGAACTTACAGTACTTGTTCAGCAAGCTTTCGATGCGTGATTTCTCAAGAAATTCCTTGCAATCGTCATCTATGTAGAGCACGATGTCGCTGCCTCGGTCGGCCTTCTCTACGTTCTCAATGGTAAATTCCGGGCTTCCGTCGCAGCTCCATTTGACAGCTTGCTCGCCATCGCGATAGCTTTTCGTGATGATTTCCACTTTCTTGCTGACCATGAACGCAGAGTAGAAGCCCAGTCCGAAATGTCCAATGATGGCATTGGCGTTCTCTTTGTACTTCTCCATGAAGTCGTTCACGCCAGAAAATGCAATCTGGTTGATGTATTTGTCTATCTCTTCAGCGTTCATACCAATGCCTCGGTCGCTGATAGTCAACGTTCCTTGCTCTTTATCGAGCTTGATACGAATGGTCAAGTCGCCCTCTTCGCCCTTGAAGTCGCCTTGTTTGGCCAGCGTCTTGAGCTTTTGTGTGGCGTCTACAGCATTGCTAACGAGTTCGCGTAAGAATATTTCGTGATCTGAATACAGAAATTTTTTAATGACGGGGAATATGTTTTCTGTCGTAACCCCGATGTTACCTTTTTGCATATAATGATATGTTAATAATTTTTCCATCAACATTAATGCAAATAATGTGCCAAAGTATAGTTAAAAATAAAGGAGTAAGACAAATTGAAGTTTTTGAACCTTGCGCTTTGGTTGAATATCAACCTTGGCTCAAGCTCCATGGTGCACGAAATGCACCCGATAACTTCAATCTTGTCTTACTCCTCCTATTGTTGGATTGATGGGCTTTTGAAGGCTGCCGCATCCTTCCTAACCGATGGCCATGTCCTGTAAAATCTCACCCAAAGTGGGGTGAGTGTGGATGATGTCCTTCAGTCGGTCAATCGTGATGTCCATGTTCATCAGTGCCGAAATCTCTTGCACCAATTCAGCGGCATGGGCACCGTAGATGTGACAACCAATGATTTTGTTCTGTTCGTCAACAATCAGTTTCGCCATACCTTCAGGTTCTTCCATCGACAGGGCGCGACCATTGGCGCGGTAGTAGCCTTTTCGAACCGTATAATTTAGTTCTTCGGCCTTACATACGTCTTCGGTCTTGCCCACAGAGGCAGCCTCCGGATGGGTGAACACGGCAGCAGGCATGATGTCGAAACGAATGTTATCGCTCTTGCCAAGGATGTGGTTCACGGCCCTGAAACCTTGAAATGTTGCAGCATGGGCAAGCATCTGACGGGCGTTTGTGTCGCCGATGGCATAAATACCGTTGATGGAAGTTTCCATGTTATCATCGACCAAAATTCCCTTTTTGTCGTAAGCGATGCCCATGGCGTCCAGATTTAGTGAATCCATGTTGGCCGCACGACCTGTTGCAATGAGGATGGTATCGGCCTCTACGGTCAGTCCTTTGCCTTTCCGCTCAAAGGTCACTTTACCATCATGAATGCACTTCACACCAGCTTGCAGGTAGAATTCAATGCCTTTCTTCTCCATGCACTTGCGCAAACGCTTGGCAATGTCGCTGTCAAGCGTTGGCAAACATTCTTTCATGAACTCCACGACGGTCACCTTACTGCCGAAACTGGCGAATGCAGAAGCAAATTCCATCCCGATAACCCCAGCGCCAACGATACACAGTTTCTCGGGAACGTGGTCGATGTTCAACAGTTCTGTCGATGTTACAACATTCGATTCTCCTCCCTGTTGATACACCAATCCCTCGATGGGTGGCATCTTCGCATGTGATCCAGTGGCGATGATGATGTGCTTGGCCAGGTATTCTTCACCGTTGGCAACCACCGTTTGGCGATCTTTGAAAACGGCTTTGCCCCGCACCAGTGTGATGTTGGGCTGTGAAAGTAGAGTCTGCACGCCCTCTCTCAGCTGCTGAATGGTCTGTTGCTTGCGTTCCATCACCAACTCAAACGCTGGTATAGACTCTTTCGAGGCATCGTGCGCCAAACATTTTGTCGGTATGCAACCACTGTTGAGACATGTGCCACCGACCTCCAGTTCTTCAAAAATCAGAACTTGGAGGCCGTTTTTGGCGGCATAATCGGCAGCCCGGTAACCTCCGGGGCCACTGCCGATGATGATGAGATCAGTTGTTGTCATGGATGAGCTGTTGATAGGTGAGTATCGGATGTTTAGCCGCTTCCACATCATTCACACGCTTGACAGGTGTTTCGTGTGGTGCGCCCTTAACGATATCAGGGTTGGTCTTCGCTTCCTCTGCTATCTTGCGCATCACATCAATGAAACCATCAATGGTGTCTTTGCTTTCGCTTTCGGTTGGCTCTATCATCATAGCTTCGTGGAAAAGCAGTGGGAAATAGATGGTAGGAGCGTGGAAACCGTAATCTAACAGGCGTTTGGCAACGTCCATCGTGGTGACTCCCGTGCTCTTATCTTTCAGTCCATCGAAAACAAACTCGTGTTTGCAAACCTTGTCAATAGGCAGTTCGTACACATCTTTCAAACTATTCATGATGTAGTTGGCATTCAGTGTCGCGTATGGACCAACCTTCTTCACGTTTTCCCTACCCAGAGAGAGAATGTAAGTATAGGCTCTCAGGTAGGTTGCAAAATGTCCATGATAAGGATGTATGGTGATGGCTGTGCCAGTATGGCCTTTCGCCTTGCAGTTGTTGGTGGGTAAAAATTCCACCAATTTCTCGCAAACGCCAACCGGACCCGACCCAGGTCCACCTCCACCATGGGGCGTAGAGAAGGTTTTGTGCAGGTTGATGTGCATCACGTCGAAGCCCATGTCGCCTGGTCTACATTCGCCCAAGAGCGGATTGAGGTTGGCTCCGTCGTAATACATCAAACCACCACAGTCGTGGATGAGTTTGGTAATCTCGGGGATATGCACCTCGAATAGTCCAAGTGTGTTAGGGTTTGTCATCATCATGCCTGCGATGTCGTCACCCAAAAGGGTCTTGAGGTGCTCAACATCTACCAGTCCATCGGGTGTACTCTTTACCTCTACCACATTCAATCCGCATACGGCGGCCGAAGCAGGGTTGGTGCCATGAGCCGAGTCGGGCACGATGACCTTGGTTCTCTGATGGTCGTTACGACTCTCATGATAGGCCTTGATGATCATCAACCCCGTCAACTCACCATGTGCGCCGGCACAAGGATTCAAGGTGAAGCGTGACAAACCTGTTAGTTCAGATAATGACTGTTGCAGGTTTTCATACACTTCCTCGGCACCTTTCACCGTCTCAGCCGGTTGAAGGGGGTGCAGATTGGCGAAAGCTGGGTGTGCGGCAATCTCCTCGTTGATGGGCGGATTGTATTTCATCGTACACGATCCCAAAGGATAAAAACCATTGTCAACGCCGAAATTGTTCCCACTATGATTGGTGTAATGGCGCACCACGGTCATCTCATCACACTCCGGAAGCTCGGCATCGGTTGTCCTTTTCAGTTCGGCGGGTATTTCATGGTGGCCAAATTGATTCTTGGGTAGACTGTACCCACGTCGTCCCGGATGCGACAACTCAAATATCAGATTGCTATATAGTTTATGATTCATGATACAAGTTCTATTAGTTTGTCTATTTCATCCTTGGTTCTCTTCTCGGTAACAGCCAGCATGAGCAGGTCGTCGCCAACCTGTATGCCTCCGAAGATGCCGTTGTCTATCAGTCGTTGTTGCAGTTGTTTGATGTCACCATCATACCGTACGCAGAATTCATTGAAGAAAGGCTGGTCGAAAGCCAATGAGAAATGGCCTGTCTTCACCAGTTGTTCGCACAGATAGTGCGCGCCATCGTACGACAGTTGGGCTACTTCTTTCAGACCTTCCTTGCCCATCAGTGACAGGTAAATGGTTACCCAAAGCGCCATGAGCGACTGATTGGAACAAATGTTCGATGTGGCTTTCTCTCTTCTGATGTGTTGTTCGCGGGCCTGAAGGGTCAAAACAAACACGCGTTGGCCATCCTCATCGACGGTCTTGCCGACGATTCGTCCCGGCATCTTACGCATCATTTTCGTGGTACAGCACATGTAACCCACATAGGGGCCGCCCCAATTCATCGGGATGCCCAATGATTGACCTTCGCCAACGGCGATGTCTGCTCCCAATTCAGCTGGTGTCTTCAGCAAAGCGAGGTCTGCCGGATTACTGTTCATGATGAACAATGCTTTCTGCTCATGACACAGGTCGGCCACGCCAGAGTAATCTTCTACGATGCCATAGTAGTTGGGATACTGAACCACCACGCCTGCCACACCGCCTTCCGACAGCTTCTGTTGCAGTTGTTGTTGGTCGGTGACACCCTCTTTCTGCGGAACCAGGTCGATTTCTATGTTCTGATAGTGAGCATAAGTCTTGACAACGGCCAGGATTTTAGGATCCACCGTCTCAGAAATCAACACTCTGTTGGCTTTCTTGTTGTTGGCCTTAGCCATCAAGACAGCCTCAGCTGTGGCTGTAGCACCATCGTACATGGAAGCATTAGACACTTCCATACCGGTGAGTTCGGCCATCATACTTTGAAACTCGAAGATGTAATGCAGAGTGCCTTGTGAAATCTCGGCTTGATAGGGTGTATAACTGGTCAGAAATTCAGAACGTTCTACCAGATAAGGCACTGCCGAAGGGTAGTACCTATCGTAAACGCCGGCACCGGCAAAGCAGGTCAGTTGCTTGTTTTTGGCCCCCAGCTCATTGAAGAACTGACGAATCTCAAGTTCGCTCTTTGCTTCCGGTAGCTTGTATTCTCCCTTGAACCGCACTTCTTCCGGAATCTCTTGATAAAGATCATCGAGCGACTTGACGCCAATCTTCTCCAACATCTGAGCTACATCCTCTTCCGTATGTGGAAAAAACTTGTAAGTCATCGTATTTATTTGTTACAGAATTCTTCGTATTTCTTGGCATCCATCAGGTTGTCCAGCTCACTGGTATCTGACAGTTCTACCTTGATAATCCATGCACCGAAAGCATCTTGGTTAATCAACTCTGGGGTGTCTTCCAAAGCCTCATTCACCTCTACGACCGTACCACTCACGGGAGTGCTGAGGTCGCTGGCAGCCTTGACGCTCTCAACGGCACCAAAATCGTCGCCTGCTTCTAACTCATCGTCAACGTCTGGTAGGTCCACATAAACGATGTTACCCAATGCCTGTTGCGCATAATCGGTAATGCCGATGCTGGCGATGTTGCCTTCTACTTTTACAAACTCATGTGACTCACTGTAATAGAGTCCTTCAATCACTTTTGCCATAATTTGTTATATTAATTAATGTTATACTTGATAGTTGCTTAACTGTGTTCTCCGTTCACTCCCTCATCGTTGAAAAAAGCTATTTGGGAAACGGTGACAGGCTTCCATACTCTTCGGACTTGTCCTGTTGATGGAAAACACCGTTGGGAGAAACCCACAGCCATGTTAGTCTTTCTTATAATGTTTGTCGTAGAATCTCTTCTTCACGACCACACACTTAAATGTCTTTTTGCGAATCTGTATTTCCAGTTCAGTACCTAATTTTGCATCTGGCTTGTTCACCAGAGCGCAGGCCACACTCTTATCCACGCTGATGGCATGGTAGCCAGTGGTTATCACTCCGACCTGCTGTCCATCCCTCAGAACGGCATAGCCATGACGAGGAATGGCCTTTTCTTGCAGCTCCAGACCGATTACTCTTTGCTTGACGCCTTCTTCTTTCTGCTTCACAATGGCCTCTTTGCCGATGAATTCTTCCTTATCCAGTTTGCAGAACATGCTCAATCCAGCCATAACTGGCGAAATCTCTGCTGACAGTTCGTTGCCGTAAAGCGGCAATCCCACTTCGAAGCGCAGGGTGTCGCGACAGCCAAGGCCACAGGGTACGCACCGCTTGCTTGCCATCAAGGCATCCCATGTATTAATAATGTACGCGTGAGAGCCGTAGATTTCAAATCCGTCTTCGCCCGTGTAACCCGTGCGACTGATGATAACATTCTCGCCATCAACGTCTACTGTCTTCGCTGTATAGAACTGTAGGTCTTTGCAATCCAGGTGTAACACCTCTTTCATCACGGCTTCTGCCTCGGGTCCTTGCACGGCCAGCTGTGCATAATAGTCAGAGCAGTGGTCAATGGTTACATCAAAACCCTCGGCGTTTTCGCGCATCCAGGCCACATCCTTATCGATGTTGGCAGCGTTGAAGACGAGGAAAAACTCGTTTTCACCCATCTTGTAAACCAACAGGTCGTCCACCGTTCCACCGTCGGGGTAGAGCATCATGCCATAAAATACCTGATTGATGGGCGCACCTGCCACGTCGTTGGTGAAGATGTGGTTGACATATCGTTCGGCATCTGCGCCTGTTATGTAAGCCTCGCCCATGTGTGATACGTCAAAAACGCCACAATGTTGGCGTACCGCCTGATGTTCTTCGATGATGGACGAGTACAGTATGGGCATCTCAAATCCTGCAAAGGGTTGCATCTGCGCACCCAATGCCACGTGTTTGTCATACAAACAAGTTTTTTTATTTTCCATATTTTTGATGTTTAAGTGTAGATTTTTCGTATTTCGTTTTCATTTTTTAGTAGTCTGTTGTTGGTGTCAAGTCAGGATGGTTGCAAGGCTATTTTCATTCAGCCAATATCAAATCAACCAACTGTTGCTTCTTCAGGTTTCTGATGATGTCGTCCAAACGGTCGGGCAGGGCGTCGTCTATAGCCTGTGCGTTGTAAGGTACATGGCGCAGCTTCTTAAGAATGCCGTTGTCCAGGTCGCCCGTCAGGAAGTAGTCGCCCATGATGTTGGCCTCTTTGATGACATCGTTTTTCAGTTCAAGTCGCACCTCCAATTCGCCAACGCCTTCAATCCGTTTTTTGTGAACGATGGAGTAACGGGGATTGTTGCCGTATGTAAAATCGTCCGACAGGTAGTCTTGCTCAATCTCTTCGATGCCCTTCACGTCATCGGCTGTCAGGGTGATTGTCGACGAGCAGAGGTTTTGGCGTGCAAAACGTTTTACCTCTTCGAGAGTAAGCGTGGTGTGATCTTTGAGCAGAGCGATGTGCTGGCGAATGCTCTGCACCCCTTTGCTGATGAGTTTTTCTTGGCTGGGCGTAATGCTGGCCACCATGTTTTGTATATTGGTGTCGTAGAGCATGGTGCCATGAACAATGCTTCGTCCCGGAACATGGTAGAATGCGTTGCCAGACACCTTCTTGTCGCCAATGAGAATGTCGTTGCGTCCACCCGAATGGGCATCTACCCCCATGGTCTGAAGCATGTCTACCACGCGCTTGATGTATTGGCAGAATACCATGTTCACCTGGTCGTCGTGTGTGATGCAGGAGAACAGAATGCAGCCCTCGTCAACGTAGATGCAGCCACCTCCGCTTTTTCGCCTGATGAGGTGGATGCCTTTTTCCTGACAATACTCTGTGTTTACTTCATTGTCGATGAGTTGGTTACGTCCAAACATCACCGTTGGCGGCACTTGCCACATGAAGAAACAATCCTCCGTACTGTCAATATGTCGCGCGATATATTCTTCCATCGCCAGGTAGAAGCTGGTGAGTCTGTTAGGTTCTGATACTTCGACGTAGACCATTTGATTGTTTAGGCTTAGTTATTTCTGCATGCAAATATAATGAATTCTTGCAGATTAATTCAAGAAAATTGGATAAAAGTTTTTTCTATATATCCAATTTTCAAGTGTAAAAATAATCATTAACCTAAAAGATTGCATTTTTTTGTGAGGAAAAGTACGGAATATTCTTTTGGCATTCTGTGTTCTATATTCTTAATCTGATAACTACATTTGCTGGTGTTGCGCATGAATTTCAGATTGCAATGCACTGTGTTTTTGTGCTCTAAGCGCAAAAATAAAGTGGAAGAGTGATGACGAATTTTCTTGACAAAGGTCGCTTCAATGCTTGGCGTTTTTACAAACAACCTTGCACTTGCTTTCAAATACGCTAAATATGAACAATATTTGCAAGTAAAAGATAATCAATATATTGTGGTTTTCTGTAAAAGTTTTGCTCTATCTTTCAAAGTTCTTTGAAGCCAAAAGCTATGCTATAAGCGTGTAATATGTATGCCTTTGGCTGGGTATTGCATGGTAATTGCTGCGTAAAAGTATGGTTCTTGTGGAAAAAATCAAGCGTTTTTGCCTACAAAATTGTTTTTTCATCAAAAGTCATTGCTTGTTTGCTCCTTGCTTGCCTATTGATTTTTTCCAGAATAGAAGTTTTGAATGGCCATTTTAGAGGCTTTTTTTGATAAAAATAACTGACAAAAGTAACGGAAACATTTCAGCGCAATCGTAGGGACACAGGGTTTGTGCGTTCCTACGATTGCGCTGGTATGAAAAAGGCGTAGGCTTGTCATTCACAATTTGTCATTCACCTCTCAGCATAAGCGTGCGGTGATAACAGTGGCTCTCGCGACAGCTTGTGCAAGATGGCCGTCATGGTTTAGCCTAAATGTTGGCGATGGACATGATGTTGGCGAATACGCCTGCGGCCGTCACGTCGGCACCGGCTCCATAGCCTTGTATCTGCATGGGGTAGTCTTTGTAGCGCTCGGTAGTGAGCAACACGATGTTGTTACTGCCCTCAAGGTTGTAGAACGGATGCTGCCGGTCAACGGCTTGCAGGGCCACTTGCATGTGTCCATGCTCCATGGAGGCCACGAATCGCCATCTTTGACCTTGTTCTTCCAGCCGCTTCCGGCGGGCATCAAAGTCGGCATCCAAGAGAGGTAAGCGTTTCCAGAAGTCGTCCAGACTGCCTTCAAAATAGTCGGATGGCACAAACAGATGCTTCTCTACGTCTTTTTGTTCCGCCTTGTAGCCGGCCTCTCGCGTCAGAATCACCAGTTTTCGGATGACGTCCTTGCCGCTCAAGTCGATGCGCGGGTCGGGTTCGCTGTAGCCTTCAGCCTGTGCGCGACGTACGGTTTCAGAGAACGGAACGTCGGCGGAGAGTTCGTTGAAGATAAAATTGAGCGTGCCACTCAGCACAGCTTCAATCTTCAAGATTTTGTCTCCCGAGTTGCGCAGGTCGTTGATGGTGCCGATAATTGGCAATCCGGCACCGACGTTGGTTTCGTATCTGAACTTTACGCCCCGCATCACGGCCGTTTGTTTCAGTGTCAAGTATTCGTTGTAGGGTGAGGATGCGGCTATCTTGTTGGCTGCCACCACGCTGATATTATGCTCGAGAAAAGTTTGATAGAGTGCGGCTATCTCTTCACTGGCGGTGCAATCGACGAATACGGAGTTGAAAATGTTCATGTTGAGGATATGGTCGCGCAGGGCAGAGGGTGAGCTGAGGTCAGATTCTTTCAACGCTTCTCTGTAATTGTTCAGGTCAATGCCGTCACGACTGTAAATGGCATGCTTTGACGAAGCGATGCCTACGACGTTGAGTTTGAGCTGCGAATGGCGTTTCAATTCTTCATATTGCGTCCGAATCTGTTCGATGAGCTTGCCGCCCACGGTACCTATTCCGCAGATAAACAGGTTCAGAACCTTGTATTCTGACAGGAAAAACGAGTCGTGCAGCACGTTCAGTGCCTTGCGAAGGTACGCCGCCTCGATGACCACCGATATGTTGGTTTCACTGGATCCCTGTGCGAAGGCAATCACGCTGATGCCCGATCGGCCAAGTGTTTCAAAGAGTTTGGAGGCTATTCCCGGCAGGTGTCTCATGTTTTCGCCTACGATGGCGATGGTAGCCAAGCCTTTCTGTGCTTTCATGGAGAACATGGCTCCCGTCTGAATTTCTTTGGCAAACTCTTCGTTGAGCACCTTAACAGCTTCTTCGGCATCCTTTTCCTGTACGCCAATGCTGGTAGAGTTCTCGGAAGAAGCCTGACTGACAAGGAACACGGAGATGCCCTTGTCGGCCAGGGCCGTGAAAATGCGCCGGTTTACACCAATCACACCCACCATGGAGAGGCCGCTCACATTGATGAGTGCCGTACCTTTGATGCTGGATATGCCCTTGATGGGTTTACCGTCGTTGGCTATTTGGGCTTTGATGATGGTGCCTTCGCCGTCTGGGTTGAAGGTGTTTTTTACCTTGATGGGGATGTTTTTGACGCACACGGGGTAGATGGTTGGTGGATAAACCACTTTGGCGCCGAAGTTACATAGCTCCATAGCCTCGATGTAGCTCAACTCGTTGATGGTGTAAGCGGTCTTGATGACCTTCGGATCGGCCGTCATGAATCCGTTGACATCGGTCCATATCTCCAGTATCTCCGCGTTCAGAGCCGCTGCGATGATGGATGCCGTGTAGTCTGACCCACCTCGTCCGAGGTTGGTGATTTCGTTGGTATTCTTGTCTTGACTGATGAAACCCGGCACGAGGGAGATGCGGGGGAGGGTGGCAAATGTGTGTTTAACCAGTTTGTAGGTGAGTTGACTGTCCAGTGTGTGCTTGTCATGCTTGCGCTCGGTCTTGATAAATTCGCGGGCATCGTACCATTTTGCGCCTTTGATGAACGTGGCGACGATTTTCGAACTCAACCGTTCGCCATAGCTCACGATGGCGTCTTGCGTCTTCCGACTTAAATCATGAATGAGATAAACGCCGAAATAAATGGATCGTAGTTGTTCAAACAGGGCGTCAACGGTATTGAACAACTCTTCTCTCTGCGTATTGTCGGTGATGATGGTGTCAATGAGTTTATGGTGCCTGTCTACCATCTCGCTGAACTGTTGTTTCCATTCGTCATCACCTTGCAAGGCCTGTTGGGCGGTTGCAAGCAACTGGTCGGTGATGCCTCCCAAGGCACTAACTACCACAAGCACCGGTTGCTGCTTGGCAGTATGTTCTACGATTCTCTTCAAGGAGCGGATGCTCTTGACGGAACCCACGGATGTTCCGCCGAATTTCAATACTTTCATTTTACTGTTTTTTAATGTTTTATGCCACCCGACAAAAGTGGTTTTGATGATTTGTTGATTTCGCTTCTCAGCATTACGAACAGAAACTTGGGCGTTATCCAGCCTACAACGATGGTGAACGCATTGAGTTTCATGCCTCATCATGCTGCGAAGTCGATATTTGGTTACAAAAGTACGAAAAAACTTTGAATGGCTTATCATGCAACATTGATTTCCCTTCGATGGGCATGAACTTTGAAAAGAGCTGGTTTTTAATCTGAAAAATACTTGGGTAGCTGGAAAAAAAGTACTTATTTTGCAAAGAGATAAGGTGTTTTGTGACATCCTTTTTTGTCGAAAATCTACAAAATTTCTTCATTCATGATCAAAGAATTTCAAATCAGACTGCTTCCTCAGCATGCTCATTCCGAGCAATCCATCATTGAATATCTGGCCAAAGAAAAGGGACTGGATGCCAGAACGGTGAAGCATGTGCGGGTGTTGAAACGGTCTGTTGACGCACGGCAGCGAACGGTGTATGTGAATCTTAGTTTGAGAGTGTACATCAATGAGTTGCCACAGGATGAGGAATTCGTTAGGACGGTCTATCCGGATGTGTCCCAAAAGCCGCACGTCATCGTGGTGGGTGCTGGTCCGGCGGGACTTTTCGCCGCACTTCGTTTGATTGAAGAGGGCTTCAAACCCGTGGTCATCGAGCGGGGGAAGAATGTCAGGGAGCGCAAGAAAGACCTCGCCATGATTACCAAGACGCAGAAGGTTGATGCTGAAAGCAACTATTGTTTTGGTGAAGGTGGCGCCGGTGCGTATTCGGATGGCAAATTATATACCCGCTCGAAGAAGCGTGGTTCGGTTGAGAAAATTCTCAATGTGTTTTGCCAACATGGTGCTTCAACTTCAATCTTGGCCGATGCGCATCCGCATATCGGTACTGACAAGTTGCCGAAGGTCATTGAAAACATGCGAAATACCATCATCAACAGTGGGGGAGAGGTGCATTTTGAAACCAAGATGACGGCTTTCTTGCTGTCTGCCGAGGGGGATGAGGTACTGGGTGTTGAAGCCGTCCGGTTGTCTTCGGGGCAGGAAGTTACGTTCAGAGGACCGGTCATCCTGGCCACCGGACACAGTGCGCGTGACGTATATCGATATTTGAGTGGTGCCAAAATAGAAATCGAACCGAAAGGATTGGCGGTTGGAGTGCGCTTGGAACACCCTTCAATGTTGATCGGTCAGATACAATATCATGACAAGCGTGGAAGAGGAAAGTATCTTCCGGCGGCCGAATATTCATTTGTCAGTCAGGTGGAGGGACGTGGCGTTTACTCGTTCTGCATGTGTCCGGGTGGCTTTGTCATTCCTTCTGCCACGGGTCCGAGGCAAATAGTGGTGAACGGAATGAGCCCCAGTAACCGCGGAACGAAGTGGTCGAATGCGGGCATGGTGGTGGAATTGCATCCTGAAGACGTTCGCCAGGCAGGCATGTTGATGCCCAGTGACGATGAAAAGCTGAATGACGATTTGGTGATGATGCAGTTGCAGGAACAATTGGAATACACCTGTTGGTTGCAGGGAAATAGGCAACAAACAGCTCCGGCGCAGCGAATGGCTGACTTTGTGAATGGCAAATTGTCATACGACTTGCCGGCATCCAGTTATGCTCCCGGCTTAATGAGCAGTCCACTTCACTTTTGGATGCCGCCATTTATCGTTCATCGTTTGCAAGAAGGCTTCAAGATGTTTGGACAGATGAGCCGTGGTTTCCTGACCAACGAAGCTGTCGTGATAGCCGTTGAGACGCGAACTTCGTCGCCCGTGCGTATTCTCCGCGACCGCGAAACGCTGCAACATGTTCGCGTTCGTGGCCTCTTTCCTTGTGGAGAGGGTGCTGGCTATGCGGGTGGAATCGTCTCTGCCGGCATCGATGGTGAGCGATGTGCCGAGCGATGCGCTGCGTTTCTTGCCGAATGACAAACGTATTGATGGATTTTGTGGGAATAAAATAAGAAACGGACGTGCCGCCAGATGGACACGTCCGTTTGATGTATTTGCTAATCAAATAATTGATTTCTCGTTTCAGCGCATGGTTTATCTGTTGATAAACTTCTTACCATTTTGTATCACAACACCCTTATAAGTCTTGTCAACACGCTGTCCAGCGAGGTTATACACTGGTGCGTTGTCCTCGAGCTGTTGGGGATTTATTTCTCTAATGCCTGTCGTGTTGTCTATTTGCACAGGGTCAATCTGTGGTACTCCCTTGAAAATGTTGTTGAATAAGGCGATGATTTGGTGTTGTTTGCCATCGTTTGCTTTGTCCTCATAGAGGTTTTTACGAGAACTCTTGCTACTGGTGTGCAGCTGAATTTTGTTTCCTGTTTCTGTTATTGCATAGAAGTTTGTATAATTTCCTGATACTTCAGAAACTATTTTCACATCTTTAATCGAAACAAGGTGAGCAATGTGCTTTGATTCCGCGAGATCAGCAACTTCAACAATAATGGGGTCGAGTGTTTGGTCTGCAGCGGGAGTGATGGTTAATTTGTCTGCATTGGTCATTCCTTCAATGTCTTTTGCTTCGTAAACACCATAGAATGGACTGTACATCAGCGCAACTTCACCACTAATCGTTGAATTGAGTGGTAGTGACAGGTTGGTATTAAAAAGCATGATGGCTTGGTTGCCCTCTCGTAGATAAATGTTTTTGCCATCTACATATACCACTTTTGCATTAGTAAGCTTAAGATTAGCTTGCGTGTTGTTTTTCAGTTGAATAAACTCTGTTAGGCTTTTTGTTTCTAATGGATTTGGGGTAGGGGGAGTTGGCTCGCTGCTTTTATCCTCTACATAAAGCATGGGCATGATACCTTGCTCATCTTTATAGCTTCCGTAAGAATTGTATTGCGTTGAGAATTGGATGTACTTATTGAAAGTAGTATTGATTATTTTGAAAGTTCCATCCATATTTTCCGTAATCGTCCATATCTGGCCTTCTGTTGGATTTGCACCTATTTGGAAACTGTTGTGTTGTTCATCTTGGTAGAGGTATCTGCCATCTGAGGCTTTAATCGTGTAACCAGCACCTGAGGCTTCTATGGTAAAAGCGTTTTCTCTGCTTTCTGTGATGGCATGATTGTTTTCAGTTACATCATTGACTTTTAAGTATCCGTATGCGAATGTAGCTTGTAATGGCTTTGCAGCTTTCAATGCTCCATCAACGTTAGCAACGATTAAGTAATTTTTACCACTTTCAATTTTTGTCGCTTTTTTGTAAATGGCATTCCCTGATGTTGATGGAATATCTGCAGATTCTCCTTCAAAGTAAACCGTGATGGATGTGGCACGTACTTGACCGGTTTCAGCTTTTAGTAAAATGTTCTTGGCGTTACCTTTCCAAATGCCCATTTTTCCTTCAAAGGAATATTCTCCATCTGCGGTTGTAAAGTTTCCTGAGCCATAACTAACGTTTCCTGGTTTAGTACAGTTAAACACGACAGTGCTAATGTTTTGATTGGCTGAAATCTGTATAGTATCTCCTTTGTAAATTCTATACTCTTTGCCGTTGTTTAGGACACCTTTGCAAACAGAGATTACTACTCCATCTTTTGTAACGGACTTACTTTCCATTTTGTCAACTTTTGCATCAAAGATGACTTTGGCAAACGTTAGACTGCTTACTAACGTGAGCAACATGAATACTGAAATGCGTAGAATTTTGTTCATACTCAATAAGTTTTAAAAGTTAGTTTATAAGTTATCTAGTAGGAGCAAAGATACAAAATATACTTGATATTGATGTTTTTCTACATATTAATTTTTCGTGACAAAACGTTTTTTTTATGATTCAAATGACAGCTGCTTCCAGCTTATTGTTGTTTGATTGTTAAATATTGAACATTTTATGGATAAAATTTGTTATTGTCAATCTTAAACGTTATATTTGTCACAGTTTTTTGATTTCATGATTTATGAAATCGTCCCTCGAGGTTGGTAGCATCCTGCACCAACCTCTTTTTTTTGCTTCTGTGCCGCATCAATTTGTCAAATAGGATAGTTCCGGATGTTGCTACTCATGGGAACATGGAATTGGTTTGTTATACAGAGCAATCATTGTGATACAAAAAAAGAGGGGGTATCACTGTTTTGATACTCCCTCCTCTATGTGTATGTATACTATAAAAGTAGTCTTTGCTTATTTCTTAGCCTCTTCCATGACGCCCTCAATGTACAGCCGGGTCATCTCTGGCTCCCCATTGGTGCGTACCGTGATGGTCTTTTTGAAGTGTCCAGGAAATCTGCCTTTGCCGTTGTACGTTACTTTTATCTCACCTTTCTTTCCTGGTTGAACAGGAGTCTTGGTGTAAGCTGGCACGGTACAGCCACAGCTTGCCACAGCTTGATTGACTATCAGTGGGGCGTTACCCACGTTAGTGAAGGTAAAAACGCACTTCTGCTCAGGTGTGCTTTCATTGAATTTGCCAAAGTCGTGAGTGATTTTGTCAAACTTGATTTGTGCTTTTTGTTGTGCGTTTACTATGGTAAAACAAGCAAACAGCATCATGGATAACATGATCAGTTTTTTCATTTTCTAGTCCTTTCTTTTTTATTCGGTTTGGGCAAAGGTATAAATAAATTAATGAGATTCCAATGAATATTAAGAAATATTATACTATCAATGCTCTCTGGGTGCTATTTTATATTATAATGTGGAATGAAATATGTTTCGTAAAGAATTTTAACTTATGCGAATACGGGTACATGGTCACCGGTGAAACGAGAAGAACTTCCACGGCCATAAATCAAAAAAGAACTGGTTGAAGTGGTAATGTGTGTGCAAACAGTTCAAAAATAGTTAATAATGTGAAGATAATCAAGACGAATTGCATATCTTTGCAGTGTATGATGGAAATAAAAATCGAAGATAACGTTCTGCAAAAAGCAGCTGAAGAAGGGATGGATGTATTTCTTCAGGCGATTGTGGATGCGGTTTATGATGCGATAGGCGGAGAACTGACGGCCGACTCGATGCAACAACTGAACTCGGATCAGATTACGCTGTTGGCTTATCACATCCTTCATCAGGAAGTGATGGACGGTGGATTCGTACAGCTCATTCATAACGGTTATGGTCCCTTTATCTTCAGAAATCCTTTTGACAAGGCACTGAAAAGCTGGGACATCCACGATTTGTCTAAGATGATAGGGAAATGTCATAAACTCTACCGTAAATATGCTGCCGAATTGGAGCAAGATTGTTCTGACGACGAGTTTATGGCGTTGTTTGAGAAATATCCAGCCTTTGACGATTTTGACGATGAATTCGTTGAAAATGAAGAGCGTTGGACGGAAAATATTGCACGTTATGTGGATGAACACATCGGACAATTTGTAAAGATTGTGTAAGAATGAATAAAGAAGAACTCGCACTAAGAAAAAAGAGTCCCATACAGATTAGGAACAAAAAAGCGTCATTTGAGTATTTTTTCATTGATACTTATACAGCCGGCATCGTGCTCACGGGTACGGAGATTAAGTCGATTCGTCTGGGTAAGGCATCTTTGGTTGATGCCTTCTGCTACATTCATCGAGGTGAGATTTGGATTAAAGGGATGAACATCAGTCCGTATTTCTATGGCTCTTACTCGAACCCAGAAGCCAAGCGTGACCGCAAGCTGTTGCTGACGAAACGTGAAATCAGAAAGTTGGAAGCCGACATCAAGGTAGCTGGTCATACCATCGTTCCCACCTTGGTGTTCATCGATGCGCATGGAAGAGCCAAGGTGGACATCGCTTTGGCTAAGGGAAAGAAGGAATACGACAAACGACAAACGCTGAAGGAAAAAGAAGACAGGCGAGAAATGGATAGGGCCGTCAAAAACTTTTAGATGTAGCGTCGAAAGATGCAATGTGGTGTCATTGCCGTTTTCGTTGCAGATGACCTGTCAAGGTGGTGGCTGACTTTCATGATGAAATGTACTCACGAGTAATCCTATAGGATAAGATAGGTGAAGTATAGGTTGGCTGAGTATGGTTATCATCAACCTTTCTGTGCAGATTCAATAACGAAGTGCAAAACTTGTAGGCTGACTCTACGCCGGAAACTTTTGTTATTTTTATTCCTAACTATTTGTAAAATCAAAAAATAGTGTTTATATTTGCGATACTATACAAGAATATATAGCGATATATTCAGATGATACTCAACACTTTTCTCTAATGACTAAAACCTTAAGATGTATGAAGCACTTGATTCTAACCGTGATATTGGTATGCATAACCTTACAAACCAATGCGCAGCAGTCTTTGTCGTATGCCTATGATGCTGCGGGACGGTTTATATCTAATCCTGTAAGAGTCAATCACAATTACGGATATGTAAATTATAATAATGGAGGAATAAAATTATGTGTAAGAAGAAGATAATTTTTTTTTGTTATTGTTTATGTTACTGTCCAACACTCAAATTTTTTCACAAGAATTATTTACAAAGAAAATGCAATGGACAAGTCAAGATACTATTGAAATCCTTACATTTCAAAGTATAGACAAAGTAAAAGAATGGGGCAAAGGTTTTGGAACTTTTGCTTGTGTTCAGTCAGCAGAATTTTGCATAAAAGACAACAATATCTTTATCTTAATGGTCGATATGTGTTCTGGGATTTCTTGTATATCTTTCTATGTTTTCAAAGAGAAAGGCGATATATGGGAGTTACAAACAACCTCACAAGCAAGATTAAAGGAACAAATAAAAATCAGAGTTGATAATGACCAAGAAAAAATGATATTTGAAATACCCTCTGGTCTGATAAGCGAATTGCCTTTTAAGACATTTCTACAATAAAATTCGTTCATTAAGCTTATTTCCTGGATATTCAAACCGTCCGACGGCAAATCCCATTATTAAATTTGGAGAATTAAAATGGTAAAAAATAAATCAATAATTATAAATGATGACAATTATTTAAAATATCAAAAAAATAATATAATCATAATAGAAGGTATTAGCAATGTGAATATTGACTTCAATTATTCTGAAATAAAAACACCTGTTTATATAAAAGAATGTGTAATAAAGAATATGTATTTGAATTCAACGTGGTTTCGCAAAGGATTTGTATTAGAGAATTGCATAGTTCTTAATGATATAAATCATGAGATGGGCGGACATAATTATTCGGAAATACATATACATAATAATATCTTCCTTGGTTTTTTTGATTTTTTTGATTGTCATTTTTTTGAAAGAATGACTGTTAATAATAATATTTTTATAAAAGGTACTAATTTGATAGGTAATACATGTAAAGGATATAAAAACATATTTGATAAAGGATTGGAATTATATGAAAATATAGGACGATTGAATGAGGAAAATTAACGTTGCTTATCCAAGTTATGAAAATGTAAAAGATCAACCGATAGGTTTAAGCAATGCCCGAAATGCAAAATTAGCAGATGTTGTGATAAAGGAGAACTCCAAAATATTGTTTTCGCTATCTCAAAACGATAAAATCAGGCTAATGGGACAAAGAAGTTAAGCACATTTTTGTCACATCAGTCAAAAGATTATTTTTTGTGTTGTTCTATGAATTATGGTTTTAAAACAACTGGCTTAGTTCGCATAGACCGTTCTACAACGGTTTATTTTGATGTGTTAAATTATACTTTGCCAGCATTACAAAAAGTTGATAGTTTAGCAAAAAGCTTCATTTCAACTATAGAAATTTCTTCATATGAAAATAAAGATTTTAAAAATATAATAATACTTAGTATAGAAGAGTATAGAAGTAAGAACGTAGACCAATTTATAAAATCTATGGATGTTTATATATTAAAGAGTAGCAAATCCGTTGTGAGAAATAAGAACGTAGACATTTCAAATGGTAATTCTAATTTCGAAAAAAATCGTACCTTTACATACGATAACGGTGCAAACGTATGACAACCTGGTAACATCCGGCAGATACCTGATCGGACAACCTGTGACAAAAACCGTTACGAATGTACGCGGTGGCACATCGTGGGTCAATAAGGAGACGATTGCCTACAATGCCAATCGTTTGCCCGAATCTCGAATCTCATATATTCAAGACAACAAGATAAATGAGACGCGCTGAACCTACGACGCTTATGGCAACATGACGAGCGAGCTATCGGCACCGTATGACGTGGCTACATTCTTAGGTACGACGTTTACCTATGATGTTGAAGGCAGGAATCTTGCTTCTTCAACCAACGCCTTGGGACAAACCACGACCTATGCCAACTATGACAAGTTTGGCCATGCAGGTACAGTGACCGACTTCAAGCACCGTTCTACATCATATCAGTATGACGCTTGGGGACAGCTTATCTCCACCCAACACCCAGATGGAACGAAAGAAGAAGTAAAAACGGACTGGGGCGGTCAGGGACTGATTGGTCAACAATTGGAGGAGGTGGAGGAGGAATTTCAAATCAATATTTCTCTTCGCATACAGTTAATCAAAACATTCATCAAAACATTCTTTATGAAAAGGAAAAATGGGACTGGAGTGATTATGAATCTGCTTCAATGACTTTACCCCTACTATATGATGATGCGTGTGGATATGGAGTTGTTGATGATATCATAGTTGCAGGAGCTTATATTAAAGCAACATATGATTTTATTAATGATAATGAATACTTAATTAGGAAACAAACAAAAGAAATAGAATATTGGCTGCAAAAAATCTTGAACTCAAGCCTAGTTTTGTTTATGAACTCAGGCCTATAGAACTTGGATATTATAAGAATTTTCATGGCAGTCCGGTATACATGGCACCTGATGACGTGTGGAAATATGGAGAGACAACAGTCGGAGAACAAAGGTATTCAGATGAATTTTATAAGAGGGAGAAATTAAAAATGTTTCTTATCTTCTACGGGAATACAATAGAAATTAAAATTCAGGAGAAGATTATGATATATGGCTATGTTTTCAAATATGGCCACCTCCCTCCTGGAAATAAAATTTTCAGATAAATAATAATAATATTATGGAAGTGACATTAGCACAAACATTCTCTGTTGAATTTGACAAGACGACAAAAGATAGAGAATTTACAGAATTAGATCACAAAATGATTGACTATTTTAAAAATAGGAATTATGGAGATGACGTTTGTACGTATCTGATCGGAATCACCTGTGTACATCCTAAGTATGATGCTTTCTTTCCTTTGAAAAGACCTTTGTATGTAGAAGATAGAATGATATGTTTAGATTCCGCATTGGGCAAAACGCATATATATAAAACACTTACATTTAAGATCAAATTAGACTTTGAGGAGTTTATCAATAGCAATACGGAAGAAGGACAGAAAATGATAGCGAGGTCCATCATGGAAAGAGTTAGAAATTTAAAATATCCTGCAAAAATAAAGGACTTTGATAAGGAACGTTTTTTAAAAGACTTGACGTTATTCTTTGAACAACAAAGATTAATTTGAAAGCAATAGTGATGTTGAATGATGGTATCATCGTCAGACCTCTTTTCCATATTAGTGTGCAGGCGGACTCCCTACACCGTCTGAGCTGTATCGGGCAACAACAGCTAACCTATGCTCCCAATGGCAACATCACCCTGATGCCAAGTGTGGACAGCATTAAGTAAATATGCAGCAGGAATAACTCGTTGGGACTAACTTCTTAATAGTTGTGTAGGGCATACAACAAGAGCTTTATGGGCGGCGGGAATTCCAACGATATATGCGTTTCATCCAAGTATGTTAAATATTTAATTACTTATCCGACAATTAAGAATGTATTCGAGTCCATATCTATATCAAATCCCATAAAAATAAAATGTATGAAATTATTTGTATTAGTATTTATAGAAATGTTTTTGTTAAGTTGTTGTCCAATACCTAGATGTAATGCAAACGACAATATGGAAAAAACAGAAGTAGATTTGTTGTTGAACAAAACAGAGAGTGTATACCTCAATAAAATTTTTGAAACCACTCGCAATGATTTTGATTTTACCAACAAAAAGATAGGGTTTATTATGATTAGCGGTGAAAATGGTAAAACTCATTATTTTGATATGCAAGAAAAACATTTAACCAATGAAAACTCGCCTTGCGATAACGGCATATTGTACATTTTCAATTCTGAACAGAAAGATGCAAGCGGAGGTTATGATGCAGCTATTGTATATTGGAGTAAGCGTTTATTGCCTATTGAACAAGTTGTCAAAAGGTTAAAACTTCAGAGTTAAACGCATTATTATCCAGTATTTTACGGTTATTTAAAATAATCAGCGAAAAGTTATATTGTGTCAACTTTTCGATTAAATGTATTTTTAAGGGACGGCTAAGTAAAGAATTGAGAATTAGAACTATGAAGAATTTTTATGACTCTAATAGATTTAAATATTTTGATGTGAGATATGATTTTTATAAAAACAACAGTTTAAGATGGACACCCTGGTAGCACATTTTTTAATAGGAGGCGATGAACATGGTTTTATGTACGATTCCACAGACGATCGCCCTGACATTTGTTCTATTTGTAAAAATAGGATAAAAGATATTCCTAATCCTAATTACAAATTAAAAAGTCATCGTAATATGGTGACTACGTATGACCATTATACGATTGTTTCTGAGCAGTTTCGGGAGTTTTGTCTCTGTAACGAATATGCCAATATTCATTTTACTGAACTGATCAAGTGTAAAGGATATTATATACTTGATGTGGGAAATGTTTGTTATTTAGATGAAGAGAGAGGTCATACACAATTTATTCGCCACCGCAATTGTTGTGGTAGTTATGACGAAGTAATAAGTCCTTCTATGTATCTCTCAAAAGAAAACAACTTTCTATCAAACGATTTTATTTGTAGAAGTTACTATAGTTACGGCTCATTCTATTACAAATTATATAAAATAATCATAGGGCTTGAAACCAAACAAAAGATGATGAAAGCTAACTTAAAAGGAATATATTATGGGAATATTTTTCAATAGGAAGAAAAAGCTTGAACTACAATACGGGTCTTCTAAGCCAATAGAAGATACAAGCCTTGAAGATTTTTTGCGATATCCAATTTGGTTATGGGACTATGCAAATGAAGGTGTGGGTGAACAGGACGAGACATGGATTCATCCTGTTGTTAACAGTTATGATGTAACTGATGATATGCAGGATGCTCATATCTTGTTGAGGGATACAAAAAACCGAGAATGGTACGTGGCATTACTAGATGTAAAAAAGAACCAAATAACAGATTTATTCTTAATGACAAAGAATGTCGATATTTACATTAATGAGACAATGATGAAAGGTTTGCCTAAGAAAAAGATTACCTTGAAGGCTATCCCTACTATAAATGGCGAAAGTGGTGTCATATTTGAAGTCCAGGTTCCTGCCAATATCTATGAGTCTACAAACCTGAGTTCGGAATAAAAAAGATACTTTTAAAAGTTGGTAATCTAGCTAATTTATAGTAACTTTAATACTGTAAATTGCAAATTCAAAATCGAAGTGCAAAATTTGTTGGTTGCCTCTACGTTAGGCTCTACCGTGTTGTTTGCAAACTTAAAAAGGTTGAATAAATTTTGTGGTGTCTGTAATTTGGTGTACTTTTGTACACTTGGTAAATTTAAGTATGCAGATGAACTTTAAGAAGAAGAAAAGATGGCATGCCTTGTCAGGGCAGCCCTTAACTGATCTTGACAAACAGGTGATGTATTGGGAAAACAAGGGTAAACTGGTTCCCACCCGCGAATTAATCAAAACTCCGGAGCAAATAGAAGGTATCAGAAAGTCAGGCGTGGTGAACACGGGTGTGCTGGACGAAGTGGCCAAACAGATTCATGAGGGGATGAATACGCAGGAAATTGATGATATCTGCATGAAATATTGCGAAGAACACCATGCCATTCCGGCTTGCCTCAATTACGAAGGCTTCCCTAAAAGTGTTTGTACCAGTATCAATGAAGTGGTGTGTCATGGCATCCCTAAGAAAGAAGATGTGCTGAAAAACGGTGATATTATCAATGTGGACATGACGACCATCGTGGATGGCTATTTTGCAGATGCTTCGCGCATGTTTATCATCGGTAAGACAACTCCGGAGAAAGAGCAGCTGGTACGCGTTGCGAAAGAATGCCTGGAGATTGGTGCGGAAGCAGCCAAGCCCTATAGCTTTGTGGGCGATATTGGCCACGCTATTCAGAAACATGCCGAAAAATACCATTATGGAGTTGTAAGAGACTTATGTGGACACGGCGTTGGAATAAAATTTCATGAGGAACCTGATGTCATGCACTTCGGTCACAAAGGCACTGGCATGTTGCTGGTACCGGGTATGGTGTTTACCATAGAACCGATGATTAACATGGGTACCTGGAAAGTTTTCATCGATGCAGAAGATCCATACGGCTGGGAAATCGTTACCGGTGACGAGCTGCCCAGTGCACAGTGGGAGCATACTTTTGTGATGACCGAACACGGCGTTGAGATTTTGACACACTAAATAGCTTTGATGGTGGAGTTAAATAGCTTTGATGGTGCTGTAATGACGAGAAGAAGTCGCTGACTGCGCCCCGCTGAAGGAAAGAAAGAAATCATGAAGGAAGACATATATATATTAGGTATAGAGAGCAGTTGCGATGACACGTCAGCAGCTGTTCTGCGCAATGATGTGTTGTTGAGCAATGTAACGGCTTCGCAAGCCGTACATGAAGCCTATGGTGGGGTGGTGCCGGAACTGGCATCACGCGCTCATCAACAAAACGTAGTGCCTGTTGTGGATCAGGCGTTGAAGCGCGCAGGCATCACCAAAGAACAATTAAGTGCGGTAGCCTTTACGCGCGGGCCAGGTCTGATGGGATCTCTGCTCGTAGGGGTGAGCTTTGCCAAAGGCTTCGCTCGATCGCTGGGAATCCCATTGATAGATGTCAATCATCTGCAAGGTCATGTCATGGCACATTTCATCAAAGAGGACGGTGACGACCATCAATTGCCTCCGTTGCCATTCCTTTGCTTGTTGGTGTCGGGGGGTAATTCGCAAATTGTGAAGGTCAATGCCTACAACGACATGCAGGTGCTGGGACAGACCATTGACGATGCCGCTGGTGAGGCGATAGACAAATGCTCAAAGGTGATGGGACTTGGATATCCTGGAGGACCCATCATCGATAAATTGGCACGGCAGGGAAATCCGCATGCTTACAAATTTGCAGAGCCACACGTCGCTGGTATGGATTATAGTTTTTCGGGTTTGAAGACCTCATTCTTGTATAACTTACGCAAATGGGTGGCCGAAGAACCAGATTTCATAGAGAACCATAAGAATGACATCGCAGCAAGTCTTGAGTTCACCATCGTGGATATCCTCATGAACAAGCTGAGAATGGCCGTGAAAGAAACAGGCATCAACCATGTTGCCGTTGCCGGTGGAGTGTCGGCCAACAACGGATTGCGCAACGCTTTCCGTGAACATGCAGAGAAATATGGATGGACTGTCTATATTCCTAAATTCAGTTATACTACAGACAACGCAGCTATGATTGGTATCACAGGCTATTATAAATATCTTGACAAAGATTTTTGTAGCATCGATAAACCAGCATTCAGTAAAGTAACGTTTAAGTAATTAGGCCGACACATCGTGCTTAGGCCTGACAAATAGGATAAAATAGAAGGTAACAGTTATATAAATGGACTTTGGAAATAAAGTTATCAGTCGTGAGATACAACAGATGTTGTACGATACGAAGAAAACGCTTGGGACGGCAGAAAGCTGTACGGGCGGTCGCATTGCGGAAGTCATCATCGCCGTTCCGGGCGCTTCCAATTACTTTAAAGGCGGTATCATCGCTTATAGCAATGATGTGAAAGAGAAGTTGCTGGGTGTTGATCATGAGGTGATTGAAGCGCAAACGGCCGTCTGTGAAGAGGTGGCAAGGCAAATGGCAGTAGGGCTCTGTGAAACATTGGATTGCGACTATGTGATTTCCATCACTGGTGTAGCCGGGCCAGGCGGTGGAACACCAGAGGTACCCGTTGGAACCATTTGGATAGGTTATGGAGCGAAAGATGACATCAGAACCTTTCAGCTGACGGAAGACCAAGGTAGAGATCTTAATTTGAACATCGCAACCAACAAAGCACTGCGTCTTTTCTTAGAATATCTTCAGGCAAACGCACCCGAACGCCAGTCTGCCAATCAAGTGGAAAAGTAATGCAAAATAGTATTGTTACACGATGAAAACATCAAAAAAAACTTAATAAAAAGGATTCTTTCAAGTTTTCTTTTGGGTTTTCGATAAAAATTTGTAATTTTGCACCCTGTTTGGAATAAGTATCAAAACGATAACAATAATTTAAGATAGCAATGTCTAAGATTTGTCAAATCACAGGAAAGAAGGCACAGATTGGTAACAATGTGTCTCACTCAAAGCATCGTACAAAGCGCAGCTTTGATGTAAACCTATTCAGCAAGAAGTTCTATTATGTAGAAGAAGGTTGCTGGATTAGCCTTAAGATCAGTGCGGCTGGTCTTCGTCTCATTAATAAAGTCGGTCTTGACGCAGCGTTGAAGAAAGCCGTTTCTAATGGCTATTGCGATTGGAAAGACATTAAAGTAGTAGGAGAATAGTCATTATGCCAAAGAAAGCAAAAGGTAATAGAGTACAGGTAATCTTGGAATGCACCGAGATGAAGGATAGTGGACAGCCAGGAACAAGTCGTTATATAACGACGAAGAATCGTAAGAATTCTCCTGAGCGTCTTGAGTTAAAGAAGTACAATCCTATTTTGAAGAAGATGACTCTTCATAAGGAAATTAAGTAATAAGGAGATTTAATAATGGCAAAGAAAGCGGTAGCTACCCTCCATGAAGGTAAGATGGATGGTCGAGCATATACAAAGGTAATCAAAATGGTAAAGAGCCCAAAGACGGGTGCTTACGTTTTTGATGAGCAAATGGTTCCAAACGAAGCAGTGAAAGACTTCTTTAAGAACTAATATATTTTGATATTTGGAAAAGATGAATGCAGGTCATTTGTCTTTTCACTTGATAAAAGCCACAGGCTCTATGGATAGATTTCCATAAGGCTTGTGGTTTCTTGTTTGAGTGGTTATTCGATAAAGATGTTTCATAGTGAAGAGAACAGAAACAGGAGGAAGCGTATAGACTTCCTCCTGCATAGGTGTTATCATTGCAATATAGAGAGGTTAATCCAGCTTTTCTGCAATAAATTGGCGCAGGCCATCACCTCTGAGTCCTTGAGCGAGAATGGTACCTTGCTCATCAACAACAACCGTATGTGGTATGGAGTTGACATTAAATAGTTGGGCGGCAGCGTTATTCCATCCCTGGAGGTCTGAAATGTGTGTCCACTTCATGTCCAGTTTGTCTACAGCTTGTTTCCACGAAACCTCGTCCTTATCGAGAGAAAGGCCAATGATGCCCAATCCTTTAGCATGATAGTCGTTGTAGAGTGCCACCACACTTGGTGCTTCCTGGACGCAGGGGCCACACCAACTGGCCCAAAAGTCTAGGATGGTAATCTTGTTTTTGGCCACTTCGGCTTTAATCGAAGTTTGGCTTCCATCGATGTCGTTCATCTTGATATCCGGAATCGTATTGTCTTGCACGGTTTCTTGCTGGGCTTCCGGCTGTTTGTCCTTCTTTTTTGATTGGCATCCTGTGAGTACAAGGGTACTCATCAGGGCGATTGCAATAAGTGTGGTTGACTTCCTCATAGTAGTTGGGGTTTAAATTAAATATTGTGATGAGATACTTTCATTGCTGATTACACGTCGGATGGTTTCTGCAAACATGTCTGCAACAGAAATTTGTTTAATCTTGGAACATCTTTGAGTGTATGGAATGGAGTCTGTAAAGACAATCTCTTCAATGGATGAAGCTTGCACTCTTTCTGTAGCTGGACCACTCATGACTGCGTGTGACGCCAATGCTCTCACGCTGATGGCACCGGCATTCTTCATGACATCGGCTGCCACAGTGATGGTGCCTGCGGTGTCTATCATATCATCAATCAAGACAACATTCTTACCTTTCACATCGCCAATGATTTGCATGCTTTCCACTTCATTGGCGCGAGCGCGGGTCTTATTGCACAAAACGAGTGGGCAGCCAAGGTATTTTGCATAAGTATTGGCACGTTTGGAGCCACCAACGTCTGGAGAGGCGATGACCAGTTGATCTAACTTCAGACTCTGCAGATAGGGGAGCATTACGCCAGATGCATACAGATGATCCACTGGAACGTTGAAAAATCCTTGAATTTGATCGGCGTGGAGATCCATTGTAATGAGGCGGTCAATGCCTGCGCAACTCAACAAGTCGGCGACAAGTTTGGCACCGATGCTGACTCTTGGTTTGTCTTTGCGATCCTGTCTAGCCCATCCGAAATAAGGAATCACAGCAATGATGTGTCTTGCCGACGCACGTTTTGCAGCGTCGATCATCAGCAAAAGTTCCATCAGGTTATCAGAGTTGGGGAATGTACTTTGAACGAGGAAAACATTCTGTCCACGAATGGATTGTTCGTAGGATACTGCAAATTCACCATCAGAGAATTTAGTCATGACCAACTTTCCCAATGGGCAATTCAAACTTGCGCAGATCTTCTCTGCAAGGTATCTCGATTTTGTACCTGAGAAGATTAAAAAAGAGTCTTTGTCACTCATTACTAATTAGCATTTATGATTTATACTGTTATAGAATATTCTTCAGTTGTAAGGATTCTTGTTCCTATCCGACAACCTTTCGTAGTTTTTCAAAGTGTGCCATCAAATCTTTGAAGTCCGTTTCGTTGTGGATGTCAAACCTGCTCCATAGGTCACCTCTTATCACCACTCCGCCAAAGCCATAATCTTTGGCAAGTTTCACATTATCTATATTCATGCCTCCCGCGGCATATACATGTCGGTCTATCAGTCCCTTCTTGGCAGCTTCTTCAATTTGTTGCATGTTGAAGTTGGCTTTATGATTTTCTTCCTCAATGCTGTCGAAGATGTATGTCAAAAAGGTATCATCGGCTTTTTTCTTCGTTTCCTTCAGCAAACTCAAATCTGAGCAATTGCGAGTAATCCGTCCCCGATAGCCTGCGGGCGGCTGATCGGTTAATTGGTCCAGATGAATTCCTGATAAGTTGTATTCGTTCTTCAGATAATAGTGCTCGTGAACCGTAATTCTCTTGTGGTACTTTTCGGGTAGCAGTGACAGTAAACGCTCTGAATAAAGGGGTGACGAACCAGGCTTGTGTAAATGCAAGTTGTCCATTCCTTCATCAAAAAGGGCAGTAAGTATTTTGTCTTCTTCCACAAAAAATGTGGATTTAGTCATGATTACGAGCTTCATCACTATTTTGATTTGATGTTGCAAATGTATGAAAATAATATCAAATTAGCAATTTTATAAGAAATAAAAAGTTACCTTTGCCCAGAAATACATATCTAGGAGACATGAAAGTTGACGCGAGAACATTTGAGAACATAAGGAACCCCATCTATATACTTGAAGAAACAAAACTGAGACGAAATCTTCAATTGATTAGCAGCGTAGCCGATAGAGCCGGGGTGGAGATTATTTTGGCGTTTAAGGCCTATGCCTTGTGGAAAACTTTTCCGGTCTTTCGCGAGTATATTCACAGTACAACAGCCAGCTCACTGAATGAAGCCTTGTTGGGTTTTCACAAATTTGGCGCTCCTACTCATACTTATTCTCCTGCCTATGTGGAAGACGAGATTGAAGAGATAGCCCGTCTGTCAAGCCATCTCACGTTTAATTCCCTATCACAATTGGAACGTTTCGGGCAAACTGTCAAAAGTGTAAATTCATCCGTTGACGTGGGCCTGCGTATCAATCCAGAATATTCTGAGGTGGGTACAGACTTGTATAACCCATGTGCGCCGGGAACAAGATTTGGCGTAACGGCTAATAAACTACCTTGCGAGTTGCCTTCAGTGGTCACTGGATTTCATTGTCATTGTCATTGTGAGAGTGGTGCTGATGTGTTTAAACGAACGCTTATTCATATTGAAGAGAAGTTTTCTCCATGGTTTTCGCAAATTAAGTGGATTAATTTCGGCGGTGGACACTTGATGACGCGCAAGGATTATGATATCGATTTGTTGGTACAAACCCTTCTTGATTTTAAGAAAAGATACCCACATCTGAAAGTAATTCTAGAACCAGGCAGCGCCTTTGCGTGGCAAACGGGACCGCTGGTGTCGCAGGTTGTCGATGTAGTAGAAGACCATGACATCCGAACGGCTATCCTCAACGTGAGTTTTACGTGTCACATGCCCGACTGTTTGGAAATGCCATACATGCCAACGGTGTGGTTTGCCGATATCATTGAGGAGGAAAGCCACCTGCCAACCAAAGAACATATATATAGATTAGGTGGAAACTCGTGCCTCAGTGGCGACTACATGGGCTCTTGGCGCTTTGACCATGAGCTGCAGGTTGGTGAAAACATCATTTTTGAAGATATGATGCATTACACCACGGTCAAGACCAACATGTTCAATGGAGTAGGTCATCCGGCGATTGGAATCTTGCGTCAGGATGGCGAATTGGAGGTGTTGCGCGAGTATACTTTCGACGATTACGCAGCTATGATGGATTAGATAAATAGCAATCCGTTCAGAAAAAAATGATGATTTTATTTGTACAGTCAGAAAAAAGCATTACCTTTGCACAGCATTTGGAGAAATGTCCCTTGCAAAAGGGTTGATGCGGCAATAGCTCAGTTGGTAGAGCACAACCTTGCCAAGGTTGGGGTCGCGAGTTCAAGTCTCGTTTGCCGCTCTCGTTCTGAATAAAACCAATAGGGTAATTTTACCCAACTTGCCCAGGTGGCGGAATTGGTAGACGCGCACGTTTCAGGTGCGTGTGTTTAACAACGTGCAGGTTCGATCCCTGTTCTGGGCACTTTTATTCAGAAAGGTAACAAATGTTGGAGAGGTGGCGGAATTGGTAGACGCGCTACTTTGAGGGGGTAGTGAAAATTGCTTCGTGGGAGTTCGAGTCTCCTCCTCTTCACATTTTGTTGTTATTATATTGATGCGGCAATAGCTCAGTTGGTAGAGCACAACCTTGCCAAGGTTGGGGTCGCGAGTTCAAGTCTCGTTTGCCGCTCTTTTTTTTCAGAGAAACATACTCATTCATGAATTTATATTTAAGATACTTTGATCGTGAGACATTAGTTTATAATGTTGAAGAAGCTTTAGAGTTTTTGCGTTCTATACCCGAGATAGTGGTAGACATGGATTTGGAATCAGACATCCGCGATTATGTTGCAAGCGACGTCTTCTATCCAAAACGTTATAAGGTACGCCCCCGAGTATATTTCATCATTATCAAGACCACGGCAGAAACGATGCTCGATTTCAAGCAAAAAAAAGCGTTACACCCATCCAATCATTCAGCAGGCCCCATTGACAAGCGGGATATTGCGGCCACAGCTATGACGCATTTAACCGAAATTCATGAAGGCTGGTATGAGGGCTCTCTAGATTTCAAGAGAGTGGTTTTGATTCCTTCCACAGGCAAGCATGAGTACAAGGATACGCAATTCATCGCTCAATGCAAGGCCAATTCCGGACAAGATTGTTACAATCGTATTGTCGACTATCTTAAAGATCGTGTGGACAGTCGCTCCCAATTTCCTTCTGCAAAAGGCAAAAACTTCCGTTTCAAGTATTTAGGTATGTGGAAATAGTTCATTCTTAATCATATAGTACATCGTCATGAATAAAGTAATGCTCATCGGTAATGTTGGCAAAGATCCAGAAGTAAGGTATTTTGAGGCCGATCAAGCGGTTGCTCAGCTAACGCTTGCAACGACAGAGCGCGGCTATACGTTGCAAAACGGGACTCGGGTTCCAGATCATACTGATTGGCATAACATTGTGTTTTATCGCGGTTTGGCCAAGGTTGTCGAAAAATACGTCCATAAAGGTGACAAACTGTATGTAGAAGGGCGTCTCAGATATCGGACATACGATGACCAACGTGGTATCAAACGATATGTCACTGAGGTGCTGGCTGATAACATGGAACTGCTTTCCCCTAAGCGTGGCGCCTCGTCAGAAACGGACGATAAAACAGAGAAGAGTGGTTCCTCAGAGACGACCACTCCGACAAATGATACAACTAAACTACCCTTTTGAAATTGGATATCTCCTCTATTAGCTCTTCTTTATCAGATGTCACCTTTCAGTCTCCAACAGTAGGCGTCATCTTTGCAGCCGTTCTGGCGGCTCTTTTATTGCTGGCCTCTGGCTTCGCAAGTGGTTCCGAAATAGCTTTTTTCAGTCTTTCTCCTACCGATTTAGCTGCATTAGACGGTGAAAGAAACGTCCGTGACCGCAAGATTCAAATGCTGCGTGATGACAGTCAACGCACGCTGGCTACCATTTTGATTACCAATAACTTTGTTAATGTCACCATCATCATGCTGTGCAACTATGTGTTTGGTTCGCTATTTCATTTTGGACCAAAGGCATATTGGCTGCAATTTCTCACCATCACGGTGTTGTTGACGTTCTTGTTATTGCTGTTTGGTGAAATCATGCCCAAGGTTTACAGTCGTCAAAACCCCTTGAAGTTCTGCAGAAATACTGTCAATGGCATCTTGTTCTTCCGAAAATTGTTTTGGCCTATCGAGAATATCTTGCTGCGAAGTGGGGTGATAGCCGAGCGGGTCATACAGAAACAAAACCATGTCCTCAGCGTTGATGATTTGGAACAGGCATTGGAATTGACAGACAAGGAAGACATTAAAGACGAACAGAGCATGCTGCAGGGCATTATCCGTTTTGGGGATGAGACGGCAAAAGAAGTGATGACGCCGCGAAAAGATATAGTTGACATAGACATTCATTCTAATTTTAATGAAGTCATGCAGTGCATCATCAAAAACAATTATAGTCGTATTCCCGTGTATCAGGACAATGATGACAATATTCGCGGTGTCTTGTACATCAAGGATTTGCTCCCTCATCTCAACAAGCCTGCCGCTTTTCGTTGGCAGAGCCTCATCAGACCAGCCTACTTTGTACCTGGCACGAAGAAGATTGATGACTTGATGACTGAGTTTCAGGAGAATAAAGTGCACATTGCCATCGTTGTTGATGAGTTTGGGGGAACATGTGGATTGATTACCTTGGAAGACATTCTGGAAGAAATTGTCGGAGAAATTAATGATGAGTATGATGAGGAAGAGCGTACCTTTTCTAAATTAAACGAAAATACATACCTGTTTGAAGGCAAGACCCCATTGTCCGATTTCTTCAAAATCTTAGACATCCATGATGATGAGTTCAGTGATGTGCAGGGTGATGCCGACTCTTTGGCTGGATTGCTGTTAGAGATGAAGGGCGATTTTCTCCATCTTCACGAGAAGATCAGCTATAAGAACTATACTTTTGAGATTGTGGGAATCGAGGAGAGGCGTATCAGTCAGGTGAAATTGGTAGTCCATCCCATTGCTACGGATGAGAACGAAGTAAACGAATAGCAATGCCCGTCCTCAGTATTAGCCAGTTGACAAAGGATGTGAAACTTGGTCTATGGAAGATTGATGAGTCCATAGAAGAGTTTCTGTCTGCCTATCCACACCTTGAACAAGTTGTTTCCAGTTATCGTCATTTAGAACTCAAGCGCCAAAAAATGGCGGTCTACGCTTTGTTATATGCTATGAATGGCAACCGTCAAGTCATCATCAATCATGATTCACATGGCAAACCTTTACTGCATGATTTTCATATTAGTATCAGTGATACAGCGGGTTATGTAGCCGTCATTTTGAGCAGAACGAAAGAAGTGGCCGTCGATGTCGAGTATTACAGCAACCGAGTAGATCGCATTGCCAAGCGGTTTATTCGTGAAGATGAAGTGGCCGGCACCACAGAGAGCCGGCTCATCCATTGGAGCGCCAAGGAAACGGTGTTTAAATACTTCTCCGCTCATCAGTTGCAATATGCGGACATGCGTCTGCATCCATTCCAAGTGGCCAGTGAAGGGTGTGTCAACGTCGACAATTTGAAGGCCAACCAGACGGTTCCCGTTTATTATCATCTCAACGATAGGTATGTTTTAACCTACACCTACTAACCTGAGTTAGGATAAGAATGTTCCGTTCTCGATATCTTTCCTAAGGGCATAAATATATATGATCCTAAAATTAATGCTTTTGGTGTTATGGATTCTCAAGGAAATCTTAGGACAATGTTTAAGCCAAAAGAAGGTGCTAAGTATTGGAAAAATTAATAATAGTTATGATAATGCTATTATAAAACGCTCTGTAGATTGGGCGAAAAATAGGTATTCACTAAAACCAATTCGTATGCCTAATGGGCAATATGAAATTGGTGTGAATGATTATTCACCTAACAATATGCGAGTATATACAATAAAAAAAAGGAAATAGAAAATAAAAGAATATGATTGTAAAAAAAATAATTTCAATTAGTGTAGGATTATTTTCATACATTGTTATCTCAAACATATTCCATATACTATTTCGAGGCAAGCATGATATAGCTTCAGGCATCCTATATCTTTATAATGATATGTTATATATAGTAGGTTTTATCATGACTTTTTTGACCTATGGATATGGTAAAGTAAATAAGATTCTGTATGTCATATTTAGCATAGTATTTCTATTAGTATATATATATAGTTGGTTAATAGTTGTTGATATGCCTTATGAGAAATTCTTATATATAGGTTTAGGATTACTTGTCTATATATGCGAGGTGGGGGTGTTAAAGTATATAATATGATAACAACTAAACGGATAATGCGGTAATGCTCCAAATCGGAAATTGTCAAAATAATCATCTTATTATCAATGGATTTTTAAAGATTAGGCATAAAGGCAGGGATAAATTCTCTGCCTTTTGCTATCTTTGCAAGAAAACGATGACCAATGAGAAATTTTAGAAATTTCATGCTCCGGATTGGGAGTTGAGTTTCAATGTCCGCACTGCAATTCAATGGAACTCGCTAAAAGTGAAAGGAATAGTATGAGCATAAAAGGGCGAAAGCAATAAATTAGAATGAATGACGTTAAATAGTTGATAACCATAAACAATAAAAAGTTATGATTGAATTAGAAATAAGCCCCCAAATGCAACCTATATCGGTAAGTACAGTAGACAGACCCAAGACGAATACCGTATGCAGGCAATGAAGCTGATGGTGTGACCACTAACTGCAAGGATAAGTACAATCAGCAGTTACAATCCAACAAGGACAAAAACACCTTGGAGAATGATAATATTAAATAAAAAGATGATGCCCATTTTAAAAGGACAGCCTATTTCAAATAGGCTGTCCAAAGGGCTTGAGATTCTTCTAAAAGAAGGAATTGTTGCAAAGAGTCAATGTCTTTTTTTTAGACGATTTTATGTTAGCAATCCACATATAACAGTAGATTTGTTTGATGATATGACGGCGTATGAATGTTTTCTCAATAATGTTCACATTGAGGATTTTTGTCGTAAGGATATTGTATCAAATGCTTTTATTTTTGCAGATAGATTGGAGAATATACTTAAAGAAATGAAATGTGGATATGAGATTATATTAACCATACAAAGAGAGTCATGTGTACTTACATTCCATTCGTTGCATGAATCTGAAGCAGATTGGATGGATCTCTGTAAAATCAATGATTATAAATGTGGAATAGCTCTTTTTAGGTCTCAAGTGTAATGCTCAAAACTGAGGTCGCCAAAATAAAAGATTAGTAATGAGATTTTGTGCTATATTGATACTTTCTGTGATTTCAATTCTAAATAGTTTAGAATTGAAATCACAAACTGTTGTAAAAATTTTAAGCAATGGTTGTAAGGTCGAGAGAAGTTTATTTCTAAACGAAAAAAAATCGGGGTGTATAATAAACGAGGTAGATTGGTTAAATTGTCCGCAGATGAAATCAAATGTCAAAAGATATTTTTATATCAATCTAATAGCCTGATTGATTATGGAATAATTCTAAAATATCCCGAGGTCATATATAAAGATGCGTGTATTATTGCTGATATTTTGTCAAGTTATGACCCAAGCGAAATCTTATCGTTTACAAAGCCTATAGGGGAGCGAAAAAAGATTTCTATACAAGATATCAATAAGTATTACACGTATCTTGATGCCAGTGTTGACTATGTATTTAGTATTAACATTATAGTCAAGGATAGTCTTATTACCCAATATAGTTATACTTACAAGCCCAATATGTCTGACGTCATTATTTCATATACATGTGTATTTACTTATGATAAAAATAATCGAATAGTAAAATTAGAAAAAATATTTAGACGACACTATGAAACAAAAGAAATCATATATGAAAACAAATAACACACGATTTTTGGTAATGCTCCAAATCGGGAGTTGTCAAAATAACTACTTAATAATCAATTTTGTTCTAAATAATTAGGTATAAAGGCAGGGATAGATTCTCTGCCTTTTGCTATGTACGCTCGGCATGAGCATTATCTAACGGGTGCAAGTCCCGAGTAAGCCCTAATAGCGGGAATTACATAGCCAAGAGCAAGGGTGTTCATCGTGAGATGAAATCTGAAGGAAGCTGGCGGCAAACATCTGACCTAACGAACAGAAACTTCATACAAGGATATGACCGTGGATAAGATTGCATGACAAATCAAAGTCCTATAGCTATTCGGAATGGTTGGCGGAGTTCCCTTGAGCTTAGCGAAAAAATAAAGTTGGTATAAGGTGGAAAGATATTGTTCATATCCGAGGAGGTATCACAGACGCATCAAATAGTTGCTTTTACGAAAGAAGCGGAGTAATGCTTGTCGTGAGAAGTCAGCAAATGCCATAGTAGTGGAGTAGTCGATAACGCTCCACGAAGGGCAGACCTGTCAATTAAACGGTAACAACTGAAACGTATCTCGAAGGAATGGCTGAAAACAACTTGCCACACACCGTGTGGTGTAAAAGCACGAAACCGCCGTATGCCAAACGGCACGTACGGTGATGGGGAGGTTGGTAAATGTGAAAAGTAGGAGGTAAATGCCTTTTATGAATAACATTTACCTCCTACCCAATTTTATTTAAGCCTGCAAGGAAATATCCCTTGCATGCTGTTTTCAGCCTTTAATGGCAGCTACGCCGGGAAGAGTTTTTCCCTCAATAGCTTCAAGCATCGCGCCACCACCAGTAGACACGTAAGAAACCTTGTCGGCCAAGCCAAACTTGTTGACAGCTGCCACTGAGTCGCCACCGCCAACCAGAGAGAATGCACCATTCTCTTGCGTGGCTTGAGCTACGTATTTGGCAATTTCACCAGTACCGTGTGCGAAGTTCTCCAACTCGAACACACCAACAGGACCGTTCCACAAGATAGTCTTAGAATCGAGAATAATCTTCTTCCAGTTCTCCAAACTCTCTTCCGATGCATCCATGCCTTCCCATTCGTCTGGAATTTCATTGATGGGGAACACCTTGCGTTCGGTATCGTTTGAGAATTCCTTTCCGCAAACGGTTGCTACTGACAATGACAGGTTGACGCCCTTTTCTTTGGCGGCTTTCATCACATTGAGAGCTTCTGGCATCAAATCATCTTCGTGCAGCGACTTACCAATCTTGCCACCTTGTGCTTTGACAAAGGTATAACCCATGCCACCGCCGATAATCAAGTTGTCTACCTTGTCAAGCAAGTTCTTGATAACACCCAACTTAGAACTTACCTTGCTGCCACCGATGATGGCCGTGAAAGGATGCTGTGCGTTCTTCAACACGTTGTCAATGGCAGTCACCTCTTTCTCCATCAGGAAGCCTAACATCTTGCTGTCGGCGTCAAAGTAATCGGCGATTACAGCTGTAGAAGCGTGCTTGCGGTGAGCGGTACCAAAGGCATCGTTTACATATACGTCTGCGTACGAAGCCAATTTCTTGGCAAAGTCTGCCTGACTGGTCTTCATAGCTTTCTTTGCCTCGTCGTATTCAGGTGTGCCTTTTTCAACACCTACGGGCTTGCCTTCTTCTTCGGCATAGAAGCGAAGATTCTCTAACAACAAGGCTTCACCCATCTTCAAGTCAGCTGCTTCTTTCTCGGCATGGGCACAGTCTTTCGCAAATTTCACGTCAACGCCCAAAGCGTCTGAAACGTTCTTAACGATTTGCTTGAGTGACAATTCAGCCTTCACTTTGCCTTTGGGCTTGCCCATGTGACTCATCATGATGACAGCACCGCCGTCAGCAAGAATTTTCTTCAGCGTAGGCAGAGCACCACGAATGCGAGTGTCGTCGGTTACCTTTCCATTTTCATCCAATGGAACATTGAAGTCTACGCGTACAATTGCTTTCTTTCCAGCAAAAATGAATTGATCAATTTTCATTTTCGAATCTTTTATTTGTTAATGATAATTTATTCTCGTTGGGTTGACAAAGTTACGAAAAATAGCTGTGAATACACTCTATTTTATGGGTTCTTTTTATTTTGTCATCACTCTGTAGCTTGATTGATTCCATTGTTTTTCTTTCAAAAACCAATCTCCATGACTTTGGCAGCCAATGTCATTGAGTTTGACAACCAAACTCTATCACTTTGACTGCCAAACTCAATGAGATTGCACGGCAATGGTAAAAACCTGTAAATAACAGCGTTTTGAGGTTGAATAAAAGAGCTGTTCAATTGGCCGGCAACCCTTGTGCTTACAGCCCGGCACACCTGACCGCCCTGATGCCAATTTGTGAGCGTTGCCTACTCATGTACGTCTTGAGCGTCATCGGTTCTTCCACCACTTTCCCGTGAATGGAGGAGGCATTGAGCAGATGCAGGCCATCGTCGTGCCAGATGGCGACGCCGACGTGACTGGTATCTAGCCCTTTTCGGCTGGTGAGCATAGCCAGGATGTCACCGTCTTTGATGCATTGCTTGAGGAGGGGCGTATTGCGAATGCTGTCCTTGGGAATGTACAGATATTCGTTGCCACTTAGCTCAATCTCCATTTCTCGAATGGCTGCGATGACCTCCGGCTTGCCCTTCATCATCGGATAATATTGCGGATGGGTTGTCATGTAATGCAGGTCAAGCACCTGTGTAGCCGAGAAAGGCGGGTCAAGCTCTTCAACATGCTGGATGTAGCCCATGCGCACGTTGTCTTCTATCCAGGATGAGAAGTAGTGAAGACGGTTGGGATAAGCTACTTTTCCATTGCGATATCTGACGAGTCGCAGAAATTGACAAAAGTCTTGAAAACGCTTTTGATGGTTCTTGTGGCATAAGAAAAGTGCCAAAACATTTTCCACATACGTTGTACAGTCAAGTTCGCGCAAGTTGATAACCAGGTTTTCCCGGTCGTTGTTTTCCAAGGTCTTGGCGATATAAGGCGTTTCAATCAGCTGACGAGCAAAAAATATCACCATGTTTGTGCCTTTGTCTTGCTGACGGGCAGAAGCGAGAAGTTGTTCAACCTTGACACTGTCAGCTTTTTCATATTGCAGGGTTTGCCCGAAGACCTGTAGGCTGAAGGTAGATAATAGTAAGAATAGCAGTCGCATATATAAAATTATTTTTGTTTTATTTTTCCAAAATTGAATCCTACATAGATGTTGAAGTTACCGAAAATGGTACTTGTAGAAAACTGACCTTTCTGATAGTTGTATACGTGGAATATAGTACTTGTGCCTACATAATAGCGCGTATTGTTCCACACAACGCCAAGCCGGCCTACTGCATCGACGTTGAAATTCTTCAGATTGTAATCATGGGTGGTCGTTTGTTCTTTCAAAACGTCACCCACGCTGTGCTTGTACGCCAGTCCCAGGCATAGGGAAGAGGCGAACAGCCAGTTGTGAGCAAACACCCAGTTGTAAGCATATCCGCCTGAAACCGAAACGTCGGAATAGTGATAATTTCCAAATGTCAGACGTGTGTCTTCTTTCGTTTTTCCCTCTTCCCCTGGTTTTAACACCGATTTGACCAGATGGTTGAGTTCAGACATGTCGATGCTCATCTTGTGCTTGGTATAGCCAATGCCCACCATAGGCGAGCCATAACTTCTTCGTTGTACCGTGGATTGGCTGAAAGCTGCTGGATAAGAGAACTTGCGGTGATTGAAAATGTAATAGAGATTGAAGCCCTTGATGCTCGACTTGAAGCCATTAAACGGTTGTTTCTCAAGAGGTTTGGTGTCGATTTTATCATCAATATACAGGCTTCTGATACTATATAAGTTGCCCGTTTTACGATAAAACAAATCTACGGTGAGGCGCGAAGAATAGAGGCTCAGGTCTATTTCTTGGCGATCCTTATTCTTGTCGTAGTGTTTGAGGTCGAAGGTATAGCCCAGAAAAAACCACCTATAGCCAACAAAAGGGCCTATCTTGATGCTCGGTTGAGGTGCCAAAGTGACAGATTGTCCTTTGTGGTTGCGCAAGCGATAGCCCTCATAGGTGTTGGTGTTTTGCAGCATCACGGTGTAGTAGTAATGCTGTGGCTCGACATAATTGGTGTCTACTTCCGAGAAACTCTCTACGAACCTGACCGCCCCCTGGGTTAGTTTCTTGAAGAAACCTTTTCTCTCAGGGCTGGTATCAGCCAGCATGTGGGTCGAAAATACGACCAACAACAGTAGTGTGTATCGTTTGTAGTGTAGCATCAAAATAGGTATGCAGTTAAAATTTACCCAATATTCTGTCCATTACCCAATTTACTGGCGTGGCACTGACGCTTGTGCAGGTGCAGACACCAATACCTTGCAGGTCTTCGGTAACCGCTTTGATGATGGGTAACTGAACGTACGACGGGTTTGGAACCGTGATGTTTCGAATGCCGTCAGAGGTGATTAACTGAATGGGATGATAGTTGTAAACCGAGAACGACAGTGAGCCTTGCTCGCCGACCACGTCAATGCTATCTTCCTTCGCACTTTGATGACCTACGAAGCACCATGACCCGCTTCCCGGAAGACCATTCTCAAACAGGAAACAAGCACTGATGGTGTCCTCGGCAGAGTATAGGTGTGCTCGGTTGGCACAATAGCCATGCGCCCGCGTAATCACGCCAAAGAATTCTTGCAGCAAGTCAAGTTGATGAGGTGCCAGGTCATAAAAGTAGCCACCGCCAGCGATGTCGGGTTGCAGTCGCCATGGAAGATGACGGCTGCCGCTGTAGTCCAGATCCCGAGGAGGAACAGAAAAACGCACCTGCACGTTGGTCACCGTACCTATGGTTCCACTGTCCAGGATGCTTTTCACCTTCTGAAAATAGGGTAGGTATCTTCTGTAATAGGCTACAAAGCAGGGAACTCCCGTTTGCTGGCTTACTCTGTTGATGCGCGCGCAATCTTCATAACTGGCAGCCAAAGGCTTCTCTATGTACACAGGTTTGCCCGCCTTCATGGCCATGATGGCGTAGGTGGCATGGCTGGAGGGTGGGGTAGCGATGTAAATGGCGTTCACCTCGGGGTCGTCTATGAGCTGCTGCGCATCGGTATACCATTTCTTGATGTGGTGACGCTCGGCGTACGATAGCACTTTCTCCTTGCTCCTGCTGTACACAGCTTCTACATGCGATCCCTCAACCTCATTGAAGGCAGGTCCCGATTTCAATTCGGTGACCTCGCCGCATCCGATGAATCCCCAACTGATATGTTTCATATTAATTGAAAACGAAGTTAATGATGAACAGAATGGCCAACGTTACGAGTGTGATGTTGAGTTGTTTCCAACGGCCAACACACAACTTCAAAATCACATAGCTCAAGATGCCAAGGCAGATACCGTCGGCAATGGAATAGCAAAGTACCATGGTAATCATGGTGATGAAAGCGGGGAAAGACTCGCTTACATCACTCAAATCGAGCTTTTTCACCGAATCCAGCATCAGTACACCTACCAACACCAATGCGCCACTGGTAGCAGCACCGGGGATGAGGAGAAAGATAGGCGATACCAAAAGGGAAAGGAGGAAGAGAATACCCACAAACGCTGATGTCACACCGCTTCTACCACCTTCAGCAATACCCGATGCACTTTCAATATAGGTGGTGATGGTGGAGGATCCGAGCATGGCTCCACAGGTGGTACCAATGGCGTCGCTCATCATAGCTTCTTTCACTCTTGGAATGGAACCGTCGGGTTGTACGATGCCCGTCTTCTCTGCCAAACCGACCAAGGTGCCGATGGTATCGAAGATGTTGACAATGAGCAACGAGAAAATCACCAACAGGGTCTTGATGTTGAAGAACCCATTAAAATCGAAATGACAGAAGATGGGAGAGATGTCTTGTGGCGCGGAAACCGGCAGCCAGCCATCAGGTATCATGGTGACGCCCATAGGTATGCCAATGAGCGTTGCGGCAACGATGCCATAGAACAGCGACCCTTTGACATTGCGGGCCATCAGGATACCACTCAGCAGAATGGCGATGATGCCCAATGTCGACTCGGGGGTAAAGGCACCCAGGCCTACAAACGTGCCTTCTTTGGCCACGATGATGCCCGCATTCTTAAGGCCGATAAACGCAATGAACATGCCAATGCCCGCAGAGATGGCGTACCGTAGGTTTTTGGGTATGCTGTCGAGAATCAATTCGCGTACATTGAAAAAGGTGATGAGAAGAAACACGAGCCCCTCAATGAGCATGATGGCCAGGGCTTGTTCCCATGAATAGCCCATAGCCTGACAGAGCGTGTAGGCAAAAAAGGCGTTCAGTCCCATGCTGGGAGCCTGTGCAAAGGGCAGTTTGGCCATGAAGGCCAGCAGCAAGGTGGCTATAGCAGCTGACAAAGCTGTAGCCGTGAAGAGCGCACCCTTATCCATTCCCGTGCTCGAGAGAATGGCAGGATTGACGGCGAGGATATAACTCATTGTTAAGAATGTGGTTGCTCCGGCAATCAATTCTGTTTTCATTTTCATGCTCTTGGTATCAAAACCAAGAAGTTTTGCGAATGGTTTCATGAGATATGATTTGAAGATTCTTACAGTATTGTTATTCTTTGTCTTTCTCCAGCCAGGCATCTATGAGCATTCTGGCAATAGAAAGCTTCTCTGGAATTGTGGGGAGATTATTCTTAGAGAACCAGCCACCCTTGCTTAATTCTGATCGCTGCAACCTTAACTCACCGCTCACATAGTCGGCATTGAAGCCCACCATCAAGCCGGAGGGGTAGGGCCATGGCTGCGAACTGAAGTAGGTTACATTCTTGATTTTAATGCCCGTTTCCTCTATGACCTCGCGATGAACAGCTTCCTCCAGCGTCTCACCAGTTTCAACGAATCCCGCCACCAGTCCATAAAAGTCGGATTTGAAGTTTTTTGCATGAACCAATAGCACTTCATCTCCGCGGTGTATCAGCACGATGACGGCTGTGGCCAGCTGTGGCCACACTTCTTTTCCGCATTGGGTACAGCGTTTTGAAATGGCGGTGTGCATCTGCATCGGGCCACCACATACGCCGCAAAACTTGGTGTTGAAGTCCCAATAGAGCAGCTCGTGGCACTTTCCGGCCATTAAATATAAGTCGTGGGGCAGCTTGTAGAATGAAGCGCGCAGTCCACACATTTCATATTGTGGGTTGTTGGTGATTGGTTCATCTATTCGAAATGCCCGAACAGGAGTGCCGTCTGCCAGGTTTTCCACATCCATGATGTGTGTCCAAGGCTTAGTGGGTATCGGTGGTTCATCGGCAAGCGGTATGGTATATAGACCGTTTGCTTGTTTTTCGAGCACGATGTCTGTTTTACAAAATATAAAAAACAGGGTATTCATTTCTCATCTTCCTCTCTTTGTGGTTGTCCAAAGATAAGCATTTTATCTCGTTTCAATGCAGGTATGGTCCACGCTGCGGGTACAAACTTCCAATTGTTGTTGGGTTTGGGATTTATTTCTCCACATTTTTCAATCCATTGCATGAGGTAATAACGCTGATCGTGCTTACTCTCGAACACAATACGGTGCTTCAATTCGGCCATGGAGATGCCCGCGCCACGTGTCAAGAGTTCACCACCGCCGTTGCCTCTGTAACTGTTCATGGCAACCTTATACGTCTTCTTGAGGCTGAATGGCGTACCATCACTCATTTTCAAGATGTTAACTTTTTTTCCTTTTGGCTTGGTGACATCAACTTCATAATCGATGCCGGCAGCACTGTCGAAATTGAATGTGAAGTTTTTGAAGCCATAACGTTGTTGGTCATCCTTGGTTTTGTTGTCGATGAGGAGAATGTGGTCGTCAGGAGAGGTCATGGTGTTGACCCACAAATCGTAGCTCATTTCTAAGTAATTGCGAATTTCTTCGCCTGTCATCTTGAGCACATAGATATTGTTTTCGTATTTGTAGAGGTTGAAAAGGTCACTTACAAACACGTCGCCTGCCTTGATTTGGGCATCAAAAGCAAGGGGTGCGTTGAACGAGATGTCGGCTCCGGTGACCGTCAACTGTAAGTTGTGAATCAAATCAGTAAAGGCAGAACTGCCAAAATAGCAATCACGACTGTAAATAGTGTGTTGAAATGAGCCAATCTTCCTTTTGACAAAGGCGTTGACGGCATTGATTTCGTCTTGAAAATGCGCCATGAATTTTTGATCAATCTGCTCATTTCGAATGTCTACCACGCATCCGTTGACCTGCTTGCGTAATACAACATGGGTTTTCTTTCCTTTTTGTATCTGCTCATTCAGCGTAATCCTAATTTCGCTGTCGGTTACGTTGATGGCGTTACAACCAGGATTGAGACAAACAACAGGTTGGCCTTTGCTGTTGAGAATGGTGCTGCTGTGAGGGGTGTGGTCGTGTCCAAAGAGTATCAAATCGAAGCCCGGAACCTCTTTTGCCACGCGCAAGGAGGCGTCTTCTTCGTAGGTTGAGGTGGTAATGCCACCTTGTTTGCCCGAATGAAACAAACCAATGACTATGTCGGGGTGTTCGGTTGTTTGCAATACATTCATCCAGTAGCGTGCCGATTGCACCATGTTTTCAAACCGAAGTCCACTCCATAACTTTTCTTGAAGCCAGTTAGGAATGGCTGGAGTGAGCATGCCAAGGACGGCAATCTTAACACCATCCCGCTCAAGAATGGTGTATGGATGAACGTATGGATGTTGAGTTTGGGTGTTGACGATATTGGCACCGAGTGTAGGACACGACACTTCTCGAATCCACTTGTCGTAAACGGCATGCCCGGTTTCAATGTCATGGTTACCTATGGTCTGTGCGTCATACCGCATGTAGTTGATAACAGATGCTGCGATGTTGGGACCTTGCGGGTTGACATAGTTGCTATAATAGCAGATTGGCTGTCCTTGTAATATGTCGCCGTTGTCTAATAGAATGAGATTCTTCCCATATTTTACCCGCAGAGAATCAACATAGGTCATCACTCGGGCAAGACTACCTGCCTTTGGTCTGCGATTGATGAAGTCGTAAGGGAAGAAACTACCGTGGACATCACTGGTTTGGATGATGCGAAGATCAATCGTTTTGCTTTTGGCCATGATGCTTGTACTGCAACAAAGTGCAATGAGGCACCCCGTAATATATCTTTTCATGTTTATCACTCATTTGTGCAAAGTTAGTAGAAAAAAATGACTAACCGAAGCGAATGATAAGGTTATTTGGTCAATTCGTAGACAGGTTGTTTGGCAGCACAATTCACCATTTCCACCAACGCTTTTTGGGTTTGGCCTCTTCGGCAGTTTGTCCTCGTAAGTATGCTTCACGAATCAAGTCTTTTGTTGTTTTATGATCGTGTATCATGTGATATATTTGTCCCCAGTCAGGTAATCCGCCAATGTTGCGATCATCGATGAAAAGGTCGGCCTTAATCTTTCTAGAGAAGTGGTTGTTGTTGGAGGTACCTTCCTCTTCTGGATAGTCCTTGTTGACCGTCCAAAACTCTACCCCGCGTTCTTTGCACCAATCTACAGCTTCTTGCAGGAGTGTTCCTTCTCGTACGCTCCATAAGATGAGTCGATGATGCTCCTTGATGAGCATTTTAAGTGTTTCGGTAGCGAAAGGTATCTCTTGTCCTATTGCGGGGTATTTATGTTCTACGATGGTTCCGTCAAAATCAACAGCTATTGTCATCTATTTGAAATCAGTTAAATTTGAATGGTGGCGAATATAAAAATGGTGTTGGCACGTCACCAAGCGCGTTAACGCTTGATGGACGTGTCGTTCTTGTCTCCATAATGGCTGTTGGCATAGTTGCCGTAAGAACCGTAATTGCCATAGTGACCGTACGAACCGTATTTCCCATATTTTCCACCGTATCGTCCAAACCTTCCATATTTTCCGTATCTGCCATACCCATAATAATATCCATGCTTCTTCTTGGACATGTCGATACCATTGATGACGATGGATATGTTAGGAAGTTTCTTCTCTTTTGCCAAGCTGTTGATGAGTCCGAAGCTTTCCTTGGGCGTATAATCAGCACGGCACATGTATACCGTTGCGTCTGCTACGCGTCCTATTTGCAACGTGTCGGTGACGAGACCAACCGGAGCAGTGTCAATGAGAATGTAATCGTACTTTTCCTTTAAGTGGTTGATGATGATGTCGAGCGATGGGCGAGCTATTAATTCGGCAGGGTTGGGAGGAATGGGTCCTGACATGAGAAGATCCAGGTTGTTGTTCACGCCCGATGGCAAAATTTGGCTTTGGATTTCTTCCCAACTAGGCTGCTCCTTGGTCAACAACATGGTAATGCCATGATGATGATCGTTGATTTCAAAGAGTTCGGCCAAGCGTGGCTTGCGAATATCAAGTCCTACGATAATCACTTTCTTGCCAAGCAGTGCGAAGCTGACAGCCAGGTTGGAAGCATTGAATGTTTTGCCTTCGCCAGAGGTACTCGACGTGAAGAGGATGACCTTCTGGTTTTCTTTCAACATGAACTGGAGATTGGTTCGCATGCTTCGGAAGATTTCTTCCATCTGGTTGTTCTGGTTCTCATGAACAACGATGTCGGCTTTTGTCTTAGCCGTATCACTGGCAACGGCGACGTCGCCCAAGATGGGCAGTTTGGTGAGTCTGGCAACATCATCGTGTCCTTCTATCCTATAGCGGAAGAAGTTGATTAAGAATAAGATGAGTGCAGGAATACCCAGCCCCAAGAGCAAGGCGATGAGGAAGATGAGTTGTCTTTTGGGACTTACTTGTCCACCATTGGCGGGTTCGTCTATCATAATTCCCTTGTCGGCAGTTGCAGCAAGCGAGATAGAGTTTTCTTCTCGCTTCTGTAATAACATCAAATAGAGTCCTGATTTAACATCTTGCTGTCGTCCAATCTGTGTAAGCATTCTCTCTTGCTCCGGACTGGCAGTGAGTTGTCCTTGGTACTTGCCGTATTGCGAAGCAACATTGTTGCGCTGAATTTGAAGTCCTTTCTTTGCTTGGGTCATCGCACGATGGATGCTGTTGTTCAAATCATCCAATTGAGAGGTGAGGGGGGTTACCGTTGGTGAGGTTTCGGAAGCACTGCGAAGAAGTCTCTTTCTTTCCAATGCAATTTCATTGTACTTACTGATTAAGCCGTTCACCGTAGGGTCTGAGATGCCCACGTTGGCTGGTAGAGTCTGATATTGGTTGCTGGGTTGCGACATGCTTTCTTGTACGCTGTTGAGCAGGGCTACCTGTGTATTGGCTTCTGCCAGCTTCTGGTCGTACTCGTTTGCATTTTGCATGGCTTGACCAGCATTCATCGCTTGATCTACCATTCTGTTGCGTTTCTTGTAGCTTTCCAGCTGTCCTTCAGTAGCACCCAATTCTTCACTAATCTTTTCCAGACGGCTATTGATAAAGGCTTCTGTATTGCGTGCTACCTCATTCTTGTCCATGTTGGCCTGTCGGTTATAACAGATGACCAATTGCTTTAAATAATCGATGGCGCGAGTTGGCACTTCGTCCTTGACTCCCAGAAGAGCAATGGATGTTGTTTTATTGTTCTGTGCTACAGAGAAAGCGCCTCTGTATCCTGCTGCTACGCTTTTGGGTGGAAGAATGGAAACCTTGAACGATTGTCCGTCTTTCATGGAGCCGGCATTTTCGTTCATGAACGATAGAATACCAACTTTGGTAACTATTGTGGATGGCAGTTGGCTAATCTTCTTGTCAATGTTCGTGGTTTGCCATCCTCTTTCTTCGACGGGGCTATTGTAACTTCCTGTCACATGATATGTGTTGCCTACTCTCTGGATAACCATAGAGATGGGTGAGCGCAGCTTATCGAGATGGGCAGGATCGAGGTCCACGCTGATGGGTTGACTCTTATAGATAACCATGTCTCTCACTCTTCCTTCAGAGGAATATTTAACGTAGAGTTTCAAGTCTTTCACCGTCTGTTCTGCCAGGTTCAGGGAAGATAAGATCTCCATTTCATTATCAATACCCGTTGAATTTGACATCATGCCAAGGTTTGATGAATAGAGCAATGAGCTTCTTCCTCTTCTAGTTTCTTCCTCTTTAATTAGCAGCTTGGCGAACGACTGATAGATGCGTGGCGTGTATCGCAGATAGATGGCAGCCGCTCCCAAACAAATAATCACAGACAGTACAAACCATTTCCAGTTGAGGATGAGTGTCTGTATGATTGTTTGTAAATTGAAGAATGAATTCTCCTCTTGTCCTTCGACGTTCTCCAATTCCTGATTCTTTATCTCTTCTTCCATTTTTTTTAGCTAAAATATAAATTCTTGTTTCCTGTTCATTCCTTTCCAGCAATTCCGTTAAATAGTCCTGCTCGCGATGTCTAAAAGGTATTTTCCATAATTGTTTTTCAACATTGGCTCTGCCAATTTTTTGAGTTGTTTGGCATCAATCCATCCTTGCTTGAAAGCAATTTCTTCCAAGCAGGCCACTTTCAATCCCTGTCTTTTTTCAATTACCTCGATAAAGGTGCTTGCTTCAGACAGACTGTCGTGTGTTCCTGTGTCTAACCATGCGAATCCACGTTGCAGAGTCTTTACTTGAAGTTGCTGTCGTTCAAGGAACATTTGGTTGACAGTCGTGATTTCCAGTTCTCCTCGTTCGCTTGGCTTGATTTTCTTGGCAATGTCAATCACGGAGTTTGGATAGAAGTACAGTCCCACTACAGCATAATTGCTTTTGGGATGTGCTGGTTTTTCTTCTATGCTCAGGCATTTCCCATGATTGTCAAATTCCACCACACCATAACGCTCTGGATCGTTAACATAATAGCCGAAAACGGTTGCCTTATCTTTTTCTTCGGCGTCTTTTAAGCTTTGTCTCAGCAGAGCGGTGAATCCCGATCCATAAAAAATATTATCACCCAGCACCAGGCATGCGGAGTCGTCACCAATAAAGTCTTCCCCTAGGATAAACGCTTGTGCCAAACCATCAGGGCTTGGCTGCTCTACGTATGAAAACTTCACGCCAAGATCATGACCATCACCAAGAAGCCTCTTGAACCCTGGTAGGTCATAGGGAGTCGAAATGATGAGAATTTCTTTAATTCCTGCCAGCATCAAGACTGATACTGGATAATAAATCATGGGCTTGTCAAAAATGGGAATGAGCTGTTTGCTTATTCCTTTGGTGATGGGATAAAGGCGTGTTCCGGAGCCACCGGCTAAAACGATTCCTTTCATTCTTCGAATCTAATTGGTTATTAATCTGATAATCGCAACAGAATTATACTTGCTATGGCTATCACTCGAACAATCAACTTGCATGATTAGATTGATCCTTTTGTTACCAATAGGGCTCAAGTGGCATGCTTGTTGAACTTTTTCAAAAGTTGTGTACAAAGGTATAAATAATTATTGAAAGCGGAAAGTGCTACAGCTAAAATTGTTTCTTTTGTTTTGTATATTTATGGTTTTATCATACCTTTGTAGAGATTTAGGAAAAAACTCTTAGTTACGAAATGAATTTAATTTTACAATATAATGGCAAATTTATTATCAAAACTGTTTGGAAAGAAAGATCGAAATGACACTACTGGTGGGATGGAAGACTACATGACACTCATCAGGGTTTACTTTCAATCGGCTATAGCAGCCCAATTGGGTATCAATAACTTAAAGATGCTGCCCGACCTCAGAACTTTTAAGATAACTTTGCATGTTCCCACTGTCAACAACAAACTGGGAGTGGGCGAGAAAGCACGGTGCAAAAACATGTTGAAAGAAATGTATCATACAGATGATCTTTTTTTCAAAGAAATCGATCAGAGTATACGAAAGAATTGTCGAAGGTTGGAAGATGTGCAACCTTACTTGCTACAGTTTCAGGGTTTCACCCAAGAGCTGATGATGCTTGTCGGAAACTTGATGAAGTTTAAATTGCGTATGCCGTCCATCTTCAAGAGTGCGCTGTACACCATGACAGAAAAGACCGTGAACGACATCTTTACTAAAAATGACTATAAGGATGCCGGTGTCATCAAGGCTGTCGTCGCTGTTCGGCAGTACAACAAACGACTTGGATTCTCTCAAAAGTGGACTACCGATTTCATTCATCAGGTAGTAATGCTGGCTAAAAAAGAACCGAAGCCAGGAAATGAGAACCAAAAATAACCATCAATTACACAAAACATTACGACAACTTGGCGTTGCTCGCGCAACCAGCTAAGATTAAAGTGATGGACAAAAAAAACAACCGATAATTTGTGATTGTCAATTTATTACGCTAAATTTGTGACCAAATTGTATGTTGATGGATGCTAATGAGAAAACTCTAACGCTCTTTACCACTCGCATGAGGCAGATGATTCTCCAGTACAAGGAAACAAAACAGGAGAATAACAGCTTGTATGCTATGGTTGACGAGCGTGATGCCAAGATAAAACAGCTCGAGGCGAAGTTGAATCAAGCACAAAATGACTACAACAGTCTCAAACTGGCCAAAATGATTGAAATTTCCACCACTGACATCGAAGTGGCCAAGAAACGGTTGTCAAAGCTGATAAGAGACGTTAACAAATGTATCACGCTACTGAATGAAAAGTAATCGGAGCGATGGCAGGAGACAATAGAGATAAACTACAGATAAGATTGCATGTTTACGATACCGACATGAGCGTCACGGTCATGCGGCAAGATGAGGAGTATTATCGTAAGGCAGCCAAACTTATTACTGATACTGTAAACACTTACGCTTCTGTTTTCAAGGCAAAGAGAAGCGAGAAGGATATACTCTATATGGCGTTGATAGACATAGCATTGCGTTACGAGAAAGAGTCGGCTCGCAATGATGTTACCCCGTATAGTAAAATCATATCTCAATTAACTTCTGAAATTGAAGAGGCACTGAAGGATTAAACCAACCTTCAATAACGTGCATTCTTGTACCTGGAAGTTATTTATCTTTCTAAGCCGTTCTGATTTTAAGCGGAAATGTATGGTGCAACGTGCGGATTGCCGCGCTTACGCATGATTCTTCCGACCTCTTTCATTTATGTAGTTATTATAAATGAAATTTAAATTTAAAAATAATGAGTATAGTAATTGTTGCCATCGTAGCGCTGATTCTTGGCGGACTGGGTGGCTATGCGATTTTCCGTTACATTGTTAAAGGAAAATATAATGAAATGGTAGCAGCCGCTAATAAAGAGGCTGATGTGATTAAGGAAAAGAAATTGTTGGAGGTCAAGGAGAAATTCCTGAACAAGAAATCTGAGTTGGAGAAGGAAGTTCAACTGCGCAACCAGAAAATCCAACAGACCGAGAACAAGCTCAAGCAAAGAGAAATAGGATTGAGTCAGCGTCAGGAAGAACTCGGACGCAGAAAACAGGAGGTAGACCATCAGCAACAGCGGATCGACAATGAAAAGAAATTGTTGCAAATTAAGCAGGCCGAACTCGAGAAAATGCAACTGCAAGAACGCGAAATGCTGGAAGAACTCTCCGGACTGAGTGCAGAAGAGGCAAAAAACAGATTGGTAGAAAGCCTGAAAGACGAGGCCCGTACAGATGCAGCCGGCTACATCAATGAAATTATAGACGAAGCCAAGCTCAATGCCAACCAAGAGGCTAAGAAAATTGTCATCCAGACTATCCAGCGCGTAGCCACCGAGACGGCTATTGAAAATTCTGTCAGCGTCTTCCACATTGATAACGATGAGGTAAAAGGCCGCATTATTGGACGCGAAGGACGCAACATCCGTGCCTTGGAAGCTGCAACGGGAGTAGAAATCGTTGTCGACGATACACCCGAAGCCATCGTTATTTCTGCGTTCGATCCAGTGCGTCGAGAGGTTTGCCGTTTGGCTCTTCACCAGCTCGTTGCCGATGGACGTATCCACCCCGCACGTATAGAAGAGGTGGTGGCAAAGGTAAAGAAGCAGCTTGATAACGAAATCATTGAAACGGGCAAACGTACCGTGATAGACTTAGGCATTCATGGCCTGCACCCCGAACTGGTGCGCATCGTGGGCAAGATGAAATATCGTTCAAGCTATGGACAGAACCTCCTTCAGCATGCACGTGAAACCGCTAATCTCTGTGCGGTGATGGCGTCAGAGCTGGGACTCAATCCCAAGAAGGCAAAGCGTGCAGGACTTTTACACGATATTGGTAAGGTACCTGATGAGGAGAGTGAACTGCCTCACGCACTATACGGTGGCAAATTGGCCGAAAAATACAAGGAGAAGCCGGATATCTGCAACGCTATCGCAGCCCATCATGATGAGGTAGAGATGCAAACACTGCTGGCTCCCATCGTCCAGGTGTGTGATGCCATCTCGGGTGCGCGTCCAGGTGCACGTCGCGAAATTGTGGAAGCATACATCAAACGACTGAATGACCTCGAGGCCATCGCCATGAGTTATCCTGGCGTGACGAAGACCTATGCCATACAGGCTGGTCGCGAACTTCGCGTTATCGTAGGTGCCGACCAGATGGATGACGCCGAATCACTGAAGTTGTCAGATGATATTGCCACCAAGATACAAAATGAGATGACTTATCCTGGACAGGTAAAAATCACCGTCATTCGAGAGACTCGCAGTGTGGCCTACGCTAAATAAGAGGCGCTAAGATTATAATTATATCCACTAAGATAAAAAGTAAAGGGTGTGTCAAGCTGTTGATGCACCTTTTTTTTGTTTCGTCACTCCCCAAAAATATACCGCTATATGTGTTTCTCCTATGTATGGCAGAGCACAAAATACGAAATAAAGTACAGGCTGCGATAGCGTGCTAGACGCTGGCAGCCATGGAGATGAGTTGTAAATAGTGGCGTTCCGACAAGCACGTCTTTTGGTCAGCCACTGGCTGCTTGACGTGCCGTGGATTCAATCTCATTGAGTTTAGCATCCAATCTCTATGACATTGTTAATCAAAAGCATTGACTTTGGATGTCAAACTCATTGACTTTGGATGTCAAACTCATTGGCTTTGGATGTCAAACTCATTGACTTTGAAAATGGATTGATAGTTTGTTGCCGAACAAAGCAAAAGCTTTACTCAATACTTTTTACCGTAACTCCCTCAAAATGAGATATTAAAGACAAAATGTGATTATTGGCTTTGGCTCGCTTAATGGTTATTTCCATTTCGACGTTGTAGTTAGTTCCTGCGCCAGATTTTTCAGGGTGAATCTCGTATGAGTTGATGGTTATCTTTTCTTGGTCAAGATGATTCAGGATGTCTTGAATGCGTTTCTTGTCAGAAGCGGTAAATATGAGATTAATGTTTCGGTTGCCAAAACGCTTCATCGTATAATTCAACGTTTCCAAGCAGGCAAGCACCATGATCGTAGAAGCCACTGCAATGACGTACATGCTAGCCCCGCATGCCAGACCGATGGCGGCTGTTGCCCATAAACCGGCGGCTGTTGTGAGTCCGCGAATCACCTGTTTTTGGAAAATAATGGTGCCGGCACCGATGAAACCGATGCCAGACACAACTTGTGAAGCAATGCGCGAAGGGTCCAAAGATACATTTGGCTGTGTGGCAAGTATGTGCTCAAAACCGTACTGAGATACCACCATGAAGAGTGCACTGCCCATTGCTACGAGGAAGTGCGTGCGAAAACCTGCTTCTTTGGCTCTGTATTCGCGTTCTAAACCGATGATGCCGCCTAACAATGCAGCTGACACTATGCGAAGAATCAAATTGATGTCCATATTATACCTTTATTCGTGCGAAGATAAATAAAAATTCATGGAATAGCAAACTAGCATTAGAAAAAATAGCTACCTTTGTAGCAGATTGTATTTCGAAGCTATCAAGACATCGTTTTGAGTCAATCAATAAACAAACGTGAAGTTATGAAATCGTTGAAAGAACTGTATAAAATAGGTAGGGGACCCTCCAGTAGTCATACCATGGGGCCTCAATTGGCTTCAAAGATATTCTTGGAGAAGTATCCTTTTGCCCATAGTTACGAAGTGACGCTCTATGGCAGTTTGGCCGCAACGGGCAAAGGGCACATGACCGACGTGGCTATCATTGACGTACTGGGAGTGAACCATAAGTTGGAAATCGTGTGGAAGCCCAAGATATTTCTCCCATTTCATCCCAACGGAATGGAGTTCAAAGCTTTTGGTAAACATCAAGAGCTGTTAGGCAGCTGGGTGGTATATAGTGTCGGTGGCGGTGCCTTGTCGGAAGGAAAAGTCGGTGACGATTTGTTCGATACCCCTGATGTGTACGATTTAAACACCATGAAGGAGATTATGAAATGGTGTGAAATCAATGGTCGAAGCTATTGGGAATATGTAGACATGTGTGAAGATGATGACATCTGGGACTATCTCATGGAGTGTTGGAACGTAATGAAAGCGGCTGTGGAGCGCGGCATCAATAGTGAAGGCGTGTTGCCTGGTGTACTGAATCTTCGCCGAAAAGCACCCAGCTACTATGTGAAGGCGACAGGCTACAAGAGATCTTTGCAAACACGTGGACTTGTATATGCATACGCACTGGCGGTGAGTGAAGAGAATGCCTCTGGCGGTACCATTGTCACAGCCCCCACATGTGGTGCTTGTGGTGTGATGCCCGCAGTGTTGTATCACTTGTCCAAGGGACACGAATTTAGTGATATACGCATCCTGCATGCCATGGCTACGGCCGGACTGTTTGGCAACACTGTCAAGCACAATGCATCAATCTCTGGTGCTGACGTAGGATGTCAAGGCGAGGTGGGAGTGGCTTGTGCCATGGTTTCCGCAGCAGCGTGCCAATTGTTTGGTGGCAGTAACATGCAAATAGAGTATGCGGCCGAGATGGGGCTTGAACACCATTTGGGCATGACTTGCGATCCGGTATGTGGTTTGGTTCAGATTCCGTGTATCGAGCGCAACGCTTTTGCCGCAACCCGAGCATTGGATGCGAACTTATACTCCTCGTTTTCAGACGGCAAACATCGTGTGTCGTTTGATAAGGTGGTGAGAGTGATGAAGAGAACAGGACACGACTTACCTTCGCTTTATAAAGAAACCAGCGAAGGAGGATTGGCCGCAGAGAAGTTTTAGGCTAGTTCTTCAATTTGCGTGTCAGCGTTATCGTGAGCTTTGAAAGCCTTCCAGCAGTTGGTATTTCTTGCGCATCATCCTGTTGTAAATGTTGCGTAGCCAAAACTTACAGGTGGCGATGAAAGCTACGCCTACGACCAACATGAAGGCATAGACCTGTTGTTCGCTCATGAAACCGTTCAACGTGGTAATGAGGATGCTGGGTACGAAGAGGCATCCCATGGTGACAACCAGTTGCCTGTAGTTGTTTTCCATTCCGGCTTTACTTATGTATTTGGTGTTCAGCGGTAAGGTTTGCTTGTTGTAGACGGCCATTTGAAAGAGAATGAAATATTGCAAACCTGCCGTAAACACAGCATAAGCCAGGAGCATGAGCAATGACCATTTGCCAACAACGACTGTTGGAATCATCAACAGGAAGGGTACTAACAACATTGCGCAATAGAATATATATTTCGCTTTGAGTAGTGATAGAATGTTTTCCTGGTGCACCATGAGGCAATCTATGTAGTTGCCTTCATTGCACATGATGCGTGTCAGCATAATCGCACCAAAGACAACAAAGTTGTAGCAACCCAAGAACGAAACCATGGCACCGCTGTCGTAGATGTCTGTAAAGGAGAGTAATGCAGAGAATACCAACACCACACTGACGGATGTAATGAAACTTTTTCGGGGATTTTTGTTGCGTAATAGGGTCTTTACTTCAAGTTGTAGGTAAAGACCTGTTTGTCCAAACCGTTCAAAAAACGAAAGCTTATTGACATGGTGCAGGTTCGTTTTTTCTAGATGCATCAATTCTGACTGGATGTGTGAATACTGAATGCGCCGGTTGATGGAGATAAGAAGAGTCAATAAGACTATAGGGACGAGGTAGGGGAGAAGGCTCCCGTCCGTGATGAAATGTCCTATGTCAGTATAAAAGTCAAAAAGGTGCTCTAGTCCGGCATGCTGACCTAGGTACCAGGGCATGGCTATGATGGCATAAACCGCGCCCACCAATATCCACCAAAGTGCACTGTCATTGATTAAGGTTCGTGCAATATGATACCATTGTGTATTGACCAGTATGAGTAGCCAAAAGAAAAACAATATGCCGAGTGATGCCCAAACGCCAGAACTGAAGACGACTGACATCAATATATACGGAACCAGAAAGGCGAACCAGGAGAAATTGTATCCGGAAAGAAGTGTTGTTCCGATGAAATTGTCAATGCAAGAATACTTAGAAATGGGTAACAGAACGTAGGGCTTGATGAGCTGTGCGGGGATTTCTTGAATGGCAAATCTGGAGAAAAAATCAAGCACAAGGATGAAAGGAATTGTTCCGCAGACGAATTCAACTGGGGTGTAGGAGCGGCTGTCATTGGCTGCCAATGACAAAAGAATGGCAATGAAGCAAAGATAAACGAACCCAAAAATGGTCATTCCCCACATGACATACTTGGCAGCCTTGTTTTGTAGAAAACTTAAATTGCGTTTTTCGGATAGTTTCCGATGACGCCAAATCATCTTGAACAAGCGTACTCGTTGTTTGAAATCTGCTAACAGATGTGATCGTTGCATTGAGTTCAGGTGGTTAAATATTGATCAGTGATTTCTTATTCGATAGCTTTGCTGTGGCTATCTCAAATCAATGACCTCGGCAGACGGCAAGTCTTTCGATCGAAATACGAAAGTGCTGTTGGGAAGGTTCTTGGCTTTGAAGTTGCTGATATTGATGACGGTCCAGCTACCCCCTTGTTTAATCTTCACTTGCGACGGACTGTAGGTTCGTTTGTTGATGTAGATGTACATTTCTGGTATGCCATTGTTCTTGTTTTGGGCAACCATGTGTACTTCGTAATTGTTTCCCTTTACTCGGTGACTCAATCGATATCCCGCCTTATACATGTTGATGAAGGTATAGGGATTCATGGAGATTTGCTGCGAACGCGACGGGTTAGAGATGTTCACCTCGTTGGTGCTCTTCATGTAGCTCCACTGTGTTTTGCCATCAAACCACACCATGGCTTGGGGTGTTCGTGCATGAAACTTGTTGCCCTTGATGGCAATAGTACCGGAAGTCTTTCCCATTTTCGCACTTGAAATCGTGAAGTTGGCACTCGCACCACCTGCTCTCCCAACCACCTGTGCTGTCCTATCTAGTATTTTTCGGGTCTGCGAACTACTTTGACTGTTTGCATTTGTATATAAGGTGACTGCAAATAGGAATATAATTACTCTCTGTACGTTTAAAAATAGATATCTTTTCATTTTATATTTTCTTTTATGTTGAATGGATGGCAGCAATAATTGAGTTGAGTGAAGCTTCGTCTTGCACCAGCACATCCCTTGGTTTGCTGCCTTGAGCGGGACCAACAATACCGGCTGCTTCAAGCTGATCCATCAGTCTTCCCGCACGGTTGTACCCGATAGAGAACCGCCTTTGAATCATACTGGTTGAGCCTATCTGACTCGTGACGATGGCATGAGCAGCTTCTTCGAAGAAGGGATCGAGACTTTGTATGTCGCCACCTCCCGCACCCGCGGTACCAGTTTTCCCGTCAACGGCAGGTTCGGGCAACTCCAAAGGTGACACCGGCCCGGGCTGGTCGGCTATGAATTGATTGATTCTCTCAATCTCTGGCGTGTCAACAAATGCACACTGAACGCGAACAGGCTCGTTTCCATTGAGGAAAAGCAGGTCACCTCGTCCCACCAATTGGTTGGCACCAGGACGGTCAAGGATGGTTCTCGAGTCGATCATGGCACTTACCTTGAAGGCCATTCTGCCGGGGAAGTTGGCTTTGATGTTACCGGTAATGATGTTAGCGGTGGGCCGTTGAGTGGCGATAACCATGTGTATACCCACGGCACGGGCCAACTGTGCGATACGAGTGATGGGTGCTTCAACCTCTCTTCCAGCAGTCATAATCAGATCGCCATACTCATCAATAACGACAACGATGTAGGGCATGTATTCATGTCCTTTGGTTAAGTTTAGCTGGTGATTGATGAATTTCTTGTTATACTCCTTGATATTCCTCGCTCCGGCTATCTTCAGCATGTCGTAGCGATGATCCATCAAGGTGCAAAGTGAATTAAGCGTCCTAACTACTTTTGTCACATCGGTGATGATAGGCTCATCATCATTGTCTGGAGCTGACGCCATGAAGTGGTCAGTAATAGGTGAGTAAACGCTGAATTCCACCTTCTTTGGGTCGATTAAGACAATCTTCAATTCATTGGGGTGCTTCTTGTATAATAGGGAAGTGATGATGGCATTCAGTCCAACAGACTTTCCTTGTCCCGTTGCACCAGCGACCAAAAGATGTGGAATCTTTGCCAAATCCACCATAAAAACCTCGTTAGTGATGGTCTTTCCTATGGCTAAAGGCAACTCCATGGTTGACTCTTGGAACTTTTTAGAGTTCAAGATACTTTCCATAGATACGATGGTCGGCTTCTTGTTAGGCACCTCAATACCAATAGTACCCTTTCCTGGGATGGGAGCGATGATACGTATTCCCAATGCTGCAAGGCTTAAAGCGATGTCATCCTCCAGGTTTCTGATTTTAGAGATGCGCACTCCTTCGGCTGGCGTAATCTCATAGAGGGTGATAGTTGGGCCTACCGTGGCCTTAATCTCACGGATTGAAACGCCAAAGCTGTTGAGTACTTCTACGATACGAGCATTGTTAGCCTTGATTTCGTCCATGTCTACCAGTGGCTTATTGTCGCTCTCGTATTTCTTTAACAAGTCAAGTCCGGGATATTTATACTTCAAGAAAGGCTCTTTGGGGTTGATAGGCGTCTTCAAGACCTCTTCTGCAGTCAGAGTCTTGCCAGACGCTTTCTCATCTTCCGCAGCCACTTCTACCGTCAGATGCGACGCTTCGTCTTCACTTGAAGGCTGTGTGGAAGCTGACTTTCCGTTGGATTTTTTCGTAGAGGTGTTTGTAAATTTAGATACATCTGTTAAATCTACCACTGTTGGCTTTGAGTCTTCTTCATCATCAGATGACGTGTTGCCAATGGTCTGAGCCTCATCTTCCTCCTCTGACTTAACCGCAGAAGCAGCGTTATCATGACGGGTGAGATTCGTTACCGTGAATGGAATCTTACGAGTTAAGTACTTCACGGGGTTCAATGCCTTTCGAATCACCTCTATTGTTTCAGCACTTAAATAAGTCAAAAACGCCAGTGCCACCAACAACAAAATGGCGGTTAATCCGGGAGGACCTACCAAATTCTCCAGTTGCTGAACGCAGAAGAGACCATGCCGACCTCCGGGATTGAACACAAGCTCACCCATCAGCGGCGTAGCAAACTTGGCAAGCGTGACAGAACTCCATATCATGACGAGCGTCATGCCAAGAAACCATTTCCATAGGTTAATCTTGTAGACTTTCATTAAGCTAAGTCCCAGCAAAATAATGAACAGAGGTATCAGAAATGCGGGAATGCCAAAGTTGACTGTAATCAGCGTATAAGCGATGATAGCACCGATACTTCCGCAATAATTAGAGAAGGTTCGGTCAGCATTCATCCATTCTCTTGGCCGCAAATCCTCAAGGATACTCTGGTCTGCCTGTCCTGTATAAAAATAAGAAACCATTGCAATGATGACGTACACTGCAATGACCAATAGGATTGCTCCTAAGAGAAAATCTGTTTTTTCGTTACTAAAGATATTTTGAAAGCCTACAGCTTCACCCACATTCTTTGGTTTTCGCTCAGGCTTTTTCCTTTTTATTCCCATATCAAGTCTATGTGATTTGAATGCAAAAATAGCGTAAATATGTCAGAATCCTTCACGTTTTGATAACTTTTTTCTATTTTTGCAATTCATAAGAATATGGGTTATGAAGAGAATTATCTATAGCAAATTCAACAAGGAAGCCATCCATACACTCCCACAAGTTTTATTTTCTGGTCGAATCATTGTCGTTACCACTGAAAAAATGGCAGAAAAAGCGGTGAAATTCTTGTTGACCCAAGACATTTTAGGCGTAGATACCGAAACGCGTCCCGTATTCAGAAAAGGCCAATCTTACCAAGTTTCATTGTTTCAGGTTGCTACCAAGGAGGTTTGTTTCTTGTTCCGTCTTAATATATTAGGCATCACTCCGGCCATCAAACTTTTGTTGGAGAACACGAAAACCAAGATGATTGGATTGTCGTGGCATGACGACTTGTTGATGTTGCATAAAAGATGTGATTTTGAGAAAGGTTATTTCATTGATTTACAAGATATTGTCGGCGAACTCGGAATCAAAGATTTAAGTCTTCAGAAGTTGTATGCAAACCTCTTTCATCAAAAGATTAGCAAGCGTCAACGCCTCACCAATTGGGATCAGGAGAACCTCACGGATAGACAAAAGCTATACGCAGCCACTGACGCATGGGCCTGTATCATGTTGTATGAAGAAATACTTAGACTGAAAGAGAGTGGCGATTATACGCTCATACCTGACGAAGAAGAAAATAACGCTAAACAAGTAAAAGATGACAACCAAAACCATACAGCTTAAAAAGGGTAAGGAAGAGTCGCTCAAACGCTTCCATCCCTGGATATTTTCTGGTGCAATCCTTCGAATGGACGATGGGATTGAAGAAGGTGAACTTGTCAAAGTCGTGACCTTTGACAAAGGGTTCATTGCGATAGGGCATTACCAAATCGGCTCCATCGCTGTGCGAGTTTTGTCGTTTAGGGATATCACTATTGACCAAGAGTTTTGGAAGTCAAGACTAAAGGCTGCCTTGAACATGCGCATTGCCATTGGCATTGCCGACAATCCAACAAACAACACCTACCGATTGGTGCACGGTGAAGGCGACATGTTGCCAGGTTTAATCATTGATTGTTATGGAAAAACGGCCGTCATGCAAGCGCATAGCGTTGGCATGCATGTTGAACGACTGCCTATATGCGAGGCTCTCAGGAGCGTGATGGGCAACCGTATCGAGCATGTTTTCTATAAAAGCGAGACCACCTTGCCGTTCAAGGCCGACTTGGGACAACAAGATGGCTTTCTCTACGGTGGCAGTGATGACAACGTGGCCATTGAGAATGGACTGAAATTTCATGTGGATTGGTTGAAAGGACAAAAGACTGGGTTTTTCGTTGACCAGCGTGAAAACCGTACTTTGCTGGAAAAATATGCCAAAAACCGTTCGGTACTCAACATGTTTTGCTACACTGGAGGGTTCTCCGTGTATGCCATGCGCGGTGGGGCCAAGCTTGTTCATTCGGTTGACAGCAGTGCCAAAGCCGTAGAGTTGACCAATTCGAACATCGAGTTGAACTTCCCGTCGGATGCCAGGCATGCGGCTTTCTGTGACGATGCGTTCAAGTATCTCGACGCTCACGATGCGCAATACGACCTGGTGGTGCTGGATCCTCCCGCCTTTGCCAAGCATCGGGCGGCGCTACGCAATGCCTTGAAGGGCTATACCCGCCTGAACGTTAAGGGGTTCGAGCGCATCAAGCCCGGCGGAATACTGTTTACCTTCAGTTGTTCACAGGTGGTGACGAAAGAAAACTTCAGGAATGCCGTGTTTACAGCGGCCGCCCAGGCCAAGCGCAAGGTTCGCATTCTGCACCAATTGCACCAGCCTGCCGACCATCCCATCAACATTTACCATCCCGAAGGAGAATATCTGAAGGGACTCGTCTTGTACGTTGAATAAGTTTGAGCATCATATTCAGCAATATATCTCATCTTTATCGTTGCTTCACAAAGATGAGTTATATCTGGTAGCCCTTTCAGGTGGAGCCGACAGCGTGTGCCTGCTTCGCTGCCTCAAAGCTCTGGGTTACCGCCTAGAAGCCATCCATTGCAATTTTCGTTTACGCGGTGAAGAGTCGGATAGGGACGAGCTTTTTTGCCAAGAGTTGTGCCAAAAACTTGACATCCCCCTGCATTTGGCGCATTTTGACACGCGCTCTTATGCCGAGTTGCACCATGTGAGCATTGAGATGGCGGCGCGCGAGCTGAGATACGCCCATTTCAAAAACCTTTGTAAGGACATAGGTGCCGGTGGTGTTTGTGTGGGTCATCATCAAGACGACAGCGTAGAAACTATTTTAATCAACCTGGTTCGCTCAACCGGCATTCATGGATTGACGGGCATAGCGCCTAAAAACGATTATATATACAGGCCATTACTTTGTGTAAGTCGCAAAGAAATAACCGATTACCTGAAAACTATTCAACAAAATTATATCACCGACAGCACTAATCTGGTGCCTGATGTTCAGCGCAATAAAATGCGGTTGGAAGTGATTCCGCTTTTGGAAAGCATCAATCCGGCGGCACAGCAAAACATCTTGCAAACGGCCCAGCGCCTGGCTGATGTCTTGAGCATCCTTGACGGGTGGATGGAACGAGAGGCCCAATGGACCCCCCGTGAATCTTATTGGTATTTCCCTCTGAAGGAGGTTACGCACGAATACATATTGTGGTATTTGCTGAAAAACTATCAATTTACCTCCAAGCAGGTTGACAACATTTATGAAAACAGAAACAATGGCAGCGGAAGAGTGTGGACATCCAAGACTCACGAGTTGCTGATTGACCGCGACCAACTGGTGCTGGCGCTGCGCAACGATGAACAACTAAAGCCACTCACCATTCCCGAACCTGGTGTTTATCGCTATGATGCTAAATTGAATGTGAGGATTTCCGTTACCGCCGCCTCCATATCGGCTCAAATCGTCAAGGATAAACGCTGTGCCTACATGGATTTTAACCAAGTAAGTTTTCCATTAGTACTCAGACCTGTCCAGCCGGCCGACCGCTTCCAGCCTTTCGGTATGAAAGGAACCAAATTGTTGAGCGACTACATGACCGACCGCAAGATGTCGCTGTTTGAGAAACGGCAGCAACTGGTGCTGACCGATCATCAAGGACATATACTTTGGGTAGTGGAGGAGAGGCTGGCCGATCCCTATAAGATGACAGAAGCTACGCAAACGGTTTTAAAAGTTGAAATGCTTCGCGACTGAACATCATCTTATCATATACCAGCGGCGCTTTCAACTAATTGAAAACCAAGATAATACATAGATAGCTTTAAAAGCATTGAGTTTGGCGCTCAAACTCAATGCAATTGAGCCTCAAACTCAATGACTTTAGAGGCCAAAGTCTATGCTATTGAAAATCCATCATTAGGACATTGTTATCTTACCTGCTGCAAATGTCCTAAAAAGCGTTCGGCCCGGTTCAAATCTTCGGGCGTATCTATTCCTACAGTCTCAATGTCAGTGAGGCCAACCTTGATGCGGTAACCATTCTGCAACCACCTTAACTGTTCCAAACTTTCAGCCAATTCCAACGAAGATTGCGGCAGCTGTGTGATTTTCTTGAGAACATCTCTGCGGTAAGCGTAAATACCCAGGTGCTTTAAGAAAGGATATTGGCTCATCCACTCGTCACCTTTTTTGTTCCTGATGAATGGGATGACCGACCTTGAAAAATACAGCGCATATCCATCTTTGTCAACCACTATTTTGGGGGAGTTGGGGTTTTCCAACGCCTCCTGGCTTTCAAACCGTTTTCCCAGCGTTGCTATTTGCGTCTTGGAATCGTCGAAGCAATGGCACAACGTTTCTATTTGCTGTCGCTGAATGAAAGGCTCGTCGCCCTGAATGTTGAGCACCACGTCACATGTCAGCCCCAATTGCTCCACAGCTTCCTCAATTCTGTCCGTTCCGCTTTGATGGTTAGCACTGGTCATCACCGCTTTTCCACCAAATGCTGTGACGGCATCAAAGATGCGCTGGTCGTCCGTTGCGACGAAAGCATCTTGCAATACCAGTGAAACCTGCTCGTAAACCCGTTGGATAACGGTCTTGCCACCCAGCATGGCCAACGGCTTTCCGGGGAAACGGGACGACCCATAGCGGGCTGGTATGATACCTGTAAACTTCATAAAAAATCTAATTTAAGACGTACAAAGATACTAAATAATACTAATAGTCTTTGCTGTCTCAGTAAAAATAAGTACTTTTGGACGGTACAACAAAACCCATTATCACGTGAAGAAAGAACTGTTATCTATCATATTGTTACTATTTCCATTCTATGTTTTTGCCCAAAAACTCACCTTGGGCTCTTGTACGATATCCGAAGGCGAGGGCAAAACGCGCGTAACAGGACAATACAAAGGTGAGATGTCTGGCGGTAAGCCTCAGGGAAAGGGCAACGTGCTTTACAGCAACGGCAACACCTACGAGGGCGAGTTCGTAAAAGGTAAACGGCAAGGGTATGGCATCTATACGTTTGCCGATGGAGAAAAATATGAAGGCCAGTGGTTTCAAAACCAGCAGCACGGACGGGGCACCTATTATTTCGCAAACAACAACAAGTATGTGGGATTGTGGTTTCGCGACTATCAGCAAGGTCACGGTGTGATGTATTATTATAATGGTGACCGCTATGAGGGCAACTGGTATCAAGACAAACGCCAAGGCAAGGGAACTTACACCTTTTCTACCGGCGCCTATTACAAAGGTCAGTGGAAAGATGACGAGAAAAGTGGTAAGGGATACTTTGATTGGGGCGATGGTTCCAGCTATGACGGTCAGTGGCAGAACAATGTGCGTGAAGGAAAAGGACTTTACAAATATGCCGACGGTGACGTCTATTCAGGCGACTGGTATGGAGATATCCAGAACGGAAAAGGTATCTATAAATTCCAAAACGGCGACTTGTACGAAGGCGAATACGTTGACGGCGAACGAACCGGAGAAGGCATCTTCCGTTTGGCCAATGGTGATAAATATACCGGAACGTTCAAAGATGGCGAGAAAAATGGTGTAGGAACGATGACATGGGCCAATGGCGACCGCTACACCGGGCTGTGGAAAAATGACTTGCAAAACGGCAAGGGGAAGCTGGTGAAGAAGAACGGCGATGTTTTTGAAGGTGACTTTAAGGCCGGAAAGGTGCATGGAGAAGTGATTATTCACTATGCCGACGGCAGCAAATATAAGGGTACGTTCAAGAATGGTAAGCGCAACGGCCCTGCCATAGAAGAAACTAAAGACGGTAAGCGATTCGAAGGGTCGTATGTAGACGATGCCAGAGATGGCAAGTTTGTAGAGAAAGATCGCAATGGAAAGATTCTTCAGCGTGGGCATTACGAACGTGGTCGTCGTTATGTGGATTAGACATTTCATATATATCAACATCCTATATTAAGTCAGGTCTATCATGAAAAATAAAACATCACACCACCCAAAGGGTGCAGAAACAAAACATAAGGAAGAGGTAGCGAGTGAGTTGGGTATCATCAGGAATGATCCTTATCTGGAACCTTACGCCAACGCCATCTGCGGCAGGCATGAGCATGCGATGGCAACCCAAAGACGTTTAACGAAAAACGGAAAGTTTACTTTAAGCGAATTTGCATCGGGACACCATTATTTCGGGTTGCATCCAACTGCAGAGGGGTGGGTGTTCAGAGAGTGGGCACCCCATGCGACGGCCATTTATCTGGTTGGTGACTTCAACAACTGGGAAGAACGTCCAGAATATGCCGCCAAGCGTGTTGAGGGAACGGGCAACTGGGAACTGATGATGGACAAAACTTCCATCCACCATGGTGATCTCTACAAGATGCATGTATATTGGGAAGGTGGTCAGGGCGAGCGCATCCCGGCTTGGGTAAACCGTGTGGTTCAAGACAATCAGACCAAGATTTTCTCAGCTCAAGTATGGTGTCCGGAGGAGCCTTATGCATGGAAGACAACCAACTTTAAAGCCTCCAGAGATCCGTTGTTCATCTACGAATGCCACATAGGCATGGCGCAGGATGCCGAGAAGGTTGGTACATACACCGAATTCAAGGATTATGTGCTGCCGCGTATCGTGAAAGCTGGTTATAACTGCATACAGATTATGGCCATACAGGAGCATCCTTATTATGGCTCTTTTGGTTATCATGTCAGCTCGTTCTTTGCAGCATCCTCGAGATTTGGTACACCGGAAGAACTCAAAGAGTTGATAGATGCAGCCCATCAGCAGGGCGTGGCCGTCATCATGGACATCGTTCATAGTCATGCAGTCAAGAACGTGGATGAGGGACTGGGTAATCTTGCGGGCGATCCTAATCAGTATTTCTGTCCTGGTGACAGGCATGAACATCCTGCATGGGATAGTTTGTGCTTTGATTATGGCAAGGACGAGGTGATGCACTTTCTGCTGTCCAACTGTAAATATTGGTTGGAGGAATTCCATTTTGATGGGTTCCGTTTCGATGGTGTCACCTCAATGCTCTATTATAGCCATGGATTGGGGGAGGCGTTTACCAACTATTCCGATTATTATAATGGTCATCAGGATGATGCTGCCATTTGTTATCTTACGTTGGCTAATCAGGTTATCCATGAAGTGAACCCGGATGCGATAACCATCGCAGAAGAGGTTAGCGGCATGCCGGGCTTGGCTGCCAAGGTAAAGGATGGCGGCTTGGGCTTTGATTACCGCATGTCCATGAACATACCCGATTTCTGGATCAAGACCATCAAGGAGCTGAAGGATGAAGACTGGAAACCCAGCTCCATCTTTTGGGAAATCAAGAACCGGCGTTCTGACGAGCAAACTATCTCGTATTGCGAAAGTCATGATCAGGCACTGGTGGGTGACAAAACCATCATCTTTAGGCTGATTGACGCTGACATGTATTGGCACTTCAAGAAAGGTGATGAAAATGCCTTGGTTCATCGTGGTATAGCGCTTCACAAGATGATTAGGTTGGTTACAGCATCCACGATAAATGGAGGTTATCTTAACTTCATGGGTAACGAGTTCGGGCATCCTGAATGGATTGATTTTCCAAGAGAAGGAAATGGATGGAGCCATAAATATGCCCGAAGACAGTGGAACCTGGTGGACAATCAAGAGCTGGATTATCATTATTTGGGCGACTTTGACCGCGCGATGGTCAACCTGTTGAAATCACAGAAGGGATTCAACAAGACGGCTGTTCAGGAAATTTGGCATCATGATGGCGATCAAATACTGTGCTACATGCGGGGAGATTTGGTGTTTGTATTTAACTTCTCACCCTCCCAATCGTTTGTTGATTACGGCTTTCTCGCTCCGGCAGGAAGCTATCAGGTGGTGTTGAATACGGATGATCCTAAGTTTGGCGGTAATGGTTTGACAGACGACAGTGTGGAGCATTTGACTAATTTCGACCCTCTTTACAAAGAAGCAAACAAGGGATGGCTTAAATTATACATCCCAGCACGTAGTGCCATGGTCTTGAAAAAAAAGTAAACATCTCCTCTTGGTCACTCAGCCTATAGCTCGTTTGAATGATACGTCGTTGATACGTATGGTGTACAGCATTTTATTTTGTTGCTTTACTTTCATGTATTTATATGTGTACCAGGGAGACGTTCTAGCTGTGGCACAACATATACTGTCAGAGGGAAAAACCTCTTACCATGCTGGTGTCGGGGCAATATTGATTACCTTGACGCTCTATCTGGTGCATCTTGGCGTTTCTTATGTCTGTCGTCCTATAGGAATAGGCTTCTCGCTTACCTTTTTTCCCTCATTACTACTGCTGACAATTCTGACTGACGTCAGTGATAACATTGACCGCAACTTCTCGTTGGGAGGATGGTGGATAGCGGCACCTTTGCTGCTATTGGCCTATGGAGGCCTGATGTGGGTTCTCAAGAGAAACAGGCACAAAGTGGAAGAAGGAAAAGCGTATGAGGGGTTTGTGCATCTTTTGTGGCAAAATATCATGTCGCTGGGCGTGATGTTTGTGCTGGTAGGTCTGTTCAGCAATCATGATGTGGTTTTTCATGAGCGCGCCAAAATGGAACAGGCTATCGTCAACAAGGAATACAAAGATGCGCTGGAGGTGGGGAAAAACAATTTGAAAACCGATTCAAACCTAGTGATGTTGCGTGCTTATTGCTTGTCAAAGACGCATAAAATGGGGGAGAGCCTGTTTGAATATCCTTTGATGGGCGAGTCTCAATCGCTGCTGCCGAACGGCAGTTCAGTGAGAATGCTGATGACACCAGATAAAGACGTATATCGTTACATCGGTGTCATACCTAGACAGCAGATGCCTGTCATGCGCTATTTGAAACTCATCACGGAGAACAGAAAGGCCAAGAAACCAGCCGGAGATTATTTATTATGTGGCTATTTGTTGGATAAAAATTTGGACAAGTTTGTGGTTCATCTTCCTCGTTACTATCATGTTGACAGCTTGTTGCCTAAACATTATCGTGAGGCATTAGTGCTTTATACCCATTCGCGTTCAAATCCAAAGCTGGTATATCATGATGCGGTGACAGATGCGGATTATAGAGATTATCAGGATTTGGAAAAAAAATATCCCGAAAAGATGGTCAGACAAACCAAAATTCGGGATATCTATGAGAAAACTTATTGGTACTACTTTCATTATCACCAGAAGAAGTGAGTGCCAATGTGCCTAATGAGTTAGGAACACCCCTTAGGTGCAACCTCTTGTTATTTCACTGCATTCAATGCTTTTACCCAATCGGTGTCGATGGAAAACTGCGTAATGAATTTTTCATTGTCTATGTATGCGTAGGTGATTTCTTTCTCCGGATCGTTGAATAGTGGATTTTGAACGGTTGCATTCTTGAATCGAGCCATCAAGATTTCTTTGTCTTGCTTATTGGATGAGCGAGCCAAACGCTTGACAAAGCTGTTGACAAAGTCAATCATGGCATTGGTTTGTTTGCCCAATTCCAACTCGGTGAAATGGTCGTTTTGCGCCGCTTTAGTGATAAGGTAGAAGATAGCATCGGCCTTGAAAGTGGCTATTTTCCGCTCTTCCAAGTTTCTTTTCGTATCGTTCTTAATGGCTTCAGCCTGGTGCATGATGCGATTTACTTCATTGTAGATTTCTTGTGACATGGCATTCACTGCAAATGTGCAGGTGAAAGCGAGTAGCATAATGACTTTTTTCATAATTCTCTTATCTTTTTTGTTCTTGTTCTTAATTTGATGTAATTGGGTGGTTATGAATCTTTTGAATGTTCTATTGTTGCTCTGTTACTTGGTAGACGGTTGTGAAAGTCTGTATTTATTCTTGTTGATAAAGTCTTTCCAGCCGTGGTATTTGTTGTCGACGCTGGGTCTTCCCATCTGAAGAAAATGACAGTAGGCAGCCCCGAGGGCGTCTGTGGCATCCATGAATTGTGGCATCTCGCTTTGATTGATTTTCAAAAGTCTTTGAAGCATCCCTGCTACTTGTTCCTTACTGGCCTGACCTTGACCAGTGATAGCCATCTTAATCTTGAGCGGAGCATATTCATGAATGGGTACATCGTGGTGAATAGCCGCAGCGATGGCCACCCCTTGGGCACGTCCTAACTTTAACATCGACTGCACGTTTTTTCCGAAGAAAGGTGCTTCAATGGCCATTTCATCGGGTAGATACTCTTCAATAATGCCAGTGACGCGATCAAAAATGTGTCCCAATCGAATGTAAGGGTCATTAGTCTTTCGCATGTCAATCACCCCCATGGCCACCATGGAAGGCTTTCTTTCAAGAATCTTAATGACACCATAACCCATTACATTGGTACCGGGATCTATTCCCAGTATCACTTTTTCTTTGATTTGCTGTTGTTGGAGGGTTGTCATTGCGTATTCGTTTTAGCGATCCATGTAGGGATTTCCTGCGAGTTCAGTGCCGATTGTTGTTGGTTCGCCATGTCCAGGGTATATCTTTGTGTTGTCAGGAAGCTGAGAAAGCATCCTTAAACTCTGAATCATCTGGAACATCGAGCCTCCCTGAAGATCAGTTCTTCCGATGGATAGGTGAAACAATGTATCACCTGAAAATGCGACATGCTCTTCTTGACAATAAAAAAACACGCTTCCAGGTGTGTGTCCCGGAGTTTCTATCAAAGTGAATTGGTGTGTTCCAAAGGATATGATATCATCTTGGTTGAGATACTGACCCACACTTGGGAAATCGTCAGATAGCTTAACACCAGCAAATGCTTCAGCTTGTTCTTGCAGTAGTTGCATCAGAAAAGCGTCTGCACGATGAACTTTCACCTTTAATCCGTATTTTGTATAGACAAACTGATCGCCGAAATGGTGGTCGACATGTCCGTGCGTAGCGATGAAATCGACGGGTTTTAAACCTTGAGCTTCGATGTATTGTACTATGGCTTTCTGCTCTTTTTCATAAAAGGCTCCACAATCAATGATAACACATTCCTTGGTTTCATCACTGACTACATAGCAGTTTTCTTGCAGCATATTGCACTCGAAGCATTTGATATTGAGCATAACTTATCGTCTTTTAGTGTTGTTGTTTTATGAAATTAAAGTGGCAGATAGACAATGTTCTTTTCTTTGAACCACTCTTCGTCAAACCAATTTGATATCGAACAGGTCTCAACGACGTGTTTGAACGGCTTCGTTTCAGCGTCAAAATCTCCTCCTTTCAAGCAGATGATTCCGTTGGGTAGAGCGTTTCGTTGCTTCTTGGAAATGTTCTTTTTGGCAATTTTGACCAAGTCGGGGAGAGACATGACGGCTCTACTCACCACAAAATCATAGATTCCTTTTTCTTCTTCACCTCTGATATGCTTGGTTGTGACATTCTTTAGACCGATGGAATGGGCGATTTCTTCGGCTACTCTAACTTTTTTCCCCGTTCCATCGATGAGCGTGAAGTTGCATTTTGGAAACATAATAGCCAAGGGAATGCCTGGAAATCCACCTCCTGTCCCTAGGTCTAAAACCTTTGTTTCATCGATGAAACCGATCAATTTGGCAATGGATAGCGAATGCAAGACATGATGTTCATACAAATGGTCAATGTCTTTGCGTGAAATGACATTGATTTTTGCATTCCAATCGCCATACAGTTCTTGAAGCATGCCATATTGTTTTATCTGCTCCGCGGTTAACGAAGGGAAATATTTCAGTATCGCTTCTATGTTCATTTTAAGTATTTCTTTAATTCAGATTTGCTTAAATCAACCCTCACCTCGCCATATTCATGGGGCACAATCTCATCTTCACAGTAGATGAAAGTTATTTTATTCTTGCCAATGACATAATTATCAGCGATGTAAACATCGCTATCTGTCAAGCGTCCACCCTGTTTTTGGTATCCAGTTCGATGATTTTTCAATCGTTTTTGAAGCTTTTCAAGAATGATATCTTTTAGAGACTCCTCATAACCCTCAATGAACAGGTCTGACAAAGTGATTAGCTCTCCTGTCTTCAAGTTGAAGTTTTTTGCGATTGTTTGATTTGATGTTTGTGACGATCCCACTGCTGTTGACAAGTAAATGATGTATGTAAGGATGTCTTTTTGGTTATTTTGGAGTTCTGATTTCAGTTGATAATGTCTATTATAGGTAATCGGGTTGACAGAATCTGCACGATAAAGTGGACCATAAGTATTGATGTATTCATCCATATATTGGCTTACAAAGGTACGCAGGGCCTTCTCCATGTCGGTTGACTCGTTTGTTTGAGATAGACTGTTTGTCACCAGAAAACCAGATTGAATCAATGCTTGGTTGATTTTCGGAGCGTTATTTCCTCGCATACATTGCATTTGGATGGATACTTCACACTTGGGGGAGTGGACATTGTTTGCCAGATACGTGGTAGAATCTATCGCAAAGTATATGGCTTGCAAACCGTATCTCTTTAACATATTGTTGTGATTGTCATCACATCCTGATGCAAAAAGGGCGAGGACAATGACCCACAACAGATTCCTCATCTTCTCTTTTTTGTGCAAAAATACGAATATTTTTTGTACCTTTGACATGTCATTCTATAAAATAAGGTAAATAATGTTTAACACAGCACTTTTTGATTTAGATGGAGTCGTACTGGATACCGAGACTCAGTATACCGTTTGTTGGGATCGGATAGGTAAGGTTTACAAGCCTGACATACCGCATTTTGCCCATCTTATCAAGGGACAGACACTAACTCAGATATTCGATCGGTATTTTAAAGATGAAGAGAAGGTTCAACATGAAATAGAAAATCAACTCATTGAGTTTGAAAAAAATATGGATTACGCATACATCCCAGGCGTTGTTGCCTTTATCAAAGACCTGAAACAGCATCACGCTAATACGGCCATTGTAACAAGTAGCAACCAACAAAAAATGGCAAATGTATATCAATGTCATCCAGAATTTGAAACGTTGTTTGACGTAATCCTCACCAGTGAGGACTTTAAACGAAGTAAACCTGAACCAGATTGTTACCTTACAGCAGCTGCTCATTTTGCTGTTTCGCACAACCAATGTGTTGTATTTGAAGATAGTATCAACGGATTGAAGGCGGGAAAAGCCGCTCAAATGAAGATTTGTGGACTGGCAACAACAAACTCTATTGAAACTGTCAAGCCATTATCTGATATGGTTATTAAAGACTTTGTTGGGATGAGTTATGAAAAGTTGTGTGTAATGGTTTAAACACACCTGTGTTGCCACGCTTGCCTCGATCATTGCTTATTTTGCATTTCTTGTCAATACTTTATTGGGGTTGACAAAAATAAATAATCACTTTTAGCGTTTATTCATTAATGAATATACGATTGTCTATTATAGTTTGTTTGTTGGCACTGATTGGTTTCACCGCATGTCATGATGAAGATACCTTTTCTTCATCACCTAATCATTTGCTGACATTCTCTTCTGACAGTATCAAACTTGATACCGTCTTCTCCAACATTCCCTCGGCAGCCAAATCTTTTTGGGTTTATAACCATTCAGGAGAAGGCATTAGATGTTCTAACGTTAGGTTAGAACGGGGCAATCAGACAGGCTTTAGAGTCAATGTAGACGGTATTTACCTAGGTAAAGATGTAGGATATGCAACGTCAGAGATTGAGATTAGGAAGAATGACAGCATTCGTGTGTATGTAGAGTTAACCGCTCCGGCTAAACATGCCGATGTGGCGCAACGCATTGAAGACAATATTGTATTTGCATTGGAGAACGGAAAGGAGCAAAAAGTTAATCTGAATGCTTATGCTTGGGATGCCGTATTCTTGCGCGATCATCATGTTATGAGCGATACAATACTGGCAGGAACCAAGCCCATTGTGGTGTTTGGAAAGCTGACGGTTGAAGAAAACAAGACTTTGCGTATAGCTGCCGGCACAACGCTGTATTTCGATCAGCATGCTGGTATTGATGTCTATGGCCGACTGTCCATTGAGGGAGAACCGCAAAAAGAAGTAGTCTTGCGAGGCAACCGACTGGACTGGATGTTCGATTACCTGCCTTATGACGGACTGAGTGGTCAATGGCAGGGAGTACATATTTATCCTTCGTCCAACGAAAATACCATTTCGTACGCCGATATCCATGGCGCATACAATGGTTTGGTTATCGATTCTGCCGACATAGCCAAGCAAAAACTGATTATGGCCAATTCAACCATCCACAATTGTCAAGGATATGGCTTGCTGACTCGTCATTCGCAAGTTTACATCAACAATTCCGTTTTCAGCAATACCCTCAACGATTGCGTTTCGATAGATGGTGGGGATGTGGTGATGAACGGCTGTACTTTGGCGCAATTTTATCCATTTGACTCTAACAGAGGTGTGGCTCTAAGACTGAGTGCCGCATCTTCACCCTTAATACAATTCGTTTGTAATAACTCACTTGTTACGGGCTACTCCGCCCATGAGGTGATGAGAAACCCTGGAAAAGATGCCTCTCAGTTGCATTTCGCCTTTGAAAGCTGTTTGCTACGCATGCCTCGTGAAGAGTCTGCGGATAGTGTTTGTTTTAAAAACGTGCTATACGAAGATGTGAAAGACACGATTCAGGCTGGTCACAAGAACTTCCTTTTGATAGACACAGATAGCTTGAGGTATGATTTCAGATTGCGAGAAAAGTCTTTGGCCATAGGAATGGCAAATCAAGCAACATCCTTACCCTTGGACAGGGATGGCAGAAAGAGAGATGAACTGCCGGATATCGGTGCCTATGAATACTTTAAACCCTAACATGCATGGAACAGATTGACATTAATATCTCGATTGAGAGTTTTCAGCTCGATGAGCTTTCACCACAAGACCAAGAGTTGGTTCAGGCCGCAATTGAAGCCACCAAGAACGCATACGCCAATTACAGTCGCTTCTATGTGGGTGCTGCTTTAAGACTTGAAAATGGAAAAATAGTGATAGGAGCCAACCAGGAAAATGCTGCATTCCCATCAGGTCTATGCGCAGAGCGTACTGCTGTCTTTGCGGCTCAAGCCAACTATCCCGACAGTCCCATTGAAACATTGGCCATTGTAGGCCGGAACGAGAAAGGCGTTTTGCCTAATCCCATCACACCTTGTGGGGCTTGTCGACAGGTTATACTGGAGATAGAAGACCGATACAAAAAACCTATCAAAATTCTTTTATACGGTACTCAGAAAGTCTATTGTGTCAGAAGCGTGAAAGATCTACTTCCGTTGTCGTTTGTAGACGATAATATGCGCTGAAATCTACTTGTTAATAAATTTTAAAAACAATCTTTTTTCATTACATAGGTTGCGGTATTCAGAAATAAAACATTACCTTTGCAACCGCATTTGAGACACAGTGCATTCTCCTTTACGATGAAAAGGAAGGGAAGTGTGGGTGAGTGGCTGAAACCACCAGTTTGCTAAACTGACGTGCGGGTTACCGTACCGGGGGTTCGAATCCCCCCGCTTCCGCCCAAGATGCATTTGCAAAACGGTCGGTTCATCTAATGGTTAGGATACAAGATTCTCAATCTTGGCATACGAGTTCGATTCTCGTACCGACTACAAATTAACAAAACGCCTGTAAAGCATTTATGGTTTGCAGGCGTTTTTCTTTTTCCTTTACCGCTGGTTTTCAAAAGTTGCCGGTACGTC
>CAUPIT010000011.1:0-89110 GCA_963511375.1 uncultured Prevotella sp. | reverse complement strand
GATTTCTCTTTGCCGTACGACACAGAGAAATCCTAATGACCGATTTGGGTTAAAACTTGTTAAGGTGTTGGATATTTCATAAAACAATCTGTAGAGTATTACTGATTTTCCGAGATTTATTGTAATTTAGCAGCAATGATGACATATATTCAAATATGTGTTGGTTGAATAAATTCGACCAACTGGGTTGGGATGTATCAATCTATTTCATGAGTAGACTCTTCCACATAGATAGTTTGTCCCATGAGTCAACCGAAATCACATGAGTAACAACTATAAAAAACATAGAATATGAAAAAGTTTGTCTTACTGACAGCTGCTGTCTGTTTAACATCTGTAGCATTCGGACAGAATGCAGGTTCTTCTCCCATAGATGAATACGAGTGCATCTACGAGTATCAAGTAAAGAACACCAAAGGTTCTATTGATGCAACCTCTACCATTCTTCAAATCGGCAGAAACACAGCAAAGTTTTCTGATTATACCACCTTTCAAGTAGACTCTGCCATAGTTTGCAAGGCTCCAGAAGCAGACATCCAGAAGTTCAAGGCACAAGAAACGAGAAACGATATGCTCTTCGACCAGTCTGTTTCCCAAAATGAACCTAAAGGTAAGTTAACGGTTTATAGCGTCATCACACCGAATTATTACAGTTATACCGAGAGCGCCACACCCATCAATTGGAACCTTTCAGAGGAAACTAACACTGTCTGTGGATACACTTGTCAAAAGGCAGTGGGAGAATATGGTGGCAGAACGTGGACGGTTTGGTATTCTTCTGAGATACCTGTGTCCTTTGGACCCTGGAAACTTTGCGGTTTGCCAGGATTGGTATTGGCGGCTAACGATGCAGAAAACATACATCAGTTCAAGGCAATCACATTCCGTAAATCCAACACTCCGATGAATTTGAAGCCATACGCCAATACCATCAATATTTCAAGAGAGCAATTCATTAAAGCGAAGAACAAGTTTGAGATAGATCCGATGGGCAACATCCCCGGGGAAGCCATCAGCGAGATGAGTGTTCAGAAATTCGATAACGGCGAATATAAAACCTTGGTCAATGGTGTGGTGGTGAGAGTTCGCCCTAATGGATATGTTCCACTGGAATTGAAGTAAACAGTGCACATTGATGAATAGGCGAATATTCTTGATTTTGATGCTGTTGACTTACCTCTGTAACTCCTCTTTTTCCCAAAGTGTAGTTACAGGAATAGTGCGTGATACCACTGGTTTGGCTTTAGAAGGAGTTATCGTAAAGGCAACTGCTGACAAAGCAACTTTAGCTTTTGCACGAACATCAGAAAAGGGGACTTATCAGTTAACGCTGAAGACAGATGCTAAACAGCTCATCATCACAGCCGAAACCATTGGATATGAGAGAGCTAAGAGAGAAATCAAGAATATCTCACAGAAGTGCGACTTCATCCTGAAAGAGAAAACAACTGCATTGAAAGAAGTTGTGGTAAAAGCTCCCGCCATCTACCAACGAGGTGACACCCTGTCTTACAACTTAGCCTCGTATATAGGAAAGAATGACTACACTTTGAAAGATGCCATGAAGAAGCTCCCAGGCATTGAAGTTGAGGACAAAGGTTCCATCAAATATTTGGGCAAAGAGATTTCTAATTTTTACATTGATAACATGGATTTGTTGGGTGGACGCTATAACATAGCAACCACTAACATTCCAGCTTCGTTAGTAAGCACCGTGCAAGTGCTGAGCAACCATCAAGTTGTGAAAGCCAAAAAGGATGTCTTTTCCGACAACGTGGCGATTAATGTAAAAATGAGCAACAAGGCAAAGTTCAAACCAGTTGGCTCTTATGGTGCGTCGCTTGGTGTGGGTAAGCATACTTTGTATGAAGTGAATGGTGCAGGAATGCTCTTCATGTCAAACTTCCAAATGTTGGCTTCACTAAAGGCTGGCAACATCAATCAGTTTGCTTTGACAGACGGAACCAATCACTTTGCCAAGCAAGAGACATCATCTACCGTATCTAATTTGTTGGAGAATCTCTCTGCTTCCAAACCTCCTATTGATGTTGACAGATATGCTTCACCAACAGACAGGTTGGTATCTTTCAACCTATTGAAAAAGATTCAAAAGGATGTTACCTTAAAAGGGAATATTGGGTATAGTTATGCCAAAAGTAAGTACGATTATAGTTTGACGAGAAGTTATGCGGATGCAGACCATCATATCATCATCGCTCAAGCGTATTCACCTCTATTAACCGTACATCGCCCAAGCATTCTGTTGGAATATAAGGACAACTCGGATAAGACTTATCTCAGAAACACGTTGTCTGGCACTGGTTCTTTTCTAACATCAGAATTGCCAACTAAAGAGAATGAATCTTTCTTTACCCAGAAACAGAAGATGCGAGCGTTTGATGTGAACAACAAGTTCTCTACCTTGTGGAATCACAAGGATTTGCGTTGGTCGGTTACATCTGTCATGTCATATCAAGGTTCGCCTATGGGAAAGATAACGCTTGACAAGGAAACTGCCGATGGTGTGGTGCAAAATGCCAATGGACAAAAGTTCCAAACAGAGAATACCATCTCTGTATCGAAGAAACATCTCAACTCTCGCATCTATTTGCCATTGTTGCTGAACTACTATAATAATAAGGTGAAGACGAACTTGCAGCCCACAGATAAAAGCAACGACGTGAGTATGCAACACTTTAAAATGGCGTTGTCACCACAATATGAGTATTCGCATCCGCAATACAGATATGTCTTTCGATTGGGAATGCCGATGCGCATAGACTATATAGCGCATAGAGACCACATGGTGGCATCATCGTCTGGCTCTTGGTATTATTCCATTTGCCCAAGCGTGTATTGCAACTATAAGGTAACTCCCCGTTCTGTATTGCGTACCAACCTATTCTATGCCCGTAACTTTGGCGACATTCTGGACTTTTTGAAAGCACCTGTCAGAATCAATGATACCTCGCTGAAAATTGGCTCTGGTATACTGGCAGACAACAAAAGTTGGAATGCCTCATTACATTACGACTATAAAATACCACTGAAAATGTGGTTCCTCAATGTAGATTTTCTTTATAATCAGGAAAAGAACAACTTGCTTTTGAGCCAAGATGCAAGCTCAACGCTCGTCACCATGTCGAAAATATACGCCCCAAACACAGGAAGAAGTTTGATGGAGCAAGTAGGTGTCACAAAATTTATAGAGCCTATCAAGACCAAAATTTCAGTAAATGGTGTTTATCAATGGAAGCGACAAACGACTTTGCAGAATGATGTTCAGCAGAAATACACGTGGAAGAGTTGGATTTTAGCTCCAAAACTAACATCACAACCTTTTAAGTATGTGGAGTTAAATTATCATGGCATGTTTGCTAAGACTTATCTTTCCACCCAGTATCAGAGCAACAGCTATCTGAGTCAGCAGCACAAAGTGTCCTTGAAAATCATGCCATTCGATGGCTTCACGTTTGATACTTCTGCTGATATTGTCAAGAATCAATTGACGAAAGATTTGACGAAGACAATGAGTCTATTGGATATGGGATTGTCCTATCGAAAGAAAGCCGTCAAGGTTTCCCTTGATATCAGAAACATTCTGAACCAACAACAATACGGATATACCATATACAACTCTGTCAATACATTTACCTATAACTATCAATTGAGAGGAAGAGAGTGTGTTTGCTCCGTAAAATTAACCATGTGAGTCTTACTCTATCGGCATAAACTCCAGACTAAGAAAGTCTAACGATATTGAAAAAATATGGCACGTGACTCGCTTTTTATTCATCATCCTGGTCAGACGTTCGTAAAATAATGCTGGTTGCCCCGATGGTAAACAGCGAACCTTCTCGGATGATTCGGCGTTCGCGGTCGCCCAGTAGTTGGTTGTTTACGAATGTACCGGTATAACTTGGGCCGTCGCTGAGCTCGTATTTCAGCTTGCCATGCTTGTCCTTGGACACCGTGATGTTGCAGTGCGTTAGGTCAACGCTGGGGTCGGTCGTTTCGATAGGGCACTCTATGGTGTTGCCCTTGACGTAGCGTCCAATGTGATTGACGCCGAACTGAAGGGGAAGAACTTGTTTGTAGTGGAAAACGTTCTCAATAACAACAATAGCTCCATAGGCTTGTTGATGAGCGTTTTCATCGATTTTCATGTCCTTTTGTCTTTCTTTCAGTTTGGATAAACCTATCTTAATCCTGAATTGCTTGTTACATTCAGGACATTGGAAAACTAAAGATTGACCGTTAGAATATTTTGTCTCGTCAAATGTGATGTAATTGTCACATTTGGGACAGCGAACTCTTTTCAATGTTACAGGTTATTAATGAGAGGAAATGGGGGATAGTTTTAAAACCCAACCATCTGCAAATTCCTTTTGATTTTGAAGGTTGTTTAAGGCATTGTATGCTGCCCGTTCGGTTTCATACTGTCCGTAGATTACTTTTGTGCTTTTATTCTTCGTGTAAACTTTTGCCTGAGTATAGCCTGCTTGATGTAACTTTTCTACAAATGCGTTTGCATTTCTGATCGTTACTCTACTGGCCAAAACAATCACGTAGGCTGTTGTTACCTCTTCTACCTCTTTCTTAATAGGCTCAGCCGCTTTTGTTTCTTTTAAAATGGGCTTTGCTTCGGTTCTTTCAGGAGCGTTGTTTGGTACGTCGACAGAGCCCGTGATAATGTCTTTGGGCATGATATGATACAACAAACTTGTATCAATGTTGCCAAACAATTTGGCATTGTGTCCCTGGTGGTTTAGTGTTGCCGGAAACAGAAAGAACGCCACGGCTACTAAACAAGCTGCAACCAGGTTTCTGATGACGCTGACCTTTACCTGGATGGTTTTGCTCGTGTCATTATCAGTGTCAGGTAGTTTCACTTCTGTGGGCATGAGCTGCTCTTTCGATGGCTCTGAGGCATCTGCATGTTCAGTCTTATTGTTCTGTGATTCAGCTTGTTCAATAAAGCTTGTTTGAGTAGCTTGTTGAGTAGAAGTGACGCTAGAAATAGGGGCTATATCCAATGAACTCAGTCCATATAGGGTTGGCGTTAAGATGCCGGCCTCACATGGTATGAATGTAAATATCCCCTCACTATTGTTATAATGTAGCGTGCCAATGTCTGACAAGTGGAATTGTCCCTCGTTTGAAAGATGCTCTTTGATTTCAATAACCTCGCGTTCAATCCGCCGAAGTGCCTCGGGATAACTGATGTCGTATACGTCTACATACGACTGCGCCAGTAATGAATCGTTGATGGTAAGTTGTGGATTGAACCCAATGGTGCGGAGTGGGGGATAGTACAACTCATCCTGCTCTTCATAGTGAGCATGAACGGGATGAGCCATGAACCCACCAAAATTTGGAATGATGACACAGTCATTGTCCAAGAGCAGCGTTTCGATATGTTTTTCCAATTCAATCACGTTTGCAAATTTATTGTTTTTTTACGAACAGAGCAACTAAAAACGTGAAAATTGCAACGGTAACAAATAAAAGCAACAAAAACTTTGCAGTTCTGTTGAATTGTGGTACCTTTGCTATGTAGATTACGTTCAGAATAGTCAATAATGAAGTACACAGAGTCAAAAATCAAAGGAGTATGGATCATCGAACCAAAAGTGTTTGAGGATGCGCGTGGTTATTTTTTTGAGGCATGGAAGCAGGTTGATTTTCAGAAACAGATTGGACAGGTTGATTTTATTCAAGACAATGAATCGAAATCCAGTTTTGGGGTTTTGCGTGGATTGCATTATCAGAAAGGTGAGTACTCTCAAGCTAAATTGGTAAGGGTTATCAAAGGCCGTGTGCTTGATGTGGCAGTTGATCTTCGTAAGTCGTCACCGACTTTCAGCCAGTACGTCAGTGTAGAGTTGAGCGAAGATAACAAGCGTCAATTGTTTATTCCCCGCGGCTTTGCTCATGGTTTTTTGGTATTGAGTGACGAGGCCATCTTTACTTATAAAGTGGACAATCCCTATACACCAGCACAAGAGGCAGGGATACGTTGGGATGATGAAACGATTAATATCAGCTGGCCCATAGACAAAAATAAGATAGTGACCAGTGAAAAAGATTTAAAAGCGTGCTCTTTAGCTGATGCCGAACTTTTTGATTGATTCAGTATTCGGATTTGACACAAAAGCGTCTTTATTTAACGATGAAAACATCTGTCTCCACAACTGTTATTCTACTTGTCCTCATGTTCTTTGCTGCCGGTTGCGCAAATAAGAGTAAGCAGGACGAGAGAGCATTGGCGCAAGAGGATGTGAAGGCCAAGCAGCTCCTGCAAGGCATCTGGTTGAATGAAGACGAAGAAGATGTTGTTTTCAAAGTTCAAAATGACACGATTTATTATCCTGACTCAACCAGCATCCCTGTCTATTTCAAGATTGTTCAAGACTCACTGATTTTACAAAGCTCGTCGGCCGTCAAATATGCTATTGTCCGACAAACGGAGCATCTTTTTGAATTCAAAAACCAGTATGGTGACGTGGTTCGTTTGGTGAAGAATGACAATCCAGAGAACGAATTTGCCTTTATGCGCAAACAACCTGTGGCTTTAAACCAAAATAGTTTAATCAAACGCGATACTGTCATCAATGCCGATAAACAGCGTTACCACCTTTATGTTCAGGTAAACCCTACAACGTATAAAATCATCAAGAATTCTTATACCGACGAAGGTGTTGAGGTGGGCAACGTTTACTATGATAACATTGTACACATCAGTGTTTACAATGGTGCCAACAAATTGTTCTCACGAGATTTCAAAAAAGCAGACTTTCAAAAATTCATCCCGCAACAATTTTACACGCAATGTATTCTTTCAGACATTGTTTTTGATCATCATTCCTCACAGAGCGTGAATTTTAAAGCGTACCTGCCAATACCCGACACTACAACAAGTTATGTAATTAAAGTAAATATCACGTTTGAGGGAAAATATGAGCTGAGCATTTAATTGTATAATAATACAAAACAGCTACTAACAGTATTCTACTCAATGACTTGAAAGGTACTTGTAAACAAGGTACTTGTAAACAAGGTACCTGTAAACAAGGTAGGCAGTGATAGGTGCGGACAAGAAAAACGAGCTGCCTGGATTTTAGTATTTGTCTTGATGCTTTTGGATGAGAATGTAACCGACTATACCCAAGAAAATGAGCAATAAAGCCGTGAGCAATATACCGTTCATCCTGTTCCAGCCAGTAACGTGGCTGAGTACGAGGATAAATACCCCTAGGTATACGCAGTAGAGTGCAATCGAGGGAGATAACTTATTTCTCATCAGTAATCTGTATTTGTCGACAAAAGTAAGAAAATTATTTGGCAGACTTGCAAAAAAACAGTACCTTTGCACCGCAATTTGCAAAAAATATTTAATCATTAATTTTTAAAGTAGTATGAATCAATACGAAACCGTTTTCATTTTGACTCCCGTTTTGTCTGATGAACAGATGAAGGAAACGGTCGCTAAGTTCAAGAAACTGCTCACCGACAATGGTGCTGAGATTCTGAATGAAGAGGCCTGGGGTATGAAGAAATTGGCTTACCAAATTCAGAAGAAAAACTCGGGCTTCTATTGCCTGTTTGAGTTCAAGGGTGAGCCCACATTGGTACAAACACTCGAAACCGGCTTCCGTCGCGACGAGAAAGTAATTCGTTATATGACTGTTAAGCTCGACAAGTATGCTGCTGAGTATGCATTGAAGAGAAAGCAGAAATATGCAAACAAAAAGGAGGCATAATCATGGCAGCACAGAATAAATCAGAAATTCGTTATTTGACTCCACCTTCAGTGGACACTAAGAAGAAAAAGTATTGCCGTTTTAAGAAGAGCGGTATCAAATATATTGACTATAAGGATCCTGAGTTCCTCAAGAAATTCTTGAACGAGCAAGGCAAGATTTTGCCACGTCGTATTACTGGAACATCTTTGAAGTATCAGCGTCGTGTGGCACAGGCTGTTAAGCGTGCTCGCCAGATTGCACTACTTCCTTACGTAACCGATTTGATGAAATAAATAAGGAGGAGGAAACAGAATGGAGATTATACTGAAAGAAGATATCATCGGTCTTGGATACAAGAACGATATAGTGAACGTAAAGAAGGGTTACGGACGTAACTATTTGATTCCAACTGGCAAGGCTGTCATCGCATCAGAATCGGCTAAGAAGGTTCTTGCAGAGGACATGAGACAGCAGGCTCACAAGCTGGCTGTTTTGAAGGCCGAGGCTGAGAAGAAGGCTGCCGCATTGGAAAATGTAGCTTTAGAAATACTGGCCAAGGTTTCTGCTACTGGTGTTACCTACGGTTCGGTTACCGCTGCTACTGTGGCTGAAGAACTGGCAAAGAAAGGCTTCGACATCGACCGCAAGATTGTCACCATGCGTGACGTCAAGAAGGTAGGTGACTATGAGGCTGTCATTCACTTCCACAAGGAAGTAGAAGTGAAGGTTCCTGTGAAAGTGGTAGCTGAAAACGCTCCAAAGGAAGAGCCAGCAAATGCTGAAGTACCTGTTGCAGAACCTGAAGTAACAGAAGAGGCAGAAACCCCAGCTACTGAAAACGCTGAAGAGGCTGCTGAATAGTATGGTGTAGGGTGCGCTTTTGCGCGTTTCCCGTCAATGTTCAGAGAATTTTTTAGATATATAATTGCACTGTAAAGCAAATCTATATGTATTCCCGATTGGTCGCATTGCTGACCAATCGGGATTTTTATGTACGCTCGGCATGAGCATTATCTAACGAGTGCAATTCCCGAGTAAGCCTAATAGCGAGAATTGCATAGCCAAAGGTAAGGACGTTCATCATGGGGTAAAATAGAAAAAGCTGATGGCAAACATCTGAACGAACTAACAAACTAACAAACTAACAAACTAACAAACTAACTAGCAAACAGAACCTTCATACAAAGCTTATGGTCGTGGGCAGTAAAAGCACAAAACCGTCGTATGTCGAACGGCCCGTACGGTGGTGTGGAGATTGGTTAATGTGAAAAGTAGGGTAAGTATCCAATATTAGCCGTTTACTGTGTAAATCAAAAAGAAGAGAATGCATGCGTAGAAACTTGCATTCTCTTCTTATCTAAAATCTCTTTAGGGAGATACTTAACTTTGTTTAAAAGCTTATCGATTGACTGTCACAGCAAAGTAGTCTCTCTTGCCAGATGGCCAGATGCCTTTGATGTAAAGCACGGGATCTTTACTTGTTGATGCCTTTTTGACAGCAGTTTGTAAGTCGTCTAGCGCCTTCATAGGCATGTCATTCACCTCCAGAATGATGAAACCCTTAGAGATGCCAGCCTCTTTTAGTGCCCCATTATTAATCTTAATCACTTCCAAGCCGTAGCTCGTACGCATCTGTTGCTTCTGTGCTGAGGTTATTTCTCTGAAGTTGCCCCCAAGCACATCGAGGTCTGCCACCTTGACAATGCTTGTGTTGCCCTGTGCGTTTTTCAGCGTAACGGTCTTGGTGTTCTTTTTCTTGTTGTGCAGATAAGTAATGGTTATCTTCTCACCAGGGCGCTTGCTGTAGATAATTTCCTGCAACTCGGCCATCTTGTTAATCTTTTTGCCATCCAGATTGGTGATGACGTCGCCTTCTTGCAGACCAGCTTCAGCACCCGCTCCTTCGCTCTCAACCTTGGCAACGTATACGCCAGAATTGGTTCCCAGATCCACATCTTTATCCTGGTCTTTTTGCATGTTAATGTAGTTCAGCACGTCTTGCCCTTGAATTCCGAGCATTGCACGCTGCACTGTACCAAATTTTTTGAGGTCACTCACCACTTTGTTCATGATGCTTGTCGGGATAGCGAATCCATAACCGGCATACGAACCCGTTTGAGAATACAGCATGGCATTGATACCTACCAGCTCTCCTTGTGCGTTAACCAGAGCACCACCCGAGTTACCTGCGTTGATGGCAGCGTCGGTTTGGATAAAGCTTTCCACGCCATTGGCGTACAAAGATCTAGCTTTTGCACTGACAATTCCAGCCGTTACTGTATTGTTTAGTCCAAATGGGTTGCCAACGGCAATGACCCATTCTCCAATTTTCAGTTTATCAGAGTCGCCAATGGGTAGGGTAGGAAGCTTGCTTCCGTCAATCTTGATGAGTGCCAGGTCGGTAGTTTTGTCGGTACCAACCACTCTTGCAGAGAACTCTCTATTGTCTGTCAACGTGACAGTTAGTTCATCGGCACCCTCAACCACATGGTTATTCGTTACGATGTATCCGTCATCAGAAATCAAAACACCTGAACCTGTTGCTCTCTTCGGTGGAGTTTGCATTTGTCGCTTTTGTGTTCCACCTTGTCCTTGACCGAAGAAATCGAATGGAAAGCCAAAGAAATCAGAGAATGGATTGCTCGGAACCTCCACGGTTCTGGTCTTCGAGTTCTGTACATATTTGATGTGAACCACTGCCGGCAATGCTTTATCAGCAGCATAGGTTAAGTCTACTGGTTGTCCTGCAGCGGGAACTTGATCGCCAGCTGCGTTTACCTTAATAAACGAGCCAGCTGAAAAAGCAAGTGCGATGAGGCACATTGCTGTTAGCAAATAGTTAGAATACTTTTTCATTTAAATATGATTTAATTGTTCTTTATTTCTTTCATCGAGAATGTTCTGCCTGACAGATGGCAAGCAACATTCTACCATCTGTTTATAACTGATGCAAATTTAAGCGCAAAAAACGTTAATCTGCCATTTTGTCTAATTTCTTTATTCCAATTTAACAATTCGATTTAACACATTAACGGCTCTTAAGTCATTGACATGCGTTTTTACAAATATTGAAGATTCGAAGGACTTTGTTTTTCCATCATCCCCAAAGAATTAAGCTCGTTCACCAGCTCATTCGATAACTTTACCAAACGCTTTTACGCATGTAAATAATCGGTTTCCTTCGGATCGTTTTCTCGTTGCAATTCAATGGCCTAGAAGTAAAAACTTTTTGTTTCCACTCTTCATCTCTTTATTTTTTGCTATCTTTGCGCTCATAAGTAAGTGTTCCGGCTCTGCCGCTGGTATCTTTTGGATGCGAGAGGAAAGTCCGGGCAACACAGGACGCTCCACTTCTGAAACTAGAAGCTACTGGTGACAGTAGGTGTCGGTAGAAGAGAATAACCGCCCGCAAGGGTAAGGGTGAGAAGGTGGTGTAAGAGACCACCAGCTGATGGGTGATCATCAGGCTGTACCATCTGGAGGTTGCAAGTTCGCGTATACCATTGTTTGAAGGTTGTCCGCCTGAACGTTCGCGTACAATGGAGGGTAGAATGCTTGAGTTGGAGGGCGACTTCCAAAGTAGATAAATGGCAGAGCGCCAACATCGTTGGTTACAGAACCCGGCTTATAGGGACACTTCTTATTTTTATGAAATCAAATAGCATCACCAAGGCAAGACATCAGTGCTTTGCTTTGTAATGAAGTACAATTTATGAATAAGTATATACAGCAAGTTCAGCATTTCCTGACAGTAGATATCTGGCGCATTACACCCAAAGACGTGTCGCCTTTGCAATATCTGCTCATTAGCATCGTCAAAAAACTATCATTAGCTGTCAAGTTCTTCTTCACGAAGGGGACAAGCGATTTAGCTGCCGCACTCACTTATTCCACGTTGTTGGCCCTTGTTCCCATTTGTGCTGTGGTGTTCGCGGTGGCACGAGGGTTTGGCTTTTCTAAGTACATTGAAGAGTGGTTCCGCAATGCCTTGTCAGGGCAGTCACAAGCTGCTGAAATTATTATTGGCTTCGTCAATTCGTATTTGGTGCACACACAGAGTGGCGTCATCCTTGGCGTTGGCTTACTCTTCATGCTGTGGACGGTGCTTCGGTTGACGCGAACGATTGAACTAACTTTCAACAACATTTGGCAGGTGAAGCATGAACGCTCCCTGTTTCGCACTGTCACCGACTATCTTGCCATGGTCTTCTTAATGCCCATCTTGATTGTCTTGATTTCTGGTATCTCCATCTTCATGACCACGTTCGTCGACCGTGCGCAAGGCTATATGCTGCTCGCACCCATGTTGCAGATAGGCTTGAAGGTGATGCCTTTTATCATCATGTCATGCGTGTTCATCGGTTTGTACATCTTTATGCCCAACACTAAGGTCAAGATTACTGCTGCCATTGTGCCAGGTATCCTCGCTGGCGTGGCCATGCAGATGCTTCAGTTGTTTTATGTCCATGGGCAGATGCTGCTGTCCAGTTACAATGCCATTTACGGATCGTTTGCCGCACTGCCATTGTTCATGCTATGGGTGCAGATTTCGTGGACCATTTGTTTGTTTGGCGCGCAACTGTGCTACACCAATCAGAACTTGGAAGAGTTTGCTTTCCTTACCAATCCAAATGAAATTAGTCATCGTTATCGGCTCTTGATGAGTGCCGTGTTGCTTAGCAAGATATGCAACCGATTCGTTGAAGGAAAGAAACCTTATACTGCACTTGAATTAAAATTGGAAACAAATATCCCGATTCGCGTCACTAACGACTTGTTGTACAATTTGACGGAGGTGAATCTTATCAATTCGAGTGTTTGCCATGAAGATCATGATGGCGACTTAATCTACCAGCCCGCACAGACGTTGGATCACATAACGGTAGGCGACATGGTCGATAGATTGGAAGCATTGGGGCGGTGGGACATGCAACTTGATTTGCACGAGCAACTCACTTCAACGGATTGGAAGCATCTGTTCGACTTGCGCAAGACCTATTTGGATCAGCTACGGGATGTTCCAATCAGGACGTTGTTCCCCCAAGAAGTCATGCAAACAAATAATAATGCGTGAAAATACCCGTTATTTAATCAGGTATTGGTATCTTACCAGCCAATTATAAACTAAATGATTGTTGAGTTTAATCTGTTTCATCATTATAACAGTAGAAAGGATTAACGTATGGAAATGAATTTGCCAGATTTTATGAAGTATAAAGACAAGTTCTCTAACTCTGGTTTTGTCGAGAAAATATCACGCATTGCAAAGCGTGCGGGTGCAAAGCTTGTCTATGCCGCACTCATTCTTTATTACACCTTAGAGAACGACAAGGTGTCGGTTAGGGATAAAGCCATCATCATTGGAGCGTTGGGCTATCTCATCAGTCCACTTGACGTGGTGCCAGATGCCATCCCTATCGCAGGCCTCAGTGACGACTTGGCGGTATTGATTTACGTACTCCATAAGGTTTGGGGGGATGTATCTGACGAGGTTAAGCAAAAGGCCAAGGCAAAGATGAGTCAGTGGTTCGACCTTGATGAGATCAGCTCGGCTGACGATATCTTTACTGAGCGTCCCGAAGACACGCCTGTTTAGAAGGCTGTACAGCTTGTCGTTACATATTAAAAGAATGTAAGACAAGAGTTCTTGTTGCTGTGCTAAAAATTCTTTGTTGGGCCTAAAGGCTTGAAAGACGTAAACCGTTCTTTTGCTTTATGTCATCCAGCTGCGTAGCCTTTCACCGTGTTACACCTCATTACCATTAAGCATGCAAACCTGTGTGGGTACTGGATTCGTGTCTGATAAATGATGAATTTTCTTGACAACCAACTTCTCTGTGCTTGGCTTATTTGCAAGTAGATCTATCTGTTATCGCAAATAAGCCAAAGATAAGCAGATTTCGTATATACCTATAATACAATTCGTTACCCGAATATCGTACAGTTTCGCCCATTTTTTTCATCATCTTTCACGCCAAAAGCATTGCTTTAGGGTGCCAATATGCATGCTCTTGTGAGGCAATCATCTATCTATTAACAGGCAAAGTGATGCTTCTAGTGCTACAAAAGCATTGCTTTTCCCTGTCAACACCCAATTTTTTCCTACCAAATCTCAATTGTTTGTTTCCTCATTGTCTATCGTTTTTTGCTAGAATGAAAGTTTTCATGGGGCATTTTAAGGGCAAAAAACGGTTAAAAAAACGTACATTTCTTGGACTTTGTGGCTCGAGGCATATCCTCGTTTTAGTGTGGTTACCAGGAACAGGGTTGTCGTTTTGCTCAACTATATGTGGTATCAGACCAAGTACAAGCAGTCGTTGTGCTTATTTTTACAAAGGGAAAATGAAATAGGGTAGAGGCATTAGGGCAAGATGAAAGAAGATGTATAATTTGTATTTTTTTCACATTGTTATTGTTGCACTATACTTTTATTTTCTGTATCTTTGTGTTATCAACATTATAGAATACTAAGATTATGACAAAAAGAAACGAAATTTACAAATGTGAAAAGTGTGGTAACATGGTTGAAGTGGTGAATGAGGCTGCTGGCGAACTTACTTGTTGTGGTGCTCCAATGACACTTTTGAAGGAGAACACCGTTGACGCTGCGACGGAAAAGCACGTTCCTGTGATTGAAAAGATAGAAGGTGGCTACCGTGTAACCGTGGGTGAGGTAGAGCATCCGATGACTGAGGGACACTACATCCAGTGGATTGAGCTGATTACACCGACCGAAGTTCTTCGCAAATATCTTACACCATCTGACAAACCTGTGGCTGAGTTTAAGACCTGTGCAACGGAAGTATGTGCACGTGAGTACTGCAATCTGCACGGTTTGTGGAAAGCAGAATAAGGCATTGCTTTGTCTTTCGCTTTGAATCATATAAAAAGAGACAATCACCAGCGTGGTTGTCTCTTTTCTTTCACTTTCGGTTTCTTCTTATTCTGCAAGGCTGAAAAACGCCTCTATGCCCCATGTGCGTTCTGATAAAGATATCTTTTGATGCTCTTCTTCGGCGTTTTTTCAAACTCTTCATCATGTAATCTGATGGCACTCAGTTTGCTATAGGCTGGCAACTCATTGTTCAGTTGCAGTCTGTTTTGTTCCATGACTTCTTCAATATCCGACCTTGTCAACCCAATAGACTCTGCTTCATCCAAGTCAGGACATACCAGTCCCACCAGTTTGTCGTTTTCTTGAATCACTACACTCTCGCTTACCATGGGCATAGCGTTGAGCCTATCTTCGATTTCTTCAGGGTAAATGTTTTGTCCACTCGCACCCAACAGCATGTTCTTCGAGCGTCCCTTAATGAAAATGTTGCCTTCTGCGTCCATTGTTCCTAAGTCACCAGTGTGATACCAGCCATCAGCATCGAGTACCTCTGCCGTTGCTTCTGGATTCTTGTAATAGCCCAGCATCACATTTGTGCCTCTGGCCCAAATCTCACCGGGAACGTTCTGCGGATCGTTACTGTTGATCTTTACTTCCATGTGGTAGGCAGCACGACCGCAACTGCCGGGGACAAACGTCTCATGGTTGGCGTATGCGATGATTGGAGCACACTCGGTTGTGCCGTATCCAACGGTATATGGGAAACCTATCTTCTGCAAGAAATTCTCGATGTCCTTGTTGAAAGCAGCACCGCCAATAATGACTTCATGGAAATTGCCACCAAAAGCGTTGATAACCTCTTGTCCAATCTTCTCGTGAATCTTGGTGTTGATGACAGGCATGTTAAGCAACAGCTTCATCATGTTGTTCTGTATCTTTGGGTAGACCCGCTTCTTGATAATCTTTTCGATGACCAGCGGTACGGCAATAATTAAGGCAGGCTTGATTTCAGCGTATGCTTGGGCAATGATAGCGGGGCTCGGTAGACGGGTCAGGTAGAAGATGTGGCAGCCCGAAATAAACTCATAGATGAATTCAAAGGCCATGCCATACATGTGAGCCATGGGCAGGATGCTCATCACGTGATCGCCTTTGCGAATGACGCTTCCCAACTCGTGCTGGGCAAAGTCTGCGTTTCCCCACATGGCGCGATAGGGTATCATCACGCCTTTCGAGAATCCTGTCGTTCCGCTCGTGTAGTTAATCAGTGCCAATTCTTCTGGATCTTGCTCGATATAGTAGTTGACATGTTCTGGTCTGAAGTACTTAGGATACTTCTTGCCGAACATTTCGTTAAGATGTTCTCGGGCATACGTCAACTTCTCTGTTCTGGAAACGAACAATGAATAATCGGGAATATAAACGATTCCTTCCAAGTCTGGCATCTCTTTTTCGTCGATGACGGTAGCTACAACGTCGCCGACGAACAGCAATTTTGCTTCGCTGTGATTGACAATGTTGTGTATTTGTTCGGCGGTAAATTCGTGCAAAATGGGAACAGCAACGGCTCCATAGGTCAGTGTTGCTAAAAAAGCGCATGCCCAAGCCGAACTGTTTCGTCCACAGAGGGCTATCTTGTCACCCTTCTGAACACCGCTGTTTTCAAACAAGATGTGCAGCTTTTCTATTTTTCGAGCCACATCGTGATACTGAAGAGTAACGCCTTTATAGTCAGTTAGGGCGTTCAAAGTCCAATGGTCGATAATACTCTTTTGAATGAGGGCATTAAAACTCGGAATTTCTTTCATGCTACTTTCGATTTATCTTAGTTGGATTTTATTTCTGATATGAAAATCATTTAGTTGAATTTTTCGATGTCAGTTTAAATAATTCTATTGCACAATATTTAAGTATGTGTGCAAAGGTAATGTCTTATTTGCACATGTACAAGAAAAATGTGCATGTTTTTTCGTAATATTCAATACAGATTTGTTGTTTTGATAGCTTGTCTACTTGGCAATAAAAGATGAATGCAAGCCTCCTAACACGAAAATGTCTTGGTACAATAACAGGTGGAAAGTGGCGTAAAATGAGTGAAAGTGCTTATTCGTACCTCATGGATTTGGCCGGATGTATGTGGGAAATGAGGTAGCTGGGGGCTATTAAAACCACAACACTGATTAAGAGTGTCGCCATGTTAAGTAATAGAAGAACGGGGATATTAATATCAACTGGTACCGTTGTCACATAATAAGTTTGTGGATCCAGACCGACTAAACCGGTATATCTCTGCAACAATACCAACCCAATGCCGATAAGATTGCCGATGAGAAGACCGCGAGTGATGATAAAGACGGCAAACCATAAGAACGTATGTCTAATCATCGCGTTCTTGGCTCCCATAGCTTTCAGTACGCCAATCATGGTAACACGTTCAAGAATGATAATGAGAAGTCCCGAAATCATGGTCACTCCGGCCACGGCAATCATCAAGGCAAGAATGATCCAAACGTTCAGATCGAGCAGATCAAGCCATGAGAAAATCTGGGGACTGATATCTCTGATGATCTTTGATGAATAAGTTTCGCCGTATTGATCTACCGTTCTGTTTAAGCGATTGATGAAGATAGCTTCTGTTTCATCCACCTTATTGAAGTCTTTCACCGTGATTTCAGCACCCGATACCTGGTCCGTTTCCCAACCATTGAGCTTTACAGCCGTGTAAAGATCCATGAAGCAGATGATGTCATCGTATTGAGCCAAGTTGGTTTGATAGATGCCTGCAATGGTAAATCGCCTCACTCTGACCCCATCGTGGTCAATGAAATAAGCAAATATCCTGTCACCAGTTTTTAATTTCAGCTTCTTTGCCATCGACATGGACAGCAATATTTTGTTGCTGCTTTTTGTGTCAGAGAAGGCAGGGATGCTTCCTTCCAACAGATTTTGGTGGATAAAGATGGAGTCAAAGTCAGGTCCAACTCCTTTGAAAACAACGCCAAGGAAGTCAGAGTCGGTTTTCAATACCCCTTGTTTGGTTGCAAATCGTTGAACATGCTCTACGCCTTGTGTGTTTTTCAGCACCTTGAGCAAGGAGTCTGTCATCTGAATGGGATACGATTCTGAGGTCTGCAGCGTCATGAAGTTAGCCACTTGGATGTGGCTTCCAAATCCAATGACCTTCGCACTGACGGCATGTTTGAAACCAAACACCACGCAGACAGACACAATCATCACAGCAAGGCCGATGGCAATGCCAGCGGTAGCAATCCTAATGGCAGGTTTGGAAACCTCCACCTTGTCACCGTTTACACTGTAAATTCTTCTTGCTATGAATAAAGGTAAGTTCATCTCTGGTTCTGTCGTTGTTGGATGGTGTCATTTGGCGCATTGCCGTTGGAAAGAACTGGCTTGGTAATTCCTTTCCAACCCTATGTTATAATCGTTCTGTATCCACTCTTCCCGGGTATTTATCTAATGCCTCACGCAGCACTATCAGTGCTTTTTCAAGATCGTGTTTGTTGAGGACATAGGCGATACGCACTTGATTGATTCCTGCTCCTAGTGTGGTGTAGAAGCCCGCTGCCGGTGCCATCATCACCGTTTCACCTTCAAATGAGAATTCTTCCAGGCACCATCGGCAGAACTTTTCACTGTCATCTACAGGCAATTTCGCTACCGTATAAAAGGCTCCCATAGGTATAGGAGAGTACACGCCCGGTATTTTGTTCAGTCCATCAATAAGACATTTGCGTCGTTCTACATACTCATCGTACACCGTACGGTAATACTCTTCAGGTGCATCGAGCGATGCTTCTGCCACAATCTGTCCAAGAAGAGGAGGGGATAGGCGAGCCTGACAAAACTTCATCACAGCCTTTCTCACCTCTTTGTTGCGTGTAATTAGCGCTCCAATGCGTATGCCGCATTCGCTATATCGCTTGGAAACCGAATCAATGAGGATAACATTGTCCTCAATACCCTTCAAGTGCATCGCACTGATGTAAGGCGAACCTGTGTATATATACTCCCGATAAACCTCATCGGAGAACAAAAACAGATCATATTTCTTTACTAAGTCCCTGATTTGGTTCATCTCTCTGCGGGTGTACAGGTAACCAGTAGGGTTGTTGGGATTGCAAATCATGATGGCACGGGTATGCTCGTTAATCAGCTCTTCAAACTTTTCAACCTTGGGAAGCGAAAAACCTTCCTCGATGGTTGTTGCGATTGTCCTGATTTTTGCGCCCGCACTGATAGCAAAAGCCATGTAGTTTGCGTAGGCAGGTTCAGGTACAATGATTTCGTCTCCAGGGTTTAAGCAACTCATGAAGGCGAACAACACCGCCTCACTTCCACCTGACGTGATAATGATGTCATCGGCCGAAACATTGATGTCGTACTTTTTGTAATAGCCAGTGAGCTTCTCTCGATACGAAAGGCAGCCCTGACTAGGCGAATATTCTAAGATGGTTCGCTTGATATGTTTAAGTGCATCCAAACCAACTTGTGGCGTCGGAAGGTCGGGTTGCCCAATGTTGAGGTGGTAAATCTTGATACCACGTGCCTTTGCTGCTGTCGCCAAAGGAGCCAACTTGCGTATGGGCGACTCCGGCATCTCTAATCCTCGAACAGATATTTCTGGCATATAATTCAATTATCTTGTGGGGTATTGTATGATGGACTTTTCCCCTCGGTCTTGACAATCGTGCAAGTGAGCGTGGCGTGTGTTATCATTCATGCTCCCAACTCGCTTGCGTGTATGGTGCAAAGGTAGCAAATTAATCTGAACACCAAATGAAGTGTGGATATAAAATACTAGAGTTGGCATGAAATAATATTATCCACGCGTTCTTCATAAGACGCTCGTTCCATTTGTGGGATTTGTTGATTTTTACTACTTTTGCATCCATATCATTCAAGCAATATAGTAACTTCATTTAAAAGATATAACAATGAGAACAAGAAATGCCAATTGGTTTGAGACAAATGTACAATATGAGCGTCAGGCAGAAGATGGACTTTTCGCCAAGGTAAGAGAAACTTATGTGGTTGACGCCTTTACTTTTGGCGAGGCAGAAGATGCCATCACCAAAGAAATGGCGAGCTATTCAAGCGGTGAGTTCGTCATTAAGAACATTACGCCGGCTGTCTACAGCGAAATCTTTTTCAGTGACAGAGAGGGCGATGATAAATGGTATAAAGCCAAACTGATGTTCATTACTATTGATGAGGAAAAAGGTAAGGAGAAACGAACGGCCGTCAGTTATCTGGTTCAGGCAAAGAACATCGAAGGAGCCCTTCAAAATATCGGCGAAGTGTTCTCGAGTAGCGTGCTCGATTATGTGGTAGCCAATGTTTCAGAAACCAAAATCATGGATGTTTTTGAACACGATTTGAAAAAAGAACCCGATGACCAGCCTGAAGTATAAGCGGCTGAGAAGAATAGGAGTGTGGTTGGTTTAAACTTTCATAATCATGGTTGATGTAGCAAAAAACTTGCAAGACGTGCAGAAAAGGCTGCCCGATGACGTTTGTTTGGTAGCCATCAGTAAGTATCATCCCAAAGAGATGATAACGAGTGCTTATGCAGCTGGGCAACGCATTTTTGGCGAAAGCCGCGAACAAGAGCTTGCCGAAAAGGTAGAAGCACTGCCCAACGACATTGAATGGCACTTCATTGGACACCTGCAAACCAATAAGGTGAAATATATTGCTCCTTACATCAGCATGATTGAATCGGTCGACTCACCGAGGCTTTTGCGTGAAATTAACAAGCAGGCAGCTCGCAACAACCGTGTTATTGACGTGCTGTTGGAGTTGCACATTGCTGAAGAGGCCACCAAATATGGCTTCTCCTTGGCTCATTGTCGAGATTTCTTGGAGGCCGGCGAATGGCGTGAATTGTCAAATGTGCGTATCTGCGGATTGATGATGATGGCGTCAAATGTGGACGATGAACGGCAGATACGCCAGGAAATGTTGACGGCCAAAGACTTTTTTGACGAGGTAAAGGGTCGGTATTTCGCTGACCAACCATCTTTCAAACAACGCAGTTGGGGTATGAGTCACGATTACCTCATCGCCGTGACGTGTGGTTCTACTATGGTAAGAGTGGGTAGTGCCATATTTGGCGAACGCTAAATTACATCATAAAATGATGCACCATCCTTTCCCTATCTATCCTTTCTGATTAATAGTGGAAAGGATGAATGTATACCTTCTTGCCTCCAATGATGTATATGCCTTGGGGCAAAATCGATTTATCGGTTCCCATATACTTCCCATCTATGCTGAAAATGCGTTTGTCGCTTGTCGCTTCTTGGGAGAAAGTTGGCACAATACCCTGTGTGGAGAACTTTTTGAGGAAGTCGAAATAAACGATTCCCTCTTTTTCAGTGATGTTATAAATAGGCTTATCTAACGGAACACCCGTCCACGGTTGATAGTTGGGCAGCGTTGTGTTGTTGGTCAGTTCGGTTACATTGTCTGTGCCTGGGAACAAATCACCCTTCAGTTGTTCTTTGTATTTATTCCGTTCACCATTGTACGAACTGAACAATAAGCCGTCGGCAGGTATCATGGTCATACGGGGTTTGCCCTTTACATTGTTGACACTGTTCCTCTCTAAACTAAATGCTTGGGCGTCATAATTAACGTGATACATCATCATGCCATGCCCACCCAATTTAGAGTTCCAACGTTTGTTTTGAATATTCTGAATGATGTAGTATTCGTTTTTGCTTTTCTCCTTGTCGGTATAAATACGATAGGCTTTCCCGTCTTCATCAATGTTCTTCAGGGTTACTTGTTGTGCGTCTTGCAGTTCTTCAATGTTCATCCATCCCATGGCTTCACGTTCCCATGCCGTGTAGGCCGTTGGGCACCATCCATTGTGAGTATATTCACCGTCGTCCATCAAACTCCATGCCTCCATTCCTTGATTGTCGCCCCTTGAATCGGCGAAGGTAGGGTAGAAGTCGGGCAAACCCATGCAATGACTAAACTCATGACAGAACAGACCTATGCCTGAAATCATTTTTGGTTTAGGGCCTTTCTCGTTACCAATCAGTTCGTTGCTGATGCCAGATCGATACACTTTCTTGCCATCTACGGTAAGAGAAGGATAGATGGTTCCAGCCTTTGGCCACATCGTTTCCTTCTTTGCACCCATGTTTTGGCCATATCCTGCGTATACAACGTACACCAAATCTACATAGCCATCGTTGTTAGCATCGTATGCGGAGAAGTCAAGCGATTCGTCCATGAGCTTGCAAGCATCGGTAATCAGTTCGGTAAACCTTTCACCGCCACCATTGGCATCTGTCCCTCCATAGTATGCAAGCTTGTGTGGAAGTGTCACTGGGCCATAGACATCAAACTGTGGACTGAATGTTCCAAAACTCATGTCTTTAAAATATTGTTGTACGCTGGATGCGTTTCTTTTTTCGCCATGGCCATAATCTTCAGGGTGTCCTTCGCCATTGAGAAACTGTTGGAACGATTTGCGAGGATTGGGGAGCGTGAATGTGGTGTCTTGGTAGGCAGCCAAAATGACAATTGCCTTAGGCGAACCCGTGTGAGGAAAGTAGGTGTTGTTTGATTTCACCGGCTCTCTTCGCATGGCACGAGTTTGCATCAATGTGTGCGCTTGTTCAAAGAAAAGCTTTTTGTCTTGTGCGGCAACTACTTTTTTTTCTGTAGCTTGGCGTCTGTTTTCTTCATGTGCCAACTGCTTACTCGCCGTTATGCGCCCAAATTTGTCAATCGCTGCAATGTAGAAAGTGTCTTGCTCGCGCACCAAAATAGCACCATCTTGCGTGCTATACCAGTTAAAATGTTCATCTCCATGTTGGTAAACTTGTAGAGAGGTTCCGTCTGGTTGGGTGACGATAAGCGGCATGCGCCACGCTTTTGCAGCCCACGAGCAAACGGAAAGTATGAGTGCGAGTGCGGTAATTAACAATTTTTTTATTTGCATAGTGTGTCTCTTTCCATGGGCAAATGTACGAAAATAGTTTTGAATATCAATTGGTTTTGTCTTATTTTCGGCAGTTAAGAAATTATTTTAGACATGACTTGAGAACGAATCAATTGCCGGTCTGTCCATCGTATCATTGTCTTTAGAAGTATAGGTGTTCTGTTTAGTTGGCCAAACCCATTGACTTTGGCCACTAATGTCAATGCTATTGGAGGGCAAACCCATTGAGTTTGGCGGTCAAAGTCAATGAGTTTGCCAGGACGTTTAAATGATTATTGCAAAACAAATGAGACAGGCGGAGAACGACCTGATGTCTATTCACAGGATTGCACCAATCCCACAAAACAATTTGCTAGCGTTACTGATGTTCTGCTTTATTTGCCGATACAAAAGTGTTTAAAGATGTTCTCAAGTACCTCTGGTGTAGTGATTTGCCCCCCTGTGATGTCTGCCAGCTGGTCAAGGCAAACACGCAGATCTTCAGCTATGAGATCTCCGCTGAAATCTGCTTTTAGCCCATTGATTACTCGAGTGATGCTATCTTTGGCATGGATGAGGGCATCGTAATGGCGAGCACTCGTGATAATGACATCATTCTCCGTGATTTCGGGAATATTTGCTTTTTGGTAGAGTAGGTTTTCTAGTTGGTCGATGTTCGTTCCTAGTTTGGCACTGATTTGTATGGTTGATAAGTTGTTTGTTGACAACTTGTCAGGAATCGTTCTGATGTCAATCTTATTTTGAACGAGAATCACTTGTTTGCCCTCACAATTCTCCAGCATTTCTTGAATCTCGCTACGACTAGGCTGTTCATCAACCAACCACAAAATGATGCGTGCTTCATTCAGTTTCTTGTAGGTGCGTTCGATACCGAGCCTCTCTATCTCATCATTCGTTGAGCGAATGCCCGCTGTGTCAATAAATCGAAACGTGACACCTTTAATTTCGGTCGTGTCTTCAATGACATCTCTGGTCGTACCATGAATGTTGCTCACGATGGCTTTCTCTTCCTTCAACAACTGATTGAGAAGTGTGCTCTTTCCTACGTTCGTTTTACCAACAATAGCCACAGCTACACCTTGTTTATAAGCTTTTCCTGTTTCAAAAGAGTGGGCAAGTGTATATAATCGTTGCTCAATAGTTTGTGCCAAATCAAGCAATTCTGTTCTGTCAGCAAACTCAAGTTCTTCGTGGTCACTAAAATCGAGTTCAAGTTCGAGCAATGAAGTTATCTTCAGCAGCTGATTCCTTAACAATGCCAATTCATCGGAAAAATGGCCTTTCAATTGACTCATGGCCATTTGGTGTGTGGCACGATTGGTAGAGGCAATCAAATCGGCTACTGCTTCAGCCTGACTTAAATCCATTTTTCCATTCATGAAAGCTCGCTGCGTATACTCTCCAGGATTTGCTTGGCGGCAACCATTTTGAATGAAGGTTTTAAGAATTTGTGAGATGACATACTGTGAGCCATGACAGGATATTTCAACTGCATTTTCGCCAGTATAGGAATGGGGTGAGCGAAAAACAGAGACCAACACCTCGTCAATCACTTCTCCATTGTTGTCTGTTAAATAGCCATAATGCAAAGTCTGCGGTTTTGCTTCAGTCAGTCTGTGATTGGATTTGGAAACAAATACCTTGTCTGCAATGTTGATGGCGTCATTACCTGATAGACGAATCACGGCTATAGCGCCACCAGCCGGAGTGGATAAAGCGCAAATTGTAGAACTTGCGTCCACTGAAGATAGATTGTGCGTGTTGTTGCTTTGAGTAAGTTGCATCGAATGATTTAATAGTGGATTGAGTATAAAAACAAGTTGTCAGACCCGACACATCATGGGTCTGACAATCGGAACGTTCAGATTGTCCCTTGTATAGAAGAGGTTAGATAGTCGCTCGTTAAATTCTATCAAGTACAATTTGTATTAACCCGTCAATAGAATTTTTGTATTCTACATTTGCTTTTTGAGCGCGACGATTGGCTATTACCATACAACACGTCATAGCCTTGTGTCCTAATAGCTTAGCAAGGCCTGCCAGCGCGCTGCTCTCCATTTCGAAATTTGTAATGCGGTAACCGTTGTATTCGAAACTCTCTATTTTTTCATTTTGGTTGGGATCGGCCAAAGGTATGCGCAACTCTCTGCCTTGTGGTCCAAAGAAGCCACCACAAGCAATCGTCACACCACGAACCATATCGTCTCCCGCAATGCGATTGAGTGTTTCTTTATCTGCATCAATAACATAGGGTGCGCCTTTTTGTGGATTCCAGTCCATGTGTTTTTTGAAAGCCTCCTCACATTCTAAGTCACACACTTCGTTTCGTCCGGCGTAATAATTTAGTAAGCCATCAAATCCAATACTCTTTTCGCTGGCAATGTAGGTTCCTTCTGGCGTATATACTTGCAATCCGCCACAGGTACCAAGTCGAACCAAGGTGAGTGATTTAAGAGGTGATTTCTCATGACGGGTTGAAAAATCAATGTTAGCCAATGCATCCAGCTCGTTCATGACAATATCAATATTATCACAGCCGATGCCCGTACTGATCACACTGATTCGTTTTCCTTGGTAAGTACCAGTTATGGTATGGAATTCTCTGCTTTGTATGTCGCACTCTACTTTTTCAAAATGAGAAGCTACCAGCGATACGCGGCCTGGATCCCCTACCAAAATGACCTTGTTGGCCAATTGTTCGGGCTTGACATGTAAATGGAAAACACTACCGTCGGCATTGATGATAAGTTCTGATTCTGCAAAATATTTTTTTTCCATCATTGTAGGGATTTAGTTGGTTAACAATTTGTTTTCTTCGTTTCTTACAGACTTTTCAAAAGTTTGCACATCTTTTCTTTGTTGCTGTATGGTTTCTTCCGCTTTCAACAAATTAGCTCTCATTCCTTGTTGATCGGATATGGATGCTCGGCTATAATCGAATCTCATTTTGGCCAAAGTTTTTTCATTCTGTGACAATTGGGATTTCATTTCAGTCAATTGAGTGTACAATTCTTTTGTCTTGTTGCTTTTGAAATCATCAATCTTAGTATAGACAATCTTGTCATTAACTGGGAACAGAAAGCCTGGCTTTGAATTTGCTTGGTTATTGTTTTGCTTCAAACTTTCCAATCTTCTCAGTGCGGCATCCCTGTTTCCAAAGGCCCATGTGTCTTTAATGCTCGTCAACTTGGCAAAAGACTTGAGCTGTTCTTCACTAAGATTATCTTGACTGAAATTAAGGCGCGGCATTGTTGGCACGAATGTATAGATGCACACTTTACCTTCTGGTTGATAGCGGTCACTGACTAACCAGCCCAAGGCATACATGTCATCAATGGCCAACAAATAATCGTTAGCAGTAGAGTTGAATGGCAATCCATAATTCTCTGGTTTATAAAAAGTTCCGTCTTCATTATTGAACAATGTCATGAAGATGTCATAACCACCCAAACTCTTTTCTCCTTGACCGGAAAAGAATAAGGTCATACCGTCAGAAAGTAGAAAAGGGTAGTTGGCATTGTCTACCTCTTCATCCAATTCTACTAATTGTTTTGGTTTACTCCAGATATCTCCCAGTAGGTCTGTTGCATACAGGTGGTATCCCTTTATGGTATCACCATCGGCATAGATACGGTGATTGCCAAGTTCGTTAGTATAGGAGGATTGGCCATTTTGTTCAGAAAGCGTGCCAGCATCCTTACTCATAGGGATTTTAGATAAGAAGTTTTTCTTGTCTACCACAATGCTATCGATGAACATGACTTTAGCAGTTCCTTCTACCATCGTCTCAAATAATTTGTCAGCAGGGGTCTTCTCTGTTTTAGTCGCTTTCGGTTTAGCTGACCTCTTCCCATGTTTTTGAGATAGCATGGGAAGAGGTGAAAAAAGCAGTAATATCAATAAATATAATGTATACTTCATATTTGTCATTTTGACAAAGATACAAATTTATTTATGAAGTTAGTCATAAAGAATGCAAAAATGTAGTGACTTGTATAGAAACCGTATTAACCTACAAGTTGTCTCTTTATCTATCACTTTTCAGCTCTTAGTTGCATATCCATATTTGCAGCAGCTCTTCTGCCATCACCCATGGCTAGAATCACGGTTGCGCCACCGCGTACGATGTCGCCTCCAGCATAGATTTCAGATCTGCTGGACTGCATCTGGTCGTTGACGACAATGGTGTTTTTGCGGCCAAGTTCCAGTCCCTGGATAGATTTTGGTACCAGTGGATTTGGAGATACGCCGACAGCCACAACAACCTGATCGACTTCTATCGTGACAGTTTGTCCTTCTACTGGCACAGGACTGCGACGACCACTGGCATCTGGTTCTCCCAATTGCATGACTTGTAAGACGGCAGCGCTAACGGCACCTCTTTCATCCGTGAGATATTCAATAGGGTTATGCAGGCACATGAAATGGATGCCTTCTTCTTTGGCATGTTTAACCTCTTCAAGTCGGGCAGGCATTTCTGCTTCAGAGCGACGGTAGACCAGTGTAACATCAGCTCCTAAGCGTTTGGCTGTTCGACAAGAGTCCATGGCAGTGTTGCCACCTCCTACGACCATCACTTTCTTTCCAAGATTGATGGGTGTGTCAGCAATGGCATTGGCGGCATCCATAAGATTAATGCGGGTCAGGTATTCGTTAGATGACATGATGTTAATGGCATTCTCTCCTGGTATTCCCATAAAATTAGGTAGCCCTGCACCCGATCCCACAAAGATGCCTTTGAAATCTTTTTCTTTGAGTTCTTCAATAGAAAGGGTTTTCCCAATGATGCAGTCGGTTAAGAAATGAACGCCCATTTTCTTGAGATTTTCTATCTCAACGTCAACGATTGCATTAGGAAGGCGGAACTCTGGAATACCATATTTCAGTACGCCACCAATTTCATGCAGCGCCTCAAACACATGAACTTGATAGCCTCGCTTAGTCATATCCCCAGCGAAACTCAAGCCTGCAGGCCCTGAACCGACCACAGCCACCTTGATACCGTTGTCAGGTTGCATTTCAGGGATAGACGTGTTCCCACTTTCCCGCTCATAATCGGCGGCAAAACGTTCAAGATAACCAATGGCGACAGCGGGCTCGTTCATCTTCAGATGAATACATTTGCTTTCGCATTGTTTCTCTTGTGGGCACACTCTGCCACATACTGCGGGTAGGGCAGAGGTGTTCTTCAACACTTTGGCAGCTGCTAAGAATTGTCCTCGCTCTATATTCTTGATAAAAGAAGGAATGTTGATGTTGACCGGACAACCTTCCACACAGGTAGGTTTAGCACAATCCAAACAGCGTTTAGCTTCAGTCATGGCCATTTCTTTCGTAAGACCTAAATTTACCTCTTCCGTCCTGGTCGTTGCTCGATATGTTGGATCCAATTCTGGCATTTGCACGCGAGCGATACTTTTCCGATCTTTCGGCTTCATGGAATCCCGTAATGACTTTCTCCATTCCGCATTGCGATCGGTTAGCGTTGAGATACCTTCTTGTGTCGGCTCTACATCCATTTTAATGGTGGATGCATGTTTCTCCTGTGCGCTTTCTATCTCATTAAGATGATCTTGCAAATGTTCAAGTTCGTCTTTTTCAACATCTTTAAATGTGTTCATGCGTTTGAACATCTCATCCCAGTCAACCAATGCGCCATCAAATTCAGGACCATCAATGCACACAAATTGTGTTTTGCCTCCAATTGTCAACCGACAGGCACCACACATACCGGTGCCATCTACCATGATGGTATTGAGAGATACATCTGTAGGTATGTTATATTTTTGCGTAAGAAGACAGCAAAACTTCATCATGATGGGAGGTCCGATGGCAAATGCCTTGTCGATATGTTCCTGCTTAATCAATTTCTCCATGCCCACCGTCACGACACCTTTTTCACCATAGCTGCCATCGTCGGTCATGATGATTGTCTCATCAGAATTCGCTCTTACTTCATCTTCCAGTATAATGAGATCTTTGCTCCGACCTGCCAATACTGACAGTACCCTGTTGCCCGCTTCCTTCAGAGCTTTAATGATGGGAAGCATGGGGGCAACGCCAAGGCCACCACCTGCACAAAGTACGGTGCCAAACTTTTCAATGTGTGTAGCATTGCCCAAGGGACCTACCACATCAGTAACATAGTCTCCAACATTCAGGTTGCAGAGCTTCGTTGAAGATAGACCAACTTTCTGCACAACTAATGTGATAGTTCCGCGCTTGATATCTGCGTCGGCAACGGTTAGTGGCATGCGTTCGCCTTTGTGACCCACACGGACGATAACGAAATTGCCGGCTCTTCTGCTTTTAGCAATGAGTGGAGCCTCAATTTCAAAGAGAAAAACTTTCTCAGAGAACTGTTCTTTTCGGATAATTTTATTCATAGTATGTTTTAATAGATTGTATAGTTCAAATTGATAGTCTAAGGAAAACAAATGTTTGACAGCCGCCTCTTCATATCAACCCCAACCATTATGCTGTTCCTGCAATCAAGGTCACCGTTGAACATGGCTGCATAGCTCATTCCTCCATACAGTTTGATGATAGTGACGCCCTTTGCATGCTGTGCAACACAGTTCATGGAGAAGATCTGAAGAAAAGAGATGAGTATATATTTGAAATTTCTCATCACGGCTGTCTTCTCCTTAGAAATTTTGATCGTCAATCATCTCGAATCCACAGTAGGGGACAAGTACCTTCGGTACACGAATGCCTTCTGGTGTCTGATTGTTTTCCAAGATACTGGCAACGATACGTGGCAAGGCCAATGCCGAACCATTGAGTGTGTGGCAAAGCTCAATCTTGCCGTCTTCCGCATGACGATAGCGACATTTCAGGCGGTTGGCTTGATAGCTTTCGAAGTTTGATACGGACGAAACCTCCAGCCATCTTTTCTGAGCTGCACTCCATACTTCAAAATCGTAGCATATCGACGATGTGAAGCTCATGTCACCGCCACATAATTTCAAGATATGATAGGGGAGTTCCAGTTTCTTACATAGTCCCTCTACGTGCTCCAGCATTTCGTTGAGAGATTCATAAGAATGCTCTGGCTTGTCAATTCGGACAATCTCCACTTTATCGAATTGATGCAAACGATTGAGTCCGCGTACATCTTTCCCATACGAACCTGCTTCACGACGGAAACATGCTGAATAAGCACAGCGCTTAATAGGCAGGTCTTTCTCATCGAGAATTTCATCACGGAAAATGTTCGTCACAGGAACCTCTGCGGTTGGTATCAGATACAGGTCATCCAACTGTACATGATACATCTGGCCTTCTTTGTCAGGCAGCTGACCTGTGCCATAGCCAGATGCTTGATTCACAACAAATGGAGGCTGAACCTCGAGATAGCCAGATTTACGAGCCTCTTCAAGGAAAAATGCTTCGAGCGCTCGTTGGAAGCGGGCCATCTTGCCAATGTATAAGGGGAATCCCGCACCCGTGATTTTAACGCCCAGATCAAAATCTATGAGGTTAAACTTCTTACACAAGTCCCAATGACACAATGCGTCTTCACCAAGTTCAGGTATCACTCCTCCTTCTTTCACAACGACGTTGTCTGATGCATCTTTACCTTCTGGGACATCTTCGTTAGGAATGTTAGGAATGGTATAAAGTAGGGTAGTGAGGTCGTTTTCAGCTGTTTCCATTGACTGTTGAAGACCCTTAGCTTCCTCTTTCAACTTTGCAACCTGTGCTTTCACCTCATTGGCTTCATCTAATTTTTTATCTTTCATGAGCCCACCAATCTTCTTGGCGAGCAAATTAGCTTGTTGCTTGTTCTTGTCAAGTTTTTGTTGGGATTCTCGACGAAGCTTGTCAATGGCGAGCACTTGATTGACAGTTTCTCTTGCTCCCTCAAAATGTTTCTTCTCTAATCCCTTGATCACACGTTCAGTTTCTTCACTGATGAGTTTAAGTGTAAGCATATTTATATTTTTTTTGAAAAATTTCCTACTGCTGACAAAGTTACTATTTTTAATTAAATATTATTCATTAAATACTAATATTTTAATGGAACTTTCTACGAAGTAAGAACCCAGTACCAAATAACGATACCAGGCTCACTCTTTTTGTTGATGTGTCGAATCACTCAATTCATGTGTCTATCGTACCCTGTAAGGAAGTTGACGGGCGACAGCTACGCTGAATAGCGTAGCATGACTTCATGTCTTCTTGTATTCCTAATGTTTGCTGATTCTGTAAATCACACCAAATGTGCCATAAACTGGATATAGTGTCTGTTCAATCGTCTTGAACGAACGTTTGAAAATGCCGTTGAGTCCCCAATTCAAATCGGCATATAAACCAAAACGGCGGTAAATATGACAGTCTATTCCAGCCGATATGCCAACCTGAAAGCGTCTCATGTGTTCAGAAAAGTCATAGATACCCCTTGTTCCAGGATCGCTACCCATCTCGATTCTGGGTCCAGTTGGATCTCCTACCCGTAGGTGTCCGTCATATACGCTTCCTTCAAAGTCTTTTGAGAGCAGATACGACATATACGGTCCCATGCGTAGTTGTATTCTGTCGTTCACGTCGTAGGTAGCTTGTATAGGTAGGGTTATCATCCATTGCCGCACCTGCGTCTGCACATAGCCTGTGAACACCCCTTCCAATGACTCGCCTCCGCGAATCATTTCCATGTGGTAGTTCTTCACCTTGGCATCCACGTCCATATCTTTATTCTCCGCCCGAAGGCCCACCAGGGCACTCCATTTACCATCGATGGTTTTACGGCCATCAAGTTCTATGGTTACATTATTATGCAACTTGTATGATTCAAGCGACCTGACGGTTGCAGGTAAACCGATGGGAGCGGTTCCTCCCAGATTGTATCCTATGCGAGCCTGGAGCTTCACATCCTTCATAAAAGAATCTGCCATGCTGTTCAGCGACAAGCATCCCATCCACAATATGATTAATATATACTTACGCATGCTGTCATTCCTCCTTTGTACAAATGATTCTTACTTCATCAATAGACAACTCACTTCCGATAGCTCCTTCAAACTGTGCGCCTCTATGGCTGGACGAAAAGACTACGGTTAAATTGTATCCGCGGTTGGACAAGATTCTTTCATCAGGTTGTTGTGTATAGTCGAAAACCACTTCAAAAGGCGTCCATTGGTCAGTAGTCTTCACTTCTGCCAACTTGGCGATGGCCAAGATGTGCTTGTTTGTCAAGACATCATCTCCATACAGCGTTACGGGGTTGTCCCGTTCGTCAGCATTTCTATAAAACACAGCATAGATAGCGGCGCTGTCCGTGCGGTTGGGAACTATTTTTCGATTCTTATCTTGATACTTTTTACCTGGCTTATACCGATACCATCCCGTCAGTTTGATGGGCTTTTTATCAAAAGGAATACCAAACTTGGTCGCTTTCATGGCATCGCGCATGGCCATTCCAAAATCAAAAGAACCTATATACAAATTCCCTGCTGCCAGAGGTTTATGTGCAAAAGCGCCCCAAAAACCTGTGCTTTGGGTGGTGAGTTTGGCATACGACCCACTGTGACCATCCTTTGCAGGAACACTGGGATAGCCCTCTGGTGGTGCCGAATCCCTACTCATTCTAAACCCTGGATTACCCGTTGCCCAATAGTCGTGCCGCTGACCGTCTTCACCTATATAATACCAGTTATAGTATTTCAGTTCTTTCTGCTCCAACTCATAATGTTCAAAGTCAAAACGAATGGTGTCACTAATCGTCTGAACAACCGGCAAGAAGGTAACGGCATAGCGCCTATTCCACTGCTTGTCCTCAGATGTTACCGTATAGATGACGGGACCTTTACTGAAATCTTGAACCGAACCGTTTGCTGGAACAATGGTTGCCCCATCCGTCAATGTGAAGTGAGGAGCGATGGCGTTCAAATCTGCATGACGTCTTACATTGAAAATAATGGTACTGTCCGTGTAAGGAACATGAAGCTTGCTGTCTGAAGGGTGATAGAACATCTCCTCAGGCTTACTTACCGAAACAGAAGCCTCTAGAATGTCACACTCTGCATTCAATGGTTCGTCTTTGAAACATGAGGTGAACACGGATGAAAGTGCGATAACCAATAAGTTTTGATAAAATTTCATTCTAACATAATCTTTTCGACTGCAAAGTTATGCTTAATATCTTAATGGGGCAAACGAATATCTTTAAAACTATTCAAATAAAGGACAAAAATGGTGGATTTAATAACAATTTCTGATATAGCATTGTACCCAATTCGCTCAAACAGAATGAAATGCGATGATGATTGCGCCATGATGACCATTGCTTTGTCATATTCCCTTTATAACAGCCGTCAAAAGATACCTTTGAAATCAATACAATCAATCATCATGATGCGGTGAATCGGGCCTCGGTAGTTCGGTCAACTTCACTTTCCACCGCTTATTTAGTTGTACGAATTGCAGAGTGTAGGTGGCAGATTCAACAAAATGTCCCACGGTACCTATCGAGTCCATTGACAAGAAGTTTTCAACCTTCATGACCACAGAAACCACCGAGTCACCTTCTTCGTAATGTATTTTCTTGATTTCCGACCTGGCACCTTGCTCAGCCCTCCTTAGCTTGTCAACATCATCTTGTGTTACCTGTGATGCCGCATAACTAATCCATCTTTGTGAAGATGGGGTACAATGAGCTAATGCATCGTTGAATTGCCAGTTGAAATAGGTTTGGGCAAAAGCGCTGGCCGTATCCCGGAGTTGCTCTTCGTTTTTATGGTCTGTACAAGCACAGAGGCCAATCATTACACAGCCTACTATCGTGAGGGAAATTGTCAATTTTATTTTCATCCGAAAAAACGTTTTATTGATGCATCAACAGTGCAAACCAAAGGATAAGAGGATTCACTGTCTGATGCAAAGGTACCAAAAACTTTGTTCATGTCAAGCCTTTTGTTTACTTTTGTGCCAAATATTTCAAACATGTTAAAGTTCATTTGTTTGGGAAGTGGTAGCAGTGGAAACTGCTATTGTCTTTTTACAGAGAATGACGGCTTGATGATTGATGCCGGAATAGGTATCAGGCTGTTAAAAAGGTCATTTAAAGAGTATGGACTGTCACTTTCACAAATTCGCCATATTTTAGTGACGCACGATCATGCAGACCACGTAAAATCAGTGGGGGCGATAAGCCTTGATTATCATTTACCCGTCTACGCGACGCGTCTTGTTCATGCGGGCATAGAGCGCAACTATTGTGTACATAAGAAGGTTGCACCCGCATTCATGGAGGTCATAGATAAAGGACAACCGTTTCAACTGGGTGATTTCACCGTTACCCCTTTTGGTGTGCCACATGACAGTTCTGACAATGTAGGTTATAAGATAGAATGCGGTAACATCATCTTTACACTGATGACAGACATTGGTCATGTTACAGACGAAATGAAAACCGTCATCTCCGAAACGAATTATCTGGTCATAGAGGCCAATCACGACCCGAAGATGTTGATGTATGGCCCCTATCCCCAACATTTAAAAATTCGCATATCGGGCCCTAATGGGCATTTGGCCAACCAGGATTGTGCTCAAGCTTTGGCTGAGAACATGACCGAGCGGATGCGCCATGTGTGGCTGTGTCATTTAAGTGAAGAGAACAATTGTCCTGATTTGGCACACGAAACGGTAGCGCATATTTTGCGAACGAAAGGTATAGAGGCAGGAACAGACGTACTGTTGGATGTGTTGAAGCGGAAATCGCCCAGCTCGCTATATAATTTGGAGTAATTATTTGCCTATTCCCCATTTGTTCGATTTTTTCCTCATTTTAGGACCTTAAAACGGCACTTGTAAACTTTCAATCTAGGAAAAAACGATAGGTCGGAAGGATGCAACCATGCCTTAATTTTGTGACAAAAACCGTTTTTCACAGCAAGAGCATTGAGTTTACCTTATTAAACGTATCACTTTGGCGGACTATTAGCATGCTTTTGCTCGTCAATAGCATGCCAAAAACACGCTTTAAGCAATGCATTTGGCTCGAAAGTGCTTGAAATAAAGCTAAGCAACTTTAATATAAAAGCATAATTCCTTGTGTATGAACGATGTAAGAAATGTGCTCATATTTCGCTTATTTACGCCCATCAACATGTTTGTTTGTAAATAAGCCAAGGAACGGAAGGCATGTTGTCAATAAAATTCAGAAAGATTTTCAATCCTTATTTTATTTTGTCTTCTTTCATACCGAGTGCCACAACAACAAACATTACTGCCAAATAACAAAGTGGGACGAATGCCAAGCACCTGCGTTTTACAAAAACATTGCAGTGAATTCAAAATATTCTATAATTTTGTGCATCATAAGATTTTTTGTTACCTTTGCGCTTTAAATAATAACATACTCTAACAGAATATACTTATGGCTAAAAAATTTGCCGAACATCAAGGGTTAGACTTGCCCCATACAAACAAGGAAATCTTAGCAAAGTGGGAGGAACTGGATATATTCCACAAGTCTATCGATGAGCGTGAAGGTTGTGAACAGTTCATCTTCTTTGAAGGTCCTCCATCGGCAAACGGTCATCCCGGCATCCACCATGTATTGGCCCGCGCCATCAAGGACACGTTCAACCGGTACAAAACCATGCAAGGATTCCAAGTGCTGCGCAAGGCTGGATGGGACACACATGGATTGCCCGTGGAGCTGGGTGTTGAAAAAGAACTGGGCATCAATAAGAAAGACATCGACAACAAGGATTCTGAACATTATATCTCGGTAGAAGACTATAACCGTAAATGTCGTGAGAACGTCATGAAGTTCACTGAAGAGTGGCGCACGCTGACCGAAGAAATGGGTTATTTCGTAGATCTTGATCATCCTTACATAACCTACGACAACAAATACATTGAAACACTGTGGTGGCTTTTGAAGCAACTTTACAACAACGGATTGATGTACAAGGGCTACACCATTCAGCCATATTCGCCTGCTGCGGGTACAGGCTTGAGTTCGCATGAGTTGAATCAACCCGGCTGTTATCGTGACGTAAAAGACACCACCGTTACGGCAATGTTCAAGACGGATAACGATACGCTGGCTAAGCTCGATGCCGAGTTGGCAGCAAGCACCTGGGGAGCAACTTATTTGGTGGCATGGACCACCACGCCTTGGACGCTTCCGTCTAATACGGCACTCTGCGTAGGGCCGAAGTTTGATTATGTTTCGGTACGCACTTACAATCCTTACACGGCAGAGAAAATCATCATCATCATAGCAGCCGATCGCTTGAATGCCTACTTACCGACGAAAGGACAGGTGGCTCCAGGTGATGAAATGCCCCCATATAATAAAGGTGAGAAGGTAGTGCCTTATCAAGTGCTACGCCATTATAAAGGAAGTGACCTGGAAGGCTTGCGTTACGAGCAACTGATGCCATGGGTGAAACCCGCTGAGAAAGTGGACGCCAATGCGGCTCCGTTTGTTCAGCAATACGCAAAGGCACATCCCGAGAACGTGTTCCTGGGCGAAAATGGCAAAGACCAGTTTGTAGAGATGGCGAGTGAGGCCTTCAGAGTAATTCTTGGCGACTACGTTACCACAGACGATGGTACGGGCATCGTGCATATTGCACCAACCTTCGGTGCTGATGATGCCAAGGTGGCAAAGGATGCACGGATACCAGGTTTGTATTTAATCAACAAGAAGGGCGAAACTCGCCCCATGGTTGACCTGCAGGGAAAGTATTATCTCGTTGCAGAACTTGATGCAAACTTCGTGGAAAAATGTGTGGCCGTAAAAGCGTATGCACATCATGCCGGCGATTATGTGAAGAACTCGTATGATCCCAAGTTCAATCCCAATGGGGTGTGGGATGTGGAAGCTTCAGAAAAAGCTGAAGACCTGAGCGTCATCATGGTCATGGAGATGAAGATGGAAGGGACGGCATTCAAAATAGAGAAACATGTGCACAGCTATCCACACTGCTGGAGAACAGACAAGCCCATTTTGTACTATCCGCTGGATAGCTGGTTCATCAAGGACACGGCCAAGAAAGAGCGGATGGTAGAACTGAACAACACCATCAACTGGCAACCAGCGTCTACGGGGTCTGGTCGCTTTGGCAATTGGCTTGAAAACTTGAATGACTGGAACCTAAGTCGCAGTCGTTTCTGGGGAACACCCTTACCAATATGGCGCGATGAGAACAAAGGCGAGAAATGCATTGGCAGCTTGGCCGAACTATATAATGAGCTGGAAAAGAGTGTGGCTGCCGGTTACATGAAGTCGAACCCGTTGAAGGATCAAGGCTTTGTACCCGGTGACTATTCGCAAGCCAATTATGACAAGATAGACTTGCACCGCCCATACGTCGACAACATCGTGTTGGTAAACGAACAGGGACAGCCCATGTATCGTGAAAGCGACTTGATTGATGTTTGGTTTGACAGTGGTTCGATGCCCTACGCGCAACAGCATTATCCATTTGAAGGCGACATGGCCGAGGGCAAAACCATGCGAGATGCACAGGATAGGGTAGTGACCGGAGAAGATGCCCGTAAGGCAATGGTTGAAAGTGCATATCATGGTACGCCTATTCCGCCCGCATTCTTCCCAGCCGACTTTATCAATGAAGGCGTGGATCAGACGCGTGGCTGGTTCTTTACCCTGCACGCCATTGCAACGATGGTCTTCAATTCAGTGGCGTTCAAAAATGTTATCTCTACAGGATTGGTTCTCGATGCCAAGGGCAACAAAATGAGTAAGCACCTGGGCAATGTCAAGAATCCATTCGACATGATTGAGAAGTATGGAGCCGATGCCGTGCGCTTTTACATGATGACCAACTCGGCCCCATGGGATAACTTGAAGTTTGATGAAGAAGGTGTTGACGAGGTGCGTCGCAAATTCTTCGGTACCTTATATAATACTTATTCATTCTTCGCCTTGTATGCCAATGTGGATGGTATTGATCCAGCTGCGACCCAGCCAAACAAGGACCAAGCACCCGAGATTGACTTATGGATTATTTCGAAACTCAACTCCTTGATTAAAAACGTTGAGACAGCATTGAACGGTTATGACCCTACTCGTGCAGGCAGAATGATTGATAATTTTGTTAATGATGACCTCAGTAACTGGTATGTTCGTCTTAACAGAAAACGTTTCTGGGGGAAAGAGATGAGTGCTGACAAGCGTTCAGCATACCATACCCTGTATACCTGTTTGATGACCGTCAGCAAGTTGCTGGCTCCTTTCGCCCCGTTCTACGCCGACCAGTTATATCTTGATTTGGGAGGCAAAGCGGAGAGTGTGCACTTGGAACGTTTTCCTGTTGCCGATGAACAATTTGTCAACGAAGACCTGGAAGCACGCATGGACTTGGCACAGAAAGTCACGAGCATGGTGTTGGCATTGCGTCGCAAAGTGAACATTAAGGTACGTCAACCATTGATGCAGATTATGATTCCTGCCATTGATGACGAACAAAAACGTCGAATCAATGCGATGGCAGATTTGATCAAGCGAGAGGTCAACGTAAAGGAATTGAACTTTATGGAAGGTGAAGGTTTGCTGGTGAAGAAAGTAAAGTGTAACTTCAGAACCATGGGCAAGAAGTTTGGAAAACTCATGAAGGGAGTTGCTAACTTTATGAACAATGTTACACAAGAGCAAATTGCATCTCTGGAGCATGACGGCAGCATCAGCTTTACCGTTGACGGTGAGGAAGTAACGGTTGATAGAGATGATGTTGAAATCGTCAACGAGGATATTCCAGGCTGGTTGGTGTCCAACGAGGGCAATCTCACCGTGGCCTTGGAGGTTGAATTGACGGATGACCTGAAGAAAGAAGGCATGGCAAGAGAACTCATCAATCGTATTCAGAATCTACGCAAGGAAAGTGATTTTGAGATTACCGACCGAATTAACGTGACTGTTTCTCCCAACGAACACACTGACGAAGCCATACAGGCATTTAGCGATTACATCAAAAGTCAGGTATTGGCAGACAACGTTGGCATTAATCCAAATGATGGGGTAGAGGTTGACTTTGACGATTTCAAACTTCATATTTTAGTAAAAAAAGTATAGTTTCATAACAACAAGTACGGTAAGGAGCGCAGGTTAGTAAGTTTCTGGCTGTACGTTTGAATTCATTTTATATGGAAGAAAAGAAAAGGTATAGTGACGAAGAACTGGAAGAGTTTCGCGCTATCATACATGAAAAATTGAGTCTGGCCCGCAGAGATTATACAAGCATGATGAAACAAATCATGAATTCTGATGGTAATGACATCGATGATACGTCACCTACGTATAAAGCACTTGAAGAGGGCAGTGCCACACAAACCAAAGAAGAATTGGTACAGATGGCTAACCGCCAGCAGAAGTTCATCCAAGGTTTGGAAGCTGCATTGGTGCGAATCAACAACAAAACATACGGCATAGACAGGATGACAGGTGAATTGATTCCGAAAGAAAGATTGAAAGCTGTGCCGCATGCCACTTTGAGTGTGGCATCAAAGAAAGCACGAAACCATTAATGCAGGCTGGCATTCTACGTGTCGTAATCAGAAGTTGATGAAGAGATATATTACAGACGGAAAATTAGCGATAATCATAGTTGTGGCCATTTTGGTGATTGATCAGATTATCAAGATTTTGGTCAAGACCAACATGGCCTTGGATGACTCTATTCACATAGCAGATTGGTTTTACATCAGGTTCATCGAGAACAATGGAATGGCATACGGTATGACCTTTTTCAATAAACTGACGTTGAGCCTTTTCAGGTTAGTAGCCATCTCTGTGATTTCGTACTATGTGTATAAATTGGTGAAGCGTCCACAACCAAGAGGTTACATCATCTGTCTGTCCATGATTCTAGCTGGTGCGATGGGGAACATCATCGACTCTATGTTGTATGGCTTGATATTTTCTCCATCCACTCCTTATGATATCGCTGAGTTTGTGCCTTTTGGTTCTGGCTATGCATCATTCCTACATGGTAAGGTGGTGGACATGTTTTATTTCCCCATCATTGAAACGACATGGCCACAATGGGTGCCACAATTTGGTGGGAAAGAGTTTATCTTCTTCTCACCCATATTCAATTTTGCTGACGCATGCATCAGTGTCGGCGTAGTTCTTCTGCTGCTTTTCTACCGGAAAGAATTGGAGCTCATTGGAGCTACCATGAAGGGAGAGGACCAAAATGAGGAATCGCATGAGTGATCAATCGTCTAAATACTATTTGCTCTTTGCTTTCTTCTTGCTGGCAATGGTATCGTGCACTCCCTCTGTGCCTAATCGTTACATCCAGCCAGACAAAATGGGAGACATCTTGTACGATTACCACATTGCCGATGCCATGTATCAATCGAATAGCGGCGACGCAACAACCATGATTGCCTACAAAACCGCTGTACTGAAAAAGAACGGTGTGTCAGAAGCTGAGTTTGATAGTTCGATGGTTTACTACACAAGGCACACAAGATTGTTACAGAAAATATATGAATCTCTCTCAACAAGGCTGAGCAAGGAAGCACTGGCACTGGGAGCATCTGCAAGTGAGATTAATCAATATAGCTTGAATTCGGCGAATGGAGATACAACCAATGTGTGGACGGGGGAGCGATCGATTGTGTTTTCTCCTTACAGACCTTTTAATTTGAGTTCCTTCACGTTGAAGACGGACACGACCTATAAGGCTGGCGACAATTTGTGGCTTAACTTTGATACACAGTTTATTTATCAAGATGGTTCACGAGAAGCTATAGCGATGTTGTCTGTCAAGTTCGATAATGACAGCGTCAGTTCACAACACGTATATGTATCGACACCAAATCATTATACACTTCAAATATCAGATAACAATCACGTCGGTATTAAGGAAATCAAGGGATATTTTATACTTAACAAAGGCAATTCGGCAGATGCATATAGCACAACGTTTAAGCTGATGATAATCTCAAACATCAGTTTGATTAGAATCCATGCACCGAAACCGAAGCGCACAGGAGAAGCACCTGCTGACTCTACTTCTTCTGAAGCGAGACACAAAGGAGGAAATGATTCGCTGAAATCAGCGGTTCAAACATCGGCATCATCACAAAGAATGCAAAATGTCAATGAAAAAGTACCAGCATCAGCTGCAATAAGATAGGCATTTTTATAAATACAATAATACCATATACGATTATGATGAGATTTATTTTTTCCAAGAGTGAGCATAACGTTAATTCGCTATGTACCAAAGTAATTTTCATGACGGTTTGTGCACTTGTCCTTAACCTGCAGAATGTCTTGGCCTGCACGAACTTTATTGTGGGAAAGAAGGCCTCTGCAGATGGCTCAGTTATCTGTTCTTACAATGCAGATGATTATGGGTTGTTTATTGGCTTGTGCCATTTCCCCGCAGGTAAACATCAACCTGGCACGATGCGCGATATCTACGACTGGGATAATAACGAATATCATGGTCAAATTCCAGAAGCGGCAGAAACCTATAACGTCATTGGCAACATCAATGAATACCAAGTGACAATCGGAGAAACCACTTATGGTGGAAGGGAAGAAATGGTTGACTCAACTGGCATAATCGACTATGGTTCACTGATATACATCGCGTTGCAACGGTCAAAAACAGCGCGGGAAGCAATCAAGGTGATGACTACTTTGACCAATCAATATGGATACAACAGTGAAGGTGAGACTTTTACCATTTGTGATCCCAATGAAGCTTGGATCATGGAAATGATGGGGAAGGGACCTGGTAGTAAAGGCACCGTATGGGTGGCCATGCGTATTCCTGATGACGCTATATGCGGACATGCAAACCAAAGTCGCATCTCGAAGTTCAACATGAAAGACAAGAAGAACGTCATGTATGCGAAAGACGTTGTTAAATTTGCAAGGGAGAAAGGTTGGTACACAGGAAAAGACGCAGACTTTTCGTGGAAAGATACTTATGCGAAGCCTGACTTTTCTGGCAGAAGATTCTGTGATGCTCGCGTATGGAGTTTCTTCAATCATTTCCAAGATATGACTCGCTATTTGCCATGGGCAATGGGCAAAGATCCAAATGCAGAAGACATGCCTCTGTGGATATATCCGAAGAAGAAAGTGAGCGTACAAGATATCCAGACATGCATGCGTGATCACTACGAAGGTACACCACTTGCTTTGGACAGTGTTGACATTGGCGGTGGAATTTGGCAGATGCCATATCGGCCCACACCGTTGATGTATAAAGTTGGTGACAAGCAGTATTTTAATGAACGGCCTACGTCTACTCAACAATCTGCATTCTCCTATGTCAGCCAGATGAGAAATTGGTTGCCACGTGAAATCGGAGGACTTCTTTGGTTTGGCAATGATGATGGGAACATGGTTGCATATACTCCTATCTATTGCGGAAATACAACGCAACCAGAATGTTACAACACGCCAGGTGCAGATGCTGTTACATTCTCAGATAAAAATGCGTTTTGGGTTTGTAACTGGGTTAGCAACATGGTTTATCCGCGTTATTATCAGATGTTTGGAGACCTTAAAACAGTCCGTGATTCCTTGGAATTATCGTATTTTAACAATCAACAAGAAATTGAAGCTGAAGCTCAAAGACGATATAGCTCCAACAAACCTGATGCAATTAATTATCTTAATGATTATTCCAACAAAAAGGCGCAAGAGATGCTTGGGCGATGGAAGCAACTTGCAATACATTTGATTGTGAAATACAACGACATGACAATAAAGCCAGAAAGAAACGGTCGATTCTTAAAAACAAAGACAGGTCTCGGAGCTAAAGTCAAACGTCCCGGCTTTCCAAAATCATTTGCAAAGGAACTTGTCACTCGCACTGGAACAAAATATCTGACGAAGGAAGAAAACTAACACTTTCAATATAAGGTTATTTTACATGCGACTTTATATATAACCGGTATTATGGTAAATAAAAGAGTTTAACTTTGATTTCACAGATAAACGACAAAAACTTTCGGGTGGATATTATGTTTGTTTCTGTGTTAATCTCTCTTAAAATTAGTGTTTAGTTCGCCCATTTCATCAGATTACAATGAAAAATGAGTACCTTTGCAGCTGATTTAGTCCGTTAAGGCCAGAATAAGTACTGATAAGTATCAGTCGCCTTGCGGAAGAAAACCGTTTATTAATAAATAATAATGTACGCAATCGTAGAAATTAACGGTCAGCAGTTTAAAGTTGAACAAGGAAAAAAGCTTTTTGTTCACCACATCAAAGATGTTGAGAGTGGAAAAACTGTTGAGTTTGACAAGGTACTCCTGGTAGACAATGAAGGAGCTATCACTGTCGGCACACCTACTGTAGAAGGTGCAAAAGTAGTAGTAGAAGTTGTGAACCCTCTTGTGAAAGGTGACAAAGTCATCGTTTTCAAGATGAAGCGTCGCAAAGACTATCGTAAGAAGAATGGTCATCGCGAGCAGTTCACTGAAGTAGAAGTTAAACAAGTAATCGCTTAAATTTTAGGAGGAATTCAACAATGGCACATAAGAAAGGTGTAGGTAGTTCTAAGAACGGCCGTGATTCAGAATCGAAAAGATTAGGCGTAAAGATTTGGGGTGGTCAAAGTGTCATCGCAGGCAACATCATTGTTCGTCAACGTGGCTCAAAGCATAACCCAGGACAGAATGTTGGAATGGGCAAAGACGATACACTATATGCTTTAAGTGATGGTATCGTTTACTTCCAAAAAGGTCGTAAAGACAAGAGTACCGTTTCTGTTCTTTCAGAAGAAGCTTACGCAGAAAAAATGAAAAAAGCAGAAGCTTAACAATTTTCAAACTTATTCCAAACAAACAACAGGTTTCCCAATTCTCATCCGAGGATTGGGATTCTTGTTTTAGAATCATTCCCAACATTACAAAATGGCGCCAAAATGATGATAGTTGCGCGGTTGGAGGCAGCCGTAGAACAATACAACAACACTGCAACCAACAATGGCTACGGTCTAACGAGGTTCGGAAGAAAATTGTTAATGAAGAGCCTTTTGCACAATTTTTCCTTCAAAAATTACCGATAAATCCACCACTCATTATAAATAGATGTTCATCAAAATGAATGGAGCAATTATGGCATGCATCAACATGACTCCCCTATTTATTTAATTTTCTCCAGAAAATTGTTTGATGCGTTGCTCTTCTGCCAGCTTACAAATCAATAAGACACCATCTTTTTCGGCGACAATACAATCATCAAGTCCTTGGATGACAACTTGTTTGGCCTGTGTTGCATGTACGATGCAATTATGAGTGTCATACAAAGAAATATTCTCTCCGATGATGCCATTGCCGTACAAATCGCGCTTGGTTTGCTGAAGTATCGAACTCCAGGTACCCAAGTCACTCCATCCAAACTCTGCCGGACAGACAAAGATTTCTTCAGATTTCTCTAAAATCGCATAGTCTACAGAGATGTTTTCACACGCACCATATCGTTCATCGATGACGTTTTGTTCTTCTTTGGTACCATAGATATCCATCATGCTCTCAAAAATCTTGGCCATTGCTGGCACATATACCCTGAAGGCATTGACGATTGTTTTGACGTTCCAAATAAAGATGCCGGCATTCCAAAAGAAATTGCTCTGCTCGATATATTCTTGTGCTGTCTGTAAATCTGGTTTTTCCCTAAATCTGTCTACCCTGAAAAGTTCTTTGTTACGCAACGAACTAGAAGTTAAATCAGCTTGGATGTATCCGTATCCCGTTTCAGGTCTGTTGGGTTTCATTCCCAATGTGATGATGGCATCTGTTTCGTTGGCAAAAGTTAGACAAGATTTAATAACTCTTTGGAATTCAACTCCATTGGTGACGACATGGTCACTGGGCGTCACAACGATGTTGGCTTGTGGGTCACACGACTTGATACGCCAGCTAACGTATGCTATACAGGGTGCTGTGTTACGGCGCATGGGCTCCTGAAGGATGTTTTCTACAGGGACATCAGGAAGTTGTTGACGCACAAGATGAAAGTATTTCTTATTGGTCAAAATCCAAACGTGATCGGGAGAACATAGTCCACGGAATCTATCCAAAGTGAGTTGCAAAAGGGATTTGCCAACTCCTAACACATCAATAAACTGCTTAGGTTTACCGCTTGTGCTCATGGGCCAAAAGCGACTCCCTACTCCACCTGCCATAATAACCAAATGGTTGTGCGTCTTTTCCATATATAACCAAATATTGTTTTCTCATGCAAATATAGTGATAATAAATCACAAACGACAAAAAATGATGTAAAAACGTTGACATTCAATCGCTATTCTCAAATCAATATGCTATCTTTGCAAGTGTATACATTATATCTGTATACCTTAAATTATACTTACATCGAAAAAACTAATATTATAACCATAACATGATGAATGACTTAAAAACTATGAACCGTGCGGCAGACAACATCAGAATTCTTGCTGTCTCCATGGTAGAAAAGGCAAACTCTGGCCACCCAGGAGGTGCTATGGGCGGTGCTGATTTTATTAATGTGCTTTTTTCAGAATACTTAGTGTACGATCCGGACGATGCAACTTGGGCTGGAAGAGACCGTTTTTATCTTGACCCGGGTCACATGTCACCCATGCTTTACGCCACACTTGCCTTGCAAGGTAAATATACGATTGATGAATTGAAGAATTTCAGACAGTGGGATTCACCAACAACGGGCCACCCTGAACGGGACGTCACACGTGGAATAGAAAACACATCTGGGCCTTTAGGTCAAGGACACACCTTCGCTGCCGGTGCAGCTGTGGCGGAAAAGTTTTTGGAAGCCAAGCTCGGAAAAACCATGATGCAACATAAGATATATGCATATATATCGGATGGCGGCATTCAAGAAGAGATTTCCCAAGGAACAGGCAGGTTGGCAGGTGCGTTGGGACTGAACAATCTCATCATGTTCTACGACTCTAACGACATTCAGCTCTCGACTGATTGCGATGCTGTAACGCAAGAAGATACAGCCATGAAATATCAATCGTGGGGATGGAACGTGTTGACCATCAACGGTAATGATGTTACTGAGATTCGTCAGGCATTGGACGCAGCCCTGACGGAACAGCACCGACCGACACTCATTATAGGCAAAACAACCATGGGTAAGGGGGCTTTGAAAGCTGATGGCAGCAGCTACGAGCGTAATGTGAAAACACACGGTGCCCCACTTGGCGGTGATGCTTACACTAAAACAGTACTTAATCTGGGCGGAAACCTAGATAATCCTTTTGAAATCTTCCAAGAAGTCCAAGCATTGTACGACAAACGCCAGGACGAACTGCGAGAGATGGTTGCTAAACGTCATGCAGAAGAAAAGGAATGGGCTGAGAAAAATCCAGAGTTGTCGGCACAAATGCAAGACTGGTTCTCTGGTAATGCTCCCCAAATTGATTGGAGCAAGGTTGAACAGAAACCAGGACAGGCTACTCGCGCTGCATCATCTGTTTGCCTAAGTGTGCTGGCCGAACAGGTTCCTAACATGGTGTGTTCGTCAGCCGACCTATCCAATTCGGACAAAACAGATGGCTTCTTGAAGAAAACTCAGAGCATGGTTAAAGGTGATTTCAGCGGTGCTTTCTTCCAAGCTGGCGTCAGTGAGCTTACCATGACCTGTATGTGTATTGGCATGTACCTGCATGGTGGCGTGATTCCGGCCTGTGGAACCTTCTTTGTCTTCTCCGATTATCAGAAGCCGGCCATTCGTTTGGCTGCATTGATGGAAGTTCCCATCAAGTTCATTTGGTCGCACGACGCATTTCGTGTTGGTGAAGATGGTCCTACCCATGAGCCTGTGGAGCAGGAAGCACAAATCAGATTGATGGAAAAGTTAAAGAACCATCATGGAAAAGATTCCGTCAGAGTATTTCGTCCTGCCGATGTTGAAGAGACAACAGTTTGTTGGCAAATGGCCATGGAAAACATGGATACACCTACGGCACTTATTCTTTCACGACAAGCCATTGAGAGTTTGCCAGAAGGAAACAACTACCAAGAAGCACGTAAAGGCGCATACATCGTTGCTGGCAGCGACGAACAATATGATGTTATTTTGTTGGCCAGCGGTTCAGAAGTGTCAACTTTGGTAGCCGGTGCAAAATTGTTGAGAAACGACAACATCAAAACGCGCATTGTCTGTGTGCCGTCTGAAGGGTTGTTCCGTCGTCAAAGCAAAGAATATCAAGAGTCCATTCTTCCGAAAGATGCGAAGATTTTCGGTCTCACAGCAGGATTACCGGTCACCTTACAAGGCCTGGTTGGAGCCAATGGAAAAGTCTTTGGACTTGAGAGTTTCGGCTATTCTGCACCTTATAAGGTGTTGGACGAGAAATTAGGCTTCACGGCTGAGAATGTGTACAAACAGGTAAAAGAATATCTATCGGAATAATTTTGTCATGGAAATCAAGACAGTTGGCCTCGCATGTGATCATGCTGGCTATGAAATAAAAGAGTTTATCAAACAGTACCTTGAAGAGAAAGGTATTGCATACAAAGACTATGGCACCAACAGCACAGCTTCTTGTGATTACCCCGATCACGCCCATGCCTTAGCCAATGGCATTGAGCGGGGTGACGTCTATCCCGGTATCGGGGTGTGTGGATCGGGAGAAGGAATGAGCATGACACTCAATAAGCATCAAGGAATACGTGCCGGACTGGCTTGGTCACCCGAGATTGCTCACTTGACTCGCCTCCATAACGACGCCAATGTGTTGGTTTTGCCGGGAAGATTTGTTGACAAGGAGACGACAAGAAAGATTCTTGACGAGTTCTTCTCTACCGATTTCGAAGGTGGAAGACATGCTCGCAGAATAGCAAAGATATGTATTCAATAACGTGAACATCAGGAGAGCCCCCTTGGTTCTCTTGATGTTTTTTATTTCTATTTAGATCCTGATGAGCGAAAACGATTATCAATTCGAGATATGCGCAAACAGTGTTGAGAGCTGCTTGGCTGCTCAGGCTGGTGGTGCAAACCGTGTTGAACTGTGCGCCGGTATTCCAGAAGGTGGCACAACGCCTTCTTATGGTGACATCAAGATGGCAAAAGAATACCTTAAGAAAACGCGTCTGCATGTGATCATCCGACCACGTGGAGGCGATTTCCTATACTCACCGCTTGACATCAAGTGTATGTTGGCAGACATTGACATCTGTCAACAACTGGGTGTAGATGGCGTCGTGTTTGGTTGCCTGACCAAAGATGGTGACATTGACATAGAAAACAACAAGCTACTTTTATCGCATGCCAAAGGCATGTCTACGACTTTCCACCGTGCCTTTGATCGATGTAAGAATCCTTTCGAAGCTCTTGAACAGCTGATAGACCTTGGGTTCGACCGCATACTGACATCTGGACAGCAGCCAACTGCGGAAGAAGGTATCGAAATGTTAAAGCAATTGCAAGACAGGGCACAAGGAAGAATCAACATTCTTGCTGGTTGCGGCATCAACGAAACAAACATCGCACACATCGCCCAGTGCACCCTTGTCAAAGAATTCCATTTTTCTGCCAGAGAAAGTGTTTACAGTCAAATGGAATACCATAACCCATCCGTTTATATGGGAATGGCGGGTCAGGATGAAATGACCACGGAGGTAACAACAGAAAGGCGTGTGAGAAACACGATACAAGCACTTCTTCATTCAACAAGATAATCCATTCAACCTATGAAAAAAGCAAACCTAATCCTATTGATGCTATTGTGTTTCCAACTTAGCCAAGCATCTTTAATTTTCAAAGACAACGAACAGCGACAAGAGGTCCTTCAAACTTTTAATGAAAGAATGAAACAAATAGGGCCCAAATTCTTTGACATCAAGGGGGTAAAGTTGACAAATGACGAACTGGATGCCTTGCATTTTCTATATGCTTACATGCCTGTAGCCGACGTCACTGACTACCCTACTCGTTTTTACTTAGAGAATATCCGAAGCACTTTCACCACACAACGAGCCATGCCCTGGGGAACAAAGGTGCCACAGCTGTTATTTCGCCATTTTGTGATGCCGCTGCGTGTCAACAACGAAAACCTTGACGATGCCAGAAAGGTTTTTTATGGCATGCTGAAAGACCGCATTCAAGGCATGAGCATGCAAGAAGCAATCCTGGAAGTGAACCATTGGTGCCACGAACATGTCACCTATACCCCATCCGATGCCCGTACGTTGTCTCCGTTAGCCTGTATGAAGAACGCACAAGGACGCTGCGGAGAAGAGAGTACTTTTACCGTTGCTGCGCTCAGAGCAGTGGGCATTCCGGCCCGACAAGTATACACTCCACGATGGGCCCACACTGACGATAACCATGCATGGGTAGAGGCTTGGGCAGACGGCAAGTGGTATTTCTTGGGCGCCTGTGAACCCGAGCCGGTACTGAACCTTGGCTGGTTTAACGCGCCGGCATCGAGAGCCATGCTCATGCACACAAGGGTTTTCGGACATTATGACGGGCCTGAAGAAACTGTTCTACGCACTTCCAATTTTACGGAAATCAACCTGATTGACCATTATGCCGAGACCGCACGAGTAGACTTTACCGTTGTGGACCAAAACGGTAAACCCGTCAATCACGCACAGGTAGATTTCAAGATATACAACTATGCTGAATTTTATACCGCGGTAAGGAAATTTACGGATAAACAGGACAAGACGTTTCTCACAGCTGGCAAAGGTGATTTGCTGGTTTGGGCCTCAAAAGATGGATGTTACGGGTTTTCCAAAGCATCGTTTGGCAAGGATCAACAAGTAACCATTTGTCTCAACCGATCGCAGAAGACCGACCTGGCGAGAAAAATCCACCCGATAGACTCTCTTGACATTGTGCCTCCGCCAGAGAAAGCACGAATACCACAAGTGACGGAGGAAATGAATGCAAAGAATAAACTTAGATTTGCGCAAGAAGACAGCATCAGAAAAGCATACGAATCAACTTTCTATCATGCTGCAAATAAGAGTGAACTGTCACAATTGTTAGTGAAAGCACGAGGCAACTGGCGGGTCATCAAGAACTTTTATGACAAGTATCCAGAGAAAGAAGGAAGAGTATTGTCGCTTTTGAAAACATTGAGCGACAAAGATTTGCGTGATATCTCCATGGATATTCTCAAAGATCATCTCTTGGCGAAGAGCAACCAATTGAGTCCAAGAGTTGAGAACGAGATGATTATCCTGCCCTTCAAACAGCAACTACAAAACGCCTTTGACCCTGCAACCACCAAAAAGTTTCAGCAAAATCCGGCATTGCTTGTTGAATGGATTCAAAAAAACATACGCATTAACCCAGATAACGAGGCCCTAAGAATTGCACAAACGCCCATCGGCGTGTGGAAGTCAAGGTTTACAGATGCTCGCTCAAGAGATATTTTCTTTGTCGACTTGGCCCGCAGTATAGGTATCGAAGCACGAAAGGACGTAGTTACTTCTAAAGTTCAATATCGCCAAAATGGCCAATGGATGGATGTTGATTTTGAAACAGAAAAGCAGAAAACAGCTCCAAAAGGGAAGCTGGTTTTAAGCTATTCGCCATCTAAATATCTGGATGACCCTAAATATTATAACCATTTCAGCATCAGTAAAATAGAAAATGGCATTCCAGTTTTGCTAAACTTTGATGAAGGTCAGGTTGACATGGGCGGCGGAACAAGCTGGAAGAATACATTCAAAGATGGAACGAGCCTGGATGCAGGAACCTATTTCCTGGTCACCGGCACTCGCATGGCCAGTGGAAATGTGAAAGAGAGCCATCAGATATTCAACATCGTAGAAGGACAAACGACAACGCTCGACTTGACACTTCGTACCTCCAAAACAGAGATCAGCGTGATTGGCAACTTTGACAGCGAGTCGAAGTTTGTGAAAGACGGCCAAGAGGTAAGCATCCTGTCGCAAACAGGTAGAGGATATTTTGTGTTGGGTCTTATCGGCGTGGGACAAGAACCCACCAACCACACCCTGCGCGACATTGCCAAGCTGAAAGACGAATTTGACCGTTTGGGCAGACCTTTTGTACTTTTGTTCGAGTCAGAAGCTGAAGCCAAGAAGTTCAAGTCAAGTGACTTCGGAGAGTTACCCAACAAGACTATTTTTGGTGTAGACAAGGATGGTGCTATCAAGAAGCAAATTGTGGCACAAATGAAGCTACAAGATGCTCGACAGTTGCCCATCTTCATCATTGGCGATACATTTAACCGCGTGGTATTTTTATCACAAGGATATACCATTGGCCTTGGAGAACAACTATATAACACGCTGAACAAATTGTAATAACGGCATTTATAAAAGATGTGATAAGCACGCTTCAAATAAGAAGCAGCATTTCCGCTTCACCGAAGATGAAAACCTGATTGAACACATGCTTTAAATACATGATATTCAATCTGTTGCCTATATCATCTTAAAGTCGTTGATATTGGAGCCCAAAGTCATTGATATTGCGTGATCAACTCAATGAGATTGAAATGGCAAGTATGTCATGCATGTTTTCTGAGGACATCAACAACGACCAACAAACGGTTTCTGACACACCTCGGACACATCCTATTGCGTCATCTTTTTAGTGGTATTCTCCTCCAAATCCAATTGGGTACCAACTTCCATAATGCAACCAAAACAGACCAACGCCAGTCGATGATGCGTACATGCTCATGACGCAATATGGCATGAAACATATTGGCGGCAACTGTTTTCTGATTCAGCATCATGGGATACGAGCCTCCGTTGAGCAAAGGGGTGTCTACAAAACCTGGCTTAAGATCCGTAAACTTGATGTTGAGTTTACGCGAATTGGCCAATTGCTCAAGTGACTGAATGTAAATGTTTTGCATGGATTTGGTTGCACTATATGCCGGTGCCGGTCCCAATCCTTTGGTTCCGGCAATGGATGATATCACAGCAATGTGCCCTCCTCCATGTTCTGCCATATATCTGTAGGCGGTTCCTACCATCCTGACGAACCCCATGCCATTGGTATTTACCGTGCTCAGCTCTATATCTTCCTCAAGCTCTTGATTGATTTTTCCGACACCTGACACATGCAAATATAAGTCTACCCCACCCATGCGCTCAATTAAATCGTGCAGCCGGACAGGAGCATCATCGCTACATACATCAATTTGGGCTGTATGGATGGTTGAAGCGCGAGCTTGCGAGCCATTACTTGCGGGGAAGTTCCGAATAAGATTTTCTTCTCTCCACTTGTTCAAGCAGTCGATACGACGGGCCGCTATTCCAACAGTCCAGCCGGCATCATAAAAGAGTTGCGCCAGTTCTTTCCCCATTCCTGATGAGGCTCCCATGATAATTACTTTGTTCATGATGACAAATATATGACATATTACTTAAAAAAACGAAGTATTTCATGACATTATGGATAAAATTAAGTATATTTGCATTCAGTAATCAAAACTTTATCTCTATGAAAGATTTTTTCAAATATGTTGGAGCAACAGTCGTAGGACTGATCGTTTTTGGACTGATTGTGGTGATTTTTGGCACGATGAGTATAGTAGGTTTGATATCATCTGCGCAAGCTACTCAAAATGTAAGCAAAAACTCAGTTCTTGTTTTAAATCTTTCAGGTAGTTTGGCTGAACAAGGTAGTGATAATGTTTGGGGAATGCTCACCGGAAACGAACTTGGTTCCGTAGGGCTTGACGATATTCTTTCTGCCATCAAAAAAGCAAAAAATAATGACAGAATCAAAGGAATCTATATAGAGTCGGGTATATTTTTGGCTAATTATGCCAGTAGACAAGAGATAAGAAATGCACTCTTAGACTTCAAAAAGAGCGGCAAAAAAATCATTGCTTACGGTGACAACTACACCCAGGGCAACTACTATTTGGCTTCTGTGGCTGACAAGGTTTTTCTGAATCCACAAGGCATGATTGATTGGCACGGCATTGGCGCTCAACCAATGTTTGTGAAAGATTTGCTGAAAAAAGTCGGTATACAATATCAAGTCGTCAAGGTTGGAAAATACAAGAGTGCCACAGAAATGTACATCGCCGACAAGATGAGCGATCCCAGTCGTGAGCAAACGCAGGCTTACATCGACGGTATTTGGTCAGACGTGCTCAAGGCGGTGAGTGACAGCAGGAAAATCAACGTGGATAAGTTGAACCAATATGCTGACAGCTTGATAACCTTCAGCAATCCAAAGGACTATGTAGATGCCAAATTGGTAGATGGCTTGCTTTATACCAACCAGGTGAAGGACGAAGTTAAGAAGATGTTCGGACTCGACAAGGATGATCCTGTCAACCAAGTGGGCGTCACTGACATGCGAAGTGTCAAGGAAGAGAGCGAAGGAAAACAGGTTGCGGTGTATTATGCATACGGCTCTATCGTCGACAATCCGGTGACTGGCAGCATGTTTGGTGCAGAACACATGATTGTAGGTTCGGAAGTGTGCAAGGATTTGGAGGCTTTGGCAGAAGATGATGACGTGAAAGCAGTTGTTCTTAGAATCAACTCAGGCGGCGGAAGTGCATACGCTTCAGAGCAGATGTGGAATCAGGTTGAGCAACTGAAGAAGAAGAAACCCGTGGTGGTTTCGATGGGCGATATGGCTGCATCAGGCGGATATTACATGGGTTGCAATGCCAATTGGATTGTAGCGCAGCCTACCACACTTACGGGCAGCATCGGTATTTTTGCCATGATACCAGATATGAGTCAGTTGCTTACACAGAAATTGGGAATCAAGTTTGATGAAGTGAAGACCAATAAGAATTCTACGTTTGGCTCGTCAGCACGACCACTGAACGCAGAAGAAATCGGTTACCTCGCAAGATACATCGATCGGGGATACGCTCTTTTCCGCCAACGCGTGGCTGACGGGCGCAAATTGTCTGTCAATCAAGTAGAGGCTATCGCTCAAGGGCACGTCTTCGTAGGACGAGATGCTTTGAAAATCAAACTGGTAGACGAATTAGGTGGCTTGGATAAAGCGGTTGAAAAAGCTGCAAAGCTGGCTAAACTCGATGAGTTTTACACGCAAGACTATCCTGCAAAGGCAAGTTGGATGGATCAATTGACGGGTGCAATGAGCGGCGGCAACTATCTTGACGAGCAATTACGAGCCACATTAGGCGAATATTACGAGCCCTTCATGTTGCTCAAGACGATGAATCAGCAAAACATGATTCAAGCTCGTATACCTTTTTATCTGAACATCAGATAATCAAGAACATCAAAACCACGGTCTTAACTCGCATCGAAACAGCGGCTATCATACATGATGCCGATTTGCATGAGTAAGACTCAATTTAATGAATGAGGACAGAAGGAGATTATATAAAGATTAACGAATGGCTGCTGCCACTGAGTTGGCTGTATGGAATTGGTGTGAGGGTACGCAATCAAATGTTCGAAATGGGCATCCTGAAAGAGCAGACATACGATATTCCTATCATCTCTGTTGGCAACATGACTGTGGGTGGAACGGGAAAAACACCGCATGTTGAATACCTGGTTCGTCTCCTTGGTGACATGATGAAAGTGGGTGTGCTGTCTAGGGGATATAAACGAAAAAGCAAAGGCTATGTACTGGCGCGCGAAGATTCAACCATGCAGGCAATAGGGGATGAACCGTTCCAGATGAAATCCAAATTCCCCAACATCTTTGTCGCTGTGGATGCGAACAGAAGGAGGGGCATTGAGAACCTGACATCTGATGCAGAAACGAAAGATGTTGATGTAATCATCCTTGATGACGCTTACCAACATCGCTATGTAAAGCCAGGAATCAACATCTTGCTGGTAGACTATCATCGATTCATCATGAACGACCAACTGTTGCCAGCCGGTCGTCTACGTGAACCATTGAGTGGGAAAAATCGAGCAGATGTCGTCATCGTGACCAAATGTCCTAAAGACTTAAAGCCAATGGAGTTTCGGGTTTTGACCAAAAACCTGGACCTCTACCCTTTTCAATCTCTGTTCTTTACGACAATCAAATATGGTAGTTTGCAACCTATTTTTGGCGGACTAACTCGCACTCTCCATACCATTAAGAAGACAAACGTGCTCTTGGTGACGGGCATCGCTTCGCCTAAGCAAATGTATGAAGACCTGAAACACCATTGTCAGCAAATTCATCCATTAAAATTTGCTGACCACCACCTGTTCACAAGGAAAGACATTGACAAACTAAATGCACAATTTGAGGCAATCTCTTCACCTAAAATTGTCATCACAACCGAAAAAGATGCTACGCGATTGGTTGCTGTAGACGGCCTCTCTGACCAAGTAAAGAATGCCATTTATTCATTACCGATACAGATAAGTTTTCTTCAAAACGATGAAGAAGCATTCAATCATAAAATCATTAGCTATGTACGAAAAAATTCAAGAAACAGCATCCTGGTTGAAAGAAAGGATGACAACAAGTCCAAAGACAGCAATCATCCTGGGAACCGGACTAGGACAATTAGCTTCAGAGATAACAGATAGTTACGAATTCGCCTATACTGACATTCCAAACTTCCCCCTGTCCACGGTGGAAGGTCATTCTGGCAAGCTTATTTTTGGTAAGCTGGGAGGCAAGGACATCATGGCCATGCAAGGCCGATTCCACTACTATGAAGGCTATGACATGAAAGAAGTAACCTTCCCAGAGCGCATCATGTACGAGCTAGGCATTGAAACTTTGTTTGTTTCTAATGCCTCGGGAGGAATGAATCCCGACTTTAAAATTGGAGATTTGATGATTATCGACGATCATATTAACTTCTTCCCTGAGCATCCACTCCATGGTAAGAACTTCCCAACAGGTCCAAGATTCCCTGACATGCATGAGGCCTATGACAGACAACTGAGAACACTGGCTGACAAAATTGCCAAAGAAAAAGGTATCAGAGTGGTTCATGGTGTCTACGTTGGCGTACAGGGACCGACTTTTGAAACACCTGCAGAATATGGAATGTATCATCGCTTAGGTGGTGACGCTGTTGGAATGAGCACCGTACCCGAAGTTATCGTGGCTCGTCACTGTGGCATCAAGGTGTTTGGAATGAGCATCATAACAGATTTAGGCATTGAGGGACAACCCGTCGAAGTTTCTCATGAAGAGGTTCAGGCTGCTGCGAACAAAGCTCAACCGCTGATGACTGAAATCATGAGCGAAATCATCAAGAGAAGTTAAGGCATGCTTACCCTAAGCTGATGAGTGAGTTGACAAGGTATATCCACACGCTCACGTTTCTATAAAAGTGATTGGATACTCATGTCAACTCACTTTGTAATCAATATACTTTACAGCAAATTACCACTCAAGCGAATGACAGACATTTCAAAACTGGGTGAATTCAAACTCATTGATCACCTCACAAAAGACATCCAATTACAGAACCAATCAACAAAACTTGGTGTTGGTGACGATTGCGCCGTGATGCACTATCCCGATAAGGAAGTACTGATGACCACAGACATGCTGATGGAAGGCGTTCATTTCGACCTCACCTACATCGACATGCAACATCTTGGCTACAAGTCAGCCATGGTGAATATCAGCGATATATTTGCCATGAACGGAACACCTAAGCAGTTGTTGGTGAGCTTAGCCATTGACAAAAGGTTCAAGGTTGAAGACATGGAGGCTTTTTATAGCGGCCTGCAAATGGCCTGTAATAAATGGCATGTGGACATTGTGGGAGGCGATACGACATCCTCTCGCACGGGTATGGCCATCAGTATTACCTGTATTGGGGAAGCAAAAAAGGAAGACATCGTCTATCGCAGCGGTGCTAAAGACACTGACTTGATTTGCGTCAGCGGTGATTTGGGTGCAGCCTACATGGGACTGATGCTGTTAGAACGTGAAAAAGATGTATATTACCAGCAAATAGATGAACTCAACAAGAAACTGAAAGCAGCACAAAAAGAACAAGACAATCAACTTGTTGAGCATCTGAAGAAGAAACTTAGCGAGCTTGGTAACTTCCAACCAGACTTTGCAGGGAAGGAGTATCTGCTGCAAAGACAATTGCAAACAGAGGCAAGAGGAGACATCATTGAAAAGCTCCAGACAGCTAACATCCACCCTACTGCCATGATTGATATCTCTGATGGATTGAGCAGTGAATTGCTACATATATGCAAACAAAGCAAATGCGGATGTAGAATTTATGAGAAAAACCTGCCGATTGACTACCAAACAGCTGTCATGGCAGAAGAACTGAACATGAACGTCACGACTTGCGCATTGAATGGTGGCGAGGACTACGAACTGCTTTTCACTGTTCCCATCACCGATCATGAAAAGATACAGCAGATAGAAGGTGTGAGAGTGATAGGACATATCACCAAAGAATCATTAGGTGCCCAACTAATCACTCGTGACAATCAGGAATTCACACTACGAGCTCAGGGATGGAACCCACTGTAAATAAACTATTTGCGTATGTACTTACCAGAGGAAACTTCTCTGATGACAGACGTATATCTGCACTTTCATAGTGTATTCTGTTTGTTAACAAACATTAATCAGTAACATTTTTTCAAGAAAAGTTTCGATGATTAGATAATATTTCTTACCTTTGCAACCGCAAAGCAATGGTGCCATAGCTCAGTTGGTAGAGCAAAGGACTGAAAATCCTTGTGTCCCCGGTTCGATTCCTGGTGGTACCACAGAAGAAAGGTTGCAAATAAAAAGTCCTGAACACATGTTCAGGACTTTTTATTTGCAACTAGTTGTTCATTCGTACGCCCATCAATAACACGATTTTAGCGGCTATTCGTGATGATATGGTTCACCTTTTAGGATGGTACAAGCTCGATACAACTGCTCTACAAAGATAAGTCGGACCATCTGATGTGAGAATGTCAATTTAGACAAAGAAATCTTCTCATTTGCACGAGCATACACTTCCGGAGAGAAACCGTATGGGCCACCGATCACAAAAACAAGTTTTCTAACCGACTGTTGCTTCTTTTCCAGCCATGCTGCCAATTCTATACTCCGAAATTCATTGCCATGCTCATCCAATAAGACCACAGTATCAGCAGCCTCTATCTTCTTAAGAATCAACTGCCCCTCCTGCACTTTTTGTTGTTCCTCTCCCCTGTTCTTGTTGTTTTTTAGCTCAGGAATCACGGTTATGTTGAATGGTATATAATGACAAATCCTCCGTACATAGTCCTCTATACCTGCGATAAAATGTGGATTATCTGTCTTACCGACCACTATTAGTTCTGTTTTCATCTGATAAAAGGTTATCTTACAACATTCGTTCCATCACCATTCATGGGGAATTCGCTTGTTTCTTCTCAGCACAGAAGCTTAATTTTCATCCGGGTTGACGATGTCATATTGATCTTTACGCTTCGGATTCATTGGAAACCATCCTTTTTCAACCCGTTTTTTTTGAGAGAACAATTCTCCTATAGTCCACAAACATGAAGCCCCCAATACGCCAAGAAGCGATGAAAACATGACATCTTCTACAAAAAGTGACGCTATGACGGATAGAATGCCCATAACTAGGAATATCCACCAGGGACGAACGCCCCATTTATACTCTACCTTAATCACCACCGGGTGAAAGAGTCCGATAATAAGAAATGTTGACACCGCTATTATTAGTCCTTTGTAATACATGGTTATCGATAAGTTTAAAACTTGAAGTTGCTAATCAATCGCTATTTTATAAGCTCTTTGCAAATGTACAAAAAAACGCTTAATGTCAGAAAATTCTCATTTAAAATTACTATCTTTGTCAAACAATACGTATAACTTAAACAGCATAAAGATATGGCAAACAATGCAGAACTGATTGCCCAGTGTGAACAGAAGGCAAAACAATGGTTGGCTCCCGCATTTGATGAGGAGACACAGAAAGAAGTGAAAGCAAAGATTGAAGCTGAAGACAAGACAGACTTAATCGATTCTTTCTACAAAGATTTAGAGTTTGGAACAGGTGGACTTCGCGGTATCATGGGTGCCGGCAGCAACCGTATGAATATCTACACGGTGGGCATGGCTACCCAAGGATTTGCCAATTACCTGAAGAAAAACTTCCAAGATCGTGCTGACATATCCGTTGTCGTGTGCCATGATTGCCGCAACAACAGTCGTAAATTCGCTGAAAGTGTTGCTGACATCTTCACGGCCAATGGCATCAAGGTATATTTGTTCGACGACATGCGTCCTACACCCGAGTGTTCTTTCGCTATCAGGCATCTTGGTTGCCAAGCTGGTGTGAACATTACAGCTAGTCACAACCCCAAAGAATACAACGGATACAAGGCTTATTGGGAAGACGGCGCACAAGTATTGGCCCCACACGATATGGGAATCATCAATGAGGTGAACAAGGTAAAGGTAGAAGATATTAAGTTTGAAGGTAACAAACAGCTGCTTCAAATCATCGGAGAGGACATCGATCAGGCTTATCTCGACGCAGTCAAGACCGTCAGCATTGATCCAGAAGTGATCAAACGTCAGCACGATTTGAAGATTGTTTACACTCCTTTGCACGGCACTGGTATGAAGATGATTCCGCGATCACTCAAATATTGGGGCTTCGACAACGTGCATTGCGTTAAGGAACAAATGGTAAAGGATGGCAACTTCCCTACCGTTGTTTCTCCAAACCCTGAAAATGGCGAAGCATTGACATTGGCTTTGCGCGATGCCAAACAACTGGATGCTGACATCGTGATGGCCAGTGACCCTGATGCCGACCGTGTTGGCATGGCATGCAAGAACGACAAGGGCGAGTGGATCTTGATAAACGGAAACCAAACATGCTTGATTTTCCTCTATTACATCATCACCAACCGCAAGAACATGGGGCTGTTGAAGCCAACAGACTACATCGTTAAGACCATCGTGACCACAGAAGTGATTCGGAAAGTTGCCGAGAAGAACAACATTGAAATGATAGATTGTTATACTGGTTTCAAGTGGATTGCCCGTGAAATTCGCGTTGCTGATCCCGGCAAGAAATACATCGGCGGCGGCGAAGAGAGCTATGGTTTCATGGCTGCCGACTTTGTTCGTGACAAGGACGCGGTGAGTGCCATGTGTCTCTTGGCCGAAATATGCGCGTACGCCAAAGATCAAGGTAAGACGCTTTACGATCTTCTTCTGGACATCTATCTGGAATACGGTTTCTCCAAGGAGTTTACCGTCAATGTAGTGCGTCCTGGAAAGACTGGTGCAGACGAAATCAAGACCATGATGGAGAATTTCAGAAAGAATCCACCGACAGATCTTGGAGGTTCAAAGGTGGTTGTTTGGAAAGACTACCAGACGCTTGAACAGCGTGACATCAATGGAAACATCTCCAAACTTGACATGCCAGACACCAGCAATGTGCTACAGTGGTTCTGCGATGATGGCACTAAGGTTAGCGTTCGTCCATCGGGTACAGAGCCTAAAATCAAGTTCTACCTGGAGGTAAAAGGCACGATGAAATGTGCCGGATGCTACGAACGTTGCGATGCAGAGGCCGATGAAAAAATCAATGCAATCAAGAAAAGTCTGCATCTTGAGTAAACCAAGCAACGAATTGAGCTTCCATCACCGGAGGCTCAATTTGTTGCTTCATATAAAATATCGTTGAGTTTGACAACCAAAGTCAATGAGTTTGACCGCCAAAGTCAATGAGTTTAAAACACAAACCCATAGAGATTAGCATCCAATCTCTATGGGTTTATATTTGACTATCATTCAGATAGTTACGAATTAAGATTGTATTGTTTTCTATTAATTAGTATGTTCAGCTATCTCCTTCTGCGCACATTCAGTGCAGATGCCTTTGTAGTATAGCTGAATCTCATCAACAATATTTCCGTGAATATTTCTGTTCTGAACAAGTTTCGGTGCATCTTCTTCAGGCAAATCTATCACCCTTTTGCATTTCTTACAATAAAAATGTACATGGGGTTCTACACAACCATCGTAACACACACGATGCTCATCAATGGTTATCATTTGAGCAGCTTGATGTTCTGAAAATAAACGCAGCGTATTATAAACGGTAGTCCTACTTAGCGTTGGAATTTTAGGACACAAACCTTTATAAATATCCTCCACTGTTGGATGGGTATGATTTTCCATCAGGAACTCCATGATGGCCAACCGTTGTGCTGAAGGGTGTATACCTGTTTCGATTAACTTATTATATGCCTTGTTTTCTGATGTCATATTCGTACTATTTTTGAAAGTACAAAGATACAAAAATCAATACTATTACAAGCATAAGAACAAAAAAGAATGGTGAAATCTTGCTGACTTCACCATTCTTCTGTTATAAATCTTACTTTCTTTGTTCTGAAAAGACATCCATAAAGTCAGAAATAGGAAATAACATTTGTTCTCCTGTTACCATATTTTTGAGCGTTATTTTGTTTTCCTTCATCTCGTTCTCACCAGCCATGGCCACGAATGCGATTTGCTTTGCATTAGCATAACTCATCTGCTTCTTCATCTTAACCGCATCCGGGTACATCTCTGCGCTGACTCCATGACTGCGAGCCTCATTGACCAAAGGCAAACAATAAGCCATCTCTTTTTCTCCAAAATTGATGAAAAGAATTTGAGTAGAATTGGTTGTTTCTTTTGGATACAAGTCTAAAGTATTTAATACATCATAGATACGATCGGCACCAAACGAGATTCCAACCCCACTCAATCCTGGCTTGCCAAAAATACCCGTCAAGTTGTCGTAACGACCACCACCTGTAATGCTGCCAATAGAAACATCCTTAGCCTTTACTTCAAAAATTGCACCGGTGTAATAATTAAGGCCTCGTGCCAAAGTCAAATCAAGTTCTATCTCGTTATGAAGCTGCATTGTTTTCAACACATCCAAGATATAGGCAACTTCTTCCACACCCTTCAGTCCTATCTGACTGTCTTTCAGCACGTTTTTGATAACGTTGAGCTTTTCATCATTTGTTCCTTGAAGGGATATGATGGGTTGTAACTTGTCGATGGCGTCTGGAGAGATACCAGCGTTTGCCAACTCTTCGTTGACATTTTCAAGACCTATTTTGTCCAATTTGTCGATGGCAACTGTGATGTCTATTATTTTATCCGCAGCGCCAATCATCTCAGCAATACCCGTGAGTATTTTCCTATTATTGATTTTGATGATTACTCGCACACCAAACCTTTGGAACACCTCATCCACGATTTGCATCAATTCCACCTCATTGAGCAAAGAGTCTGATCCCACCACGTCGGCATCGCATTGATAAAACTCACGATATCGACCCTTTTGAGGACGGTCGGCACGCCAAACGGGTTGAATTTGATAACGCTTAAAAGGGAATTGAAGTTCATCATGATGCATGACAACATAGCGAGCGAATGGTACCGTCAAGTCGTACCGTAGTCCTTTCTCACAAAGTTGCGATGCAAGTTTCAACGTATTTCTTTCCACAAGCTCTTTGTCGTCAACCTTCCGCAGGAAGTCACCCGAATTAAGAACCTTAAAAAGTAGCTTGTCTCCTTCCTCACCGTACTTGCCCATCAGGGTTTGAAGGGTTTCCAACGCTGGGGTTTCTATTTGTTGATAACCATAAAGAGAATAAACATCTCTAATGGTGTTGAATATGTAATTGCGCTTAGACATCTCCATGGGCGAGAAGTCTCTTGTCCCTTTGACGATAGTTGGTTTGTTAGCCATTTAATTTCTCTTTTATCATTAGTTTCTTACAATCGTTTGATTACGATCTGGTCCGATTGAAACAATCTTGATAGGTGTTTCCAAAAACTCCTCCAAGAACTGGATGTAATCTTTGAATTGCTGTGGAAATTCTTCCTCATTGGTCATTTTTGTTAAGTCAGTGTGCCAGCCTTGCAACTCTTGGTAAATAGGCTTCACTCCTTCAAGGTCATAAGGAAGTTCCTTCGTCTGCGTGCCATCCTTCAGTTCATAGCCAACACATGCTTTAATCACCTTGAATTGATCCAGTACATCACTTTTCATCAAAATAAGGTGAGTAACACCGTTGACCATGATTGAATAACGTAATTGAACCAAATCTACCCAGCCACAACGACGTTCTCTACCAGTAACAGCACCATATTCATGACCGATGTCACGAAGTTTCTTGCCATCCTCGTCGAACAATTCGGTTGGAAAGGGACCTGATCCTACACGTGTACAATAAGCCTTCATGATGCCATAGACGTTTCCTATCTTGTTGGGACCAAGGCCCAGTCCGATACATGCTCCGGCACAAATGGTGTTTGAAGACGTTACAAACGGGTAACTACCGAAATCAATATCCAGCATTGTACCCTGTGCACCTTCGCACAAGATGCTTTTCTGCTCACGAAGAAGATGATTGATTTCATGTTCGCTGTCTACAATGTTAAATTGCTTGAGGTACTCTATACCTTCCATCCAATGCTTTTCCGTTTCTTCCAAATCGAAATCTGTAAAGTGAAGAGCCTTCAACATGTCCAAATGACGCGCCTTATGAGCCTCGTATTTTTCTTGAAAGTTGTCAAGGATATCTCCTACCCGCAAACCATTTCTCGACGTTTTGTCAGTGTATGTCGGACCAATACCTTTACCTGTTGTTCCAACTTTGCCCTTTCCTCGTGCGGCTTCGTATGCCCTATCCAGCACTCTGTGCGTAGGCATGATGAGATGAGCCTTCTTAGAGATATGAATACGGCTTTTCAATTCGTGGCCACTCTTCTCCAGTTCTTTAGCTTCGTCCATGAATAGATCAGGTGCGAGCACTACCCCATTGCCGATAATATTAATCTTTCCACCTTGAAAGATGCCAGAAGGAATGCTACGAAGAACATATTTTTGGCCCTCAAACTCCAATGTATGGCCTGCATTTGGTCCCCCTTGAAACCTGGCGACAACATCATATTTTGGCGTAAGTACGTCGACCACTTTGCCTTTCCCTTCGTCACCCCACTGCAAACCTAGCAGGACGTCTACTTTACCTTTATTCATTTTATCGTATGTATTTAGTTTTTTCTTTATTCATTTTCTTGCGTGTTATCAGCGTTTGACATGTACTGCAAACCCCATAGATATACAATGAGAATCCATCTTTCTTGAATCTTCTCAGCTTGGTTTCATTCACTGCCTCGACAATTGCTGGGGAGTTAACCTCCGACACTTTGCCACAAACCGTACAAATCTGATGGCAATGATTCTTATTGTCATAGCACGACTCATACACCGTGCCTCCTTGCAGGCGATGACAAATCACAAATCGCAGTTTTCTAAATAATCTTAAGTTGTTATAAAGGGTTGCTCTACTAACCCTAAAGTTATGTTCAACGAGATATTCATCCAACTCCTCCAAAGAGAAATGTCCCCTGATGCTGTATATAGCATCAAGGATAGCATACCTCTCTGGCGTTCTTCGAAGGTTGTTTGTTTCAAGATAATCATTTAGAAGCTGTTTGACAGCATTTCTGATATCTTTTTTCATTTCCCGAAATTATAACTCCACAAAGTTACAATATTTCCTTGAAATATAGGTAAGGTATGGCTATATAAATCTTCACAACAACAAATTCAACCTATTCTCGGCCATGTTACGAAAATCTTCACTTAGCTCCGCGAATTTATTCACGCAATTCAATGCGGCATGGCGAACGCCCATGTTCTCACTATTGAGCGCAAGGGCCACTTCATCCAAGAATTCGTCAATTCTATTTCCGTGAGGATTTTCTCCCTTCATGAAGAGCCTCGATAGAATGAGATAACCACACATCTGTTCAATCTCTCGGTCGGAATTCATCCATTGGTAAGACAAATCAGCCGCCTGTTGTAAGTGTTGAAACAAATTAAAACATGCCATTTCAGCCATGTCTTGCGAATTGATCTCCCCTACCCATTGCTCAGCAAGTGTCTTATCCATTTCTTCGGGAGGCATGATGAGAGTCGCCAGAATCTTGCATTCACGGATACTCTCTTGCCACAATGCTACGGCAAGATTGTGATTCTTGCCATATTGTTGGGCCATTTTTTGCAGGTCAGGCAGTGATACCCCCCAGTTTATCTTATAGTCCACCCCTTTCTGACGCATGGATTGTGAGGCAACGCCATTCATCAACAGTCTGAACGAACGTTTGATTTCCCTTACCGTTTCGTTAATATTTCCATTCATCCGATTCTGCTGTTTTAGAATATCTCATCATTTGATGAGCATACGATTCCGTATAATCAAGTTGTATGTCAACGATGTTATCCTGATCATCGTACTGAGGCTTCATCCAGGGATTGATAAATCCTTTGTATGGTGCGATATTCAGTTTTTGATAACGACTTAACACCTCTCTGTGCAAATCTGCATCTATATCAATGGCATATCTCTCAACGATGGCTCTTGCGGCTTCAAAGTCACCTTCGCTCTTGATTCGCTGAATCTCTGCCAGCAGTTTGGCAAACAGCTGTCTAAGTTTTTGATAATCGTTGATTTGAACGAAATGACGAACAGCATTATCGCCAGCAGCGCCCTGCTTTTTTATTATCACCACCTCAGCGTCGGCATGCGCCAATACCCATCGTGCAATGAGAGCGCGATTACGCATGTGAGCTTCCTCTATTTGATGACCCTCCTTGATTCTGACCATCTGTGTCAACAGGCCATTCATCATGTAGGTATAGTATTGAGATTTGTACGCATCTGCGTTTGGTAGCAATCCCAACTCAATGAGCTTCTCGTCTGCGATGTAATAAAGTCCAAACAAGTCGGCCCTGGCTTCCTCAATGGTGTCACCATAAGCCCCCAAGGTATCACCGTCGACACCCGGTAACAACCGTCCACTGCCATGTCCTAAGCATTCATGCAGATCAGTATGCAAATCATCGCAAAGATCTCCATAACGGTTAATCAACCCCAGCGTTTCATCATCGATCACAAACTCCTCATATAGACCCTTGCCTCTGCCCACATGATTGTAAGCTTCCGTGAGATTTCCGATTGTGACGCTCTTAGAACCATACCTGGCTCGAATCCATTCTGCGTTTGGCAGGTTGATGCCTATAGCCGACGACGGATATTCATCGCCACCCAACATGGCAGCGCAGATGACATGAGCAGTTACACCCTGCACCTTTTCTTTCTTGAAACGCTGTTCTACCGGTGAGTGGTCTTCAAACCATTGTGCATTTTTACTGATGAGTTGGGTGCGCTTGGTAGCCTCTAAATCCTTGTATTCTACAAGCCCCTCCCATGAGCCTTTCAATCCCAACGGATCGCCGTAAACCTCTATGAAACCATTGATGAAGTCTACTTGTCCATCTTGCTCCTTCAACCACTCTATGGAGTATTTGTCGAACAACTTCAAGTCGCCCGTTTCATAATATTGTATCAACAGCGAGATTATCTTCTTTTGCTGTTCGTTTTCGGCAAATTCTTGCGCCTTGCTCAACCAATAAACTATTCGTCTCAACTCCTTTCGGTACAGGCAATTGGTCGTGTATGGTATCTCTTTGATGACGCCATCCTCTTTCACCAACTTGGTATTCAGTCCATAAGAAACAGGCTCATTATCATGAGGCTGTTTCTGGGCGGCGTAAAAGCGTTCAACTTCCTTTTGACTAACGCCTTCATAATAATTACAAGCCGATGTCAACACTAAGTCTTCTCCATCGGTCTTGTTCACACGCTTGGGCAAGATGTTGGGGTCGAACATCACCGGAACAAGCTCATCAAGCAGCTCTTGTATCGTTTGACGGTGTGACAATGGCAGGTGTGAGGCATCTATCCCGGACACTACTTTTCTAAAAAAGCCTTCCGAAAACCCAGGAATCATCTTTTCACTGCCATAATGATGATAGATGCCATTAGAAAACCATATCCTCTTCAGATAGATTTCCAGATTCTTGAAGTCATTACTATCTCTTGAGCCAGCATATTCCTCATACACTGCCTCAAGCACCTTTCTTATCTTCAAGTTATACTTACCAAACTGGTCGGTCGTGATATCTCTTCCCGCCAATGTGGCCTTTGCCAAAAAATAGATGTAAATCTTTTGTTTGAGCGTCAAGTTCTCAAACCCTTTCAGACGATACCTCAGCATTTGCAAATCAGCAAATCGCTCGTCTGAATATTTAAAATCATGTGTCATTCAGCGACAATAGGATTATTACTTCTTTTTCTTCTTCGAACTAGATTTCTTTTTTCCCTTCTTCGGAGGCAATGCATCTGCTGGAAGCATGGCCAGGTGCTGCATCTTGTAATCGCGGGGCGTGCAACCATTCAACTTGTAAAAAGAAGCGTAGAACGATTGCCGATTCGAAAAGCCTACCATATCTGATATTTGTTCCATATTCAAACCATGATACCGCTTATCCGTCAGCAAGGCCATAGCCTCTTCAATACGATACTTGTTGACAAATGATGTGTAGTTCATGTGGAAACGCACATTGACGACGGCCGAAATATACCGCGTGTTGGTGCCCAAGTCCTCTGCCAGTTTCTTTGCCGAATAATTCTTATCCTTGTATTTCTTTTGGATGAGAATAACATCTAATATTTTTTCCTTCAGCTCATCCATTAACTCAGGACTGACTAGGGAACGATAAGCGGCATCCTTTTCCTTTTTCTTAACAATGTTGTATTTTGCCATATCACCCAAATTAAAAAAATCCGAAACAGTTCTTTCTTTTGCAAATATATGCATATTTTTTCATTTCATCAAGTTTTTCAATAAAAATTTGATAAGATTTTACGATAAAAAAAGTTTTTTCCGACCTTCATCATCGGGTGTGCGTGAAAATGATTAATATTGGCGCATAAAGAAGATTCCTAAGTACTTATATTTGGTGTGAAGAAAATGCTGTTTAGCAGAAATGAACAAAACTGCCGTATTTTTGACGAATCGATTGTCAGCATTCATGACATTGTATAACGGGTTGGATAAGTGGGTATGATTTGCGTCTAAAAAAGATATTATTTCAATAAGAAAAGTTAACTTATTTCCAATAAAATATGGTCTACCCAGCATGTAAAAATCTAGAGTGATGGTAGGGATTTAAGTTTGAAAATCAATCTCTATGACTTTATCCCCCAAGCCCATTGAGATTGAAGGGCAAACCCATTGAGATTGGAGTCCAAACTCAATGAGTTTGGACACAAGGGGCAAAAGATTAATATAGTCAGTGCTATTTCGTATTCGGCTTATTGCCTTTTTTCAAAATCGTGATACCTTCTTCTTTTTCGGTAATCTCGATGAGTTTCTCGTAGGCGTAATTGCGAAGTCGCTCGTATTCAAGTGCTTCTTCCAGTTCCTTGATGCGTTGACGATATTCGCTCTCAGTCAATTTTTTCTGATTCATGATTTGTGTATATTTTTCAACGACGGCCCAATGGCTCTATCAATAAGATAAGGTGTAGCCTTGCAATTGATCGATTACTTTCATTACTTGGTGAGAAATTTGCAAATAATGCTTCATTTCATCAACCTGATGGGCGTGATAAATATCACGGAAATGCTCGAATTCAAAAGCCAACCGATGCTTTTTTGGCTGAATGTTGATGGTTTGCGGTTTACCGTCCTTGTACAGTTCCAATTCAGACAGCGTACTGACGGGGCCTGTGACTACTATGCGCCCCTCGTCACCCTGTATAGCTCCAAACGAGAGTCCGTCACAATCTTTTGCACCAATGCAGGTGGCCACGAAATCAGGATAGGTCAAAATGGCTACTCCAGAGGTATCAATTTTGTTATGTCCCACATTGGGATGGTATTCCACGCGGGTGGGTTCGCCAAACAATGACACGACAAAATTAATGTTATAGACGTTGATGTCCATCAAAGCCCCACCGTGGCATGCCAGATCAAATGCAGGCGTTAACTGGTGATTTAAATATAAATCGTACCTACTGGAGCGCTGACTGTAATTGCACGCTATCAATTTGATATGCCCCAGTTGCGCCAGTAACTCGTCTTTTATCAATTGGTAGTGAGGCATGTGTAATAAGGTAATAGCTTCGAATATATACAAGTTGTTCGCAAATGCCAACTGCATCAGCTCTTCCAATTCAGCAACAGACGTACAGATGGGTTTTTCAATGATGACATTTTTCTTGGCCAACAAGGCACGCCGTGCATAAGTTGCATGTGCATGATTGGCTACAGCCACGTAAACAAAATCGATGTCACTCTCGTGGAGCATGGCATCATAATCATTATAGACCTCTTTTATATGAAACAAAGCAGCCAACCGCTCTGCCTTTGAAAGACTTTGCGGTCGGCTGCAAATGGCTTGAATCGTGATACCATTGATTTGTTGGACCACGGGAATCATTTCGTTGACGATTTTTCCCGTTCCAAGAATTCCGATGTTCATTTCATTTTAGTTCAAAGTTAGCCACGGTCGTTTATCGCTTCGCTTCTGTTTCGTCCTTTACATAATGTGGAAGGTGGAACTCGTATGAGTTGTCAAACACCTGTCCTACTTTATTGATTTCGAGCAAAGTGGTACCACCGTTCTTCCCGAAGCTGCCGCTGAGGTAGGCAATTTTATCCTCTGGTTTGATATATCCCTTCTGACGGAGCATCCTAAGAGCTGCCGTGAAGAGGTATTCAGAACTGGTGTGTTCTTTTTGGTATATAGGAATAATTCCGTAACTCAAGTTCAGAAATCGTTGCGTTTTCTCTCTATAGCAGATGGCCAAGATAGGCATAGAACCACGGAAAGCCGACAGCGTGCGAGCCGTTTGTCCCGTCTCGCTGGCCGTGATGATGCCCTTCACACCCAGTCGACGGGTAGATTCAATGGCTGAATGTGCCAAGAATTCCCGTTGGCCTTCATAACCATGAGCCATGGGATCGATGGTTGTTTCCCATGTTCTGTCGGCTTCGGCCTGCTCGGCTATGCGTGCCATGGTCTGGACGGCCTCCACAGGATATCGCCCAGATGCCGTTTCGCCACTGAGCATCAACGCATCTGTCCAAGAATAGATGGCGTTGGCAATGTCGGTTACTTCGGCTCGTGTGGGACGCGGATTGTTAATCATAGTGTGAAGCATCTGCGTAGCCACGATGACCGGCTTTTTCTTCATGACGCACTTGCGAATGATTTGGCGTTGAATGCCGGGTATTTCCTCGATGGGAACCTCGATACCCAGGTCACCGCGGGCAATCATGATGCCATAAGAGGCATCTATAATCTCATCGATGTTATCAACTCCTTCTTGATTTTCTATCTTTGAAATGATTTTGATGTCGCTGTGGTGTTCATCAAGGATGTCTTGAACGGCTTTTACATCCTGTGCATTGCGTACAAAAGAATGCGCAATAAAGTCAATATCCTGCTCGATAGCAAAGAGAATGTTGTGTTTGTCTTTCTCGGTAAGTGCGGGTAAGTCGATGTGTCTGCCTGGTATATTCACACTTTTATGAGCCCCGAGTACGCCGTCGTTCATCACTTGTGCCACCACCATCGGCCCGATAATGTCAATCACTCTCATGTCCAGCGCTCCATCATCGATTAAGATGTCGTTGCCAACTTTCAAATCTTTTGCAATATCAGCATACGAAACGTTAATGATGTCGTGTGTACTGTCTACGTCCGGCCTACCGAAAATCTTTACGACCTCACCAGTTTTGTACAGCAAGGGTTCAGCTACGTCCGTGGTTCTCACCTCCGGGCCTTTGGTGTCTATCAACAATGCGAGGTGAGAAGAGACAGCGCGAACATTCTTTATGATGTTCTTCATCCCCTCAATAGTGGCGTGAGCAGTATTCATACGCACGACATTCATACCTGCGAAAAACAATTTTCGTAAAAACTCCTCACTGCAATTCCGATCACTGATCGAACATACTATCTTTGTTTGTTTCATGATGATGATGATTCATTTGATGTATGACCTGCACAAAAAAGAAGGTTCAGGCCAAATCATCAATGCAAATATTGCTTTTTTATTCTATGCAAAATTACAAAAGATATCTGATACGTCCAAATGATTACAGGTTTTTCAAATGCTCCTCACCTGCAAGTTTGGTACAGAATGGAAATAGGACATGTCGCTGTCATCATGATTGCAAGAAAGAAACTTATTGGGCATCTTTAAAACCATCAATCCAACCTTCTTCCCATCGTATCTCCTTTTCTACCTTATCGTCTGCATGAGGGTTGTTGACAGACAGTCCCATCAACCTGATAGCTCGATGGGAGTAATCCACTTCACGTAACAAACTCTTTGCCAGAGGTAGTATTTGGTCTTTGGTTTGCAAACAATGATCTACCGTTGCGCTTCTCGTTATTTGCGTAAAATCATCAAATTTGATTTTCAAGGTCAGTGTCTTGCCTTCAAAATCAGCCTCTTTGATTCGTTCAATCAGTTCCAACACCGTGTGGTAAAGTTCAATTAAGACAGCTGAGCGCAGGGTGAGATCTTCCTGGAATGTACGTTCGCAGCCAACAGATTTGCGTATCCAATTACTGATGACGGGTCGCTCGTCTTCGCCTCTGGCATCATGATAGTACACGCTGCCCATCTTACCAAACACGTCAATCAAATGTTGTTCAGAAACATGGCGCAACTGTTCGCCTGTAAAGATTCCCATTTTATGCATCAGTTGAGCTGTTTTAGGGCCGATGCCCCAAAATTTTTCTATCTTCAATTGACTAATAAAATCGTACGCATCTTCATGACTAATCTCAAACAATCCATCAGGTTTTCGATAATCAGAAGCTATCTTGGCTAGAAATTTATTGAAGGACACGCCAGCAGAAGCAGTTAAATGAGTGGTTTCTCGTATCTTCTTTTTTATTTCAAGGGCGATGGTCCGCGGATCATCAATATCCTTTTTATTGTCTGTTACGTCCAAAAATGCCTCATCCAAGGATATAGGTTCAATGATGTCCGTGTATTCACGAAAGATTTCACGAACCAGTATGGAAACCTCATGATACACCTCTCCTCTGTGAGGCACAATGATTAATTGCGGACACAGACGCTTGGCTTTGCTCATGGCCATGGCCGAATGCACGCCGAACTTGCGCGCCTCGTAACTTGCCGTGCTCACTACCCCACGCGGTCCGTCGTGACCAACCGCGACCGGTTTGCCTCTTAATTCGGGGTGGTCACGCTGTTCTACCGAAGCGTAGAAAGCATCCATATCAACATGGATTATTTTTCTCATCTTGCAAATCTACACATTTATTAGATAATGAACAAAAAACAACGCATGAAAGCAGGCAAATATGGCTTGTAAATTTAAGCAAATCAGAATTTCACAAAATCGTTTTATATCTTGAAAACCATTTTGCACAAAAACAAGATTACTTCTCATTGCGATGCCTAAAAGGCAAAACCTCGCCCAGAATCTATGACCCAAAGTGGAGTTTGTGGTAAAATTAAACAGAGGAAAATAAGGGAACCCATCAATGATACAAAAGAAGATTCTAAGAAAAAAATAGGTTCAGTCGCGAAGGTATGGAAATATAAGTTCTTGGGAAAGAAGAACTTCTGAAAAATTTTTATGGCGTAATTTGGCAAAAATAACTAAATATATTTTTCTATGACGTAAAAAACCACTATATTTGCAAATCAAAATTGAGATGCAAGGTAAAGAATAATAACAAATAAATTATACATACAATGACGAAAGCAGATATCATCAACGAAATTTCAATGTCTACCGGCTTACAGAAAAAAGAAGTAGCAGCCGTGGTAGAATGCTTCATGAGTACTGTAAAGGATAGCCTTCTCGAGAAAAGAGAAAATGTTTATTTGAGAGGCTTTGGTAGCTTTATTATCAAGCACAGAGCGGCAAAGACGGCAAGGAACATCCAAAAGAATACCACAATTACAATTGATGCACACGATTTGCCCAGCTTTAAACCATCTAAGAGCTTCATCAATGCGATGAAAGCGTAAGGCAACATTTAAGTTGAGAATTATCAAATTGGTATTCTACATCTATTAATATAGAAAATTTAGTACAAAACATATTATTTTTAAACATTTAAAATTATGCCAAACGGTAAGAAAAAGAAGGGCCACAAGATGGCTACGCACAAGCGTAAAAAAAGATTAAGAAAGAATAGACATAAGAGCAAATAACATGGCTTGATAGTCTATATAGACAGTGGGGCGCGTCAAAAAGTCCTATGAAGGATATTTGACACGCCCTTTTTTGATGTAACTAAGCAAAGTAAGAAGAGAAATGACCAGCGAAGTTGTTATTGACGTCCAGGAGAAAGACATTGCCACGGCACTGTTAGAGGATAAGCGTCTGGTTGAATACCAGAACGAACCGCGCTCTGCAACTTTCTCTGTTGGAAATGTCTACATTGCAAAAGTTAAAAAACTTATGCCAGGCTTGAATGCCTGTTTTGTGGATGTAGGATATGAAAGAGACGCTTTTCTTCACTATCTTGACTTAGGGAGCCAATTTAATTCGTATGCAAAGTACTTAAAGCAAGTACAAAGTGACAGAAAAAAACTTTATCCATTTGCCAAAGCTTCACATCTGCCAGACCTCCAAAAAGACGGTAGCGTTCAGTCAACACTAACCTTAGGGCAAGAAATATTGGTGCAAATTGTTAAAGAACCTATTTCAACCAAAGGTCCACGACTAACTGCTGAGTTGTCTTTTGCAGGTCGTTTTTTAGTTTTGATTCCCTTTGGTGACAAAGTTTCCGTTTCTTCAAAAATCAAAAACGGTGAGGAACGCGCCAGGTTGAAACAACTCGTCCGCAGCATTAAACCTAAAAACTGCGGCGTCATCGTACGCACGGTGGCAGAAGGAAAAAGAGTTGCTGAGTTAGATGGCGAAATGAAAGTGTTGACAAAGCGTTGGCAAGATGCGATTGTCAAAGTACAGAAAACCCAAAAACGACCTCAACTAGTATATGAAGAAGCGGTACGAGCAATCGCTTTATTAAGAGATATATTTAACCCAAGCTTCGAGAATATTTATATTAATGATGAAGAAGCATTTAGGCAGGTTAAAGACTATGTCACGTTAATAGCCCCGAGCAAGTCGGGCATTGTGAAACGATACACGGGCAAAGTGCCTATCTTTGATAATTTCAACATCACAAAACAAATTAAGTCTAGCTTTGGTAAGACCATCAACTACAAGCATGGTGCCTATCTTATCATTGAGCATACCGAGGCCCTTCATGTCGTGGATGTAAATAGTGGGAACCGAACACGAAAAGAAAATGACCAAGAAGCAAATGCACTTGAAGTAAACCTTGGGGCAGCAGACGAATTGGCACGGCAGCTCAGGCTGCGTGACATGGGAGGCATTATCGTTGTTGATTTTATCGACATGCATCTTGCTGAAGACCGACAGATGCTCTACGAGCGCATGTGTAAGAACATGCAAAGTGATCGTGCACGTCACAACATTCTCCCACTGAGCAAGTTTGGATTGATGCAAATCACTAGACAACGTGTAAGACCTGTAATGGATGTCAATGTTGACGAAACATGCCCCACGTGTAATGGCACAGGTAAAATTAAGTCTAGTATTTTATTTACCGATCAACTTGAAAGAAAAATTGACAAACTAGTCAACAAAATAGGAATTAAACGGTTCACTCTCCATGTTCATCCGTATGTAGCCGCATATATCAATCAAGGAGTATTCTCCCTGAAACGTAAGTGGCAGATGAAATATGGACTTGGAGTTAACGTCATCCCTTCACAAAAACTAGCGTTTTTGCAATATGAATTCTACAATTCAAAAAAGCAGTTTATTGACATGAAGGAAGAGATAGAAACAAAGTAAACTTCCTGATACAACAGGGATGAGCATGCCACAAGCGTGTCCATCCCTGTTGTTTTTATTATTTACCATATAGCATATTCCACAAAAATACATAGTATGTCATGAACAAGCAAACCCTACTCACACTCATTTCATGTTGCCTGCTCATGGGCATTCATGCGAAAGACATGTCGCAATATGAATGCTTCAGCCTCATGAAGGGCAAGATAAAGCCGTCGGTGGCGCCCATGCTCAAGACAACCTGGGGACAGAACGCACCCTATAACCTACAATGTCCGCTGGCACCCGGCAAGAACGTACACTGCAAGACGGGCTGCGTGGCCACTGCCATGGCACAGGTCATGAAATACTACGGTTATCCTGCGCGCGGACAAGGCAGTGTGAGGTACACATACGAGGGCGGCGATGGACTGGCATACATCGTTGAAACCGACTTCAGTAAAAGCACCTACGACTGGGAGAAGATGAAAGATGCCTACACATACGGTGACAATAGCTCGAACGAGGAGAAACAAGCTGTGGCAAAAATCATGGCCGACTGTGGCGCTGCCGTGGAAATGCAGTATGGACAATACGACAGTGGCGCATTTGACATGGATGTGGCGAAGGCACTTAAAGACCATTTTGCGTACGACAGCTCGGTGACTTACCTATCAACCTTCCTCAACGAAGTAAGTGACAGCACATGGTACACCACGCTGTACCAGCAACTTTCAGACGGCATGCCGGTCATCTATGGAGGCAGCACGGCCTACATACCGCATTGCTTCGTCATCGACGGCTACGACGACAAAGGCAATTTTCATGTAGTATACGGACTGGGAGGCGGCGACGGATTTGTGGATCTCAAGAAAATACCCTACCAGAATCAGTCGATGACATTCAACATCAAGCCACGCAAGGTAACCAATACGGTGGACAAACACCTCGCAGACAGCCGCAAGCCCATGGAGAAGGCACGCTACCGGCTAGACGGAACCAGGATCAGCAGACCACAGCGGGGTGTCAACATCATCGTGATGGACGATGGAACAGTGCGCAAGAAGATAGTAACAGCGCCTTAACAAGTTTTCCATTGCTGTCTGCTAAAACTTTTTATTGCCATATACCCCCTCCAATCTTGCATTAGAAAGAAATGAATTATAATTGTCTTCGTCCTTCAGTTTCGAGATAAATATTAGGCCAAAGAGTTGTTATTGTCTTGGAATGTCTTCAAGTCGTTTAGTATTTTACTTTATCATCAAACTCTACATGCACCTCCAGGTTGAACTCACGAACATATAAGAGGTCGAACAATGAGAAGTAGCAATGGTCATATAGATTATGGAAGGGCTGTATAAGATGCAAATCTTTTGACCATTCTCTGTCTAATCTCTCATTCCAGTTGTCGTTCTCATCGTCCATTCCTATCCAATACTCTAATGTATCATAGCCACTATGCTCAGGAGGGTACTTTCTACTATAACGGAGCGACCAGGCACAACCATCATCATAGAGTGCACAGAAACCTCCACATGTGAGAGCATCCCACACCCGCTTTGCCGTTTCGGTCTGAATAGGATGTAGTTCAGGATATTCGTAACCCAGGTATATCTTTCCTTCCACCTCGAAATCTCCTGAGCAGTCTTCACGACGCAAGCATTCTTGGTAAACTGCCATTGTTCGGCGATACAGCTCAGCGCAAGCATTTCGGAGTGCATCATTGAAATCAATGAGGAGTTGCTTCGTCTCATCGTCATACACATTCAGATGCCATAGTATGTTGCGACGCTGTGCAAGCAAGTATTCCATCAAATTCTTTTCTTCATCGGTGTATCCGCAATGCTCGTTTATTCTTACAATATCTTCCTCCAGCATGACTATGCGAGAGTCTTTGAATATATTTTTTATGTCCATGTCATAATCCCCCCAAAAAAGGCTTATATACCAAAATTTATAATATTTTTACTTCAAAAAGAAAATTTACTTTAGTTTCGATTCATATATATGCGGTTATCAAAGTTTAATTTGATGTAAATGGATAATCAACTTCAAATACCCACATTGCACAGCGAAGGCTAATAAACTCTTTGAAAAAATTCAGTTGAATAACGCCAGCTTGAGATCGCGAGTAACTGGGCGGGTACGCATTTTAAGTAGAAGTTGTTACGCCTCCAGCAAAATCCTAGAGGTAACGCTTCAATCATGGTATAGTTAACCTCTACTCATTTACTATTCGTAAACCTCGTCGATACCAAACTTATCTACATCCCTATCATCTCTGTCGCACGGATTATAGCCTTCAGGTAGTCCAAAAGAAGCGTCTGGTTTATATCCTAACGAAGCATCTTTATAAACTCTTTTCATGAAGTTAGCCCATATTGGCAAAGCCATGGTTGCCCCCTGCCCCATCCTCATTGAGTCAAAATGAATGTCGCGGTCTTCACCGCCTACCCAACATCCACTCACTAATTGTGGCGTGAAGCCCATGAACCAGGCATCAGAGTTACGGTTTGTAGTACCCGTTTTCGCTCCTATCTCTCCATCGATGTTGTACTTGAAACGCAATCGACCTGCTGTTCCTCTGTCGACAACTTCTTGCAGAAGAACTAGCATTTTGTTGGCACTCTCCGCACTAATCACTTCGCTCATACGAGGCTGGAAGGTTGCCAGCACATTCCCCTCATTATCTTCTATTTTAGAAACGAACATCGGAGCTGTACGGATGCCGTGGTTGGCGAACGTGGTATATGCGCTGACCATTTCTCCAACAGAAACCTCGCAAGGTCCTAAACAAAGTGCCATAGAGGGATGAATGCCTGGATTCTGAATGCCAAAGTCGTGGAGCATACTTACAAACAACTGTGGATTCAAACGGCTCATCAAGTATGCCGATATCCAGTTGTTCGAGTTGGCCAGGCCCCATTTCAGCGTCACCATCGAGCCATATCGCCTCCTGCTGGTGTTTCTTGGTGTCCAAGGCTTACCCGCCACCATGTAGGTTCTCTGCACGTTAGGGGCTTGGTCGCAAGGAGAAAAACCGTTCTCCATGGCCAAGGAATACAGAAAAGGTTTGATGGTCGATCCTACCTGTCGGCGTCCATTCATCACCATGTCATACATGAAGTGATTGTAGTCAAGTCCACCCACGTATGCCTTCACATGCCCCGTCTGCGGATTCATACTCATGAAGCCTGCACGAAGGAACGATTTGTAATAGCGGATGGAATCCATGGGCGTCATTGTCGTATCTACATCGCCATGATAGGTAAACACCGCCATGTCGACAGGCGTGTTGAACGACTTCTTGATTTCTGCTTCAGTGGCTCCCGAGGCTTTTAATACCCTATAGCGTTCACTTCCTATCATAGACCTGTTCAAAATAGATCTAATTTCTTTCGGTGTCAGTGCTTTGGTGAAGGGAGCGTTGGGGCGTTTGGCTTTCTCTTTGTCAAAAGCTGGTTGCAAGAACTTAGCCACATGGTTATAAACAGCCTGTTCAGCATATAACTGCATACGTGAGTCGATTGTGGTAAACACTTTCAGGCCATCCGTGTAGACATTATAAGGCTTGCCATTTCTCTTAAAATTCTTATTGCACCATCCATAAAGCGGATCTGTATCCCATGCGATCGAATCAAAGACAAATTGATTCTGGTTCCAGGAGGGATAATCAGAACGATCTGGACGCGAGGCCATCATATATTGGCGCAGGAATTCTCGGAAGTAGGTAGCCAATCCATTCTTGTGATCTGTACGGTGAAAGTTCAATTTCAATTTTTCATCTGCGTACTGGTGATATTCTGCTTTCGAAAGATAGCCGGCCTTCTGCATTTGCCCGAGCACGACATTGCGACGTTCGGTACAACGTTCAGGATAACGAACGGGATTATAAAGAGACGGATTCTTACAAAGGCCGATGAGCATGGCTGACTCTGTGACTGTCAAGTCTTTGGGTTCTTTGTTGAAATATGTATTTGCAGCCGTTTTAATTCCTACCGCATTGTGAAGAAAATCAAAATAATTAAGGTATAAAGCAATGATTTCTTCCTTGGTGTAATTACGCTCCAACTTCACCGCGATGACCCATTCAATGGGCTTTTGCAGCATTCGTTCCAATGTACTTCTTGCCGTTTCCGAGTAAAGCTGTTTAGCCAACTGCTGCGTAATGGTTGAACCGCCTCCAGCATTTTCTTGCCCCAGTATTCCACGTTTGATGATAGCGCGCCCCAATGCGAAAAAGTCAATTCCCGAATGTTCGTAGAACCGTTCATCCTCTGTTGCAACCAAAGCATGAACCAGATGTGGAGAAATCTTTGAATAAGGTATAACAATGCGGTTTTCCTTGTTAAAGTTCCAGGTGCCCAGCACTTTGCCATCTGCCGAATAAACCTGAGTTGCAAAACGACTGATGGGGTTCTGAAGGTCTTCTACATCAGGCATATAGCCTATCCACCCATTCCATATCGCGATAAACGCAATCAGAATGACGCAAAATACTGCGATCAAAGTTTTCCAAAGGAAATGAACAAATGCCTTTCTCATTCTCCGCAACACATATATATATTATTGATGCAAAAATACAACATTTCTTTTAATTATCTCTCGTAAATAAAAATTAATAACTAACTTAGCCGTCAATTCCAAAAACAGATTAAGTATACAAAATGGAAAAACGTCATTTTATCAACATTGCCGACCTCGCTAAAGATGAGCTGATGTATCTGTTGGCCTTGGCCGAGCAATTTGAAATGCATCCCAACCGCGAACTATTAAAAGGGAAGGTCGTAGCCACACTCTTCTATGAGCCATCAACCAGAACCCGTCTTAGCTTTGAAACGGCAGCCAACAGACTGGGGGCACGGGTGATAGGCTTTTCTGATGCGAAAGCTTCCAGCGTATCTAAAGGTGAAACCCTCAAGGATACCATACTCATGGTTTCCAACTATGCCGACCTCATCGTGATGCGCCATTACATCGAAGGTGCTGCTCAATATGCCAGTGAAGTGGCTCCCGTTCCTATCATCAATGCCGGTGACGGCGCTCACATGCACCCTTCACAATGTTTGTTGGATCTCTACTCTATCTACAAGACGCAAGGAACGCTTGAGAATTTAAACATTTACCTCGTGGGTGATCTGAAGTATGGCCGCACGGTGCATTCACTCATTACGGCAATGCGACACTTCAACCCCACTTTTCATTTCATTGCTCCTAACGAACTGGCCATGCCCATGGAATACAAGCTCTATTGTCAAGAGCATGGCATCAAATATCAAGAGCACACCGCCTTTAACAGCAGGGTGCTGGCAGACGCCGACATTCTCTATATGACACGTGTGCAGAAAGAACGTTTCTCTGACTTGATGGAATACGAACATGTGAAAAACGTGTACATCCTGCGCAACGACATGCTCAAAAACGTTAAGGACAACCTCAAGATACTGCATCCACTACCACGTGTCAACGAAATTGCTTACGACGTGGATGACAATCCACATGCCTATTATATTCAACAAGCACAGAACGGACTCTATGCCAGACAAGCCATTTTCAGTCATTGTTTAGGCATCACACTTGGAGACATCAAGCAAGATAAAACAATTATCAAATAAGTTGTAATACAACAATAATATTCTGATTATGAACAAGAAAGAGCGTTTAGTTGCAGCAATAGAGAACGGTACTGTTATTGATCATATTCCTGCAGGCAAGACATACCAAGTTGTCAATTTGCTGGAACTCCAATCATTAGACACACCAGTTACCATTGGCAACAATTTTGTCTCCAAAAAGATTGGTAAGAAAGGCATCATCAAGGTTTCCGATAAGTTTTTTTCTGATGAAGAAATCAGCCGACTCTCTGTGGTAGCACCAAAAATAGTGCTCAACATCATCAAAGATTACGAAGTAGTGGAGAAGAAAACAGTTGAGACACCGAACGAATTACGTGGCATCGTGAAATGCAACAACCCCATGTGCATTACCAACAACGAACCCATGCAAACCGTATTCCATGTGGTAGACAAGACACATGGCTTACTGAAATGTCACTATTGTGATAAAGAACAAGACATTAATAAAGGAGAACTCTGCTGAATCCTGTCCTGTCAAACTCACTAAAACAATCAATAATAGACCAAAAAAACAAACAGAATGCTGTGAATCGCAGATTATTCTAAATGAAACATCTTTACTTAAACCAAATTAAAAAATCATGGAAAAAGATCAAGAACTTTTTAATCTCATTGAGCAAGAGCATCAACGCCAGCTCAAAGGAATGGAACTTATTGCCTCAGAGAACTTTGTCAGCGACGAAGTAATGCAGGCCATGGGATCGTATCTAACAAACAAATACGCCGAAGGTCTTCCTGCAAAGCGTTATTATGGCGGTTGCCAAATTGTTGACCAGGTAGAGAATCTGGCGATGGCACGTGTCAAAAAACTCTTCGGAGCCGAGTTTGCTAACGTACAACCGCACTCCGGCGCACAAGCAAATGCCGCCGTTTTGCTGGCCGTATTGAAGCCTGGCGATACATTCATGGGACTTAACCTCGATCATGGCGGCCATTTGTCACATGGAAGCAGCGTCAACACATCCGGTATTCTCTATCATCCCATTGGCTACAATTTGAATAAGGAAACGGGTCGGATAGACTATGATGAGATGGAGCAGCTGGCTCACCAACACCATCCGAAACTGATTATCGGAGGTGGCTCTGCTTACAGCCGCGAGTGGGACTATCAGCGCATGCGCAAGATTGCTGACGAAGTGGGAGCTTTACTCATGATTGACATGGCTCACCCTGCAGGATTGATTGCCGCCGGATTGCTGAACAATCCCGTCAAATATGCACACATCGTCACCAGTACCACGCACAAAACGCTTCGTGGACCACGCGGTGGCATCATTTTGATGGGTAAAGACTTTGAAAATCCATGGGGCCTGACCACTAAGAAAGGTGATGTCAAGATGATGTCGCAGCTGCTCAACAGTGCAGTATTCCCCGGAACGCAGGGCGGTCCTCTTGAACATGTCATTGCAGCCAAGGCTGTTGGCTTCGGCGAAAACCTGAAACCGTCATGGAAAGAGTATGCACTGCAGGTTAAAAAGAATGCGGCTGTGTTGGCCGACACACTCACACAACGTGGTTTCAGCATCGTAAGTGGCGGAACAGACAACCACTCGATGTTGGTTGACCTTCGCTCAAAATATCCCGAACTGACGGGTAAAGTGGCAGAGAATGCACTCGTTGCTGCCGACATCACCGTCAACAAGAACATGGTGCCCTACGACACACGTTCGGCATTCCAAACCAGTGGCATCCGTCTTGGCACCGCAGCTATGACGACACGAGGTGCGAAAGAAGACATCATGCTTCTCGTTGCCGGACTCATCGAAGAGGTATTGAACGCACCTGATGATGAAAAGGTCATCGCAAACGTAAGACAGAAAGTTAACGAAACGATGAAGACCTATCCCCTCTTCGCTTATTAAGAGGCATCAATAGGCTATCAATGACCACCGAATCCTTCCCATGTCCGAAAGAAGAAAGCTTTCGAAGTATGGGAAGGGTTCGGGTTGATTCAATTCCTTGCTGATCTAATCAGCATACACTATTGATAGCTGGTTCATCAATGAAATCATAAAAACTCAATATGACACACGTTGTTCAATACACTATTCTCATTGTCATCCTCATCGCGGCTGTAGCTTATGCAGGACGAAGAATATACCTGACATGGCGACACAGCAACGATAAATGCTACGGATGCAAAGGATGTGCATTGCATGACCAGATACTGAAAAAACAAGCGTCAGCCCATCGAAAGCCCGCGTGTTATGAGAAAAAGTGAGACAAATGTTTGGAAGAACAAATTATTTACCTTATCTTTGCACACGCAAAAATCAATCAGGGTACCTTGGCCGATCGGTTAGGTAACGGTCTGCAAAACCGTGTAGGGCAGTTCGACTCTGCCAGGTACCTCAAAAATCAACGAATCACAGTCTTTTCACGCTCGAAGAGATTGTGATTTTTTTCGTTTATGCCCATACATGCACCCAACTTTTTATTTGCTCTTTTGTGAAATTTAGGTGAAATTCAAATAGAGGGAGTTTGAATTTTGTTTCTACTACAGAATTGCAAAGAATTACATAAGATTTTATCCGTTTCCTTTTGCACTTTCAAAATAAAACTCTAAATTTGCAACATTCCCATCAGATGGACTTTCTGTGAAAGCAGAAGCCCGAGGGGGGGGGGATACATATATGATAAGGCGTTTACTTGACGCTTTGTTCTTGACTGCTTGAAACTTCGCAAACTTCAATCTCTGTCAAGAATGAGGCAACAGTAGATGTCCATGGGTGTGTAATACCTTGTTACTGCGTTACCAACAATAGTGGCGCACAACAGATTTACATATCGGCGTGGGCTTCTGCGTTGCTCGTTCAACAGAGATGGGCAATGCGAAGGCCTCAAGCAGCGGGACGGGTAACAGGTACAGACTCCCACGCTTTTTTTATATATGTACCGAAATACTATAACTCCGTTCAAAGGGGGACCTTTGGACAAAAAAGGAATAGATATATGAAGACTAAAACCCTATTTACGTTTGTAGGCGGAGCTATTATTGGGGCTGTTGCCGCTATTGTAATTGTCAGTAGAACAAATAATATTCTTTCTGATGCAGAGTATAACGATTATCTAATGATTACGAATAAAGATAATCTCATATCTGCTTATAAAGCCTTTTTTATTGACTTTAAGCAATTCAACAATAATAATCAAGAGTTGATGAGATATGTAATTGGAAATATGGATGAAGAGACTTCTAATAGGTTTCTAACAGATATGGAATTGATAAACTCTATGGAACAGGCAAATAATAGTGGTACGCCTTCCGAGTATACAATAGAGACCACATCACAATCAAAACAACAAGACTAAATCAATTATTATGTTTATAGCAGCTGTTATAATTTATATAGTGTTAGCCTTAGTACTTGGTGCGACATGGCCTTTTGATATATTTGGAGGACATGGATGGCTTCTTCAAGTAATCGCCGCAGCATGGTGGATGTTGTTAATCGCCAGTTTTTCATCATAGTCCCATAAAATCGATAGCATACATGATATGAAACGACTTATTTTAAGCATCACAGTATTGGTGTATAGCACATTTTGCGCTGCCTATTACGACTATGACGTAGCAGAGGATGCTGGAGAGTCCGGTGGACTCTTTTATCTCATAGACCTCTTTGCACAATATATATTATTACCAGCTTTTTGGCTATTAATAATACTTTTCGGCTTGGGATTCGCTGTAGTTGGGATTAAGGAAAGAATCAAAGAAATTCCTGCTTAGTTGCAATAGTCCGTGGATAGTTTTAACGTCATTATCCGAAGATTGTTGCAATTAAGCCGATTTTTAACGAAATATCTAATACAACATTAGTCAAATAAAAAATGGAGTTTATGTTTTTGACGATTATTATAATAGCGGTTGCTGCTTATCTCATCTTTAAGTTTGGTCTGATTTCAGGAAAGGTTACCAATGGGGTGAATAGGCAAGGAGGAATGAGAGTCAAGTCTTTCAAGTTGGTTAACCATATATTGATGGCACATAGATATAGTCGTGTGTTTTTAGAAACTCGCACCTATCTTCGTGTGGGCGTTTCTAATTATGGTGGAACTACACTGTTTCATATTCAGCAATGTCCAGACGAAAAGGTTATGATACAATATGAGATTAAGGATAATCCTATTGTCCCTCCATTTCATCTTGACTGGACTTTTCCCGATGAAATGAATCAAGACGACATGCTTTCAACAATAAATAGCGATATAAATATGAAAATTCAACAATTAGGTCTATCATGAAAAAACAACGTACTTTGATTATAATTGCCATTGCATTGGTCATCAATGCAATATTCCTTGGCGTTATCGCCTTCCATGGCAATGGGTTCTCATTGAATTTAAAAGGAAACACATCTGTTGATTCTATGGCTAATCCAAAGTGGAGGCAAAGTAAGGCAGAAGCTGTAGTGAAAGAGTTGATTTGTCAAAATCTATATTTTCCAGACAGCTATGACCCTGTAGAGATACGAGTGGATAGTCTTCAATATGGTTTTATGACAGATCAAACAACTGTTAGCGCAGCTGTTCAACTTATAGATTCTTTATCAGCACTTGATAGGGCTGAGAACGACTATTCGAATGCAGAGAGGAATTATCTTGATACAAAAAACACGTTAAAAGTATTTGGAAGCAGTGGAGTCTTTTGGGATCATCAAAGGGAATATAATGAGGCGAAAAGAGAATATAATCAGATTAAGACACATATTTCAACACTTAAAAATGACATTGAACAACTTAAAGAAGTTATAAGGAAAAGAGATACGTCTCAAGATGGAAATTTCATAGGCTGGCAGGTGTATTGCAGATACCGTGCACGCACGAATGATAGGGCTATTACTTTTGGTAGTGTTCTATTTCTTTTAGATCGGAAGATGCAGAATTTTATCTGTAGATATTCCATTGATGAAGGAAACATGGATCTTGATGATATACGGAAACAAATAGAATCTGTTTTAGCTTCACAATGAGGAAATTGTTACTTTTAACAGTCCTTATATTTCTGGTTGTTGCCTTCGTAAGTTACGCCCAATATTTCCAACGGGGGCAGAATAAGATGGCAGAAACAACTATAGAGTCTGTTTCTGAGAGTATCGTGAGTACTAACATCCAAGATAAACTAATGACAGATTACAATTCAGATAGTTTCTATCAAGACACTACGTTTTGCAATGAGACAACAACTTCCGGAATGATAGAATGGTCAAACAGACAGCAAAGATTATACATAGCCAAGTCCAAAGTAATTCAACAACAACTATGTGAAGGAAATCTTAATCAGAGAGTTATGGCTTACAAAGACAGGCTGCAGTTTCGGAAATTCATCGATAAAGAAATCGCATACTGGCAAAGGTTGGAGGAAACCTTGATGAAATTTAACATCATAGCCATGGATATTCAGGAAATACAAAATGGAGGAGGAAGCATCCACAGAATCATTCGCGCTGACAACCAGCGTGAACTAAGTTACATACGATACGCATGCCTCTTGGAGGATTTGGCAGCCCTCAACGCAACAAGTCCGCAGAAATCATCTTTGAAAGACAACTTATGCATAGACTCTCTTTATATAGAAATGAGGAAATGCCGTCCCTCTGTTCCCGCCCATGCGATTCGTGAGAATGAAGACTTATCCGAACATGACGCTGCATCATGCGCTGAATATCTCAATGAAGCCTATTCTTTTCCTGTTGTTAAAAGGGGTATTGAGAATTGGTTGAATGCCCGGGCACAAGTTGCCAATCTGTTACCTCCCAATTATGGGGTAGCATATAATAACCACACCATTAGAACCTTACGCTCACTTATATACCTGTATAGGGGGATGGAGCAGGGAGTGTGATTAGATTTTTGTATAGACCGCAAGGACAGCAGCTTACACTGTTCTAAACCAGTCATATCAGAGCTCGATGGAAATTTATTGATAAGCTCTGTCTCAAGATAGAGGAGATATATTTATGCTCTTGTGGGAGCTATCGAGAACGGGACATTTTTATCCCGAACTCAGGTTTCAACGCAAAAGTCAAAGCCTTCAGGGCACAGTTCAGGGGAGTAACGGACATTCCTTTCTTCCTTTACAGGCTTATGAAATTATGTGCATGAGAGGGAGGGGTTGCAACTGGGTTTTACGACTGACCCCAACTTTCAGTGTGCAAATGGCCCATGTCATGGCTTGGGCAGTGACAGGACGATGGTTTTAAACCAGTCTTTCATCACCCCACCCGCCTGGTTCTGCGAGTCAGATACCAAGACCAACACTTGGGAACCGTCGGCTAGTTTCGGACCAAGGCACATCCCCTCGAAGTTGGCTATCTCATGACGGAACAAGGAAAGTCGGGTGGTCCATTTCGTCACCAATCGTTTTTTCAAATAAGGCATTGCTTCGTTCAGCGCATCTTCCCCATCGATGGGAACGCCTTTTTGAGGGTGTACCAAAAACAATTTGTTGTTGACAAAAGCACCCAGTTTAGAAGGTGGCGTATAAAATTCGCGCTCCAAAACCAGCACACTGCCGTCATCGAGTGCGGTTACCTCAGCAACTCCCATGCCATAGAGATAAGCTTTCTTGTTTGCTTCCGGTGAATCCATTAGATAGGCATACTGATGTAAAGGTTGAAAATCGGCACTGAACGATTGCAAGCGTAACCTGTTACGAACCCCATTTGTCGCAGTAGCCTGTTCTCCATCGCCCAGTAGTGTCCCTTCATTACACGTCCAAAAAGTCTGGGTTCGTTCGTTAAAGCTCAAAGATTCCAACCCGTAATTGCCCCTATCCCGCTGGTAAATGGCAGGAACGGAGAGTTGTCTGATGGTCAGATGCCCATCCAGCGCATATTCTTTGATGGTGTTATCGGTCTCACGGGTGATGTACAAAGTTTTAGATGACGGCACATAAGTAATGGCCTCCATATCCCCATTTTTGTCTGTGTCGCCTCTAAAGCCGAGATTTTCCACGTGAAGTACGTCACCAGTGATGGAGTCCAGCGCTATTTTAAAGAGGAAGAAGCCATCCTGTGGCGACTTGTCACTAACCACTGCATACACGCTGTCCCCGATATAGGTGATGCCACTGTAATTCCCTGCCGGGATTTCCTGTGGGAAACTACGCTGCTCGTTCACTCGCACAACTGTTAGCGAGTCTTGAGCTTTTGCCGAACATACCGCCAACAAGGCGGCTACTATTAAATAAATCTTTCTCATCTTTTACGGATAGGATGTAGGCCGAAGCCATGCGAAAACTTGTTTACTTTGGTGAGGCGCAGCCCATCTTATGCAAAGGTAATATATTCCCAGCAACAAACTACAGCTTTTCTGCGAAGATTCACAAAACTTTTGCATATTCTACACATGTCATTGCCACATGAAGTTCACCAATTCATAGTCTGTTGCCTGCCCTTTCGAAAAATAGACCTTAGGGTAAAATAGAGTTCTTCTTGGATTCTAAAGAACCTCCATGAAAATCGTAGTGGCATGTACCCGAATTTATATTTTAACCTTTTGTACAGTCTATTTACCTCAATGCTTTTCCATATTCGATGAAGCTCATGCATGCCCATCGCTAAATCCTCAGCAGAAAGCTGTTGTCTGTAGGAATAATGAAAATAGTATAAATCTATCAATACCAGCCAACGCTCATTCTCATAGATAGTTAGTATATCATTACTTACATTGTATTGTATCAACAGTTTCTTCATACTTTCGTTAGCGCGAAGATAGTCAAACCTGCTTCCACTAATAATGTGTGTTACCGAGTGGGGATTGTAGTGGTAGTAGTACTCTCCATGACAGCAACCCACTTGCTTAGAAAACAGATAATGCAGTCGCGTAATGTTGTCATCACTATAGGTTTTACACGTGTCATCGTACGGGAACTGTTTGAAGAGGAAGGTTTTCGCAGCATAAACCCCATGTATTTTCCAGGTTAAACTGTCTTTGAAAGCTTCGTATCCAGACCTTTCCTCAAAAAAATCCATGGCATACTCCTATGCGGTTGAATTGTCACCTCCAATAGTGATAAGCTTGAAAAGCACACAGTCTACTTGTGGACGCTTTTCAAAAGCCTGCAAAGCCTGTTCCAAGGCATCTGTCGCAAAAGTATCATCGCAATCTAAAAACGTGGTGTAACGAGCGTTGATATGCCGAATTCCTTCATTGCGTGCATGTGCTGCTCCATAGTTTTGATTTAGATGATAAATCTCAATCCGTTGGTCTACAGCAGCATACAATTGTAATATTTCCCAAGAATTGTCCGTAGATCCGTCATCCACACAAATCACTTGAATGTCTTTGAGGGTTTGTTTCCGCAACGAATCCAAGCATCTTTTCAGATACTTGCTACCATTATAAACCGCCACCAATATGGCAAATGATGCTATTTTTTCCACACTCGTATTTTTAGATATGTCCACAATTCGGTAATTTTCCTCCATCTACGCACTGACACCCACATACCCAGAGCAGCACAAGCGCTGTTCCATACCCTCGACGCCGAGAAGGTGAGCCAACAATTTGTTGCGAACAGTGCCTACTAAGATAGCAAGACCTTGTGACACCACCAGAGTATTTTAAGCTATGATTATGTGTTTTGTTGCGATTCACGTATTTCATCTTAGTATGAACGAATTAAAATAAATTTTATTACGTTTCCGATGTTGAACTTTTGTTTCAACACCGAACCAAGCGTATATGCCAATTAAATAGCGTTTTATTTTTCAATTTTTGGCATTTTAGCCATTCAGTTCGTAGAACGAGAATTCGGAAAATGTGAAATGATCGTCTTTTTATAGTGTGATTATGTGAAAATACATGGTAAAAAAGACGTGATAATGTGAAATAATTACCTATTTATAGGGTTATTATGTGAAAATACATGGTAAAGTTGATATGATAATGTGAAATAATTACGGTTCATCCTACATATAGAGTGATGATCGTTATTATTCTGTCACCTCATTTCCTAGATTAACCTCTTTTGCATTTGTTGTTCACCAACATTACGCTTAAACCTACGGTTGTGACGGCTCTTGGTTTTATTGATTGCTTTCTATTGAGATAGCAGAAAGCAGAAAAAGATAACAAAATAATAATCAATCAATTATGAACATGTCTTATACTGAAATAGCTTGACACATTATCAAACTCAAAAAAAGTAAAAAGACATGACGAAATCAAGCAAAAGAAGAGAATTTAGTGACGCGTTCAAGCTGCAAGTGTTAAGTGAATATTTTTCTGGCGGCGGTT
>CAUPIT010000010.1:0-98218 GCA_963511375.1 uncultured Prevotella sp. | reverse complement strand
CACATCAAACAATACAGGAGCCGACAGAAAACAACAAACAATCTGATACAGGTTACCAACTTGTACCTCCAAGCCGCTCCTCAATCTCACGAGACAATGATACCTCACAAGTGCAGAACTCCATTGGTGCAGTGGCAGACACCATCATTAGTGCAGCCGATGATGTGGTGGAAGGGTTGGGCGATTTGATTACACCATCCGCTCATGGCGATGACTATCCCGAAACTGCATGGCAGCGCAAACTCAGAAACCAAGCTAACAAGAAAAAGAGAGGACGAGGATTATAATCTCATTACAGCGTCAAAATCAGCATTACAAAAATGCAGAAAGAAGAATATCTCATTAAAAACGCTTGTTATTCGGTAACAAAGTATTATCTTTGCAAACAGAATAACAAGCGTTCTTTGTTAGGCAGAAAACAGCGAAGCCAAGTAGCTCGCTCGTTTCCAAATCGTTACCTATTTAGTCTTATCAACAAGGTAACTTATTTATTTTCAATCAGTTGTAGTTTAAGAATTATCTTATGCTGCAATAAGCTACAACTTGCTCACCAAAGTGATGAATATTAAGCGAAAAACGCATTGACATTGCAGCAAAAATACAATTTTAAAGCGTCGTTGACGTCCTGTGTGCATCCTCCATGCCTAGTATTTTCTTCTAGATTGCGCATTCTGAAGGGCCATTTTGAGGGCTAAATATGAGCAAAAAAGTCAACAAATGCTCACTCTGTTCTTTTGCGCTGGTTCAGTACATCACATCCCGATAAATGAACAACCCATATTTCGCCATTCAAAACTTTCTGGTTTTCAAAGAGGGAAAATATGTAAGAAATATTTGCAAACTTAAAATTATTCACTACATTTGCGACAAATCAACTAACTTAAAACACATTAAACCATGAACATTCCATTTATTTTTTGGCTTGTGCCAGTGGCCTCCGTGGTTGCACTATCCATGGCATGGTACTTCTTTCAAAGCATGATGAAGTATGATGAAGGCACACCTCGTATGCGAGAAATTGCGCAACATGTGCGCCATGGCGCCATGGCGTACCTAAAACAACAGTACACTGTGGTGCTGTATGTATTTATCGCATTAGCTATCCTGTTTGCTTTTATGGCTTACGTGCTCAAAATTCAAAATCCATGGGTACCGGTTGCGTTCCTCACTGGAGGTTTATTTAGCGGACTCTGTGGTTTCTTTGGCATGAAAACCGCCACTTATGCATCGGGTAGAACCGCCAATGCAGCTCGCAAGAGCTTAAATCAGGGTCTGCAGATAGCCTTCCGGTCGGGCGCAGTCATGGGACTCGTTGTGGTTGGTTTAGGTCTGTTGGACATTGCCATGTGGTTTATACTCCTCACCTATCTTTATCATGGCAGCAACATGGCACTGGTTACCGTCACTACAACAATGCTGACCTTCGGCATGGGTGCCTCTACACAAGCGCTGTTTGCACGTGTTGGAGGAGGTATCTACACCAAAGCAGCCGATGTAGGTGCTGACTTGGTGGGCAAGGTAGAACAAGATATTCCTGAAGACGACCCTCGAAATCCCGCTACTATTGCCGACAATGTGGGCGATAACGTGGGCGATGTTGCTGGTATGGGTGCTGATCTTTATGAAAGTTATTGCGGAAGTATCTTGTCTACAGCAGCATTAGGTGCCACAGCCTTTGTGGCAAGCGGTGACATGCAACTCAAAGCCGTGGTAGCACCTATGATTATAGCTGCAGTAGGTATTTTCTTGAGCTTGATTGGTATTTTCTTGGTACGTACCAAAGAAGAAGCGACGATGAAAGACTTGCTGAAGTCTTTGAGCCTTGGTACTAATGTTGCTGCGGTGCTTATTGCCATCGCAACCTTCCTCATCTTGTATTTCTTGGGCATCACCAACTGGTTGGGTGTTAGCTTCTCGGTAGTAACAGGTCTGGCAGCAGGTGTCATCATCGGTCAAGCCACCGAATATTACACCTCACATAGTTACAAACCAACCAAAGAGATTGCAGCTGCTTCGCAAACGGGTGCAGCAACTGTCATCATCAAAGGCATTGGCACAGGAATGATTAGTACTTGCATTCCTGTGGTAACCATATCAATAGCCATTATGCTGAGCTATCTCTGTGCCAACGGATTTGATATGAGTATGAGTGCCGAATCTATCAGTCATGGACTGTATGGCATTGGCATTGCGGCAGTAGGCATGCTTTCTACCTTGGGCATCACCTTGGCTACAGATGCCTATGGCCCCATTGCTGACAATGCGGGGGGTAACGCTGAAATGAGCGAACTAGGTGAGGAAGTGAGAGAACGCACCGATGCGCTCGATGCCTTGGGCAATACCACCGCTGCTACTGGTAAGGGCTTTGCCATTGGTTCGGCTGCATTAACCGCCTTGGCACTTTTGGCATCCTATATAGAGGAGGTAAAAATAGCCATGGTTAGAATGGTAGAAGATGGTCATCAGTTTGTAAATGCGGCAGGAAACGTATTCAATCCTATGAATGCCACCATGTCTGACTTCATGGATTTCTTCCAAGTGAACGTAATGAATCCACGCGTTTTGGTAGGTGCCTTTATCGGTGCCATGGCTGCTTACTTGTTCTGCGGACTCACCATGGGTGCAGTAGGTAGAGCAGCTGGCGCAATGGTGGATGAAGTAAGACGCCAATTCAGAGAAATCAAAGGCATATTGGAAGGCAAAGCCACACCCGATTATGGACGATGTGTAGAGATTAGTACCAAATCGGCACAACGCGAGATGATTTTACCTTCACTCTTAGCCATTACCATTCCTATTGTTGTGGGAATCATTTTGGGTGTTGCAGGCGTCCTTGGACTACTCGTAGGTGGCTTAGCTGCTGGATTTACCCTCGCCATCTTTATGGCAAATGCCGGTGGTGCATGGGACAACGCCAAGAAGATGGTGGAAGAAGGCAACTTCGGTGGTAAAGGTTCGGCATGCCATAAAGCTACTGTCGTTGGCGATACCGTAGGTGATCCTTTTAAAGACACCAGTGGGCCAAGCTTAAATATTCTGATTAAGTTGATGTCTATGGTCAGCATAGTGATGGCTGGACTAACGGCTGCTCTGATTTAAATATCAGTAGGACATCATTGATTGAAAATGCCTCAAAAAAAATAGCTCAGAACAAACCTGCAAGTTTTTTAACTGATAAATGAGGTATCATTTCGTTTTTTATTGTAATTTTGTCTAAGGTTTTGTACATGAGAGGAGTTTGATGCTTGGCTTACAACTACAATGCACAAGCTCCTCTCAATTTAGACAAATAGTAAAAGTTAAGGCGTTTTCCATATAATTTAAAGCTGAATATCATGCATAATGAGAAATAAAGGGGAAGTTTGTAAAATTAAAACAAAGAGAATAACAAGTTTTGTTCATCAATTACTAATTTTTATATTCATGACATGTATCTGTAATCATGATGCCAGTGCAAAGGTCACTGACCATCTTCAAATGGAACGAGTCAAAGGATTTCCTGCAAACGAGAAAGGGATAGAGAAAGGTGTTTCGGCATGCTTTGCTGGAATTGTTGATGGCTATCTCATCATGGCAGGTGGGTGCAATTTTCCTGATGTTCCTGCCGCCGATGGTGGCAAGAAGAAATTCTATCAAGGAATTTACGCTGCCAAAATAAGCACAACTACGGACACACTTGACTGGCAGTTGATAGGTAAGCTACCCGAACCTTGCGCTTATGGCGTATCTGTCAGCCTGCCCAATGGTTTGCTTTGCATGGGTGGGTGTAATGCCGAAGGCTCATCTGATCAGGTATTCAAGATAACTATTGATCAGGGGAAGGCTACCGTGGAAGCCTACCCTGCCCTACCATGGAAACTGGATAACTTTGCAGGAAGCCTCGGTCATTCTACTGTGATGGTGTACGATGGCTTACACATTGCACAACTTCAGCTTGAGGACTTGCAAAAAGGTTGGCAAATACTTCCGCCTTTGACAAGTGAGGTATTAGGACAACCTGTCTGTGGCTACACTGACGGTGCGTTTTATGCGTGGGGAGGATGTACCGCCAAGACAGAAAAACAAGATGCCCAGTTACAAATGCAGGGATACCAGTTTGCCAAAAGCGGAGCAAAGCCAGTAGAAGGACCACGAACATGCCAGCAGGAAGAGATATATCTCGGAGGAGCAGCTGTCGTGAACTGTGGTGATGCAGGCATAGTGACCCTAGGTGGTGTGAACAAAGATGTGTTTGAGGCTGCCGTGAACCACCCCATGCCTGGATATATGAAACATCCCATAGCATGGTATCGGTTCAATCCCTACATCAACTTGTACAAGAATGGCAAATGGACACTTTTGGGAAACCATGAAGTTGCAGCGAGGGCTGGAGCATCTTTGGTGTTTGATGGCACCTACGTATATATAATAGGTGGAGAACTGAAACCAGGAATCAGAACTGCGGAGATATACCGTTTCCGTTTACCCTTATAACCGCTATATTTGAACTAAAACCTAAAAGAAGAGAAAAGAAATGAACCTGAAAGAAAAAAAATATTATCCGTGGCTCGTAGTTGCATTGCTATGGGTGGTAGCATTGCTCAACTACATGGATAGACAGATGCTCTCTACCATGCAAGAGTCGATGAAAGTAGATATTGTAGAGCTGAACAAGGCAGAAGCATTCGGTGCACTGATGGCAGTATTTCTGTGGATTTACGGATTGGTAAGTCCGTTTGCAGGCATGGTAGCCGACCGTGTGAGCCGTAAGTGGTTGGTGGTAGGCAGTCTGTTTGTTTGGTCGGGTGTGACCTATCTTATGGGATATGCCGAAAATTTCACGCAACTATATTGGTTGCGCGCCTTTATGGGCGTTAGTGAAGCGCTCTACATCCCTTCCGCACTGTCACTGATAGCCGATTGGCATGAAGGAAAATCACGCTCTTTGGCAATTGGCATACACATGACGGGCTTGTACACGGGTCAAGCCATTGGTGGCTTTGGTGCCACCATTGCCGCCATGTTTACATGGCATTCGGCATTCCATTGGTTTGGTATCATTGGAGTTGTGTACTCTATCGTGCTGCTCTTGTTCCTTCACGAAAACCCCTCACATGCACAATCAACCTCTGCGGCAACGCATAGTAAAGCCAGTATCAATCCCTTCAAGGGGTTAAGTATTGTGCTATCCAATTGGGCTTTCTGGATTATCTTGTTCATTTCGCAGTTCCAAGCTTACCGGGTTGGGCAACAAAGAACTGGCTACCAACGCTCTTTGCTACCAATTTAGGCATTGACATGTCGAGTGCAGGTCCATTGAGTACTATTACCATTGCTGTTTCGTCATTTGTGGGTGTCATCGTGGGAGGTATCCTGTCCGACCGGTGGGTACAGAGAAATATCCGAGGTCGTATCTACACCAGTGCCATCGGACTGGGCATGACGATACCAGCCTTGATATTGCTTGGGTTCGGACACCATATTGTAGCCATTGTCGGCGCAGGTCTGTGCTTTGGTGTGGGCTACGGCATCTTCGATGCCAACAACATGCCCATTCTTTGTCAGTTTATTTCGACCAAACATCGTGGTACTGCCTATGGTATCATGAACATGGTAGGTGTTTTTGCCGGTGCCTTGGTGACGCAAGTGTTGGGCAAATGGAGCGATGGAGGCAACTTAGGATTAGGGTTTGCCATTTTAGGAGGTATCGTGGTGATAGCACTGATATTACAACTGGCATGTCTAAAACCAACGACAGATAACGTATCATAACCGTCGGCTAAACTTAAAACTAATGAATGGGGAGTGCTCTTCAGGGCTTATCTCCTCAATTTTCAAAATAATAACCATCAACATATAAAAAATGGAAAAGATTATAGGATTAATTGACGCACCATTCACACCATTTCATGAGAATGGCGACTTGAACTTAGAACCTATAGAAAAGTATGCAGCCATGCTGCAAAAAAATGGACTGCAAGGCGTATTTATCAACGGATCGTCTGGTGAAGGCTATATGCTCACCACCGAAGAACGTATGCAATTGGCTGAACGCTGGCTCAAGGTCGCTACAAAAGGCTTCAAAGTCATCGTGCATGTTGGCAGTTGTTGTCTGCGCGAGAGCCAGAAACTGGCAGCACATGCTCAAGAAATTGGGGCATGGGGGATTGGTTCCATGGCGCCTCCATTTCCCAAAATAAGCAGAATAGAGGAATTGGTGAAATACTGCGAAGCCATTGCAAACAGTGCGCCTGACCTTCCGTTTTATTATTATCACATACCAGCCTTTAATGGTGCTTTCCTTCCCATGCTGGAATTGCTGAAAGCTGTGGACGGAAGAATCTCCAATTTTGCTGGTATCAAGTACACGTTCGAGAGCTTATACGAATACAATCAATGCCGATTATATAAAAATGGCAAATACGATATGCTGCATGGACAAGACGAAACGATACTGCCAAGCCTAGCACAAGGCGGTGCACAGGGTGGTATTGGTGGAACTACCAACTACAATGGACGCGAACTGGTGGGAATTATCGAGGCATGGAAGAATGGTGATATTGAAACATCTCGTGAAAAACAAAACTTTTCACAAGAAGTAATCAACGTAATTTGCCGATACCGTGGCAACATTGTCGGAGGCAAACGTATCATGAAACTTCTAGGTTTTGATTTGGGGCCAAATCGTGTTCCATTCCAGAATATGACCAACGAAGAAGAACAACAAATGAAAAAAGAACTGGAGGCTATCAACTTCTTCTTTCGCTGCAATCGATTATGATAATGATATCTATAAGTATTTTTACATAAAAATAGCCTACTCTGGTATTGCGTATTTTATGTAAATTTGCAATAGAATGAAGACAAAGATAATGACAGAATATAACACTAATCAATCTACACGGAGAGAAGGTATCCATGGACAGCATTCTCATCATCACCAACTTAGAACTTACAAATCATCACAGTTTAAGAATAATTATCATTTTAATAAGCGAAGAAAAATGATTAGTAACGTTCTGTTCATTTCCTTATCCATCATTGCAGCGCTCATCATGATTGCCGTCATTTGGATGTACACCGTTGAATAATGCAATGCGACTCATGTTGAATGTGCTAAAATAGGTATCCATTCACAAAGATAAAAAGGCGTTTCGTAACATTATGTTCGAAACGCCTTTTCATTTAATGGTGTTGTTTGACTAACAAACTTTCTCCAATCGCTTCATTACAGAGAACATGAACAAAGCAGAGAGTAAGCAGACTCCAATGAATACAGACCAAACAGCCCATACTGGTAAGTCACCCCAAAGATATCCACCTACACTCACCAACAAGTTACCAATGGCGGTAGCAGCAAACCATCCGCCCATCATGGCTCCCTTGAGTTTAGGAGGTGCAACCTTGCTCACAAAGCTGATACCCATAGGACTCAACAGCAATTCACCAAACGTCAGCACGAGATAAGTACTAATCAACCAGTTGGCAGATGCGTAACTGGCTGTTCCTGCCTCGGCAGCCAACGCCTGTTCATTAGGAGTGAGCAAGCCTTGTGAACCAATAATCATAATGGTATAGGCAAATGCCGCAATCACCATTCCATAAGCTATCTTGCGTGGAGCCGAAGGTTCTTTGCCCTTGGCAGCCAACGAACCAAAGATCGCCATGCTGACTGGTGTCAACGCTACCACATAGAATGGGTTGAACTGCTGGAAGATAGGCGCACTCACATCAATAGCTCCCTCTACTTGTGTGTACTTATAAATCAACACAGCGATTGCTGCCACGATGACAGCTAAAGAGATTCCCTTAGCTTTCTGTGTTTTTGACAGGAAGAATGAGAATCCTGCATAGACAATAAAGATAATCATCACAAGGTTCACTACATCGAAAGCCATGCTCTGAACACCAGAAGAAGTCTTTTGAGTAAACTCGTTAGCAAAGTAAGTCAGGGTGAGTCCGTTCTGGTGGAATGACATCCAGAAGAAAATAACCACTGCAAACACCAACAAAAGTGCCACTACTCTATCCCTTACATCCTTCTTACTCAACTCTTCGGTCTCGATGGCTTGACCATCGTCTGTCTTGGCTGCCGTGCCATTTCCTTCCACATGACGGAACGAAGAACGGAAACCGTAATAAATAGCCATAGAAATAATTAGGGATACACATGCTACGGCAAAGGAGAAATGGTAAGCATCGTTCTCGGCATAACCAACAGATTCTGCCCACTCCTTAATGCGTACGGCTGCCGTTGGTGCAAACAAAGCACCAATGTTAATAGCCATATAGAAGATGGAGAAAGCTGAATCGCGCTTGTCGGCATACTTCGGATCATCGTAAAGGTTACCTACCATTACTTGCAAGTTGCCCTTGAACAAGCCGGTACCAAAGCTGATGAACAGCAAAGCCAGCAACATTACCAAGAGCGCAAACGTCTCACCGCCCAACGGGATGGATAAGAACAGGTAGCCTAGGAACATCACCACGATACCAATGGTGACCATCTTGCCAAAACCAAACTTGTCGGCAAGTACACCACCCACCAATGGGAGGAAGTAAACTAATCCAAGGAACACACTGTAAATCATACCAGCGGTACCAGGATCTAATCCAAAGTTAGCTCTTAAAAACAATACAAACACGGCAATCATGGTATAATAACCAAATCGTTCGCCGGTGTTGGCCAGTGCTAAAGCAAAAAGGCCTTTAGGTTGATTTTCAAACATAGTTTATTATTTATTTAGTTGTTGTAGTAATATCAAACAAATAGGACAGTTTCAACTGAATATTCGACAGATTGGATCTGGCAAAATAATCTCTCTTGGTATCACCATAGATATTTGCCAAACCATAATAATAACGCGCATCAAGCAAAAGATGACCCAATTTAGGCAACGAATACTCCACTCCGATGCCTGCTACAATGCCATAATCAAACTTGTGTTCCACAGGCATGCCGTATTGTGTTGTCTCTTTATTGGCTCTGTCATTCAAGTTTGCATGGTCAAAGTCAAAGTTTGCGCTAGTATTTTCATTCAGCATATAACCGAACTGGGGACCAGCTTGGAAGAAAAACTGAAAGCCTCTGCCCTCTTTTCCCCATGCCAAATGGGCGAAAACGGGTACTTGTATATAATTGATGGTTCTGCTATATTCTTCGGCGAGGCCAGTTTCACTGTTCACAACTGGTTGATCTTTCAAGTCAACTATGTTTTCTTTCCATCCACCTTGTGTATAGTTCACCTCAGCATAAATGGAACAAATGGTTTTGAAGTACTTCTCTGATGTATAACGCAACGTGAGTCCTCCCGTCATACCTCCATGTAAGCCTTGCGTAACTTTGGGCACAAAGCCAGCATTACTGAGAACATAGCCGCCATTAATGCCCACAGCAAACTCATTACGATAGCTGCCTACTTGGGCAAAAAGCCACAAAGGAAACAAGATGAACAGTAGAGAAAATACCGACTTTTTCATTTAGAAATCTTTCAAAAGTGATTCATTAATAAGTGATACTCTCGATGGTTCGGTTGTTCTTATAATGAATCAACATGAAATTGGCATTCTGTCTGCCACCGTTAGCCACCTGCCTGAAATGCAATGGAGTTTGCAATGGCGTATGCATATTCTCCGCTTTGCTTCCTGAGAAGTTCATGCCATATCGATGAAGTCCTTGACAAAAATAGCTTGCTTGGTCGTAACCAGTTAGTGCAAATCGTGGAAGAGCGCCTTGCATCTCTTCCTTAAACCACTGTCGATACTTGTATTCAATCCGCTTGGTTTGAGGAGAGAGCGCATTATAATAAGCAACTGTCGGTATATAAGTTTCGTACTTGCAGAAATAATCGAAGTACACTTTCGTATACATCAGCCACTCTGTGTAACCAAACAACGACACAGACAGTGCGGGATTGACTGCCTTCAGCCCATCAATCTTTGCCAACGCCACGTTCAGTTCAGGTGAACGCCCGGTGTTCAGAATGACAACGTTGGGCTTTGACAAGCTGAACGACTTTGCAAAAGCTTCCTCGCTCGACTTCAAGTTAGTGATGTTATACTTGATACCTTTGGTTTCCAACTGCTTTCTCAACGGAAAAGTGAAGATGCCTTTTGTACTCGTTGCATCATTACAGTCAATGAATACCGGATGATGGTTAGGGAAACGATCCAGGTAAGCACGTATAGCGTCTTGCGCTTGACTGTCTGCCGACTGGTATATTTGGAATATCTGAGGATTATTGGCCACCTCACCTCCTTCGATAGAGAACGGAATGACCATTTTAATTCCAAACTTCTTGCAAAAATCTCCCAGATGTTTTACTTGCTTGGTGTATAACGGACCGAAAATAATGTCACAACTTTTGGCATTCGGATCCAACAACGTTTGGCGGATGTCAACATCTATCGGAACATTCCAAGCATGGATATCGGTTGAAATGCCCTTTGACTTTAAATCATCACAAGCCAGCAACAACCCGCGATAATATTCCACCATTCTCCTGCCATCACCATCAACATCGTGCAAAGGTAGCATCACACCGATGCGAATGGCACGTTTTGTAATGTCCATATTGCTAACCGATTGAGGTTTGGCAGATGCTTTTGTCGCAGGTGTTTGTGTCTTGACCGACCCTGTTGTCGAAGCAGTCTGATTCTTAACAAATGGTATGAAAACGGTATCCCCTTTCTTTAACTCATATCCTTCTTTTTTCATTTCAGGATTGGCATCCATCAAATCAGGAACGGAAATACCATATTTTCGAGCAATACCGAATACGGTATCTTTCTTCTTGGCTTCATATATGTCACGCCATTGGTTAACTTGCGCAATGGATTCAATGCTGCAAAGCATTAAAACCACCAGTAATATATTTTTAAATATAGATTTCATGTTCATCGTTTTCATCCTTATTTAACTGCAAAAATACAAAAAAATATTCAACACCTCACTATTAGTCATGAATCTTTTACTATCTTTGTCTTCGGATTGCACCATTCTCATTGTTCAAAACGAATCAAAAATGAAAATTAAGACAGCCCTATTCATCCTCATACTGCTAAGCTCTTTACACATCAAGGCACAAGAGACACCCACGATAAGTCCATCTGCCATCTTCACAACAGTAGATGGCGAAACGAGTGAGGCGGTCACCGAATTTAGTGGTTCAGCACCTTTAAAGGCCAAATTTTCAGCAAATGTAGCGAACCAAGGCGACTGGAACGCTTATTACGAATGGCGATTTTCCTTTGAAGGTGAAGAGAAGCCATACCTCATACGCTACGAACAAGATACCGAAGTGACTTTCACCAAGGCGGGTTCGCATCGAGTAGTGCTCTACGCCATCTTCACTCATGGCGCCGACTCGGTAAAGTATACGGAGGAATATTGGGCTGACGTATCACCGATAACTGTTTCTATTTCAGAAAGTAAGCTGGAAATGCCTAATGCTTTTTCTCCTAATGGTGATGGCATCAATGACATCTATAAAGCCAAAGACGGCTGGCAAAGCCTGACAGAGTTCAAGGCATACATTTTTAACCGGTGGGGACAAAAGTTGTTCGAGTGGACAAATCCAGCCGATGGTTGGGATGGAAAGTTCCAAGGCAAAGACGTGAAGCAAGGCGTTTACTTCTGTTTAGTCAAAGCAAAGGGTGCCGATGGAAGAACCTTCAACATCAAAACAGACGTAAATTTACTGAGAGGATACTATGAAGATGGTGGCACCAAGATGGGTAAATAAAACAATTTAGGAAGCAACAGGATACAAATGACTCGCGAAGACGAAAAGATCAATATATGGGGTGCACGCGTACACAATCTTAAGAACATCGATGTAGAGATTCCACGCAATGCACTCACCGTTATTACAGGCTTATCAGGTTCAGGAAAATCATCCTTGGCATTCGACACTATTTTTGCCGAAGGCCAACGAAGGTATATCGAAACGTTCTCGGCATACGCCAGAAACTTTCTCGGTAACCTGGAAAGACCCGACGTAGATAAAATCACAGGACTGTCTCCTGTCATCAGTATCGAGCAGAAAACTACCAACAAAAATCCCCGTTCTACCGTTGGTACAACCACCGAAATATACGACTACCTGCGCCTTCTTTATGCCCGAGCCGGTACGGCATACAGCTATCTGTCGGGTGAAAAAATGATAAAATACACCGAAGAGAAGGTTATTGAGATGATTCTCAACGACTATGCCGACAAGCGCATCTACATTTTGTCTCCCTTGGTCAGGCAAAGAAAAGGTCACTATCGCGAACTTTTCGAGAGTATGCGGCGCAAAGGCTATCTCTACATGCGGGTAGATGGAGAAATCACGGAGATTGTTCGCGGCATGAAGGTTGACCGATATAAGAACCACAACATTGAAGTGGTGATCGACAAGTTGCAGGTGCGTGGCAAAGATGATGAGCGACTGAAAAAAACTGTGCAGATAGCCATGAGGCAAGGCGACGGTGTCATCATGATTATGGACAAAGAAACGGGCGAAATACGCAACTTCTCTAAACGTCTCATGGACCCCGTCAGCGGCATTTCATACGGTGAACCAGCACCCAACATCTTCTCTTTCAACTCGCCAGAGGGTGCCTGTCAGCATTGCAAAGGTTTGGGCTATGTCAACGAGATTGACCTTTCAAAAGTTATTCCGAATGACAAACTTAGCATACATGATGGTGCCATCGTCCCATTGGGCAAATACAAGAACCAGATGATATTCTGGCAAATCGATGCCATCTTGCACAAATACGACCTGACACTCAAAACTCCATTCAAAGACATACCGCAGGATGTAGTTGACGAAATACTTTACGGAAGCCTTGAAAACATCAAGATTTCCAAAGACTTAGTTCGTACCAGCAGTGACTACTTTGTGACTTTTGAAGGCATCATCAAATACCTGCGTACGGTCATGGAGAATGATGATTCGACAGCCGGACAAAAATGGGCTGACCAGTTTCTTGCCACGACCACTTGCCCCGAATGCAACGGGATGAGGCTCAAGCGAGAATCGTTGTCGTACAAGATATGGGACCACAACATTTCAGAGATTGCCAACCTCGACATCACTGAACTGAAAGAGTGGCTCGACCATGTAGAGGAACATCTGGACAAACAGCAAAGAACCATTGCTACAGAGATTGTGAAGGAATTGAGAGCACGCGTGAGCTTCTTACTGGAAGTTGGTCTCGACTATCTTTCACTCAACCGTGCGTCTGCCTCTTTGTCCGGAGGCGAGAGCCAGCGCATCAGACTGGCCACTCAAATTGGCTCACAACTGGTCAATGTGCTGTATATTCTCGACGAACCCAGCATTGGTTTGCACCAAAGAGATAACGAACGGCTCATCCACTCACTGAAAGAATTGCGCGACATGGGCAACTCTGTCATTGTCGTGGAGCACGATAAAGACATGATGTTGGCTGCCGACTACATTATAGACATCGGCCCAAAGGCAGGACGCAAAGGGGGAGAGGTGGTTTTTCAAGGCACTCCGCAGCAAATGCTCCAGCAACATACCATCACGGCCGATTATCTAAATGGCAAGCGAGCCATTGAGATACCAGCGAAACGGCGTGAGGGCAACGGCAAAAGCATTTGGATAAGAGGGGCAAAAGGTAACAACTTGAAGGATATTGACGTGGAGTTTCCGCTTGGAAAACTCATTGTCGTGACGGGCGTTTCTGGCTCTGGCAAGTCTACTCTCATCAACGAAACGCTGCAGCCCATACTGTCGAAGCATTTTTATCGCTCGCTGAAAAAGCCAATGCCGTACGATTCGATAGAAGGCATCGACTATATAGATAAGGTGGTGGATGTAGATCAAAGTCCGTTAGGGCGAACTCCTCGCAGCAACCCAGCCACCTATACAGGCGTGTTCAGTGACATTCGCTCGCTCTTCGTCAACCTACCCGAGGCTAAAATACGGGGTTACAAGCCTGGACGCTTCTCGTTTAACGTGAAAGGTGGACGATGTGAGGCCTGCGGTGGCAATGGTTACAAGACGATAGAAATGAATTTTCTGCCCGATGTGATGGTGCCATGCGAGGTTTGCCATGGAAAACGCTACAACCGCGAGACACTTGAAGTGAGATATAAGGGCAAAAGTATTGCCGACGTGCTGGACATGACCATCAATCAGGCGGTAGAATTTTTCGATGCCGTGCCTAACATTCTACACAAAATCAAAACCATTCAGGATGTTGGCTTAGGCTACATCAAACTGGGACAGCCCTCCACTACCCTTTCGGGCGGTGAGAGTCAGCGGGTAAAATTGGCTACCGAATTATCCAAACGTGACACAGGAAAGACGCTGTACATCCTCGACGAGCCAACCACAGGACTGCACTTCGAGGACATCCGCATCTTGATGGACGTGCTTCAACAATTGGTTAATCGTGGTAACACAGTTATAATCATCGAACACAACCTGGATGTCATCAAGTTGGCCGATTACATCATTGACATGGGACCAGAGGGTGGACGTGGCGGCGGCATGGTTTTAACCACGGGAACGCCCGAAGAAGTGGCTAAAAGCAGTAAGGGACATACCCCTAAATTCTTAAAACAAGAACTTAAAGGCTAACCCCCTCTTCCGATAGAGTTAGCCTATTTTCATGGAAGCAGGAACGTGCCCGCTTCCATATTTTATTATACCTAAATATTACAAATATTTAGGAGATTCACCATATTGATTGGCCTCTAAATTCGAATCTTGGCAGCACCAAACAATCAATAAGATACTCCCAATCAACGGAATGATTCCCCAAAGAATATTCCAACCACTCTTGTTAATGTCATGCAAGCGACGAACTGTAACAGTTAAATTGGGTAAGAACAATACGAGTGCCGCAATACAATAAATCGCTCCGTAAAAAGAGTACTCAAAGGTGATGCCAAAAAGATTATCCAATACAGCTGCTGCAATTAAAACCAAACAGTAAAACAGTATGAACCACCAATACTCTGACCGGCGCGCACGCCCCTTAAAGGTTGCATACTTGTTAAAAACTTGACGAACGGCATCGGTAAACGACAGCTTGGGCGATGCCTCACGAATAGAATTTTGTTCCATAGTTTTATTTTTTAATTGGTACAATCTCATTATACCTTGGTTATTAAGATGTTTAAAGAACAACAGAAGTTTAAAACTTTACTTTTATTAAAAGTGCTTTGCAATATAGCTATACACGCATTCTCTTAGGACAAAGTTAGCTTTAAATATTCAATATAACAACTCTTTAACTCAAAATTTTTAAAGAAAAAAGCATCAATTAGCTGGAGTAAATACATATTAATTCTGACAGTGTACTATTCGTATTCGAGATTTCACAAGTACCGATCTACTGCCTTCATATTGTCGTCCTTTCAATAGCCATGAGTTTGGTCATCAATCTACATGACTTTGGCGTCCAATCTCAATGACTTTGGATGCCAATTAGCATGAGTTTATCTGAGGTAGAATACATGCCTGTTATTAAGGGTGTTCACGCAACGAAAAAAGTCCCTACCCGATGGCATTTCAAATACCAAAGGTTAGGGACTTCATTTATGTATAAATTCGTAAAACTACGAAATGGCTACCGAAGCTGCATGTATCCAATCGAACACCATATAGCATACGCCAAACAACACTACACCAGCTGTGCATACAGCCAATGCCAACTTGGTATTGGTGTGGCTCTTGAACGTGGGCAACGGATTATCACTTTTCTTGATGTACATCGCCTTCACAATCAAGAGGTAATAATACAAGGAGATGACCGTATTGATTAACGCGATGAACAACACGATGTACGCCCATGCCCCTACTGAAGTACTCAGATCGGCATCCTGCACGGCTGCCATAAAGATAAAGAACTTAGAGAACATTCCCGCAAATGGTGGAATACCGCCCAACGAGAACAATGCCAAGGTCATAAGGAACGCCAGCTTGGGGTTGGTTTGGTAAAAGCCATTGTAACTGTCCATCATCACCGTACCGTTGTTATGTTCCTCTACCGCACTGATAATGGTAAACACTGCCATGTTAGCTACCACGTAAATCAGCACATAGAAGCTCAATGCAGTGACGCTCAACGCCGAGTTACCAACAATCGCCAAGACAATATAACCTGCCTGAGAGATAGAACTGAACGCCATAAAGCGTTTGAGGTTGGTTTGACGAATGGCGAACAGGTTGGCTACCGTGATTGACGACACAATAACGACGTACAACAAATATTGCCAATAGAGAACCATGGGGGCAAAAACTTTCATCAAGATAGTGCAAAGAGCAAAAGCTGCTGCACCTTTACTCACTACCGAGAGATAGCCAGTAACAGTGGTTGGCGCACCTTGGTACGAGTCGGCTGTCCAGAAATGGAAAGGCACCAAGCTAATCTTAAAGCCCAATCCGCTGAAAAAGAACACCATACCAAGAATGGTAAACGGTGTGGCTGTGAGCTGAGTGGCAATGTCTTCAAAGTAAAGCGTGCCTACCGCACCATAGATAAAGCTGATACCGTAGAGCATCACGCCGCTTGAAAAGGTGGCTGTCAATATGAATTTGGCTCCTGCTTCGGCTGAGTCGTGACGATATTTGTCAAACGCAACCAAGCAAGCCATAGGTACACTCGCCATTTCCAAGCCTAAGAAAAAGAGCAAGAAGTGGTTGGCACTCACCATCATATTCATTCCCAACAGCGTTGCTATCACCAATAAGTAAAACTCTCCCTCCTTAAAAGCGGTATCGGGACGTGACAACCATTCTTTTGACTGGATGAGAACGATGAGCGTTCCAAAGGCCAAAATAGTCTTTATCACCCCAATAGCAGGCGTAGCGATGTACATTCCCCCAAAAACAGTGTGCGTCTCAATGGGGAACAAGTTGATGAGGATGTGCGCAAACATAAGCAGACAAATCATGGGATTGAACCATGAGCGACGCTTGTCGGTGGGCGCAAGCGTCCTTATCTTCTGCGATGTGGCAAAGTCGGCAACAAACGTAACCAGCAAAAGCACCACCAAGGTGACCTCTGGCATCATATATAGGAATTGACTGTAATTCATCTTCTTCTAAACTTTAGTGTATTATATTGAGTAGGATAGGTCCTACGGCATCATTGATGACATTGCTTGCCCACAGAGGTGCGATACCTAAGCCAGCTACACAGAATATCAAACACATCACAGCCACACGCTCGTCCCATGTAGCATCAGTGAGTTGCTCAAAATGAGGATTGGCTACCTTTTGATAAAGTATCTTTCCAACAACACGCAAGATATAAACTGCGGTGACAACAATGGAGGTACAAGCGATAATAGTAGCGGTGCGGTGGAAGGTATCGTTGTTGGCAAACGAGCCTACAAAGATAGTCATCTCTGCTACGAAGCCCGAGAAACCGGGTAATCCCAAGTTAGCCAAACCTGCCATTACATAACCTACACCCAAGAAAGGCATGATTTTCATCAATCCACCCAACTGACGGACATCACGTGTATGCGTACGTCCGTAAATCATACCGATGAGTGCAAAGAACAAAGCGGTCATCAAACCGTGCGAGAGCATTTGGAGAATGGCACCCGTACAAGCGGTTTTGGTCATCATCAACAGAGCGAACAACACCAAACCACAGTGACTTACCGAAGAATAGGCGTTGATATATTTCAAGTCGGTTTGCACACAAGCCGAGAGAGCACCATAGACAACAGAGATGGTGGTGAGGATAAGGAAGATCCAAGCCAACTCTTGTGCCGCCTCGGGCAACAAGAACATGGCGATGCGGAAACAGCCGTAGCCTCCCAACTTCATCAACACACCAGCATGTAGCATAGAGACAGCGGTGGGTGCAGAAGCATGTCCATCGGGTGACCATGTGTGGAAGGGGAACAAGGCGCCTAACACACCGAATCCAATGAATATCAATGGGAAAAATATCTTCTGAACATCAACGGGAATGTTGTGCAGAGCAGCAATCTCAAGCACGTTCATCGTGGTGGCTCCACTATAGAAATAAATGCCTAAGATACCGATAATCAACAAGGCACTTCCGCCCATGAGCATCAGCGTCAACTTCATAGCGGCATATTCCTTGGGACCACTTCCCCACACACCTATAAGCAGATACATCGGGATAAGTGCCACCTCGTAGAACATGAACATGGTAAATAGATCGATAGAGATAAAGAAACCGAACACACCAATGCTCAACAAGGTGAACCAAAGGAAGTATTCTTTAGTCATGGGTTTGAGCTGCCAAGAGGCAAAGGTACCCGTAAAGACGATGATACTCGATAAGAGCAACATGACAACCGAGATACCATCCACTCCTACCGTGTAGGCTATGTTGAGCGGTTTGAACCAAGGTGCACTGTACATAAACAGCATGGCTTCGGTATTTCCTGCCTGACGCATTTGGATAAATGCAATGGTAAGCCAAACAGAGAGTGCCAGCAAAGCGGTAGAGCCAGCCACCATGACACCACGTACTTGACGAATGTTGCGAGCCAACCAAAGCCCGAACAACATCAAGACGGGAATAACGACGAATAATGTTAATATACTCATTTTTGTATTTTATTCATTAAATCTTTCTAACTAAAGCATTACAGCAAGCAAATCAATGCCAACGTCAATGCTACACTACCTGTAAGGAACCAAATGGCGTATTGTCTCACATCGCCACTCTGCCAAGGTCGGATGCTTTCGCCTGCCTCTTGAGTACCCCATGCCAAGAAGTTAAAGAAGCCATCAATGACATGACGGTCGAACCAAGCAATAGGGCGACTGACACAACGGAAGATAATTTTGTGTGTCACGAACTGCCAAACCTCGTCCATATAGAAACGTTTGTAAGCAGCGCGGTGCAAGGTTGGGAAAGTACTTGCCAGCTTGTCTGCCACTGGCGTTTTCTCTCCTTTATACATAAAGGTAGCAAGACCGATGGCAAGCAATGCCAATACAGTACTGGTAATCGCCACCGACCAGTTGGTATGCGTATTAAACCCAATGCCGTTAGCAGACACCAGCTGTCCTGCACGTGTCCCCCAAAGGAAGACGGTACACGTAATGAGCGACAAGAATATCAACGGAAAGGTCATCACCGCAGGAGCTTCGTGAGGAGCATGCACGTTGGGTTCACCCTGATGCGACTCGTAATAGCTCTTACCCCAGAAGATAACGTAATACAAACGGAACATATAGAAGGCGGTCATCATGGCAATACCGCTCATCACCATTCCCATCACGGGATGAAAGTTGTAACAAGCCACCAATATCTCATCCTTTGAATAGAATCCAGAGAAAGGTGGAATGCCCGAAATAGCAAGACATGAAATCAAGAACGTAATGTGGGTGATGGGCATGTACTTGCGAAGTCCTCCCATATAATACTTCTCATTGGAGTGTACGGCATGAATCACACATCCTGCACCCAAGAACAAACAAGCCTTGAACATGGCATGCGTAAACAGATGAAACATGCTTGCCATATATCCTAAGCCTTGTACATCGGCATATTCTTCGGTCATTGCTACTGCTCCTGTGGCAGGATCGGGCAAGCAAACGCCCAATGCAACGAGCATAAAACCTATCTGCGAAATGGTTGAGAATGCCAAGACACGCTTGATGTCACTCTGTGCGCACGCCACGGCAGCTGCATAAAAGGCGGTAAAGGCAGCAATATAAGCAATCCAATGTAACTGTTCGGGTGCATATTCCACGAACAAGGGGAACATACTTGCTACCAAATACACACCTGCCACTACCATCGTTGCAGCGTGAATCAATGCCGAAACAGGCGTCGGACCTTCCATGGCATCGGGCAACCAAATGTGTAAAGGGAACATGGCTGATTTACCTGCACCACCAATAAACATCAGAAACAGCGCCAACGGCATCACCCAAGCGGCATGAGCGGCATGAGTTGCCAATTCTGGTGTAGCGGTTAAATCGTAATTGAATGTACCTACATAGAAGCTATAAAACAAGATACCGATTAAAAAGAACAAGTCGGCAAAGCGTGTCACAATGAAGGCTTTCTTTGAAGCAGCCACGGCTGTGTGCATGGGATAATAGAAACCAATGAGCAGGTAAGAGCTAACGCCCACCAACTCCCAAAACAAATACATCTGGAAAATATTGGTTGCCACTACCAAGCCCAGCATTGACATGGTGAAGAGCGAAAGGAAAGCATAATAACGCTGAAAACCTTTCTCTCCGTGCATATAGCCAAAGGAATAGATGTGCACCATGAAACTGACCGTAGAGATAACCACTAACATCATTACAGAAATAGGTGTCAACCTAAAACCGATGTTAAAGGTAAGCAGTTCGGTAAACTTCAACCACGTAATATTAAAAGGTGTAATGGTGGGATATAATCCGTCAACGCCACGCCCAACGCCTATAAAATACTCATAAGCGGTGTAGCAAGAGAGACAGAACACCGTACCAAGCACCACGGTGCCAATGAGTCCAGCCACCTTATGACTCATCTTCATACCCAACAGTCCAAGGATCAGGAAACTGAGTGCAGGTAGAAGAAGTATTAAATATACATAACTGTAATCCATCATCTTATAATTTCATATTTTCAATACTGTTCACCTGATCACTACCAAAGTTTCGGTAAACGTTTATAATAATGGCAATCGCCACCGCTGTCTCGGCAGCACTGATGCCAATGGAGAACAACGTGAAGAAAAAACCCTCCAACTGTTCTGGGAACAGGATGCGGTTAAACACGGCAAAGTTGATGTCTGCGGAATTAAGAACCAACTCTACGGAGATTAACATTGCCAACAAATTACGACGGGTAACGAAACCAAATACGCCAATAAAAAACAATAGCGCACTCAGACCTATCAAACATTCTACGGGTATCATTTATCATCCTCCTTTCTGGCAATCAACAAACCGCCAATGATACATGCCAACAAGAACACGGAAATGAGTTCAAAGGGCAAAACATACTGATATTTTTCAGAGCCTACCAATGCTTGCCCAATGACATTCATCGGGACTTCTGCATCAGCAACCTGCGTTGCTTGATGTATAAACTGGTTCTTCACCAAGACACCTATCACGGTAGCCAGTCCTATCAATGAGAGCAAAGCCCCCTGAATTACACGTGAACCTTTGAGATGTTCTACTAATCCTTGGAGCGTACGCTTTGATACCAACTGTATTGCAAAGATATAGAGTATCGTGATGCCCCCTGCATAAATAGCAATCTGTGCTGCTCCCAAATATGTATATCCTAAAAGGAAATAGATACCTGCAACACCAAATAAAACAAATATCAGAAAGGTAGCCGCCCGCATAATCCTTTTTGTTAGTACACACATAATGACAGAGCCCAAGATGACGACTGCCAAAATGCAAAACATGATTAAATTAGCCATATACGTTACTACTTTTATTTGGTTTTGGTATTAAATTGTCCAATGGTCAGCGGTGCCCCACCGTCTATCAAGCTTGGCAAACTTCCGCCTTGATACACTTCCTTGTCAAGGTGCATGGTCAAGGAATCTCGCTCAAACACACTGTTTTCAAAGTCGTTGGTAAACTCAATGGCGTTGAAGTTACAAGAATTAACACAGAGTTGGCAGAACATACAATCGCCTAATTTGTACTGATAGTCTACCAATTGCTTCTTTTTCTTGCCCGTCTCTTCGTTGACAACCATTTCACTCTTAATGAGTATGGTCTCATTGGGACATGCTTTCTCGCACATAGTGCACGCTACACAGTTGTGAGTGCCGTCTTCGTTACGCTTAAACACTAAGCGTCCGCGGTGACGTTGAGCCACATGCAGTGTTGTCTTGCGATTCTCTGGATATTGTTCGGTGCTCTTTGGGGTGAAGTATTCCTTCAAGGTAACCCTCAAACCCGTTACAAGCGACTTGATAGCATACCAGATTTCGCTAAAATATGATTGTTTATTTTCCATCTTACTGAATCTTCAAGAAATGAAACGATTTAACCGTGGATACCAAAAGCCACACAAATGGTCATCAGTATGAGATTTACCAATGCCAATGGCATGAGATACTTCCACTCTAAAGTTAAGATTTGGTCAATTCTCAAACGTGGGAACGTCCAGCGAATCCACATCAGAAGCCAAACTACGACAAAGGTCTTGCCTAAGAACCACACAATGCCAGGAATATAATTCATCACCGCATCGAAGCCTTCGACACCAATATTGAAAGGTGCCCAACCGCCTAAGAACACGGCAGTGGCTAATCCTGCGATGACAAATAGGTTAAGGTATTCTGCCAAATAGTAGAAACCAAAGCCCATACCCGAATACTCTGTATGGTATCCTGCGGTCAACTCGCTCTCTGCCTCTGCCAAGTCAAACGGTCCACGGTTCGCTTCAGCATTGCCAGCTACCAAGAACAACAAGAATGCAATGATAGCAGGAAGGTGTCCTTTGATAATTAACCAGTTCCATGGTCCTGTCTGTGCTTCCACAATTCCACTCATCTGCATCGTTCCCGTCAAGGCAACAGCCGCAATGAGGGTCAGTCCCAAGGTCATTTCATACGAAATCATCTGCACCGCTCCACGCATGGCAGACAGAACAGAATATTTGTTATTTGATCCCCATCCTGCCAAAAAGACGCCTAACACACCAATGCTCGATATAGCAGACACCAAGAAGATGCCCACGTTAAAATCGAGAATGTGCGCTCCCTTATTCCAAGGAAGGAACGAGAAAGTACCCACTGAGGCAATCACGACAAAGAATGGCGCAATATAATACAAGAATTTGTCGGCCTTGTCGACGGCAAAGATTTCTTTAATGAGCATCTTAAACACGTCGGCAAACACCTGAAGCGTTCCCCAAAAGCCCACACGCATAGGCCCAAGACGACATTGGAAGTAAGCACACACCTTACGTTCCATGAATATCAACACTATCGCCAACAAGGCGTAGGCAGTGAGAATGGCGACACCAACGACAACACATTCAATGAATATCGTCCAAAAATCGTTCAAACCTAAGGTTTGTCGAAGCAGCGTGTCGAACCATGTGGTTACTATACTAAAATCAAACATGATCTATTTAAGTTATTTATATTGAACAAGTTGCGAACATTGAGCAAAGCATTGCTACAAGTTGTCAACTTATATACCTGCTATCTGTCAATATCTGGAATGACAAAGTCGAGCGCCGCACCTGCAGTAACGAGGTCAGCTATCTTCTGTCCTCGCAACATCTCATCCATGGCAGCGACATGACTCAATCCCATAGGACGGAATTTCAAGCGGTAAGGCATCTTGTCTCCTTTAGAATCCAAGTAAACTCCTATTTCACCGCGTGAGCCTTCGCATGAGAAATACCATTGTCCTTCAGGCACTTTGATGATTGGCTTCTGCTTTACATAGAAGTCGCCTGCTGGAATATTATCAATGAGCTGTTCAATAATGCGAATGCTTTGCTTGATTTCCTCAATACGATTGAGGTATCTACCAAACGAATCGTAATGCTCGTTGAGAACTTCCTCAAACTCTACCTTGTCGTACATGGCATAAGGATGATACTTGCGCACATCGTTTTTCCAGCCAGAAGCACGTCCAGAAGCACCCGTCACACCATAACTAATGATGTTTTCAAGATTCATGGGCGCAATTCCCTTGAAGCGTTGTTGCATGATGACGTTATCCCCAAACACATCCATGTACTCTTGTAGCATGGGTTTGAGATAAGCACACAGTTTCTTGGTGTTCTCCACAAAGTTGGGATCGATATCATCTTGGCAACCGCCAATGCGGTAATAGTTCTGGATGAGTCGTCCACCTGTAGTCTCCTCCATGACGTTCAGCACGTGTTCACGATCGCGCATGCTGTACAAGAAGGCTGTCAAAGCGCCCAAGTCTTGTGCGCAACACCCCAAATATAGCAAGTGCGAATCGATACGCTGCAACTCGTCCATGATGGTACGGATGTACTGTATGCGCTCGGTCAGTTCTATTTCCATTGCCTCTTCAATGACGCCCACCAACGCATGGCGGTTCATCATGGCACTGAGGTAGTCCATTCGGTCGGTCAACGCCAAGGTTTGAGGATAGGTGTACGCCTCGCACATCTTCTCCATTCCACGGTGGATATATCCCAAATGCGGATAGATTCGCTTCACGGTTTCACCGTTTAACACACTTTGCAAGCGAAGTACACCGTGCGTACTGGGGTGTTGAGGACCGATGTTGATAACGAAATCGTTGTCTGTGAACAACGGAACGCGGGTCTCTACCAAGTTGCCGTTCTTATCGAGTGAGTATTGGAACGTGTAATCCAACTCCACATCCTCTTCCAAAGTATATTGGTTGTTTTCGGGCGAGACATCGAAGTTCTTACGAAGTGGATAGCCCTTGAAATCATTGCGCAAATAAAGACGGCGCATATCCTTATGCCCCAAGAACTTAATACCTAAGAAGTCGTACACTTCACGCTCTAAGATATCAGCTGCCTTCCATAGGTTGGAAACAGTATCGAGTACATACTCCTCCCCTATTTGCTGCGCTATCGCCTTGACCGATGTACGTTCGTGAGTTTGTGTGTTTTCTAAAATATAAATACATCCTAACCCTTCTTCGCCAAAGTCTTCGCCAACAATGGTAACAAGGTAATCGAAATGCTTGTCGTTCTTCAGTTTCGACATCTCTTGTGCCAAGTTACTGAATGCAATTTCTATATTTTCTAATTTCATATCCGATATACCTTATTTAATGTTGTTGTTCTAACTCTTCTTGAGGATGAAAGTCTTCGGGAACGTGAGTCACTACGATAGGCTTGTTTTCCTTGAGTTTTTGTTGGTACACCTCTGCGTTACTCAATCCGTGGTGGTGAGCCTCTTGCTTATGGTTGACACCTCCGAAGAATTTTTCTACTTTGATTTTGCGCTGCAACTGCATCATGCCATACATGATAGCCTCTGGGCGTGGCGGACATCCTGGTATGAAGACATCGACAGGAACAATCTCATCAATTCCTCTTACCACATGATAACTGCTCTTGAACGGACCGCCAGAAATGGCACATCCACCCACCGCAATAACGTATTTGGGTTCAGCCATTTCATCGTACAAACGCCTAAAAGCAGGTGCCATTTTGTTGGTAATGGTTCCAGCACACATAATCAGATCGGCTTGTCGTGGAGAGTTACGCGTCACCTCAAATCCGAAACGAGCAAAATCGTACCGGGCGCATCCCACTGCCATAAACTCAATACCGCAACAACTGGTAGCGAATGTCAAGCTCCAGAGCGAGTTGGCACGCCCCCAGTTAATCAATTGATCAAGCGACCCTGTGACAACGTTCACGCCTCCTTCATGGAGTTCGTCAACAATGCGTTCCAACGATTCGTTGTCCTTAAACTCCTCGTATGGAATACTCTTGATATACGGTTTCTTTATTTCCATTCCAAAGCTCCTTTCCGCCAAGCATACGCCAAGCCTAAGACAAGTACCATGAGGAAGAAACCGATGCTAACCAATGCCATAGCTCCAAAATCTCGCACAACTACCGCCCATGGATAGAGCAGCACAGTCTCGATATCGAACATGAGGAAAAGGATAGCGAAGAGGTAATAACCAATGTGTACGGGAAGCCATGAAGAACCTCTCGTTGGGATACCACTCTCATAGGGTTCGCCTTTTACCGCATTATACGAGCGCGGGCCAATTAACTTTGCGATGACATAAGCTGCCACTACCAAGGTTACGGCCGTCAACAAAACGGTAACGAATAAAGTAAAATTCATAAAAATTATTATAATTATAATTGTTCTCGCTTTCTGTCGAAACACATACATTTTTACAAATGCGATGCAAAGTTAATCATTATTTTGAGATTTTTTACAAGATATCACAAAAAAAATAGGTTAAATTGCCAACTTCAGATTGCAAAATATGATTCTTGAGTGATTATTTTATTTTCAAAGCTACAATGCACTTGTTCAACTTCCACCATTTTTATACAAATAAAAGTAAAATGATGGTAGCATTTGAAAGCGTATAAAAGTTGAAAAATCTTAACACAAGACATTAGAAAACTTTCGGATTTTAGGTACGAAATCCTGGCGATATTTTCAACCAACGCGATGGTTGACGGCAAATATGCGAATTTTACAAAATATTGATATAGATAGACTTACGAACCAGATAACAGAAGGCATGGAGGCTAACTCTGTGCTTTTGGCATCAAAAGGGGCGAAATTGACATCTTAGAACCATGCTATAAGGGTGCAAAAGCAACGTTTTAAGATGCCAAAAGCATGCAGATAAGCAGATTAAAGCATAGGAATAAGGTGGTAACTCACTATTTTGACACCTTCAAAAAAGCTAAAACAAAGAAAACCCTGACTGTTTTTTCAGATTTATCTCAATGCTTTAACAAGGAGAAAGACGCTTAAAAAAAAAGCATAAAAGTTTACAATATTTACCTCTTCCCATTTTATCACAAATAAATTCAGAGCAAAATCACTACGCAGGAATTAAGGAAGAAGACAGAAAATGAAGGCTGCGAGCAATCATATCCTGCCTCAAATAGTGTCAAATAAACTTGGCTATGCCCAATAACACTATTTGAGGAGAATTTCAAAATACTATTGCACCAATAGCTTTTTACCGTTTACAATGTAAATGCCTCGAGGCAGATCTGAGAGTTTTTCTACAAATACACGTTGTCCAGACAGCGTATAGATTTTATTCTCGCTGGTGCGTTTCGCAGCGGTTTCTATCTGCTGTATGCCTGTAGTTACCTTCACTTGCTCAATAAGCATTACTGACGAAAAGTCTTCGTTATAGTAAGGAACGTCTGCACCGTCAAAGGTATTATCAGATGTTTTTAACACCCAAATGCCTTGCACCGCTTGATTAGTGCTGATGCGTGTTCCTCTTTTAGATTTAATATAGAATTTACCGAAAAGATTAAGCGGATTTTCGAATTTAACATGTTCTGCTTGACCAGCCTTTTGCAATTCAAGTCCGTTGATAGACTCATCCAGTTTGTTGGTCACACCATTAGGCGCATAATCTTTAAGCCAATCGGGAGCTGGCATTTTTATAGGATAACCCAACCACTTTTTATCAACAGTTTCGAAAGCAACTTTTCCATTCGACAAGACACGCGCCGTGAAGCATGCCGACTCATTGGGCACCTGGCCCAATGCAACTTTACTCGTAGACACCTTACCACCAGAATAGTCAAGCAAAAATATATCTTGTCCAATACCATAGAACTTTATGGTGTAACGTTTACCGTTCACTGGCATTTCTACATCTGTATCATTAAGGTAGTCTTTTCTGGCCTTCAAGAATTGTTCCTTTGTGTATTTTTGGGGTGCCTCGCAGATATTTTTTAAGGCAATACGACTTTTGGATTTTGGCTTTGGATATCCCACTCCTGCATGGCCCAATAAAAGTCTCGCTAATGATAACTCGAATTCTGGTATTTCGTTACTGTTCGTTGTTGAGCGAGTCGCCACTGCATCGTAGGCGATATTTTCAGTATCAGCTTTTACCTCCTTGTTTGTTGTCTTCTGAATGTTCATACCGTTATCGGCTGCGAGTGCGGTATTCCACCCAATTGTAAAACATAGAATGATTGCGCAAAATAAATGTAATTTTGTGTTCATAAATAAAAAAATGTTGTTGTTAATTGATAATAATTATTCAAATAGTCCGCAAAAGTAGCTATTTTTTTCAAAACACCATACAAATAAAAATATTTTTTTTGCTGAACATTGAAAAATATTCCAGCAAAACAAATAGTCCTTCACTACAACAAGCGTCAAGAATTTACTAATTCTTATCTTACACAAAAAGTGGAGCTTTGATATGATATCAGCTCCACTCCACCGACCCTCCGTTAAACCCTATTGAAGAATAAGGTCAGTTTGTATCTCGCTTGACATTTTAGAATGCTCTTCGTACCTATTAAAGAGTATGAAAATAAATTTCCTAAAAACCACTATTCACAATTTGTCATAACGAGATGATATGCTATTATTAGGATTACACGAATCTTTTAAAATTGTTTTTTTATGCGTTTTGCAAAGTAGTTTATACGTAACTATCGGCTAACATGAAAACAACTTGCATGAGCATTTAGCTCACATTGCAAATATATAGAATATTATCATACACGTCAATAGCTTTAATATTTATTAAGATATCCCAACGCACCACACCCATGTACGATGTCTACTTTGGATTAAAACGCTCACCTGGAATATCTAAAGCACCTCAAGGGCGCGCGCAACATAGACGAGCACAGCTAGTAAAATCAAGAATAAGATAGTTTTGAATAAGCAACCGGTCACTTTTTTAATAAAAAAGATGGCCAAAGCTACTAAGACTACGCAAAAGATATACAAAGAAAAGTTAGAACTCATTGAATCAATTACTCTAAAAACATGTTCATACTTGCGTTTGCTACAAGATTTTCAAATAGCAAATACTCATTCGTTTATTTAAATAACTTCCTGAAAGCTGGAGGGATTTGCGTTTCAAATTCCATAGGTCGACGTGTCACCGGATGGGTAAAACAGAGCATGTAAGCATGCAGACATAACCGATCAAGGGGATTGTCACCATTGCCATACTTGAGATCTCCACATACAGGATGCCCTATATCGGCAGAATGGACGCGTATCTGATTCTTTCGTCCCGTTTCCAAGCGATATTCTACCAGCGAATGTTCGGTGGTACGATCTAAGGTATGAAAATGGGTAATGGCAAACTTTCCACCGTTATCTACCGGACTGGAATAAGTGACATACGCCTTATTATCTTTCAGCCAACTCGTAATAACCCCTTCGTCGTCTTCCATTTCGCCGGATACCACCGCCACATAACGACGATCGTACACTATGTCATGCCAGTTGTGTTCCAGCTCTTGTTCTGTCGCCATATCCTTGGCGTAAATCATCAGGCCACTGGTTTCTCGATCCAAGCGATGCACTACGTGTGCCGTGCATTTCTGTTTGCTGTTTCTAAAATAATCATCAAGAACCCTTTTCACGTTTAATGAAGAATGACCCGCAGCCATGGACAGGATACCAACGTGCTTTTCAATCACAACCAAATAACGATCTTCGTAGACAATCTTCAAATAGCGGTTTTTGAAGTTGATGTTTTTTTTAGACTTGCTCACCGCAATTTTCATTCCTGCCTCAAGCGGAAAGTCAAACTGCGTGATGCACTTGCCATTCACGATGATGCCTTTTCCAGCCAACGTCGCCTTGATTTTACTCTTGCTTAGGTTGGTGACATGATTCAACAACCAGTTTAACAGCGTGTCAGCTTGCGCCACCTCATAGCGGTCATAATCGCCTTTCATCTTATTGATATCCATCCACTCTACTCTTCACTCGCACGTGCGAAAGTCTTGTCATTTATCTTGAATGCTTTCAGTCAGAGATGTTTCCTATTCCATGCCTATCTAATGACATTCAAATCATTCATCCAACAATCCTACTGTACCTTAAATTCTTATCTCTTTCAAGATGTCAGCCATCTTTTCTTTGGTTTTAATCGTTGTGGGTACCAATGGCAAACGCAACACATTCTCAATGTACCCCATGTCGTTGAGCAAAGCCTTGACACCGGCAGGGTTACCATCAACGAACAAAAGACTGTACAGCTCGGTAAACATGTGGTGTATTCTCCGCGCAGCTTCGTATTCGCCTTGAAACTCAAGTCTAATCATTCTGGAGAATTCTCTTGGCAAAGCATTGCCAATAACTGATATCACACCGGCCGCACCACTGGCTATCATGGAGAACGTCAGCGCATCGTCCCCACTGATGATGTCAAACCTATCTGGTTTACTCTTGATGATTTCATCCACCTGTTCGAGGCTTCCAGCTGCCTCTTTTATGCCAACAATGTTTTCACAGTCGTGGGCCAACCGAACCGTTGTTTCGGCTTTCATGTTGACACCCGTGCGCCCCGGCACATTGTACATCACGACAGGAAGCGGACTGGCCGAAGCTATGGCCTTGAAATGTTGATACAATCCCTCTTGAGAAGGTTTGTTATAATAGGGACAGATACTCAAGATGCCGTCGATTCCAGTCCAGTCTGTGGCTTTCATCTCCTCAATCACTGCTGCCGTATTGTTGCCTCCACAATACTTTAAGATTGGAACCTGCCCCTTGTTCTCCTCTTTAACCAACTCTGTAATTTTATTTTTCTCATCCAACGTCAGACACGGTGTTTCACCGGTCGTCGCCAAGATGCATAGGAAATCAACGCCACTATCCAATTGATAACGAATCAGTCGTTTTAACGCTGGATAATCTACTGCGCCATCCAACGTAAAAGGGGTCACTACTGCCACACCAAGTCCTCGAAAAATGTGATATCTCATAAATGCTTTTTAATCTTACGATTTAATTGCAAATATAGTACTTTTAGCCGATAAAGCTAATCATACGACAGAAAAAAAACATTTTATTTACGACTTACTACCCAGGAACAAGAACACCATGCTCAATAACACCAAAGCCAAGTCGACCGCTTTTCCCTTGAGATTCTTCTCATGAAAGACAAAGGCTCCAAACAAGAAACTTACCAATACACTGCCTCTACGCACCATGGAGACGATGGAAATCATGGCCTCTGGCTTACTCAAGGCATAGAAATAGACAAAGTCGGCCATACAAAGAAAAACACTGATGCCCACTATCGACCACGACCAATGAAAAGATGTGGTACGGTGACGGGTGGGATACCATATCAGTAACAAGACCACTCCCATCATGAAACACTGGTAAACATTATACCAACCCTGTACCATCATCTTGTCCAACCCTACTCCCCCAGCTGTTACCGGTGCCATGAGATACTTGTCGTACAAACCACTCACTGCTCCCAACAGTGCAGCAAGCACCAAAATGAACAACCAGCGATTGTGTTTGAAGTCTATTCCCTCTTTCTTGCCCGACCTACTCAGCAGGTAGAACGACGTAATGGCCAGCAAAACGCCAATCCACTGGTATAAGTTCAGCTCCTCACCAAACACCAACATGGCACCGACAAGTACCATCACGGGACGTGAAGCATTTATGGGACCAACAATGGTAAGCGGAAGATGCTTCATGGCAAAATAGCCACATATCCAAGAAGACAGTACGATACAACTCTTCAGTAGGATGAATCGGTGCGCTTCCCATCCTCCAGAAGAAACATGGAAGATGGTGTTGTCCAGCACACCGGTCGTTGCAGACAGGATGATGAATGGCAAAAAAATGCACGAACAGAATAGTGTGTTCAGAAATAATACAGGGATGACGGAATTTCCTGACAAGGCTTTTTTCTTGAAAACATCATAAAAGCCCAGCAGTAACGCCGACAAGAAGGCAAGCAACAACCACTCCATCAGTACTCAACGTCTTCTAAAAACAACGCATTGGCGGGCATGCTCTCGCCTGCTTTGGTACGGTTTCCACTCCGTACAACGGCATCAAACTCATCGAGCGTCATGCGATGTCGGCCCACCTCTATTAAAGTACCCACCACAGCACGTACCATATTGCGCAGAAAGCGATTGGCTTTGATAACAAAATACCAAGCATCTTCGCCAACCTTCACCCACTCAGCCTGCACTACATGACACAACGTTGTCTTTACATCCGTGTTGCTTTTGCAGAAAGCACCAAAATCTTCAACCTTCAGCAGATGCGACGCTGCTTCGTTCATCAATGAAAAGTCGAGCTGATAAGGCAACTGACACGAATAATGGCGCAGAAATGGATTCTTCGACAGGTGTATATAATAATGGTAGGTGCGCCACTTAGCACTGAAACGCGCATGCATGTCCTGGCTGACGGGAAAGACGTTCAATACCGAAATGTCCCGCGGCAGCAGGCGATTGAGCTTGTATGTAAATTGGTTAGTGTCTATCTCGGCTTCGAAATCAAAATGTGCAAACATCTTCCGAGCATGCACACCAGCATCTGTCCGCCCGGCCCCTACGGTCACGATGGGCTCTCTGAGAATGACAGACATGGCCTGTTGCAACTCAGCTTGCACCGAGTGTCCATTGGGCTGCACCTGCCATCCATGATAAGCTGTTCCGTCATAGCGGAAACAAATGAAATACCGATGCATGAAAAGGTTACTTTTTAACTTTTTGTTGCTGCTGTCGACACATAGCCACCCGCCTCATCATTTGGCGATGAAACTTCTCTTCGGCACGGATAATCTTAAACACTTTGCAGGCAGGCAGAATGGTCAAGAACTGAAGATGATACTGCTGCTGTATTTCCTTGATTTTAACTTCGTTGGCAGCATGTTTCCGAATGGCTTCTTCACAGGCTTTGTCATCCGTGACATTCAGGTGCCTAAAGCGACGACCTTCCGCAAAATAGGTCATCTGTTTTTTTCTCATGTCCCGATATACGGGGAAAAATGCAGCCGATTCTTGCGGGGTCAGTCCGACTTCTGTGGTGATAAATTGTTCCAGTTCGGCTTGAAATTTCTGAGGATTAAACCTCCTTTGCCCTCGTTGTGGTTGAGCTGTTGCGGAAGATACCAACAAACAGAAGGTGATAAAAATAACGGATAAAACGTGTTTCATGTTCAGCTCCTTTCTTATTCATCAGCTAATATTGCGTAGATGTCGCCATTGTCAATCATCGAGTAAAAAGCAGTTTCTTCAACAGAGCCATCACTCATGCTGCCTTCTGTCTGCTGATCTGTGGTGAACGCTTGCTCCCGTTGACCCGCAAAAGGCTTTGCGAAATAAACAGTAGCCGTCATTGCAACAGCCAAAACGCTGGCTGCCGCAATCATTGCCGGACGCATTCTGAACCAAACGGCGTGTTGTGTCTTCACGGTTTTGGCTGCTTGATCAGGCAACTGAGCCATGAATTGATCGGCAAAGTTATCCAAATAGCCCTGTGGAGCCTTGAAAGGTTGTACCTTTCCAAATCGGTTCTCTATGTATTTGTCTTCTTTTACCATAATTATTATCTTTACTAATATGACGTAAAATTCACCAAAAGGTTTAATCCCGGCCCTTAAAATAGGCTGTTATTTTCTTGACTGCCAAATGATAACTGGCTTTTAGCGCACCTTCACTCGTGTTGAGAAGTTCACTCATTTCGGCATATTTCATTTCTTCATAATAGCGCAGGTTGAACACCACACGCTGCACTTCCGGCAGCTGGGCTATCGCTTCTTGCAACTGCGCCTGTGTCTCATCTCCATCAAAGTAGTCGTCGGCCATCAGCATATTGGCCACCGAAGGGTCGTCATCCGCACTGACCGCCCTATTGTTGTTTTTCTTTCTCAAGAAGTCCAATGCCTCATTGACGGCAATGCGGTAAATCCAAGTTGATATTTTTGATTTGTTTCGAAAATCATCCAAATTGTTCCAAGCCTTAAGAAAGGCATTCTGCAACACGTCATTGGCATCTTCATGGGTCAGAACGATACGACGAATCTTCCAATACAGTGGTTTACTATATTGGTGAACAACCTGTGAGAAAGCCTGACGTTGTGTTTCCTTTTTGGCCAAGCAATCGGCTATGTTCTGTTCATCGTATGGTCTATCCATTCGCACTTATGGCAAGTAATTGAGTAACTGGCGGTATATCACCGAATCAAATCCATAGACATCGGGATATTCTGTCATCACATGGTTCTCGTTTGGGTACAAAGTATAATAGGTGATGAACAGGGGAACCGTCGGTTTTACTTGAACTGATTTAATCAACTTAGCCCTGTCCAGTCTGTCGGCCTCCACTGATTGATTCTTATCAGATGATGGATTATCATCCACATAGGTGGGATCGATATCAGCTTCCATCGAATACCTAATTCTTTCTATCGTCTTTTTGTCCTTTTCATCCAATAAGAACACAGCAAAATCGAAAGGTTTTTCCAGTCGGATACAGCCATGCGAAACTCCTCGGTATTCTCTTTCGAAGACTCCCTTCGATGACGTATCGTGCAGATAGATAGCGAATTTATTCTTAAAGCGGAACACGATGCGCCCCATGGCATTGCCCTTTCCACCTTCTTGTATGACAAAATAATTGCCACTTTTCAGCATGTCAGCAGACACCTGCGTGACATCCATTCGTTTTCCGGTCTTTCGTTCGCGAATGAAATATCGCCGAGCGTCAAAATAATCTTTGTTCCCCGCCTGTGGAACCACGCTTTTTTCAATGATGCTTCTGGGCATGACCCACTGTGGATTGACGTCCATACGCACGATTCTACTGGTTATCAGTGGTGTCTTCGTACTCAAAGCACCCATACCAACGCGCATAATCAGCGTACTGTCATGATCTCTTGCCATGAGATGCATGGAAGGTAAATTGATGACGACGTACTTTTCATGCTTGTCAGGCTCGTCATCCAGTCGCCACCTGGCACGCTCCAAATTGCAAATCACCTTGCGCCTGGCCGCAGTACCTACCGCTTTGGGCAACCGCTGTTTCAAGTCATCGTACAACTTTCCATGCGGTTGAATGGCTTGCAGGTAGATGCCCACGCTGTCGTGCCGTATCTTCTGCAAGGCCTCGGTCCAAAAGTTTTTGGTGGGTCGCTGCATGGGAAGATCAAAAAGTTCACGATAACCCACATTGATAGAATCGCGCTTTCTAACATCCAGCTTGTTAAACAGAGCAAATGGGTTGGTATAACCAAACTGTTGACCATTGACGTATCGTAGATAAGCTTTGGTGAGATGATATTCCAATCGAGCCATCACATGGCTGATGGTGTTGCTGGCTGTATCAAAGTCGAGTGTGCGCAACCGTTTCAAATCATTCTCAATATCCTTGACATAGAACTTTTTAGGTGAGAACCCAATCTGATCAACAGTACGCAGATACGCCAATAACGTGTCTGCACGCGCATCAACACCCAGCCTGTCTATCCACAAGAAGCTGCCATGCTGACCATAATAACTTCGGGTTCGATAGTCGGGCTGCATGGAATCGACATCAGCTTTCATCAACTGATCAAGATGCTGACGTATTTTACCAGGATGAATGGTATAAGATGACGTCCTCAAATTGGAAAACGCCTCTAATTGAAGAGCTTGGTTCGGATTCAACTCCTTCTTCTTGCATGAACACAACTGGAAGATAAGAAGAAGGAGAAGTGAAAATTTGAAGAAGACTTTCAAAGTCTAACTATCTGATAGAAATCTTTCTAACTGTCTTACCAACCTTAACAATGTAACAACCCTTGGGTACATTGAGTTCGTATCGCTTGTCCTGACTGTCAACCTTGACACTCATTAAGCAAACTCCCGTTACATTATATACTTGCAATACTTGTCCATTAGCACCACTGACATGCAAAACAGATCCTGAGACAGAAATGGAAACACTCTGAATATCATTCTCGATGATTTCCATTGACTGACCAGCTTGCATGGACAAAGGATGCGCCATGAACAATGCTGCAGCAAATGCTATAGAAAGTATTTTTTTAACCATATTATGTTTACCATTTGTGTTCACTTCAAGGCAAAGATAGTTATTTATAGGTAATATTCAAGAATGACCATTGAATATTATTGTGTATTTAACCCTATTTAACATCGAAAATCATTTCTTCGGCTGTCAAAAAGCTGTTTGGGAATATTTTCTGCGCTTCTCGCAGAATCACGCTCTCATCATCATACCGCGCGCTATAATGCCCCAACAGCAATTTTCCCACTCCCGCATCAAGAGCCACCTGGGCAGCCTGTGCCGCCGTGCTGTGATAATATAGCTTGGCGCGGGCCTCATGTTCAGAATCGTAGGTCGACTCATGGTACAACACATCCACGCCCTTGACCAACTGGTGGAGCGTGGGGATATATCGCGTGTCACTGCAATAGGCATAGCTACGAGGTGCCTCAGCCGGATAGGTCAGTCGACTGTTTTCCACCAACTCGCCCTCCTCCGTGGTCCAATCGGCACCATTCTTGATGTTGTTGATTTGTGAAATGGGGATTTGATAGCAATCAATCATATCCCGACGGATGTGTGGCAAGAGCGGTTTTTCTCGGAACAGGAACCCACAACAGGGCACTCGATGCTCCAAAGGAATGGATGCTACCGTCAAACTTTTATCCTCATAAATCACCTGATGCTTGGTTGTGTCAACCGCATGAAAGACCACTTCAAACTCAAGCCCCTTGCAAAACATGTCTATTTGCATCTGAAGCATCCGCTCAAACTCGCCTGGCGCATAGACATGCAGCGTAGCCGTACGCCCCAACATGCCGAAAGTGGAAATCATACCGATAAGTCCCAGACAATGATCGCCGTGAAGGTGACTGATAAACACCGCTTGAACTCTAGTGAAGCTCACTCTGGAACGGCGCAACTGCACTTGTGTACCTTCGCCACAGTCGATCATGAAAAGCTTCCCACGTATGTCGACCACTTGCGAAGAGGCGTTGTGTTTGAGCGTAGGCAACGCACTGCCACAACCTAAAATATGTATTCTGAAAGGTTCCAATGCCTTGAATTACTGTTGTCTTCTGTAGACAAAGATGCCCTCGTTGTTCTCCAGATAAAGGCTGTCGGCGCCCAAGGTGTTCACACTGAAGGTGTCTTTATTCAGCAACAATTTACCGTTGAGAATCTTCCAGGATGTCCAAGGATTGCTCTCAGCCTTGACGAACGACTGCACACCTCCACCCTCTTGTATCTCAAAGTTCTTGTCCAGGCTCGACCACTTGCCCAAGAGCGTGGTGAGATTGATAACTTTCTGAGCCACTCTTTCACCGTTGGCCTGAACACCTACGATGGCCAGTCGGTCACCTACCATCAAACCTCCCTGAACATCAGAGATAACATCGCCATCTGAGTTCAACATATACATCAGCGTATCGCCGGCATCTGATATGATTTGCAGCGTGTGCATCGCCGTACCGTCTCCGCATACGCCATATACGGTAGAATCGTTATTGGTTTCTTCCACAGTGGCATCGTTATTATCTGCAACTTGCTTGGGCTTACGGTCAACACATCCCATCACTAAAAATGCGGTTAAAACCACAACCACTAAGCCTTTCATACTCTTTTTCATGATAATCTGTTTTAATATGTTCTATTTCTTTGATTTCCAACCTGTTGTACGAATTAACAAAAAAGTGATTTCTTCGACATTGCAATTCCTATGCTATTGGCCACCAAACTCAATGACTTTGAGGCCTAAACTCAATGACTTTGGAGTGCAAACTCAATGACTTTCATTTGCAGCCACATCGCATGCGCTATTGTTAGCCTCATGGGTTGCTTTCCTTTCCATCATCTTTGCTTCAACCCATAGTTTATCCATTTCCTCCAACGTCATATCAGTCAGTTGCTTTTCTTTCTTTAACGTTTGCTGTTCCACATAGTTGAAACGACGAATAAACTTCTGGTTAGTCATCTCCAAAGCATTCTCTGGATTCAGATGATACAAGCGTGCGGCGTTGATGACGGAGAAGAGAAAATCACCAAGTTCACTCGTTGCCTTCTCTTGACTATGCTGATTCAATTCCACCTCCAACTCCTTCAACTCCTCACGCACCTTATCCCATACGTCTTCACGCTGTTTCCAGTCGAACCCTACGTTGCGGGCTTTGTCCTGAATGCGGTAAGCCTTGATAAGTGATGGCAGCGAATCAGGCACACCCGATAGCACTGTTTTGTTTCCATCTTTCTCCTTTTGCTTGATTTGCTCCCAGGTTTGTTCCACCTGTTGCTCCGTTTTGGGGTTGTCGGTCGGTGCGTTACCTTCGATCGTTCTTCCCTGTTTGGGATCACCCTCCCATCCTGTCCAGTCGATAAACGGATGGCGAAACATCAGCTTGTCGGCCTGCTTGTTGCATACATCTGCCAAATCGAAGTCGCGTGTCTCCTCTCCTAAGATAGAATAGAACAGCACATGCTCCATAACATCGCCCAACTCCTTGCAAATGTTTTTCTTATCGTCGTTCAAAAGCGCGTCGCAAAGTTCGTAAACCTCTTCAATCGTATTGGGTCTGAGGCTCTCATTGGTCTGTTTTCTGTCCCAAGGACACTCTTTTCGCAATCGCTCTTGGACGTCGAGCAAACGACTAAAAGCCGCCAGTTTTTCTTCTTTCGTGTGCATATAGGTGTATTTTATTACGGCAAAAGTAATCATTTTCAATTGAATTTTCGTAATTTTGCAACGATTTATACGAATTTATTATTTAAGCAGAAATACATCAAATGGAATTAGCAAGTAAGTATGATCCCAAAGAAGTGGAATCAAAATGGTATGAGTATTGGCTGAACCACAAACTTTTCAGTTCAAAACCCGACGGACGCGAACCTTATACGGTTGTCATACCTCCACCCAACGTCACTGGCGTTTTGCACATGGGGCACATGCTCAACAATACCATTCAAGATATCTTGGTGCGCCGCGCCCGCATGGAAGGCAAGAATGCCTGCTGGGTACCGGGTACAGACCATGCGTCGATTGCCACAGAAGCCAAAGTGGTGGCACGTCTCAAAGAACAGGGCATCAGCAAGACTGACCTTTCAAGAGATGAGTTTTTGAAGCATGCATGGGACTGGACACACGAACACGGCGGCATCATCCTGAAGCAATTGCGTCGCCTCGGTGCTTCTTGCGACTGGGATCGCACGGCGTTCACCATGGACGAGAAGCGTTCGGAGAGCGTCATCAAGGTATTCTGTGACCTTTACAACAAGGGGCTCATCTACCGCGGCGTGCGCATGGTGAACTGGGATCCGCAGGCTCAGACGGCCCTCAGTGACGAGGAGGTGATTTACAAAGACGAACATTCCAAACTGTATTACCTGCGCTACAACGTTGTGGAAGAACCCGGCAAGTATGCCATTGTGGCCACCACGCGTCCAGAAACCATCATGGGTGACACGGCTATGTGCATCAACCCCAACGACCCCAAAAAACAATGGCTGAGGGGCAAGCACGTCATCGTGCCACTCGTAGGCAGGGAGATTCCGGTCATCGAGGACGACTACGTAGATATCGAGTTCGGAACGGGCTGCCTCAAGGTGACACCGGCGCACGACATCAACGACCATGCCTTGGGATTGAAACACGGACTGCAAACCATTGACATCTTCAACGACAACGGTACCCTCTCCGAGGAGGCTGGACTGTATGTGGGCATGGACCGCATGGAGGTGCGCAAGCAAATAGCCAAAGACCTGGAGAAAGCGGGATTGATGGAAAAGGTGGAAGACTATGACAACAAGGTGGGTTATTCCGAACGCACCCATGTGCCCATTGAGCCGAAGCTGTCCACACAGTGGTTCCTCAAAATGCAGCACTTTGCCGACCTGGCCTTGCAGCCGGTGATGGACGATGACATACAATTTTATCCCTCAAAGTATAAGAACACCTACCGCCACTGGCTGGAGAACATCAAGGATTGGTGCATCAGCCGTCAGCTATGGTGGGGACACCGCATACCAGCCTATTACTTCACGGTAAACGGCAAGCAAGAGGTTGTGGTGGCCAAGAGTGCGGAAGAAGCGCTTGAGCTGGCCCGAAAGAAGGACAATGCGCTGACCATGGAGCAGCTGGAGCAAGACAGCGACTGTCTGGACACCTGGTTCTCCTCGTGGCTGTGGCCTATCTCGCTCTTTGATGGCATCAACCATCCCGACAACGAGGAAATCAACTACTACTACCCCACGGCTGACCTGATTACCGGACCCGATATCATCTTCTTCTGGGTGGCACGCATGATTATGGCCGGATACGAGTATAAAGGGCAGATGCCTTTCAAGCATGTGTACTTCACGGGCATTGTTCGTGACAAACTGGGGCGTAAGATGAGCAAGAGTCTCGGTAACTCTCCCGACCCCATCTCACTGATAGACCAATACGGTGCCGACGGTGTGCGCATGGGTATGATGCTCAGTGCGCCGGCGGGCAACGACATCCTCTTCGACGAAAGCCTGTGCGAGCAAGGTCGCAACTTCAACAATAAGATTTGGAATGCCTTCCGATTAGTAAAAGGATGGGAAGTGGTTGACGGCGAACAGCCCAATGCCTGCAAACTGGCGACAGCCTGGTTTGAGGCAAAACTGCGCACCACGAACGAAGAAGTGAACGACCTGTTTGCTAAATATCGTATCTCTGAAGCCCTCATGGTGGTGTATCGCCTGTTCTGGGACGAGTTTTCAAGTTGGTATCTGGAAATGGTCAAGCCGGCCTACGGCTCCCCCGTTGACCGAACGACATACGAAGAAACCTTGAAATACTTTGATGTGCTGCTCAAGATGCTACATCCTTTCATGCCATTCATCACCGAAGAACTGTGGCAACACCTGTACACACGCGCTGAAGGAGCATCGATTATGCGCGAGAAGTTGCAAATTGCAGAGCCTACAGACGCTGATAGGACGCTGACAGAAGACATCGAAAAGGTAAAACAAATCGTGAGTGGCGTGCGTACCGTACGCAACCAAAAGAACATTTCACCTAAGGACGAACTAGAGCTTATTGCCATCTCCGACAACAACCATGCGATCTATAACGACATCATCACCAAGATGGCCAACCTGAAAGGCATTGAGGTGACAGAAGAAAAGCCGGCAGACGCAGCCTTGTTCATGGTGGGTACCGATGAATTTGCCGTGCCGGTGGGCAACTTGATTGACGTAGCGGCCGAACTCAAAAAGCAGGAAGATCAGCTCAAACATCTTGAAGGGTTCTTGGCTGGCATCAAGAAAAAGCTCGCTAACGAGAAGTTCGTGGCCAATGCACCGGAAGCTGTCGTGGCACTGGAGCGTAAGAAACAGAGCGACTCGGAGGAGAAAATAGCCTCGTTGCGCCAATCAATAACAGAATTGAAGAATAAAGCATGATGATGAATAGCAGGAAACGATTGTTTTGGTGGGTGATTCTGGCCTGCACGATGATACTCTCTTCATGCAGCGAGGATGAGCCTGTAAACGTTGACGACTTTAATAAGCAGACCATACTGGTTTACATGCCTTGGTCAGGCGATTCGAATTTCAGCGGGCTGTATAATATTTTCAAGGAAAACCTGGACAGCATTGAGTCGGGAATAAAAGCCAAGAAAGGGTTGAAAGGCTCACGATTGGTGGTTTTCCTCAGCAAATCGGCCACTGAATCGGAATTGTACGAGGTGAAGTATGAGAACAAGGAGTTTGTACACCAACCCATCAAGACCTATTCGGGAAATGCATACACAACGGCAAGCGGTATCGCAGAAATCATCAACGATACCAAGTCGGCTGCTGAAGCCTTGAACTATGCCATGATTATTGGGTGTCATGGGACGGGTTGGACCTACAAGGCCAACTGGAAGGACTACCCATATCAGGCGAAGAAATACAACTTCATGACGCGGCAACGCGTGTCCCAATGGGAACGAACACGCTTTTTTGGCAGCGTGAACGACCTTGAAAACTATGCGACAGACATCGAAGTGCTGGCCGAGGGTATTGCCCAAACGGGTACTAAAATGCAGTATATCTTGTTTGACGACTGTTACATGGCCAACATAGAAACGGCTTACATGCTGAAAGATGTATGTAACTTCTTAATTGGATCGACCTCAGAAGTCATTGCAATCGGCATGCCTTACGCTTCCATGTGGGCCAGTTTAGCCACACCAATACCCAACTATGCCACGGCAGTAAACAAGTTTCATGAGTTTTATTCAAACTATAAGGTGGCCTCTGGAGCCATTGCCGTGATTGATTGTCGTGAAGTAAATGGGCTGGCCAACATCATGCGAGACATCAATGCCGCCTATACCTTAGACGACAAACAACGAGACAGCATCCAAGTACTGGATGGTTTCAAACCAAACATCTTCTTTGATTTGGGCGATTATGTGGACAAACTGTGCCAAGACGAAAGAATGAAAGCAACGTTCAAAGCCCAATTGGCCAAAGTTGTCCGCAGCAAAAGCGTGACGGATTCAATCTATTCGTATATCTATCCCTACGAAAAACCCAAGTTTATCAAGATTAAAAACTTCAGCGGAATTACCATTTCCGACCCAACCCTGCATGTTGCACCATCGCGAGGATTGCAGCAAACAGGCTGGTGGAAAGCAACACATTAGGTTATCGCCTCAGGTCTTCTCAAGAACAGCTTCGCTTTTGCGAAAGCTCTGAAATCAACTGAAAGGCGCTAACCCATTCGATGGAGAGTTCTTTCGAATCAGAAAGAATAAGAAAGTCCAACAGACAGATATTCCTTGTACATGAAATATCCATGGTGATCGTCGCGCTTACGACTGTCGTCAAATCTTGGATATACGTACAAGTTGGTGGAGAGGTACTTGGTGAACTGCACCGAGAGCGTATTCTCCCACTCCATTTCGGTTCGTTTGTAGGAGGTGTAGCCGTACAAACGAGTTTTCCATCGAACCATATCAGAGAACTTCCAGGTGAGATCAATGTTCATACTCGAACCATAGTCGTCTACAGAATGTTTACCTTTTTCGATACCAAATCTTGTTACCAAGTCGGCGCGTCCCACATACCGATAATGGTAGGCCAAAGGAGCTATGTTGACATTTCCCCTAAGTTTGCCCTTAAACCAGTCGACATTGTATCGCATACCCAGGGATAATTCAACGTTCAACGGAGAGAGAAAATCGGAGTACACGCGCTCGTCGTTATTACGAAAACCACGCATGAACTGAGTGTTGGCAATAAGTTGCAAGGAATAGTACCATCTCTTGGTAGCTTGCAGGCCAAAGTTGCTCGTGTATCTGATATCGTCAGTATGTGTTTTAAGCGCGTGCAGGGTATCACTCTTGGAGGTTTGGAATCCTAATTTCATCTCCAGTTTATTATCCCATTTCACTTTCTGCTTATTGTTGTAATTGGCATTCAGCGTCACTGTTCCCAGCATCGAATAGTTGCTCTCGCCGGCCTTGTACCAGTTGCCCGATACGTAGTTTTGCAGGAATTGAAGATAGCCATCACCGGAGAACTTCCAGAAATTAGGCTTTTTGATGACTACGTCTACAGGAACAGGTAAAGCTTCAGTGGGTTTAGGAGCCACTTTTTCTACGATGGCGGTCTTCGTCTTGATGGTTGCATCTTGACTTGTTGAGACCTGGCCCTGCGCATTGAGACGTGTCTGCGTGTTCCGAACGAGATCAGGACGCTTCAGATAAACGCGGAGCAAAGCCCTCTCCAGCGTTTCGTTGAACATAGAGTTGGTGACTGGGTCTTCTGACAGTCGGAACTGATTGTGACTGATGTTATGATAAAACGTCATAGGCAAAAACAATCTCGAGTATTTGCCATTCTTGTCATTGAGCAAACTGTTCAATGACGCATTGACCTTTTGCAGCGAATCAAGCTGCATCTTATAGTTTTTCAGAGAATCTGTATACGTTTTTACGATAGGAGCAACGGTATCCACAGGGTGGTGTATAACGTCACGAAAACTCTGCCCATAAGCATTCATGGCAAGAGCTGACAAGAACAATAACGCTGTGCTTTTAAATTTCATTTTATGAATTGTTTTGTATGGGTGCAAAGGTAATAATAAAAAATGACAGTTGCTTGTTTGTTTCGCAATTTTATGCTAACTTTGCAACTTGTATTTTTGTGACATTTAACAAATAAAATATCATATCGTGGCTGAAACAAAGTATATATTCGTTACGGGTGGTGTAGTCTCATCACTTGGTAAAGGTATCATTTCATCCTCTATTGGTAAGCTTTTACAAGCAAGAGGTTACAACATTACCATTCAAAAATTTGACCCTTACATCAATATCGACCCCGGTACACTCAACCCTTACGAACATGGAGAGTGCTATGTAACGACCGATGGAATGGAAACTGATTTGGACTTAGGCCACTACGAGCGCTTTACTGGCATACAAACCACCAAGGCTAACTCGCTGACAACCGGTCGTATCTACAAGGCGGTGATTGACAAAGAACGGCGAGGCGACTATCTTGGTAAAACCATTCAGGTGGTTCCGCACATCACAGACGAAATCAAACGCAACGTGAAGCTGTTGGGACAGAAGTATCATTATGACTTTGTCATCACGGAGATTGGCGGTACAGTGGGCGATATCGAATCAACACCCTTCCTGGAAGCTATCCGTCAATTAAAATGGGAACTGGGTAAGAACGCCTTGAGCGTACACCTCACATACGTTCCTTACTTGAAAGCTGCGGGAGAATTGAAGACCAAACCGACACAGCACAGCGTGAAAGAACTGCAAAGCATTGGTATACAACCCGACGTACTGGTGCTGCGCACAGAGAAACACTTGAAGGATGATGTTTTACATAAGGTGGCTTCGTTCTGCAATGTCGATTTTGATTGTGTGATTCAGAGCGAGGATTTGCCAAGTATCTACGAAGTTCCAGTGAACATGCAGAACCAAGGTCTGGATGTAGCCATTCTTAAAAAGATGGGATTGGAAGTGAAAGAAACACCAACCCTTGGGCCATGGAAGAGTTTTCTGGAGCGAAGAAACAGAGCGAAGGAAGAGGTTCACATCGGCTTGGTTGGTAAATACGACCTTCAAGATGCATATAAGAGCATTCGAGAGAGCCTTTCACAGGCTGGCACCTATAACGACCACAAGACTGTATTGACGTTCATCAACTCGGAAAAGATTACTGAAGACAACGTCGCAGAAATGTTGAAAGGGCAAGATGGCATCATGATTTCTCCTGGATTCGGGCAGCGCGGCATAGAAGGTAAGCTGGTTGCGGCTCATTATACACGCACACACGACATCCCTACCTTTGGCATTTGTCTGGGTATGCAGATGATGGTGATAGAATTTGCGCGCAATGTACTGGGTTATCCTGATGCCAACAGTAGAGAGATGGATGAAAAGACAGAGCATAACGTCATCGACATCATGGAGGAACAGAAGAACATTACCGACATGGGAGGTACAATGCGTCTAGGTTCTTACGAATGTCAACTGAAACAAGATTCACGCGTGTTCAACATCTACCGACAGGAATTCATACAAGAACGTCACCGTCACCGTTTCGAATTCAACACCGCTTTCCTCAAAGAATTCGAGAAGGCGGGCATGATGTGCGTAGGAAAGAATCCTGAAAGTAACCTCGTTGAAGTGGTAGAAATACCTGGTTTGAAGTGGTACATCGGTACACAGTTCCACCCAGAGTATCAAAGTACAGTGCTCAACCCACACCCTTTGTTCGTCGATTTCATCAAGATGGCTATTCAAAAACAGAAGAAATAATCAAGAAATGGATAAAAATACTATTACCGGACTCGTGCTGATGGGTCTGCTGCTGATTGGGTTCAGCTGGTGGTCGCAACCCTCTTCCGAACAAAAGGCAGAAATGATGCGCCAAGACTCCATTGCTGCGGTCATGAAGCAAAAGGCAGAAACCAACAAAAAGAATGCAGAAGCCAAACATTTGGCTGAACAGAAAGCCAAGCAAGAAGCTGACACCACGGCTCTCTTCCATGAAGCCTTGCAAGGTGAAGCCCAGGATATTGTTTTGAAAAACGAGAAACTGCAACTCACTTTGAACACCAAAGGAGGAACAGTCACCAAAGCTGTAATTAAGGGATTCGAAGACAGAGAAGGAAATAAAGATGTAACGTTGCTGGATGAAAAGGTTCATCAATTGAACTTCACCCTATCCACCAAAGACGCTAACATCGCTACTCAAGACCTTTTTTTCCAACCTTCGGCACAGACAGACTCAACCGTTACGCTCACAGCCAATGCGGGTCAGGGGAAATCTATGGTGCTGACTTATAGATTAGGACCAAACTATCTCCTACACATGTCCATGCAAGTGATGGGCATGAACGGTCTTTTTGCGCCAGATACGAAAGTCATGAACGTGAACTGGAAAGACAAATGCAGACAACAGGAGAAGGGTTTTACGTTTGAGAATCGATATTCAACGCTTACCTATCACAAGGCAGATGGTGGCACAGACAAGCTCAGTGAAACTTCAGAGAAAGTAGATGAGCAAATCGACAAGAAGATTGACTGGGTTGCTTTCAAGAACCAGTTCTTCTCAGCTGTGATGATAGCCAAGCACGACTTTAATACTGGTGCCTTGTTAACCAGCATTCCTCAGCAGAAAGGCAGTGGTTTCTTGAAAGAGTATGAGGCGAAATTGAAGACGTTCTTTGACCCAACTGGGCAAACACCATCTGAATTTGAATTCTATTTCGGCCCAAACGATTTCCGTTTACTCAACCGAGTTGAGCAACAGAGTACTTTCAATAAAGACCTCGAATTGCAGAGATTGGTATATCTTGGTTGGCCATTGTTCCGCATTATCAACCGTTGGTTTACTATCTATGTATTCGATTGGCTGTCCAAATGGTTCCCCATGGGCGTAGTACTCATCTTAATCACCTTATTATTAAAGGTTATTACCTTCCCAATGGTTAAGAAGAGCTACATGAGTTCGGCCAAGATGCGTGTCTTAAAACCAAAACTTGACGCTGCAACGGCTCAATACAACAAGCCTGAAGACCAGATGCAGAAGCAGCAAGCCATGATGGCAGAATATTCTAAATATGGCGTGAGTCCGCTTTCGGGCTGCCTCCCGATGCTCATTCAGATGCCTATTTGGATTGCGATGTTCAACTTTGTGCCAAACGCTATTCAACTACGTGGTGAAAGTTTCCTTTGGATTAACGACTTGAGTACATACGATCCAGTAATTGAATGGAACAGAAACATCTGGCTCATTGGTGACCACCTGTCACTCACCTGTATTCTGTTCTGCGTGTCCAACGTGCTCTATAGCTGGATGACCATGCGTCAGCAGCGCGATCAGATGGTGGGACAGCAAGCTGAACAAATGAAGATGATGCAATGGATGATGTATCTCATGCCGGTGATGTTCTTCTTCATGTTCAACGACTACTCATCAGGTCTTAACTTCTATTACTTTGTTTCACTATTCTTCAGTGCCGCCATCATGTGGACTTTGCGTAAGACGACCAACGATGAGAAGCTGCTTAAGATTCTCGAAGCAAGATATGAAGAGAATAAAGCAAACCCGAAGAAGCTAAGTGGCATGGCGGCTCGTTTGCAAGCCATGCAGGAACAACAGCAAGCCATGCAACGCAAAAGAGAAGAACTCGAAAGAAAAAAACGTAAACTATAATAAGGATGAAAAAAACAACACTCCTTTTAGCAACTGTCGCCCTCATCTTTGGCGGCAGTTTTGCAAATGCACAGAACACCGTGAAAGATCAAAACGCAACATTCAAAGTGGGCAGTGACCTCATGACACCAGAAGCCTTATGGGCCATGGGACGCATTGGTGGTGCCACAGCTTCACCAGATGGCAAACAAGTTGTCTACCAAGTAGGCTACTACAGTGTGAAACAAAACAAAAGTCAGCAGATGCTGTTCGTCATGGACGCAGACGGAAAAAACAAACGTCAGCTCACAACAGGACAGCAAAGCGAAACAGATGGCGCATGGATTGAGCAGGGACAACGAATCGCTTTCATCACAGGAGGCCAGCTTTGGTCAATGAATGCCGACGGAAGTGACCGAAAACAACTCACAAACAGCAGCGTGGACATTGAGGGATTCAAGTTTTCACCAGACGAAAGAAAAGTCATCCTCATCAAGTCACTTCCCTATCATGGCACCATCCAAGCCAATCCTGCCGACCTACCATTGGCTACAGGTAGACTTGCTACTGACATGAACTATCGCCATTGGGACCACTATGTTGAAACAATCGCACACCCTTTCGTGGCAGACTTTGACGGTTCAAGCATCAATGAAGGTGTAGACATTTTGCAAGACGAGCCTTTCGAGTGCCCAACCGCCCCTTTCGGAGGAACTGAACAACTTGCTTGGAGTCCTGATTCTAAGTCCATTGCCTACACTTGTCGTAAAAAAGAAGGCGTGCAATACGCCATTTCCACCGATACAGACATCTACTTATATGATGTTGCTACACGCAAAACCAAAAACCTTTGCAAGCCATCTGGCTACAAAGAACCTGCCATCGATGCCACAAAATCGATGAAGAATCAAGCGGTGAATCATCAACCTGGCGACATGAATGTAGGTTACGACACCAATCCTCAGTTCTCTTCCAACGGCAAATACATCGCTTGGCAGAGCATGGCGCGCAATGGTTATGAGAGCGACCGCAACCGATTGTGCGTCTATACCCTTGCCGATGGAACGAAAAACTATGTCACCGAACAGTTTGACAGCAATGTTGACGCATATTGCTGGGGCAATGACAACAACACATTCTACTTCATTGGTGTATGGCATGGCAAGACGCATGTCTATCAAACCAACCTGAAAGGCCAAATCAAGCAACTCACTGATGGACAATACGACTACGGTAGCCTACAACTGTTGGGCCGTAGGGGACAGCTACTCGTTACGCGCCACTCGATGTCACATCCAGATGATTTGTTTGTTCTCACTCCTTCAAAAAAAGAGAAACGTTCACAGGTGACACAAATAACGGATGAAAACAAGCATATCTTTGATCAATTGTCCATTGGAAAAGTTGAAGAGCGTTGGACAAAGACAACTGATGGCAAGGATATGCTCAGCTGGATTGTTCTTCCTCCACACTTTGATGCCAACAAGAAATACCCTACTCTGCTGTTCTGTGAAGGTGGTCCGCAAAGCCCAGTCAGTCAGTTCTGGAGCTATAGATGGAACTTACAAATCATGGCAGCACACGGATATATCGTTGTTGCACCCAACCGTCGAGGGCTTCCGGGCTTCGGTTCGGCATGGAACGAAGAGATTTCTGGCGATTGGACAGGACAATGCATGAACGATTACCTATCGGCTATCGACGACGCAGCAAACAATCTTCCATACGTTGACAAAGACCGATTGGGAGCTGTTGGTGCCTCTTTCGGTGGATTCTCGGTTTATTATCTTGCCGGTCATCATGACAAACGATTCAAATGTTTCATCTCTCACGACGGTGCATTCAACCTCGAGAGCATGTACACTGACACCGAAGAGGCCTGGTTCTCCAACTGGGAATACGAAGATGCCTACTGGAACAAAGACCAAACAGCCAATGCAAAGCGCACATACCAAAACAGTCCACATCAGTTTGTTGACAAATGGGACACACCTATCCTCTGCATTCATGGTGAAAAGGATTATCGTATCAACGCCAATCAGGGCATGGGAGCTTTCAATGCTGCCCGTTTGCGCGGCATTCCAGCCGAACTACTCATCTTCCCCGATGAGAACCACTGGGTGCTGAAACCGCAAAACGGCATTCTTTGGCAGCGCACTTTCTTCAACTGGTTAGACCGCTGGCTGAAGAAATAATGCCCCTGTGCCACCCGTCAACTAAAAATAAACTAAAAAACTCAATAACTTAAAAAACTTACTGTAATGGTTGAAACATTTCAAAAGAAACTGAGCGACTCTCCAGCATGGCGTTGGACAGCCCTGGTATTACTGGCATCGGCAATGTTCTTTGCCTATATCTTCGTTGACATTCTGTCGCCTTTACAAGAATTTTTACAGACACAACACGGCTGGGATCCTATTGCCTACGGTCATTTTGCGGGCTCTGAACCATTCTTGAACGTATTTGTATTCTTCCTTATTTTCGCAGGTATCATCCTGGATAAGATGGGTGTACGCTTCACAGCCATCCTTTCAGGTGTCGTCATGGTGGTTGGTGCTTCCATCAACTATTACGCGCTGACAGAAGGTTTCGAAGCAAGCAGTCTGAAAGTATGGTTTGACAACAATTTGAACCTGCCGCTCTCGGCCTGGAATGTTACACCATTTTATGATGGTATGCCAGCCTCAGCCAAGCTATCAGCCATCGGATTCATGATTTTTGGTTGTGGTGCCGAAATGGCTGGTATCACGGTTTCGCGTGGTATTGTGAAGTGGTTTAAGGGTAAAGAAATGGCGTTGGCCATGGGCATCGAAATGGCAATTGCCCGTGTGGGTGTCGCCGTGGTAGTCATTGCATCGCCAGCCATCGCCTCTATTCATCCAATAGACGTTTCACGGCCTGTCGCCTACGAACTTCTTTTGTTGATTATTGGTTTGATATGCTTCATTGTTTATGGTTTCATGGACAAGAAGTTGGATGCACAAGGCGTGGAAGAAGAGAAAGACGATCCATTCAAAGTGTCGGATATTGGAAAAATATTATCACTGAAAATGTTCTGGATTGTGGCGCTACTCTGCGTACTTTACTATTCAGCCATCTTCCCTTTCCAAAAATACGCCATCAACATGTTGCAATGCAACCTTAACTTTACGGCCGAACAAGCAGGTATGGTGTTCTTTGTATTTCCATTAGGTGCCGCTGCCGTCACTCCTTTCCTGGGCAATTTCCTCGACCGCAAAGGCAAAGGAGCATCCATGCTCATCTTAGGCGCCATGCTCATGGTGATATGTCACCTTGTGTTTGCGTTCGTCGTACCGGCTACACAAAGCGTTATCATCACCTACGCCGCCATCATCTTGTTAGGTATTTCGTTCTCATTGGTTCCGGCTGCGCTATGGCCTTCTGTTCCAAAGCTGATTGATGACAAACTCATTGGGTCGGCATACGCATTGATTTTCTGGATTCAGAACATCGGTCTCTATGCCTTCCCCATGATCATTGGTTCTGTGTTGCGTTCATCCAACCCTGGTGTTACCGACCCACTGAAGTACAACTACACCGTACCTATGTTGGTATTCGCCTCCTTGGGCGTGATTGCCCTTGTCTTGGGATTCCTGTTGAAAGCCCTTGACAAGAAGAAAGGTTATGGCTTGGAACAACCTAACATCCAAAAGTAGGTATGACATTGCTGGGCAAGTACGACATACTTGCCCATGGGCCTGATATCAATTGGGCCACCCTACCTCAACCTACCTGTACCAAGAAGGGCTCAACTGTAATAAGTTGAGCCCTTCTTGCTATATAAATAATTGCTTGTATCAGAAGCGATAGCCCAATGTGAGCAGCAACTGATGGCGCTTGTTGCTAACGCTTACCGCATCTGCGATACAGTCTTCTTGCTTATTTGTTTTAGAATAGTAACTCATGAATGGATAAAAATCGCCATTGGTCTGCGTATACTGATAGGCCAAGTCTACAAAGAACTTCTTGACAGAGTAACCTAATCCGCACGTGATTCGGTTGGTACTTTCCCAGTTGGTGTAGTCGGTTGAGGTGGCGTATGCGCTTCCTGGCGAAGAAATACTTCCGTCACGGTAGCCATCTTTGCTAAACATCGGACTCAAATAGTTATACCCCAGACGAACAGCCCAACTTGGATGCGGTTTGTATTCCGCGCCCAATTTTACTGTACTCACTCCTTTCAGGGTTGCTTTGGTATGGTCGTTCATGCCACCATCACTATAAGAGTCATCATAATAACCACCATCTACAGGATCATAATAACCACCGTTGTTCACACGATTATCAATTGTGCCATAGTCAGCATACTCGTAGGTTGCACCCAAGGCCAGCTCTCTGCCAATGGTATGGCCCAGACTCAGACCAAACTTCCAAGGTGTATATACTTTGAAATCATAAACTGAGCTCTGACCTTTGTCCACCTTGTCCTGCGCATTAGCCATGGTCATATCATTTGCGCCTTTTAAATGCAAGTTGTACATGGTAGGCGTATGGATATATGCCCCTATACGGAATGGAGAATTTTCTATGGGTAGGAAAATAGCACCAGCCTTGATATCAACACCAGTACCATCTAAGCGCAGGTCTTCCCACACTTCCACTACTGTGTTACGCTCCAAATTCTCCGTGTAATAGCTGTTGCTACGATAGTTCACGTCGTGCAAGCCAAAAGTCAATCCAAGGTACACCCGATTGTTTAAGTTGCCGCTTAAATTAAAGCTATACTCACCAATGTATCCCTTTTGATACTGTCCAAACACATACGCCGTACCATCAAGATAATCCATGCCTGTCTGTTTGCCATTTGAATCCTTGATAGGAGCCATCAAACTTGCATAGTTGGCATCCACGCCATTCCAATTATAGTCATTTGCAAACGGATACTTCATCGCCGACAGTTTATTCTGTGAGGCATGCGATAGCGTGTTTGCAGCCGTTAGAATCTGGTCAAAATTACGACTCTTATGGTAATTAAACGCAAAGTTCATATATCCGTTTCGACCTGTGCGCATCGAGTAAACCAACCCAATTTGGTCAAAGCTGGCATTGGTCTTGTTACCATTGATGCTTGTATGGATATTGTTGAAAGAGGGCGTGGTGGTTTCACCTTGTTGAGTGACCAAGCCTCCAGATACAGTAACCTGCCCAGATCGGAACAACCCAATCCCTGCTGGGTTAGTGCTAATCGTGGATATATCCGCACCTAGCGCCTCCAAAGCACCGCCCATGCCTACATAACGAGCCGTACCGTTGAGGTCGTTGTCAATCAGTTTCGTATCTTGATAAGTCTCTTGTGCTGTCAGTGATGCCGACATAAACATCATGACCGCCATCAGGCAATATTTTGTCTTCATTTGTCTCATCTTTTATATTCGTTTTATTCTTTACCTTCTACCTCCACCAAAGTGGCCACCGCCACCGCCAGAAGAGTGTCCGCCACCAAAACCGCCACCGGAAGAACGTGTGCCACCAAAGCCACCACCGGAAGAACGTGAGCCGCCAAAGCTACCACTGTTAAAACTTGGAGTAGACCTGGTGGAATTGCCAAAGCTACTGTTGTTACGAGTGTCCATCCGATTAGAGCGAGGCATATCGGTTCTGCCACCGAACGACCTGTTACGTCTACTGCGGGTTGTATAAGTACTTCCTGGCTGTCTGTTGCCATTTGTCGCTCCACGAGCGAATCGCCCTGTACGGTACGCATCTCCGCTACCGCCAAATCTCCAGGTTCTGTTTCCGGTCAAGCCACGGGGGTTGCCTTCGTATACACGTGCATAGCCTCTACCATACCCACCATACGGATAGTTATACCAGCCTCTGTAATATGAACCATACCATCCGCTATAGCCATAATACCAAGGATTGTACCATGGATCGTAGAAACCATAATAGCCGCCATACCAAGAACTGTACCAGGGATCGTAGAACCCGGCATAACCATAATACCATGGGTCATACCACGGATCATAAAAACCCCAACCGGCACGCCAATAAGGATAGGCTCTCCAACGATAGCTGCTGTAGAACCATGGATTGTAAAAGCCGTCCCAGCGGCTCATACGACTTGTATATTCAAAGTCATCACCATCGACCATCGTATCATAATACTTGCCGACAAAAGTGGTGTCGATGTAGGTAGAGTCGGGATAAACCCCTCTACCCTTCTGAAATTCGATAACATCGTTGCCGCGATTGTCCGTTCCTATCTTCTGATAATGACTCCAATACTTACCATGACGATTATATTCGTCTACATCACGGTTGCTGCCACTATAAGTCACTTCACGATTATTCGTTCGCACCTTTGACTTCTTAGCAGTAGGCAAGTTAGACGGAAGAATGTACATATCGTCCTGTGCCAACATCTTATAGGGCATCATTCCCAACAATAGGGTGAATAATATGAGCTTTTTCATCTTGTTACTCCTTTCTATTATATGCTTTTCCACAATGCAAATATATCAAATATGTTTATGCAAATATAAGGAATTTCCCTAACTATGGATAGGTTTTTCCCTATTTTTTATACCTTTGCGGCATCTTTTACGTTAAGAATATGAAATATAAGATAGCAGACTTTAAAATAGCCTGTACACCGGAGCTTACGCAAATTGCCAAAGACCTGTTACCCGATTTGATGGGTGAAATAGGTTTTGAGTCGTTTGAAGACACTCCCGATGGACTCAAAGGATACATTCCCGCAGATTTAATGGAAACCAACAGCTTGAAGCAAGTGCTTGACACCTTTCCCTTAGAAGGCGTCAACATCACCTACACGCTTTCCGACACTGAAGACAAAAACTGGAACGAGGCTTGGGAAAACACAGGGTTCGCACCCATCAACATTGACGACAAAGTGGTGATTTATGATGCAAGAACTGGGAAGAAACCCGCTGGTGACTCGCTCATCAACATCGGTATTGAGGCGAAACAAGCCTTTGGCACGGGAACTCACGAGACTACCCGCATGATGATTGGAGCCATGCTACAGCTGTCACTGAAAGGAAAACGGGTTCTGGACTGTGGATGCGGCACGGGCATTTTGGGCATCGCCGCCCTTAAACTGGGCGCAGAGGCGGTCGTTGGCTTCGATATCGACGAGTGGAGTGTGAAAAACACCCAACACAATGCTGCTATCAATGAGGTTGACAACATCGAGGTTTTTCATGGTGACGCACACGTTTTATCGCATGTGTCGGGGGTATTTGACGTGGTGTTGGCCAACATCAACCGCAACATACTTCTGAACGACATGCCCACTTATCTGGAAATAATGAATGCTGGCTCGGTATTGATTATCAGTGGCTTTTATGAAGAGGATGTAGAACTGCTTGACGAAAAAGCCAACTCATTGGGATTAGTAAAGACAAGCCAAAAAAGTGATAATCACTGGTGCTGCTTGACATTTATCAAGCAGTAGCCATCTCGCAACTACTTGATTACAAACGGAATACAGATACAAGTTCAAACTCTTTGACTTTGCCCCTCAAAGTCAATGGGTTTGGCCTTCAAAAGCATTGACTTTAACGCTTCAAGTCATAGAGATTGTCAGGCCATCAAATAGCTTTACGATTTTTAGTTGGTTATTCTAAATTACTTATCGATATTTTTCAAGGATATTATTTTACTTATCAATCCCCTTTTTGAGGCTCAAAGGTATGAGAAATCGTTGAATAATGGCCATGAAAGAGCGGCGGGTGCATCAAGATGTTTGACACACGCCTTTGCTCACCAGGTTACCTTTTGGCGACCAATGGTCATCTGCTTCAAATCGTAAAACGAGCCGTTGTAGACATTCAAGTCAACGAATCCTTTGATACCAGGCAGTTTTCCGGCATCGGTATGCTGCCAGAATTTCCACTTGCCTTTATAGGTCACCTTCTCAACATAGTAATGAGCTATCCAGTAGGGATAATCATCAAAGACAGGTGCACCCAGATATTCGTCCTTGAATTTATAATAGGTATAAATCATAGGCTTCACATGGTACTTGTCTTCAACAATGTGCAGCCAGGTAAGAATATCACGCTGAAAGTCTTCCACGCTCTGCTCCTTAGGTTTGTGTTCAACATCCAAGACCGGCGGCAGGTCACCATCTTCCAGATGTACCTGCTTCAAGAAATAGTATGCCTGATCTCTGGCCGACGAATGGTTGCTCCAAAAGTGGTAAGCCCCCCTGATAAAACCATGGTCGCGTGCATTATAAAAGTTGTCGTTGAAATTGTCATCCAGTTTGTCGGCACCCTCTGTTGCCTTGATCATGACAAACCTGAGCGGGCATCCTCCTATCATCCCATTGCGCAACAGTTGCCAATTGATGTCACCTTGATAATGAGAGATGTCGATACCATGTATCTCATAACCTGCGGGGTAGTCGGCATCACCATAAAGTGCGCGCCACCTGAACCCGGTAGGACTTACAAAAAACTCATAGAATGCCCACATATAGAGTAGCGCAAAGACAATGCCCCCTACCCAAACGGCCCGTCGGGGACATCTACCGAAGAATCGTGTGCGTTTTTTTCTGACTCGCTTTCTTCTTTTTCTTGTTGGCATTGAATGATAAGATTGAAAAAGAGAATCTGCCATGCAATACGTAACCGAACTACATCAGCAGACTCTCTTTAGGCTGGTTCTATAAATTAGCTTTGTTAGATTTTGAGCTTATTTTTGAGGTCAAAATGCAAGAGAGTGAAGGAGTGTAGCGAGCTACACGACTGTACGAACTTACATTTTGAACCAAAAACGGTGCAAGCCGAATGCAATCAAAACTTGTTTGAATTGTTGAGGCGCAGCCTGTTTTATATAAAAAGAAGCCAAAAGATAACAAAACGTATTTCATAAACATTTAATGACTATGTGCGGTGGTAATTTATAGAACCAGCCTTTATAGTAGTTTTAACTGTCAGTAAGATTATTCCTGCTCCAATGCCAAGGTTCGTGTGGTTTGGTCACAAACCTCACTGGGTCCCCAATACTGGATAGGCCCTGGGTAAACATAGCATGTATGGTTAGCCCATTCGTCACGGTTGGCGGCGAAAGTCTTGAAAGGCTTGCCTTCCAACTCTACCAACGCCTTGCGGATTACCGGTTTCATTTCACCTGTACGACGCTCCATGTTCATCATCATGGTGATTGGTACGCCACCTGCTTTCCAGTTGTCGGTGCAGTCGGTGGTATTCTTGACAATGGCCATGTATCCTGTCTTACCGTTTGCGATGAGCTGAGCAGCACTGGTTCCAAGCGCATAGCAATAGTCGGCATCAAAATTAGACGGTGCTGCACAGCGACCTTCGTAACCAAAGAAATGGTGAAGAGGTGAGAACTTACCTTGATATTTGCCTTGCTTCTTCCATTCATTGAGCTTAGCGGCAACCATGTTGGACAGCAACTTCTCGGTTTCAATTAAGGAAACCTGAACATTTCCGTGCGGGTCGCGATCCAAACTCAGCTGACGAGCCACATCTTCCGGCAACGTTTCGAAGGTAGAGCGGTTGGCATCAGAGAGGTGAGCCAGGATGTATTCACGCTGTGCGTCCTTGTCCAAATCCTTATAATCGGCACCATGAGCGGCCAGCAGATCGTTCAATTCGGCGATCAAGCGGCCGATGGCGGGGATGAATTCTATCAAGCCTTCGGGAATGAGGACCACGCCAAAATTGTTTCCTTCTTTGGCACGGTAGGCCACAACAGAAGCAATGTACTCAACAATTTCATTCAGCGTCTTGTCTTTTGCTTGTATTTCTTCTGAAACAAGACAAATGTTTGGCTGTGTCTGCAATGCACACTCCAGTGCAATGTGAGAGGCCGAACGGCCCATCAGCTTGATGAAATGCCAGTATTTGCGAGCCGAATTACAGTCACGCTCAATGTTTCCAATAAGTTCTGAATAGGTCTTTGTTGCCGTATCAAAACCAAATGAAGTTTCAATTTGCTCGTTCTTCAAGTCGCCATCGATGGTCTTTGGACAACCGATGACCTGCACGCCATATTGCTTGGCAGCGTAATATTCGGCCAAAACGCAGGCGTTGGTGTTCGAATCGTCACCACCAATGATGACAAGTGCTTTGATATCCAGCTCGCGAATCACTTCCAAACCCTTTTCAAACTGGTCTTCTTTCTCCAGCTTGGTACGTCCGGAACCAATCATATCAAAACCTCCTGTATTGCGATATTTCTCCAAGAAACCAGCAGTAATCTCGATATAATTGTGATCCACCAAACCACCAGGCCCCATCAAGAAGCCATACAAGCGGTTCTCTTCGTTCAATTTCTTAACGGCATCGAACAAACCACTGATCACATTATGTCCGCCAGGAGCCTGACCTCCACTGAGGATGACGCCTACATTCATCAGCTTGTGTTCACATTTATCACCTGGAACAAACTCTACGAGAGGCATTCCGTAAGTATGTGGGAACAATTTTTTGATTTCTTCCTGATCATCAACACTTTCAGTTGGTGCGCCTTCCTTGATTTTCACAGCACCTTGAAGAGCTTTTGGCAGTTTTGGCTGATAAGAAGCTCTTTCTTTTTGTAATGCACTTGTTTTCATCTTTGCAATTTTACTAATATAATAAATGATAAATATTCATTGCTCTTAGGTTTTGCAAATTTACCCTTTTTCTTTGAGATAGGAAAACAAACAATCAAGAAAACAAGTTTTTTCCAGTCATTGTGTTGCATTTTCAGATATTTTTTCTACCTTTGAACTATCATTCAATTTCGTACAAACTATAAAGAAGCAAATCACATGGCAAATAAAAGAGATTTAAAACGAACCATTCATTATGTTTGTAGTGACCTTTTAGCAGAATGCGTAGCCGCCTCGCTGTATAGTGAAAAACCCGAAAAGGAGAATATTGATGTGCTGCTGACGTCCATCTTGACGTTGCAGAGCCAATATATTAAGCGCATATCTCATCCCGAACCGGGAATGAAGCAAAAGGAATATTACAAGGATTTGATTGCAAAATTCAACTCAGACGTGTCTGAAATTGTAGATCAGATATCGAATATTTATTAAAAAAACCGAAGCGTATATGCTAAATCGTTTGTGTAGATGGCTATTATATAGTTGCATGGGATGGACAAAAGTCGTAACTGTTGACCATCCCGATAAATACATTATCTGTCTTGCCCCACACACCAGCAACTGGGATTTCATCATCGGTCTGCTATATATGCACGCTGAGGGCATGAAATCAAACTTTCTGATGAAGAAAGAGTGGTTTGTAGGTCCCCTCAAACCCCTTTTGAAAGCTATGGGGGGAATACCCGTTTGGCGTTCAAAACATACGAGCATGACAGACAACCTTGCGACCTTCGCTCAAAAGGAGAAAACTTTTCAACTTTGTATCACACCCGAGGGAACACGATCTCTGAATCCAGATTGGAAGATGGGATTCTATTATATTGCTCTGAAAGCAAACATACCCATCCTCTTGTATGGTCTTGACTATCAGAACAAGACGATAAAATGTACGAAAAAAATTGTTCCCACAGGAAATGTAGACGAGGAGATGAAAGAGGTAAAACTATATTTTAATGGCATGCAAGGCAAACATCCCGAGAAATTTTCAATAGGAGAAATTGCCCAATGAGGTTACGCACAGTTTTATTTCTGTACTGCGTGAGCCTGTCACTCCACCTATCAGCTCAGTACAACAGTACCTTCACACGGGCATGGGGTGATATTGACCATCGGGATAAACCGTGGGTAACGAACACATCGAAGACCAACAAGATTAGCAAAGGACTGAAGAATAGGCATATATCTGTATGGGCAAGCCATGGCTACTATTACGATCAGAATAAATTTAAGTGGAAATGGCAGCGGCCAAATCTATTTGGAACCACCGAAGATTTGTTCACTCAGACCATTGTCATCCCCTACCTTATTCCAATGCTCGAGCGTGCCGGAGCCTGTGTGTTTACACCCCGAGAGAGAGATTGGCAAAAACATGAGGTCATCATTGATAACGACGACCCAAACAAAGGAACATCCTATCTCGAGATAAACGTTCATGGAAACTGGGAACGAGCTAATACAAAAGGCTTTGCAAGTACAAAAACCATCTACAATGACGGCGATAATCCCTTTCAGCAAGGTAGTGCGAGAATGGCTCGATCAACCAAAAGCAAACATCCAAGCTTGGTATCTTATCAGCCTAATCTACCTCAAGCCGGAAGATATGCCGTATATGTGAGTTATCAAACAGTAGACAAAAGTGTGGATGATGCCGAATACATCGTCTATCATAAGGGGCAGGAAACCACTTTTAGGGTCAACCAACAGATGGGAGGCGGCACTTGGGTTTACCTTGGGACCTTTGATTTTGACGCTGGGAGTAATCAGTTTAACCGAGTAGTGGTGACAAATCGCTCGAAGAAAAAAAGACGCTTCGTTACGACAGACGCCGTTAGATTCGGTGGTGGAATGGGTAACATTCAACGCGGAGGCAGCATCAGCGGCCTGCCACGGACGCTTGAAGGTTCGCGATATTATGCACAATGGGCTGGTGCACCCTACAGTGTCTACGGAGGAAAAGGCGTTCAAGACGACTATTCCGATGACATCAACGCCCGATCCAAAATGACAAATTGGCTCGCAGGCGGAAGTGTATTCGTACCATCACTGCCAGGACTAAGGGTTCCCCTTGAGTTGGCATTGGCTGTTCACAGTGATGCAGGATATAGTGCAGATGGAAAATCGCTCATTGGTTCTTTGGCTATTTGCACGACGAACTTCAATGACGGACGCTTGAATGCGGGGATTTCGAGAATGACCTCAAAGGACTTTGCCAATGACTTACTACAAAATGCAGTCAGAGACCTGAGCATCAACCAAAGATCTTGGCCCAAGAGATACCTTTGGGACAGAAACTATTCGGAAACGCGTGTGCCGGAAATCCCCTCTGCGATACTGGAAACCATGTCTCATCAGAACTTCCCCGACATGATACTGGGTCAAGATCCTAACTTTAAGTTCAGCTTTGCCCGTTCAATCTATAAGACCATATTAAGATATATCAATCGACAGCACGGAAAATCGTATGTTGTTCAACCTTTGGCACCACAAGATTTCCGCATCGAGTTTATATCCAAGAACAAGGTTAAACTGTCATGGTCGCCACAGACTGACCCCAAAGAAGACACGGCTATACCGTCATCGTACAACGTATACATGGCGACAGGAACGAGTGGATTTGACAATGGAAAGAACATCAGCAGAACATCTTATTCCATAGAACTTGAACCTGATGTGCAATACAACTTTAAGATAACGGCTTGTAACAAAGGTGGAGAGAGTTTTCCCACAGAAACTTTGTCGGCATACTATTCACCTTTAGCCACTCAAACGGTACTGGTTGTCAACGGATTCAATCGTCTTGCGGCGCCCAAGGTAATCGATGATGAGCTTCAACAAGGCTTTGACCTCCATGCGGATATTGGGGTTGCGTACGGAAAGACTGCGGGATGGGCAGGATATCAAACGGCTTTTGACAAAACACGCATGGGCAGTTTAACAGAAACAGGTTTGGGATATGGAGGCAATGAACTGGCCGGACAATTCATTGCAGGCAATACTTTCGATTATGTAGTAGACCATACGGCCGCCATTGCTAGTTCTAAAAAGTACAATGTGGCGAGTTCATCCAGCCAAGCAGTATGGTCTGGCGAAGTAAAACTGACCAAATATCCGTGCATTGACCTGATATTAGGTTTGGAAAAATATGAACCGTACGCTGTAAAATACTACAAATCGTTCACCCCTCAGATGCAAACGCTGTTGACAGACTATGCCAATCATGGTGGAGCAATCATGGTTAGCGGATCGTATATTGGCTCGGATATGACCTTTGAAACCGAAAGATCGTTTCTCAACAACGTTCTGAAACTATCCTATACGCCCAGCGATAGTATTGTTTTCTCTAATGCTGTACATGGCCTGGGCATGAACATGACATTCTACCAAACGCCTAATGAAGACCATTATGCCGCACAATGGCCCGAAGTTCTTTCTCCCAATCCAAATGCTATGTGTGTCATGCAATATGCTAATGGTACCAGTGCCGCGGTTGCATACAAGGACAACCATTATAGATGCTTCACCATGGGTTTCCCTTTTGAATGCATCATCGATCAAAAGAATAAAGAACTGCTGATGCGGGGAATATTAAACTATTTGCTTGAATAACGGACAGGCTCGCCCAGCAGCTTATGGAAGTACTACAAGAGCATAAAAATTGCAGTTTGATTGACATAAACAACCACTTATATAATAGTAGAAGATATGAACTATAAAATCCAATCCAACCCATCAGGCACCAGATGTATCGAAGTTTCGGACGAACATCTGGCCAGTATTCAGAAATATGCTTTATTCGAAAACCTGGTTGATAGCACGGGCATCATTGATGAAGATATACTGAATAAGCTAAAACTGAATGTCAGATCCCTGTTAGAATCAGAAGCAAATCATGACAAAGCCCTGCTGGATCTTTGCCTTGACGTCATCTACCACGCCAACATGAAGGCATTTGGCCTCAACCAATTGGTGAAACTGTATGTAGACTGGACAAACAAACAGACTAAAGATAAAGAATGTATCACGAGTCGTGAGGACTAAAATAAAGACAACACTCATTTGAAAGATTATCAACTTACTGATTTTCTTCCAACCACTAAGAAGGAATGCAAGTTAAGAGGTTGGGAAGAACTGGATGTCATCTTGTTTTCAGGAGATGCCTATGTAGACCATCCATCCTTTGGAGTTGCCGTCATAGGGCGTTCACTTGAAGCTGCGGGATACAGGGTTGCCATCGTTCCTCAGCCTGATTGGCATGGCGACTATCGCGACTTTAAGAAGCTGGGAAAGCCGAGGTTGTTCTTCGGAATCTCACCAGGTTGTATGGATTCGATGGTAAACAAGTACACTGCCAACAAGAGATTGCGCAAGGAAGATGCCTACAGTCCTGACGGAAGACACGATTGTCGTCCTGAATATCCAACCGTTGTTTATTCAAAGATTCTACGTCAATTATACCCTGACACACCCATTGTATTGGGAGGCATTGAGGCTTCCATGAGACGTCTTACGCACTATGACTATTGGCAAGACGCTCTTCGCAAATGTATTCTATGTGATTCGGGTGCCGACATGATTCTATACGGCATGGGAGCGAAGTCTGTTCTATGCTTATGTCAAAGGATAGCAGCCGGTGAACCCATCCAACAGATTCACGATATTCCACAGACTGTATATCTAACTCAAAAAGAAGAAATCGATGGGGGCATCAAAGACGACGACATCATCCTTCATAGTCACAAGGAATGCTTGAGAGAAAAACGACTGCAAGCCGATAATTTCAGGCATATAGAAGAAGAGTCCAACAAGATACACGCACAAAGATTAATTCAGGCCGTGGACAACAAATATGTGGTAGTCAATCCCCCCTTTCCAACTTTGTCCACTGAAGAGGTCGATGCTTATTATGATTTGCCCTATACGCGCGTACCACATCTCAAATATAAGGGTAAACGTATTCCTGCTTACGAGATGATAAAATTCTCGATAAACATTCACCAAGGCTGTTTTGGCGGTTGCGCTTTCTGTACGATATCGGCTCATCAAGGGAAGTTTGTCACTTGTCGTTCGAAAGAAAGCATCTTGAGAGAAGTAAAACAGGTGATTGACATGCCAGACTTCAAGGGGTATCTTTCTGATCTTGGAGGGCCGTCAGCTAACATGTATGGCATGGCAGGAAAGAACCATCTGGCTTGCGAACACTGCAAACGCCCATCCTGCATTCACCCAAAAATCTGCCCTAATCTCAACACCGACCACAGTAAACTACTGGATATCTATCGTTCTGTCGATGCTATTCCCGGCATAAAAAAGAGTTTTGTCAGCAGCGGTGTTCGGTATGACTTGCTGTTGCACACGAGCAAGGATGAAGCGACGAACACCGCAGCACAAGAATATACCAAGGAACTGATTAAGAACCATGTGAGTGGTCGCTTGAAAGTAGCGCCAGAACACACGTCAGATAGTGTTTTGAACTTGATGCGCAAGCCTTCATTCAAGCTGTTCAAACAGTTTAAAGTCATCTTTGACAAAATCAACAAAGAAGAAAATTTAAAGCAGCAACTCATCCCCTATTTCATCAGCAGTCATCCCGGTTGTCAAGCACAAGATATGGCAAACCTCGCCATCATCACCAAAAAACTAAATTTTCAGCTTGAACAGGTGCAGGATTTCACCCCTACTCCCATGACTGTCAGCACAGAAACATGGTACACGGGATACGACCCTTATACGTTAGAACCCGTTTACTGTGCCAAAACACCAAATGAAAAGCTTACCCAACGACAATTTTTCTTTTGGTACAAACCCGAGGAAAGAAAGAGCATTGAAAGAGAGTTGAGAAAGATAGGCAGGCCTGAACTCATCGAACAGCTTTTCTCTCATGCACCAAAGCCCCCAAAAACATCTTCCCGAAAAGATGAAGCAAGCTCGCAAAGAACAAGCCACAAACGCCCTGCTTCTTACAATCCAAACTTTTCGAACAAACGAAAAAGGGGGAAAAACAAACGTCGAAACTAAAAAGAAGTATCCTACAAACCAAATAACGTCCATCATTGAAGGTGACATGAGTGTACATAAATGATGAAAGAAAGTTTGTTTAGTCAAACGATAGCAACCTATTACCGTCCTAAAACAAACTTTCTTTCACGTCGCTTACTTACACATTACTTTCACAAACCTAATGAACGCAGGCTTTTTATCCCAAGATTTGCGAACTGGTGTTTCATCATTAAGCAATTTTCTGCTCACTCTTGAACATCCTACAAAAACAGACAACACACAAAGTAATGTGATGATTACGCCTGCTTGTTTCCTCATTGGCAGTTATGATTAAGCTAAATTATTTAGATTTTTTCTTTAATTTCAATGCCGGGATTTTAACTTTGTCACCCTCCTTCACTTCTTTCATTTCATTCACAGCCTCCATGTAGCACTCCATGCCAGGCCCCAAGTAAGTTTTACTGATAGAAGTCAAGGTCTGTCCTTTACGCACCGTGACCGTTTGTGCCACACCCGTTATGACATAGGCGCCCGTTCTAACCCTCGGATCCGAATCATATTTTGAGTCCATTGTTTGGCTGTTCTGATGTGACTGGTCACGCTTGGCGCTCTCAGATGCCACCTTGGCAGCTGCATCCTTCTCTTGTTTCTCATCTTGAACCCCATTGTCAGACTGTTCTGTTGACTGTTCACTCCGATCGACAGCTGACGTATTTTCCTGTCCCTCACTGTCTATCGGCGCATTTTCAGAAGCCGATTCGCCTTGAACGCCAGCCACGTTTTCCTTCACTTGCGCAGCTTGTTTAACAGCATCCAGCTCTGCCATCAAATGCTCTATTCTGTTATCACGAACCGCAAACTGCTTACCGATATAATAAACGCCAAGACATGCCACTAACAGCAAAGCACATACGGCACCAATCAGTATCTTTTGATTTCGCTGAGTTCGAGCCAAATTGGCACGCAACTGTTGATTTTTTTCATTCAATTCATTCAGTTCGGCTAACTCAAGTGATTCTTTTTCTTCGTTTTCCTTCATGGATGATTGCGATATATTGTCAGTTGTTTCTGTGACATTTCCCTCTTCCTGGATTGGTTGGTCATCAACCACAGGAGCCTCTTCAATGGGCGTAACCTCAATCACTTCTTGCTCACGCACGCCATCTTCAATGAGATTGTCAGAGAGAGGCTCTGCATCGTCGTCATTCAACACCTCTTCATTCACAGTAGATGCCGGTTCAGGTGATGGTTCAGGTGATGGATTTTCTTGAAGAGTGTCCTGCGGTTCAACTTCAACCTGTTTTTCTTCCGCAGGCAGAACGGTCTCCACAGGTGCGCTGCTGTCCGCACTTTCTTGTTCCTCGAGTTGCTGATAACGTTCATCTATCTCTGAAAAATCGGCATCATCGCTCACCGTAACCGTCTCAAACTGCTCAAACGGACTGTTCACCTTATCTCTCAAGACAGGTTCGGGCGTGAAAGAAATCTTCTCTCTCCCCTCAATGATGATGCGTTCACCCGTGTTCACATCCACACTCTCACGGGCATTCACGGATGTCACCTTGAACGTTCCAAGTCCTTTAATCTTAACTTGTTTATCAGCTTTAAGCCCCGTTATCAACACGTCTACGAGTAAAGGGATAAAAAATTCGGCCTCACTTTTCGATAGCTGGTGCTGTTCTTCCAACACGCTCGCCAAATCTGTGATCTTTATCATGATTCGCCTCCTTTCTTCAACTGTTCTTTGACGGATGGCATGGGCCTGAAACTAAGAACCAATTTGGGTGGAACCAACATCTTCTTGCCTGTTGAAGGATTCGTCAGGATGCGTTCCATCCGCTTTTTCACTTCAAAAGTACCGAACGAAGGGATAGCAATCGATTCGCCCTCTCCAAGAATGTTTGTCATTTCTTCCACGAGCGTACGGACATAGTTTTGCGTCTGTTCTTGCGTATAGCCTGCACGTCGTGACAATTCTGCAATAAACTCTTTGTTATTCATGGAACTTGCTGTATATGTTTAGACAATCTCGCCGTACAAATCAAACTCTTCGGTATCAGTGATCTTCACTTGATAAAAAGAACCTATCTGCACGGCCTTCTGTCCACCTTGTATTAATATTTCGGGATCGACCTCTGGGGAACAAAATTCCGAGCGCCCGATAAAATAGTCGTTTTCCTTCCTGTCAATGATTACTTTCATGGTTGAACCTATCTTTTCGGCCTCTATTTCGGCACTGATTTCCTGCTGAACCGCCATCAACTCATCCAATCTTCGCTGCTTAACATCTTCAGGTACGTCGTCCGCATAGTGATTGGCACCGTACGTTCCCTCTTCTTCCGAATACATAAAAGCACCCATGCGTTCAAATCGAGCCCATCGAACAAAGTCGAGCAACTGCTGAAAATCATCCTCTGTTTCGCCGGGAAACCCAACCATCAACGTGGTGCGCAGATGAATGCCTGGCACCTTTTCTCGGATGGTGCGAATCAAATCCATGGTTTCCTGCTTGTTCACATGCCTGTGCATGCGCTCAAGTACCGAGTCGGAGATATGCTGCAGCGCGATATCCAGATACTTACAGACGTTTTGTTTCTCGTTCATCACGTCCAAGAGTTCAAGTGGAAACTGGTTTGGATAGGCATAATGCAGGCGTATCCACTCAACCCCTTCCATGTCAGCCATCTCACTAATCAAGTCAGCGATATGTCGTTTTCCATCAAGGTCCACCCCATAATAAGTCAACTCTTGGGCGATGATTTGAAACTCTTTCACCCCATCAGCCACCAAGTGACAAACCTCTTGCAGAATTTCGTCTTTCGGTCGGCTGACATGCTTGCCGGTTATGAGGGGAATGGCACAATAGGCACAGTGGCGATTACAGCCCTCCGCTATTTTGATGTATGCATAATGAGCGGGTGTCGTGAGATGTCGCTTACCGTTGCAAGCCTTGATTTCAGCTTTTCCCAAATCAGCCAACAGCTGCTTGTAATTGAACTTGCCATAGAATTTGTCCACCTCTGGAATCTCTTTTTCAAGCTCATTCTTATAGCGTTCACTGAGGCAACCCATGACAAAAAGTTTGTTTAAACGACCTTCTTTCTTCGCTTCAACAAATTGAAGTATCGTATTAATACTCTCCTCTTTAGCTGTTTCAATAAATCCGCATGTATTGATTACTGCAATCTCACCATCAGGTTGTTCGCTGTCGTGCGTGCAGTCGTACCCATTCGCTTCAAACTGCTTCATCAGCGTCTCGCTGTCAACGAGATTCTTTGAGCAGCCCATCGTAATGATATCTATCTGATTCTTCTTCAAAATTATGGACTTTCTGTTATGATTCGTGCTGGAACAAACTGTCTACAAACTCTCGTCTGTTGAACAGCTGCAAATCATCCATCTGTTCACCCAGTCCGATATATTTCACTGGCACCTTCAGTTGGTCGCTGATACCGATGACCACGCCCCCCTTCGCCGTTCCATCCAATTTTGTGATGGCCAGTGAGGTGATTTGTGTGACGGCAGAGAACTGCTTTGCTTGCTCAAAAGCGTTTTGTCCCGTGCTGCCATCCAAGACGAGCAACACCTCATCAGGAGCCTGAGGCAGCACTTTTTTCATCACATCTTTGATTTTCTTCAATTCGTTCATCAAGCCCACTTTGTTGTGCAAGCGACCTGCCGTATCAATCAACACCACGTCGGCCCCATTGGCCTTTGCACTTTGCAGCGTATCAAACGCCACCGAAGCCGGGTCGGCTCCCATCTGTTGACTCACCACAGGAACGCCTACCCTTTCGCCCCAAATCTTGATTTGGTCTACGGCAGCTGCGCGATAGGTGTCGGCAGCACCCAGGAATACCTTCTTTCCCGATGCCTTAAACTGATAAGCCAGTTTGCCGATGGTTGTGGTTTTGCCAACTCCATTGACACCAACGACCAAGATAACATACGGCTGATGGTCGGCAGGTAAGTCCCAGTTCTCGTGATCCTCGGTGTTGTTTTCAGCCAATAAGGCCGCAATCTCATCGCGCAAGATAGAATTGAGTTCAGCAGTTGACACATACTTGTCGCGTGCCACCCTTTGCTCGATACGTTCAATGATTTTCAGCGTTGTGTCAACACCGACATCCGATGTGACGAGCACCTCTTCCAAGTTATCCAACACCTCGTCATCCACCTTAGACTTACCAGCAACCGCACGTGACAACTTTGAGAACACACTCTGTTTGGTTTTCTCCAGACCCTGATCCAGCGTTTCTTTTTTCTTCTTATTGAACAGACCAAAAATACCCATATATTACCTTATTGTTGTTGAGTCACTCCTGAATGGAGTATAATTCTTCTAAAATTACCTACTTCAGCATTTGCAAAGTTGGTGCGAGCCGAATACAAAGCAAGTTTACTTGTTTTGTTAAGGCGACGCCCAACTTATGCAAAGTTGGCGCAAGCCGAATGCAAAGCAAGTTTACTTGTTTTGGTGAGGCGACGCCCAACTTATGCAAAGATAGCACATTTTTTTGACACTTTCTGTTTATCAAATACATTTTCAAACAATTCTTTCATAATTGTAACGCACGTCATTGCAACAGCTCTTCTAATTGGTTATAAGTACAAGTTTTCAATGCTGTGTGGCCAGCCTTCGCTATCCAATAAAAGTCATGAAGATATGTCGGTCAACAATTTATCAACCAACGCGTTACAAACCCATTGACTTTGTAAGCCAATAGCATGCGAATAAGAGCGCAAACTCAATGACATTGCCCGCCAAAGTCAATGCTCTTACATAAGCGTTACATGGGTGATTACATGGATATGCTATTTAGAAAAAAAATAGGAATGTGACAACCAAAGTCGGCAGGATATGAGCCACCGGATTTATCATAGTTGCCGATGGGCGTATTTATCATTCAAACGACAACTTGTGAAGAGCGTTCTTCAAACGTTCGGCCTTAGATTGACGAATGGCCAGCGTGATACTACAGGTGTTGTCAAAAGTTTGTGAAACGATTCGAGGCTGCATCTCTTTCACAATTCTCATCACCTGGTTCATCATGGGATAGGAAAATGTGTAGGTGATGGTTTCTTCTACCAGTTTTACCTCTATCTGTGATGCCTCAATGGCTGCCGCGGCCGCTGACCGGTAGGCGACAATAAGTCCACTGGTACCCAACTTGGTACCACCAAAATAGCGGATTACAACTATTAAAATGTCGGTTAACTCGAAGGAATTGATTTGTCCCAGTATCGGTTTGCCTGCGGTACTCGACGGTTCTCCGTCATCATTCGCCCTGAAGTTAACACGTTCAGCCCCCAGCATATATGCGTAGCAACAGTGTCGGGCGTCATAATATTTTTTCTTGTACGCCTGCAAGATTGATTTTATTTCGTCTTCAGACGTTACATGATGCGCAAAGGCGAGGAATTTACTCCTCTTCTCAGAGTAAAATCCCTCGCCTACTTTTTGTGATATTGTCTTGTATTCGTCTGATATCATGACAGTTTGTGTATCACCAATCCACTACGCAGTTTGGGTTCAAACCAAGTAGCTTTTGGTGGCATAATCTTTCCAGAGTCAGCAATATCCATAATCTGCTGCATGGAAACAGGATAAAGAGCCAGTGCCATCTTCATTTCTCCACTGTCTACTCGACGTTCAAGCTCTTCCAAGCCACGCAAACCACCAACGAAATCAATACGCTTGTCTGAACGTAAATCCTTGATTTCAAGCAATTCATCGAGTATCAATCGAGAAGAAATATCTACATCCAACACACCAATTGGATCGTTGTCGTCGTATGTTCCCGGTTTTGCTTTCAAGCTATACCACTTTCCGCCAAGATATAAAGAGAATTCATGCAACTGCTGTGGCTTGTAACTCTTCGTACCTTTCTCTGTTACATCAAAGTTTTTCTCCAAAGCTTTTAGGAACTCTTCTGATGACATTCCGTTCAAATCCTTCACCACTCTATTATAATCTAAAATGGTTAACTGAGATGCTGGGAAGCATACAGCCATGAAATAGTTATATTCTTCATGACCCGTATGATTAGGATTGGCTTTTGATTTTTCAACCCCAACCAATGCAGCAGCTGCAGAACGATGGTGACCGTCAGCAATATACAAGGCTGGCATCTTCTTAAATTCAGCGGTAATGGTTTCTATATCCTTTGCATCGGAGATTACCCAGAACTGATGTCTGAAACCGTCAATAGGAGCAATGAAGTCGTATTCAGGCTTTTCTGAAGCATACCGCTCAATCAATGACGTAAGCGTTTGATTGTCGGGATAAGCAAAGAAAACAGGTTCTATGTTGGCATCACATACCCGTACATGCTTCATTCTGTCTTCTTCTTTATCTCTTCGAGTCAATTCATGCTTCTTAATAACCCCATTGAGATAATCTTGGCAATAAGCACCTACTACCAATCCATACTGTGTTTTACCATTCATGGTTTGGGCATAGATATAGTAGTTTTCGTGTTCGTCTTGCTTGAGCCAACCTTTCTCTTGAAACTTCTTAAAGTTCTTGGCAGCTTGCTCATAGACGCGTGGGTCATATTCAGATGTTCCTGGCTCGAAATCGATTTCTGGTTTTATAATGTGATACAAACTTTTCTCATTATCTCCAGCTTCTTCTCTTGCCTCATCAGAATCTAAGACATCGTAAGGACGTGACTCCACCTCTTCGACTAAATCTTTTGGAGGTCGAACGCCTTTAAATGGTTTGATTGTTGCCATGGTGATTACTTATTAACTTGGAATTTTGTGCAACCGTCTTTGAAATAAGCATTGATTTGCTGTGCGGCAGCAATTCCGGCATTTGCGTTGGCTTCTGCAGTCTGTGCGCCCATCTTCTTAGGAGTAGTGAAGTAACGACCCTCGAACTTTGCAAATTCTGCATCAGCGTCTGGCTTGATGTCTGTCACAAATTTAAGATCTTCACGTTCACCCATTAAACGCAACAATTCTGGTTCGTTGATAACTTCCTTGCGAGCTGTATTCACCAAGATGCCACCCTTCTTCATCAAGTTAACAACATCGTAACCAACACTTTGTTTTGTGTGTTCATTGGAAGGAAGGTGTACACTGACAATATCACACTGCTTGAAAAGTTCTTCTTTGGTAGCTACGAACTGAACGCCATCTTCTTTTTTAGGATTCTCTGCATGTGAACGGCTGAAGCCATATACCTCCATACCAAAACCATTAGCGATGCGAGCTACATGACGACCAATGTTACCGAAAGCCAAGATACCTAACTTCTTACCTTTCAGCTCACAACCTGATTTTCCAGAGAAGCAGCTACGAGACATATAAATCAACAAGCCAAATACCAATTCGGCTACTGCATTAGAGTTCTGACCTGGGGTATTTTCTACCACTACACCTTTTTCTTTGGCATAAGCGGTATCGATAGAATCGTAACCAGCGCCTGCACGAACAACAACTTTAAGTTTTGGAGCTGCATCAAGGATTTCTTTTGTTATTTTATCAGAACGAACAATCATCGCCTCTGCATCTTTAACAGCTTCTTTGAGCTCATCGGTAGAAGTGTATTTCTCTAACAATTCAACACAATGATTCTGGCTCTCCAACTCTTTTTTAATAGCCTCGACTGCCTTTGCATTAAAAGGTTTTTCTGTAGCAATAAGTACTTTCATTTGTTTAGAATATTGAATGGGTTAATTAAGTACGCAATCACATCAAGAGGTGATTACGCATGAATTGATAAACAAACAGGCTAAAATAAGGTTGAATCAGGCAAACTGAATTATTAAGCTCGCCTAATTTCCTTATTTTAGCCTATTCGTAAATCATAACTAGTGTGTAGTTTGTGATTGATTAATGTTTGTCTTCGAATTCCTTCATGCAAGCGATCAGCTCTTTCACACCATCAACACACATTGCGTTGTAGCAACTTGCACGGAACCCTCCAACAGAACGGTGTCCCTTGATACCAACCATACCACGTTCGGTAGCGAACTCGAAGAATGGTTTTTCAAGATCCTTGTATTCATCGTTCATGATAAAGCAGATGTTCATCAATGAGCGATCCTCTTCAGCAACAGTACCCTTGAACAGTTTGTTTCTGTCGATTTCAGCATACAACAAGTCTGCTCTTTCGTGAGCCAACTTATCCATAGCTTCTACACCGCCGTTCTTTTTAATCCAACGTAAGGTTTCAAGAGCTGAATAGATAGGAACAACAGGAGGAGTGTTAAACATAGAACCTTTCTCGATGTGTGTGCGATAATCCAACATCGTTGGTATTTCACGTCCGGTCTTGCCCAGCATGTCTTCCTTAACGATAACGAATGTAACACCGGCCATAGCCAAGTTCTTCTGTGCTCCACCGTAGATGCATGCATATTTAGCAACATCAATTGGACGACTAAATATATCTGATGACATATCTGCAATGAGTGGCACCTTTACATCCAAGTCTTTGCGAATCTCTGTACCGTAGATGGTGTTGTTAGAAGTAATGTGGAAATAATCACAATCTTCAGGTACGCTCCATCCTTTAGGAAGATAAGAATAGTTCTTGTCAGCGGAAGAAGCTACTTCTACTATTTCTCCGAAGAACTTTGCTTCTTTCAAAGCTTTCTTAGCCCATGTACCTGTGTTCAGGTAGGCAGCCTTCTTCACAAAGAAGTTATTAGGAACCATGTGGAACTGCAATGATGCACCACCACCTAAGAAGATAACTGCATAGCCTTCTGGTATCTGCAACAACTCTTTAATCAAAGCTACAGCCTCGTCAACAACAGGCTGAAAGTCTTTTGCACGGTGGCTAATCTCCATCAGAGAGAGTCCACTACCATTAAAATCGAGAATTTGTTTCGCTGTGTTTTCAATCACCTCACGAGGGAGAATTGATGGACCTGCATTAAAATTGTACTTTTTCATATTAATTGATTAGTTAGTAGAAATAAATGTTTGTCTTACTTGGGGGCTAATTTACGACATTAGTCTGAAAGAAAAAAATAATAATGCGTTTTTTTTGCGCAAAGCCTCTTTTTTTATAAAACTGGCTCTACCAAAGTCTTTATTCCCTTGATTTTTTCACCTTTGGACAACTGGAGAACTTGTTGCAACTTATTTCGAACAACGGCCACGTACACATAATAGTCTTTAACATCGATACGTCCGATTTCTGTTGATTTCAAACCGCATTTCTTACACAGGAATCCCACGACATCCATCTTACTGATTTTATTTTTCTTTCCTTTCCCAATGTATAATGTAGCCATCTTGGGTTCCATGGGAATCAGCGGAAGTTGTTCAGGAAAGTCAAAGTTCGTGATGTCAGCAGAAATAAATTCTGGAATGCTCTCGGTTGGTCCGATGATGAGAAAGCTTTTTCCTTTTTTGTCCCATCGAGCCGTTCTTCCTATTCGATGTATGTAGCCATCTTCATGTTCAGGCAAATGATAATGAACAATATTACTTACATCGGGAATGTCAAGTCCACGAGAGGCCAAGTCGGTACTAACCAAGACATTGACAGAACCATTAGAAAATTGATAGAGTGAATCTTCACGCTGTTTTTGGTCAAGCCCACCATGGAAGACCGTGGAGGAAAATCTATGTTCCTGCAAGTATTCATGAATTCGCTCGGCACTATCTCGGTAATTGACAAAGACGATACTACTTTGATTGTCAAAAGTGAGTAACAACTTGGATAAGGTCTCTAATTTATCTTTGTCAGGACTAGATACAGCAAAGATTTGAATCTGATTTGTAGCATTATCCTCATCCAGATAATCCAAACGCTGCAAACGGTTTACATTGACAAACTCTGGGATGGAGTCGGCATCTGTAGCCGATAGGAGTATTCGTTGTTTGACTGAATGCAGTTGTGCCAACACCTCCTTCATTTCATCCTGGAATCCCATTTCTAGACATTTGTCGAACTCATCTATCACGACATATTGTGTGGAACTTGTGACAATGTTTCCTTTGCTAAGATGATCGTTGAGTCGGCCAGGCGTGGCAAATATGATTTGGGGTTGAATCTGCTTCAGCTGTTTGTGCTCATCCATAGTCGGTCGACCACCATAACAAGCGTAGGAACGTACGGACGTTGATAAGGTGCTCAAGATGCTTGATGATTGGAGAGCCAACTCTCTGTTTGGCACGATGACCACGGCTTGCAGCTCATCACGTGATACCTCTATTTTTTGTATCAACGGCAGTAAATAAGCCAATGTTTTACCCGATCCCGTAGGAGACAAGATGACAACATCTGCCTGCCCACCCAATATGAGCCGAGATGCCTCTTGCTGCATGAGGCTTAATTCATCAATACCCAGTTTGTTTAAATTAATATCGACACTCATGGTCACCCCTTCTTTGCGTTTATAATTTTATCAATCTCATCAAACTCTTTACCCATATTCAGATTTAGGTAAATAGTATAGAGTGGAAGGCTCCAACGCTCTTTCATGTCAGGAGCCAGTTGTCGGTATCGCTCGAGATAGGGCAAAGCCTTACGATAATCATTTAAAATCATTTGTCTATGCTGCTTTGATACCTGCAACTCTTTGTCCAAAATAACAGCTTGATTAAAATAGGCCAGCCCCGCATTTAAATAAGGTTCCATCATGCTATCGTTCTCTGCAATCAATTCGTCACATATTTCTATACATTCGTCATATTGTCCTGTATTCAGCAACACCGTACTCTTCGCAAAGCGATAGATTTGATTGGTGCTGTCGACAGATAGAGCTTGATTGATGACGTGCAGTGCTTTGTCGAAGCGATGATTCTGTACATAATAGTCTACCAGCCGTGGAAAGAAGAACGGAAAGTCAGGATGTGATGAGAATCCTTCTTCCAATGTCTTTAAGTACAAGGTTGTATCGTTCATTTCCTTATACGTTTGCGCCAAATATTGTAGCATGTAAACGTAGTGAGTTGTATCCTTCAATGCTAAAGGAGTGTGCTTCAAGGTTGCTTGGTGGTTCTTGAGCTTGTAAGCATTGTAGGCTGCCCAATAGGAAGCCTCGGGTATCAACTTGTCGCGCTTCATGTAATCATACTTCTTGAACAAAGGTTGATACGCACAATTAATGTATGCGTCATACATATTATATGCCTCTTGATACTTATGCTTCAGCATGAAATAGGCTCCACCATTGAAAAGGTTGGGTCTGATTTGGTTTAAGAACTGAGCATGTTCGTCTCTGTATTCTACTTTGATGACTCCTCTTTTATTGGGTGTCGCATCAATAGAGTCGAACGCTTGCAAAACATCAAACATTTTCTTTCCCAATGAAAATAACTTGGCCGTATCGTACTTTTGCTCTAAATACAGCTTTTCATTTCCCTGTTCATACTGCTTTTTGACAGCCTCGAACAGTGTTATCCATATTTTCTTATTATTTCTGTTCGTGGAGTCTTTCAACAAATTACTCATGGAATTTTCTGCTTTTTCCAGATTATTACCATGTTTAATCCATTGTCTAGCCTGAGATATATCTTTTCTCTGTGCTTGTACTGAACAAACAACTATGATGAGTAAAAGGAAAATATGTATCAATCTTTTCATATTAATCAACTATTATAAATTAATCAGCTCTTTTAAGAATCTCTAGTGAGATGATGTATTTAGCAAAAGTGATGAATAATTTCTGAATATCGAACTCTTACTTCTGCAAATATACGGAAAAAGTTAATATCCTCTACATTTATTACAATAAACTTAACATAATTTGCTAAGGGATAAATAAAGTTTTGCAATCATATAAAAACGTGGAGGATATACCTCACGATACATCCTCCACAATAAGATTATTAATAGTATTATTATTTATTCAAATTCTCCATTTCCTTCGTTCTACTGTCTTCAGCACCGTAGAGCGAGTAATAGCACTGATATAATGGATAGCTCCAGTTTGCACGACTCTTATCGGGATCAAGGTCACGAGCTTTTTCCAGATAGCCAACTGATTCTGTATAGAGCTTCTTTTGCTCGGCAGCATTATTCAAACCTTGTGCTTTTGAATTGATACAGAACCCAAGATAAGTGTATACAAGTGGGTTCTTGTCGTTCACAGACACTGCTTTCTTATAGCCTTCAATAGCTTCATCCCACTGACCAGCATTCATTGCAATTTGAGCTTTCATTGCCAAAGCACTGAAATTGTTAGGATCTTCTTGCAGTTTAGAAGCAACCAATTTATTCAACTCTTCTTTGTTGTCCATGCCGTTATACATGGCACTTAATGCGCTGAACACTTGCTCATTGCCCTTTTCTTTTACATACAGTTCTTTCAAGCTTTCAATAGCTTTCAACGAGTCTGATTTTGATGTGAGCCCTTGTGTGATGAGATACGACTTCAAGTTCAATGCCTCCTTATGCACATCCTTTGCTGTATCCTGCAAGGCTACATCTGCATATTGGTTTGCCAAATCAACCTTCTTATCTTGGAAGGCATATACAGCTGCTACACGCGCCACCTCTCCAAGATATTGATCATAAGCAGGTTTGTTGGCGACATCCTTAAACAAATTAGCTTGAGACGAAGATACATACAAACCGAAGTTCTTCAAAGCTCCTTGCTGATCGTTCTTAGTACCAGCATCTTGACCAGCATTAATCAACTGTGGGCGTAAGTTGTACAAACGATTTTGATTGACCTTGTGGAACTTAGGTTTTACCTTTCCTTTCGCATTGGGCATCATATCGTATTTGTCTGCTTCAATACCAGCATTTATTGCGTGGTAGAGTGCATCATAATACCCCACAGTATCATATTGTTGCTGTTCACCCTGTTTAAGCTGTTGACTAAGCATATTCTTCTCAATGATACTCTGCTCTTTGTTCACTTTTTGCATAGCAAGGTCGACTAGCTTATTATAAGCTTTAGCTTTTTCTTCATTGTTTGCCAATTGTGACAAATTTGACTTGACCAAATTCTCTGCTTCAACAAATGTTTTTGCAGACATGATAGCCTTTAACGCGTCACTGTCGCCGGCAAAAGACGTTGAGGCACCCAGTGCCATCAAAGCCATCAACATTAATTTTTTCATAATTTCGTTATTTTTAAAGGTTTATTTTTATTCGTTAGGCTCCAACTCATCATCAAAATCTACCAATGGAGCCTCTTCAGCAGTTGTCTTGTCTGCCCCAGAGTTCATGGTATCCTCTCCCTCTCTATCGGGCTGATCCAACTCCTCTTTATTATCTTCTTCCAAAGATGCTTCCAGTTCTGAGCTCATGGTCTTACATACACTAGCGATGACATCGTTCTTCTTTGACAAATTAATCAATCGTACACCTTGTGTAGCACGCCCCATCACACGACATTCCGAGACAGCCAATCTAATGGTAATACCACTCTTATTGATGATCATCAAATCATTGTTATCAGTCACGTTCTTAATCGCAACCAGACGTCCTGTCTTATCTGTAATGCTCAGTGTCTTAACACCTTTACCGCCACGATTGGTTTTTCTGTAATCCTCTACCAAAGAGCGCTTGCCATAACCGTTTTCACTGACTACCATGACCGTCTCGTTAACAGGATCATTCACAACAATCATGCCAACTACAGCATCGTCACCATCATCCAGTCGCATACCGCGCACACCTGTTGCGGTACGTCCCATGGTACGAACGGTGTTTTCATCGAAACGCACTGCCCTACCATTGCGGTTAGCCAGAATGAGTTCGTTTTCACCATTGGTCAATCTCACATCAACCACTTCGTCACCCTCTGCTATATTGATGGCGATGACACCATTGGTTCGTGGGCGAGAATAAGCCTCAAGACTTGTTTTCTTCACAGTACCATTCTTGGTTGCAAAGACGACATAGTGCGAATTAATAAACTCCTCGTCGTCCAGTCCTCGCAAACGCAGGATTGCATTGATGGCATCGTCACTATCGATGTTGAGTAAATTCTGGATGGCACGACCCTTAGAATCCTTAGCTCCCTCTGGTATGTTATAGCACTTTAGCCAATAGCATCGTCCCTGCTTGGTGAAGAACAACATGGTTTGGTGCATGGTAGCGGGATAGATAAACTCCGTGAAGTCTTGATCACGATGTGTGGCACCCTTAGATCCAACACCACCCCTGGCTTGTTCGCGGAAGTCAGACAGTGGTGTTCGCTTGATATACCCAAGATGACTCACGGTAATAACTACAGGATCATTTGGATAGAAATCCTCTGCATTGAACTCATGTTCATCAGGAATAATCTTTGTGCGGCGGTCATCACCGTATTTCTCCTTTACCTCGTTCAGCTCATCCTTCATCACCTTCTTACAAAGTTCTGGATCAGAAAGAATGTTTTCCAGATAAGCGATGAGTTTTTCCAACTCATCATATTCAGCATGCAACTGATCCATGCGAAGTCCTGTCAACTGAGACAGACGCATGTCAACAATGGCTTTACTCTGCAGATTATCCAGGTCAAACCGCTTTTCCAAATTGGTTTGAGCTTCCGAAGGCGTCTTACTTCCACGGATGATGTGAACCACTTCGTCAATGTTGTCGCATGCAATAATCAAGCCTTCCAAGATATGGGCGCGTTCTTGCGCTTTCTTTAGCTCAAACTTGGTTCTGCGAATAGTTACATCATGACGATGCTCCACAAAGTACTTCACACATTCTTTCAAGCTCAACAAGCGTGGACGACCTTTAACCAGCGCGATGTTGTTAACCGAGAACGAACTTTGCAAAGCCGTCATCTTAAACAATTTGTTCAAGATAACATTGGCATTGGCATCCCGCTTGATGTCAATAACAATACGCATTCCCTGCCGACCCGATTCATCGTTAACGTTTGAGATACCATCCAGCTTACCTTCTTTCACAAGAGCTGCTATGTATTCGATGAGCTGCTGTTTGTTAACGCCGTATGGAATTTCTGTGACAACAATCTTATCATGGCTCTCATCACTTTCAATTTCAGCTTTTGCCCTGATGATGATACGACCACGACCAGTTTCGTAGGCATCCTTCACGCCCTGCAGGCCATAGATATAAGCCCCTGTCGGGAAATCAGGAGCCTGGATGTGTTTCATCAGTTCATCCAGCTCGATGTCAGGGTTGTCAATATATGCGCAACAACCTTCTATCACTTCACGAAGATTATGAGTTGGCATGTTGGTCGCCATACCTACAGCAATACCATTTCCACCATTTACAAGCAGGTTTGGTATCTTGGTCGGCATGACCGTTGGCTCCTGCAAAGTGTCATCAAAGTTGTTGGCCATGTCCACGGTATCCTTATCCAGGTCGTCCATGACGTGCTCACCCATCTTTGACAACCGACATTCGGTATAACGCATGGCAGCAGCAGAATCGCCGTCAACGCTACCAAAGTTACCTTGCCCGTCTACAAGCGTGTAGCGCATGTTCCAGTCTTGTGCCAAACGTACCAAGGCACCATACACAGAACTGTCGCCATGAGGATGGTACTTACCAAGCACCTCGCCTACTACACGAGCACATTTCTTATAAGGCTTATCACTCGTATTGCTAATACCCAGCATTCCGTATAAGATACGACGGTGCACAGGTTTGAATCCATCACGTACATCAGGAAGGGCACGAGCCACAATCACAGACATCGAATAATCGATGTATGACGACTTCATTTCCTCCTCAATGTTAATCTTCATGATCCTGTCATGATCAATTGTCTGATTTTCGTCCATTCAATCGTTAGTATAAATATAATGTTAAATTCCGTCTAAAATCGTCTATAAGCACATTTAATTTCGCTCTGTGACGTTTTGCCTATTTATTTCAACATGCTAAAGTACAACTTTTTTCCGAATAAGAAAGGCTTTAAACGATAAAAAACGCAAAATTTAGCAATATTGAGCATATTGGTGAAACTGGAGTGATAGCAATCGCCTTCACACCTAACGTGGAGTAACCGACTGTGAATTCCCTGCCAACAACGATACTGACTGTTTTTCAATCCCTGCTTTTCTTTGTGACATCAACAAGCCTTCTGGTCTGTTAAAGAAGATGGTAATAGCGGACAATCAAAGATTTCTATATATAATACTTCTTTTTAGATTTATAAGGATAAACTGTTCTGATTATGACTTACATGTTACATAGAAAACAGCTGTTCGTCTTCCAATTCACAACCACGGAAGCCCATTTCTTTGGCTCGTTTTTCATCGAATACAGAATAAACAGCCGACCCTTCAACACATAATTCACCCTGCCCATTCTCGATGGTTGCATCGATGAATACCAGGTTGCGCCGACGCTCTCGTATATGGGCACGTATGGTTAATTGTGGTTCAGTCATAGCAATAGGCTGTTTATAGCGCACTTCCAACTTGCTGGTCATGCCAGTAGTTTGTAGTTTTCGGATGACCACCCATCCCGCTATCTCGTCGATGAGCGTACTAAGAATGCCCCCATGGATGGTTCCTACCCACCCTTGGCCATGTGTTTGTGGATTCCAAAAGGAGATGATGTCGTCGCCATCCTCATAAAACTCCATCTTCAAGCCCATCTCATTGTCTGGGCAACAGCCATAGCAGTTGTACTTTTCCACTCCTATCCAGGGATTCTTAATTTTTCTCATGTTACTATATTCTATCAAGTCCGACTAGTTATCTCATGGTAATCAACCCATGAGTTCCCCATCTGCGAGCACTCATTCTAATGCAATAGCGTGCCATCGCTCACACTCAGAAACTCATCTTGAAGCTAAACCTCACTCCGTTCTTTTTAGCATAGGGATGTCCATTGTAATTGATACGGTGAATGAAGTCTACCCCAAAGAAGTTGAAAATGTTGTGTACGCCAGCTACAATCTCCATATAGGGCACATTCTTGTCCATGACATACGCCCCTTCTGGGAAGGCAAACAGCATATTATCGGCCTGGTTGCGCTGCAAAAAGGGATTATTTTTGTCTGTCAAGTCGCCAAACATGCCCTTAAAAGCTACATATTCACGCCATTTCAGTCGCTTGATGAGAGGAATACGATTCAGCAGCTTACCATTCATGTCCCATGACAAAGACCAGAACGCATATCGGTCTGTCAGAAATTCCATGTTACGCATCATGGAGAATGTCTCTGCGTGTTCAAAGTAGGAAAGATTCACTGGTGGCATAATCAACAAAGGGAACGGCACCTTGTCCCACTGTGCACCCAGGTTAACATATCCATTCAGATAACCCCAACTACCCAGCCATTGCCGCTTGTAAACCCCTACTTCCGTAAAATTCATCTTATATTGTCCACCCAGGAAGTTTTTCAATCCCATGGTATGGCTTACCTTAAACTCAGGACTATCCAAGTTGATGGGCACTCTTTTCTGTTTGGTGTTCATGAATGTCTGTCCTGGGCAGTAGCGAAACCCAAGTTGCAACTCAGTGGTTCTTATTTTAAATGTTTCCTGGCCATCACTCATGCGCACGAAATGCAAGTCACCTGCCACCTCATTGCTCTCGGCTTTGACAGAGGTGTTAACACTAAATCCCCAATCAGTTTCATAAATAAACGATAGTTTCTGACGGTTGTAGAAGTACATCTGCTCCACTTTCTGCGTCTTAATGGCCATAAAGGCGTTGTCTTTATTGTGTAGCAAGAACTTATCGGCCGGTGACATCACGTCATAAGCGGTCTCAAAGACCAGATTACGTTGCGGAAACTCAAACGGCGAGTTCTTCTTTTTGTTCAAGGCATAGGTCACCTCTGTACCGTAATATGTTTTCTTCGACCGTGTGCCGTATGCCACATAGCCCTTCCAAAACAAATGCGGATTGAGTGCAGCCATTGTTCTACCACTGAGTCGGAAACGCAAGCCGTCCACAAAGTTGCTCGATACAAGCGTGTTGACAGGTCCGATGTCGAACTTGCTTTTGCGCTGGCCGCTGCTTGTTTCCACGTAATTTTCAACAAGGGCCTTGATGCCCACCAACAACCATTTGAAGTTTTTCGATTGTTCCATGCGATGCACGAAAGCATCCATGGACGATTCACCCTTCGTCAATTCAACCGCACGATATCGATTCCAGAAATCCTCATCCCGAACCATGGCATCGGCCTCGTGCCGCACCTTGGCCCTTCCCTTGAATAGCTTGTTGGGCAATTCGTCAAAAGCATAGTCGCTCATGCGGGTATTACGCACAACCAGTACTTTGGAAAGAAAACTCGTTAGTGACAATTCAGCCCACATGTCATCCTTGGTCAGCACCCACTCACCGTTATCGAGCTTGGTGTATTCTTGGTCTACATGCAGGTCTTCGACAAAGTTGACATCACTTTTCTTCGGTATGGTCAACTTGCATTTCTTCACATGCAAAGTCGAATCGGCCAGGACATACAACTCTCCGCGGAAGCCAAAGTCTTGCTGGTTATTGGGAATAAACTGTAGATGATAGCACAAGTCACGATCTACATAAACCGTGTCTTCGATGTAATAGCGATAAAATGAGATGGCCGTACGCCCGATGGGACTCACGAAAGAATACTGAAGCAGCCGAACATAGTCGTCGTAGATATCAACGTTCGTAAAGACGTCTTTCATCATCACGTTCAAGGCTTCACCTGTTTGCAACATCTTATTGACACCCTGACTTTGATGTCCTTTGATGATATTTTTCTCCGACTTCGGCTCTTTGCGGTAGATGTGCTGCGTTACCGTTTCGTCTACAGAAACGGGAAGCACTAATTTGTTGTTATAGCTGCTGGTTTCAATCTGGTCCAACATCCACTGCGACTTACTCAGTCTGCCACTTTCCAAATCCTCTGGCTTGATGTCACTCAAAGACAACGTAAGCTTTTGATACTTGTTATACTGGTAGTAAGGATGATTATCCAGATGATTTTTCTTCTTGGCTGCAATCACCCGCCGCATCAGTTCCACGGCAGGATTGTTTTTGCGTGAATAGCGACCACGCTTACTCTTTACCACCACCTCGTTTAGGCGTTTTGCATCTTCCTTCAAAACGATGTTCAGATGCGACCCTGTGCTGGCATCAACCTTGATAGACTGCTGCTTAAAGCCCACTGAACTGATTGTCATCACCCATCCCTCATGCCGGGCAATGCTGAATTTACCTTCTATGTCGCTGACAACAGCAACATGATGGCCTTTATACATCACGCTAGCGTATGGAATGGCATACCCATCCTCATCTACTATCACACCCGTAATCTGCGCATGAGCTACACAGACAAAAGTCATGACTATAAACAGAAAACTAAAAAATCTCTTCACCTTATTATATATAGGGTCACCTGCCGGTGCAAGTGACATCTTGTCAATATTGTAATTTCATTTAAACCCTGAGGTAGGTCAGCCCCTATAGACGGTCAGGGGCGATTTCTCTCTATCATGCAAAGATATACATAATCTTAGAATTTTAAAGAAAACTCTTTGGATATTAATATTTTTTCTATTAATTTTGCACCTACTTATGGAGCGTCCGCCGCTGTTAGCAGTTATTATTGGCACCGGTTTCGGAAGCGGATTCTGGCCATGGGGGCCAGGAACTGCAGGTGCTTTTCTGGCCACAATCCTGTGGCTGGCAATGGCGGTCACATTCAGTCCCACCACCTTATTTTTCATCACATTTGCCCTCATTGTCGTTTTTACTGCTGTAGGCACCTGGGCTGTCAACGAGTTGGAACCATTTTGGGGTGAAGATCCCAAGCGAGTGGTCATTGACGAGATGATTGGTATGTGGATGCCGCTGCTGGCTGTACCTGTACAAAATGGCTGGTACATAGTAGCATCCTTCGTTCTCTTCAGATTCTTTGACATCATGAAGCCATTGGGTATTAGAGCGTTGGATCGTCGTCACGGTGGTTTCTGGGTGATGGCAGACGACCTGTTGGCTGGCGTTTATAGTCTCATTATCATCCTTTTCACACAATGGGCTATATAAAAAATGCAGTCATCACCTTCGGCAAAGCGCAGATATCGGCTTGGATAGCATCGTTCGTCGACTTTGCCGTCACCATCATCTTGGCGCAATTTGCTGAATTATGGTACGGTTATTCCACCTTTATCGGCGCCCTCATGGGAGGAATCACCAACTGCATCATCAATTACAAATGGGTGTTCCATCCCGACTCTATCAATAAGCGTCACGTAGCAGCACGGTATATGATAGTGTGGGCGGGAAGCATTCTGCTCAACACCTTTGGCACCCTTTCCCTAACAGAAGCGACAGGTGTAAGTTTCATCATCGTGAAAGCGGCTGTCGCCGTTGCCGTTGCCGTATTGTGGAACTACCAAATGCAACGACTGTTTGTGTTTAACGCAAAACTAAACCGACCTCTGAAGAAAATAATCAACAAGAAAAAAACAACGATAGAATTGCCGGAATCTACATCCTCCGAGGCGTTTATCCTACCTGACATAGAAAATTGAACACGATGAAATATAGAGACTATTTACAAAAACTCATTTATACCCTCATCAATCCCATCATCAAGGGAATGATAAAGATGGGAATCACGCCCAACATGGTGACAACCATCGGTTTTGTCGGCAACGTCGTCGCCGCATTCCTCTTCATCCATGCCAGTCAACTCACGCCGATATCAATAGGTTTTTCATGGATTGGCTGGGGAGGAGCCATTCTCCTTTTCTCCGGTTTGTTTGACATGATGGATGGCCGATTGGCGCGTTTGGGCAACATGTCCACTACTTTTGGCGCATTCTGGGATAGCACTTTAGACCGCTACAGCGAACTCTTCTCGCTCTTCGGCATCACGCTTTACCTGATGACCGCTTCAGGAATCTGGGCAGGCGTCATTACATTCCTGGCCCTGGTAGGTTCCATCATGGTGAGTTATGTGCGGGCCCGAGCCGAAGGCCTGGGCATTGAGTGCAAGGTGGGACTGATGCAACGTCCGGAGCGTGTCGTGGTGACCGCTCTTGCCGCCATCATCACCGGCATGACCAGCAACCTGTGGTGGCTCATCGGGGGCATGGCGCTCATCGCTGTTTTGGCCAACATCACTGCTTTTTGGCGCATGGCGCATTGTTACAAACAATTGAAAGACCGATAAGTGTTCAGTATTTACATCATCTTGTTATACATCGTGTTGGCAGCCTACAAGCCCACACGCAAATTGGCCTTGGCCTTAGCCCCCTGGGCCTTGTTTGGTTGTACCTATGACGTGATGCGGCTTTACCCCAATTACATGGTCAACCCGATAGACATTCGTGACCTCTATGAGGCTGAGAAACAGCTTTTCGGCATCACGACAGCAGCCGGAACGCTCACGCCTAATGAGTTTTTCGCACAACACCACTGCACGGTAGCCGACCTCTTGGCTGGCTTTTTCTACCTCTGCTGGGTTCCTGTACCCATAGCGTTCAGTCTGTACCTTTATCTTAAGGGCGACCGCAAGCATTATCTTCACTTTTCAACGGCATTCCTTTTCGTCAACCTCGTGGGATTTGCAGGCTACTACATCCATCCCGCTGCCCCACCCTGGTATGTCATGCAATATGGATTCGAACCTCTGCTGCACACCAGCGGAAACGTTGCCGGACTGGGCAGGTTCGATGAACTCATCGGCATTCCCGTGTTCCAGTCGCTCTATGGCAAAAACGCCAACGTGTTTGCCGCCATTCCGTCGCTACATGCGGCCTACATGCTCGTAACAACCATTTATGCCGTAATAAGCCGACAGCGAAAAGCGGTCATTGCCACTTTTGCCATCATCTGCATGGGCATCTGGTGGACTGCCGTGTACACCAGTCACCACTACCTCATCGACGTCGCGCTGGGAATCGCCACTTGCGTTGTAGCTGTCGTGGTTTTCGAATGCCTGCTGCTCAAGGTTCCCTTCATCAGAAATACCTTTAATGGCTACATTCGTCGCATATCGTAAAATAGAGGCTTACTGGTCTGAAAACAAAGTCATTGGGTTTGGCGTCCAAACACGTTGACTTTGTCTGCCAATCTCCATGCTTTTAGACATCAAAGGCATTGAGTTTGATTACGCACCTCAATGCCTTGATAATTAGAGAAATATGGCGATATGTACTTCTACCTTATCTCAGTCGTCGGTAGGAATTGTTTTCCACAACAACATCCTGCAACTCTGCCGGAGCGATAAGTCCCACAATCCTCTTATAAGTTCACGCTGCTGATGTCAACAAGGTTGGTGACAATAGCATAAATAGTAAGGCCCGCCGGCGAATGAATTTGCAGTTTTCTGGCTATGTTGCGTCGGTGCGTAATGACAGTATTGATAGAAATGCACAGATGCTCGGCAATCTCCTTGTTCGTCATACCCTGCACCAAACTGATTACCACTTCTTTCTCCCGATCGCTTAACGCCTCTTGGTTTTGCGGTGTTTGATTGATCATGGATGAAATCTTTACCGACACGTCATTTTTCCTTAACTGCCGCTCCAAATGACGGATGGCCGGTGTGAAGATTTCATCCTCTACCAATGCGTGCTGCGAGAGCCATTGTTCACAATTGTACAGGTCGTAGAGGGTGGCCGTGAGCTGGTTATTCCTCAAACCATCAGAAGGTAAATACTTGATAATGATATTCTTGAGTTCTTTCAGCTTAAGGTCTGTCTGACCATGATGTTTTGAATAAGTTTCGATATCATAGCTCTCGTTGGCCTTGTTGTTCAGCAAATCGTTAACGTAAGGAAACACATTCTTCTCTTCATAGCGCATGTGGTTTCGAATGGTGTGCGCATATTCATCGTAAATCTTGATGATGAGCCGTGCCAGATTATCATTTTCATCGAGTGCACTCTCCAATTCTTTTCGGATAAAAGGCAGTTGAAAATCAAGATAATAAGCGTGGCTGGCACTTAGGTATTTGATCAAGGTAGGTATACACAATCGCTCTACATCCTCGGTGTCACGATACCCATTAATGGTGAGGTTGACGATGGCCAAAAAAGTATAGGTGTCCACGTGTTCGTCTTCACAAACCTCACGAACGGTTTTATCACCAAAACCAAGGCTAATGCCAAACGACCCAAGACTTTGCAATATGCTATAATTGTCTGCGATGATAGAAATGAGCTTATCATCAGCCTCATACATCTTATGAACTTTCATTGTATTACCCTCATGATTATGTATCAGTTTGCAAAAATATAAATTATTTACGAATGACACAATCATAATATTTAGGTATTTGGTTGATGAATGCAAGAAATAAGTACCTATTTCAGGGTTGTTTCATACCTAAATATAATGAGCCATTCTGTCACCAATCTCCTTCATCAAAATGTAGCAGCAAGAAAAATTTAACACCTACGGACGAAAGAAACAGCTATATGAAGCAACATTTGTTCGACGCATTCAAAGCAAAAGGTGTGCGCTAAGTCTTGACATACTCAAGGTTTAGCGTACACCTTTCCATGGGTGCAATCATTATTTTAAAATCAGCCGGCAGCGTGAAAGATTAGGGTTGATGTTGCTCTCTCAACAAATCATTCACGGTTTTGACGGGGTTGAATGTGGACAATGGAACCTCTACGAATACCGTATTCCAATTGCTCATGGCTCCATTCCACAATCCAGGTAACTCTAATGCTTTCAACTCTTTACCATCTTTACTTTTAGTAGAGATGAAACCAGTTTCCTTGTCTACGAAATCGGGCAAGTTGAATGGCTTTCCCTGATAATCTTTCAAAGCACAAACCAGGTCTACCGGATTGAAATGGGTTCCCTCATTGAACATTTTAACATATTCCTCATTGTTCTTGTCTATCTGACTGGACTCAAGGATTTGCGGACTGGTAGCGCCGTCTTTGCTATAAATAATGAAAGGACCTCCACCGGGTTCACCAATATTTCTGACCATCCCACACACACGCAAGGGGCGGTTAAGCTTTCCACGAAGATACGGGAAGAGCACCTCATCCTCCATGTGTTTCAATTTCTCATTGCGGCACATCAGGTCACGTTGTACAAATCGTATGATTTCCTCCAACTCCTCATGTGAGAATTTACCACTTTCCAACAGGCGCAAGTATTTGAAACATTTTTCCTGTAGCTCAATCAACACGCCACCAATCACTTGCTTGTAGGTAACGGTATCGGTCTTCAAGCGGTCAGGAACCACGTTGTCGATGTTTTTAATGAAAACAACATCAGCATCAATGTCATTGAGGTTTTCGATTAAGGCACCATGACCTCCCGGCCTAAAAAGCAGAGTTCCGTCTTCATTTCTGAATGGCGTATTATCCATGTTCGCTGCGATGGTGTCGGTGCTGGGCTTTTGTTCGGAGAACGACACATGGAATTGTACCTTATATCGCTTTGTGAATCTATCAACAACCTTTTCAACCCGCTGCTTGAACAGCTCCAAATGCTGGTGTGATACCGTGAAATGAATGTAAGAGTCGCCATGACAGCTGGCATATAAAGCAGCTTCTACCAAATGTTCTTCCATGGGTGTGCGTGGCGCATCATCATATTCATGAAACAACAACAGCCCCTTGGGCAGGTTGCCATAGTTGAGTCCTTTTGGCTCCAAAAGGTTCTCTACCACTGTTTTATACTTTCCTTGGGCGATAAGCTTAGCCGCTTTTACCCCTTCGTTTTGTTCGCATACCTCTGTGAGTTCTTCGTAAAAAGCAAATTTCTTGAGGTTTGTGAAGAACTCTTTTTCGAAATCTGTCGTTGGAGCCGTATAGTCGGCATGCAAGAACGCATAGAGATTTTTGAACATACGGCTGGCTGCACCCGAAGCAGGTACAAACTTTACGATGCGATGGTCGCCCTGTTTGTACTGATTCCACAACTCTACGTAATGCTTTTTCATTACTTCGTCCAGCAAAACAATACCATACTCAACACTGGCTGGCGCCTTGATTGGAAGAAATGGGAAGCCGTTTTTAATGTCTTCCAACTGTTGATTGATTTGTTCTTCGGTAATACCTTTTTGAGAAATTTGTTGAAGATCTTGTTGTGTCATATTGAGTTCTTTATAAATTAGCGAAAGGATATAAGTATAAGTTTGCGTATTTGATACAAAGATAGTTACTTTTCATGAAATACACATTAGTTTACAATAAAAACATTATCTTTGCATGTATACTTTAAGGCAAATAGATGGATACAAAGTTTGAATTCCTTGCGTCGGAAAAATCTGAATATATAGCCATATTCAAACGCATCAAAGAAGCAATTGGCGATTCTTTTCAGGAAAACGATGAAGCAAACATCAAATCGCATTTGAAGACATCTCTGGAGAATGGCCTCATCACAAGGGATGCCTTTGGGTTGAACCCAGTGTTAAACTCGATGCAGACAGCAGAAATTGCCGTCAACGAAATTGGCCTGAAAAGGGATGGCGTGGTTGCTATCTTGCTGTACCAAAGTGTGGTCAACGGTTACTTGGACATCGATGACGTTAGCGCCAAATATGGTGAGGTGGTAGCACATATCATTCATGGTCTGGTAAGAATTAATGCACTGTATAGCAAGAATCCTGTGGTTGAAAGTGAGAATTTCAGGAATCTGCTGCTCACCTTTGCTGAGGACATGCGTGTTATCTTGATTATGATTGCTGACCGCGTGAACTTGATGCGCCATATCAGAGATGCTGAAAACGTGGAGGCAAAGCGGCAGGTGAGTGAGGAGGCAAGCTATTTGTATGCTCCCTTAGCCCATAAATTGGGGCTTTATCAACTGAAGAGCGAACTGGAAGACCTAAGTTTGAAGTATCTTGAGCATGATGCTTATTACATGATCAAGGATAAGCTCAATGCGACGAAGAAGGCTCGTGACAGTTATATTGCGAGCTTCATCAATCCTATTCAGCAGAAGTTGGAAGATGCGGGCTTGAAATTTCAGATGAAGGGACGCACCAAGAGCATCCATTCTATCTGGCAAAAGATGAAGAAGCAGAAATGTAACTTCGAAGGTATCTATGATCTTTTTGCCATACGTATTATCTTGGATGCGCCTTTGGAGAAAGAAAAGATGCAATGTTGGCAGGTCTACTCCATCATCACGGACATGTATCAGCCCAACCCAAAGCGATTGCGCGACTGGCTTTCGGTTCCAAAATCCAATGGATATGAGAGTTTGCACATCACCGTTTTAGGACCAGAGAACAAATGGGTTGAGGTACAGATACGTACTGAACGAATGGACGAGATTGCAGAGCGGGGTTTGGCTGCGCATTGGCGATATAAAGGCATCAAGAGTCAGGGCAACATCGACGAATGGCTGACCAGCATAAGAACAGCCTTGGAAGCAGGTGACGACTTGCAAGTAATGGATCAGTTTAAACTGGATCTATACGAAGACGAGGTATATGTGTTCACACCAAAAGGTGAAATCAAGAAGTTCCCCAGTGGGGCTACGGTCTTGGACTTTGCCTATTACATCCACTCTGCCGTAGGTAGCAAATGTGTAGGCGCGCGCATCAACAATAAGAACGTTCCTATCAGAGAACAATTGAAATCGGGTGACACGGTTGAGATATTGACGCAAAGCAACCAAAAACCAAACCAGAGTTGGCTGAAAATCGTCAAGACCAGCAAGGCAAAAGCCAAAATACGCCTGGCGTTGAAAGAAACTCAGGTGAAAGATGGGCTTTATGCCAAGGAATTACTGGAGCGTCGGTTCAAGAACAAGAAGGTGGAACTGGACGAAACCATCATGAACCACCTGGTGAAGAAGATGGGATACAAGGAGATATCGGACTTTTACAAGCAAATAGCTGATGAGAAACTTGATCCTAATGACATCATTGACAGATATGTAGAACTGCGCGACAAAGAATTAAACGTCAACACTCTGAAGGCAGTTCAACGTGCTGATGAGTTCAGTTTGGAGCATCCTGACGGACAAATGACCAGCCAATCTGACGTGTTGGTCATCGACAAGAACCTGAAGGGCATCGATTACACGTTGGCTCAATGCTGTCATCCTATCTACGGTGACGACGTCTTTGGGTTTGTGACGGTAAGTGGCGGCATCAAAATACATAGGAAAGACTGTCCCAACGCACCTGAAATGAGGAAAAGATTCGGGTATCGAATGGTGAAAGCCAGATGGAGCGGACAAAACGGGGCATTATATACCATCGTACTGCGCATCATAGGGAATGATGATATCGGAATAGTGAACAACATTACCAGCATTCTATCTAAAGAAGAGAGGATAGTGATGCGTTCCATCAATATCGATTCAAACGACGGATTGTTCAGTGGTAATCTTTCTGTTCAATTGGATGATGTGACGAAGCTGGATGCTTTGATCAAGAAATTACAAACGGTGAAAGGAGTAAAACAAGTCACCAGACTGTAAATAAAGAAGCTTTTTGCCCTCTCTTTTCATCCAGATACCAGCTAAGTATAATGATAAAAATCAATATATTCGCATTGTCTTAGGCAGCAATTATGAAGCAAGTATTTAAGTTGGCGTTGCCATCCATCATCTCAAACATCACCGTTCCCCTATTAGGTATCATCGACCTGACCATTGTGGGACACATGGGTGATGTGATTTATATTGGAGCCATCGCCATTGGCACCATGATTTTCAATGTGCTGTATTGGCTCTTTGGTTTCTTGCGGATGGGTACCAGCGGCATGACATCGCAGGCATTAGGAAGACGTGATTTGACGGAAGCCATGAGATTGTTGATTCGTTCGCTGACTATCAGTACGGCGATTGCTATGATTTTCATTGTCTTCCAGCTTCCAATTCGTTGGATGGCGCTGACCATCATGCAGCCCACAGAACATATAGCGGAACAGGCAGCGATTTATTTTTCCATTTGCATTTGGGGCGCACCTGCCATGTTGGGGCTGTACGGACTGACAGGATGGTTTATAGGCATGCAAAATACGCGAATTCCCATGTTGGTCTCCATCTTTCAAAACATCGTGAATATCGTTGCAAGCGTTAGTTTTGTATTTGGATTTGGCATGAAAATTCAAGGTGTAGCGTTGGGAACGTTGACGGCACAGTGGACTGGTTTCCTACTTGCCTTGTACTGTTGGAAGCGGTATTATGGCAGGTTGGCTCAATATAATTGGAAAGCCGGCTTGTTCAAGCGAAGCACGATGGTTCGATTCTTTGCCGTCAACCGGGATATTTTCATACGAACGCTTTTCCTGGTTGGTGTTAATTTCTTTTTTATTTCAGCCGGATCGAGGCAAGGAGCCATTATCCTGTCTGTCAATACGCTCTTGATGACTTTGTTCACCATATTCTCTTACGTCATGGATGGATTTGCTTACGCCGGAGAAGCCCTTAGTGGGAAGTATTATAGTGCAGCGAATAAGCTGGCCTTTGACAGGGTCTATCGTAGCTTGTTCGCATGGGGAGCCATCATGGCTGTGGTGTTCATGCTGGTCTATGCGGTTGGAGGCAATGGCTTTCTGATGCTGTTGACCAACGAAGCTGTTGTCGTACAATCTGCCGAAGCATATTTCTGGTGGGCTGTGATGATTCCCATTGTCAGCGTATCAGCCTTTGTCTATGACGGTATATTTATTGGACTTACGGCCACGAGGGGCATGCTGGTATCTTCAGTGGTATCAGCTCTTGCCTTCTTCGTGTTGTACCTTGCCCTGCAAAGCTACTTGGGAAATCACGCTCTATGGCTGGCTTTCATCGTGTATTTAGGCTTGAGAGGTGGCATACAATGGTTGTTGCATCGAAGAATGCATCTCAATTGGGTGCAAAAATAAAATGTCGTCAACGCTTTGAGATGCATGTCAAATCAATTATCTTTGCAATATGGAATTCATATACTTAGCCATAGGCCTCGTCGTTGGAGCAATCTTTGTCTTTTTCATGTTAAACGGAAAGCTGAAAAAGCTGGAAACCAAAAACGTCTTGTCTAATCAACAATTGGCGCACGAACAAGAACTTGGCACACAATTGCAAGCAGAACGTGACCGACTTCAGCGTGAGCAAGCAGAACAACAGCAACAGTTGATAGCAATCAAACTTGAACTGGAGCGAGTAACCACGCAGTTGGAATCCGAACAAGCATCGCATTCGAAAGAAACAGAAATGCGCCGCGAGCAATTTGAACAACAACTGAAGACCGTTCAAGAGCAATTCTCAAATTTAGCAACACGCATCTTAGAACAGACGTCGGAACGACTGAAGACAACCAACAACGAATCGATGGAGCATCTGACAAAACCGCTTAAGATGAACATCGAGCAATTGCAACAAGCCATTCAGCACACAAATACTGAAACATCCAAGAATACTGCCTCGCTATCACAACAACTCAGAGAGATGAGTTTGCAGACACAGAAGATTGAAACTACCGCAACCCGACTGACCAATGTAATTAGAGGAGGAAATAAGGCACAAGGCAATTGGGGTGAACGCATATTGACAGACATTCTGGAAAGTCAAGGTTACAAGGTTGGTATCGATTATGACATCCAGCACACATTAACAGATGAAAAGGGAAATGCTATTAAAAATGATGACACAGGAAGGCGGATGATCCCTGATGTCATTCTACACTACCCAAATAATGAAGACGTCATCATTGATGCCAAGATGTCTATTGATGCCTATTATCAATATGTAAACACCGAAGAAGAAGCTCTCAAGAAAAAATTTGCAGCCGACTTGGTGAGCAGTATCCGAACACAAGCCACCAATCTCGCCAAGAAAGACTATAGTAAATATGTACATTCGCCACGAAAAGCCATTGATTTCGTCATCATGTTCGTTCCAAACGAAGGTGCTTTGCAGCTGGCTTTAGACACAGATTCCAAGATATGGAGTGAGGCTTTCGACAAACAAGTGTTCATCACCAGTCAACAAAACTTAATGGCTATATTGCGAATGATTCAGATAGCTTGGAGACAATATGCACAAACAGAAAACCAAAAGAAGGTTTTCGCCTTGGCTGAAGAATTATTGAAACGCGTAGGTGAATTCATAAAACGATTCGACAAGATTGGCAAAGACATTGACATGCTTCATAAAGACTATGGGGAGGCTTACAACAAGGCATATACAGGAAGACAGAGTATTGTGCAGAAGGCCAACGAACTGAAAGAATTAGGCGTAAAAGAAAGTGCAAATCAACCGATTCCCATGACCCAACCTGATGTATTGGACATCACAGAAGTAAACGAAGATGAATAAGATGAAAAAGAGATTGTTATTCGTGTGTTTAGGAAACATTTGCAGAAGTCCGGCGGCAGAGGGCGTGATGAAATCCATTGTCAAGGCTGCTGGCATGGAAGATGAATTCGTCATCGACTCAGCAGGCATTGGTGATTGGCACATCGGGCAATTACCCGACCATAGAATGAGAAAACATGGTGCACAAAGAGGATATCGGTTTGATAGCCGTGCTCGCCAGTTCAATGCGGATGATTTTGCGAATTTTGATCATATCTATGTGATGGATCACGAAAACAAACGCATGATTACCGCTATGGCCGCTACCGAAGAAGATGCTCAGAAGGTAGAGATGCTGGCAAATTATCTAAAAGACAAGCCAAACGTTGATGTGGTACCAGATCCATATTATGGTGGAGATCAAGATTTAAAATATGCGCTTGACTTGATAGAAATCGCCTGCAAAGAGTTATTTATTCAATTACAAGGAAAATAAGCTGCCCATCTGTAATTCCACGCGAACACGGTTTAATTGACTGAAGAACAGATTCGAGGAATCGCATATTTATAATCATCTGGCATTTCATCAATGGCACCAATATTATATGAGGCGGCATGAGTACACGAGTTCCTATATTTTTAATCCTAATAAATGCAATGTATACATTGCACTTTTCTGTATAAATATTTTGTAAGATTATAAAATATTGTTATTTTTGCAAAAGCATAAAATAAATAAATTAAGAGAATACTTTTCGGTATGGATGTAAAAAGAGTTTATACTTTCGGCAATGGAAAAGCCGAAGGTAAAGCAGATATGAGAAATCTGCTTGGTGGCAAGGGTGCTAACCTTGCGGAAATGAATTTGATCGGCGTTCCAGTTCCTCCTGGTTTTACCATTACAACAGATGTTTGTAATGAATATTTTGATAAAGGAAGAGATGAGGTGGTCGAACTTTTAAAGGGTGAGGTTGAACAAGCTGTAAAGCACATTGAAACATTGATGAACTCTAAGTTCGGCGATTCTTCCAATCCGTTGTTGCTATCAGTTCGCTCTGGCGCACGCGCCTCCATGCCAGGCATGATGGATACCATCTTGAATCTGGGATTGAATGACACTGTTGTGGAAGGTTTGGTGAAGAAAACCGGAAACGAACGTTTTGCTTATGACAGCTACCGCCGTTTTGTACAAATGTACGGCGACGTTGTTCTCGGAATGAAACCAGCAAACAAAGAAGATATCGATCCATTTGAAGCAATCATCATGGATGTCAAGGCCAAACGTGGAGTGAAGCTTGACAATGAAATGACCGTTGATGACCTCAAGACATTGGTTGTACGTTTTAAGGAAGCCATCAAGAAACAGACAGGAAAAGACTTCCCTACCGATCCCATGGACCAACTCTGGGGTGCCATTTGTTCGGTGTTTGACAGCTGGATGAACGAGCGAGCTATCTTGTACCGCAAGATGGAAGGCATACCCGCTGAATGGGGTACAGCCGTTTCTGTCATGGCCATGGTGTTTGGCAACATGGGTAACACCTCTGCCACTGGCGTTTGCTTCTCCCGTGATGCAGCAACTGGTGAAAACCGTTTCAATGGAGAATATTTGGTCAATGCGCAAGGTGAAGACGTTGTTGCGGGCATCAGAACGCCACAACAAATCACCAAAGAAGGAAGTATGAGATGGGCCAAGCAGCAGAATATTAGCGAAGAAATACGCAAGTCCAATTATCCTTCCATGGAAGAAACCATGCCAGAAATCTATGAACAGCTGAACAACATTCAACACAAGTTGGAAAAGCATTACCATGACATGCAGGACATGGAGTTCACTGTACAAGAAGGCAAGCTGTGGTTTTTACAGACCAGAAATGGAAAACGCACAGGTACTGCTATGGTTAAGATTGCCATGGATTTGCTGCATGAAGGAGAGATAGACGAAAAGACAGCACTTAAACGCTGCGAACCCAATAAGCTGGATGAACTATTACACCCAGTATTTGATAAGCTTGCACTAGGTACAGCCAAAGTACTCACCAGAGGATTACCCGCTTCACCAGGTGCTGCAAGCGGACAAATCGTATTTTTTGCAGACGATGCTGTTAAATGGCACGAGGCTGGACAGCAAGTTGTCATGGTACGTATGGAAACATCTCCAGAAGATTTGGCAGGCATGTCTGCTGCGGAAGGCATACTGACAGCTCGAGGAGGTATGACATCACATGCCGCCGTTGTTGCTAGAGGAATGGGCAAATGCTGTGTTTCGGGCGCAGGAGCCATCAATGTGAATTATAAAGATCGTACGGTAGAGATAGACGGCATCATTCTCCATGAGGGCGACTACATATCTATTAATGGTTCAACAGGCGAAATATACCAAGGCGAGGTGGAAACTCGCCCGGCTGAAGTTACCGGTGACTTTGCAGAGCTTATGAAACTTTGCGACAAATATACCAAGTTGGTAGTACGTACCAATGCAGACACGCCGCATGACGCTGAAGTTGCACATAATTTTGGTGCAGTTGGCATTGGCCTTTGTCGTACAGAACATATGTTCTTTGAGAATGAAAAGATCAAGGCCATGCGAGAGATGATCTTGGCTGACACCCAAGACGGCCGTGAGAATGCACTCGAGAAGCTCTTACCCTATCAGAAACAAGACTTCTATGGCATATTGAAAGCAATGGACGGATATCCCGTTAACATCCGATTGTTAGATCCTCCACTACACGAATTTGTACCTCATGATTTGGCTGGACAAGAAGTCATGGCCAAGGATATGGGCGTCAGTGTGCAGCAAATCCAAAAACGCGTGAACAGCTTAAGCGAGGCCAACCCCATGTTGGGCCATCGTGGATGCCGTCTGGGCAACACCTATCCAGAAATCACTGCCATGCAGACAAAAGCGATTTTGGGTGCCGCCATTCAATTGAAGAAAGAAGGATACGACCCAAGACCCGAGATTATGGTGCCACTGATTGGTATCGTGAAGGAGTTTGATGTGCAAGAAAAAGTAATTAGAGAGACGGCAAAACAACTGTTTGAAGAAGAGGGAATTGAAATACCTTTCCATGTAGGAACAATGATTGAAATCCCTCGAGCTGCCCTTACAGCCGACTTGATTGCTGAACGCGCTGAGTACTTTAGCTTTGGAACGAACGACCTTACGCAAATGACGTATGGATATAGCCGTGATGATATCGCAGGTTTCTTGCCTGTTTATTTGGAGCAGAAAATATTAAAGGTTGACCCGTTCCAAGTATTAGACCAAGACGGCGTAGGACAGCTTATTAAAATGGCCGTAGAAAAAGGTCGTTCCACTCGTAAGAATCTTACATGTGGCATTTGTGGTGAGCATGGTGGTGAGCCAACTTCGGTGAAATTCTGCCATAAGTTAGGCCTTGACTACGTCAGCTGTTCACCATTCAGAGTACCTATTGCTCGTCTATCAGCGGCGCAAGCAGCGGTCGAGGAATAAGACTATTCACATTTATCAACAGCAATAGGTCAGGTAGTTGCGTGTATCTACACAAACTACCTGGCCTTAACTTAAAATCGACATGTTATCAAGATTATTTATTCTCATCCTTAGTTGTTTCTTTTTCATGAATACACAAGCTGACAATGGTGCAAAAGTTGCAACTGTCAGTATCGGTTCAGAATACCAACAAGCGCTGACGGACATTAAGGCCGAGTTTGGTGAACCTACAACCATTGACAAACAAGCTATTGAATTCAAGAATATGACCTATCATAATTTTAAATTTGACTTAGTCATCTTCAAGTTCAAGAATGATAAATTAAATGAAGCTCGCTTTTTTATGAGAGCTAAAAACAAATTAAGTGCCGATAAAAAAGTAGAAGCCTTGTCTAAAGAGCTGGGTAAGAAACATCCTCTATCAGAAGATTACGAAGATGGCTCATATTTCTATAAAGGCGGTTTATCACCAAAAGGTATAGGGCACTTGTTTACCATCTCGACAGCCAAAAGGCAAGGTGTATGGAATGCTGAATTGACTTACGGTCCATTCTGATGAATACATTTGATCTATTTTTTGTGTTCAATGAAAGCGTGCTGCAAAGCTACGATATAACTGCTGAATAAACACATGGCTTCATCTTAACAATTCCAGTTGGGGCACATGCAAGCTATTCTAGATGCTCTGAGCATATTAAATGGTAAAAAAATTTTGGGTATTGCCAAATTATTATTACATTTGCACACTCAAATAGGAAGATTGGCAGAGTGACCGAATGCGCTGGACTCGAAATCCGGTATACCCTTTTTGGGTATCGGGGGTTTGAATCCCTCATCTTCCGCCAACGAAAGAGACTTCAAACTCATTGATTTTGAATATCAAAGTCAATGAGTTTGAGCTTTTAAAGCATTGACTTTAGGCAGTTAAAGCGGCTCAGTAGAAAATCAATGGGGATAGGCATATAGTTTTGCAATTCTGAATAA
>CAUPIT010000009.1:0-138484 GCA_963511375.1 uncultured Prevotella sp. | reverse complement strand
TTTATTTGACATTGATCGTAAAATTGAAATCAATCGTGCGCTAAATCATAATTTACCGACACTTGACCGTTCATCAGAAGGGGCAGGAGTTTGTCACGCTGCTTAGTTAAGTTTTCGTTCTCTTTTTGAAGTTCCAACTGCCTATCATTTATCATAGTCACATTTTCTTCCCATAAATCTAAAATTTCATCGTTGGGTTTAAGAATAGGGAATTTTAAAACATCTTCACGAGAAACTTCTTTGAATGTTGTTCCTGTGCCAAGTTGTTCTATCTGCTTGATATGAATTTGTAGATAATAATACAGATAGGCAGCCATGCTATCCTCTTTGGGAACAAAACTCTTGAAACCTTGATTGGTGCATAGTTCCGTTTTTGCAATAGACAACAGTCCAATTGGGGCACGGCTTGACATTAATATTGTATTGATTGGCAACAAATGCGTGCTACAAGAATCATATCCCATCTGCGATATAGTTCTTTCTCCATGATATACAAATTTTTGCTTTTGGTCAGATAAATCTTTTGGAGTAATCCAAACAATATTCCCTCCATAATTTAGCTCATCTGCCGTTGAAGGAGTAGCACCATTGAAGACTTTCGCAACATCATCTACCAGCTTTGCCTCCCATAATGCAGGCACCTCTCGCTTCAACTTCTCATTCCACACCATCTTGCCCCCACTGCTTTTATACGGTTTGCCTTCGTCATCGGGAAAGTCGAACTGCACAAACCAGTAGTCGTAGAGTTGCTTTGCCATCGTCTCTAAATTATGATTTATCGCACGATTAAGTTCTATTTTTCTATCTATAGTCGAAAATATATTGCCAATATACTGTTGTTCTTCTAAGGAAGGCAAGAGTATAGGCATATCATGTAAAGTTTGTATAGACAGGGTATATCTCATACCGCTACCCGTAGCATTTAGTTCAAAGTATTTCGTTATATAATTTGAATGCAAAAAAGCATTCAGGTATTTCCCTGATAAAATATCTTCATTGGGCTTTACTAATGCGCAATGATAGCCCAAAATAACATCGTTAAGATCATCTGCTATATATGTTGAAATACCTATGTCGTCACGTGTCTCACTATCTTTTGTAAAAGCAACATATCCTTTCTTTAGGGATAAACGTTCTATGTCTTTTCCTTTTGCTGAAGCAATCATAAAAGAATTATGCATAGATTTGGTGATAGCCCAATTATGATATACATCCACAAAATTGCAGAGTCTTACTTTTTGTTCTCCATCTTTGGTCTTTTTATCAACGCTACTTATTATAATTTCAGCTATGTCTCCTAATTTATATCTTTTAAAATTAGATGACAATAGACATCCTAACCAATTAACATCAGTAATTGGTTTAACATCCTCCCAATTCTTAGCTTGTTCCATATTCTATGGTCTTATTACAGACTATCATTTTATATGCAAAGATACAGAACGAAGTTCATAATTAAGAATTTTAGATAATAAAATGGCTATTGTCAGCCTATATACTTTCGGTGCGCCATCTTTACATTGGTTTGATTGACCATAGCGTAATGTAATGTGGTATCAATCTTTACATGCCCCAATAGCCGTTGCACCTGTTCAATGGGCATACCTTTGTCAATAGCCATAGTTGCTAAGGTACGACGAAACTTGTGCGGATGCACCTTGTTCAATCCTGCACGCTTACCAAGTTGCCGCAAACGTGTTTCTACACCTCCTATTGTCAGCCTATTGTGGGGCAAAGACAAAGATACAAACAGAGCAGGATTCTTGTCTGTTCGACTTTCAAGATACCGTTTAAGGTGTATCTTTGTACGTGCGTTGAAATAGACCTCTCGCTCCTTGTTGCCCTTGCCAAAGACAACGCATTGCCGTTCATGAAAGTCTATGTCTTCACGGTTCATCTTTACCAATTCGCCTACACGCATACCTGTGGAAGCCAACAAATCTATCATGGCCAAGTCTCTGATTTCATGGCAGGTATCACGCAACACCTCCATGTGTTCATCGCTTATTACTTCTTTGACAAGGCTTTCAGTACGCACTTTGTGAATACGGCGTACTGGGCTTTTTGCAATATAATCCTCATCTTCCAACCATGCATAGAAACTGGAGAATATGCGTCTTAGGTTGTCAATCGTAACTCTGCTTGATCCACGTTCGTCTTGATAGCGAGCCAGATAGGAGCGAATGTCGTTTGTTTCGAGTTCACCTATTCGTTTTTGTTCACTTCTCAACAAGGCTTCTATGGACGATTGGTAGTAGCGTAATGTTTTCTCAGAACATCCTTCTATCTTCTTGGCAGAAATAAAGGATTGTAGTAATTCGCCATTAGCTATTTCCCGTTGTCTTTCTTCGTTTTCCGTTGGCAGCATTACCACTTTTTCAAAGGCTGTTCGCAACACCTCCTGCAATCTAACTTGTTGCTGTGTGTCCACACTATCGGACATCTCGGCAAGAATGTACTCTGTTATTTTTTCTTTCATCTAATTGTTATTTTGGTGATATACCATAATAACAAAAACTTCAGAGAATCCAGAAGGATTAAATCATAATTTAGTCGAGAACGCTCGACGCCGACTTTTACTTGTCCGTTCATTAAAAGAGGGAGGAGGGCGTCGCGTTGCGTAGTGAGTTCGAGAATGGCAAAGATATTCTCTTTCCTGTGAATGTATATGGGCGTTACTTTTTTTGTAAAAACGTCTATTATGCTCTTATCAGGAATAACAATTGGCAACTCCTTCAGATATTTGAAATGCCTTGAATAGCCTGGGTTAGGAATCTGTAATGATGCGATAACCAAATAAAAGTAATACTGGCTTATCTGTGGATTGTTAGAATATAAAATCTGAGTTCCGTCTGCTCCACGAGCAAAAGGAAAATCAATTAACTTAACTTTTGTAGAGTGGTCGCCGAAGAGTACTGCGGGATATCTGCTTAATAGATTGTCTTTTTCGTTGGTAAAACCAACGATATAAGAATCACCTTGATCAACTATCGGATATTTCCCTCTTGGCAAATACTCTTTTGTTTCATATTTTTTAGTAGGTGGATATTTGTCCAGTATATTACCGATTACATCTACTGTCCATCCCTCTGGTATTTCTCTCTTCAGCTTCTCATTCCACACCATCTTTCCACCACTACTTTTATACGGTTTCCCGTTCTCATCGGGAAAGTCGAACTGTACAAACCAATAGTCATACAGCTGTTTTGCCATCGCCTCTAAATTATGATTTAGCGTATCAAACCTCTTTTTTCTTTCTGAAATCAACTGTGAGGTTTATTGCTAGTTCCTGTATAGATTTTATTTCATTGGTGAGAGTGCATCGTCAGTTTGACAAACCCTCATTGGTGCACATTGAGGGACTGCGCTCTATAGGAAGCAAAATCGCTCTGCCGAAGTTGACGAAGCCAGGAAAATAGCGACACTTCAGATACAGGGCAACCAGAACAGCATAAGGAAAGCGTGCCTGCCCCTGGCTGACCGAGGGGCTGGCACGCTTCGTTTTCAGCGACGCACCGCCTTTGCGGTGCGCCGAAAGAGAGGGGGTTCTAATACTTGTCCTTAGGCGTATTGCCCATGGTCACATCCAGTGTGCCGCCCTCGGCGAAGGTTGCGAACGGCAAGTAAGTGCTGTCGAGCGTCTTTCCGTTGAGCTTGTATTCCTGCACATAGATATTCTCCTTGCTGTTGTTGCTCACGTTGATGACAAACTTGTCACCCTTGTAATAATCCTTGTTCAGACGAATGGTGATCTTGTCGAATAAAGGACTGCCTAAACCAAAGGACGGTTGCTCGGCTGTGAGTCCCTTGACATCGAATATACCGATGGACGACTGTACGAACCAAGCGCCCAACTGGCCCTGGTCCTCATCCTGACCGTAGCCGTAACCGTGGATGCCGTCGGTGCCATAGAACTCGTCCAAAATGGCACGAACCCATTTCTGTGTGTGCGACGGTTTGCCTGCTTCGTTGAACATCCATGAAATGTGAAGGCAAGGCTGGTTACCTTGGTTGTATAGTGTCTCCAAACCAGCGAATGCCCCTACCTCTGTACCGCCACTAAAGATTAGTTTTTTCGACTGGGTGAAGATGCTGTCCAAGCGGTTGTTGAAAACTTCTGTTCCCACTTTATCCGCCAAAGCCTTGGCATCGTGAGGCACATAGAAGGTATATTGCCATGCGTTACCCTCTTGGAAACCGCGCCATACCTGCATCGGGTTGAAGTTGTCGATAAACTTTCCATCCGCTTTCTTTGGACGCACAAAGTTGGTTTCTTTGTCATAAATTCGCTCCCAACCTTTCGACAGCGACATGAGCTGGTTGTAATCGTCGGTTTTTCCCAACGCCTTTGCCATTTGTGCCGTTGCCCATGCGCTAAACGCATACTCCAAGGTGTGTGAAGCCGAGAACATAAACATTTCGTCAGCCCCCTCACCAGAATCCTGATGAGGTACATAACCGTGTTCTACAAAGAGTTTGGTATCGGTCTTTCCAGCACCAAATGGGCGGTTCTCACCATCCAACTCGTTCTTTCGACAAGCCTCGTAGGCTAGATTCACATCGAAATCACGGATTCCACAAGCATAAGCCGCTGCAATCATCAAGCTCAACTGATTGGTTCCCACACCCGATACATAGCGACTGTTGGCCAGTCCGTCGCCCAACCATCCACTGTCTTTGTATACCTGAAGATGACTGCTGATGAAGTCGGACATGTGCTCGGGATAAGCCATGATCCACACTTGGTTGAGATTCCACTGTGCTCCCCACATGGCATCGGTATTGTAGAGGTTGAAAGCAGGTTTGCCATCCTTCATCTCAATTTGGCCAACGGTACCATCGTGTTTGGGGTAAGCGCCGTTGACGTCACTGGCAATACCACGACCCAAGATGGCATGATACAATCCTGTGTAGAATTTCACCTTATCATCCTTGTTCGTTGTTTCAACTGCAATGCGGCTCAAATGCTCATTCCAAGCCTCATGCGACTGCTCCTTAGCCTCGTCAAAAGCCAAGTCCTGCGCCTCAGCCTCAAGGTTCTTCTGGGCATTCTCCACCGAAGTGTAGGACACACCCACCTTTACGGTAATCTTTTCCTGATCAGTTGTCTCGAACGTCAGATAGGCACCCGCGCCCAAACCCGTAGTTGACAGCGAGTCAGCTTTAACGGTTTCGCCGTTGAAAGTACCTATCCCAACAGGTTTCTTGTCGACAACGGCATGGAAATACAAGGGGACTTCGGCGCCCGGCTGGTATTTCTTTACATACTCAGGCAGGGTGATCACCCAGCCTTCGATTACGGTTCCGTTATCCTTAATCTGTACTGAGGCATCCTTTACGGCACCACTTTCGCCCTGGCGGTTACCGATATCAAAGAGGATGCGGCTCTCCTTGCTGGCCGGGAAGGTGTAACGTTGGAAGGCAACACGCGTGGTGGCCGTCATTTCGGCCGTGACATTGTAGTCCTTGAGTAGCACGGAATAGTAGCCAGCCGTGGCCACTTCATCATCGTGCGAGAAGCGTGAGCGGTAACCTTTACGCTCGTCCGTCATGGCAGTGTCACCAGGTACGGTGAACAATTTGCCAACGGTAGGCATCAACGTGATGCCTCCAATCTGGAACTCGTGCAGGCAGGGGAATCCCTCGATGCTGGTGTCACGATAATCATAACCCGTAGCCTCCCAGCCAGACTTATTCCCATAATGTCCATTGGTTGATGGCCCGGGCTTGGCCATGCCGAAAGGTAAGGCACCGGGAGCCATGTGGAAATAACGACAGTGAGCCGTTCCGATGCGTGGCTCTACATAGTTTGTCAGGTCTTCTGTTGCAGTATTGTCAGTTTTCGTACAGGACATCATGCCAATGATGCCAGCGAAAGCCAATAATGCCATTGAAAATTTTCTCATGTTAAATGGTTGTTGTTAGTTAATAATATTGAATTAGCTAAATGTATACGCCACCTCCTACTGTTTGAATCATGCAAATTCTGACTATTGAAGATGGTGCAGATGAACAAGCATGCGCGTGCCAGTCACTACCAATTGTAACTTTTGGCTGCCTATGACTTGTTGTTGTTTTCCTTGTAAATAATGTTGTTGACACCCGAAGTGATTTCAAGCGACTCGCGATGCTCCTTGATGAAACTATCGATATGGCGCACACGTTTGTCTTCTAATATTTCGTCTACGGCGATTAGAATTCCCGTTTCTTCCACATCACCGAACCCATTGTTGATGGCGGTGCCGAAGAGTTTCATCGTAGGACTTAACCCCATGTAGGCATTAACCAAGGGAGGGATGTTATACCCCAACTTCCGTATTTCCCTGTTGAGGATTCTGTAATCTGACTTGAAATCCGTTTCAGAGAACAACTTTTCCAATTCTTTGGGATCTTCCTGTAACTCCAAAGGATTTCTCGGCACGATAAGATGATCCTTATCATCAAAATGTTTCTTCAAGAAATAAAGTATCATGTCACGTCCCCTGCGGATATAAGAAGGGTACATCGTCATTTTTCCGAAGAAATATTTGAGTTTAGGATTGAGAACGATGAGTGCTCCAAGACCATCCCACAGGTTGTCTAAGGCGAAGATGCTTTTGGTGTTGCGGCGCACGTTTTGATATTCCAGCGCCACGAAAGACCTTCCCAGCTCCACGGTATAGGGCATGTAGTCTTGAAGAAACTTATCGGAGAAATGGAAAAGGTGGCTGGTGGCCAACTTAGGCTGCCCATCGTCGTCCAATTCCCAGTTGGAACCGTACTGATACCGATAGCCTCCTATAATCTCATCCGCTTCGGGATTCCACACAATCAGCTGCTTGTAACAGTTGTCGCAGGTATCAAATTCATCGATATCCATGGACTTTCCGGTGCCTCCGCCAGCGGTACGGAAGGCAATTTCGCGCAATCGTCCAATCTCCTTCATCACGTTGGGCGAATCATGAGCTGTGACCACGAAAATCTTGTTGTGGCTTTTGTTCGTCATCCGGAGCCGCTTCTCAGGTGTCAATTCAGCTTTCAACAGCTCCCTATCGATGGGCTGGATAATCTCTTCTTGCATGGTTTCTTAGAGGATTGACGAAGAAGGACCATTCATTGCGAGTATGGGATTCTCTCAAATAAGATCTCTCAACGCTTGATTGATATTTCTGTTATCTCTATTCTGCTGTTTGTGTTGATTGCAGTTGGTATACTTTATTTTGTACATACTGCGCCCATTGCTGCGCATTCTTACGCTTGTCAAAGGTCTGCCAAGGTATCGGTTTGCCTATCGTGACGCGGAATGTCTTGTGTCTGTTGCGATACATTTCATCCACTAAGAACAGCATCGCCACGTTAAACTTTAATTTCAGGGCCTTACAGATATTGGCAATACGATAAAACCGGTCTGAGTTTCGCCCCTCAAAATGAATGGGTACCACGTTTCTCTGATATTCAACACTCTTGGTGATGAAGGTTTTCTTCCAGGGAATGTCACGAATTTGACCATTGATTTTACGTGAACAGAGGCCGGCTGGGAACATGATGATGTGGTTGTCACTTTGGAAGGCCGCATCCACCATTGCGGGGAAATTGCGACTTTGCTTACCAGTTTTGTTGATGCCGATACCTAAAGGGCGCAGTCCCGGCAGGTTCATCAACAAATCATTCAACAGGTATTTGATGCGGCCACCATAATGTCGGCCGATAATAGCGCCCAAAGCGACCCCGTCAGCACCACCTAGCGGATGATTTGATGCGAAGATGTATAGTTGACCGTCTTGTTGATTTGGCAGATTTTCCCTACCTTTGACCTCCAAGGAGACATCCAGATATTGGACACACGCTTCAAGCCAATCAACCCCTGTCAAGTCTTTGCTTTCCCAAAGAAATTGATTCACTTCATCTTGATGGGTAATCTTCTTGAGCCAACGGGTTGTAAAATGTGGAACATATTTAGCCCTGTCGCCTAGTTTACTGCGCAAGATGTCATCGATGTCTATGGTTTTCTTTGTTACGTCACTCATTTAGGTCAAAAAACTTTCTTTGCAAAAATAACATAACTTTTTGTAATATGCCGCTTTTTTATGTAAAAATGTTGAAAAATTATCTCATCTGTTATACTGTTGTCACACGACGAAACAGATGTTTCATGGATGTTACAGATATCATTTTGAACGATTGATCTGAGTTAAGTTGAAACCATCGAATCGAGAAGTTGTAGAGAATAAAATACGTTAAATAAACTAAAAATACAACTTTCTCATCATTTTATGTATGAAAGTGGGGAAATGTGGGGAAAAAGATGTATCTTTGACAACGAATATCGATATGCATATAAAGAGGTACACATGCGATTTTTAGGAAATATAGAAGCAAAGATAGACGCCAAGGGCAGAGTGTTCTTGCCGGCAACGTTCAGGAAGGTACTGCAAGCAGCAGGCGAAGAGAGCCTCGTTCTGCGGAAGGACGTGTTCCAATCGTGCTTGACCCTCTATCCTGAATCGGTATGGAACGCACAGTTAGACACCTTGAGAAGACGCCTTTCACGCTGGAATGCACAAGAACAGCTCATCTTCCGTCAGTTTGTTTCCGACGTTGAGTTGTTGTCACTCGACGCCAATGGACGTTTATTGATACCGAAGCGTTACCTAAAAATGGCAAATATCGAACAAGCCGTGAAATTCATTGGCATGGACGACACCATAGAGATGTGGTGCAACGACGTGACAGAGAATCCTTTCATGCAGCCGGAGGAGTTCGGCAAGGCCCTGCAAGAAATCATGAGCAAAGGCTCGGAGCCAACCAAAGAGACAGAATAAAAATGAGCATCAAGACAGCAGAAACATACCATGTGTCGGTTCTCTTACAAGAGAGCGTTGAGGGGTTGAACATCCAGCCCGATGGGATTTACGTGGATGTAACCTTTGGAGGCGGCGGCCACTCCATGCAGATTCTGCGTCAATTGGGGGAAAATGGCCACTTATTCAGCTTCGACCAAGATCTGGATGCAGAGAAAAACATCCATCAAGCGGGCAATGAACTGCTGCGACAAGACAATTTTACGTTTGTACGCTCAAACTTCAGATATCTCAAGAACTGGATGCGATACTACGAAATAGAGCAGATTGACGGACTGTTAGCTGACCTAGGCGTGTCCAGTCATCATTTTGATGACGAATGTCGAGGGTTCTCTTTCCGCTTCGACGCACCGCTCGACATGCGCATGAACAAGACAGCGAGCATCACAGCTGCCGACATCGTGAACACATATAGCGAAGAACACCTTGCCGATGTATTCTACCTCTATGGAGAACTGAAAAACGCTCGGCGCATCGCATCGCTCCTGGTGAAAGCGCGAACCGAAGAGATGATTGTGACCACACAGGACTTCATTCAAGCCACAGCACCTCTATTCAAGAGAGAACGAGAGAAGAAAGACATGGCCAAGCTGTTCCAAGCCCTGCGCATCGAGGTGAATCACGAGATGGAATCCTTAAAAGAAATGCTTGAAGGTGCCAAGCAACTACTCCGACCTGGAGGCAGATTGTCTGTCATTACCTACCATTCTCTGGAAGATCGGATTCTTAAAAACATGATGAAGACTGGCAATGTGGAGGGAAAAATGACGCAGGACTTTTTCGGAAAGATAACAACTCCTTTCTCACTAATCAACAAAAAAGTGATTGTGCCAGCAGAGGATGAGCAGCAACGAAATCCAAGAAGCAGAAGTGCGAAGTTAAGAATCGCTGAAAAGAAGTAATGAAAAAAGAAGATATAGACAAAGAATCAAAACCCATCTTGTCGGTTTCAGAAGGAAAACAACCAGAAGAATCTGCGAACAACCAAAAGGAAGTTGCAGATGAGGGTCCTACACTCAAGGAAGTAATCCTAGAGCAAGCCAGAGAAGGAGAGGCTCCACTGTCGAAGAATTTCACATTGAAGAAGATTCTTGGTGGAGACATTTTGACTACTTCCACCATCCGCAAGCAAATCTGGGTGGTACTGCTCATCACTTTTTTCATTATCATCTACATTTCAAACCGATACAGCGTGCAGCAAAACCTCATTAAAATTGACCAGTTACAGAAAGAGTTACAAGATGCCAGATACAAAGCATTGTCTACCAGTAGCCAACTGACGGAAAAGAGCAGAGAGAGCAACGTGCTCGAAATGTTAAAGAACAATAAGGACAGCGTCCTCAAAATAGCAAACCAACCACCTTACATCATCACCGTTCCTGCAGAATGAATAAGTTTGATTATAAAAAGATAATGCCTCGCTACAGTGCCCTCGCCATCATGATGACACTGATAGCACTTGCCGTGGTTGGTAAAACTATCTACATCATGACAGCCAAGCGCGACTATTGGACCAAAGTGGCCAACCGCGTAAAGCGCGACAGCGTAGACATCAAACCTATGCGAGGCAACATTCTTAGCAGCAATGGCGAACTCATGGCAAGTTCATTACCCGAGTTCAAGGTGTACATGGACTTCAAAACCTTGCATGAGTCAAAAACCGACACGCTATGGGATGAGAAAATCGACTCTATCTGTCAAGGTTTGGCAACCATCTTTCCAGAAAAGCCTGCCCGCGCATTCAGAGCCGAGTTGGAAGAGGGAAGGAAGAAACAAAGCCGCCATTGGCCCATTTGGAAAAAGCGCATCGACTACAATACTTTCACAGATGTGAAAGCGTTGCCGTTGTTCAATCTTTCTAAATATTCCAGTGGTTTCCACTACGAAGAATTCAATGCGCGACAACGCCCCTATGGTTCGCTAGCTGGAAGAACCGTGGGTGCCATGTATGGAGCTAAAGATACGGCACGGTTTGGACTTGAGTTGTCCTACGACTCCATCCTCCGTGGGAAGAATGGCATCGTGCATCGTCGTAAGGTTCTCAACAAGTTTCTTGACATCATGGACACACCTCCTGTCGATGGAGCAGACATTGTCACAACCATTGACGTTGGCATGCAAGACCTTGCTGAAAGAGCTGTCATCGACGAGTTGAAGAAAATCAACGGAAATGTTGGCGTGGCACTGGTCATGGAGGTGGCTACTGGCGACATCAAGGCCATCGTCAACATGGAGAAATGCTTTGATGGTGAATACCGAGAAGTAAAGAATCATGCCGTCAGCGACTTGCTGGAACCTGGATCTGTGTTTAAAGTTGCCTCGATTATGACAGCACTTGATGACGGCGTTGTGGACACCACGGCCAGAGTAGAGACTGCTGGTGGCGTTTGGCCGATGTATGGCAGACACATGAAAGACCACAACTGGCGTAGGGGCGGCTATGGTTTGTTAACGCTTCCACAGACTCTTTTATACAGTTCCAACATCGGTGTCAGTCGCATTATCGATGATAACTATAAAGATTATCCCGAGAAATTCGTGCGGGGAATCTATCGAACAGGCTTGGCGGACAACCTGAACATCCCGCTTGTGGGTTCATCTCCTGCCGTCATCCGTCTGCCCAAGAAAAACAAACGAGGCCAATGGCTCAACTGGAGCAAGACTGCTTTGCCCTGGATGAGCATCGGTTACGAAACACAAATTCCACCCATTTCCATGATCACGTTTTACAATGCCATTGCCAACAACGGCAAGATGATGCAACCGCGCTTTGTAAAAAAGGTGGTAAAAAATGGAGAAGTGCTAATAGAGTTCCCGCCCAAAGTACTCCGTTCACAGATATGCAAGCCCAAAACGCTTGGTGAAATTCAAACGATTCTTGAACATGTGGTCAGCCAAGGATTGGGCAAGAAGGCCGGATCACCATCCTTCAAGGTAGCTGGCAAAACTGGTACGGCACAAATCTCACAGGGTTCGGGTGGATATAAGGTAGGACGAACCAACTACTTGCTGAGTTTTGCCGGCTATTTCCCCGCCGACAAGCCTCGCTACAGCTGCATCGTTTGCATCCAGAAGTCGGGACTTCCCGCATCAGGAGGTGGCATGAGCGGTGTTGTGTTTCATCACATTTCAGAGGGAATTATGGCTCAAGACCTCAAACTTGACGTAAAAGACGCCAAAGATTCCACATCGATTTTGTTGCCAGATGTTAAAAATGGCAATGTCCTCGCAGCCAACTATGTACTGAGCCACTTGGGAATTAATGCCAATCAAGATTGGTCTGGATCATACACCAAGGGCAATCCTATCTGGGGTTCAGCTGAAATACAGAACAATACGGTTGTCAAACTCAGGAAAGTAAAGGTGCATGGGCACAAGTTCATCCCCAACGTTGAGGGAATGGGTGCACGTGATGCCGTCTACATCTTGGAGAGCAGAGGCGTAAAAGTCAAGCTCGACGGACGTGGAAAGGTGACCAGTCAGAGTCTGGAACCAGGCCATAGCATCAAGAAAGGCGATGTATGTCACCTGACATTGCAATAGATTTGGCAATACACCACAGTAACATTTATAAGAAATTACCTATATGACATTCAGTGAATTGATTCAAGGCATCAAGACATCCGCCATCATCGGCGAAGCCAATGTCAACATCACAGGCGTGGAGATTGACTCCCGCAAAGTAAAAGAGGGCAACCTGTTCGTAGCCATCAAGGGCACACAGGTGGACGGTCATCAATACATACCTAAAGCGATAGAGCTGGGAGCCGCCGCTATCTTATGTGAAGAAGCGCCACAACAGCCACAACCAAACATCACCTATGCGGTGGTGAAATCGACAGAAGATGAAGTAGGGAAAGTTGCCACTCGCTTTTTCGGCGACCCATCCAAACACCTCAAGCTGGTAGGTGTCACAGGTACCAACGGAAAGACCACCGTTGCCACCTTATTATATAATCTATTTAGAAAGTTAGGTCACAAGTGTGGACTGCTTTCTACGGTCTGCAATTTTATCGAAGGGCAGGAGATTCCTGCCGACCACACCACCCCCGATCCTATTGAACTCAACGAATTGTTAGCCAAAATGCTGGCTGCCGGCTGCGAATACGTATTCATGGAATGTTCGTCACACGCCATTGCACAGAAGCGAATCGGCGGACTTACCTTCACGGGAGGCATCTTCACCAACCTCACGCGCGACCATTTGGATTATCACAAGACCTTCGAGAACTACCGCAACGCCAAGAAATCATTCTTTGACGGCCTACCCAAGTCGGCTTTTGCCATCACCAACGCTGATGACAAGAACGGGATGGTGATGGTGCAAAACACCAAAGCCAACGTCAAGACCTACTCCATCCAGTCGATGGCCGACTTCAAAGCGCGCATCATCGAATGCCATTTTCAGGGAATGTACCTGGAGATAGACGGTCAGGAGGTCGGCGTGCAGTTCACGGGCAAGTTCAATGTCAGCAACCTGCTGGCCGTTTACGGTGCCGCACGCATGTTGGGCAAGCAACGCGAAGAGACACTCATCGCCATGAGTACCTTGCACACCGTCAACGGCCGCATGGACACGTTGCAGTCGCCCGAAGGGTTTACGGCCATCGTAGACTACGCTCATACGCCCGACGCATTGAAAAATGTGCTCTTGGCCATACACGAAGTCGACGGCAAGGGGCATATCATCACCGTTTGTGGTGCCGGAGGCAACCGTGACAAGGGCAAACGTCCACTCATGGCGAAGCAGGCTGTGCAGCTCAGTGACAAGGTTATCATCACCAGTGACAACCCTCGTTTTGAAGATCCACAAGACATCATCAACGACATGTTGGCGGGTTTGGATGCGCAAGACCAGAAAAAGGTACTGACCATCGCCGACCGTAAGGAGGCCATCCGCACGGCCTGCATGCTGGCACAGAAGCAAGATGTAGTGCTTGTTGCAGGCAAAGGACACGAAACGTATCAGGAAATCAAGGGCGTGAAACATCATTTTGACGACAAGGAAGTGCTGCGCGACATTTTTGCCCAGTAACATCGTCATTGAACAATAAAACAAACAGCACACAGCATGTTATACTATCTTTTCAGATTATTAGAGCAATACGGCATCTCGGGAGCTCATGTCTGGGGTTACATCTCCTTCAGAGCCCTGCTTGCCCTCATCTTCTCACTGGTCATCTCGGCCTGGTTTGGTGAGCGATTCATCAAGTACCTGCGCAAAAAACAAATTACCGAGACACAACGCGACGCCTCCATCGACCCCTTTGGCGTCAACAAAATTGGCGTTCCTTCCATGGGTGGTATCATCATCATTGCCGCCATTGTCATCCCCGTGCTGCTTTTGGGCCGACTCAGAAACATCTACCTCATCCTCATGATCGTGACAACTCTTTGGCTGGGGTTCCTCGGCGGCATGGACGATTACATCAAGATATTCCGCAAAAATAAAGAAGGACTGAAAGGAAAATACAAGATTGTGGGACAGGTGGGCATCGGATTGATTGTCGGACTGGTACTGTGGTCGTCGCCAGATGTCAAGATCAACGAAAATTTAGCTATCGAGCAGCAAGGAAAGGAGATGGTTATTAAGCACCGAACTGATGCGCGCAAGTCGCTCAAAACCACCATTCCGTTTGTCAAAGGGCACAACTTAGATTATTCGGGCGTGATGCGTTGGTGTGGCAAATACAAGACAGCGGCCGGTTGGATACTGTTTGTCGTGATGACCATCATCGTAGTGACGGCGGTTTCAAACGGTGCCAACCTCAACGATGGCATGGATGGCATGTGCGCAGGCAACTCGGCCATCATCGGCGTGGCGTTGGGCATCCTGGCCTATGTCAGCTCGCACATCCAGTTTGCCTCGTACCTCAACATCATGTACATACCGGGTTCGCAAGAGCTGGTGGTGTTCATGTGCGCCTTCGTGGGTGCCCTCATCGGTTTCTTATGGTACAACGCCTACCCCGCACAGGTATTCATGGGCGACACAGGCTCACTGACCATTGGCGGCATCATTGGCGTTTGCGCGGTAATCATTCATAAAGAACTGCTGCTGCCCATCCTTTGCGGCATCTTCTTCGTGGAGAGTGTGAGCGTTATCTTGCAAGTATATTATTACAAAATGGGCAAACGCAAAGGGGTGAAACAACGCATCTTCAAGCGTACACCCATCCATGACAACTTCCGCACGCAGGATTCGCAACTGGATCCCGACTGCCAATACCTCATCAGAAAACCTCATTCGGCCGTACACGAGTCGAAAATCACCATTCGCTTTTGGATCATCACCATCATCCTGGCAACCATGACCATCATCACACTGAAAGTGAGATAGTTACAAACTCATTGAGATTGACACGCAAAGTCATAGAGATTGGAGGGTAAACTCATGGAGATTGACCGCCAAAGTCAATGACTTTGTACAAGCAACCTAAACTACAGCCAAAAAAGCGGGTGCAAGTAAATAAGAAAAAGGAGTACAAAACATGAAAAGAATAGTTATTCTCGGAGCAGCAGAGAGTGGAGTTGGAGCTGCCATCTTAGCCCAAAAAGAAGGCTTCGACGTTTTTGTTTCTGACATGGGTGAAATCAAAGACAAATACAAGAAGACGCTCGACGACCACAACATTAGGTGGGAAGAGAAACAACACACCCCCGAACTCATTCTGAACGCTGACGAAATCATCAAGAGTCCGGGCATCCCGAAAGAGGCTCCGATGGTACAGAAGGCCATGGCTAAGGGCATCGGCATCATCAGCGAGATAGAGTTTGCCGGGCGTTACACCCACTCGAAGATGATTTGCATCACGGGCAGCAACGGCAAAACCACCACCACGTCGCTGATTTACCACATCTTCAAGTCAGCTGGCTACGATGCCGGACTGGCTGGTAACATCGGGCGCAGTCTGGCACTGCAAGTGGCCGAGGACCCGCACGAGTACTACATCATCGAGCTAAGCTCGTTCCAGTTGGACAACATGTACAAGTTTAAGGCCGACATCGCCATCTTGCTGAACATCACCCCCGACCACTTGGATCGCTACGACAACTGCATGCAGAACTATGTGGATGCCAAGATGCGCATCATACAGAACCAGACCGCACAAGACAGCTTCATCTACTGGAACGACGACCCCATCATCAAGCGTGAGCTGAAGAAGTATAACATCAAGGCCGTGCAATGCCCCTTCTCCGAACTCAAGGAGAAAGGCTCCATAGGCTACATCGAAGAGGGCGAGTACACCATTGAGAAGCCCACACCGTTCAACATGGAACAGGAGGCACTATCACTCACCGGCAAGCACAACATCTACAACTCGCTGGCCGCAGGCATCGCCACCGACATCGCAGGCATCAGGAACGAGGTTATCAGGAAGAGCCTCAGCGACTTCCCTGGTGTGGAACACCGTTTGGAGAAGGTGTGCAAGGTGGGCGGCGTACAGTACATCAACGACTCGAAGGCCACCAATGTGGATGCCTGTTGGTATGCGCTGGAAAGCATGAGAACGCCCACCATCCTCATTCTGGGCGGTAAGGATAAGGGAAACGACTATGGCCCAATCAAAGATTTGGTGAAAGAAAAGTGCGTCGCACTGGTGTATCTCGGAGCCGACAACAGCAAGCTGCACGACAATTTCGACAACCTGGGGATTCCGGTTCGCGACACCCACTCGATGAAAGACTGCGTGGCGGCATGCTACGAGTTAGCCAAACCGGGCGACACGGTGCTGCTCAGTCCTTGTTGTGCCAGCTTCGATTTGTTCAAAAACATGGAAGATCGGGGCGATCAGTTTAAAACTTTGGTAAGAAATCTGTAATGGACAAGACGTTAGGAAATATCTTCAAGGGAGATAAGGTCATCTGGATGGTCTTCTTCTTCCTCTGCATCATTTCGGTCATCGAGGTGTATTCGGCCTCTGCCGGACTGACTTACAAGGGGGGACACTATTGGGCACCCATCCTCAAGCACACGGGCATTCTGCTCGTGGGTGTGTTTGCCATGGTGGTAACCCTCAACATCAAGTGCAAGTATTTCAAGATTGTAACCCCCTTCCTACTACTCATAGCCGTCGTCACGCTGATAACGGTTTTACTGGCAGGGCAGTCTACCAACGGTGCCCAGCGATGGATTAGCATCGTAGGCATACAATTTCAGCCCTCCGAGATTGCCAAAGGCGCGTTGGTACTGGCCACAGCGCAGATACTAAGTGCCATGCAAACCGAGCACGGGGCCGACAAAAACGCCTTTAAATACATTCTCATCGTGAGTGCTTTCATCATTCCGCTCATCATGGTGGAGAATCTTTCCACGGCCATGCTGCTGTGTATGGTCATCTTCATGATGATGATCATCGGTCGGGTACCCGGCAAAATCCTTGGGAAAGCATTGGGGGTGGTCACATTGTTGATTCTAACCATCTTCACACTGGTGATGGTTGTGGGGAAAGACCATGAGAAAGAAAACGCCAACCCAAACCATATTGAACAGGTAGCCACGGCAGAACAAAAGAAAGATCCCAGCATGTTTGGCTCTGTGTTCCACCGCTTTGACACATGGAAAGGGCGCATCGACCGATTCATGGCTGGCAAAGAGACCCCTCCGGAGGAGTTTAACTTGGATAAAGACGCACAGATAGGACACGCCAACATTGCCATCGTGTCGTCGAATTTCATTGGCAAAGGACCGGGAAACTCGGTAGAACGCGACTTCCTGTCGCAGGCTTTCTCCGACTTCATCTATGCCATCATCATCGAGGAGATGGGCATCTTCGGCGGATTCTTCGTGGCCATGCTGTACATCATCCTGCTTTTTAGAACCGGACGCATCGCCAACCGCTGCGAAAACAACTTCCCCGCTTTCCTCGCAATGGGACTGGCATTGCTACTGGTGACACAGGCTTTGTTCAACATGTGCGTGGCCGTGGGGCTTGCTCCCGTTACCGGACAGCCGCTGCCACTGGTCAGCAAGGGCGGAACTTCTACCATCATCAACTGCGTGTACATCGGTGCAATACTCAGTGTCAGCCGTTCGGCCAAGAAAAAACCAGATGCCGACAGTGACGAGGTGATGTCCGAAAAGCTCGCAACGGCATAGTCTTGTCAGCTAACGGCTTAAAATAAATATGGTGAATTATGACAAAAAGACATATTTTTTGATTACTTTTGTCCATTAAATACATCTGAGTGAGATGAACAACGAATTGAGAATTATTGTCAGTGGTGGCGGAACGGGAGGACACATCTTTCCGGCCATCTCCATTGCCAACGCCATCAAGGCAAAGCATCCTGATGCAAAAATACTCTTCGTGGGCGCTCTCGGGCGCATGGAAATGGAGCGCGTGCCCAAAGCTGGCTACGAGATAAAAGGACTACCCATTTGCGGATTCGACCGCAAACACCTGTTGAAGAACATCTACGTGCTGTTCAAAATATGGAAAAGTCAGCGCATGGCTAAGGCCATCATCAAAGACTTCAAGCCGATGGCCGCCGTCGGAGTGGGTGGATATGCCAGTGGCCCCACCTTGAACGTTTGTGCAAAACGGCACATTCCTTGCTTGATACAGGAACAAAACTCGTATGCTGGGGTGACCAACAAGCTGTTGGCGAAGAAAGCAGACAAGATATGTGTGGCTTACGAAGGCATGGAACGATTCTTTCCAGCCGACAAAATCATCATGACAGGCAACCCTGTGCGGCAAAATGTGTTGCAAACAGCCTTGACACAACAAGAGGCCAGAAAGTCATTTGGGCTCGACCCAGACAAGAAAACCATACTGTTGGTAGGCGGAAGTCTTGGAGCCAGAACCATCAACGAGAGCGTGATGAGCCACTTGGACATGGTAAGAGCGAGCGGTGTGCAATTTATTTGGCAAACTGGGAAATATTATTTCGAAGGCATCACCAAGGCCTTGCAATCGGAAGAGCCGCTGCCAATGCTCCACGTAACTGATTTTATCAGCGACATGGGGGCTGCCTACAAGGCGGCTGACTTGGTGATAAGCCGTGCCGGAGCCAGTTCCATCAGCGAGTTCTGCCTTATTGGCAAGCCCGTCATCCTGGTTCCTAGCCCGAACGTTGCGGAAGACCATCAGACACAGAACGCCATGGCTTTGGTCAACAAGAACGCCGCCATCTATGTCAAAGATTCCGAAGCGAAGAACATATTGCTACAACAAGCCATCGAAACAGTACAGAACGACAGTAAGTTGGCATCGTTGAGCGAGAACGTCTTGAAGCTCGCATTGCCTCATTCTGCCGATGTCATCGCAGATGAGGTCATCAAACTGGCAACGAATCGGTAGACAAAAACGCCGGCAAAGAAAAGCATAGAACATGAAAGGTAACGTTCGCCAACGACATTGAACGAAGCGAACGAACTACCTGAAACTTCGGATAACTTCATAAGACAAAAGAAGAGAAGAAAAATGGACATAACAGAAATCAAGTCGGTATATTTCATTGGGGCTGGCGGCATTGGCATGAGTGCCATCGCCCGCTACTTCATTCATAAAGGTGTGGTGGTAGCTGGATACGACAAGGCTCCATCCGCACTGACCAACCAGCTTGAGAAAGAGGGCATGCTTATACACTATGAAGAAAATGTGGAGGAGATTCCGCATGCATGTAAGAACCCTCAGACGTGCCTTGTTATCTACACACCCGCCATTCCGGAAACTCATCAAGAGCTGAAATACTTTAAGGACAACGGTTTTGAGATACAAAAGCGGGCGCAGGTGCTCGGCACATTGACCCAGACACACAAGGGACTGTGCTTTGCAGGAACGCACGGTAAGACCACCACCAGCACCATGTGCGCGCAGATCATGCACCAAAGTCATGTCGACTGCAATGCCTTCCTTGGAGGCATCTCAAAGAATTATGGCACCAACTACATCCTGTCAGATGCGAGTGATTATATCGTTATCGAGGCCGATGAGTTCGACCGTAGTTTTCATTGGCTGCGTCCGTGGATGAGTGTAATCACCTCCACCGACCCTGACCATCTGGACATCTACGGCACAAAGGAAGCTTATTTGGAGAGTTTCCGTCACTATTCCACGCTCATTCAGCCAGGTGGAGCATTGATTATCCATCGGGATTTGGAAATGAAGCCAGCGGTTCAAGAGGGCGTAAGCATCTATGACTACAGCAGGGACAAGGGTGATTTCCATGCAGAGAATATTGAAATTAAAAATGGTCATATCACTTTCGATTTCATTTCGCCCATGGAAAATGTAGAAGGCGTAGAATTAGGTCAGCCCATTCCCATCAACATCGAGAACGGTGTGGCTGCCATGGCCATGGCGCAACTGAACGGTTGCACGGCCGAAGAACTGAGATATGGCATGTCTACCTATCATGGAGTGGAGCGAAGGTTCGACTTCAAGATCAAGAACGACCGCCATGTGCTGCTTTCCGACTATGCGCATCACCCAAAGGAGATATACCAAAGCGCCAAAAGCCTGCGCGAGTTGTATCACGACCGCAAGGTGACGGCCATCTTTCAGCCGCATCTTTACACCCGAACCAGAGACTTCTATAAGGAGTTCGCCAAAGCACTGAGCCAGTTGGACGAAGTGATTTTGTGCGATATCTATCCCGCTCGTGAGCAACCCATCAAGGGAGTAACGTCACAACTGATATACGATGAACTTACCTGTAAGGAGAAAAGCATGATTCACAAGGAAGAGGTACTCGACCTGGTGAAGCGACGCGACTTCGACGTGCTCGTGGTATTGGGTGCCGGTGATTTGGATAATTACGTACCACAAATGGCTAAGATCATAGAAAGCAAGTGAGAAGAAACCTGAAAAAGATAATAACCATCGTACTGGACGTGGTGCTGGGCATCTATCTGGTCTTTGCTTTCACGGCATTCAACAAGCCTGATGAAACGGCCAACGTATGCACGAAAGTAAGCATTGACATTGCAGACGAAGCCCAAAATGGTTTTATCAATGCCGCAGAAATCAGGGATCGACTGGAGAAACACAAGCTCTATCCGCTGGAAAAGCCATTGAGATACGTGGATGCCCGTAAGATAGAGGACATGTTGAAGACCAGTCCGTTTGTCAATACGGCTGAATGTTACAAAACACAAAATGGACATGTCAACATCAGCATCACGCAACGAATGCCCATCGTGCGCATCAAGTCGGTCAATGGTGATGACTATTATCTGGATGATAAGGATGCCATCATGCCCAACTCCAGTTACACGAGCGACCTCATCATCGCGACTGGCTACATCAACAAATGGTTTGCCACGCACTATGTGTCGGCTCTGAGCAAGGCATTGATGGGCAACGAGCTATGGAAAAACCAGATAGAACAAATACATGTTCTACCCGATCGCGGCATAGAGCTGGTTCCCAGGGTGGGCGACCACATCATTTATTTGGGTCAGTTGCCCACAAACAATGACCGAACGAAGCGACTCTCGTTGATTGAGAGCTTCACCAAACAGAAACTCACACGTCTGGAAAAGTTCTATAAATATGGCCTTTCACAGGCGGGATGGAACAAATATTCTTACATCAACCTGGAGTTTGACAACCAAATCATCTGCAAAAGACGAAACAATTGAACGGATGTGAGAACAAAAGAACATAACACGAACAAAAAGATTTGATAAAGATATAAAAACGTATGGCAAAGGAATTTATCGTAGCTATTGAACTGGGATCGTCAAAAATCACAGGTATTGCAGGAAAAAAGAATTCAGATGGAAGCATCTCCATTCTTGCTGTTGTCAAAGAAGATTCCACCTCGTGCATACGCAAAGGTGTAGTTTTCAACATTGACAAGACAGTATTGTGCTTGACCAACATCATCAAGAAGTTGGAAACTACGCTCAAAACCAACATAGCCCGAGTCTATGTCGGTGTTGGAGGACAGAGCATCCGCAGCGTCAAGAACGTCATCATCAAGGATCTGCCCGCAGAAACCGTCGTAACTCAGGACATGATTAACGAGCTAATGGACGCCAATCGCAGCATGACTTATGCAGAACAAGAGATATTGGACGCTGCCACGCAGGAATACAAGGTTGACGCGCTGTACCAATTAGATCCGGTTGGCATTCCTTGTTCAAGGTTGGAGGGTAATTTCCTCAACATACTTTGGCGAAAAACGTTCTACAAAAACCTCAACCAATGCCTCAACAAGGCTGGTGTGGAGATTGCCGAACTGTATTTAGCACCTCTGGCTTTGGCCGACGCAGTATTGACAGAAACCGAGAAAAGAACCGGCTGTGCACTGATAGACCTTGGTGCTGACACCACAACCGTATTGGTGTACTACAAAAACATCCTGCGCCATCTCGCCGTCATCCCATTGGGTGGCGAGAACATCACCAAGGACATCACCTCCTTGTTGATGGAAGACAGTCAGGCAGAGCAAATGAAATTGAAATACGCCTCGGCCTACACCGACAATAGTGACATCGATGACAACAAGAAATACCCTATCGATCAAGACAGAAGGGTTGATAGCCGCAAGTTCATCGAGATTATTGAATCGCGCTTACAAGAAATCATTGAGAACGTTTTTTATCAGATTCCAAACGAATATGCCGACAAACTCATTGGCGGAATCATCCTCACAGGCGGCGGTTCAAACATGCCCAATATCGAGAAAGCCTTTACCAACCAAGCCCCAACGGAGAAGATTCGCATAGCCAAGTTTGTGAACCAGAACATCAATTCCAACCTCCCAGAGATTACAGCCCACACCGGAACGATGAACACCATCCTGGGTTTGCTCGCCAAAGGTGACATCAATTGTGCTGGCGAAGAGATTACTGCCGACTTATTCCAAACCAACGAACCCAAGCACGCGACGTCAACGCCCGCACCAGCCAAAGGTCCTCGATCGTATACGGAGACATCCGGAACGGGCATCGTACAGACCGAAGAAGAAAAAGAACAGCTGCGTAAGAAAAAAGAGGAGCAGGAAGAAGCTGAGCGAAAGGCGCAGGAAGAGGAGGAACGCCGCATTGCGGAAGAGAAAAGAGAAAATTCTCCCGTCAACAAAATATGGAAAAGCATTAAAAACTTTGCCAGCAAAATAACCGAAGAGGAAGAATAAGAAGCAGCCCTATCACGACATCCCAAGAACGAACCATAAAGAATTACAATTATGTCAGACAATACCCACACCCCTAACATTCTCGATTTCGGAGAACCAGACAAAGCAAGCAGCATTATCAAGGTAATCGGTGTTGGCGGTGGCGGTGGCAATGCCGTCAACCACATGTATCGCGAAGGCATTCACGACGTTACCTTCGTGCTCTGCAACACCGACAATCAGGCGCTCAACGACAGTCCGGTACCCTTCCACTTGCAGCTCGGCAAAGAAGGATTGGGAGCCGGCAACAAGCCCGAAAAAGCTCGCCTGGCCGCCGAAGAGAGCCTCGAAGACATCAAGAACATGCTGAACGACGGCACCCGTATGGCATTTATCACGGCCGGTATGGGCGGTGGTACGGGCACAGGAGCCGCTCCTGTCATTGCCCGTGTGTCCAAGGAACTGGGCATTTTGACCGTTGGCATCGTCACCATTCCCTTCCGATTTGAGGGCGATAAGAAGATTAATCAAGCCTTAGACGGCGTGGAGGAAATGGCCAAGCATGTGGATGCCTTGCTGGTAATTAACAACGAACGCTTGCGCGAGATATACCCTGACCTTACTGTTTTAGATGCCTTCGGCAAAGCCGACGACACCCTGAGCATTGCTGCCAAGAGCATTGCGGAGATTATCACCAACCACGGACTGATTAACCTCGACTTCAACGACGTGAAAACGGTGCTGAAAGACGGTGGCGTGGCCATCATGAGCACGGGCTTTGGCGAGGGCGAGGGCCGCGTGAAGGCTGCCATCGAGGACGCATTGAACTCTCCGCTGCTGAACGATAACGACATCTTCAACTCCAAGAAGATACTGCTCAGCATCAACTTCTGCAACGAAAAGAACGACAACAGCGGTCTGATGATGGAGGAAATGAACGACGTGAACGACTTCATGGGACGCTTTGACAGCGACTTTGAAATCAAATGGGGCATCGCCATCGACCCAGATCTTGGCAAGAAGGTAAAAGTCACCATCCTGGCCACAGGTTTTGGCATCAGCGATGTAGAGGGAATGGACAGCCACATCGGCAAACGTCACTCGCAAGAAGAAGCTATGCGCCTGGCCGAAGAGGAAGAACGAAAGATACAACTCATCAACCGCAAGGAGCAATATTACAAGGATGGGAAAAACTCTAAATACAAACGTCACCCGCACGTCTATCTCTTCAGCAACGAGGACCTTGACAACGAGGACGTTATCCTGGCCGTAGAGAGCTTCCCCACCTACAAACGTACACGCCAAATGCTGGACGACATACGCAAACAGGCATCGGGTGAACCCAAGGAACCCGAACAAAAAGAGAACAATGAACCCATACAGGGACTCATCAGTTTTGAATAAAACAATATACACCGACGACAGCTCGTCAACAAATATAATAAAACATCAAGCAAATGGCATTATTTGAAAAGGTTAACGAAGACATCAAAACCGCAATGAAAGAGCGCGACAAGGTAGCACTTGACACGCTGCGTAATATCAAAAAAGTTTTCCTCGAGGCCAAAACGGCACCGGGAGCCAACGATACTTTGGAGGATGCAGACGCCTTGAAGATGATTCAGAAGCTGGCCAAACAAGGCAAGGAATCGGCACAGACATACATAGACGCAGGCCGACAGGATCTTGCAGACGCTGAATTGGCACAGGTTTCGGTCATCGAGCGCTATCTGCCCGAGCAACTGTCGGAAGCCGAAATAGAGAAAATCGTTAAGACCATCATCGAGCAAACGGGTGCCGCAAGCATGAAGGATATGGGAAAAGTCATGGGAATGGCCAACAAACAATTAGCTGGCAAGGCCGATGGCAAAACTATTTCAGGCATCGTTAAAAAGCTGCTCGCATAATTCTTACATTCGGTTTCGTCACCCGAGAAACTAACGGCAAGAACCCTTTGAAACACCATGTTTCAAAGGGTTCTTGCCGTTTTCTATTTCCTTGAAAATCATCTCATTAATACTCGCCCTACAATTGCATTGAGTTTGGGCTGCAAAGTCATGCACTTTGCACGCCAAAAGCATGTAGATTGCTGCTCAAAGTCAATGACTTTGCAAAGCCACCCCACAAAGGCCTGAGAAACAACCGATGGCTACCGAAACAAGTCTTGCAACACCGAGAGCGATTTCAGTTCGGGGAACGAAGGAATGTGCAAGCGATAGTAGCGCAATATCAAGTTGGCGCAACGATTGCGCTCCTCACGGGAAAAGCGGAAAAGGTGCATCGTTTCATAGTTCATCCGCATCAGTTGACTGATTTTTGCCGCCTCGCTTGGGGGAATATAGTCGGGATGTAAAGGAACGAGAGAACAGAACACGCCGTTGCGAAGGTCGAAGAAATCGCCCGCATGCCAGTTCTCAAGATTTGGATAAAACCCAATGAAGCGCGTTAGATGCATCATGAACACCAGATGAAAGTTGGCGAAAGCCCCCTCCGCCGCATCCAACCAACGAATGCTGTTCTCCACATATTGATATAATGCCCCCACCTCATGCTCGCCGCGCACGCTGAAATACAAGAATTCTGACAAGAACAAGGAGATGGACAACTTATAAGAATTGAAAGGTATGGTAGAGAATGGATAGGCCAGACGCATCTCCTTGATGCGCTGCAACTGCTTGTTGGGACGCTCATCAAACTCGATGTCCAAGATAGTCAGCGGCTGAAAATAGGGCTTTCCTACTCTGCCGCCTTTGCCTTTGCGCATACGCTGGATAAAAGAGACGTTCCCCGTAGACTGGGTGAACAAATCTGTTATCAGCTGAGAATCGCCATATTTGATGGTTCGTAGTACGATAGCTTGCGTCTTAATTAACATCTAAACGTGAGTTTGAACGGCAAAAATACTGATTTTCATACATTCAATGAAAAATTACAGCATAAAATTTGGTTGGTAAGGAAAAATGTCATAACTTTGCACCCGCTAATCAAATGGCACGGTCCCTTCGTCTATCGGTTAGGACGTGAGATTTTCATTCTCAAAAGAGCAGTTCGACTCTGCTAGGGACTACACAAAAGAAATAAAAGAAGTAAATAGAAGATGGCAAATCACAAATCATCACTTAAAAGAATCCGTCAGGACAAAGTTAAGACTTTGCACAACAAATATTATGCAAAGACCATGCGTAATGCTGTACGCAAGTTGCGTGCAATGACCGACAAGGATGAGGCTGTCAAGCTGTATCCTGAAGTACAGAAGATGGTAGACAAGTTGGCCAAGACCAACGTCATCCACAAGAACAAGGCTGCCAACTTGAAGTCAAGCCTCTGCAAGCACATCGGCAAACTCGCATAAGTCCATCTGACAACCCTACATACAAAGGTTACATTTCGAAAGAAGTGTAACCTTTTGAGGTTTCAACCACCTCAATCTCTTCCTCCGTTGACACAATACAGCGCCTCTCCCAATCCTCAAACAGGCGAATCATCACAGGTTCGTCGTCGACCATCACAGACTACTAAGTAGGCAAGAGCCACAAAATACCAGAAAACAGAAAAACTTTATTCGCATCTTTAAACCACATAAAAAAGGCAAACGCACGCCAGCCTTTTACGCATTTTTAGCAACAAAACATTTCCTCATTTGGCTGTAATTTCGTATCTTTGCATATCATAATATACAAAACGACAAATGGCAGAAAATCAGAATACCGAAAACAATTATTCGGCCAGTAACATCCAAGTCTTGGAAGGACTTGAGGCTGTTCGCAAACGACCTGCAATGTACATCGGTGACATCAGTGAGAAGGGTCTCCACCACCTGATTAACGAGACCGTGGACAACTCTATTGACGAAGCGATGGCAGGTTATTGCACCGACATTGAAGTGACCATCAACGATGACGAATCAATAACTGTACAAGACAACGGTCGAGGCATTCCCGTAGACCAGCACGAAAAACTGCACAAGTCGGCCCTGGAAGTGGTTATGACGGTACTGCATGCCGGCGGAAAGTTCGACAAAGGCTCGTACAAAGTCAGCGGTGGTCTGCACGGAGTGGGTGTAAGTTGCGTTAACGCCCTATCCTCTCACATGACATCACAGGTGTTCCGTGACGGCAAAATCTACCAACAAGAATACGAAAGGGGAAAAGCCCTCTACCCCGTGAAAGTCGTTGGAGAGACGGATCAGCGTGGAACGCGTCAGCAATTCTGGCCAGATAAGTCTATATTCACAACCACTCACTTCCAATGGGACATCATTGCGAGGCGCATGCGAGAGCTGGCATTCCTGAATGCAGGCATTCGCATCACCCTTACTGACCTGCGTCCCAATGAGGAAGGCAAGACACGAACGGAGGTTTTCCACGCCAAAGACGGTCTTAAAGAGTTCGTCCGCTACGTTGATCGGCACAGAACACACCTCTTCGACGACGTCATCTACCTGAAAACAGAGAAGCAAGGCATCCCCATCGAGGTGGCCATCATGTACAACACCGACTATTCTGAGAACATACACTCGTACGTTAACAACATCAACACCATAGAGGGTGGCACGCATCTCACTGGTTTTCGCGCTGCACTGACACGCACGTTGAAGACGTATGCAGACAACGACCCCGCCATTTCAAAACAAATTGAAAAGGCAAAGATAGAGATTGCCGGCGAAGACTTCCGTGAAGGACTTACCGCTGTGATATCTATTAAGGTGGCAGAGCCGCAGTTTGAGGGACAAACCAAGACCAAATTGGGCAACAGCGAGGTATCTGGAGCCGTACAACAAGCTGTTGGCGAAGCACTTACCAACTACTTGGAAGAGCATCCTACCGAGGCAAAACAAATCTGTGAGAAGGTGGTTTTGGCAGCTACGGCACGTATTGCGGCACGAAAGGCGCGCGAGAGCGTTCAGCGTAAGAACGTCATGAGCGGCGGAGGACTGCCAGGTAAACTGGCCGACTGCTCCAACAAAGACCCTAAAGATTGTGAAATATTCCTGGTGGAGGGTGACTCCGCAGGTGGATCGGCTAAGCAAGGACGCGACCGATACACGCAAGCCATATTGCCATTGCGTGGTAAAATCCTGAACGTGGAAAAGGTTCAATGGCACAGAGTGTTCGAGGCCGAGTCGGTGATGAACATCATTCAGAGCATCGGCGTGCGCTTTGGCGTAGACGGAGAGGACGACCGAGAGGCCAATATCGACAAGTTGCGCTACGACAAGATTATCATTATGACCGATGCCGACGTCGATGGTTCGCACATCGACACGCTCATCATGACGCTGTTCTATCGCTTCATGCCCAAAATCATCGAAGAAGGGCACCTCTACATCGCTACCCCACCGCTTTACAAGTGCACGTACAAGAACAAGGCCAGTGAATATTGCTACACCGAACAGCAACGACAGGCCTTCATAGACAAGTACGCCCAGGGCGAGGAAGACAGCAAGAGCATTCACACACAGCGATACAAAGGTCTTGGTGAGATGAACCCTGAACAATTATGGGAAACCACCATGGATCCAAAGACCCGCCTGTTGAAGCAGGTAACCATCGAGAATGCAGCCGATGCAGACGAGATATTCTCCATGCTCATGGGTGATGACGTGGAGCCACGTCGTGAATTTATTGAACAGAACGCAACCTATGCGAACATTGACGCATAAGCACTAAATAAGTAAAAGTTAAGGGGCATGCAATCAATTCGCATGCCCCTTTTTTTTATTTTCTAATGTGTCGTGTGGGCCAACCCTTGTTGTTATGAAGTTTTATCACACTCCATAGGCCGCTTGACTCATGTAAACAGCCACCGTTTTCAAACGCAGATAATTGTCACTGAGATACATATACCCGCCAAAAGGATTGTTTTTACCCCAGGAATTTTTAGCAATATAGTAGGTATTTCCTCGCTTATCGTGTGCCAATCCCACCAATACCATACAATGGTCGTCGGTAGTTTTCAGTGTTTCAAACTGCCTTTGACGCACTGCTGGCGTAACGTTTACGGCCTCATTGGGCAACTTGGCCACGCCCTGTGCAAACGAAAAGCCCGGCTCACTGATGTCCCCTTCCCAGCAAACGGGATGCCCTGTCTGCAAAGCCCTCTTGACATGTGCCATCAATGTGTCGAGGGGTATATTCATAAAGGCGTCGCGGTACCGATTATCGGGTATCTCCAAAGCAAACGAATGACCGTAGGGATGGTGCGTAAAACTGGTTAATGAGAGATATTCATGAGGCAAACAAACGCTGTGAGCAAACTGTTTTGGCGTATATTCGGCATGCCTGAAAAAGACAAACCGCGGCATGAAACCAACTTCAGCGTCCAACATTTCATCCACAAGCCCATCCATTTTCTGCAAACTTGTTGACCGCGAGGCTGCCAATTGCACCTTTCTGGCCAACACGTTGTAATTTACTTGCTGACTATGATACGCGTCCTCATGCAGCATACCATATCTTTCCAGCAAACGAAGAGCCATCGATGCCGTCCCACGAAGCGACACCTGCTTTCTTCCTCCTGCAAAGAAAGCCTCACGAGCCTGCTCCTTCAGTAGCATTCGGGCGAGATAATCAACCGACAAGTTGACCGAGTCGCCCAACATCAAACGTTCCGATTCGATGGTTCCCAGCATGGCATAAGCCCAACAAAGCGAACTGCTTCCCTGGTTCTTTACGGGAGTGACCTTCAACATCACATCCGTTTTGAACTGATGATGCCGTTCCTCATTCGGTTTATGATTATTTCTGCAAGCCGAAACTACAACCAACGTGCTACACACAAACAAGAGTATCTTTCTCATATCCGTGCAAAGATAATACAAAAACCAAACAAATAGCACAGCTTTACTTTGCAGTTATTACAAATAAGCGTAACTTTGCAAGTATGAAGCATCAGTTATCAGACTTTGAAATCATGGCACCCGTGGGGTCCAGAGAGAGCCTCGCAGCCGCCATTCAGGCCGGAGCAGGAGCGGTATACTTCGGCATCGGACAGCTTAACATGCGCTCACACTCAGCCAATCATTTTACGATTGATGACCTGCACGACATCGCCGAAACGTGCAAGGCACACGGCATCAAGACCTATCTCACGGTGAACACGGTGATTTATAGCGAGGATATCCCAACCATGCGCAAGATAATCGATGCGGCAAAGGATGCCCAGATATCGGCAGTGATTGCCAGTGACGTGGCCGTGATGACCTATTGCGTGGAGAAAGGGGTGGAGGTGCACCTCTCTACCCAACTCAACATCTCCAACATCGAGGCCCTGAAGTTCTACGCTCGCTTTGCCGACGTGGTGGTATTGGCGCGCGAACTGAACCTAAAACAGGTGAAAGAGATTCACCAACAGATTGTCGAACAACACATCTGCGGCCCCCGTGGCGAGCTCATTCGCATCGAGATGTTCTGTCATGGAGCGTTCTGCATGGCAATCAGCGGCAAGTGTTACATGAGTCTGCATGATGCCAACCGCTCGGCTAACCGTGGTGAATGCGTGCAAATCTGCCGCCGTTCGTACACCGTTACCGACAACGAGACGGGCAACCAGCTGGAGATTGACAACAAATACATCATGAGTCCGAAGGATTTGAAGACCGTTCGCTTCATCAATCTCATGATGGACGCGGGCGTGCGGGTGTTCAAAATCGAAGGCAGGGCACGCGGACCAGAGTATGTGTACAATGTGGTGACGTGCTACAAAGAAGCCATTCAGTCGGTTATCGACGGCACTTTCACCGAAGAGAAGAAAGATGCTTGGGACAAACGCCTGTCCGCTGTCTTCAACAGAGGATTCTGGGACGGCTATTATCAGGGTCAGAAGCTGGGCGAATGGACCAAAGAATATGGTAACAAGGCTACCGAGAAAAAGGTCTTGGTGGGCAAGGTGGTGAAGTATTTCTCTAACCTTGGCGTGGCAGAGTTGGCCATCGAAGCCGCTGAGATAGAGCTTGGTGAGCACCTACTCATCACGGGTCCCACCACGGGCGTGATGTATTTCGACGCCAACGAGATACGCTATGAGCTGAAACCGGTACAGAAGGCTGAGAAAGGTTGGCGCATCTCCATTGCCGTTCCCGACAAAGTGCGCCCCAATGACAAGCTATTCAAGATAGAAAGTGCGGTGAAACGGGATGCGTGAAAATGACGGCCTCTCCCCCAACCCCTCCCCGAAAGGGAGGGGAGTGATTAGCTTGTTTGCTGCATAACATTGTCAAAACCTCGAAAATTCAACGTGAACCAATCATAAAGTTCAAATCTCAAAGTTCAATGTTCAAAGTGAACTGACCATAATATTCAAAGTTCAATGTTCAATGTTCAAAGTAAACAGACTATAAAGTTCAATGTTCAAAGTTCAATGTTCAAAGTAAAATCCCCTTTTTTATGACCATCAACGAATTGCAAGACGAAGTAATTGAAGATTTTTCAGAGCTGTCCGACTGGATGGACAAGTACCAAATGCTCATTGATTTGGGCAACGAATTGGAGCCATTAGACGAACGGTACAAAACCCAATCGAACCTCATTGACGGCTGTCAGAGCCGTGTATGGCTGCAATGCGATGAGAAAGAAGGCAAGTTGTACTTCACAGCCGACAGTGATGCGCTCATCGTCAAGGGCATCATTGCCTTGCTCATCCGCGTGGTCAGCGGTCATACGCCCCAGGAAATCATGGATGCGGAACTCTATTTCATCGACCGCATCGGCCTTCATGAGCATCTATCACCCACCCGAGCCAACGGTTTGCTGGCGATGGTAAAGCAGATGAAGATGTATGCGCTGGCCTTCCAAGCCAAACAACCTTAACCTATTGATGGGAAATTGAGAAAACTAAAGACCATAGAAATGCAGCGGTTGTCGGTCAAAGACTTCAAAGCAGCCGACAAACTACCGCTGGTTGTCGTGCTGGACGACGTGCGATCATTATATAATGTGGGCTCGGTATTCCGCTCGTGCGATGCCTTTCGGGTAGAAGCGGTGTACCTCTGCGGCATCACTGCCACCCCTCCACACCCCGAAATTCACAAGACAGCCTTGGGTGGAGAGGACAGTGTGGACTGGCGGTACTTCGCATCGGCCACCCAAGCAGTGGAAGATTTGAGGGAAAGGGGATACTGTGTTTACGCCATCGAGCAGGTGGTAGGCTCCACTAAGCTGCAACATTTGTCCGTTGACCGCAGTCAACGTTACGCCGTAGTGTTCGGCAACGAGGTGAAAGGCGTGCATCAAGACACCGTGGATGCATGCGACGGATGCCTGGAAATACCGCAGTTTGGCACCAAACACTCGCTCAATGTTTCCGTCACCGCAGGCATCGTGGTATGGGAGTTCGCCCAAAAACTGCTGCTGTAATCATACGATTCCCTTTAAAGTCGATGACAGAAGAAAAGCAAGTAGAATACGGCAAATTGTAAAATAAACACCTCTATTGACATCTACCTAACGTGTTAACGCTCAATAAATAAGGCCTTAAGCGGTTAAAATATTTTAATTTCGGTTTACTTCTCATTGCCTTTGCCGTCATTATATGTATATTTGGCACAAGAACCGTGTGCCCAAACAGGCTTAAAATGGCGTTCATCCAAGAGCCAGACACGCACGAAAAGAAGATTTTAAACTGAATAAAACAATAAAATCATGAAGAAGAAAAATGCTGTTATATTACCCTTGTTGGCCGCAACATTACTTGTTACAGGCTGTGCCAGCAAGAAAGATTTAGAGAATTGTCAAACGGAAAACCGCGAGTTGACGAACAACTACATGACAGCCAAGGAACAACTGGCTGCCGCACAGGCTCGTCTTACCTCGCTGGAGGAACAACTTGCACAACAAAAGAGCGACTACGCTGCCTTGCATAAGTCGCTGGACAAGAGTTTGTTAAATACCAACTCCAACAACATCAACATCTCCAAGCTGGTTGATCAGATCAATGAATCCAACCAATACATCCGCCATTTGGTGGAAGTAAAGTCAAAGTCAGACTCGCTGAACATGGTGCTGACCAACAACCTCACCCGCTCTTTGAGCCGTGAGGAGTTGAAAGAGGTTGACGTTCAGGTGCTCAAGGGCGTGGTATACATCAGCTTGGCCGACAATATGCTATACAAGAGCGGCTCGTATGAGATTAATGACCGTGCGGCAGAGACGCTGAGCAAGATTGCCAAAATCATCATGGACTACAAGGATTACGATGTCTTGGTAGAGGGTAACACGGACAACGTGCCGGTAAACCAAAACAGTCCGTTGATGAAAAACATCCGCAACAACTGGGATTTGTCAACCCTTCGCGCATCCAGCGTGGTGCAGTTCTTGCAAAGCCACTATGGTGTAGATCCTAAGCGAATGACTGCCGGCGGCCGTGGTGAGTACAATCCGCTGACAAGCAACAACACGGAATTGGGCAAACAGCGCAACCGCCGTACGCAAATCATCATCACACCAAAGCTCGACCAGTTCATGGATTTGATTGACAAGGCACCCGAGAACGAGGGCATGGCGAAGTAACGCAACGATTTTCTGCCGATGACGCAAGTTTTGGCAGGTAAGAATATAACTGAAAGCGGGGGCGTTCCAAATGTTGGAACGCCCCCGCTTTCGGTGTTCATGCAGCCTTTGTCAGACCTGTTATGACCTGAATCCGATGATTCTACGCACCTCTTTCAAGGTAGCGCTGGCACTCTCGCGCGCCCGGTCGGCACCCTCTTTGGCTATCTTGTCCAACAACTCCTTATTCGAAATGTATTCGTTAATCTTCTCTCTGATAGGAGCTACCGTCGCACAGATGTCCGCTGCAATCTGCTTTTTCAGGTCTCCGTAGCGAATGGTGCAATCGTTCCACTTCTCATCAAAATAGTCGTATGTGTCTTGTGTCGAGCAAATTCGCAAGAACGTGAACAGGTTTTCTATCACCTCCGGCTTCTCACTGTTGGCCTTCTCGGGCCCACTGTCCGTCACGGCCTTCATCACTTTCTTAGAGATAGTCTTGTCATCGTCGTGCAGATAGATACAGTTTCCGGTGCTCTTCCCCATCTTTCCACTTCCATCCAGGCCAGGTACCTTCAAAGCCTGCGAGTTGAAATAGAAGTTTTGCGGTTCAGGAAAGAAGTCAACGCCATAGATTCTGTTGAAACGCGAGGCGCACTTTCGCGCCATTTCCATATTTTGTTCCTGATCTTTACCTACCGGAACCTTCTTAGCCCGATGCTGCAAAATGTCGGCGGCCATGAGCGTTGGGTATGTAAAGAGTCCTGCGTTGACGTTGTCGGGCTGTTGACGTGCTTTCTCCTTAAACGTGGTGACGCGCCCCAGTTCGCCGATATAAGTGTTCATGTTGAGGTAAAGATACAATTCCAGCGTTTCTTTCACGTCACTCTGAACATAGATGGGAGCCTTTTGGGGATCGATGCCGCAGGCAAGATATTCAGCCAAAATGATGCGCGCACTGTCTTGTATGTCTTCTGGTTTGGGTCGAGTGGTCAATGAATGCCAGTCTGCAATGAAAAACATGCAATCATACTTGTCCTGCATCTCTATGAAGCTCTTCACTGCACCGAAATAATTTCCCAGGTGTAAATAACCTGTCGGGCGTATTCCACTAACTACTTTTTCCATTATTTATTCCTTTTTTTAATTGATTATCATCTGCAAAGGTACATCAAATTGAACTCAACGCAAAAAAATATAATCAAAAGTTTGGAGGTTATCAGAAAAAGGCATATCTTTGCACCCGCTTACTTCAAGTAGCAAGGGCGTTTAGCTCAGCTGGTTTAGAGCATCTGCCTTACAAGCAGAGGGTCGGCGGTTCGAATCCGTCAACGCCCACTGGGGTGTTTCCCTGTAATCCTTCGGGATTGCAGGGATATTTTTTTTACCATTATGTTCCCACCGCCTCGCCCACCAACTTTTTATCAATTTGTAAATCAACGAGTTACTATCACCTCTCAATAGCATTGAGTTTGACGGCCAATAGCATTGAGTTTGGCATCCAATTGCATTGAGTTTGGTGGCCAAAAGCTATGACTTTATTTTTCATCCTCATATCGAAACTTGACAACCTACTCAAATACGATACCAACGCAGGGGCGCGATTTATACTGTAGCGCAACAAGCACCATCCAATGACTGCACACACATCGCACCCGAACGCGATGACAACGGAGGGACGCGATTCATCACTACTCTCACACAACCAAAAGAATGGCGCATGAAAAACGGATGCCCCATTTTGATTCAAATTAACGAAAAATAGGACAACCCATGCCCATGCATTGGTATTATTTTTGTATTTTTGCAAGGATGAAGATATTTACAAGTGCTCAGATACATGAGCTTGACCAACATACCATTGCGCACGAACCCATCAAAAGCATCGATTTGATGGAACGCGCCGCACAGGCTTTAACCCAAGCCATTACCGATGAATGGACCGACCGCACGCCCGTCGTGGTGTTTGCCGGTCCGGGAAACAACGGAGGCGATGCGCTGGCCGTGGCTCGCATGCTGAAGGAAAAGGGATACACGGTGAGTGTTTACCTGTTCAACACCAGCAACAAGCTGTCGGAAGATTGTGCCATCAACAAGAAACGCATCGTAGAGGCGAAAAAAGCCGACCTGTTCAAGGAGATTACGCTCAACTTTGAGCCGCCCACACTGGACGCTGATACCCTGGTGGTGGACGGTCTTTTTGGTTCAGGACTCAGCAAACCGCTCAACGGTGGCTTTGCCTCGCTGGTGAAATACATCAACCAGTCGGCTTGTCAGGTGGTGAGTATCGACCTACCATCGGGACTGCTGCCCGAGGACAACACGTTCAACGTGCGCTCACATATCGTCAAGGCCAACCTAACCTTGACGCTACAACAAAAGAAACTGGCCATGATGCTGCCCGACATGCAATGCTTTCTTGGCCGCGTGAAGGTGCTGGACATCCGGCTGTCCGAGGAGTTTATCAATAAGACAGATGCGACTTACACCATCTTGGAGGAGCAAGACGTGCGGCAAAAACTGCTGCGTAGGCCCTGCACGGCGCACAAAGGCGACATGGGGCACGCGCTCTTGGTGGCCGGCAGCTATGGCATGGCCGGCGCAGCCGTACTGGCAACGAGGGCATGTCTGCGAGTCGGCGTGGGAAAGGTAACGGTATGCTCGCCCCAACGCAACAACGACATCTTGCAAATCAGCGTACCGGAAGCGGTGATGCGCGCCGATGCAGACGAGAATGTGTTCAGTGAGCCGGTTGATACCGACGACTTTGATGCCTTGGGCATCGGTCCCGGACTGGGACAGGATGAGACTACGGCCATCGCCATGATTGCTCAGGTGCGCCGCGCGCAGTGTCCCGTGGTAGTCGATGCCGATGCCTTGAACATGCTGGGCACGCACCGCGCATGGATGCAGCAGCTGCCCAAGAACATCATCCTAACGCCACACCCCAAAGAGTTCGACCGACTGGTGGGAAATACCTGTGGGGGTGGCTACGAAAGACTGCGAAAGGCCATCGAACTGGCCCAACGTCTGCATGGCTATGTGTTGCTGAAAGGGCATCACACGGCACTCTGTCTGCCCGACGGTCACGTCATCTTCAACGCCACCGGCAATGCGGGAATGGCCACGGCGGGCAGCGGCGACGTGCTAACGGGCATCATCACAGGACTGGCGGCGCGTGGGTATCAACCGGCTGACGCCTGCGCCGTGGGCATGTTCCTACACGGACTGGCGGGCGACTTGGCCGCCAAGGAACTGGGACAGGAGAGCATGACGGCCGGCGACATCGTGCGCTTCATCCCACAAGCATTCAAACGATTAAACGACTAAGACATGAATAAGCTCATTTTATCAACCTTGTTTCTGGCCTTCTACCACGCTACGACGCAGGCTCAGATACCAACAGAGGGGGTTACTTACTTTCTTCCGAAGACGGCTTTGCGCTTCGCGTTGCTCATTGAGAAAACCACTTTCATGCCGGGTGAATACGCCCGATATTCTGAAAGATTCATCAAAACGCCCGTAAACGACCAGCCCACGACGACTTACCGCATCGTGGCGACACAGATGGACACCTACGCAGTGCCCGATTCGGCCAAACAATTCACGGCCACCATCGACAAGAAACACAGTATCGTGAGTGTGAGTCGCGACCAAAACGGGGTCATCATGGCCGTGAACGACAAACCGAGAGCGGTGAAGAGCCAACCTGCGTTTAAGCCAGCGCGCAAGCCTTCACCCATCGACCCGGCCAAATACATGACGGCAGAGATGTTGGCGGCGGGCAGTAGTGCCAAGACCGCCGAGCTGATTGCACAGGACATCTACGACATTCGCGACAGTAAGAACCAGTTGTCGCGCGGCGAAGCCGAATTCATGCCAAAAGATGGCGAGCAGCTGAAGATTATGCTGAACAACCTGAACGTGCAGGAAAAGGCCATGCTGCGGTTCTTCCAAGGCACCACAACCGTAGACACCATGCAGGTGTTTGTTGACTATGTGCCGACGAAAGAGGTGGACAAGGCGTTGCTCTTCCGCTTTTCCAGGCACTTGGGTATGGTGGATCAAGACGATTTGGGCGGTGCGCCCTACTACATCAGCATTCAGGACGAACAGGTAATACCAACATTGAAGATGCCCGTGGAAGTGAAGAAAAAAGACAAGCGCAACGTGGGTATCAACGTAAATCTGCCGGGAAAAATCAAAATCACGCTGTACAAAGAAGAACAACCGACATCAACCTTTGAGACTTATGCAGCCCAATTCGGCCGCATAGAGAACCTCAGCGGCGAGCTGTGGGGCAAGAAATTCACCACGCACGTCGTGCTCAACCCCGTAACCGGCAACGTAGAGCGTCTCGAAACCGAGGCTCTCGATTAAGCAGGGCGGCGCAGTAACGCAGCCGAGTCAATGGGCTTGGCACGCGAGAGGTAACAATACTGTAATAAAAATCTCAATACTACACCCGTTTTCAGAAACTTCATCATTTTGATAATGATGAAGAACAGGTGTTAACTGATGAAGTGGGGAACGGCAAATCACCGCCCCCTGCCCCACCGATGCTGCCACTTTATCTTATTGAACGGTGATGCTGGCACGCTTGAGGTCACGACTATTGGGGCCAACCATCACGTCAAACTCACCTGGTTCGACCACCTCTTTTAAGTCATAGTTGTAGAATTTCAACTACAAGCTAAGGCCAAAGGAACCGGAAAGATGGTTTCGTAACCATGAATCACATCCATACCCACCAAGAATGGAATGCCAAGGCGAGATTTCTTGATGACCATTTCCTGCAAAGTGCGAATATCATTCAGTCCTTTGATGTTGAACACGCCACCCAATTCACCATCCTTGATTTGCTGAACGATAGGATTGTTTTGCACCGCTCCCGTGGTAATATTCCCCGCAGGCAACAGATTCATCTGGCCCAACTTCTCTTTTAAGGTCATTTTAGATAGGAGTTCATCCACGAACTCCTTCATGGACTTGTTTTGTGCCACGACATTTATCGAAGCAACACACAAAGCCAATAGAACATTTAGACAGAAAGATTATGCACAGGGCTTCATTCATTAAAAAATGTTGCATCACTTTGTCATGCCAAATTAAAATGCTAACTTTGCATTGATTCCCAAAGTTATTGGAAACTCACTTTAAATATTTAAATAATATGGTAGATTACAAATCATTAGGTCTCGTAAACACACGCGAGATGTTTAAGAGAGCCATCAATGGCGGTTATGCCATTCCAGCATTCAACTTCAACAACATGGAGCAGTTGCAAGCCATCATCACGGCTTCTTCAAACCAAAAGTCACCTGTTATCTTGCAGGTTTCAAAAGGTGCTCGTGCTTATGCTAACCAAACATTGCTTCGCTACATGGCGCAGGGTGCCGTAGAGTATGCGAAAGAGTTAGGCTGCAAGCATCCTGAAATCGCACTACACTTGGATCACGGTGATTCGTTTGAAACATGCAAGAGCTGTATCGATTACGGCTTCTCATCTGTCATGATCGACGGTTCTTCACTTCCTTACGAAGAGAATATCGCCCTGACAAAGAAGGTTGTTGAATACGCACATCAATTTGATGTTACCGTAGAAGGCGAGCTTGGCGTATTGGCTGGCGTTGAAGATGAGGTTGTAGCCGAGGAGTCTCACTATACAAAACCAGAAGAAGTTATCGATTTCGTAAAGCGTACGGGCGTTGACTCGCTGGCTATTTCTATCGGTACCTCACACGGTGCATATAAATTTACACCAGATCAGTGCACACGCGACCCGAAGACAGGTCTGTTGGTACCACCTCCCTTGGCATTCGATATCTTGGACGAAATCATGGTGAAGCTTCCTGGTTTCCCAATCGTTCTCCACGGATCATCTTCTGTTCCACAGGAGTATGTGAAGATTATCAACGAGAATGGTGGCAAGTTGCCTGATGCAGTTGGTATTCCTGAAGAACAATTACGCAAGGCTACCAAGAGCGCCGTATGCAAGATTAACATCGACTCTGACTCTCGTTTGGCTTTCACCGCTGCTGTTCGCAAGGTGTTCAACGAGAAACCAGGAGAGTTTGACCCACGTAAATACTGCGGTCCAGCTCGCGACTTGATGACAGAACTTTACACACACAAGATTGTAAACGTACTGGGATCTAACAACAAGTTGGCACAATTAGACTAATCGTCTATTTGATGAATTAAATGAAATAAAAGATATCGCTGCTTTGGAACATGGCGTCATCTATGCAAAAATGATGAGACCACACCAGTACCATTGACAGTATATCTTACTAAGTGAATAAGGAAAGCGGGATCAGCGTGAGCTTGATACCCGCTTTTTTTGATTGAAGAACTCTTAAATTGTATGCTTGTGTGGCGGAACATGATGATTCACGTCCGCCACGCTGGTATCACATTGTAAACCATTGTCAAACGATTGCCTTGCAAACTCATGGAGATTGGGTTCCAAACTCATGGAGTTTAGGCACCAAACCCATTGAGATTGAATAGGAAAGGCATTGAGTTTGACTTTTTAATACTTACACATTGTCTTTTCCTAAAATCGCTTGACAGTTTTTAGTTGTTTATTCTATATTACTTGTCAATATTTTTTTATTGTACTATTTTACTTGTCAATCTCCGTTTTTCGAGGCTTATAAGCATTTCCTTTGGTGGAGAAATGAACCAGCCTAAAGAGGAGCGAGCCTTGTTTTGGGCAAGTTCTTCAGGGGCTCAATGCCCCTGGAGAACTTAGGTAAGTTAGCCTGTAAGCGTCGCTCACCTTGTTTTGGGCTTGGCAAAGATAGTTTTTATTTTGCTGACGCACGACTTTTTCCCTTTTTTTTTCCAAAGATTCGCCCCAGGTTCCTCTCCTGAGTATACGGCCATGGGCGTTTTCTTTCCGATGCTCATGTGCGGTCGCTTGAGGTTGTAGAAATCAATCATTTGAGCTATTTCACGCTGGGCGTGATTGAAGTCTTGATACATCTGATGCTGATATATCCATTCCACTTTGAACGTGCCGTTTTGTCTTTCGGCTATGGCGTTGTCCGTTGGTTTGTAACATTCGGTCATGCTGACTCGGATGTGGTGACTCATAAGCGTGTCAATGTATTCGTTACAGGCATATTGCACGCCTCTGTCAGAGTGGTGTATGGTTCCGCAAAGGTTGTCTCCTCCGGCTTTTTGGATGGCCATGAGCAGTGCCTTCCGGGTGTTCTCCGCCTTCATGGTCTCTGACAGGCACCAGCCTATCACTGCGTGGGAATAGGCGTCCGTGACCAGATGCAGATACAGCACGTCATGGGCGATCCAGATATAGGTGATGTCCGCAACCCACAACTGGTTAACCTGATTCACCTCAAGGCCTTGTGCCAGATTCGAATATTTCTTGTAGAGATGGTTGGAGTTTGTCGTTCGTCGGCGTTTGGGCTTTTTCAACATCAGCCCTTTACTGGATAGCAGGCGGAGGAAGGCATCCCTGCCATGAGTGATTTCCACTCCCAAATCCTGCTTCAGCAGGTGATGTAATTTCACGCCTCCCAGTCCCGGGCAGCACTGGCGATAGTAGTCTACCATGGAGAGGATCAGGCGCACGCGCTGTTGCTCGGAAACCACAGTCTTGCGCTTGTTGTAATACCATTGGCGTCGTTTGTCAAACAGACCACACAATTTTTCGATGGATACCTTGGAGTATTCATTGTGCAGCGCCGTCACTGTTTGACACCACCTTTTTTTAATATGGAAATGCCCTCCTCGGCTTCGGCGATGTCTATCAATTTCTTGTAAGCGTAATTGCGAAGACGCTCATATTCAAGAGCTTTCTCCAAATCAGCTATCCGCTTTTCTAAAGCGTCTTGAGCTGTGAATTCTACGTTGGGATGTGCCATTTTGTAAGTGTTGATTATTTCTTCCGGCAAAGATAAGCATTTTGAATCAACAGGCCACTTCTTCATCCACGCCAGCAGGAGGCCGTGCGAGAGCCCATACTTGCGAGCCACCGATAATTTAGAACCGCCGCCAGAAAAATATTCACTTAACACTTGCAGCTTGAACGCGTCACTAAACTCTCTTCTTTTGCTTGATTTCGTCATGTCTTTTTACTTTTTTTTGAGTTTGATAATGTGTCAAGCTATTTCAGTATAAGACACATCAAACTACAAATCTGATTTTCAATGTCTTACATCATGTTCGAATTGTCAGAAAATCAAGCCAACCCTCTATTTCATTTCCTCATCAACTTCCACGCATAAGCCAGCACCACGGCATAACCAATCCATGGAATGACAAACGGAACGACCATATTAACGGTGTCAGCCACATAGCCCATCAGTAAAAATCCGCAACCACCGATAGGAGTCATCATCAACAACGACGAGGCACTCTTAGTGAGGTTGCCCAATCCCGTTAACGCCAAAGCAAAGATGGTAGGGAACATGATGGCCTCAAAAAGATAGTTGCACACCAAGGCCACCATGGAGATAACGCCAAGGTTCAATAGCACCACGCTGATACACAACACGCTACCCGTAGCACAATAGAGCAACATCCGCTCGGCCTTGATGCGCCGCATTATCCAACTTCCTAAGAATCGTCCCACCATGAAGAAGGCCAGCGCCCCCGTGAGCACCACAGAAGCCAAGTTATCGGTCATCCATCCCTGCCCAGTCACAAAGTTGATGAAATAACTGTTGATAGAGATTTCTGCCACTTCGTATGCCAATAGGGCAAACAGTCCGAAGACAAACAGCTTGTGCCTCCACAACTTTGAATAATTGTTGCCCTGCGCTTGATCCTCAACCGTTTGCTGGTGCTGTATTTCAGGCAGGTCTACGCGTGCGAATACCACGGCGATGGCCAAGACCAAAGCACCCAGAATAGTGTAGGGAACCACCACGTTGCCGCCCGTTTCTGAGCCGTTGAACAGAAACTGCCCAACCACCAAGGTGGCGAACAGACTTCCCAAACCGTTAAAGCTCTGTGACAGATTGAGCCTGCTCGTTGACGTTTCGCTCGGTCCCAGCTCCGTGACATACGGATTGGCTGCCGTCTCCAGGAACACCAGTCCGCACCCAATGACAAACAGGGCGGCCAAATAAACATAAAACTCGCCTATCTGTGCCCCGGGAATGAATAGCAACGCACCAATACCAAATAATAACAGGCCGAAGACAACGCCCCGCCTATAGCCATTGCGGTTGATGAAAATACCGGCAGGGATGGCCATGAGGAAGTAACCCAGATAAGTGGTTACTTGTATCCAGGCCGACTGTGTGATAGAGATGTCTAGAACATTCTGAAAATGTTTGTTGAGCACATCCAGGATAGCACGGGCAAATCCCCAGAGAAAAAACAGGGAGGTGATGAGGAGAAAGGGTATGGTGTAACGCTTGTCGGTTAGTTTGTGGTCGTTTGATTTCATGTCGTTTTCTACTTAACAGTATATATATAGGTATCTGCACCACGCCCATTCCGCTTGATGTGGTAGCAAGTAGACAAACACCTGTTGGCGACAAAGATAATGATTTTCAGACAAAATCACCTTGTTTTCGCACAAGAATCAATGCCGTGAATGTAACATGGAGGAAAAATGGAGCGTTATTTTGCCATACAAACCTACATGCAAGTTTATGTCGAGCAGACATAATAAATAGGTATGGGGATTGTAAAAACGATTGGAAAAATGCCTACTTCTGGGTATGCCATATTTTTTACCAGCAGAAAAAGTTGCCATACCTTTGCACCTCGGAATAAACATTAGTTATTTTTTTTACATCAAGTTAGTGAAAATGTTAAGAAACATCCAACGTACACAAAAGAACGGACAGATGCGGTACACTCTCCTGAAAGGCTGCATGGCGCTGCTGCCACTATTAAGTTTGGTTGCGGCACCTGCAATTGCACACGACAATATGGAGAAGGTGGCTGACAAATCCGAGAATGGAAACCTGACACTCAGGATAACAGATGCGGTGACAGGCGAACCCATACCTGGTGCCATGGTGAAAGCCGATGACGCCAAGATATATGTGACCGATGCCTCGGGCAACTGCGTCATGACGGTAAAAGACCAAACCAAGAAAATCAAGATTACCGTAACATCGGTGGGGTATAAGAATTATACAGCCAACATATCCCCCCGTGCAGGCATCATCCCAATAAAGCTGAAGGAAGATGCGCAGATGCTGGGCGGTGTAACGGTGACATCGAAAAAAAGACACACCGACATCATGCAGCAAACCAAGACGCTGGATCAAGATATGCTCGAAAAAGGTGGTGCCACTTCGTTGGCAAAATTGTTGGAAACGGTGCCGGGAGTTAGCTCTATCAGCACGGGAAACACTATCGCCAAACCTGTAATACAGGGTATGCACAGCAGTAGGATATTGCTGATGAACAACGGAGTGAAATTAGAAAGTCAGAGTTGGGGAGCCGATCATGCTCCCGAACTGGACTACACTGGATCAAGCATGGTAGAAGTTGTAAAGGGTGCCGAATGTATCCGTTACGGCTTTGGCGCCATGGGAGGTGTGGTATTGCTCAACGATGCGCCCCTACCCTATGGACATGACAAGCCCGTGGTACAGGGAAGCGTCAACATGGGCTATGACACCAACGCACGAGGGTTTAGCGGCTCTGGGACTATAGAGTCAGGTTACAAAAACTTTGGTCTGCGTGTGCATGGCAACTATACCAAGGGTGGCGACTATCGCACGGCGGATTACATCCTGAACAACACGGGATATAACACCATCAGCATGTCGGCAATGGGCGGAGTGAAGACCGGCAAGGTAACCGCCACGCTGTTTTCCAGCCTGTACTATCAACGCAGTGGCATTTATTATGCCAGCAAAATATCCGATATGGACCAACTAATCAAGCGTTTTGAGTATGGAAGACCCGACGAACAAACATTCTTCCCCTTCTCTTACGAAATAAAACCGCCATTTCAACAATCACAGCATTTCACCGTAAAGGGCGACATCAAATGGGACATCAATAAAAATCATAAAATAGATGTCACAGGCTCCTATCAAGTAAACCTGCGCCAAGAGTTTGAAAACCGCAAGAAAACGCAGTGGAGCTGGATACCTATGCAGGACTTGATGCTGAGTACTTACAAACTTGATGCGCTGTGGAACGCCAAATGGAACAAATGGGATATGACCTCAGACGTGGGATTATCAAACTCGTATCAAGAAAACTATAACTATCCGGGAACCAAACAGCCTGCCTTTGTACCTAACTTTGCGGCATTGTCCATGGGTGGTTTCTTCCTACATAAGGTGAAAATCCACAAATTGCAGTGCGCCTTGGGCATGCGCTACGACTTCCGCGTCATGTCGGTGAATGGTTATACCACAACAAGCAACTACACCTATTATGACGATTTCAAAATCTACAGCAATTTTACCAGCAGTCTTGCGACACATTATCAATTCAACGACAACTGGGATGCAAGGTTCAACGTCGGATGGTCGTGGCGTCCACCCGATATCAATGAACTGTATGCCATTGGTTTGCAAGACGGTTCGTATTGGGTTGTGGGCAACAGACACTTGGAAAGTGAACGTGGGTGGAAATCTGTTTTGGGCGGACGTTACCGCAACACATGGCTTTCGGTAGAACCCAGTGCTTTCTTTCAAAAAATCAACAGTTATATCTACGACCACATTGGCGAAGGTAAAGAGCGGTTTCACAATCACCCCAGTGGCAAATATCCAAAGTTTATGTACGATCAGGACGATGTGAACTTGTATGGAGGTGATATAGAAGCCACTGTCAACCCCATGAAAGGTCTGGCGATTGTGGCGAAAGGTGAGTGGATTTTTGCACGCAACATCACGCGTAATGACTGGTTGCCGTTCATGCCCTCCGATCGATATGGACTGTCGGGGACATACGAAAAAACGTTCGGTAACGACAAAAAATACAATGCTTCCGTCAACCTGTCGGGCATTTATGTTACCAAACAAACACGTTTTGACCCAGATAAAGACCTGGTACCAGCATCACCAGATGCGTACTTCTTGCTTAACGGTTCGGCAGACCTAACCATACGCCTGCCCCAGAAACGACAGGTAAAACTGATGCTTGTAGGCGAAAACATCCTCAACGCATTATATAAGGAGTACACAGATAGATTTAGATATTATGCACACGAACGAGGTGTCAACCTCTCTGTAAGGACATTGATTAAATTTTAACGATAGACATGAAACGAATATTCAGACATATAAACATCCTGCTCATCGCATTGGCAACCATAAACGTTAGTTGTTCTGACGAGGCAGTAGACGATTTCTTCAAAAAAATAGTGAAAGCACCACCTTCGCACATTGAACGTGACGTGAAAGGACACGACCAAATCTACTCTGTACATGCCATCTTGCGAATGGGATTCAAAGGGGGACAAATGGGTGTTGGCATCAATGGGGATGAAATGGTAGATGTATACAATGTTTATGAGACCATGGCAGACTCGCTTTCTCTCCCCATTCGACAAGAGATAGATATGTCACGAAACGATGATGGAGAAATCACCATCACCACACAGCGCGACCATTTTGATGTCATCGCATCAGATGAGATTTACTATGGATTGGAGTTGATTTACTACGACATGAATGGAAAGCCCATCAATCACCAGTTTTCAAGTCTGCCATGGAAGAAAACAGCTGACAATGAGGTCATCCCTGATCCAGAAAACTCTACCTTGATGGTGCATCAACACTTCTTTGGCATTGGCAGTTCATCATTGAAAAGAGACTCGGGAGTAACCGTAACACACGACCAAAGGCAGCTGTTCGACCAAGGAAACACGACACTCCAGATGGCTTTCCCACGTACTTTGGAAGAAAACCCACACTATTACAACCGATATACCTTCAGACAAGAGAACGGAGAAGGCATCAGAGCGTCCAAGTTCAGCTTGAATAACGTCTATGTTCCTATGGAGAAAGGTTTCAAACCCGACGAGCTTCAGGTACCATTCAATAATGAATTGGCATGGGAGTCCATACGGCGGTCGGGCAAGCCTGCATCTTTAGACAAGTTCAACTTCAAGGGTTCTGACTACTGGTTGTATAAATCGGTGGACTACATGCAGCTCAACAAGCTCACACACGAAATATTCACCTACGAATACCGTGATACAGACCCAGTAGACAAATACTTGGGTTACTTCTATGATGAGCACTCCAACGACGATTTCATCGACAAAGACGGCATGGCACGCGATAGATATGGCAACACCGTAGGACTGTTAAGACAGAAGAGGACATTAACTCCAGAAGAATCTTACGACCACTTAGGTTTTAAAGGGATGCTGCAATTCAAGCAAGCCAACATGGCTTTCCAACTACAAGTGAAGATTTGTCATATCCTGAACAAGGTCGCCCGTGGCGACGGAAGGGAGTATCCTGCCAAATATGGCAACAAAGACAATGCACAAAATGGCTTTGTATGGAACTTTGACCAATTGCAAAATGGGTGGGATAGCTTTGATATCGACTATCCGCTGTCTTTCCGCGTGATTGGCAACACCAAGGATGGAAAAGACAAGTGCGTGAATGACATCTTGAAGATTTATCCAAAAGCGGATAAGACGCAATTGGTAAAAATGCTTTTCACCCCTAATGACTACTTCAGTAGATATCGACATGACAGGGTATTTATGTAAAACAATGATAGTAAACAGAAGAAACAATCACATGAAAAAATATATATTCAACACATTATGGGCTGTCGCTGCGGTGCTGACCTGTACCTCTTGTACGGATTTCATCTTCGGAAACGAACACATCGACTATGAGGACAACCCACTTGACAAACGCTTGATGCAGTTTAGTGGTGCCGACAAGATTGCCGACAGTCTGAAAAATGTCAAGGGAACACCATACACCAACAAAGATGAGGGAGGCGCATTTAATAATTGGTACAATTGCCTCATCATGTTCAAAGAAGGGCATAAGCACGGTGAGAACATGATTCACGGCAACGCTATCTACCCACATGCTCCGTATTCACAAGAAGAATTCGTCGTAGTTCATAACAATGCGCAGTGGCCTACGGTGGAAGTATTGAGCAAGAAGAATGCAACGTTCTTTGAAAGAGAAGCAGGGAAGGAAGGTCCCAAAGACTATATACGTCTTATTGGAGGTCATCTGAAACGGTGGGGCATGGTACTCTACTTCTTCGACAAAGAAGGAAGACTGATGAATGATGATATCTTGAACAATTCAGACCAATACCAAATCTTCTTTACCGTTAGCGATCTTGATGACAAAGGTAATCCTTACGAGGTAATGGACTGCCGAGGAACATGGAAACAGCCAAGAAAGAAAAGGGCTGACGAGACCGACGAGGAGTATTGTAACGAGGTAAACAAAGACTTGTCACTCGTAGACACAACTCCTGTTCCTGCCACTGACTTTGCCGAAAAGACAACCTGGGAAGACCGTGCCGCTGCCACACCCGACGTATTCTATTACGAATATAGAGACACATGGCAGCATGATTTGATGAGTGATGGTGCCCGCGACATGTTCAATCAAAAGTTATTACCCCCATTAGATCGCAACGATGCTGCCAATGGCTATGTTTGGGACCCCGACCAAGACAGGGTTGGACTGAAAGGACATATCACCTTTGGCGGGTGGAGCAACAACGAACTGGGTTGGAGAGACCGTCAAGGATGGCCTTATCTCATCAAGAGCAGGCGCGATACCTATATAGGAACACCTTGGCGCATGAATCGCGACTCCTATTTGTTGCCAAAATTCTACCTTTCGGTGCGCATTATGAAATGTGAGAAAGGTAAGAAGGCACTCATCCCAGCAAAGGCTTACCAGTATGGGGTAGATGGGCTATACCGTCATCCCACTTATGAATTTTCAAGTAAATTTGTTTGTACCGACTATAATGCGCCTTTCCGTACCGAATGGTACAAAGAGAAAGGAGTTATTCAGGAGGCAACACAATGGACAGAAGTGGCACGATTCAACATCCCCATTAAAGTGTTTTGCAGTTCATACGACTCGGATCCTACCGCTGCCGACCCCTATGAACCATTCTACTATTATATGGGACGCGAAATGAACCTCTCACCTGTTGATGCCATGGAGGCAGCAAGTGGCGTACAAACCAACTCCATAGGCGGAGGAAGAGGCTTCGCCAACTGGTATTTATAATCTAAAACCTACTTGCAAGGACATGATTACTCTTTTTCTCTAAAAAGAACATCTCACAAGGAATGACACACAGAAAAAAAATATTTCAAATATATACTAACAAAAATAAAACATTGATAAACATGAAAAGAATAAAACTTATCGGAAGTAATTTAGCATTGTTTGCTGTGTTACTAGCAACAATAGGTTGCACACGAACAACAGGTACAGAGGGCTCGGACACCTCAGAAACAAAAATCGATCACCTTATTATCAAGGAAGTATTCTATATCGGACACGAATACACCAAACTACAGAATGGGAAAATAGCTAAATATGGTGGCTATAATTTCTATAACAAAGATCAATACATCGTCATTTACAATCCTACCGACGAAGTGAAATACCTTGACGGCATGGCTCTTGCCGTCCACGGCATCATACCCGGAGAACCTAAACGCGAGTTTGCACTTGGCGATGATTTTCGCGATAAGTACTTTGGAATACAGTCATTGGCCATGTTTCCCACAGACCAACAAGGCTCAGGGAAAATGTATCCTATCATGCCAGGCGAGAGTAAGGTGATTGCGGCATTTGCCATTGACCACACTGAGACTTTCAAAGCAGAAATCAAAGAGCAGGAAAAAATGGCGAAAGAGGAGGCAACAGAAGACTATCCTTATATTCCTTCGGTGTACAAAGGCATGGATGAATTCATAAATTTGAGCAAGGCAGACTTTGAGTGGACCAATGTCAACTACTTGAACAGCGAGGACCAAAAACTGAACAACCCACAAGTAAAAGACATGCAACCTATCTTGGTTGTCGATGATGAGCCAGTATTACAGTTTTCCACAATCCTTGCAGAAGACGTGTGCATAGCACTCATTGAGGTGCCATGGACTACCGAAGACTTCCGCGCAAACAGAAAGGAAGACAAGGCCAACAAAAAACCTGGCTATCAACACAGAATCTATACCAACAATGGTGCAGCTGGATTGGAGGTAACGGAGGTTCCCATGGTGAAAGTAATTGATTGTGTTACCATTTGTCCTACAAAACCACAGATGATTCCGTGCGAGAAAATGGACAAAGGCTACCATGGCGTGACAACCACTCCATTGAAAGCAGTCCCCCATCAACAATGGAACAAATATTCAGGACTGGCAATTGCCCGTAAGTGGGATGGCAAAAAATTTGTCGACGGCAATAATTCCACACAAGACTTTGAGGTGATTTATGCCACGTTGGGCAAGAAACAAGGCAAGCCTACCATAGAGAAAGGTAATCAAAACAAGCCAAGCAAATAATCACTTGCCCATTAACAACCATCTCAAAATTCTCACAAAAACATCTGTACACAAGTTGGCACACCCTCATGTGCTACTTGTGTACAGTTTTTTATGGCGATACGTTTTATGCATATCCCATCGAATATTGCCTCAAACTTCAGAGGTAAGTCTTGCGAACTAAAGATTTGTCAGCCTTGTGACCTACACACCAGATAGTATTTCCCTTAACAAGAAGGTGGCATTTTGATTGCGGGCCACACCGGGAGTGATTTTGTAAGAGTAGGTTACATCCTGCCCTAATGCTATCTCGAAGCAATAATTGTGAAAACGTTCTCCCTCCATTTTCGACAATTCCAAATCGTGTGTGGCAATGACACCCGTCACTGGCAATGCCGACACCGCTCGTAAAAACAAACGTGAACCATTGAGTTTGTCCGCCGAGTTAGTTCCCTTCAATATCTCATCCAGAATAATCAGCGTTTGCGAATTGTGCTGACACGCTGTAAGAAGTTGTTTCAGACGCAGCAACTCGGCGTTGAAATAAGAAATGCCATGCGCCAAATCATCGGTGGTACGCATACTGCTGAACAGGTTGTATGTTGACACACGCAGCGATGTGGCAAACACGGGCATGCCGTTCATTGCTAAGATGTAGTTGATGCCCAACGCTCTAAGGAAAGTACTTTTACCTGCCATGTTGGCTCCCGTAATGATATAATAGTGACGATGCTGCAATGTAAAATCGTTCCGCACCGCCTTTGTGCCCAAGAAGGGGTGGTACAGTCCCACTGCCTCGTACACCATACCCTCGCTCGCTACCACTTCTGCCCTACCCGCTTTTGGCTCGTTGTAACGAAAAGTCGCCATGCTCACCAAGCCATCCATCTCGCTAATGGCATCTATCCACACAGGTACTTGACCTAAATATTGTCGTTGCCACCGCAGGAAACGACGCACCAAGAAGTAATCGCTCAAGAACAACGCATCCATCAGGAAGAGTCCAAGGATGTTGCCACGTCTGTCCAAGCCGTTCAGGATGTCATTCAGCTGGTCGAACGATTGTCTTGCTCCTTGCAACACATCGACAATTGCTGCGTTTTGTGGTGTGGCAAAGGCTGTTGTCTCACTCACCTGCCGTATCAACTCTACATACACTTGCGACTGTGCATGCAACTTGTCAACCACCTTACTAATGACTCTGCAGGCACCCGAACACACAAAAAATACACCGAAGAAATGTAAGATGCCCCACCATAAGGGCAGTTGGGCACTCACCCAGCCTGCCACAGATGCCACGACAGCTGCAAACAGTCCGACAATGAGTAACCACGCCAGCACGAAAGTCCATCGCCTCGCGGCAAAAGTGGGTATCTTTAACGATTTTATTTCTTGCAGAGCCTGACGTATCAAGGCAGAATCAATTCTTCCGTCAGCGCCTAACGCCATGAATGTGGCTCGCCATGGCTCCATGGTTGCCAACTCATCAACAGCATCAGCACGTGCAGACCGATTGGCAACCGACGACAGTTGAGCCGCCAGCCAGTCGCTACCGCCCGTAGTCACCGTGCGGTTGATGCGCTGGAAGAGCGACTCGGGGCCGAACACATCCAAATCGAATGTAAACGGATGGTGCGCATCCACGTACCGTTTTCCGTCATCGAAGCACGAAAAGTCGCCCTTCAGGTAAGAAAGTTCGTGCAGATAAACCTTTCGAAGACTGGAGAAACGATGCACCTGCGCATCGTTCTTCACATCCATCAGGCGTACCAAAGCGTACAATAGCAAGGAAACCGCCGACAAGACAAGGGGCAACACGCCCCACGACACGAGAGTATATAGGACTAAAAAAGCCAGGAATAAAAGAAAAAAGACTATTTGTCCCGCCACGAACAAACGGCTTTTGTGCTTGAGTTGAGCAATCTCACCAGCCAAATGTCGTTCTTTTTCAGTATAAAATATGGATAGGTTCATCTTCTGTCAAACGTTTGCGTTCGGGTAACGCTGCAGGCCTTACAAAGCCAAGCAGCGTGAACAAAGGTACGAAAAACTTGTTGATTGATAGGACAATATGGGTGGTTAAAATTGAAAAAGGCTATCCTGTTACCCAGAATAGCCTTTTCAATAGGGGGATAAAGAACGCCCCTAACGTTGCGTTCAGCTTATTTCACCAATACTTTTTGCACATCATTGCCCTTCTTGAGGAGATAAACACCGGCAGAAAGACCATCGAGCGTGGTGCCTACATACTGTCCTTTGAGGTTGTAAACGGCCACTCTCTCAGCCTTAGAAGCTACAACTTGGTTGATTCCTGTTACGTTTTTCTTATCGTAAACACTAACCGTTGTTTGATTTTTTGCATTCGTAATAACCGCAACCACATCCTTATTCTTGGCCAAGGACACGATAGAATCGGAAGCAGCAGGCTTCACAATTCCATCAGCCGTAACCCAATAATTGAGTTGAGCCGTTAAAGAATGGTCGGAAGTCTTTTCAGCATAACCTGCCAACAGAACTTCTCCATTGTTGACGAGCATGTCAAAAAGGCCTTGCGCATAATGGTTTACATCACCTTCGTCATACGCATCACCTGCAACCCAGTTAAGGGCGAGGTCGGCAGAATTGAGGGATGCCACGAACAAAGTGCGCGCACCAACGGCTGGCAGGTCATTGTTGAAAGGATTGCTTCCAGCAGAAACGCCACTGACAAACAACTTGTCACCCTCCAACACCATGCGTCCGATTCGATAGTTGTCGCCATCTTTATCGGCTTTCGTCGTGAATGCTTTTGTCACCACGTTGCTTTCGCTGATAGACGCCAATACATAAACACGCGGCATGGTACCCTCTGCTATCTCAGTTGTAAAATCCTTGCTTTCATTTGCCGTGTTGAGTGCCAACTTGCCATAACCTACGAAGGCTGCATATACGGTTCCATTGGCTACCGTGAAGCTCACGTCCATGGCATTGCAAGTGCCGTCATTGGTCAACACCTCTTTAGAACCAAAGTCGGCAACCGACGTGGCACCCATCAAGTCATCAGCGTTCATCGACATGATGCCTACGCTATGGTTGTCTACATGCATAAAGCCAAAAGCAAAATTGTAACGACCTTTCCAATTAACATTGTCTATGATCACGTCACCATCATGGCGCAAACCCACATACACCTTACCATTGGATACAGCTAAAGCGGTAGGTTGGACCTCGGCCAGGTTATCGAAATAGGTGTCTGGAGAGACAACATCATAGTTGGTAGCAGCGTCAATCGTACGTACCATCTTGAGGTTTCCGTCTTTGTCATATTTGGCAACGAAGGCAGCGCGGCGGGTTGGCGTGAACGCCCCTTCAATCTTCATGCCATTAGCGGTTTTTGACACGCCGTCGACAGATTCGAATTCAACTTCTTCTGCCAACGTTCCAAGCAGATACACATTACCGTCCGCATCGGTGGTAATCGCGTGAATCAGCGAGTTACCAACCAATCCAACAGCCCAAAGCTCCTTGCCGTCGGCACTATATTTTGCCAAATAAGCCGGTGTGAGGCCATCTGGATCTAAATATGAGCTACCAAAGGTGAGATCATTGTTATAAGTACCCGTAGTGAAAACACTACCATCAGCAGCAACAGCGGTTCTGGTGCCACCTAATTTCTTTGCTTCCGTAACAGGTGTCAGTGTTTTAGACCACTTGGCAGCCTGTTTGAACACCTGAGCCTGTACTGTTATGTTTGCCACAACAGCCACGACTACTAGTAAAATCTTTTTCATACGCTAAAAAATTAAATCATGAATAATATTTTAAAATAGCGCAACTCCCGCTCAAAGACAGTTCATGTACCTCGACAAGGGGTTACCTATTTCATTAAAAACCGCTCTGAAGAATCATCATTTTGTCCACGCCTCCAAATTTGGATTGGCTGCCACAGCCTCGGCAGGGAATCGGAGTGTGTAGCGAGCGTCATGCTCCTTCAACTCAAAAGTCTCGTCCTTATAGGTTTTGGTCAGCGCTGGTTGCGTGGTTCTTCGCAAGTCATCCCAACGGAAGCCCTCAAAACAAAGTTCACGAAAACGTTCAAGATAAATCTCTGTAAGCAAATTCTGTTGGTTCATTTCCTGAACTTCGGCAGTGTAAGTAGCAATGACAGAGGGCTTGTACCGCTTGCTCATCAACTGTGTAAGATACGCCTTGGCATCAGATAACTGGTTTAATTGTGCCGCTGCTTCTGCCGCTATCAAGTAAGCTTCGGCCGATCGGAACGAGCAACGATATTCATTGCTGCCCCCTTTGAGCAGCAAATACGTCCTCGACCCCTTACGCTCCAGGTACTTGGTCTTACGTTGATCGCCTTTTTTAAAGCCCCCAATGAACTGTTGGGATGGCGTTCCCGCTTTTTTATAGCTATTGGTCATCACCTGCTCGAGTGCCACAATCGATTCAACCGACTTGTAATGATTGGGCAACATGCCGTTAGACGCATTCAAATCCTGAAGCTCGCCATGCTGTTTGATGACCTCTTGAGCCGCAGTGAGGGCCCCTTGCCAGTCACCTTTGTACAAACAAACGCGCGCTTTCAGTGCTTGTGCCGAAATAACATTGAAGCGATAGGCTTTACCTTCGTCCCACTTCTCTACGTTAAGATACTTTTGTGCCTCAGCAATATCAGCCAAAACCTGGTCGTAAACCGCCTTCAAACTACTACAACGAGGAATGGCATTGACATCTGCCTCCAGCAAAACGGGAACGCCACGCGTTGTTTCGGGATTGACCTTGGTATAAGGTTGTGCGAACATGTTGGCCAACAAGAAATGACAATATGCCCGAAGCATATACGATTCGCCTACTAATTGGCGCACTTCAGCTTGGCTGTATCCGGTGATTTCGTTTTGATGTTCAATCAGATAATTGGCGATGTAGATCACATGCCAATAGCGACGCCAGTTTGGTGAGGTTGTGGTAGGCGAAGGAGCTTCATCATTCCATCGCCAAATATCAAAGTAGGTGTCGTAATCATTGGGATCTGTAACAACCGGACTCAATTCCATCTCGTCGCTTCTGAGTGTCATCAGCCCTCTATCTTCGGGAAAGGTAGAGTATTCGTAGGTAAGCATGGCGCGGTATTCCTCGCCGGTCTTGGCAATCACTTTGCCCGTTGGCGTGATGTCAAGAAAGCTGTCACAACTTGTCATCAGTCCAGACAGCCCCACGCATAATATAAATATTTGAAGCTTCTTCATCATCATTCTATTTTAAAAATTCAAGTTCAAGCCAAAGATTACGCTCTTTGGAATAGGCTGAGCAAATGGATTTCCCATCGTTTCAGGATCCAAGTAATTGGTGTAGTTGCTTGCAAAAACAAACAAGTTGCGCGCTTCCAACGACACGGACACGTTGGCAATGCCCACGCGGTTCACCCATGTTTTCGGTAATTTGTACCCCAACCGGACGCTTTGCAGGCGCATGTAGCTATTGTTTCGCACCCAAGTATCCAGCATGCTGTATGTGTTATACTCCGAATATTGAACGTATTCCGGAACACGATAGCCACTCACCATCAAACGAGGGAACGTAGTGTTCGTGTGATCGGCTGTCCATCGGTTTAATATGTCCCGATTGGTGTTCAAGCCTCTGTCATAGTTTGTAGGCGAATAAGTGGGCTGCACCCGTACTTTCATGCCTAAATTAAAGATGAAGTTCACACCCAACTGCCAATCTTTGTATTCAAAATGGTTGATGAACCCACCCGATACCTTCGGGTCTGTCGTGCCCATGTAGGTGTAAAGGTTGCGTTGTTTTTCTGCCGAAAGCGTGCTTGCTCCCGCCTTATTCAATTTAAAAAATTCCTCGGCCGTGAGCTTTTCACCGGCTGCACCAACGAACACAGGATAACCTTCGGCATCCAATCCGGCTGTTTTGTAGGCGAAGATGGCACCTACGGGATAGCCTTCGCGCCCTGGGTAGGTGGAGTTTTCTGCCACACTCTCATTCAATATCTTATTAGTATTGAAGCCTAAGTTCAAATTGGTGGTCCAATGAAAGTTCTTGGTGTAGATGTTTCGCGAACCCAACGCAATCTCCCATCCTTTGTTTTCCATGCTTGCCCAGTTGATGGTGGTAGCTGCAAAGCCTGTTTCCAAGGGCAACATACGCATGCCGATGAGGTCACTACTGCGGCGATAGTAATAGTCTACCGACAACGTCAGCGCGTTATTCAACACGGCGATGTCCGTTCCAAGGTTCACGTTCTTGGTCTTTTCCCAACGCAAGTCAGGGTTAGGGGCGGTTTCGGCCTTAATCATTTGTTCACCCTTTCCAGGCAATATCGATGTTTTGTCATACAAACCAATGAGGTACGGCGATGTGTTTTTGTCGATGTTACCTTGTATTCCATACGATGCACGCAGTGCGAAATTGTTCAGCCATTTGGCATTTTTCAGGAATTTCTCCTGATGTACGCGCCACAACGCACTGACAGAGTACAACGGCAGATACCGATATTTCTTGGCAACACCGAACACATCGGAGCCATCGAAACGCACACTACCGCCCAACGTATAACGATAAAGTAGCGTGTACGACCCTGTTGCGAACCATGACACATAGGCATTCTCAGCTTTGTTCTCGCGATGAAGCGGCAAACTCTCGGCCGCAACCTCGCTTGGGAAGATGACTGGATGCGTGGTCAGGGTACGGGCATCGTACCCGTATGCGGCTGAATAAATTGATTCCGAATCGATATGTCGCACTTCCGAACCAGCCAATAGCTCCACATCGTGTATCTTATTGAATCTACGCGCATATTCGAGCATGGCTTTCCAGGTCCATTGCAGACTGTTGTAACTCGTGGTTTTATGGGTTCCTCCCTCGGGCAAATACGATCGTTTGCCATCCTTGAAATCGTAAACCGTATAGAGTTTTTCCTTTCTCATGGCATAACTGTTCTCTCCAGCGTACTTCTCCAGTGAATAGTTGTCGTATTGCAAACCAAATTGAGAAGTCAGCTTCAGGTCTTTGGTGAACTGCAATTCAGCGTCAAAGATGGCCATCATCGAACGGTCTGTACGTCGGTTGTGACTATTCTCGCGCTCTTCAAAGATATTGAAATTCAGCGATGAGGTCTCTTTTCCCTGCACGTTGGTGTCATAGTTGTATTTTCCGTCAATGAAAGGGCGGAAATATGGGTTGGCCAACCGCGAGTAATACACAGGATTGGTGAATCCGTTCGTGTCTGTGAGATAACTACTTTGCTTGCGCTGATTGGCATACACGGATGCGCCCAACGTCAAGATTTTGTTGATGCGATAGTCGGCTTTCAACGTCATGTTAAAGCGCTTGTTATCAACACCCTTCACATTTCCCTGCTCATCATAATAGCCTACCGAGGTATAGTACTTGGCACGGTCGCTACCACCCGCCACGCTGGCGTTGTACTCTTGATTGAACGCGCTGCGCAACAAAATATCATTCCAGTCGGTGTTGATGCTTCTAAGTGCGTTAATCTGTGTTTGTGCCGCTGGTGACAACGCATTCCAACCACCTTTTTTATATGCTTCTGTCTCGTTGAGCGTTTTCAGAATATTGGCTACTTCACCTTTATTCTCACGGAAAGTATAATCAGAACCCAACAATGCAAGCTCTAAATTTACCTTTTCGTCAGCATTCAACAAGTTCAGACGGTCGATATTCAACTTCGGGCTATAAGTATATTTGGCAGAAAAATTAATCACCGGTCGCCCTTCTTTACCCTTTTTAGTGGTAATCACGATAACGCCATTGGCGGCTCGGGCACCATAAATCGCCGTGGCGGCAGCGTCTTTCAGCACCGTGATGTTCTCAATATCCGATGGATTGATTCCTGCGATGGACGTTTGATACATGTCATCAATGTCGTTCAGGTTCTCCATCGAAGGAATGTCTGTCCCCTCCAAGGGTATACCATCCAACACCCACAGCGGCTCTTGCGTGCCATTGATGGAGGCGGTACCACGAATTCTAATCTTCACTGGTGCGCCCGGTGCGCCCGAACTGCTTACCGTAGACAAACCGGCTATCTGTCCTGCCAAGGCTTGGTCAATGTTCTTCACCGCTCCAACGGCCTTGTCAGAGATGTCAACGGTAGTGACTGCCGCCGTCAACTTGCGCCTGTCAATGCGCTGGTAACCCGTCACCACCACCTCATTGATGGAATGTGCGTCGGGCATCAACACGATTTCATAATGGTTGACACCCGCTTTCAACTTAATGGTTTGCGTGGTGTAGCCAATATAACTAACGGTTATCTCCTTTGTTGACTTATCAACAGGCAGCTTAAACTTACCTTCATAGTCGGTAATGGTACCGCTACTCACCTTGCCACTACCCTTGCTGATGGTGGCTCCAATAAGCGGTTCGTCCTTGAGGTCACCGTCCGTCACGGTTCCGGTGATGATTCTTTCTTGTGCAAAGCCTTGCAAGGCGCATAGCACAAGAAGGAGTATTGTATAGATTTTCTTCATCTTGATTGTGTTATTATACTTATTTTGTTAGGCCCAAGCCTGTCTGTATGCGCAAAATCATGTCCTCGTAGTGAAGGCGTGCCGCCAAGTTGGCACCACGCATGCGAGTTTTCAACAGCTTCATCACACGAATCATCTCGCCACGCTTCAGGCTCAAGGCATCGCTGTTGCGGCTCACCTGTCCATTGGTGAGCATGACTATCCTGGACTTACTGCTCAAATAATTGTCACGCTCGCAGGCCAAATGCCGCTGAGCATCTGCGAACATGTCGCCTTCATACAGTTTTTTGTTAATCTTCACCCCTTCATTTTCGGCAGCCGCAGTAATCAAAGCGTCAATAAAACTCTTCTGAAGATTGCGCTCCAACAAGTCGGGTGACTTGCCCGAAAGAGTAGATTTGAAGATGTGGCGATGCAACATATCCATGAAAGTGGCTGCGGTGAAGGCCGCCTTACCATTTTCATATTCGTTTTCATACATGCGGATGATGCGCTCATTGTTCAGCAAATCCCACAGAATATAGTTCTGTTGATTTTTCAACATGTAGTTGGGCTGTTGCTCTTCAACACCCAATGGCGTCTTACGTTGTATGTAAGTCAGCTTGGAAAGCGGGGTATCAAACAGCCATTTGGGATGGGTCAGCACCTCATCCAGCAAGAACTGCAAGGCCTCACGCTGCTTATTTTTCTCGACAAAGTGGAAAGATGTCTGCCCGTCACCAACCGAGAGGTTCTCCAAATACATGCCGCCAATATTGGCCATGACATGATATAGGTACAAACTCCACTGGTAAATCACCGCCGAATAAAGGTTGGAAGCCTCATCGTAGTCTTGCCCGGGTTCGCCAGTAGTAGTCCACTTGACGATGTTGGGCATGATGCGCTTGAGGTTGGCAATGCCATATCGAGCCGATTTCACAGCATCATCACCCAAATCTTCGCTCAATGCACGAGGGTCGATGGCTGTTCGTTGCGACTGCGCCTCCATGTACTTATACAACTTGCCCGTATGTCTTTTCAAAAAATCGTTTAGCTCCTTCTTCTCATTGGTTCCCTTTGGATACCAGCGATAGGCCCACTCAATGGCCATGAGGTCGTAAGGACCGATATTGGGTGACATCACTTTCACCCCATCACCCGGTTGGGCTACATAGTTAAAGCGGGCATAGTCCATGATGGATGCCGACGTTCCGCCCATTCGTGCGGTAAAACTTGCCGACCGAAGTGAATCGGTAGGATAAGCGTTAGACGCAATCATGTTATGACGAAGGCCCAAAGAGTGGCCCACCTCGTGGCACGCTACGAAGCGCACCGCATCGCCAATGAGCGCTTCGGGCAGTCGCAAGCAGCGTGCATCGGGGTTCTGTGCGCCCGTCTGCACCATAATCCATTCGCTGATGAGCGACTGCACATTGTGCCACCAGATGATGTCTGCCTCTAATATCTCACCCGTTCGGGGGTCGATGACCGATGGTCCCATGGCGTTGGCCTTGGTTGATGCATCGTAGGTCAGCACCGAATAGCCCATATCATCGCCCACCTGAGCCAGACTATCTGTATAATCAAACACCTGCACCGCATTCTTGAAGCCGGCTCGTTCGAAAGCTTTGTTCCAGTCGGTCATACCTTTCTTTATATAGGGGCGCAAGTGTTTGGGTACGGCTTGGTCAATATAAAAAACGATGGGAGTTTGCGGTTCTACCAGTTCACCGCGCATATAGGCGGCGGTATCGGAAGGAACAAGCCGCCAGCGCGTCACATAGTGCTTGTGCTCTACCTTGTGCTGATAGTCGTCGTAACGAAGATTTGACGTGGTAAAGAAGCCCACACGGGCATCTTCCTCACGCCCTTGCATGGGATATTGGGGCAAGAGAGAGAGCGAAGAACTCACCACCACCGTGACATTCACCTTACTGTTGCCCTCGTGAACCGTAGTAGTTAACTCTGATGTGGCTGTCACATTGTTCTTAAAAGCCTTGACATCGAGTATGCGCGACAAGTCTGTAGAGGGACTGGTGCCCAGATTGATGTTGTTGAACACGTCGTTCAAGCAGTTCTCCTTGCCGTTGTACAAGTCGTTCACCTTCACGATAAGGGTGGAAGAGTCGCTTGGTACAGCCTCAATCTTCAAGCTGGCGAGGATGGGATCAATGTAATTGTCCTTCACCGACCGTGCCATGGCTGCATAAATGGGCACTTCGGGCGTGATCCGTTGTTGACGCACAATGAGCCGTTTCTGCTTCTTCGCCCACTCAAACCGCACCGTCTGATTTTCATAATTGATGCCTTTGTTCACCCCCGACTCATTCAATTCCGAGGGAACCTGCTGTAATCGGTTCACCACCAGGAACTCTCTTCCCATCAACTTGGTGGGAATCTCGTAATAAATGGTATCACCTTTCTTGATTACATTAAAGACACCCTTCATCTCAACCGAGTCGCGTCCCGTGAGACGTTTATAGGGTGAAATGGGTTTCTCTACCGGTTTCTTCTTTTTTGAGAATGGCCAAATATGACGGGCTGCACGCATTTCCATGGGCGTGGATGATAACATGAAACCTGCACAGATGACTAAGAATAATGATTTACCTTTATGATGAAAACAATTTTTAAGCATTAATTTGGTAATTATTAAACAAAAAATGAATTGAGATACTGTTATTCTATTCGAAAAAGGCCTATTTACAGCTTTTCGATTTATCTCATACTTTCTGTTTGCAAATTTAAACTTTTTCTTCCATAATGCCAAGATTATTAACCATAAAGAAATCTTTTCTTATATTTTCATGAGATAAATCTACAGTTACTTGATAACATTCACTCGCCAAGTAATGCCAAGGTCAAGAATAGAATGTTTGTCTTGCAGGTAGCCAGCTGGATTGATATTCTTACCAAAGCAGTAACTATAATTGGCATGTAGACGCACTTTCTTATTTTTTAGCGGATAGTATTCTAATCCTGCACCAACGCGTGTGATTTCGGTTCCTTCATACAAAGCCAGGTCAGCGCGAGGTTTTGATTTCTCGGCTTTCTGTTGATTGGGTTCATCCAAGGGAGCAGATGCCTCGGGATTGGTGTCTACGCCTGCATGATTCACGTCATAACTCGCCTTTGCCCAAAGGTTAACCTGTGGTGTAGGCTGATAATCAACACGAGCAGTCATGGAGCAATCCTTGAAAAAGAAGGTCTGCCCCGTGGTGGCACGGTTCATGTAATCCACTCCTATTTGCAGATTGTTTGCCACATCGAAACGATTACCAAAACAAAGGTAGTTGATAAATTTCCCGGGCGCATACTCCATGAAGTTGACCGACCAATCGGTGTGCAAGATACCGTGGTTTCCATACCATATCAGGTTGTAGGCATACATCTCGGATGATATGCCACTATTTTGTTTATACACCTTTTGAAACGGGCTTTCCACCATTTGCAAGAAGAATTGGTCTTTTTGATTTGTGGTTTGATAACCCAACCACACTCCCCACGAATAGCAGGGAAAACTGTAACAGAATTCAAAGAGTTGAAAACAATCGATAGGGGCTGGATCGAACTCCCACGGTCCACATAGCACAGCCCACTTACCACCAGAGAGTGTCCAATTTTGGTTTGCGTGGTAAGTAAGGAAGAGCCAGTCGGTAGCATCAAAGAATGTATATTCCTTGTTAATACCATTCAGTCGTTGCCGATATTTAAAAGAGAACTTCGGTGAGATGTTGCCATTGATGAGAATATTGAAAAGGTTTCCCTTAAAGCCTGTTTTATCATTGTTTTTCACACCGTCAATCGATTCACGTTGATAGTCGGCTCGCGCTTCAACAGACAGATTTACATGCTGTGACTCTTGTGCATAGAGCCCCATAGCATAGCATGTCAGTAAAAACAGATATATCTTTAATTTCATAGTAGGTTTCAATTATACTTCATATTTCCACAGTAGCAACTGTCATTTTCCTTTTCTGAAAAGATGTGACTGTATCAATAATTGCTCGTTCGCAACAATCCTTTCTTATTCCACAGACCATATACTTCACTCACGGTATCTGAGGTAATAAATGTTTTAAGTCTTTCCTTACTCATGAAATCAATCAACGTAGAGAATTCTTCTTTTGTCAACACAATTTCCAACTGTATTTGTTTCTCATTAGAGTAGCCGCCTATCACCTCGTGCAGGGTCACACCACGATGAATGTTATGAACGACAAAATCCACTATTTTCTGGTAATCTTTGGAGATGATATACACACGAGTCTTCGAATTGATATCCGACATAAAATGATTCAGAATCAAACCATTGAGCCAGGTTCCAATTAAACCAATGATCACTAAACTGACTGGGTTAATTGCAAAAGCCGTACAACAAATAGCACCACCTGCTAACATCACGGCAGTACCAAGCTTGACATGGAGATACTTGTTGAAAATCTTCGCAAGAATATCCAGTCCACCTGTAGAAGCATTGATACTGAACAAGATACTTTGAGAGGCGCTGAGAATGAGAACGAAGCAGAGAAGATCAAACCAAGGATTGGCAACGGCTTGTCCAGCAACGTAGGTGGTGAAGAGAGATTCGTGCATAGGAACGATGGAAGCAAGAAAATCAATCATCGGCCCTAATATCAACGCCGTATACACAGTCTTGGCTCCAAACTCATTGCCGATGAGCAGAAACGAAAGCACCAACAATATCGCATTAATAGTAAATATCACCGTACCCACAGACACAAAAGGCAGCAACTTGGCGAGTACCAAGGACAACCCCGTAATAGAGCCAATGATGAGTTTACTGGGTATCAAGAAAAAGTACACACCCAAGGCAGCCACAAACATACCTGCCGTCATGACGACTAATTCTACCCAAAATTGACGCGTGCAGATGATTCGTTTGATTCGACTCGGCGCATTTTGTAACTTCTCAACGAAAGTCATTTCGCTTTCCTGGTTGTTATTCATAATGCTTAAATTTAATGGTTTCAGGTTAACTATGAGAACCACTGCTGTTCCCGCTCGCTTCGTGTTTCTCAGCTGCCTCTCTTTCGAATTATAAGCGACAACGATTATTAAAACTGTGCAAATTTAATGGATTTTTATCAATACGCAAGTTTTTAGCGTATTTTTTAGTTAAATATCCTCCCATCAAGATTGAAAAATGAAATAGAAACCCTGATGAGCACAACAAATGCTGCTTATGAATAAGAGCAAATATGCTTGGATGACACGTTGGAAAAACAGAAACACAATTGACGTCACTGCCCCTTCCATAAACGGTTGGGCCAACAATAACTGAACCTGTTCATCAACAGGAACCGATGGAGAAAAATAAAAAAAAGGACTACCGCTGTAGTCCAATCTTTGTTAACCTTAAATCTAATACCATGAAAAACACGATGCAAAGATAAGGGTTATCTCCTTATATTGCAAGCAGCTAAGGCTTTTCTATCCTAAAAACGCACCTTTTCTTGATGTATATCAAATTACATACCAATGGATTATCGCACATCGTTGCAGACAGCAAGAAACTATTTACCTGCGTACTTGGCTCACGAAACTACACAGCGCTGCCATTGAAGAGTGAACTATTTACCTTGAAAACCACCCATCAAGCAGCGTATATAAAATCGGGGGTACATTGGTTGCAACGATGATTAACGCTGAATTTTATTGACAAAGTGCCTCTCATAATTCGCGTGTAGACCACCAACGGTACAATTGTTCGCAAATACGCCAAATATGAGCGACGTTCGTAATTCATTGTTATTAAAGACATTATACATAAGTCACCTCTTTTCTTTCTTATTTTCACCACTTTTTGCTGGCAAAAGCATAGAGATTAGCATCGAATATGCATGCTTTTAGGTTGTAATAGCATGTGAATAACACCTCAAAAGGATGGTTCTAAGGGCGTAAAGTCAATGCTCTAACCTAAAAATGACATTTATTTTGCTCAAATGAGCGTACTTTTGTCTACCGCATGCCTATTGCTTTTTTCTATTTTGAAGATTTTCTATGGTCGTTTTTTGGTAAAACGATAGGACAAAAACAACGGATTCGTTGACCACGGATGATATGGATACTTGCCGAAAAATCCATAGGTGCAAAGCGTAAGCACGTTCTGCCAAAGTAGCCAGACAGGCCAGCTGGCTTGCTTACGCTTTGCACCTGAATCAACCAACAATCTGTCCGTCGAACAGTCGCACGATGCGATGGGCGATGGAAGCGTCATGCTCGTTGTGGGTCACCATGACGATGGTGGTTCCCTCGCGATTGAGTTCGGTGAGTAGGCCCATCACCTCGGCACCATTTTTCGAGTCGAGATTACCTGTCGGCTCATCGGCGAGAATCAGTTTCGGGCCAAACACCACGGCCCTGGCGATGGCCACCCGCTGCTGCTGACCGCCCGAGAGCTGGTGAGGGAAATGCTTGGCGCGATGACTGATGCCCATGCGTTTCATGATGTCCTTCACTTTCTGCTTGCGCTCGGCCTTCGACATGCCAAGGTATGTCAGAGGCAGTTCGATGTTCTCTTCCACGTTGAGCTCGTCGATGAGGTTGAAACTCTGGAACACGAAGCCTATCTCTCCCTTGCGCACGTCGGTGCGATCCTTCTCCTTCAGCGCCGACACTTCCTTGTCGCCTAACCAGTACTTGCCGCCCGTGGGATTGTCGAGCAGTCCGAGGATGTTGAGCAGAGTTGACTTGCCGCAGCCCGAAGGCCCCATGATGGCAACAAACTCCTTGTCTTCTACTTGGAAAGACACATTGTTGAGCGCAATGGTCTCCACTTCTTCCGTACGGAACGATTTGCTTAAATTTTCTACTTTAATCATATTCTTAAAATATTATGGTTTTTATATGTTTTATGGTTTGTTGTCCGGTCAATCGGATGTTCCTTTCTTACTCTTGTTTCAGATACTCCACCGGGTTGCTGTTGGCCACACGCCAGCAGTTGATTGCCACAACGGTAACGATGATGAGCAGCACGAGGACGATTGTCACGAGGAACGGCCACACCGTCAACGCGATGCGGTTGTCATAGAGCTGCAGCCACTGGGCAGCTACCCAATAGGCACCGACAGCCCCAATCAGCACGGCTGGAATGGCGGTGCGAAGGATGTTCAGCTGGAAAATACGCATCACGTCGCCCACACACGCCCCGTTCACCTTGCGGATGGCTATTTCCTTGTGACGACGGTTCACCTCGTCGCTGACATAACCAATGAGTCCCATCAGCGCGATGAAAAGTACCACGATGCCAACCGTCATCACGCCGTTGCGGAAGTTGCGGGTCGCAACATACTGCATGTTCTTGAGGTTCTCCACGCTCTCAACCAAGACTGTTTTGCCTGGAAAGAACCGCTGGAGCCGCTCCTGGATGTCTGTCAGCTTTTCTACGCTGAAATCGTCCAGCTGTACCAGCAGGTAATTGTTCATCCTGTTGGCCGCACGTCCGTAGAAAATCACAGAGGGACGTTCCATCCCATTGGTCTCGGCACTACCGAGATGAATATCACGATAGACGCCTACGATGGTCAGTAAGTCTTTGTTTTCGTTGCCGCTATGTTCACTGATAATCACCTTCCGACCCACCACGTCGTCCCATCCGCGCAGTTTCTTCATCATAGAGGCAAAGTCCTGACTCACCATTACTTGCTTCAGACTGTCGCTGCCCGATGCGAAGACACGTCCGGCAACAATAGGAATCTGCAGCATATCAAAGTAATGGTCGGCGACAGTGAAGAGATCGGCGATATTGAATAGCTGTGATTCTTCACCAGGGACAGTTACGTTGTTACCACTCATACCATAGAAAGGAAACGTATTGCAGGCCGACACCTGACGCACGCCACTCATACGGCCTACCTCGTCGTATGCCGTCTGCCGTTCATCGGGCTGTAGTGCGGTGATGTTAACGGATGCGAGACCGGCACACTGATAGCCCAAGTCGAAGCCTACCGTATGCCTATACTGCATGCTGACAATGAAAAGCAGACCTAAAAGGAAGCTCACCATGGCAAACTCAAGCCCTAAAAGCGCCACCTTCCAGCGACGTCTGGCCTCGACATAGCCATGAAATGCAAGGGTCACGGGCATGCGGTTGTAAAGCCATCCGGGTACGATACCACCCACGAAGAGCACCATCAACGCAATTAAAAGCAAGATCCACGCACCACGGTTGAATACCAACACAGAGAGCGGAGCCGACAACAACTGCTCGATTGTGCCATGGCAAGCCCACAACAGAGCTGCTCCTAATATGAGAGCAAGCACGAGATGCAGGCACACTTCGCTGAAGGTGATGCTGTAGACGGCTCCTTGCCCGGCACCATAGCATTTCCTTACCGCCATCTCACGGGCACGACTGACCAAATTGCCCACCACGATAAGCACGTAGTTGAGTATCGAGACCGAAAGGAGGATGATGGCCAGGAGCGACAGAATCCAGAACATCTGGCGTACATTGTCCGCCTCCGTGTAATAGCGAGATATGGGGGTTAGCTTGTATGTGAGCCATACCCCGGACTGTCGCAGTTCCTTGACGGGATAATGCGTCTGTATCATGCGGTGTATAAGGGGGTTCAACGAATCGGGAGAGGTACCTTTCCTGAGACGCACGAAACTGATGTAACGGTCGTTACCGACCAGGTTATCCTGACCGTCGAAGCTAAAATTCTTCTGCGTCTTCATTGACCCGATCACATCATAGTTGTGGAACGTTGAGTTGTGAGGATAATCCTCGTAGACACCCACGATGGTCAGCTTCAGGCCTGGCATTTCCTTCGACTCGATGTGCCTACCCACAACGTTGCCGCCCAAGCGCTCTGCTGTAGAGCGATTCACCACACAACAGAACGGTTCCGTGAGCGCCCGGTCAGCATCACCTTCAAGGATGCGGGCCGGAAACATGCGGAAGAAACAGCTGTCGGCAAAGTAGACATCGGCACGAACACGTACTTTGTCATCAGTTTCCACCTCTCCATCGGTCACAATTGGATTGGTGCGTGTAGCCAGCTCCACCTGCGGAATGGTTCGTTTCATCATCGGTGCCACGCCGCCCGACGTATTAAAGCCCTCCGTGAACTCCTGTGCTTTCATCTTGAAGCCCTCGGTAACACGGCAGATACGGTCGTAATCGGGATAACACTGGTCGAAAGTCTGTTCGTAATAAATCTCGGCAATGATAACCGCACTGACACTCAATCCGAGTGCCAAACATAGAATCTTGGCCACATTGTGCTGCCTGGGGCGAAAGAGATTGCGCCAAGCCATGCGACAAGACTGTTGGATAAGATGCAACATAGTATAGATGATTAATGTAATATGTGAATATCCGAAGACCCTGATTTATCCAATTGTCGTTGGACGGGGTTGCCCTTGATGCGGATGTCACTTGAGCCAGAGGCTTTGGCACTGACGGAACGGGTGGCGAAGCAATAGACATCCGACGAGCCGGAGCATGTGGCTGACACCTCTTCTGCCTTGAGATCGTAGGCTCTCACATCGGAAGAACCGGAACAGGTATATATGGCTTTCGACACTTTGCCAGCCAGACGGGCATCGGAAGAACCCTGCAAGCGGACTTCCAAGCTGTTGGCCGCCAGCCGATCGACCTTGATATCACTCGAACCGCGTGCCTCCAACCGCACTGCCGTGGTATTGAGCGACCGAATCAGCACATCACACGCACCGGAAGCTTTGACCGACTGCAAGTTGGGTGCCTGCACATAAACCGTGAGGTGATAATTGCCTGAATGAATGCCGGGGTTAGGTTTTTGCTTGATGGTTAGCACTTGATTGCGCACTTCCATCTGCAACTTCGGCAACATGTCGGGCGAACCTACCGCCTTTACACGGTAGCTTTGATTGTTACTCTGCACAAACTCTACATCAATGGCTCCGGAGACTTCGATTGCCGAGAAATCTCTCAGCGGGTAAGCTCTGCTTTCGTCATTGGCAACCTCGTATGAGTTGGCTTGTACAACGATACATGATGACAGCAAGACAAGGACAGCTGTCATGCAAAAAAAGATTTTCTTTTTCATATTTATTCTTGTTTAATGTTATTTACAGGGTTTTCGTTGCTGGCCATGTAGCTCTGAATGGCCACAGCGCAGAACGAGATAAGCAGCACGAGGATGCCGGCAACGATGATCCACGGCCACCACACGATGCGGTAACTGTACCGGCAGATCCATTCGCTGATAATATACCAGATGACGGGTACGCTGATAATGAAGGCGATGGCCACATATTGAAGGAAGGTGCGGATGAGGTCGCGACGTATTCGATTGCTCGTGGAGCCAAACACCTTGCGGATGGCAATCTCCTTGCTGCGCTGCTGAATGAAATAGGTGGACATGGCGACAAGTCCCAACAGCGAGATGACGATGGCGATGAAAGCGAAAAGGGCGATAATCTTTGAAAGTCTCAACTCAGACTCAAACACCGATTCAATGCTCTTGTCAACGAATGGATGTGCCTGGTTTAGCTCCTCATGGAACACCTCTTTATATATGCGCTGTATCTCCTTGTAGGTTTTAGCGGGATTTCCCTCAAACTGAATCGTAACGTTCCATGGGTTCTCCACCTTGTCCTTGATGCAGAGCAACAGAGGATATACTTTGGTCTCCGTGATGTTGCGCAGTCGGAAATCGTTGAGAATGCCACCAAACGCCGCATCATCCGGGAAAAGAAAGAATATTGTTTGTTTGTAAAAATCACTCATGTGACTGTCCGTGGGCTTCATCTTCAAATCACCCACAGCCTGGTCATTGAGATAAATTACGGGTCGATGTCCCACGTGGTTGTCATGTTTTAGCGACAGTCCATACACCTTCAGATAGTTGGGGTCGCCGATAAGCATTTGGAAAGAATAGACCTTGTCCTTTCCCGTTACCGTATTGTTGTTGCCGCCGTCCTGCGGGGTACCATCAGAACAGGACACTAATTTCACTCCCGAAACCTGCTTCACCTTGCTGAGGAACACCGGGAAGTCCGTGCTGCTGAAAGCCTCTCCTTGATAGAGGCAAATCAGGTTCTTTGTGTTGAAACCCAATGGAGCGTTCACAAGGTGCAGCATTTGCAGCGACATGATGGTGGCACAGGCGAGCATCACGATGGTGATGATGTTCTGAACCACGATGAACACCCTGCCCAACACCATCTTTGTGCGGTGCCTGAAGGTTCCCCTCACCACCTCGATGGGCTTGGCTTTCGACAAGACATAGGCGGGGATGATGCCCGAGATGAAGCCGACGAGCAGCGTGAAGGCAAGCAACAGGCCGATAACGGCAGGCGTTGCGAGCACGCGCATGTCCATGGTGGTGCTGAGCAAGCGACCAGTCATTGGGGCGAACGCCAACGCAAGCGACACTGCTACCAGTAGGGAGATGAAACAGAGCGTTGAGCTTTCTATCATCAGCCGCAGGATGATGTGCTTGCGTTTTGCGCCGAAGAGGCGTCGTGCCGCCATCTCCCGCGCACGATAGCCCGATTGCGCCACCGTGAGGTTGATATAGTTCATGATGGCAAAGAGCAGCACCACCAAGCCTACAATGAAAAGCAAGTTGACCAGTCGGCTGTTTCCAATGCGCAAGTTGTCGTTGTAGTTGTCGTAACCAGAGAAATATATTTTGTTCAACGGCACCAAGAACGGTCTGCAATAGAAGGGCGCCTTGTCGAAATCAGGCCAGAACGAGTGAATGAATTTGCCGAACTCTTTCTCTCGCCCCATCATCTTTGCACCCTTTCTCACTTGCAGGAAGATGCTTGCACCCGAAAAATTCACTGCCTTGGGGAAACTCTCGTCCATGTTCGCCGTGTTGTGATACCGTTCCCATGAGAAGTCGATGATCATTTCCACGTTCTTGTTGATGAGCGTATTGTCGAAATCCTCCACCACGCCGGTGACATGGTACCGAATGCTGTCGTTCCATGTAATCTCGCGACCGAGCACTTCCTCCGTGCCAAACCATTTGTTGGCAAACCGCTTGGTAACGACCACGTTGTTCCGGTCGTTCAGACAGGTCTGCCTGTCGCCCTGCAGCAGCTTGAAATCAAACATGGAGAAGAAGGTGGAATCGGTCTCCAACACCGTTGCCTTGTAGAACTCATCTCCCTTTTGCAGCCGCATGTCTGAGACGACAAAGCCGCAGGTGTTTTCTATTTCCGGATAATTCTTGCGGAAACGACTCAGTATGGCATGGTGGAATCCAAGTACCTTTTCTTGGTCTTCATAGAAGTCGAGACCCATCGCGTAGATGCGGTCGCCCTTGCTGTGCTGACGGTCGACACTCTTCTCCTGCCAGGTATAAACGCCGATGAGCAGCACGAACATGAGCGAGATGCTCAGTCCGAACACGTTGATGGCGGTGTACACCTTGTTTCTCGAGAGGAAGGTGAAATAAGATTTGAGATTGAATAGCTGTTTCATAATTGCGTTTTTTTCGATAATAGACCTGAGAAACTTACCTCTTTCGGCGTTACTCTACTCTTGTTTGATATTCTTTACCGGGTTCTCATTACTTGCCATATAGCTCTGAACGGCCACTGCGCAGAACGAGATAAGCAGCACGAGGATGCCTGCAACGATAATCCACGGCCACCACACGATGCGGTAACTGTATTGGCTGATCCATTCGCCTGCGAAATACCAGATGACAGGCACGCTGATAATGAAAGCGACAGCCACATATTGAAGGAAGGTGCGGATGAAGTCGCGGCGTATTCGGTTGCTCGTGGAGCCGAACACCTTGCGGATGGCAATCTCCTTGCTGCGCTGCTGAATGAAGTAGGTGGACATGGCAACAAGTCCCAACAGCGAAATAAGAACAGCAAGGAACGAGAAGATGGTGAGGATGCGCACGATGCGGGTCTGTTCCTTATACACCTCGGCTATCTTCTGACTGAGGTATGGCGACTCCTGCGCCAAGTCCTCGTGATAAACTTTCTTGTAAGTCTCCTGCACCAGTCGGTAGGCTTCTTGCTCGTCGCCTTCCACCTTGATGAGTACATTGCTCACAATGTTGTCGCGCGTGATTTGGTCGAACAGGTAAACCACCGTCACCTGATCGTCAGCGTTGCCCATATCAATGGTGTAAAGATGGAAATCATTCAGAATGCCGTTGATTTGTTCCCGCTCGTAAGTCTCGTTATAGCGGAATGCCCTTTCATCAGGTTTCAACTGCATCACCGAGTGGAAGTTGGGCGACACAAAGAGCTTGGCGGAATCGCCCTGCGCAAATTGCTTCTTCACCTCGATGTCCAGCAACGACAGGTAATCCTTGTCCGCATAAAAGCGTTGGCAGCGCACTGCCTTCTTGCCAATGTAAGCCATCTGGTTGAATCCGCCCAAGAGAGGCGAGCACAAGCAGACGGAAACCTTCTTGACTGGTGTCAGTTGTTGCAAGTTTTTCTTAAACAGATTGGCTTTGCGAGCATCCTGTGGAACACCGATTTCCATCACACCCTGGGTGTCATAGCCCAACGGGGCATTGATGAGGTGCCGAATCTGGCGGCTGCCGATGAGTGCTACGGCAATGAAGATGATGGTGATGGCGTTTTGCACCACGATGAACACCTTGCTGAACAGCATCTTGGTCTGGCGACGAAAGGTGCCGCGAACCACGTCGATGGGTTTCACGCGCGACTGGATGACCGCCGGCAGAACACCCGCCAATATACCTACTGCCAGCACAATGCCTACCAACAACAACAGGTTGATGGGGCTGAACAGCTCGGCGATGGTGATGTGGGTGTCCAATAACTGACAGGTATAAGGAATGGAAGCCCACGCCAACAACACGGAAAGAACAACTGAGCAGCAGCAAAGGCACACGCTTTCGATGACCAACCGCCAGAGGATGTCGCTCTTCTTGCTGCCCAACAGTCTTCTTGTCGCCATTTCCTTGGAGCGATTGCCCGACAGGGCGACCGTCAGGTTGATGTAATTCATCACCGAGAATACTAAGATGATGATGCCGATAATGAAAATGAGATAGACCAATTCGCCCTTTCCGCGCTGGCATACGTTGGAAGAGTATTCGGAAAAATAGCTCTCACTGAAAGGTATCAAGCGGAATTTGCATTCCATCTTGAAATTTTCTTTGTATATCTTTGGTAGAATACGGTTAACATTATTTTCCAATGCGCCGATATCTGTACCTGGTCTCAAGCTCAACACCACATCCGGACTGCCGAAATTGCCGTCAATCTTAAAGAGCCAAGGTATACGCTCGCGAAGTAGTTCGTACCGCCCGATAATGTCATAATTGGGGAAAGAGGTCCCACTCATGTTCTCATAGATGCCCCTCACATACACTTTCCGGTTGTCCACCGTCAACACCTTGCCCATCGCGTCGCCGTTACGGAACAGCGTCTGCGCCAACTTCCGAGAAATCACCACGTCGGTCAGCTCGTTCAGGGCCGTGGCAGCATCACCTTCTACAAGCGGTTGATTGAACATGGCGTAGAACGTGGAGTCGGTGTACATCATGGTCACTTTCACATTGTCCTCGTCGGCGGTCGTTACATGCTGCTCGTCATCGGCATAGAATGCGCATCCTTTCTCGATCTGTGGTAATTGCCTTTGCAGCAGCTTGACAATCTCGCGCGACGTGCCGCTGATCTGATTAGATTCGAAATCACAGCCCAACAGATAGAGCCTATCCACGTTCGTGATGTTTTTATCGATGCTCGTTTCGTGCTGATAGTACAGACCAATGAGAATAACGAACGCAAAGCTAATGCTCAGTCCGAACACATTAATGGCGGTATACACCTTGTTCCTCGACAGGAAGGTGAAATAGGATTTGAGATTGAATAGTTGTCGCATTTTTATTGATTGTCTTTGATATGGTTTACAGGATTCTCATTCGCGGCAATTCGGCTTTGGAAATATACCGCCGTCAGAGAGAGAAGCATACATACCGCACCTGCAGCAAGATAGATCCATGGTGAAAGCGAGATGCGATAATTATAGTTGGAGAGCCAATGCGTCATGATGAAATGAATGACAGGCACGGCTATGACAAATGCCACCAACACATAGACGGCGAATGTGCGCAGTAGCTTCACGAGGATTTGCCGGTTGTTGCTTCCGAACACCTTGCGCACAGCGATTTCCTTATAGCGTTGCTGAATGAAATACAGGCTCATGGCGATTAGCCCCAACAGAGAGATGACGATGGCAATAAAGGCAAACAACATGACAATCTTTGAAAGACGAATCTCTTTGTCAAAGAACATTTGCAGTTGTTGGTCCACGAAAGGCTTTTCAGCTTCCACGTCCTCTTTGAACACCTCTTTATAGATTTTTCTTATCTGCTCGTATCCTGCCATAGGATCGCCGGTGATTTTTATCACGAAATGCCACGGACGTAAGACTTCTTTATGGTAGATCCACACGCCAATGGGGTGTATCTCGCTGGTGATGTTTCCAATCCGGAAGTCTTTGAGCACGCCTCTGATAGGAGTCTTTTTCCTGGAAGGACCCAAATCAATGTATCTTGCGTCGGGTTTCAAACCGACTTCCTGAAGGGTATGCTGGGTGACGTAAATGCCTTCTTGAGATGCCAAGTGATAATCTTTTTCAAGTTGAAGTCCCAACACCTTGAAGTAATTCTCATCGCCCCCGAACATTTGGAAGCTGAGCGTGCGCCCGTTAATCTCCATCGTCTGGTTGTTCCCTCTGTCCAACGGGATGCCTTGACAAGCGGTGATGCCCTTAACAAAAGGTAAATGAGCTACGCGTGACTTGAATTGTTCGATGGGCACACTGTCAGCTGAAGGGTTTTCGATTTTAATCAGGTTGTCGGTATCGTAACCCAACGGAGCCGATAAGAGATGATGGGTCTGCAAACCGATGGTCAACGAGCAAGCCAACAACAAGATGGTTGCCGCACTTTGCAAGATGATGAACAGTTTGCTGAATCCCATCTTCACATGGGTGCGAAACGTTCCACGAACCACATCAATGGGTTTCGAGCGCGAAATGAATACAGCGGGGAGCATACCTGCCAGTATGCCTACCATTAAGACGAACGCAAAGATGACGAGCAGATTGGTTGGGCTGAACAGGTGAACCATGTTGATTTCGGTTACCAGCAACTTGTCGGCATACTTTACAAACGCGAATGCCAAGCCAATGGCGATGAGCAGGGAACACAAACACATAACAATGCTTTCCAATATCAGCCTTTCCATGATGTGCTTTCGCTGACTGCCAAAGAGACGTCGGGTAGCCATCTCTCTTGCTCGCCTGCCGGATTGTGCCACCGTGAGGTTGATATAGTTGAAAACGGAGAACAGAAGAATCATGATTTCTACCGCAAACAGCATGTTGACGAGTTTCCGGTCGCCTCGCGATGTTGCACCCGACGAGCTTCCTATCTCTGAGAAATAAAGCTGCTTGAGCGGAACAAAGACCATCTTGGTTTTGACACCGGGCATCTGGTACAGCCAGTTTACGTCTTTCATAAACTTGTCGATGTCCTTGTCTTTCGTCCTGATATCATGATGGGGCTTCATCAGAAACATCAACTCCGCACCCGTGGCGTTGTTCATGTACTCGCTGGTCATACCCGGATTGATTCCCTTTACGTTCTCGAAGCGCGCGATGACGTCGGCACCGTCAATGCTCGAGCCTTCCATCTTGCGTGCCACGCCCGTAATGACCAGGCGGACGGTATCGGAATAAACCAAGGGCTTGCCTATCGGATCAACATTACCGTAGAGCTGTCGGGCAGTCTCCTCGGTCACCACTGCGCTATTCACTGCATCCAACACATGGTTGCGATCGCCGCGAACCAGCTCAAAATCGAAGATACGATAGAATGTAGAATCCGTGAAAAGAATACGTTTCATCACTTTCTCGGTGGTGGGCAAGTTCAATTTTAAATTGGAACTAACCAGCGCGCAACTGCTTTCTATCTCTGGGTAACGCTGTTTCAGGTGCTTTTGTATATACCAGTGTGAGCCGGTGGTGGCTTCTTTCTGCCCGTTGTGCTCCATATCATAGCCCTGCGCATAGATACGGTCGGCCTTGCTGTGCATGGTATCGACGGCGTATTCCTGTTGGGTGTACAAGCCAATGATGATGACGAACATCAGGCTGATTGACAGTCCGAACACATTGATGGCGGTGTACACCTTGTTCCTCGACAGGAAGGTGAAATAGGATTTGAAATTGAATAGTTGCTTCATGACTTATTTACTTCTTATTTCGATACCAATATGAGTTGCTTATTGCTCCTGCGCCAATTCATTTTACTTGTTATTCCAAAACCAAAATTTCGTTGTCTTTGTAACTTTCGTAGCCACTCACGATGACTCGCTCACCGGGCTGAAGACCTTCAAGCACCTCGTAATACTGCGGATTCTGCCGTCCGATGCGGATGTTGCGACGATAGGCTTTCTTGCCATCCTTGTCGAGTACGAAGATCCATTGCCCGCCCGTCACGCTGTAGAACGTTCCCTTGGGGATGAGCACCGCCCGTTTTGACTCGCCTAACTGCAAGTCCACATAATAGGTCTGGCCCGTTCGGATGTTGGTCGGACGTTTGCCGCTGAACACGAAATCTATCTTGAACCTGCCGTCTTTCACCTCGGGGTACACCTTGCGCACGGTGAGCGAATAGTGCTTGCCGTTCTGCTCGAAAGTCGCTGTGAGCCCTTGGTGCACCCGATCGATGTAATGCTCGTCGACCTGCGCCTCCACTTTATAGTCGCTGAGGTCGTTGATGACACCAATCTTCTGTCCTGGAGAGATGCTCTGCCCCAATTCGATGTTGAGCTGTCCCACCTCGCCGTCGATTTGCGAGCGCACGTTGAGATGCTCCTTGCGCTGGCGTACCAGCTCCACGTTGCGCCTCATCGACGAGAGGTTGTCGTTCATCTGATCCATCTGTGCGCGACGGAGCTGCGCGTCCTTCTTGAGCCGTTGCGCAATCAGCTCGTTCTTTTTCACGGCCAGCTCGTAGTCTTCCTTTGCTTTGAGATATTCCTCGCGGCTGTTGAGCTGTTCCTGCTGCAATGCTGTCTGATGGTTGTAGGTTCGCTTCTTGGCCTGTACGTCCATCGACAGCTGCGCCGCCTCGTTCTGATTGTTGAGCCGATCCTGTTCCATCGTAATCTGCGTGTTGCGAAGCATGTTCTGCTTCTCCGCCAATTCGCTCTCGGCATTGAGGATTTCAAGGTCGAGATTGCTGTTGTTCAGCCTCACGATGACATCGCCCTTCCTGACATGGGATCCTTCCTCCGCCACTCTCTCCATGACTACACCGCCTTCTTCCGGCGAGATCTGCACCACCTGGATGGGCACCACATTGCCATCTACGCTCACATAGTCGTCAAACTGCGCTTGCTTCACGTCGCCGATGCTCAGCCCCCGACTGTCGACTTTCAGTGTCGATGAGAAATTTCCCAAAGCCAACCACAGCAGCGCAGCCACCACGAGAACGCCTCCCCCTATCCAAGTCCAATACTTTCGGGGTATCCAAAACTTCTTTTGTTTTATTTCAATGTCCATGTTCGTATTCCTTTATAATAGTTGACTAATCGTTGTTTCATCTCAAGCATCAACCGCATTTGCAGCAGTTTGATGCGGCTGTCGAGCAAGGTTTGCGCCGCTGTATGCAAGTCGAAAGTCGAGAGCATGCCCTCCTCGTACTTGCGCGACGCCAGATGCCAGGCTATAGAGTCGGCCGCTGTCTTCCGTTCCATCTTCATAAGCTCGCGCGAATAGCCGTCACGATCGAGCACCGCCTGCGCAATATCATCGTGCAGTTTGCGGCGCGCGTCTTCCAAGTCGAGCTTGCTTGCCTCCCAATCGGCTTTCGCCCTGCGTGCGGCACGCCAGCGCGAAGGCATGAAAAGGGGGATGGACAGGGAGAGATAGACATATTCGCCCATGTTGTTGTTGAACTGTTTGCCGAAGTTGTCGGTCTTACTGCTGCCCTGCGAGAGATTGCGGTAATAGTTGGTGTTGATTCCTCCGCCCAATGCCAGGACGGGCAACAGCTGTCCGCGTTGTATAAGATAATGGTAGCGAGCGTTCTTAACATTGAACGCTGCCGTCTTCACTTCTGGTGATTCAGCTTGGAAAGCGGCATAAAGGTTCTCGGCATCGTCGGCAACAGACAGGCTCGCGGTCAACAGAGTGTCGAGGGCAAGCGTATCGTCTACGGGAAAATTCATCTCCGCTTTCAAGGCCATCAACGCCAAACTGGCTGCGTTCTGCTGGTGCAACAGGTTGTAATCGTCCTCCGCCACCTGACTTTCCATCTGCGCCACGTCGGGTCGCGACTTCTCTCCAAGGTCGAACATCGCACGGGTCGTGCGAAGCAACGCCTGACTGTCGGCCAATTTGCGCCGTGCCAAGCCAATGCTCTGCTGGCTGTACACCGCCTCCACGAATTTCGCCATCACGGCTATGGCCTTGTCGTCGGCTGTCTTTTGCAGGGCCGTCAAACTCTTGGCATGCGCCAATCGCGCTTGCTGAAAGGCATTCCAGGTACGGCCACCGTCAAACAAAGGCACCTCCGCCCCAATGCTGTAATAATTGTTGAAGGTGGTGATGGTGTTGTAGGTGTTGGTCTCTGGGTTGATGTTACGACCCCAGGCATACTGCGCCGTGGTCTGTGCCGACACCGTAGGCAGAAGGTCGAGCCTCGCCGTGCGCTCATCAACCTTGCTCTGTCGCACCTCCAATCGCTGTTTGCGCACTCCGTTGTTGTGCTCCACCGCATACTGAATGCAGCGGTTCATGGTCCAAGTCTCTTGCGCCAATAGCGGAAGAGCGACCAAATCTAATAATATTATCGTAATTGCTGTTCTCATACGACTAAACACTTGCCAATGCCGTGCCAGAAACATAACATCCTATCTATCTGCACGTTGCGCAAAAATCACGATTGCAAGCCTGTCCAATAATTAGACACTGCTGCCCAATTATTTGACAGTGAGGCCCACCATCCACTCAATGTCCTCTCATACGGCACATCGGTTTTTATGATATGATTTTTAGACAACGGCTTGATACTAAAGAGAAAAAAGAATATCTTTGCAAAAACAACAACCTTTCCGCCACGCCAGTTAAAGGCTGTGCAACTGGCAGACAGACATTAGACAATAGATGAAACAAGGTAGCATACTGATAGTTGACGACAACCGCAACATCCTCACCACGGTGAAGATGCTGATAGAAAATGTATTCGAGCATGTCGCGGCGATAGCCAAACCAGAGAATATCCCCACCCGCCTACGCGAGGACAGACCCGACGTGGTGCTGCTCGACATGAATTTCCGCAGCGGCATCAACAATGGTAACGAGGGTCTCTTCTGGCTTCGCGAGATAAAGAAACTGAGTCCCCGCACACAGGTGGTGCTCTTCACGGCATACGCCGACATTGAATTAGCGGTGACGGGCATCAAGGAGGGCGCTACCGACTTCGTGGTAAAGCCGTTCGACAATGCCAAACTCATCGATACACTCACCAATGCCTACCGGAAAACCCAAAAAACCATCCGGAACGCCACCACCCATGAGGGAGAAATGTACTGGGGCGTGTCGCCAGCCATGCAAGACCTGCGCCTGATGGTGGAGAAAGTAGCAGCCACCGATGCCAACATCCTCATCACAGGCGAGAACGGAACCGGCAAGGAAGTGCTGGCTAAAGAGATACACCGCCTGTCGAAACGGCACGGACACCGGATGATGCCCATCGACATGGGAGCCATCACGGAGACGCTTTTTGAAAGCGAACTCTTTGGACACACGAAAGGTGCTTTCACGGATGCCAAGACAGACAAGCCGGGAAAGTTTGAACTAGCGGAGGGAGGCACGTTGTTTCTCGATGAGATAGGCAACCTGAGTTATGCGCTACAGGCAAAGCTGCTCACGGCCTTGCAGCGCAGGAGTATCGTGCGTGTGGGAGGCAGCGAGCAAATTCCCATCGACGTGCGACTGATTTGCGCCACCAACCGAGACCTGCAAGAAATGGTGACCAACGGCGAGTTTCGTGAAGACTTGCTCTACCGCGTCAATACCATTCACCTGCATCTGCCGCCCTTGCGCGAGCGCAGGGAAGACATCACGGCCTTGGCCGGCATCTTCCTCAAACGCTACGCAGCGATGTACAACAAGCCGGAGACAAGATTCTCGGCCGGCGCCATGACCAAGCTCGAAGAGCAACCTTGGTACGGTAACATTCGCGAACTGCAACATGCCATGGAGAAAGCGGTTATCCTGTGCAGCGGCACGACGATTGCAGAGGACGACATAGAGAGTGGACCCGCCCGACAGGAGAAACCAATTGAGGACGTGCGCACGCTCGACGAGATGGAACGAAGGCTCATCGAGAAAACCATCCGCGAATGCGACGGCAACCTCTCGCAGGTGGCGTTCAGGTTAGGTATCTCCCGACAGACTTTATACAACAAAATTAAACGTTACGGACTATAGGCTATGAACGTGATTGTCATCATACTCTGCCTGGCATTGCTTGCCGCCATCGTTGCCTATCTGCAACTGTGGCGGAGGTATCGACGCGACCTTGGCAAGGTGACATTCATGTTCAACGCCATAGACATCGGCGACTATACTTTCCAGTTTCCCATCAACAAGAAGTACGGCAGCGAGCTTTTGCTCAACGAGTCGCTCAACCGCGTGAAGGAAATCCTACAACACGCCCGGGATGAACAGATAGAACGGGAAAAATACTTCGAACTCATACTCGATTCGGTGGATACGGGCATCTTGGTGGTCGACGTGGAGCGAGGCATCGTACTCCGCAGCAACCGAGCCGCACTCAACCTGTTGCAGGTGGAGACCATCACCCACATCAATCAGATCAAGGAGAAGATGGCGGGATTCTCTCTGCGCGAGACCCACACAACTCTCAAGAGTCGTCGGGTGCGCATCATCGGCTTCAGCGATATCAAGGGCGAGCTGGCCAACCAGGAGATAGACAGCTGGGTGAAGCTCATCCGCGTGCTCACCCATGAAATCATGAATACCGTCACGCCAATCATATCGCTGAGCGATACCCTACTCCAAAACTCACAGGGCGAGCAACGTCAGGGATTAGAGGTCATCAGCAGGACTGGCAAGGAACTGATGCGCTTTGTGGAGAATTATCGCAAGTTCACGCATGTGCCTACGCCCACGCCCACCCTGTTCTATGTAAGACCGTTCCTCGACCGCATGGTGAACCTCATTCGCCCGATGCTAAAGTCCGACGTGAACGTGAGCTGCGAGGTAGAACCCGGCGACTTGCTGGTGTATGCCGACGAGAGCCTCGTCAGCAGGGTGGTCAACAACCTGCTGAAAAATGCTTCCGAGGCCATCGGAGAAGAAGGACAAATCACACTGCGCGCATACGCCAACGCACAGGAATCCGTCATCATCGACATCACCGACAACGGAGCGATGATTCCCGATGACGTGGCAAGCCACATCTTCGTGCCCTTCTTCACCACCAAACCGCAGGGAAGCGGCATTGGCCTGTCCATTTCACGACAAATCATGCAGGCCTGCAATGGCTCCATCGACCTCATCACCGATAAGACCGCCGGACTGACCACCTTCCGCCTGACATTTTATTAACCCAACTCAAGTCTCGTATTTAGTTATTAGGCAATCATGGCGTAGGTTCCAAGAGCTGCCAACCTTTTACCGGTCTCATTCATCCGTATGACCAAATCTTCAGATTTCGCACCGATTATTCTTTACAAAGTGCCTCTCATATTTCTCGTATAGACCACCAACGGTACAATTGTTCGCAAATACGCCAAAAATGAGTTACATTTGTAATCCTTTGCTGTTGAATACATTATGCGAAAGCCACCTCTTTTCATTTCTACTTTTACCGCTTCTCGTCAGCAAAAGCATAGAGATAAGCAACGAATATGCATGCTTTAAGGTTGCAATAGCATGTGAACAACACTTCAAAAGGATGGTTCTAAGTGCGTAAAGTCAATGTTCTAACCTAAAAACAACGTTTACTCTGATTACATTGGCGTACTTTTGTCTACCGCTTGCCTATTGATTTTTTCTATTTTGAAGATTTCCAATGGTCGTTTTTAGGTAAAATAATAAGACAAAAACAACGGAGATTTTGGACAAAAATAATATTGATAAAAAGACGCAGCTCTTCCATTGAAGGGTCACTGTCGTACAATCAATGAACCAAACGAACAAAGATTGTTTTTCCCAACAAACCACCTTTCGTCAATGAAAGAGCTGTGATGAATATATGGATTCTTTCCCCACGAGCCGCCAAGCCGTTTTCTATGTTGAAGGAAAGAGTACCACTCCCTCTTGCTTCTGACCGTCCATCAAAATACGCAATGGGGCGTTAAACCGAACATGGCGAACATAAGTGGTTTCTTCGACAGCTGGCATGGCATCCAAAACATCTTGCCTGAACAAGCCACTGCCACCCACCTCATCAATCGTAAAATAGCCCACGCCGAAACTGGTGAGGTTTTGAAAGAAGTGCGTCCCTTGACTCGGGTCGATACGGTAGTTGTTTAATGTGGTTTCGACAATGATCTTTGCACCACTAATTTGTGGCCACTTTACTGGAATGCCCAACCAAGGATTGCTCGAACCCCAGCGTCCCGGACCTATCAACACATAGCCTTGACCACGAGATAAGAACTGCTCGTTGAGCTTTTCTATTTCCCCTACAATCGCAGGATTATTCTTCGCTGTGAAAGAAGCGTTGGTTTTTACGTAAACAACGTCACAAACATCGTCCATAATGCCATGCCCTAACGAGTTGTGCGAACGCAACAAACACCGTTCATCGGCGATGGCGACAACGTCCTCGTCGAGCATTTGCTTGGAATCGACAATGGGACGAATTTGCAATAAGTAAAATTCTCCTGTCCTATCGGCATTGATATCACAGGCAAACTCGATTTCTACGGGGCACCGCATGCTCTCCGCACCATAGTTTATCGCCATTTGCATGATGGGTGCCAATGGGAACACATCGTGTTGCAGCACGCTACAGAAAGATATAATCTTGCGCCCTCCGTCGTACAGTCCATCTCTAATCATCTGATTGTTAGGGTCGTAAGTAGACGCAATATATTGCAGGGAGCCATCTTTCTCGGCAGATTTTACATCTAACTTGAGGATGTTGAAACCGTCGTCTACCTGAAAATCCTGTCCCACATGAGCCGTATCGAGGGCATAGAATTGCGTTTGGGTCTCGCGCAACGCCTTTTCCAGTTCGCTGGTCTGCAAGACATGGTGAGGATGATAAGGGGACACACGCAAAGTTTGACCGCCATCTACGATGTATTTACCCAATCCTAATGCCAACGAGGCAATGCCCTCTTCGGCTTTTTCGTTGCCAATGGGATAATAATTCAGCGAGCGCAGCACCCCACTTATCTTGGGATAATAGTGCGTATCATACTGCTTGCCCACCACTTCTTGCAAGATAACCGCCATTTTTTCTTGGTCAATCAGGTTGCGGGTAGCCGTCATGTAAGCCTTGGAATCATGATAGAACACCGATGCATACACGCCCTTGATGGCACAGGCCAACATTTGAAGCATCAACTGCTTGTCATCGAGCGAGGGAATCATGTAAGTGGAATAGATTCCAGCAAAAGGTTGATAGTGCGAATCTTCTAACAACGAACTGGAACGAATGGCTATCGGACTCTTGGTGGCATCGAAAAACGTGATAAAGTCGTCGCGCAGACGCTCTGGCAGCTTGGCTTTCAAGAAGCTTTGCAGTATCTCTTCGTCTGTGGCATCGCTTAAAGCAACGTCATAAAGATTGTTCTCGTCCATGAATTGGTCGAACAAATCCGTACAAAGAACCAGCGTTTTCGGGATTTGTACCTTCACTCCCTCGTACTGATTAAAGTCGGGGTGCATCTTGATGATATGGTCTAAGAAAGCAAGGCCACGCCCTTTTCCGCCCAACGAGCCTTCGCCAATACGGGCGAAGTGGGCATATTGGTCGAATTTCAATCGGTCGAACACCGCTACCACGCCAATATTTTTCATCTTGCGATATTGCACAATGGCATCGAAGATGATTTGTCGATGCGCTTGCAAGTCTTGCAACTTGTCCCAAGTGATGTTTTTAAGAAACTCGGAGATGGGGAAAATCGAGCGTGCACTAAGCCAACGACTCATGTGATTGCGTGAGACATGGAAGCGAAATGAATCATCTGGTATCTTGAAAATATTGTCTTGCAGTTCCTTGAGCGAATGCACGCGCATGATTTCCTGACGGGTAAGCGGGTCTCTAAAGATGAAATCGCCAAAGCCCATGTGCTCTTCAAAGATATGACGGAGGTCTATTCCCATCACCTTCGAGTTCTTATCGACAAAGCGGAAGCCCTCTCTTTCGGTCTTCTCTCGATTGCTTGACTCCGAGCTTTCCACGATTAAAGGTAGGTAGGGGTCACGTTTGCGAATCTCGCGCAACAGTTTCAAACCCGCTTCGGGGTCTTTCTTTCCGCCCTTGGGATAACGGGCATCGCTAATAACGCCTAATATATTGTCAGCAAAACGATTGTAATAATCCATCGCCTCCTCGTATGTTCGTGCCAAAACCACCTTTGGACGACCACGCATACGCAACGTAGCAGCATGTCGGTTCAATGCCTCAGAAGACAAATGCTTGTTCTGCACCAATATGTAACTGTACAGATTGGGCAGTATGGAACTGTAAAAACGAATGCTGTCCTCTACCAGCAATATCATTTGCACGCCTCCTTCGGTGATATCGTGTTCCAAGTTCATCTTGTCTTCCATCAGCTTGATGATGGACATAATGAGATTCGTGTTGCCCAACCAACAAAACACATAATCGAAGATGCTCAAGTCTTCGTTCTCCATCCTACGGGTAATGCCGTGCGAAAAAGGCGTGAGAACGATGCAATGAATAGCAGGAAAGGCGTCTTTAATGTTGCGTGCCACGGTAAAAGCGTCATTGTCGGCGGTACCAGGCATACATATCACCAAGTCTATCGGTGTGGACTGAAGAATGCGGGTAGCCTCTTCCGTGGTGCTCACCTGTGTAAAGGTAGGCGGATAGCGTAAACCCAACTCCATGTATTCGTTGAAAATTTTCTCCTCTACCCTGCCGTCATCTTCCAACATGAATGCGTCATAGGGATTGGCAACGATTAAGACATTATAAATACGTCTCATCATGAGATTGACAAAAGTCACATCCTTCAATAAGAAATTACGCCATTGAGAAGGCACAGAATCGTTCATAAATGATTTATTCAAGAAGTAAGAACTAACCAAACGAATAAGGTTTCCAAAATAAAGAACTTCCTTTCATTGGATCATATAGACACGACAAATGTAGGAAATACAATGTATATGTACAAATTTCTAACGAACTTTCATCTGCTCCCGTGCCAACTATTATATAAGGTGTAAATCTATCAGTTTTCACATTTATAAACATTGACATCGGAATTTATCCTTTTATATTTGGTGGGTATTTATAAAAAAACTATATTTGCCACGTCTTGGATAATATCCATGACATGTATAACCAACTAATTAAATAAATTCTACTATGGAAATTGAAAAAATCATGCAAGACCTGGAGAAGAAGCATCCAGGCGAATCTGAGTATTTACAAGCTGTCAAAGAGGTGCTTATATCCGTAAAGGACGTGTACAACGAGCATCCAGAGTTTGAGAAAGCTAAAATCATAGAGCGCATTGTTGAGCCAGAGCGCATCATCATGTTCCGCGTACCTTGGGTAGACGACCAAGGAGAAGTACATGTTAACATCGGCTATCGCGTACAATTCAACGGCGCCATTGGTCCGTACAAAGGCGGATTGCGTTTCCACCCATCTGTGAACTTATCTATCATGAAGTTCTTGGGCTTTGAACAAACTTTCAAAAACGCATTGACTACATTGCCTATGGGTGGTGCCAAAGGTGGTTCTGACTTCTCTATTCGCGGAAGAAGCGATGCCGAAGTCATGAGATTCTGCCAATCTTTCATGTCTGAACTCTACAAATATATTGGCCCGAGCACTGACGTTCCTGCTGGAGATATTGGTGTTGGTGGTCGTGAAATTGGCTATTTGTTCGGTCAATACAAGAAGTTGGTAGGTCGCTGGGAAGGCGTTCTCACCGGTAAGGGGCTGGAATATGGCGGCTCTCGCATTCGTCCAGAGGCAACAGGATTCGGTGCTTTGTACTTTGTGAACCAAATGTTGCAGACACGCAACATTGACATCAAGGGCAAAACAGTAGCTATCAGCGGTTTCGGTAACGTAGCATGGGGCGCTGCTCTCAAAGCTACAGAACTGGGAGGAAAGGTGATTACCATTAGTGGTCCTGACGGTTACATTTACGATCCCAATGGCATCAGCGGCGAAAAGATTGCCTATATGCTCGAATTACGCAGCAGTGGTAATGACGTTTGCAAACCATACGCCGACAAATTCGCAGGATCTGAATTCCATGAAGGCAAGAAACCTTGGGAACAGAAGGCTGACATTTACTTGACATGCGCTACTCAAAATGAGTTGAACGGCGAAGATGCAGACAAGATCTTAGCTAACAAGCCACTCTGTGTAGCAGAAGTAAGTAACATGGGATGTACAGCCGAGGCTGTTGACAAGTTCGTTGCAGCCGGACAACTCTTTGCTCCTGGCAAGGCAGTGAACGCAGGTGGTGTGGCAACATCAGGTCTTGAGATGACTCAGAACGCCATCCGCTTGAGCTGGAGCGAAGCTGAAGTGGACGAGAAGTTGCACTACATCATGCACTCTATCCACGAACAATGCGTGAAATACGGAACACAACCTGACGGATACATCAACTATGTGAAGGGTGCTAACGTAGCCGGATTCATGAAAGTGGCCCATGCCATGATGGCTCAGGGCGTGGTATAAACCCAAAATAACGTAGGGTGAAGTTTCAAAAAATAAGTATTTTATTTTTAATTCTACTGACAGGCTTTACCTTTCTGCTGGCTCAAAAGCAGAAGGGTAAAGCCACTTATTATTCTAAAAAAGCGACAGGAGCACGCACAGCCAGCGGTGAAAGACTGCATCATGATAGCATGACGTGCGCCCATCGCACCTATCCGTTTGGAACATTATTAAAAGTAACCAATCCTTCCAACAAGCAAGAGGTGATCGTCAAGGTAACTGATAGGGGACCATTCACGCGAGGAAGGATTATTGACTTGTCGTGGGGAGCAGCCAAAGAGTTGGGAATACTCGCCGACGGCGTTGCCATGGTGACGGTAGAACGCGCTGATTCGGCGGATATCATCAAGGTTCCATACCGTTCAAAGGAAAGAAGAGAATTGCCAGAGCTTGACTTTGGCGTTTCTACCGGAGCGGGTAGTTTCATTGATGCATGGGCGGAACAACAGAAACAAAATGCACATCAAACGAAAGAACAGCTCACTAAATCCAAGAAAGACAATGCTTTAGAAAACAAAAAGAAAGCCATAACACCGAAAGATAAAAAGCCTAAGTAGAAATAGGGAACAACTTCTAAGAAGGATGGAACTGCTATTTCAGTATTTTTACGTACCTTTGTCACCAAACTCTTAATACGTAAATATGAGTAACAACTTATTATCAGGAAAAAGAGGCATCATCTTTGGTGCCCTTAATGAGCGATCTATCGCTTGGAAAGTAGCTGAAAGAGCTGTTGAAGAAGGTGCTAAAATCACATTATCAAACACGCCAGTGGCAGTTAGAATGGGTACAGTGAGCGCCTTATCTGAAAAGCTTCATTGCGAAGTAATACCCGCTGATGCTACCAGCGTGGAGGACTTGGAGAATGTGTTCAAGCAGTCTATGGAGATTCTTGGTGGCAAAATCGACTTCGTGTTGCATGCCATCGGCATGTCACCCAACGTTCGTAAGCATCGTACTTACGACGATTTGGACTACAAAATGTTAGACACGACGCTCGATATTTCGGCAGTTTCTTTCCATAAAATGATACAAAGCGCCAAGAAATTGGATGCCATTAACGAATATGGTTCTATCGTTGCGCTCAGTTATGTAGCCGCACAACGCACTTTCTTCGGCTATAATGACATGGCAGATGCCAAGGCTTTGTTGGAAAGTATTGCGCGTAGCTTCGGCTATATCTATGGCCGCGAGAAGCATGTGCGCATCAACACCATTTCACAATCACCCACCCTCACCACCGCTGGTCAAGGAGTAAAGGGCATGGATAAGCTCTTCGACTTTGCTAACCGCATGTCTCCACTGGGCAACGCGTCGGCAGAAGAGTGTGCAGACTATTGCATCGTGATGTTCTCTGACCTCACCAAGAAGGTCACCATGCAGAACCTTTATCACGATGGTGGCTTCTCTAATGTGGGAATGAGCCTGCGCGCCATGGCCACTTACGAAAAAGGATTGGATGAATATAAAGACGAACACGGAAAAATTATCTACGGATAAACACGTTATAACAACCAATTATAAGGGCGACGCTACCGATGTAACGTCGCCCCTTTTTATTTCTTCCGCTAAAAAAGCAACCTACCAACGGTCTAAAAACCGTTTACTTGCCTTGGTAAGTACCCATGAAAAAGATGGTACCCGTACTATGTTCAACAATGGCATACATGAAAGGACGGTTGGCATGGAACATAATGGGCTTAGAAGGTGGTGCAGCTGTAAGCACTGTCTCGACCACCGTAACGGCTGCTCCCTTTGAGCCTTCCTCATCAACCTCAATTTTTGCCTTCTGTAAAACCTTGGAAACAAAAGCTTTTGCTACAGACATTTTTGTTAAATCAGCTTTGGCAGGGTCGAACATCATATTCATTCCCAGTAACTTCAATACGTCGTTCAACTCACGAGAGTACACAGATGTAAAGCGTGGAAGCTTCAAATCAACCTCACTGCTATACGTGTTCTTCAGATTATCTTTCCACTTTTTAGCATCCATGGTCTGCAACAAGCTCGACAAATCCTTTCCCTCACGAGGCAAAAGCACCACCATTTCGTACGATCCATTGCCGTATGGAAGCACCACGGTCTGATAGTTGTCATTCTCAGCAGCCAAGAATTGCTCTTTCTGATGCATCATTTTCACCGTCAACTTTTTGCCATCCGTCTGCGTAAACGATTCTTGCTGCGTATGCTTTTTATCAAACTTGTGATACCAAAGGCCCTTGAAATACAACGCATTGAGTAGATAGGTAACCGCATCTGGATTGACACGATCCAACAATTTCGGCACCATACCGTGCGTGAGTTCACTCGCCCACAGGTTGATCAATGACAAAGTGGCCGGTGAACTGAAATCTTGATTGGTTACAAGTGCCTGATATTGTTTTTCAACCACATTCTTAAAGTCTGGCTGCAGCGGTTTGTTTTTGTTCGCAACCACAGCATTGGCTATCGAAACCTTGGTAGTCTTGTCCAGTTTTGGCGATTCTATCATGAGTTGATGGCAAAGGGAATTAATATCATCCACCTTGCCCGAACGAAACTTAAGACCCTCCAAGATTTCTTTCTGCGTATCTCCTACCGCCCCATTGGTCAGCATACCGAGCGCATAGGTCACGCTCAGCGGCGAAACAAAAACATCTTGCTGCTCGCCTTTCGACACCTCTTTAAAGAATTTCCAAGCAAATTCGTTGCTGTTTTCTACTTGCGCTTGCTGCGCTGTTGTCAGCTTGATGGTCCCCGGATTATACTTCACGTTAGGTGTAACAGGTTCGTCTTCACAACACGATGCCAGCATACCAACCGACAAACAACATGCACCGATTAAAGGAAAAAAATGTTTCATCATATCTATTCTGTTTTAGTTATCTACTGATAGAATGTAGAAAACATTGAAATCTTGCACCGATTTACAATTTATTTTTATTTTTTTATCCCAACAGCTGCTAGACTTGAGGCATTACAGAAGGACGTTCGTAGATGTGTAAGCCAAACACTGGCGCCATAGTGTACGCCCATTCCATGATTTCTGCCAAGTTATGTTCGTAGACAATCCACTCTTTATTGCTCAAGAAAAAGTAAAACTCGATGGGCAACCCTGTGTTCGTAGCCTCTAATTGGCGTACCATGCAAGTGAAGTTTGTATTGACCTCAGGCGACTTTCTAAGCCAATTTTCCATATACTTGCGATACAAACCCAGGTTTGTAAGGTCGCCTTTCAGCTCTTGCGCCGTCAGAAATCCCTTCTCCTGACACATATCCTTCAGCTCCTGCGATGCCGGTTTGATAGATAAAAAGTCGAAATAAACCAGTCGTTTCACACGTCTTCCGCCACTTTCCTGCATGCCTTTCCAGTTTTGGAACGACCCATCCACAAGCGTCTTGGGCGACACCGTTACGATGGTATTATCAAAATTCTGCACCTTCACCGTGGTAAGCGTCATCTCCATCACCTCACCATCCACGGTTGTCGACGGCACTGTAATCCAATCGCCACGCCTAATCATGTCGTTACTGGTAAGACGGATGCCGGCAACCAGACCCTCGATGGTGTCCTTAAACACCAACATCAGCACGGCAGAGGTAGCACCCAGACCGGCAAACAGCTTCATCGGACTCTTGTCTATCACCAAAGCAACCACCACGATGACACCGATGAAGACGGCAACTATCTTCAATACGCCGCAGAACGATTGCAAATACTGCTGCTTACTCGAGCTATTTGTGGTCTCGAGATGGCGGAACGAGTTGATCACGGCAATGCCCAACTGCACCGAGGTCACCGTGATGTAGATGCTGGTGAGCCGGTTGAGCATCTCTTGCACAAACGGTGCTTCAAAAAATACCAACGGCAACAGTTTGTAAATAACTACCGCTGGAACGATGGCGCAAACCTTGAGCAACACATCATGGTTGAGCAGCACCTCGTCCCACGTGGCATTCGTCCGTGCAGTGAGCTTCTCTATGACCGGAATCAGCAGTTTCTTGGCGACAATATAGCTAAGCCAAGAAAAGAAAATGGCTGCTAACGACATCGACACATACCGTACAACGGGCACTGCCACACCTGTAATTCCACACATCTGGATCAGATTTTCCACAACAATTCGTATCTGCTCCATCGTTTCTGTAATATTCCACATAATCTTTTATTGTTTATTCATGAATAATTTATCTTAAACTATGCGTCATGGCAAGCACAACGCATGGCAAACTCTGTCTTGAAAAGCGCGTCCGTTTTTACCGTACATCACCCCTTGGTTGATGATGGCAAAGCACAGCAGGTGCCCGTTTGAAGCCTCACAATAGCCCGCCAGACTGGTCACACCCGTCAGGGTACCCGTCTTGGCCCACACCTTTCCGCGGGTATAGGTGTCTCTCAGGCGTTTTTTCAACGTACCATCCACACCCGCAGTTGGCATCGATGGCAGCAAATGATGGTAAATATTCTGGTGTTGATAGCCATATTTAAGCAACTTCACCAGCAGTTCTACGCTGACATAATTGTACAATGACAGTCCGCTACCGTCGGCGATTTTATACCGAGAGGCATCCAGTCCCACCTTATTAATTAGTCGGCGTACCACCGACCGCACCTCTTTGGCCGTCACAGACCGGCCGTTTTCACGCGGCAGCAGCTGATAAAACAGCGCCTCGGCGTACAGATTATCGCTTTTTTTCATCATCGGCAGCAAGATTTGGTCAATGCTGTGCGTCCGTTCACAGATGCGAATGGCCTCGGCAGGGCACTGTGCTACCGAACTGAACGCCTCGACTTGGATACCGGCCTCACGCAGTTCTTTCTCAAACTCGGTCATAAAATGGTCTTTACGCCGATACACCAAGGGTGACAACACGGGATTGTCGTCGTCCCAACACCATCCTTCACCCAACACGTCAAGGTCTTTCATACTCTTGTCGGCATACAGATTGCCGCGTATGGTGTCTACCCCAAGACTTTTCATGCAATCGGTAAAGGCACGCATGTCATCTCTACCAAACTTCGGATCAAAGCCCCCAACGCAGTAGAGATCACCTGTGAGGGTGCGATTTTGTATCGTTCCGGTGTAATAAAGTGCGGTTTTGAACTGATAACTGCCGCCCAACTTGTCGAGCGCGGTAATGCCTGTAACCACTTTCATGGTGCTGGCGGGGCGCATCAGTTGACGCTCGTTGTGGGCGTAGATGACACTATCGGCCGTGAGGTCGTACACCATCAGTCCCAACTGCGAGGTTTCAAACATGTCGTGCGTAAGCAACTTGTCTATTCGTGCTTGCGCATTTTGTGGCCAAGGCAGTGCCACGCTGTCGTCCGAGAGCGTGTCCACCACGGCCACGTCGGTCACTTCCGAACTGTCGTTATCCGCTATGTCTTCGTAAACCACCTGCGCCTGAAGGGGCATATACATGCCCAAAACAAGCAAACAGGAAAGAATTTTTAATTTATTCATTTGTTTTGTGACGCGGAAGATGCAGCCTCCGCCTGCTGACGCTTTGTTAATTCTTCTACAAACGCCTGTTCGTCCTTGGGCTGAACCGCCACCAAATGATGGGCGCCATACTCGATGAGCAAGTAATGAGACAGCCCAAAGTTGGTGTGCATCACCTTACATTGTACCACATCACGAAGGGGGACTCTCTGACTGCGCGAGAAACGCCCTTTATCTATCAACAGAAACTCCATCTCTTCATCACGGTCAATGGGTTTGACACACGCAAAGGTATAGGTGGTGTGCAGCACACGTTCTATCATGCCCACGATGATGATAACGACCAACAGCCCAAATATAGCTTGCTTAATCCAAAAAAGATAGATGACAAGCATCGTAAAGAGTGCTAAGCCACACTTAAATCCCAAGGTGAGTCGTTGATGAAAAACACGTTGTGCCATGTATAAATAATAGCCTTATTGGACAAACGAACATCGTTTGTAACTGCAAAAATACGAAATTATTCACGTTTTCCCCGCTCACATGCGGATATTTACATTCTTTTACAATCGGGTTATACGCCGTAAGGTTTACACCTTCACAGTTTTTCGGCATACCAAAAGGCTGCCACGAGTCATCGCCACGAATACCAGGGTGCGAGGATTTTGTCAAGAAAAATGGTCAGATTTTAACACTTCCGCAACACGTATTCTAGACAAGAACAGCCCCTAAAAAGACGCTTCTGAACCCCTTTTCAGACGCAAAGTATACCCGTATGGCACCAAAGTCAATGACTTTGCAGCCTCAGAGCATACAGATTGGCGCGCAAAAGCATACCACAAAGACGGCAAAATGCATGCTATTGCAGGGCTATGACATAAGTGGTGAAATCAAAAAGGAGCCTCAAAACAAGCTAAGTAACTGAACGTCAACCAAAAACTAAAATGCGTTATTTTGGCGATATTTGCCGCCGAAAGGTCGATGAGCGTAAATATGGAAGTATTTGCGAAGTGATTGTCAAGAAAATATCCCATGCGTAAAGCCATCATCAGACTATCAACAGCGACTGTGAGGTGGAGCGTTATCGGGTGAGACTGAACTTGAGACTGACGCCAAAATCATGAGTAGTTGTTGGGAAACTACTGCTGGAGAGTAGCGGTGTGTTGGTTTGCTGGTCGTAATAAAGCGTCATGGTGAGCAGGCGCGACAGCGTATAATCGGCCGAGAACTGCAACTTGAAGGCTGTATTGCCACTGCTTGCGGCGCTGGTCATGGTGGCGATGTCCCTACTGATGGCTGCCTGTCGGCGGTAACTCAGGTCAAGGCGCATGTTCAGGCCACGGTTCGACCTGGTACTATTGCGGTTGTTGGTACTGCTGTTTTGCTGTTGTTGTTGCTGCTGACCATTGCCCTTGGTACGTCGAACCACACGCCGTTTGTTGCCGCCAAATAGCTCCAGGTTGTTAATCTTATATGCCATGCCTAGCACCCAGTCGCGACTGATGGCCTCATTGATTTGCACACTCGTGGTACTGAGATTCAACACGCGCGTTGAGCGATATTCCAAACGGGTGGTTAAGTTGTTGTTGAAGGTGACATCCAGCCCCAACAAAGGCGAAAAAGCCTCGTTGATACTCACCGCAGAAACGTTGTACATGCTGCTGGGAACAGGCATTCCGGTGGTGGCGTTGGTGACGAATCCCAAGCCGTTCATAAACTCTTGGAAGGTGCTGTAGCTGCTGTACGACCCAATGGCGAAGATGCTTTTGTAGGCATGGTTGAGGGTAACGCTCTTAAACACATCCCTGAACCAAGGCAGTTTGCCCAGTCCGCTGTACCGAATGGTCCAGTTGGGCAGCAGTCTTGCCAACGAAGGGAAGATGTTGAGCGAATGGCCGCCCATGCTGGTGTAGGTGGAGAGGAAGGCGGGTATCATGACATCCGAGCTGTAGCGGTCAACGCCACCATTGGCAGCCTCGAAAGGTTGGCCGGCCAGCGGTGTGCCCTTGGGGTAGACAAAGCCCGCATATTGCGCCTCAACCCGCTGACGGAAGCCGTCAAGCGACTGGCAAAAATCATCAAACGACTTGCTGCGGAAGCCGTTGCCAGCGTCACCTATCCCCTCAAAGGCACTGCGAAGCGAGAGGGTGGTCATGGTGAAATTGCCGGTTTGGGTCATTGGGTTGCCCTGATACATGTATTGCACGCTCTTTGAAGTGGTTTGCGTGCGACTGGCATTCAAATCAATCTTGAAGTTACGCACAGGCTCCAAAGTCATGCGCAGCTGCAGGTCTTGCGTGTGATTAGACGTGGCCGGCGTGGCTATGGAGTCGGAAATCAACAGCCAATTGTTTGCCCTGGCCCGCTCGATGTACGAATCATCCACCATACCAAAGGCGAAGTCGAGGCCTGGCGAGAGCGCGCTTGGTGCCTTGGTCTGCCCAAAAGCATCGCCAACTGTTGGCAAGAATCCCGGCAACGCCATGGCGTAGTCGTCGCGATAGCTCACACTGACGTTGCGCACCATCATCAACAGGCGCGCCACCGACTGTGCCGTTCGGTACCAACCTTTATTCTCCAGCGGCTCTTTCGGCAAGACGGTAATCTTGAGTTTCAGCGCCGAGTCGACTTTATTCTTGATGCGGATGGTGTTTGGATCTATCTTCTTGTACTTCAAGTGATAGGTTTTGCCATCCTCCGTGCGGGCCGAAACGATGAGCCGCTTGCTCTTCTTGCCATGGCTCACGGTGATGGTGGTGTCGGGCAAGAGCGTAATTTGCTGCTCAAATCCTTTCTGGTTCTTGGGTAATTGTTTTTTCTGTGCCTCGGCCTTAGCATCTTGTGCCGAACGTCTGGCAGTGTTCCGCGTGTTCTTGTTTTGGGTGTTTCGATTGCCATCGTTGCCAACGATTCTCGATGACCGTGAGCGGTTGGTGGCGTTGCGCTGCGGATCGCGGTTGAATCGGTCGTTCGTAGCTTTCAGGAAGGGAATGTGATTGTACAAGCGTTGCAGGTCAAAACGCCCATTGACATTCACCCTTCGGTTGGTTGTGACGATGTTGCCGAGCGACGTACCGTCCTCCAAATGGGTTCCACGAACCCACGAATAGTTGGAAGAGTAGTTGGCATCGGCGGTCACCCAGTCGAAAATGGGAAGGAGGTTGAGCGGCAATTGGTACGACAAGGAGAACTGTTGACGGTAATCCAGCGGCGTGCCAAAGTTGCGAATGCTGGTTCGCACCGAGTCTTTCCAGGCCGAATAGCGGTCGGGATACAGGTCTTTGTTAACGGGGGTGTATGGCTCTTCAATCTCTGCCTGGGTGGTGCTTTGGAAGTTCATGTGGATGTTTTTGGTGAGATCCCAACGCAGCGTGAAGTCTCTGTTCCACATAAACTGCTGATTAAAGGTCAACGGGAGTTGGGAACCACCCAAATCTTGCATGTCACGCTCTTGCAATTCGTAGTAGTTGCGCATCATGTCGGTGTTGAAGGCGATATTCTGCGGCAGCCAATTCAAGCCGAATCGCTTCAGGATGTCGAACCATTTGCTCTTGCTCTTGATTTTCTTGAATGGCTCCAAAGGCTTGAACACGGGCGTCCAACTGTATGAAAGGCTACCGTTCCAACTGTCTTCTTTCTCGTAAACGGTGGTTTCTCCGCTGGTGTTTCGATGCGAATGACTGTACGAGAACGAGAAGTTGGCCGGGTCGTAGGGCATGGGATGGCGCTTGGTTTGGATGCCCACGCGCACGTTGGACAACGAGAAATTGGTGTTGGTGGTCTTGGTTACGGCGATGCTCTCTATGGAGTCGCGCTCCTGACGGTTAGAGGCAGCATCCAAAGCATCTTTCAATCGCATGTCTGTGTCCAGCGGATTGTACTTCGGACTGAGCTGTTCTTGCTGCACACTGTAATACAAAGGTGCGCTTACATGGGCTTTTTCTGGGAAGAATTTGCCCAGCTCAAAGTTGGCTGTCACGCTGTAATTCTGATAATCATCGGTAGATCTTTGGGCCACACCCTCTTCCAATCCACCAAAACCTTCACTCATATAGCGGCCCTGGAGATTGACTGTTCCGAAATCAGACATCTGTACATTCAGGTTACCTTGTGCCGCCCAACCGCCTTCGTTGTTGTATTCCAGCAAACGAAGCTCATTGACCCACACCTCACCCGACTTCATTTCGCCCGCTTTGTTGCGCACACCAATCATCATAGTCTTCACCTCGCCCAGCGTAGGGTTACCCATCACGCTGACTTTGTTGTTGGGTTTGTCGGGATCGTAGCTCGTATAAACCCGATTATAAGATGCTTGTCCTTGCGCTTTATCTTTATTTCTCTGCCGTTTCAGTTCTGTGAATAGCTTCAAAGGAATGTCCAACATGTTCTCTTCGGGCCACACTTCGCGCACATCCGACAACGAGTAGCGGTTGTATTCCTTGGGTGCCGTCAGCTTCAGGGGAATCTCATACTCGTAATAGTTGCTCTTATAATCATTGCCCAAGCGTACGAAAACAGCCAACTGACCATCCTGCAAATTGGTCGTATTCTGCTCCATAGCATTGGCATGCACGAACATTTGCAGGCGTTTATACTGACGAAGATCAACTGAAGCGTTCTTATAAACCGCCTTGGCATCACCCGTAGCGAGATTTGAAACCACGATATCCAACGCCTGTTCGTTGGCCTCAACCAGCTGACGTTGCGTGGGATCTTGCGCTCTTCTAATGCCCGGAGGCAACACATAGTTGACAGGTGTCTTGTCATTGTTCTCCTCTATGTTGACTGAACTCACCGACATGGTGCCCGAATTGGACCCCGCAGGATCGAGTTGTTGCTCGTATATGCGCCAATCTCCACGCACCAAATCGAAGCTACCGAATCGCAATACGATGGGTTTTTCAAACCCTGTGAGGAACATTCGCATGAAACGAATGCTGGTGAAGTCGGAGATTGAGCCGAAACGGCGTTCGAATTCGCGTATCGGAATGCGGAACTGATACCAGGTAACTGGCTTCTTTTTCTTGTTTCTTAGGGGTGCTATGGCATCACGTTTGTCTACAATGAAGTTCTTTCCAACAACCAAGTCTTCCGGACGGATGGACACATGATACTGAAAATACTTCTCGTATTCGTTCAAAGTGTAGTCTTGATTGATGTCTTCCACGTCGGGTGTTCCCTTGTACGACGTATCATAGCGTTCGCCGCGCGTATCGGTATCGGGCGAGTTTCCTTGCGGATTGTTGATGTATTTGTACCGCCTTAAGATGGAAGCCTGCATCTCATCGTAGTCACGACCACGAAAATAATGATAATTGTCGTTGGCCACGTCGTTCAAAATGGCATTGAACACGTCGGGACTTACCTTGCCCTGAATCTGCTTTAAGAAGTCTTGATAAGCCTCAAAGTTTTTCTCTTCCTCGTCTGTGAGGCCGTTGAAGCCCAAATCCTGCAAAGCTCTTGCCCCCTTGTTCGTGGCAAAAGCATACGTCACAGTGGCCGGTGTGGGAATCTTGCCCCATTGGGTTGTGATATAAGTTTGCGTTCCATCGACGGGAAGTCCACTCTCATAAAACTTCTTTCCGTCATGAAGAATGTCCTCGCTAACCTCACCTAAGTTGATATAGAAGTCGCCTCCGTACTCGCTGGCGGTTCCCTCTTGGCGGGTATAGATGAACGGATCGAGCATCCAGAACTCGATATATTCGATGTTGGACGATTCAAAATCGCTGTAATCCAGCTTCCGCATCATACCACCCCACTTCTGTTTGGGATTGTTGAGCAAACCCTTTGCCGTCAAATCAGGGTTGAAGTTGTACGGTCCACGTTCGCTTGGATAGTACGCAAGGTTGAGGATTGGAATAGTAGCGGTGGCTCCACTGTAGCTACTTAGGTCGCGCTTGGGGTACAACTCCCTGACATACACCTCGCGAACGTAATGATTGGACAGCTGTTCCAGGTCGCTCTTGATGTGCTTTGGCGTCAAAGAACTGCTGCGACGGGTGAACAATGGGTCGATGGTATACCAAGCCAAGAGCGACCGATTGTAGCCACTGCGCAGGGTAGTCTTGTCACTATACTCGGGAAACATCGACGGCACACTCGACATAATCCATGACGTTGGCGTTGAAACATCTATCTTGTTGGTCGTATTCTCAAAGTCATCGAGATACGAAGCGTTGTCTTGCGTGCCATGACTTTGCCCTGCGATGAGCTGTGCAAACTCGGCATTGAGCGAGATGTTCGATGGTTGTGTCAGGTGTAAGAATGGTATTTTGTTCAACACGTTGGTGAGCCACTGACTTTCTTTCTTCCAGTTTAGGTTGACACCCCACAGGGTATTGTTCAACGGCTCTGACCCCATGTTCACTTTGTTGGTTAAGGCTTGTTCGGAAAGATGTTGCAACGTACCACTCAGTTGCAGGTCTTTGCTGAAGTCGTACTCCCAGTTTACGCCGAACATCGTCTTTCGTTCCTGCGCAAAGTCGGTGTTACTCTCCAGCGAAACGTTAACGTTTGTCCCCGCATTGATAATACTTTGGTTCAAGATGGTCACCTCACCAGCCGCATAGTCAACCGAATAATCGGCATTCTCGGTCAACCTAACGCCGCCAGCCGTCACCACAACCGACCCTTGCGGCACGTTGTAGGCTCCCAAGGAGATGACGTTGGCCGCTGAACCCCTGAACTGTCCCATCAGCACATACTTGTTTTTCTCGGCGATTTGCTTGGCTACGGTCTTGGTAGAATCGTACAACTCGGTGAAAGCATACCGCTTGGCTTTCTCCTCATTCACACCTTTGCTCACCAAATAGCGATGGATATACGATCCAAAAGGCTCTGCCACAGGGAAGAACACACGGCCATCGCTCACCGTATAACCCTCTACAAAGTCAAAATAGCCGTTGCTATGCGGCTTGTTGTTGTTATCCAGTCGGTCGGCACCCAGCAGTCGTATGATAGGCTGGTCTTTCACTTGAGGCTCGGGAATATAGGTAAGATAAACGCCGGCGGTATCACTTTGGAACTTCACATCCAAGCGAAACTTCTCGCGCTCCACCCTACTGGCCAACTCGTACACGTTCTTCATCATCAGCCTCCAGTTACCTTGTCGTGGGTTGTTGCTGGTGTTTTTGAGCGACTTGACGAACAACGCCGCATTCACATCAGTAATGTCACTGGCAAACTCACCCACCTGATAGGTGGCACCACCGTAAGTATATTCGTACGCCACGGCCAACACCTGGTCGGTTTGCAATCCCATGCGCAGCGAAACGTAACCCAACGCCGTATTAACCGTGTATTCAGAGGGGTTCAATAGTCGCGCGCGTTCCAGCTTCTCATAGTCCACACCGCCCACAAGTCCGCCCCCATCGAGCACCGTTGTCGACTGGTCGATGTTGCGTGCCGACGCCAGTTGGCCCACCAACGTGCCGTATTCGGTATTCGCATTGTTGGAGGGAACCATCTGTCCCGTGGCGTTCCACAGTCCATTGGAGATGTATTTATTCTCGCCCAGGTCGGTCAATGCGATGATGTTACGAGTGTTTGTGGTGACACCCGAATTGTTGGTGACCCAGATTTCCACCCGATTGATCTTCACACCCGATGTCAAATTGGGTAGCGACTTCATGTTGTCATCGTAGGTCTGACGGAAGTATTGTGACAAAAAGAAATGCCGATTCTCCTCATAGTTGGCCACATTAATCTCGAACGGCGTGAATTGTGCGCCACCACGCGATGACACACTCTTGTCGGCCGACTTCTTCTGCGAGGCCACCATCTGCAACTTGAGCTTACCAAACTGCATGTCCGTACGCAAACCGAACAGCGAACTGGCTCCCTTGATCAATGAAGAGTTGGACGGAAACGACACGTTGCCTCCCTCAACCAGCTTGATAATCTCATCTTCCTTGCCGTCGTATTTCAGTTTAAGGTTCTGCGCATCAAAGTCAAACGTGGCGTCGGTGTTGTAGTTGAGGTTCATGTTCACCTTGTCACCCACCCTACCATTGACGTTAAGATTAATCTTCTCGTCAAAGTTCATCGTGGTCATCTTTCGGTTGCGGATAGGCAACGAGGGGTTGTCTATCTTCTTCACCGTGCCGCCAAACTTCAGTTCGGCCGTACCCTGCGTCTTGATGCGCACGCCACCCGGGCCGAATATCTTCTCGGCCGGCCCCAGTTCAAAGTGCATGTCGGTGAAGTCGAACTTCTCTTTCCCTTTGTTTTCAAAGATTTCAGCGTTCTTCGAGCGGAAATATTGGTCGAAAAGTCGTTTCTCACTCCATGCCCGATACTCTTCCGGCGTCATCATGATGGGTGCGTTGAGCCACGCCGCACCGATTTTCGAGCCGATGATATACCGGTCAAGCGTATCGTTGTAAATCACATCCTGCTGTAGGTTTTGAGGACGTTTCAAGTCTAATGGACTCTGATTCAGGTCGTCAATCGTCACTGGGAGCGTGCGTTGAATCTTCCAACGTGGATTCAACAGCGAGTCGGGGATATTGAGGTCATCGTCCAACAGGGGCTGCGCCTTGATGTCGATGGTGTCTTTCAGCTGCGGTTCTGTCTGCTTCTGAGGCCGTTGCCTGCTGGTTGTCCGCGTGCGGTTGTCTTGCCAAAAGGGCATACGCATGGCATAACTCGCCATACTGATGACGAGCAATGTCACAATGAAACCATATATGTGCCTTTTATTCCGCATGCTGACCTACCGCGATTGACATGTACCTCACCACGGCACGCTTACTTGATTTGCTTCAAAGCCAACTTCACCACCTGCTCTACCGGCAGCGATGGGTCGGATTTCAAGATGCCCTCCACCACTTTGGCACTGGGAGCGGGCGAGAAACCCAGCATGGTGAGCGCACTCACCGCCTCGTCTCGGATGCTGGCATCCACCGCCGTTGCGGGTTCACTGCTTACATGCAGCTCGGTGGCAATGCCGCTGCTCACGATTTTGTCGCGCAGGTCTACGATGATGCGCTGGGCCGTTTTTAGTCCAATGCCTTTGACGGCCTTCAACATCCGCTCGTCACCATTGGCGATAACGTTGCACAACTCGGCCGGCGAGAGCGTCGACAAAATCATTCGGGCCGTGTTGGCACCCACGCCAGACACAGTGATAAGCAGGCGATACAACTCGCGTTCCTGTTTTGAGAAGAAGCCGTAGAACGTGAAATTGTCATCACGTCCGCCCGTCACCAACGACTCGTGCACATACAACTTCACCTCTTTCTTACCCTGAATGGCACTGTAGGTGTTCAGCGAGATATTCAATCCATAGCCCACACCTGCGGCTTCGAGTACAGCCAGTGCGGGAGTTAATTCGGTCAATTCACCCCTGATGTATTCTATCATGTGTTATAATATGTATATATACGATAGAGATAACGCAGCAACCGCCCGCTTATTGCGTGATGCATGGAAAGAATGAGCACACCATGCAGCCGCCATCCAACCGCTCACGCATACGGGCGACATTTTCAACACATGGCATTGGGGTTTTTAGAACATTGAGTTTGAAGGGCAAAAGCATTGAGTTTGAAGGCCAAAGTCAATGGGTTTGCCCACCAAACTCAATGACTTGTTTTTGTAACCAAAAAGGGTTTGCAACATTCAAAGAAATGTAAAAATTGCGATTATCCTTTTAAATCATCTTTGTTTGTCTGGAGAAATTTATAATTTTGCGAACGATTATCGTATTTACAGACATAAAAAAGATTGTTGAACGGGTTCGGAAGAGGCATGGATAATCACCCCCGGCCGGGCGCAATACATGAAAAGAAAATCAATTATGAAGAAAATCAGAGCCGCCGTAGTAGGCTACGGCAACATAGGTCACTATGCCGTTCAGGCATTGGAGGCCGCAGAAGATTTTGAGATAGCTGGCATCGTACGCCGCCAAGGTGCAGAGAATAAACCAGCCGAGCTGGCCAATTACGAGGTTGTGAAGGATATAAAAGAACTGACAGACGTGGACGTGGCCATTCTGGCAACACCCTCACGCAGCTGTAAGGAGCACGCCCAGCAGATTTTACCCCTTGGCATCAACACCGTGGACAGCTTTGACATCCACACAGACATCGTTGATTACCGCGCTGCCTTAATGCCCTTGTGCAAGCAGCACCATGCGGTGAGTGTCATTAGTGCGGGATGGGACCCGGGATCCGACTCCATTGTGCGCACGCTGATGCAAAGTTTGGCACCCAAAGGTCTTAGCTATACCAACTTCGGACCAGGCATGTCGATGGGACACAGCGTGTGCGCCAGAGGCAAGAAGGGCGTGAAGAATGCGCTGTCGATGACCATTCCACTGGGCGAGGGCATCCACCGACGCATGGTATACGTGGAGTTGGAAGACGGTGCAACGCTCGATGAGGTGACCAAGGAAATCAAGGCCGACCCCTATTTCGCACACGACGAGACACATGTCATGGCCGTTGAGTCGGTCGATGCGGTGCGTGACATGGGACATGGCGTACACTTGGTGCGCAAGGGAGTGAGCGGTACCACGCAAAACCAGCGCATGGAGTTCAGCATGAGCATCAACAACCCTGCGCTCACCGCACAAGTATTGGTCAACGTGGCACGCGCCAGCATGCGCCAACAGCCCGGATGTTACACCATGGTGGAGCTTCCTGTCATCGACATGCTGCCCGGTGAGCGGGAAGACCTCATCAAACATCTGGTATAACAGCTTTAACCTTCCCTCCTTGAGAGGGAAGGAAAGCTAATGAAAAGCAGGTCTACAGCTTCGGCTCTCCGTACAGACTGTCCCACCAAGTGGAATCGTCTTTGAGCCATTTGGCGAACCATGCAAAGATGGTGTTCTGCCATTTCAGACGCTGGTTGTAATCGGTGATGTGGTGATTCTCACCATCTACCACCACAAAGGCCGTGGGTCGCCCCAAGAGTTTCAGTGCCGTGAACATCTGGATGCTCTCGCCTATCGGCACATTGGTATCGGCACTGCCATGCAAGAACAACAACGGCGTGTGAATTTTGTCGGCATTGAACAGCGGACTTTGGTCCACATATAGTTTCTTATCCGTCCAAGGATAACGGTTGGCCATGCTCACTTCGCTGTAACTATAGCCCCAATAACCTTCGCCCCAGTAACTGGTATGGTCGCTGATGCCCGCATGCGATATGGCAGCCGCAAAGAGATTGGTCTGCGTTTGCAGGTATTGGGTCATGAATCCGCCATACGATGCGCCGATGCATCCAATCTTCTTGCCATTGATGAACGTATGGTCGGCCACGAATTTCTTCGTTCCTTCAATGATATCTTCAGCCACTCCTTGCCCCGCTGTGTTGACATGACGGGAAGAAAACTCTTGTCCAAATCCCACGGCACCACTGGGTTGGATGACCAACACGACGTATCCCAATGCGGCATAGGCATGGTGCGGATAGCGTGTTTCAAAGTTACGGCTCGTTGGCGAGCATCCTCCATAATAATTAACGATGAGCGGATAGTGCTTTGATGGGTCGAAACGGGGCGGCAGATAATAGCGTGTGCAGATGGTATCTCCAAGCGAATTGACGAAATTCCAAGCCTTGCATTCACCCAAGCGAATACCGGCAAGTGTTTGGAGATTGGTGTCTTCCACCACCTTTGGACGCTTGGCAGACAGGTTCATGGTGTACACACGGTCGGCATTGGACGCACTTTCGCCCGTCCATGCCATGATGGGAGCCGAATGGGCGAACGACATGCGTTTGACAACCTCTTCGGGTTGATGGATTTTCACTATCTTTTTCGACTTCGTGTCACAGCAGTAAAGGCTTACGCTGTCACGGTTCATGGCCGAAAAATACAGCTTACCGTCGGCGTGGTTCCATGCGTATTGACTGATGCCGGGGTCGAATGTCTTGGTCAGCGGCGTGATCTGTCTGTCTGAGAGGCGCAGCGTAAACAACTGATAGTCGTACATGCTCGGCACTCTTCCATTGGGAACGTTGGCTCCGATGCCGTTGAAAGCCTCGGGAGACCCCATCACTACAATCTCTTTTCCATTGGGTGAGAAGGCTGCACTGGCGATGAATCCATCGTCACAGACCAGCGTATCGGCTTTCAGGGTACGCACATCTAGGCAGAAAATAGAGAACAAGGTGGTGGGACGATGAGTAAGTCGGGTGCGAGTGGTCATGAAGAGCACCTTGGACCCATCGTTATTGATGTCCAAGAGCGACACGTCGTGATAGCCGAAGGTGAGCGGCTGGGCCAATCCGGTGCGCAAATCAAACTTCAACAGACTTGTTCTGTTGCGCCAACCCGATTGCCGATCCTCGGGTTCAGTAATCTCATAAACATCACGATCCTTCTTCTTTCCCTCGTTTTTCTGCATCACCACCAGGTAATCAGCAGTGGGTGACAGCACGAAAGAACCCTCCGGCAAATTCGTAGCGATGACTTTTTCAGCACCCGTCTCAACGTCTGACGTGACCAATTCCCTGTTGTTTTTGCCCTGACGAGCCCAATATAGCTCGTGAGAATGCGGCATCCAGTGAACGGTTTCGTTACGAGTTGCCACGATATGCCCTGTCTTGAGTTCCTTCACCTGCCAACAATATGACGCTTTACCACCGTGAGCCACGTCCCGAAAAGCCGTGATGAGATATTTACCATCAGGCGAAAGCTCCACACTAGTCACGAACCTACGGTCGGTCAGACTGCGCAATGTGAACGTTTTTTCGCCCTCACCAACCGATAACAAGGCACCTTTCTGGGGCTCAATCCGTATGTCCAGCGTGTCTAATCGGCCGCGTTTGGAAAGATATTTCACCACCACATCGTGGGAACCCGGCTCTAACGTCAGCTTACCATCACGACTTTGCTGTCCGTCTACATACAAATTGAAATCGGAGAGCTTGCCCACTCTGACCGTAGCCTGACCATATCCGTGGGCTTGAATGCGAAAACCCAACAGATGGAGGGCGTATGGCGCATCGGAAGTGGGCAACACTGCGCCGGAAACTTCTCGGCCTTGGCGCACTTGTTCCAGCGACAAAGGCGTGTCCAACAGCGACTTGGCGTTGAACGTATGCCCTTTTACATCGACACTGTCAATCATCAGGGGACGCTGTACCACAAAAGGACCGGCATAACGAACCGTCTTCACGGGGATGACAGAGCTGTAAACAAAATCAGCTGTCAACAAGACAGCTGATAAAAGGATATAAAACTTATTCATTATTTTCAATGGTTAGAAATGGTAAAATGGAGGGAAAGCCCGCCATGACCTCAGTCCTTACTCATCACACCCAAAGAGAGGATCCTCGGGCATGACCATCGTTGGAGTCTTCTCGTATTCCTTCAGCAATTTCGCAGGTACGTATTTCTTATCGACAACCAAGCGGAACATATATTCATTGAACCACAGATTGGTCATGATGAGGCAGCCCTTCTGCCCATAGGTGGGTCCCCAACTGTTCTCCACCTTCCACTTCAAGGGCTTACCCTGTGCGTCCAAGTCGACAGCCGTCAATGTCATGGCATGTGTAGAGCCGCTGTCAAACGTGGCAATACGGTCGGCCTTGCCCATGTTGAACGTTGTTCCCAGCAGGCTACCGTAATCGTAATTGTCCACATCCATATAGCCTCGCTTGCGATCCAGCTGCTTGCCAACATCGTAAGAGCTGTACATCTTATGTCCATCTTTTAGGCTGGCGATGGCCAACTGCGCAATTTCGTCCATCGGAAGATTGAGGTATTTCCAGTTGTGTCCATCGTAACTGTGGCGATCATATTCCACTTCGTAAGTCTCATGATAAGCCCGTCGCGGGTCATTCATCACCATGATGAACGTTCCGTTGAGCCCATGTCCCACCGTCTCGTTATAAAAATCGCGTGGCGTATAGCGCTTTTGTGGTGTGACAGTCTTGCCATCTTTGTTTTTAAAAGCGTATGTAAAGCTCTGAACAGGCTCGCCAATGGTTAGCGACAAGATACGATAAACGGTGGCAAGCATCTCTGTTTTCCGCTTTTCCACCTCCGCTTTCTTCTTTTTAGCGTTCACCATGCGTCGCAATTCCAGCCCATATTCGCGCAATTTTGATGACAGCAGACGAGCCATCACCCTGGTGTTGTCAGACGAATAGGTCTCGGGCATCACGCTCATAGGTACCAAACCATACTTCTCGGCCAAGTCGGCAACCCCGCAAAAGGTACCGCCATCATTAACAGGATTCTTGAAGAAGAACTGCATACGCTTGTCATCCAATGGCTTCGACGCATTGTCAATGACGCCTTGCAGCATGAGATTGGCCTTCTCCAGCTGGTCATAAAAGAACAGGTAGGCATGTGAAAACTCCACGGACAGCGTGTCTTGATGCCGTTTGGCAAAGTTCGCACGCAGCACATTGAAGCCCGAGAACATCCAACAGCGGCCACTCTTCTGCTGGTCGTGTATGCTCTGCTTGGGTGTTTCGATGCTAAAATAGGTGTCTACCGCACCCTGATTGGCACGGTTTTTAACCAAATCGTCAATGTTGTTAGATGCCACAGCATTGATGATAGCCTTATCGGCAGGTGAAGATGGTTGTGACTGCTGTATCTTTTTCAATAGATCAGCAGATAGTCCACCAGGCTTTTGCGCCCCTACGGCCATGCTCGAGAACAGCAGGACAGCAGCTAAGAAGAAAGATTTTTGTTTCATGATAGATTTGTTTGTATAATTAATTTGTTGACAAAAATAAGCATTTTTCATGAAAAAATTCAGCATTTCAAGATAAAACTCATTTTTAACCGCCCTAATCACCATTGCAGCACACAGATATGCGACATGGAGAAGTGATTTTCTCTGCCAACGGAACCCCTTTTGTCTGCTTACGAATCACAACGAAATCTGTTCGTGTTAACAAACCTTTCGTTTGTTAAATCGATTCATTTTCTTTGACAAAACAAAATCGCGAAATAGAGAAAACAAGTCGTAAACGCATCATCTTTTGGCCCATTCACATGGAACAAATTGCCAATTGCCATGCTTTTATCGCCCAATAGCTATGCTTTTGCCCTTCAACATGCATGCTATTGATGACCAATTGACAACCTATTGAAGGCCGTTTTGGCGCAAATTGAAGGTTTTTTTGCGCCAACCGCATCACTTTTTGCTGACTATTAAAGTTTAAAAATCACCTAACTCACTCACCATCAAACAGATAACAAAACTATTGAATCCTTGGCTTATTTTCAGCACATCAACAGGTTGGCTTCAAAAACGCCCAGCATTTGTGTTAAAAAGACGTAGCGACCGCGGGCTTTTCACCAATAAATATTCTGCTTGACGTAATAAACACAATGCGTCATTCCTACATGAAAGCACCGCATGTCTACCAGCAAAATTCAGCACAAAGGACGCATTGTTCATATAAATTTATTATCTTTGCATGGTTATAGAAGAGAGCTTATTGATGGACAAGACTAATTTAAGGCTTTTACCCCAAATAAATTACCCCGAAGACTTACGAAAACTCAGCGTTGAAGAGTTGCCAGAGGTGTGTCGTGAACTTCGCGAAGACATCATCCAAGAGGTCTCCGTAAACCCCGGACACTTTGCGTCTTCACTGGGAGCCATTGAGATTACCGTGGCCTTGCACTATGTGTTTGACACGCCGAGCGACAAACTTGTATGGGATGTGGGGCATCAAGCCTATGGACACAAGATACTCACCGGGCGCCGGGAGTTGTTTTCCACCAACCGGAAGCTGCATGGACTGCGCCCATTTCCCACGCCTTTGGAGAGCCAGTACGACACCTTTACCTGTGGACATGCCTCCAATTCCATCTCGGCGGCATTGGGTATGGCCGTTGCAGCCAAGAAAAGTGGCGAGAATGACAAGAAGATTGTAGCCATCATCGGCGATGGTGCCATGAGTGGTGGATTGGCGTTCGAGGGACTGAACAACGTTTCATCGACTCCGAATGACCTTCTCATCATCCTCAACGACAACGACATGAGCATCGATCACGCAGTGGGTGGCATGGAAAAATATCTCTTAACCCTCGATACGAATGCCACTTACAACAAGCTGAGGTTCAAGGCTTCGCAATGGCTCCATCATCGTGGCTACCTTAGTGAGAACAGAAAGAAAGGTATCTTGCGGCTCAACAACGCCATCAAGTCGGCCATCAGCCACCAACAGAACATCTTCGAAGGCATGAACATCCGGTACTTCGGACCTTTTGATGGACACGACGTTACTGAAATCGTGCGCATCTTGCGGCAGCTGAAGGACATGAAAGGCCCCAAACTGCTGCATCTGCACACCACCAAAGGCAAGGGATACAAGCCTGCCGAGCAGTCACAAACCGAATGGCATGCACCAGGTAGATTCAACGCCGAGACGGGTGAGCGCATCGTTAAAGACTGTTCTGAAGAACCACCACGTTACCAAGACGTTTTTGGTGACACGCTGGTAGAGCTTGCTTTGCAGAACCCAAAGATTGTAGGTGTTACCCCTGCCATGCCAACCGGTTGCTCGATGAACAAGCTGATGAAAGCCATGCCCGACCGAGCCTTTGACGTTGGCATTGCCGAAGGACACGCGGTGACCTTTTCCGGCGGCATGGCAAAAGAAGGTTTGCAGCCATTTTGCAACATTTACAGCTCGTTTGCGCAACGCGCTTACGACAATATCATCCACGACTTGGCCATCCTGAACCTACCCGTCGTACTGTGTTTGGACCGTGCAGGACTTGTTGGTGAGGACGGACCCACGCACCATGGCGTGTTCGACTTGGCCGCCTTGCGCCCCATCCCCAACCTGACCATCGCCGCACCGATGGACGAAAAGGAGCTGAGACGACTGATGTACACGGCTCAACTGCCCGACAAAGGCATGTTTGTCATCCGTTATCCGCGCGGCAGGGGGGTGAACAAAGATTGGAAATGCCCCCTGGAAGAAATCAAAGTGGGCACGGGTCGCAAGTTAAAAGATGGCGACCAGGTGGCCATCCTCACAGTAGGCCCCATTGGAAATGATGCACAGAAGGCCATTGAAGCATTGCCGCAACGGGACAACGTGGCTCATTACGACATGCGATTCATCAAACCTTTGGACGGAGATCTGTTGGATGAGATCGGGAAAAAGTTCAAGAAGGTCATCACAATTGAAGACGGCATTCGCAACGGAGGGTTCGGTTCGGCCGTTTTGGAGTGGTTCAATGACCATGGATATGCCCCAAGCGTGCAGCGAATGGGATTGCCCGACGAGTTTGTGACGCATGGTTCAGTGGACGAACTGAGGAGAATCGTGGGACTGGACGCACCCCACATCAAGCAAAACATCGAAGCCATGCTGGCTTCAAACCAAGTCTGAAACACTTGAAACAATAAAGGATTTTCGAAAAATCACATAGACATGAAGATTATTATCTGTGGCGCTTACGGCATCGGCACACATCTGGCCAAGATGCTTTCACGCAACCATGAAGACATTACGCTGATTGATGAAGACGACGAACGGCTGGTTCAGATAGGAAGCGACTTTGACCTACTGACCGCACAAGCCTCGCCCAGCAGCATTAAGGCATTGCGCGAAGCGGGCGCTGAACATGCGGATTTGTTCATTGCCGTTACCCCCGAAGAGAGTCTGAACATCACTTCGTGTGTTCTGGCCAAAGCCTTAGGAGCCAAAAAGACCGTTGCCAAAATCAGCAACAGCGAATACACAGCCCCCGAACTACAGGATTTCTTTACTGGATTGGGTGTCAGTTCGCTGATTTACCCAGAGAAGTTGGCCGCCGTAGACATCATCAACGGACTCAAAATGTCGTGGGTTCGTCAGCGATGGGATGTCCACAATGGCGCATTAGTCATGTTGGCCATCAAGCTAAGGGAAACCTGTGAGATACTTAACAACCCGCTGAAGAACCTCTGCGGACCCGATGATCCATATCATGTGGTGGCCATCAAGCGTTTAAATGAAACCATCATCCCCGGTGGTAACGACGAATTGAAGCTGTACGACTTGGCTTACTTCATGACAACTACGCAATATATCCCCTATATTCGCAAGATAGTGGGTAAAGAATTGTATGTAGACGTGAAGAATGTGATGATCATGGGCGGCGGCGCAACGGCCGTCAGAGCCATTAACACCATGCCCGACTATCTGGATACCAAGCTCATTGAAATCAGTGAAGAGCGATGTGAAGAGCTCAATAACCTGTTGGACGATGACAAAGCACTCATCATCAACGGCGACGGTCGTGACACCCAGCTGCTGCAAGAGGAAGGCATTAAGAACACACAAGCCTTCGTTGCCCTGACTAACAATGCCGAAACCAACATCCTGGCCTGCCTAACGGCCAAGCGATTGGGCGTGAGAAAGACCGTTGCCATGGTGGAGAACGTTGACTATGTGAGCATGGCTGAGAGCCTGGACATCGGCACTATCATCAACAAAAAGGCCATTGCAGCCAGCCACATCTATCAAATCATGCTCGATGCTAAAGTCATGAACATGCGATTCATCATGACTGCGAATGCCGATGTGGCCGAGTTTGTGGCGCAAGAAGGCTCGCGCGTCACCAAAAAGCCCGTGAAAGATTTAGGTTTACCCAAAGAGGCAACCATCGGAGGACTGGTCAGAGGAGATGAAGGAATGCTCGTTTCGGGACACACACAGATACAGGCTGGCGACATTGTGATGGTGTTCTGCCACAACATCAACCTCAAGACGATAGAAAGACTCTTCATTTAGCAACGTCAAAACACCAAGCAATGATCAACCTCAGGACCATATATAAAGTGATAGGCTCGCTACTTTTCATCGAAGCCTTCATCCTTTTCGCCTGTTTCGGTATGGCTCTTTTCTACGGTGAAGATGATGCCATGGCTTTTCTTCTGTCGGTATTCATCAGTCTCTTCACAGCCTTTATCCTGAGATACCTAGGCCGTAACTCCAACAACACCTTATCCAGGCGCGACGCTTACTTGGTGGTAACGCTCTCATGGATAGTCTTTAGCTTCTTCGGCACTTTCCCTTTCACCCTCAGTGGCTACATTCACGGCTTCACGGATGCCTACTTTGAAACGATGTCGGGGTTCACCACCACCGGTGCCACCATCATAGATGACGTAGAAGTGTTACCCCACGCCCTACTCTTTTGGCGTTCATTGACCCAATGGATTGGCGGCTTGGGCATCGTATTCTTCACCGTTGCCCTGCTTCCCTCCATGGTAGGAGGCTCTGTTCAGGTGTTTGCGGCCGAAGCAACCGGCCCCATCAAGTCAAAATTACACCCACGGCTCTCCACCAGTGCCAAGTGGATTCTCACCATCTACCTCGTGCTAACCATCGCTTGCATAGGCTGTTACATCCTTTATGGCATGAACTGGTTCGATGCCGTCAATTATTCAATGACCACAACGGCTACGGGAGGCTTTTCCACACACAACAGCAGCACCGAATATTTCCACTCTCCAGCGCTGGAATACATCTGCACTCTCTTTTGTTTTCTATCGGGGGTGAACTTCACCTTGCTGTACACAGCGGTGGTGAAGCGACGCTTCAAAGCATTATTCAAAAGCTCTGAGTTCAAATTCTACCTAAGTGTTGTCATCCTCTTCAGCTTGTTCATCATGCTCGAATTGATGATTAATCGAGGCTACGACATAGAACCAGCATTCCGTTCGGGCATCTTCCAAGTCGTTTCGTTTATCACCACAACCGGTCTGTTCAACGATGACGCCGGCCAATGGCCACACGTCACCTGGGTGATTCTGGCCACCTGCATGTTCATGGGAGCCTGTTCGGGCTCGACGAGTGGTGGCTTCAAGTCCATTCGGGTGGTGATGTTGCTCAAAACTATCCACAATGAATTCAAACAAATACTGCACCCCAACGCCGTACTGCCTTTGAAGGTCAACGGCACCAACATACCTTACCAGAAGCGAGGAACCCTTCTGGCCTTCCTCACCATGTACCTCATTTTGTGCCTGCTGGCCTCGTTCGTACTCATGATGGCCAACATCGACAGCACCAACTCCATCACCATCATCCTCAGCTGCATGGGCAATGTGGGGCCAACGCTGGGACTTGAAATCGGACCGACGATGAGTTGGAGCATTCTACCCGGCTTTGTGAAGTGGGTATGCGCCCTGCTCATGCTCATCGGGCGTTTGGAAATATTCAGCGTGTTGGTCATCCTGTCACCAGCGTTCTGGAAAGATAATTAAACAAGAAGACAACAAATCTGTCAACATAAAATAAAAAAATATGAAACCACTCAAGTTTAAACCCCTGCTCAAACAAACCATTTGGGGGGGCGACAAAATCATTCCATTCAAAAAACTCGACGAACAACTGGAAAACGTTGGCGAGAGTTGGGAAATATCCGGCGTGAAAGACAACGAAACCCTCGTCAGTGAAGGCGAATATGAGGGCAGCGCCTTGAACGACGTTGTGCGCGAATTGAAAGGCAAACTCATTGGAGAAGCCAACTATGAGCGCTTTGGTGACGAGTTTCCCCTGCTCATCAAGTTCATCGATGCCCGCCAAGATCTTTCCATCCAGGTACATCCCACGGACGAGATTGCCAAGAAACAAGGGAAGAGCCGCGGCAAAACAGAGATGTGGTACATCATGGACAGCGACAAAGACGCACACCTGCGGAGCGGATTGAAGAAAGAAATCACGCCCGAAGAGTACAAGCAAATGGTGGAGAACGATACCATTCTCGACGCTATAGCCGACTACTCGGTTAAAGAAGGCGACTGCTTCTTCCTGCCAGCCGGCCGCATTCACAGCATTGGCACGGGATGCTTCCTGGCTGAGATTCAGCAAACATCCGACGTAACCTACCGCATCTACGACTTCAAGCGTAAGGACAAAAATGGCAACTATCGCGAACTGCACACCGAACTGGCCGCTGAATGCATCAACTACAACGTGGAAAAAGACTACCGCACCGACTATACGTCGACCAAGAACCAAGGTGTGAGCCTCGTTCACTGTCCCTACTTCAACACGGCCGTATACGACCTTGACGAGCCGATGACACTCGATTACAGCGAATTGGACAGCTTTGTCATCCTCATTGGCGTAAAAGGTGAGGGCAAAATCATGGACAACGAGGGGAACGAAACCTCGCTCCGTGCCGGCGAAACCATCTTGATTCCCGCCACAACCCGGGAGTTAAAGGTGGAAGGAACCGTGAAGTTCCTCGAAACCTACGTTTAAAAAAGAGTAGCAAAGAAACTCACAATTAGGAAAGGTCTGCATCATGGACACACGTCATGGTGCAGACCTTTCTTGTAATGGTTAATCTCTTGATTGACAAGAAGATATAGATATCATTCCAATAGCATTGAGTTTGGCCTCTAAAGTCAATGCTATTGATGGCCAAACTCAATGACGTTGGAGTCCAAACCCAATGCCATTGAAACTCATGCGCAATGCCCTATTTATGGTATTGCATCAATTCAGGTATGCCGCAATGGTATCAAAGCCCTTGAAAACGCCAATAGATTTTAATAAAAGGATGCTCAGCACCAGCAGGACGCCAAAGTACAGCGTGTTGAAAAAGGCGTTCTTAGCATCCTTCTCCCGCACATTCTCCCTCATCACCTTCACATAGTTGTATACGCCAGTCACCACGATGACCAGCAGCAAGCAAATTCCTAATACGGCAAAAATTAAATCTAACATCATCAAATGGTTTTAAATATTTATCTGGGCACAGGCTACTCACGGTCTGTGTCGTTGGTTGTACGATTTTGTTTGGTCAGCTCTAAATATCTTTGAAGATCGGCCTGTATGCGCGCCACTGGCTCTGACTGCTTGTAACGGGTGTTCTTTTTGAGCATCGACGGAATGGCTTCGATGCTGTTGCGGTAACAGGACAGTTCGTTACGCTGCTGTGTGCCGTGAACACTTTGCTGAGAAATCTCTACTTCTCGCTCACGAATAAGCTGCATACAAACCTTGTTGAGCATGGGCACCACTACCTTATCGAAGAGATGATGACCCTGTATATATAAATAGGTGGTATCGGGGGTTACGCCAAGTCGCTTGATGTCCTCCTTTACTTGCAGATAATTTTCCTTGTTGTTTGGATATTTTTGTTGCAGTTGGTTGATGCGCTTGCCCACCTTTCTGCGCACTCTGGCCACCATGTCCTCAGCCTTCGCCATGGTAAAGTGTCCCGGTTCGATGACGCGCAGAAAGTCCATGATGGTGAACTCGCCATAATTGGGCGTTCGATAAAACCAGATGCTCCATACGAAAAGCGGGAAGATGGCTCGCGAATAGTCGCGCAGGTAAGCCTCCATGTCAAAGATGTGGTGGTCGTTGAGGGTAACCATAACGCTGGTTTCGTACAACGATGGCGCATAGCATTGCAGGTTTTCAATGGCGTAAGCGTAGGTGTGGAAGACGTAAGGATTGGTTGTTACCTGCTTCGACATCTCGGTGGCGCCCTGCATGAGATAATCGTAATCGGCGTCCACGCAGGCAATCATGTCACGTCCTACCTTGTCCACCAGCAGGTTCATCAGCACCGCTTTTTTGCCTCTATCAAGACGTTGCATGCGAGAGGGCAACATCACCTGGAAATACCGGGTGTCGTCTTCGAAGTCACTCAAGACAGAACGCCAGAAAAATATGTCGTCATAACTCTCCACATAGGCTGCGATGCGGCGTCTGGCGTTTTGCGACTTCATCTTGTTAGCCGCCTCGAAATAGCGTGAGGAGAGGTTGTCTTTTAGTTTTTTGCCCATGGTTCATGTGTCTTTTTCACATCCAGACCTTCCTTATCTGTGAACATCCGTTATGTCACTAACCTCGGTGACATGTCCCATCCACCCATTCATGATGACGGCAGGCGAATGCGTAGTGAGGATAATCTGCACATTGGGATTGAGTTGCAGTATCAGGTCGATGAGTTGTTCCTGCCAATCAACGTGCAAACTCACCTCCGGTTCGTCCATGAGCAGCACGTAGGGCAGGCGATCTTCCACCAGCACGGTGAGCAAGATGGCCAAGATTTGTTTCTCGCCACTTGACAATTGGTAGGGCAAGAGCTTCTCTCCCATCTGCATGAAACGTATCTCGTTCTCGGTTCTGACGATGGTTTTGCCCGTTTCGGCAAACAGTTTGTCCACCATGTCTTGAAATTTCAACTTGTTGGCCGATACGCGTTGCGCCTCAACGGCTGCATCTGCGCCCCCCTTCTGCAACACCTCGATGATGCGGTTGCCGATGTTTACCTGATAATCCAGATACTTGCGCTGCAACTGAAAGAGCTGCCAGTCTAGTTCTGTGGCCAAACTAATGTCTACCTTGGCAACCATCTCCGAGCTCATCAACGGTCGGTCGAACGACCGGATGATATCATAACGGATGGCCGTAGCATCGGCCGGTGACACCGTGATGTGCACTCCTTTGGGCAAATGCGAGTTGAAGTCGCCACCTTCTGACAAGCTTTTGATCACCCGGTTCAAGATGGTGCTCTTGCCAACACCATTGACACCGCTCAGCACGTTAACCTGTCTGTCAAGATTCCAGGCCACATGCTTGCGACCACTCCACAACGAGTCTATCTCTACCCTTTCGATGTAATCAGCGTATTTCATGAGCTTTGTGCGTTATGTACCTGAGGTTGGCATGAAACAATGCGAGCCAATCATGACGCATCAGGCACTGTTAGTAGGGCAAATATAAGCAATTATCACCAATGCGGCAAGCACAATGGCCTTTTAATGACATGTTTTTTAGATGTCTACCCATTTCGCTTACCAAAGAAAGGACGGGTCACGAACGCGCAAAATACCACAATCGTGGTAGGCCAAATACCATTATCGTGCGATTGCATACCATCGTTTTTTTGTGTATATTTGCCGTATCATTCATGGGGAACAACGCCGCATGACAAATCTTCCACATCCATCGTCGAGAAAACGGCACGCTGAACGAGAACAAGCAAGCAGAAAAAGGACGGAAGAACATGATGAGGCGAGCACCCAGAAACTATTTATTCATTAAAAGCGACAGACAACATGAACAAGATTGCAAAACAAATGACAGACCTGATTGGTAAGACCCCTTTGGTAGCGTTGAACAAATATTCAGCCTTTCGCGGACTTAAAACGCCCCTTGTGGCCAAGGTTGAGTTCTTCAATCCAGGCGGCAGCGTGAAAGACCGAATCGCCTTAGGAATGGTAGAAGCCGCAGAGAAAGATGGAACCTTGAAGCCCGGTGCCACCATCATCGAGCCTACCAGTGGCAATACGGGCGTAGGATTGGCGCTGGTGGCGGCCGTAAAAGGCTACAAATTGATACTCACCATGCCCGAAACCATGAGTGTTGAACGCCGAAACCTTGTCAAAGCCTACGGTGCCAAGGTTGAGTTGACCCCTGGTAAGGATGGGATGAATGGCGCCATCAAGGCGGCCGAGAAGCTGAGAGACAGCATAGAAGGTGCGGTGATTCTGGGACAATTCACCAATCCTGCTAATCCCCAGAAACATTACGACACCACGGCTGTTGAATTATGGAACGACACCGACGGCGACATTGACATCTTTGTGGCTGGCGTAGGAACTGGCGGAACGCTCTCTGGCATCGGCAAATTCCTCAAAGAGAAGAACCCCGACGTTAAAATAGTAGCCGTGGAGCCATCGACTTCACCGGTATTGAGCGGCGGAAAATCGGGACCTCATAAGATTCAGGGCATTGGGGCTGGCTTTATTCCTCAAACCTATCATGCTGAAGTGGTAGACGAGATACTGACCGTAGACAACGATGACGCCATCCTAACGGGCCGACAGTTGGCTCAGCAGGAGGGGCTGTTGGTAGGAATCTCGTCTGGGGCAGCAGCCTTTGCAGCAGCAGAATTGGCCCTACGACCAGAGAATAGGGACAAGAAGATTGTGGTGTTACTGCCCGATACCGGAGAACGCTACCTCTCTACGGCACTCTACGCATTCGACGAATACCCACTCTAAAAAGCCGCAACAACACATCTACGCACTGAGAGAGCATAGCTGGAGGCCACCACAAAGAGGTCTCTCGCTGTGTTATATCGATCTACCTTACATTAAATTATTACCGTCAAGACTTGACAAAATGCTTTTTATTGCTTAACTTTGTAGCATTAGGCAAGTGGATATCGGCCTGCCACCAGATGCATACTTCAAGTACGTCCAGCTGGAATTATGTCTAAAAGTAATACGATTGTAACACGTTTGACATGCTTATGAAGAGCCAACGTGCTAACTTTGTCAACTGAAAACGCTGAGCACCTATGTAAAGACGCACAGCATACCTAACCTGCGGGTAACATTAATCAACGATCAAGGACAGGTTATCTTTGACAATTTCCAAAAAGACTACAGTCACTTCAAGAATCATGCCAACCGTCCGGAGGTCATTGAAGCACGGAAAAAGGGGACAGGCTCAAGCGTAGAACGAAACAGTAAGACCCTGAAACAAGAGTTTTTCTATTCGGCAACCTATTTCAAGGATGACAAAATAACGATTAGAAGCGCCTTACCCTACAACAATGGCTTAGCTAAATCGCTGCAAGCCGACCAACATTTCATTTGGTTTGCACTCACAGCGATTGTCATCTTGACGCTCGTGTTGTGGCGATTCTTAAAAAGACTGTCGGCCAACATCACCAAATTAAAGCTGTTTGCCAGTCGTGCCGACCACAATGAGAGCCTCGATACCGAAGACTTGATTGCCTTTCCAGACGACGAGTTGGGAGAAATAGCCGAACGAATCATCAAGATATACAAGCGTCTTCAGAGCACCCGACAGGAACAGGACATTCTGAAAAGACAGCTTACTCAAAACATTGCGCACGAATTAAAAACGCCAGTGGCCAGCATTCAAGGCTATTTGGAAACCATCTTGGACAACCCTCACATCAATGAAGCAACGCGACAACAATTCTTGCAACACAGCTATGCGCAGAGTCAACGGCTCACTTCCTTGCTACAAGACATCTCTACGCTGAACAGAATTGATGATGCTCCCGACTTGATGGAATACTCATCCGTGAACATCTCGCAGATGATTGAGAACATCTGCAAGGAAACGGAACTGCAAATGCAAAATCATCACATGGCTTTTGTCAACAACTTGCCGCAAAACGTCATCATTCAAGGCAATCAAAGTTTGCTGTACAGCGTATTCAGAAACTTGACAGACAATGCCATTACATACGCTGGCGACGGGACAACCATCACCCTTGACGGAAAAGAAGATGAGCAAGAATGGAGGTTTACCTTCCGAGATAATGGCATAGGCGTATCAAATCAGCACCTGGCCAGACTGTTCGAACGATTCTATCGCGTAGACAAAGGCAGAAGTAGGAAGCTCGGTGGCACCGGACTTGGATTGGCCATCGTCAAGAATGCCATTATGTTGCACAGAGGAAGCATACAAGTTCACAATGTAGAAACAGGTGGACTCTGTTTCGAGTTTAATTTAAAAAAGAAGAAATGAAGATAACACAAGCAAGTAAACACCAGGCCAGAGAGATAGCGAAGTTCATCATGCTGGCCATGAACTATGAATGTTGTCAAAATTTAGCGGGACCTCATCACACGTTAATCGATTTTGAAGACCTGCTGACAGAGCTTGTTGCGCTAGAAAAGTCACAGTACAGCTATACCAATACCTTGGTTGCATTGAACGATGAAGATGAGGTCATCGGCGTTTGCGTAAGCTATGACGGCGCCCAGCTGCATGACCTTCGTCAGCCATTCGTTGACGCTGCACTCAAAAAATTTGATATAGACTACCAGAACCAGATTGATGAAGCCGATAATGATGAACTATACATCGACAGCTTGGCCGTTAATCCCGACTATCGAAGACAAGGAATTGCGAAACGACTTATCATGGAATCGATTACAAAAGCCCAATCAATGGGCATTCACAAGATTGGTTTATTGGTAGACAAAGATAACCCTTTGGCCGAAAAACTGTACGTAGCGCAAGGATTCAAGTATGTAGGTGACACCACATGGGGTGGCCATCCCATGAAACACTTGCAATACCATACTACCTTTTTCTCGTAGGATAGGACAGCGTATTCACCGCAGCAGGCTTGCCATCCACCAAGGTTTCGACATCCAGATTCATGTAAGTGGCATTGCGTCCGTTGTAATAATCAACGCTAGCACAACCATTTTCATCAGTTTTTAATCGCGGATTCCAATACAATGCCTGCGGCGATTATCTTTCATCGTGTCTTCAAATCCGTTCTTAGGATACAGCGGAGGTTAACAAACGCAGTAACATTGGCGAGGTATTGCTCAAAAACAGAACCTGTCTGTGCCATCACCGATATCATTATCAGTAATAACACAGACAGGACTGTCGTACGTTTGTTCACTATTATTTCATGTCTCAATCAGGCCAACCGTACCATTTTGTAAAGCATTGTTCAGTGAGATCATTAGGGCATAGGTATGATGAATGAACGAATGAGCCAGTAACTCAAGATGCCAGCAAGGTAACCAGCGAAGGCCAACCAGCTGACATGCTTCATATACCAACCGAAGGTAATCTTCTCCAGGCCCATCACAACCACGCCGGCCGCACTGCCCACGATGAGGATAGACCCACCAACACCGGCACAGTAAGCCAACAACTGCCAGAATATTCCATCAATAGCCATATCGCCCACAGCCTCCAAGGGGTACATGCCCATGCATCCTGCCACCAAGGGAACATTGTCTACGATGCTCGAAATCACACCTATCACACCTGTCACCACATAGTGGTTGCCGTTAGACACGTCGTTGAGCCATACGCCCAGGCCACCCAGCACGCCAATCTCTTCCAAACAAGCCACTGCCATGAGAATACCAAGGAAGAACAGGATGGTAGACATGTCGATGTTAGACAGCAGTTTGCTCACGCGCTTGCCCATTCCATCTTTCTTATGATCCAACCCACGGTAGAACACCTCGGTGACTGTCCAAAGTACGCCCAGCACCAACAAGATGCCAACAAACGGTGGCAGGTGCGTCAAGCTCTTGAAAATCGGTACAAACATCAAGCCGCCAACGCCGACCATGAATATCACTTTGCGCTGCCGCTCAGTAAAGTCAAGCACATGATAGTCGGACTTCATGTTGACTTCCGCCACCTCCAACTCGCCTTTCAGAGAATATTGCATAATAAAAGCCGGAACAACCATGGCCACAACCGATGGCAGGAAGATTTCTTCCATCACGCCCAAAGCCGTGATAACCCCCTTGTTCCAAAGCATGATGGTCGTCACATCACCGATAGGCGAGAACGCTCCACCGGCATTAGCCGAGATGATGACCAAAGAAGCATATATCAGACGGTCTTCATGACTATGTACCAACTTGCGTAAAATCATGACCATCACGATACTGGTAGTCAGGTTATCCAAGATGGCAGAGAGGATGAAAGTCATGAAAGCGATACGCCACAACAGGGTTCGCTTGCTCTTAGTCTTCATGACATCGCGCACGAAGTTGAATCCACCATTCTGGTCAACCACCTCGACAATGGTCATGGCGCCCATCAAGAAGAACAAGGTAGTAGACGTACTACCCAAATGTTTTTCAATGACATGGCTCACCTGGTTAATCAAGTCTTGCCCCGTAACCCCAGGCATATACGCATTTGGGTCGAGCATGAACAGTGTCCAGCAGAACACGAACATCAATAAGGCAACAGCGGCCTTATTCACCTTGGTAACACTCTCAATGGCTATACATAGATAACCAATGATGAAAACGACAACAATCGCTAACGTTAAAGATGTCATAAAATTTATATCTAATTATTTTTCGTTAAGTTCAGCTGGAATCATGCTACAGAGTGCTGAAAAGTGTCTTTGATAGCCTTGGCTGAAAAATCTTTGCAAAGATAGTTGTTGCCTACTGAATAACCAAAAAAATACACATCTTTATTATTATTAACATCCTCTTTATGAGTGTAACACCCTTCTAATGGCATATCACAATCTCAACATAGAACTACGAACTCGTCATCGGCCAGAAAAACAGGCCCAAAATACTGATTTCCAAAAGCAATGAGATTGGCCTCTAAAGTCATTGAGTTTGACCTCCAAAGTCATTGATATTGGCCTCCAAACTCATTGAGATTGGTTTTGAAAGAAATAAGGGATGTGTTGTTTGTTTTTACATGACACATTTCAGTCACATGGGCCAAAATAATTGATGATTCCGAAATTAGAAAATAAAAAGAATGGCATTCAGCCTCTTATTCTTACTTTTTTCACTAACTTTGCAAGGTATGGATACACAAATCAACAGCGAAGCGCAATGGAGCGAAAACATCATCATCGTGGATGCAGACTATGTTGACAGCGTGACTTTCGACCTCATCGTCAACTTCGAGCGGATGATTGGACGACGTATTCCCGCTGCTGACCTGCCCAGGTGGTTAGACTGCGTGGCGCTTGACGGCGGCATCAGGGAGGGTGAACACCAAACTCAGGTGGTGCTGATTCATCGAAAAGACAGAAAAGGCATGGAGAATTTCATGCCGTCTGATTATGAAAGTGACCTGAACGGGAAGGCTTTCAAAGACCACTTGGGTGAATTCATGCTCAGTTCGCTGCCCATCGAGGAGATTGTTGATGAGACCGACTTCCTGATGGAGATTGTGCAAGCAGCATGCGAGCAGCCTAATGTGAAACGCGTGATGATTGTTCCAAACTTCGAGAAAGATGGACTATACGACCGTATGCGCCATGTGTTGCAACAGATAGACGACGACAAGCGCATCACGGTGTTTGCCATGCAGCCCTTATCAGGAGGCAACTTCAGGCAAGAGATATTGGGCTACTCGCTGATGAACGCCTTGGGAATCAAGAGTGAAGAAATAAAATAACGTATAACAAACCAACAGAAAGTGCCGCTAAAAGCGTACCCTGCGAGGCACTCTCCTCCACATGCTGGGGGTGACGGGGAATCTTTATCATGTCAAAAGTTTTAATGATTGGCGCCGGTGGCGTGGCAACAGTTGCCGCATTTAAGATTGCACAAAACCCAGAGGTTTTCACTGACTTCATGATAGCAAGCCGGCGAAAGGAAAAATGTGATGAAATTGTGAAAGCAATTGGTAAGCCAAGCATCAAAACAGCTCAGGTAGATGCTGATGATGTGGAACAACTAAAAGCTTTGATGAACGACTACAAGCCCGAATTGGTCATCAACTTGACTTTGCCTTATCAAGACCTCACCATCATGGAGGCTTGTTTGGCCTGTGGATGCAACTATTTGGACACGGCCAACTATGAGCCCAGAGACGAGGCGCACTTTGAATATTCATGGCAATGGGCATACAAAGAAAAGTTTGAGCAGGCGGGGCTTACGGCCATCCTTGGCTGCGGTTTCGACCCTGGCGTGAGCGGTATCTTCACCGCATACGCAGCCAAGCATTATTTCGACGAGATACATTATTTGGATATCGTGGATTGTAATGCGGGCAATCACCATAAGGCTTTTGCCACGAACTTTAATCCGGAGATCAACATTCGAGAGATTACGCAGAAGGGTCTTTATTACAAAGACGGCAAATGGATAGAAACCGAACCGTTGGAGATTCATAAACCCATTACTTACCCAAACATTGGGCCGCGTGAGAGCTATCTGATGCACCACGAAGAACTGGAAAGTTTGGTGAAAAACTATCCTACCATCAAGCAGGCTCGCTTTTGGATGACTTTCGGAGAGCAATACCTTAACTATCTGGATGTCATTCAAAACTTGGGAATGTCGCGCATTGACGAGATAGAATACGAAGCTGAATTGGCAGATGGTTCGGGCAAGAAGGTGAAGGTGAACATTGTTCCTCTGCAATTCTTGAAAGCCGTTTTGCCCAATCCACAAGACCTTGGCGAGAACTATGATGGCGAGACCAGCATTGGATGCCGCATTCGTGGCGTGAAAGATGGCAAAGAACTTTCCTATTACGTTTACAACAACTGCAAGCACCAGGATGCCTACAAGGAAACAGGCATGCAGGGCGTGAGCTACACCACGGGCGTTCCAGCCATGATTGGCGCCATGATGTTCCTGAAAGGTCTTTGGAAGAAGCCCGGCGTTTGGAATGTAGAAGACTTCGATCCAGACCCCTTCATGGAACAACTCAACAAGCAAGGCTTGCCTTGGCACGAAGTGTTTGGAGAGGAATGAAAATAAGCCTCTCCCCCTGCCCCTCCCCGAAAGGGAGGGGAGTAATTAGACTTTTTGCTGAAAGCATCAGTGCTTACCAATAAAGATAAACAATAAATGACAGTTCATTTAATCAACAGTGAGAAATAACATTACTAAATAACAATAATAAAAAAAAGAAGCTATCTACGCCCTGCCTCTCCCCGAAAGGGAGGGAAGTGATTAGACTTTTTGCTGAAAGCATCATTGCTTGCCAATAAAGATAAACAATAAATGACAGTTCATTTAATCAACAGTGAGAGATAACATTATTAAACAATAACAATAAAAAAAGAAGCTATCTACGCCCATCCCCTTTGGGGAGGGGACGGGGGTGAGGTTTCCATTTAATTATGGCAAAAGAACAAACAAACACTCCTACATCCGGCGAGGGAAAATTGAAAGCCCTACAAGCTGCGATGGCTAAAATAGAAAAAGACTTTGGTAAAGGCGCCATCATGCGTATGGGCGACGAACAAATAGCCGATGTGGAAGTAATTCCCACTGGCAGCATCGCCTTAGACGTGGCTTTGGGCGTAGGTGGATATCCACGAGGAAGAATCATAGAGATATTCGGACCAGAGTCGTCGGGTAAAACGACATTGGCTATCCATGCCATTGCCGAAGCACAAAAAGCTGGTGGCATTGCTGCTTTCATCGATGCCGAACACGCTTTTGACCGTTTTTATGCGGCTAAGTTAGGTGTGGATGTCGACAATCTGTGGATTTCACAACCCGATAACGGGGAGCAAGCGTTGGAAATAGCCGACCAACTCATCCGCTCGTCGGCCATAGACATTTTGGTTGTCGACTCAGTGGCTGCACTGACTCCCAAGAAAGAAATAGAAGGTGACATGGGGGACAGCAACGTTGGTCTGCAAGCCCGATTGATGAGTCAGGCTTTGCGAAAACTAACTTCCACCATCAGCAAAACCAATACCACATGTATCTTCATCAACCAACTGCGCGAAAAGATAGGTGTGCTGTTCGGAAGTCCTGAAACAACGACAGGTGGTAATGCGTTGAAGTTTTACGCTTCGGTACGTCTTGACATCCGCAAGAAAGGGAGTGTGAAGGATGGCGACGAGGTTCTTGGAAACCAGGTGCGCGTGAAAGTGGTCAAAAACAAGGTGGCGCCTCCCTTCCGCAGGGCTGAATTTGAAATAACCTTCGGCGAAGGTATCTCAAAAATTGGCGAGATTGTTGACCTTGGTGTTGAGTATGACATCATCAAGAAAAGCGGTTCATGGTATTCGTATCAAGATTCTAAGTTGGCACAGGGACGCGATGCGACCAAAAACTTGCTCAAAGACAATCCTGAACTGTGCGAAGAGTTGGAAGTAAAGATCAAACAGGCCATTGCAGAAAAGACAGAATTATAAAAACTAAAAAAAATGATACATTCATTCATAAATAATTTGTATCTTTGTAGCAACATATTCTTCAACCATAAGTCAAGGCTGGTGGTATCAGTCAAAGCTGGTTCTCACCAAGCATCAATGACTAAGGGATAGGATACATTATTCATTTAATCAACATAGTTATGAGGAAATTATTTTTAACAGCAGTCATCGCATTGCTTAGTATTGGCGCTTATGCGCAAAAGGGTCAAGCCTATTTAGGTGGGCAACTGGCGTATCCAACAGACATCAAATCGTTAGGTGTTGGTCTAAAAGGTGGCTATGGAATCACTGACGCTATCCGCGCACAGGCAACATTCGACTACTTCCTAAAAAAGAACAACGCTTCTTGGTGGGATATCAATTTGGATGTACATTATCTCTTCCCACTTGGAAACAATATCAAGGTATACCCTCTGGCAGGACTTACCTACCTACGCGGTTCTGTTGATGGCTTCACTCAAACAGTCAGCACGCCAGCTGGTAGTGTCACAGTAGGAAGTAACAAATCATACAGTGACGGCAACCTTGGTCTTAACCTTGGTGGTGGTTTCCAATATGACCTCACAGACAAGCTTGCCCTGAATGCAGAGGTTAAATTCCAGATTATTAAAAACACCAATCAAGGCGTCATCTCTGCTGGTCTTGCCTACAAATTCTGATAAGACCGAGCTGCATGACCTTGTCGTGATACGAACAGCCTTAGCTGGCTAAGGTATTTCATATCATTCAACCATATCATCCCGTCATGAGGCGGAATGATATGGTTTTTAATTTGCCATATCCGTTAAAGGCAGTTCATGGGAAAGATGCTCTTTGCCAGGCCACGTCGACTCAAGTGAGAAGATATATCAGCATTTTGTTTTTTCCCAATAAGTATTTATCTTTGCAGGCAGCATGATGATGGACATGAAATAAACGACCATGCCAGCTCTATATGGTCACCGAAAAGAATAATCCATATCCCATTCAACCTCAACGAATAAAAACATGATGCACCCAAGTGACAACTTACAAACACCTGAAGCAATTTTCAAGCATGACCTGTACACCTACCTTCACGGGTTGGACAAGGTTGACGAACACCTGCCGGATGCTCCCGACATCGAAGGAAAATGGTACGACATTGCCAACGCCTATATGCCTGACGCCGTGCGCGAATTTAATCAATACCCAACGGTGGTTTTCGGCTGGATGATGTACGTGGGCATGGCCGTGGCCAAATACTGGGATGAGGATTGGGAACTATATAATAAGGTGGAGAACCTGTACACCTACCTGCGCGACCGCATTGATTTTGACCACATGGACGACTATATACGCGAGAAAGTTCTGCTTCTGAAACCCGAACAAGCCCAGCAATTGCAAGACACGGTTGGCGAATGTGCCGCCAGAACCAACAACCGGTTGCACCATCTATCCATCACGCCTGGATCGGAAGATGCATACCGGGCGGTCATAGCGGCACTACACCAGCTGTATTTAATGGGCGCCGCCATGCAACTAAAATCCATGGGCTATCACATGACAAAAATAGGATGACAGCGTAGGAGCATCCCCCTACCCCAGCATTTTCCTAACATGACAGCAATGATGTCAAAGTGACAGGTTGGCATATTTCATGTCAACCCGAGCCAATATGTTGTGTTTTGGCATGACATTTGTTTTTATATGAGCGTATTGAAATCAGCAGTATTACTTGTGAACTATCAATTAGTAAACTCGTAAACTCATTAACTCGTAAACTAAAAAACAACATATTATGGGAAAAATTATTGGAATCGACTTAGGAACAACAAACTCATGTGTTTCTGTATTTGAAGGCAATGAACCAGTGGTTATTACTAATAGTGAAGGAAAACGTACAACACCTTCGGTCGTTGGTTTTGTAAAAGACGGTGAGCGCAAGGTGGGTGACCCTGCCAAGCGACAGGCTATTACCAATCCTACGAACACGGTATATTCTATCAAGCGTTTCATGGGTGAGACGTATGCACAGAGCCAGAAAGAAGCCGAGCGTGTACCTTTCAAGGTGGTTGACGAAAATGGCTATCCAAGAATAGACATTGACGGACGCAAATATACCCCACAGGAGATTTCAGCGATGACACTTCAGAAAATGAAGAAAACCGCTGAAGACTACTTAGGACAAGAGGTGACCGATGCGGTGATTACCGTTCCGGCATACTTCTCCGACTCACAGCGCCAAGCCACAAAAGAGGCAGGCGAGATTGCCGGACTGAAAGTGCAGCGTATCGTGAACGAGCCTACCGCCGCAGCTTTGGCATACGGTGTGGATAAGGCTCACAAGGATTTGAAGATTGCGGTATTCGACCTCGGTGGTGGTACTTTCGATATCTCCATCTTGGAATTTGGTGGCGGCGTGTTTGAAGTGCTTTCTACCAACGGTGACACGCACTTAGGTGGTGACGACTTCGACCAGGTGATTATTGATTGGCTGGCAAAGGATTTCAAGGCCGACCAAGGCATCGACCTCACCAAAGACCCGATGGCCATGCAACGTCTGAAAGAGGCTGCCGAGAAGGCGAAGATTGAACTCTCGAGCACCACATCTACTGAAATCAACCTGCCGTATATCTCTGCCGAGGGCGGTGTGCCCAAGCACTTGGTGAAGACCTTGACGCGCGCACAGTTCGAGCAATTGGCACACGACTTGATTCAGGCGTGTCTGGTTCCGTGTCAGAATGCCATCAAAGATGCCAAGATTTCTACGTCAGACATTGACGAGGTGATTCTCGTAGGTGGTTCGAGCCGCATCCCTGCCGTGCAGACCTTGGTGAAGAACTACTTTGGCAAGGAGCCTTCAAAGGGTGTGAACCCCGATGAGGTAGTTGCCGTAGGTGCTGCCATACAGGGGGCCATCTTGAACAAGGAGAGTGGCGTGGGCGACATCGTATTGCTCGACGTAACTCCGCTGACACTGGGTATTGAGACCATGGGTGGCGTGATGACCAAATTGATTGACGCCAACACGACCATTCCTACCAAGAAGAGCGAAACGTTCTCTACCGCAGTGGATAACCAAACGGCTGTGACCATTCATGTGCTGCAAGGCGAACGCCCCATGGCTGCACAGAACAAGAGCATCGGACAGTTCAACCTCGAAGGCATCGCTCCGGCACGTCGTGGCGTTCCACAGATTGAAGTTACCTTCGACATCGATGCCAACGGTATCTTGAACGTATCGGCTAAAGACAAGGCTACGGGCAAGGAACAGAAGATTCGCATCGAGGCTTCGTCAGGTTTGAGCCAGGAGGAAATCGACCGCATGAAGGCCGAGGCAGAACAAAACGCAGCTGCCGACAAGGCTGAGCGTGAGAAGGTGGACAAAATGAATCAGGCAGACTCGATGATCTTCACCACCGAAAACTTCTTGAAAGACAACGGAGACAAGATTCCAGCCGACCAAAAGCCTAACATCGAAAGTGCTTTGCAACAGTTGAAGGATGCGCACAAGAATGCCGATGTGGCCGCCATTGACTCGGCCATCAACAACCTCAACACCGTAATGCAGGCTGCCAGCGCACAGATGTACAGCCAGGCAGGCGGCGCACAGCCAGGTGCAGACGCAGGCTTCAACGCCGGTGCACAGCAAGCAGGTGACGGTCAGCAAACCCAAAGCGGCTCATCTGATGACACCGTACAGGACGCAGACTTTGAGGAAGTGAAATAAAACAAATTTATTACTTGACGATATTTAACCAAAAAAGAGGTGTAAGCCAATGGTTTACGCCTCTTTTTTATTTTTGAATCTTAGCCGCATCACTTGCTTCTTATTGTTTATTGTCTTCAACTAGCAGCATTGTTGACAAGAAGTTAAAACGTGATAATGGAATCGGGAACAGTCTTTAATGGATAAACAGAAAGGATTAATAATTAAATCAGAATGCTAAAACGATAGGTACATGACTTCAGATGTGATGCGTTTTTAACTCTACAGTCCCAAGTCAAGTGATTGAATGCTTAAAAAAAAACAGCTTGAAAGATGAGATATGCGCCTTTTTTGTCACACGAGCCGGCATTGCCACTCAAACAAACGCGCAAGACTGTCAAATCTTAATTGCGGGTTTTCTGTAGATAGATACCATCTGGCTCTATCGATATGAGGCGGCGTTTGTACAAGTCACCAATGGCTTTCTTGTATGTTTTCTTGCTCACTTCGAAGCGACGTTTAATCTCTTCGGCATCACTCTTGTCGCCCAAGTCGCAATAGCCGTCATGATCTTGCAGATATTGCAACAGCGTTTCGGTGAAATCTGCAACCACCTTCTGCCCCATAGGCTGCAACGTAACGTCTATTTTTCCGTCTTCGCGCACGTTGGCGATGTATCCTTTCATGCGGTCGCCCATGTGAACGGCCTTGAATATCTGGTTGTCGTACACCAATCCCGCATGCCGGTTGTTGATGATGACCTTGAAGCCCAAATCGGTTTTCTGCCAAATCAGCAGGTCAACCTCTTCACCCTGCTGGTAAGTTGGTAGACTGTCAGATAAGAAATGTTCCACCTTGGCCGATGACACGATGCGGTAACTCTCCTCGTCAAGATAGACGTAAACGATGTAACGCTCGCCTATCTCCATGCGTTTTTTCTGTTCTCGGAACGGACAGAACAAGTCCTTCATCAGTCCCCAGTTTAAAAATGCGCCATACTTGTTCACCCACGAGCATTCCAAATAGGCGAACTCGCCAACCCGAGCCAATGGCGTTTGCGTGGTGGCGACCAACCGTTCGTCTTGATCGAGATAGACGAACACCTCCAACGGCTCGCCTATTTTATAATAATCCGGCACATAACGTTGAGGAAGGAGTATCTCACCCTCTTCCCCTCCGTCCAAATAAAGACCGAAATCCACCTCTTTGACAACTGTCAACTGGTTGTAGTCGCCCAACTTAATCATCGTGCGAGCCGATTCACTGCCCCGTTCTCGCTTCTCTTCTAACATGTCCTTCTGTGGATGACCTGCATGTGTGTGTTCCATCTTATTATTCGTTGTTTTCCGTAGACTCAATGTCCGTTGCTTGCGGTTCAATCAGTCTGCCGTCTTTCATGTGAATGGTTCGGTCGGTCAGGGCAGCCAGTCCCTCATCATGGGTCACGATGACGAATGTTTGACCGAACTCATCACGCAGATCGAAGAACAGCTGATGCAGTTCAGCTTTGTTTTTAGAGTCAAGGCTTCCGCTTGGTTCGTCGGCCAAAATCACCGCTGGATGGTTAACCAGCGCACGCGCCACGGCTACCCGTTGCTTCTCTCCGCCCGACAGTTGGTTGGGTTTATGGTGAGCACGGTCAGTCAATCCCATGAACCCCAGCAGTTCTTGCGCCCGCTTCTTGGCCTCACCCTGACCCTTGCCGGCAATGTAAGCCGGAATCAGGACGTTCTCCAAAGCCGTGAACTCTGGCAGCAATTGATGGAACTGAAACACAAAGCCGATGTGACGATTGCGGAAGTCGCTCAACTTATCCGATGACAAGCCATTGAGCAAGATGTCATTCACCTTTACTTGTCCGTCATCAGGCTGGTCAAGTGTGCCGATGATTTGCAGCAACGTAGTCTTGCCAGCACCGCTTGGTCCCACGATGCTGACCACCTCTCCCCTGTCGATATGCAAATCGATACCTTTCAACACCTGCAGGTTGCCAAACGACTTTGTAACACCTTGAATATCTATCATAAAAAATATTTCTTTTCTGTTTGCATCACCCCATGATGCCTATCTTTTACAAAGATAGCGCAAGCCGAAAACAAAGTGAGTTTACTTACTTTGTTGAGGCGAAGCCTATCTTATGCAAAAACAGCGCAAACCGAAAGCAGTCAAACTGCGTTTGAATTGCTGAGGTGCAGCCTGTTTTATGCAAAGATAAATAATAATTTCTGAAAAGCCCCATCGGTCCTCACCATTTTCTCTTACCCAGCGCATTTTTAATCCAGCTGCCCAGCACCTCGTAGGCCGAATGTTCCTCGGTATGTTGCGACTGTGAGAAAGTCATGTCTTCGTCCTGAGAGCCATACTGATCTGGGAAAATGATGAGCAGGGTCTTCCCCGAGAAGTATTGTCTAATCTCCTCGGCAAGATTTTCCAACGCATTTTTATACGACACCGTTCCCTTTCGCGCCGCCACCACCACGAACATGTGGTCGGCCGCAATGGTAGCAGCCAGCTTAGGCACCTCGTTCCAGTGCGTCATTTCCACAAATTCGGCACGCACCTGATGATGCCTATTCTGCACAAATTGACGAATCAAAGCCAGCGTGTCATCACGACCATGAAACTGTATGCGGCATTCCAACTGGCCTGCCATACGCGACAAACGTTCCAACCATCGGTAGAAGCCCGGCTCGAATTGCGCTCTCGACGGAACAGCTACCACGATGCGCCGCAAGGTGTTGAGGGGTTGCATCAACCTTGCCATGACGATTTGACAGTTCAATCCGTTGACCAGACTCTGATGAAATTGCCCCCAGAATTTCTTAGACACCTCCGTATGCGTGTGCATACCAATGATGATTTCGCTGGCACGAAACTCTTGAAAAGCGTGCTTGATGCCATTGGCGATGTTCACCGCAATGCGTACCTGGGTCTGCACAGCCACATCCGACCCAGCTGCGTAGCGACTCACCTGTTCGAGCAAGCGGTGGCCTTTCTCTTGGTTGGTGCGCATGTTCTCATCCTCGTACACCACATTGAGGGCCGTCAGCGGTCTGTTCAGTTTCTTGTTCCGCATCAGGAGGGCCAGATTCACCAGATGATCGGCATATTCGGGATATTTTACGGGAATCAGCATGTGTTCATCGTTCTCATTCGCTGTCTCCACGGGGGCCACGTCTTGGTCGCGAAGTGTGATTTTCTGAGCCGAATGTTCTGTTACCAGCGACGAGATGACACAGGTAAACAGAATCATGAGCACCACCCCATTGAGAAGATCGTCGTCGACGAGGTAGACACCGGGAGCTGTTTCAATCTTCATTCCCACCATCACCATGGCGATGGCGCCAGCCGCATGGGCAGAGGTGAGGCCGAACATCATCGTTCCGGACGACAGCGGCAGCCTGAAACCGATGCAGGAAACATAAGCAGCCAGCAGTTTGCCCAACGTTCCCATCACCGTGATGACGAATAGGATGAGCAGGATGCTGCCACCACTGAACAAGCCACGCAGATTGATGAGCATGCCAACACCGATGAGAAAATAGGGAATGAACAGTGCGTTGCCAATAAATTCGATGCGGTTCATCAATGGAGAAACGGCGGGAATGTAGCGATTCAAAATCAATCCAGCGAAAAATGCGCCGAAGATACCTTCAAAACCAACGGCTGCACTCAACGCGGCACTCATGAACATCATGAGCATGACAAATACATACTGCATCACAGCATCGCTATAACTCCGTAGAAACCAGCGGGTAAGACGGGGAATGAGCATAATCATTGCGACGCAATAGACGGCAAATTTAAGAGCGAAAAACAGCCAGAACGTTAGGTTGGCGTCACTTTGATACGAGGCAACGATGCCGGCCAGCAGGGTAAGTGCCAACAACAACGAGAGCATGGTAGACCCAACGCTGAGCATCACACTGGGCTTTCGCTGCAAACCATAGCGACTCACGATGGGATAAGCCACCAGCGTGTTGGAGGCCATGATGCACCCCAGCAGTAACGAAGACATCACGGAATAGCGAAGGATGGAAACGCTGCTGACATAAACCAACGCAAGTGGAATGGCAAAGGTAAGCAAACCGAACGTCAACAAGCGGTACTTGTTCTTCTTCACACCCTCCATATCCATCTCCAGCGCGGCCAGAAACATGATGTAGTAGAGCCCCACATTGCCGAAAAGCTCAAACGAGTTGTCACGATCCAGGATGCTCAATCCGTGTTCACCCAGCAACACGCCTGCGAGTACCATGCCAATGATATGCGGAATGCGCAACTTGCCCATGACGATGGGGGCCAGTAGGATGACCAACAACACGACAAGGAAAATCAATGTCGGATCGGAAATGGGAAAGTAGGCTGACAATTGCGACATCAAAGTGAGTATTAGGCAACAAAGTTAATCAAAAAAAATGGATATCACAGTTGATTCTCGCTGAAATTGAATAAGCAAGAACGGCGAATTATCCACTATATCACTCTGAACAGATAGATTCGGAAAAGACAATAAAAAATGTCACTCATTATAGGAAGAACAAATGAATAATTCGTAACTTTGTCGGCAAGAATATTTATAATCAACATATTAGCAAATCATGAAAGTAGCGATTGTTGGCGCAAGTGGCGCAGTAGGTCAGGAGTTTTTACGCATTTTAGACCAGCGGAAGTTCCCGTTAGACGAGCTCGTACTGTTCGGTTCTCAGCGCAGTGCCGGTACAACATACTCGTTTCAGGGCAAAGACCATGAAGTAAAGCTCTTGCAACATAATGACGACTTTAAAGACATTGACATCGCCTTTGTGTCAGCCGGCGGTGGCACCTCGAAAGAAATTGCCGACACCATCACCAAGTATGGCACCGTGATGATTGACAATTCCAGCGCATTCCGCATGGACGAGGACGTACCCTTGGTGGTGCCTGAAGTGAATGCGGAAGACGCTTTGAAACGTCCGCGCAACATCATTGCCAATCCCAATTGCACCACCATTATGATGGTGGTGGTACTGAAACCCATCGACGACCTGAGTCACATCAAGCGGGTTCGCATCTCGTCCTATCAGAGTGCCAGCGGAGCCGGTGCGGCAGCCATGGCCGAGTTGCAACAGCAATACAAGGAGCTGGTGGAAACAGGCAACGTGAAGACCGTCAGCAAGTTTCCACATCAGTTGGCATACAACGTGATACCGCAAATAGACGTGTTCACGGACAACGGATACACCAAAGAAGAAATGAAGATGTTCAACGAGACACGCAAGATTATGCACTCGGACATTAAGACCAGCGCAACGTGTGTGCGTGTATCATCGTTGCGTTCGCACTCAGAATCGGTATGGATGGAGACCGAACGCCCACTATCCGTTGAAGAGGTGCGACAGGCTATTGCCGCTGCACCCGGATGCGTAGTGAAGGACGACCCAACCCAAGCATCGTACCCCATGCCCTTGGAGTCGGCCGGACACGATGACATCTATGTGGGCAGGATTCGTAAAGATTTGGCTGACGACAACGGCATGACGCTATGGTTGACTGGTGACCAAATCAGAAAAGGAGCGGCTCTCAATGCCGTGCAGATTGCCGAATACCTCATCAAGGTGGGCAATGTGAAATAAAAAACAAAAGCGTATCATCGCAGACGAACGCACACTCTCTATACGCCACATTAGCAGGCGGTTAAAAGAGCATTGCTTTTGTCGGTCAAACCCTATGAGTTTGACCGACAAAAGCAATGACTTTATTCCCTTAACCCATTGATATTGGAAATGAACGTTTTACTCAATGGATATGAGGGGTTTTCCGACTTCGCTGGTGTCTATACCCATTCGAGTCAAACGCATACAGCCCCTGGGCATTATGATGTAACGTAAGTCGAAGTGGCTACGGGCTGAAAGCCCAAAAGATTATAGCCCAAGGCCTTGAGTAAACGTGTGACAAGGTGGACGCCCCACTGGAGCAAAAGCAAGCGCAACACAATGACAACCTGAGTTCGGGATAAAATGTACCGTTCTCAATAGTTCACCCAAGAGCATAAACATATCTCCTTTATCTTGAGACAGAGGCTATCAATAAACTTCCATCAAACTCTGATATGACTGGTCTAGAACAGTGTAAGCTGCTGTCCTTGTCGGTCTATCCAGAAATCTACATTAATAACTGATTTCTTCTCAAAGAAACAGTAGGCTGCAAGTGCCGACAGTGCATTTATGGCAAAATTAAAAACGCTCCTATGTCTGGAGTGTACCAGCTGTGCCACGTTTTCAGTTCATCATTGATGGTTTCTATGACCGATCTTTCCGAGTAATATTTTGTCATACAAGGGTATCAGCTTGTTCTTCATGTTACTCCTCAGCCTCGTGACAAGGCTAATGCCATCATTGTATGATCTTTCGAAAAGCCCTTGGGATATATACCCCTTATCTGCAAACAACTTACCGAAGAGATTGTCTTTGAGCCTGTTAAACACTCTTTCGTCCCTATCACCCACATTCGCCTTGGTGAACATGAAGTTGACCAACTCTCCACGCTCGTTGCAAGTCAAGTGCAGTTTGAAGCCGAAATACCATCCCATCGTGCTTTTCCCTATTGAAGCGTATTCCTTGAACACCCTATTGCGACGGATGCGCTTGTTGTGGCACACTGGTATGGACGTGCTGTCTATGAAACTTATTCCGGTACAACGTCCCAGACAGCACACTTGCAGAAACAGCATCATCTCAACGGCAACTCTTGATTTCAGTTCTATGAAACGATTATAGGAGAGTTGCTCGGGAAACAAATCCCTCATGTGCTCTCTGACATAAAATAGATAGTAATGCTTGAAATTGCGGAAGTCATTGAAGTGGAAACAGATGAGAATAGTCATGATCTCCGCACGGCTCATTCGCCATTTACGCTTTCGATGCTTGATGCCGTCAGGCTCCTGCAGAGCCAGTTTTGCTATTTCTAAATCAAATTCCTTGCAGAAGTCATCTGCAATACAAAAAAACTCTGTAATTTTGTCTTTAGTAATCATCGCTATAATATTTGTAACTTTTTGATAATCATATATAAAGGTACAGAATATAGCGAGATTACCAACTTTTTTCATCACTTTCTTATCCCGAACTCAGGTTAAATAATATTAAACCGGGCAATAAATTCATGTTCCGCCTTCAAAACAAGAAAGAATATGAGATAAAAATGTTACCTTTGTAACGTCTATACCCATACCGGAAGTCCAGACGGACAGAGGTTGGGCAGACATATATACATATAAGGCGTAACTGTACGCTTTGGTTTTGACGCAGTAAGAATCTGGCAATTCGAGCAAAGTTGTCAAGAACAAAGCAACGGGAACGCCTCATGAGGTGTAGTGTATACAGCCCTCATTGGCTTTGAATGATTCTATCGTTCGTTGTTAAGAGTGCTTTCCATATACGTACACAGGCGTGGGGCTTTCGGCGTTGCTCGTTTCGACAACTTGGGCGATGCCAGAGCCTTTACTGCGTGGAACGAGTGACAGAACTGGCTCCACGTTTTCATGTATATATACCAACCATTTGTTAATCATGCCAATATGGTAGCCGTTGGCAAAAAAGAAGAATAGTTGGTATGACTTGTATAAAAGTTCCAATCACAAAGACGGATAAGGAAGGATTTCAAGTTATAATAGACTTGAATTTATATAGCGAAAAGGCTATAACAGCTACGATTTACAAATACACAGACAAGTTCTTTGTTTATCAGAACACAATGTCTAATGATGATAAACAGGTCTGTGTTATCTTTGAATCAAAAGATGGTGGACTTGACGAGAATATCGTTAAGCAATTCTGCAATGACTTGATTGACCAGCAACTTCGTGAGATTACTACGGAAAAGTATGGTCATATTCGGGATTTAATCGTTGAGGAAGCATTTAAGCCAGTCAGCCGATGAGACATTTTTTTATTTTCTTCGTGACATTCCTGCTAACGTCACTCTCTTACGATGACAATTCTGATATAGTACAGATAGAGAAAAGCGAACAAGATATAATAGAAATGGAAAAACGCCCTTTGGTACTTCAAAAAGCCTCATTTTCTTTTGCGCCATTATTGAAGTCATGCCACTCTTCTCACTACTCTCATCGGTCGCATAGTTCACATGTGTCACACAGGTCTCACTATTCTTCAAGATAGAACAATGAATAATACTTATACAATACTTCCATTCCGCTTCGCTCGTTTTAACGAAGAAGAATATCTTCTATCGAACGATGTTGGAGAATACATATTCTTAAAAAATGACGACTTTCATAAATTCGTCAACGGAGAACTTGACCCTACAAGTGACTTGTTCTATGACATAGAGTCTAAGCAGATTGCCACGACAGATAACGTCGAGCATGTTGTAAAGATGCTTGCAACAAAATTCCGCACAAAGAAGAGTATCTTGGAAGATTTCACTTCTTTGCACATGGTTGTGCCAACTTTGCGTTGTAATTCAAGCTGCATTTATTGTCAGGTAAAAAGACATGAAAGTACTGACCATTCTGCAGATATGACGAAGAAAACAGCAAAGAATATTGTCAAAACTATCTTCATGTCCCCTTCTCCATGTATCAAAATAGAGTTTCAAGGCGGTGACCCATCTACCGATTTTGAAATGGTGAAATATATCATAGAAGAAGCTGAATGGCAAAACTTATTCAAGAAACGTGAATTAGAATTTGTCATCTGCACCAATCTTACTTTGCTCAATGAGAAGATGGTCAAGTACCTAAAGAAGCATAATTGTATGATTTCTACATCTTTGGATGGTCCAAAAGATTTGCATGACACTAACAGACCTCTCCAAAACAAGAATCTTGACCACCATGCTATCTTTGAGAAAAATCTACAAATGATTCGTGGTATTTGGGGAGATGATGAATGTGCATCCGCTTTAATGACAACATCAAAGTATAGCCTCGGAAGATTCAAGGACATCATAGACGAATACATCAGATTGGGATTCCATAATATTTTCCTAAGAGCTCTGAATCCTTACGGCTTTGCAAAACAGCATAAGGATAAGATTGCCTATCCGATAGAAGATTTTGTAACAAACTACAAAGAGGGACTGGATTATATCATTGAACTAAACAAGAAAGGAACATTCTTTGTAGAAGGGTATGCAGCCTTGCTTCTGCGTAGGATTCTCACACCTTTCGCAACGGGGTTCGTAGACTTGCAATCTCCTGCAGGTGTTGGCATAGCTGGAGCAATATATGATTATGATGGTAGCGTGTACGTTGCTGACGAAGGAAGAATGATGGCTCGCTTCAAGAACTATTATTTCAGACTTGGTAATGTAAACGAGGATTCATACCAAAACATGTTCAATGGAGAAAAACTGCATGAGATAATCAGTAATGCTTGTAATGAATGCTTGCCAGAGTGCGCAGAATGCGTATTTCAACCTTACTGTGGTGCGGACCCAGTAAGAAACACGTCAGAGCAAGGAGATATGGTTGGCCATCGTCCTACAAACGAGATGTGCAAGAAGAACAAAGCTATTATGCATTACCTCTTTGAACTTCTTCAAAAGCATGACCCTGAGATAAATAGAATATTTTGGTCTTGGATAAAATAGTGAGATATGAAAAAAATAAAGTCGTTATACAACTCTAACTCACAGGAACTTCTTGGACGAGTAACACTTAGCGGTAAAAATATATTTAACCGTTCAGCATATATCCTTGTGACCAATGAGCAGAATATGCCAAAAGGTTACAAGGCTATCATTTCAGTACATGATTTCTCAGGCAACACATCTACATCATATATAAAAGTTGGCAATATTTCTGACTTCAACGAAGGTGATGTGATAAACATCACTCCAAATGGAGAGGTGTGTTTTCTATATGAAATCAATTCTGCATCCAATGCTATCTTTGCTACTGCTCGTTGCAATCATTGCTGTATCATGTGTCCACAACCTCCAGTGCAGCAAGAGAAGGACAGAACTGATTTTAATCTGAATTTGATTAAACTGTTCGATAAGAATACAGAAGAAGTCGGAATTACTGGTGGTGAGCCAACTATGATTGGTGACAGATTATTTGAGATTATACGCCAAATAAAAAAATCATGTCCAAAAGCTGCCATAAGCATACTATCCAATGGAGTGAAATTTGCTGATATTGACTACGCTGCAAAGTTAGCAGCTTGCAACCATCATGATTTACAAATAGACATTCCTATCTTTTCAGATACAGCTTCTATCCATAATCATATAGTAGGAGCTAAGACATTTTACAAAACGGTTCAAGGTTTATATAATTTGGCACAGTTCGGGCAACAGATAGGTTTGAGGGTGGTTATCCACAAACAGACCTATAAGAGATTGCCACAGTTGGCTGATTATATCTATCATAATTTCCCATTTGTCACCCAGGTAGCTTTTATGCAGATGGAAACTACAGGGTTGGCAGAGACGAATTTAAACCCAAATCGGTCATTAGAAAAAGCTTCTTGTCATTTTCTAATGACCGCC
>CAUPIT010000008.1:0-139309 GCA_963511375.1 uncultured Prevotella sp. | reverse complement strand
CAATACCATTGGTAAAAAATGCGCAGGATTTTAAAGCGATTTTGAACACCCTACCCTGTAGGGCGTACACTTTCTCACACGTTTACCCAAGGCGTTGCCTTGGGCTATAAGCTTTTGGGGCTACGCCCCGCCATTGCTCGTCAAAGTGTTTGCTGTATAATGCCCTTGGACTATAGGCTTTTGACCTTTCAGCCCATAGCTATCTTGACCAATATTTACACAGTGCAATGCCCAGAGGGCCTATGCGTTTGAATCGAACCTGGTGACGCAGCGATGAAGTCAGTAATCACTACGCGCTATTCTTCATGATTCAGAAATGTCGAATTTCGTAAGAATGCAAGCCGCCCCCTCCGGATTTCTCGCACAAAAATGTCAATTTTTTATCTCAAAAACAGCCCTTAAATCGGCTCTTGAAAAGTTTCAATATAGAAAAAATTGATAGGTAAAGAGGATGCAAATAGGGGATGATGTGGAAAGAAAAATCGTGTTTTATGGTAAAAGCAATGGTTTCACTACACAAGAAGCATCCTTTTACCGGGTTCTATGCATGCTATTGCCAGTCAATTACAGGCAAATTGGGGGCATAAAGACATGCTTTTTGACTGAAAAATGGTTGAATTCTGGTGCGCAAGCGGCTGAAAGATTCGTAATATCTTGTGTGTCAGTGAACTGCGAAAAATGCTCATGCTTGGCTTATTTGCAAACAAACCTGTGTTCGTTTGCAAATAAGCCAAGCATGAGAAGATGTGTTGTCAAGAAAATTCACAAAGATAAACCTACATGAAACGATGCGGTTCAATGTAAATGTGAAATGGCAGTCTGGGCTTGGAATCCTGCACCAGACTGCCATCCAATGTTTAAGCCTTGCTCTTGTTGCGAGTAGCTAAGATGAAATAGCTAATCAATAGCAGGTAAGCGGCCAGTGACAGCAATTCGGACAAGGGGTTGGCAAGCCAGTCGGGATTGATGGGGTTGAAGCCCGTAAAGCGCAGCAATGCGCTCAAAACGCCCATCAACGCACCGCCGGCGATGAAGCCGCTGGCAAGCAGCGTACCCTTCTCTCCGCGTTGTTTGTTCACTTCATTATTTTTGCTGCACGTGGTGATAAACCAGTGAATAGCGCCACCGATGAGGAGGGGCGTGTTGAGTTCCAACGGAATGAACATGCCCAATGCGAATGCCAATGCGGGAATCTTGAGCAAAGTGAGGATGATGGCCAGCAAAGCACCTATGCCGTATAAGATCCAAGGTGCGCCCGCACCATTCATCAAGGGCTCGATGACAGCTGCCATGGCATTGGCTTGCGGTGCCACCAGATGCCCTTGTTGTGCCGGATCGAAGCCGTAAGTCTGATTGAGCAGCATCATTACGCCGCCTACGGTTGCCGCACTCACCAGGGTTCCCAAGAACTTCCAAGTTTCTTGTTTGGCTGGCGTCGTTCCCAACCAATAGCCAATCTTCAGGTCAGTGACAAACGCACCGGCCATGGAGAGAGCGGTACACACCACGCCTCCCATAATCAAGGCGGCTACCATGCCCTCGGGACCGTTGAGTCCCACGGCTGCCATCACCACGCTGGCCAAGATAAGTGTCATCAAGGTCATTCCCGATACCGGGTTGCTGCCTACGATGGCAATGGCGTTGGCGGCCACGGTGGTAAACAAAAAGGCAATGATGGCCACTAAAAGAATGGCAATCAGCGCATGCGTAAAGTTGTGCATTACGCCTAAAAGGAAGAATGCGAAGGTGATAAGAATGGCGGCAATGGAGCCGATGGCAATGACGCGGAACGAGATGTCCCTGCGTGTGCGTATCTCTTCTTTCGTCACCTCACCTTGGCCTTTCATCTCCTTAGCTGCCAGTCCAACGGCACTTTTGATGATACCCCAGCTCTTGATGATGCCAATGATGCCCGCCATGGCAATGCCACCGATACCGATGCTCTTGCCGTAGGTGGTGAAAATCAGCTCGGGAGACATCTCGCCCACCGTCATGGTGAGGTTGGTGCCACCGATGTTTAAGATGGTGTCGCCAAACAACAATGATAGTCCTGGCACGATGAGCCACCAAACGGCGAACGAACCCATACAGATAATAAAGGTATATTTCAGTCCGATGATGTAGCCAAGACCCATTACGGCTGCGCCGGTGTTTACCTTGAAGACCAGTTTGGCTTGATCGGCCAGCTGCTGACCCAAGCCGAAAACGCGGGTGGTAAAGTTCTCGTTCCACCATCCGAAGGTGGCTACGATGAAGTCATAAAGCCCACCAACCAGTCCGGCCATAAGCAATGGCTTGGCCTGCGACCCGCCTTTGGCACCGCTCACGAGCACTTGTGTGGTGGCAGTGGCTTCGGGGAATGGATATTTTCCATGCATGTCGCTCACGAAATATTTGCGGAAAGGAATCAGAAATAGAATGCCGATGACTCCTCCCAGTGCCGAACTCATAAAGATTTTCATGAACGATGCACTCATTTCGGGGTACTTGGCTTGAAGAATGTAAATGGCGGGCAGGGTGAAAATGGCTCCAGCCACCACTGCACCCGAGCAGGCTCCGATGCTTTGGATAATCACATTTTCACCAAGTGCCTTGTTTCGCTTGGCGGCTGTTGACACGCCTACGGCGATGATGGCAATGGGGATGGCTGCCTCAAACACCTGTCCTACCTTCAAACCCAGATAGGCTGCGGCGGCTGAGAACAACATCGCCATGAGGATACCCCATGTCACTGACCACGCATTGACCTCGGGGTAGGTTTGGTTTGCATGCATGATGGGTTGATACTCTTCTCCTTCTTTCAATTCCCTGAAAGCATTTTCAGGTAATTGCACAGACTCTTTTTGCTTGTCTTCCATAAGTAATATTTGTGTTTTTGCTGACAAAGATATACTAAATCAATAAGATAGCAAAACGAATTGTAAGATTTTATTCCACTTTGTCATGATTGCTGTAGAGCGGTGTGGAATGTAAAAAGATGAACGCCGATGGGCGATAGTTGAACTATTTTTTATACATTTGCATTCCCAAGTTGGTAAAACAATAAAATACTTCAACCATGGCCACTACCAAAAACAAGCGTCCGGCACCGATAGACAATTCTTATGCACATGTTCAGCCACAAGCAACTGATGTAGAACGAGTTGTTCTGGGGGCACTGATGATAGACAAAGACGCTTTTTCCATCATTTCCGAGATTCTTCGTCCTGAGTCATTCTACGAGCCAAGGCACCAGAAGATTTTCCATGCCATCCAGTCGTTGACGATGGAGGAGAAGCCTGTTGACATCATCACCGTGACCGATCAGCTGAAAAGAGAGGGAACTTTGGATGAGATAGGTGGTGCTGCTTATGTGGTGGAGCTTAGTGCACAGGTTGCGTCATCAGCCAACATCGAGTATCATGCCAAAATACTTTCGCAGAAATCGCTGGCTCGTCAGTTGATTTCTTATGCCAGTGTCATCGAAACCAAGGCGTTTGATGAGTCGCAGGATATAGATGAGTTGATGCAAGAAGCCGAAAGTGACCTCTTCACGTTGTCACAAACCAACATGAAGAAGGACTATACGCAAATTGATCCTGTGATAGCTCAAGCAACGGAAATACTGCAAAAGGCATCCGCTAACACAGGTGATTTAACGGGAATACCTTCTGGATATACCAAACTGGATGGCATTACAAGTGGCTGGCAGAAGTCTGACTTGGTGATTATTGCGGGTCGTCCGGCCATGGGAAAAACATCGTTTGCACTCTCTATTGCTAAGAATATCGCTGTAGATCATCATGAACCTATTGCCTTTTTCTCACTGGAAATGAACAATGTACAGTTGGTAAACCGCTTAATATCCAACACTTGTGAGATTGCGGGCAACAAGATTCTGAGTGGACAATTGACTGCTGATGAATGGAAACGTTTTGATACGAAAGTGAGAAACCTGATGGGTACACCTATTTATATTGATGACACGCCCGGACTGAGTATCTTTGAGCTAAGAACCAAGGCGCGTAGGCTGGTCAGAGAGAAAGGCGTAAAGATTATCATGATAGACTATTTGCAGCTGATGAATGCCAATGGCATGCGGTTTGGCAACCGTCAGGAGGAGGTTTCTACCATCTCTCGCTCGCTGAAGGGACTGGCAAAAGAGCTGGATATTCCAGTACTGGCTCTGTCACAGTTGAGCCGTAACGTGGAGAATCGTGACGGATTGGAGGGAAAACGACCGCAGTTGAGTGACCTTCGTGAGTCGGGTGCCATTGAGCAGGATGCCGACTTGGTGCTGTTTGTGCACAGACCGGAGTATTATCGGTTGTATGAAGACAACAATGGGGTGGACTTACGAGGTAAAGCTCAAATCATCATAGCCAAGCATCGTAAAGGTGCGACGGGCGATGTGCTGCTTAATTTCCGTGGCGAGTATACGCGTTTCGAGAACTTGGACGAAGGTTATTCGATGCCAATTCCAGAAGGTGGGGAGTTTATGGAGTCGCGTCTTAATGGAGGATTCCCACCTCCAGAGTCCACACCTTTAGGAGATTTGCCTCCAGCAGAGTCTGTTCCGTTTTGACGAATGGACACTCTTCTTAATGAATACGATAGAGATTTTGGTATAACATAGTGAAAAAGAGACTGTTATGAGGGATTTTATCAGCATGTTGAGATGTACTTTAGATGCTTTTCCTTTCAGGGAAAAGGCGTGCATCTTGTCTGTTTTCGTACTCTTTTTCATGTCTCTTTTGCCTTTAAACGGTTTTGCACAACAGCGTGAAGCGTTGCGTGATAGTTTGAAGAAGACCACCGAAGCCTTGGAATATCATCCTGACAGTGTGGACTTGCGGTTGAAAAAGGCTGCGTGGAATTTACAATTAGAGCAGTGGCAGTATGCTAAAGACGAGTATGATAGGGTGCTAAGTAAGGATCAGCACAACATCGCTGCCTTGTATTATCGGGCTTTCGCCAATCAAAAATTGGGGAGATATAATTTTGCCCGACTTGATTATGAGCATCTGTTGCAAAGAGTTCCCGGACATTTTTCTGCGCTCTTAGGTCTGGCTTTGCTCAATCAGAAGGACAAACACCATACGGAAGCACTTAATCAGATTAACCTGTTGGTGAGTCAGCATGCCGACAGTGCGGTGGCTTATGCCGCTCGTGCGGGAATTGAAGTAGAGCAGGGGATGCTTGAGTTGGGCGAATACGATTATTCAGAGGCCATCAAAAGGGATCAGAAAAATACTGATTATCTGCTGAACAGAGCCGAACTGCGCATTCAATTGGGCAAGACTGAAAAGGCAAGAGAAGACCTTGACCGTCTTGTGTCACTAGGTGTTCCGCGCCCAGCTCTCAAGCATTGGTATAGAAGAGTGAAACAATGATTTTGGAAATGCCATGCCCTAACAATCGCATTCCCTTGTTCTCTATCATTTAAGGCATGGCCGTGTCGGTGCTATTTCACGTCAAGCGGGAACAAACCATAAAGTCGGTCGTCAATCATATCTGTAATCTCCTTGAAATCTTGCGGGTTTTCTTTGAAATTAAGACGGTCGCCATCAACAATCATGAGGTTCCCTTTGTACGTGCTAATCCAGTTTTCGTAGAGCGTGTTGAGACCCTGTAAGTAGTCTATTCGGATGGATTTCTCAAATTCGCGACCACGTTTTTGGATGTGAGAAACCAGGTTTGGAATCCCCGAACGAATGTAAATCAAGAGATCAGGCAACTTCACGAGCGACATCATGAGATTGAAAAGGTCTGTATAGTTGTCAAAGTCGCGGTCGCTCATCATACCCATGCTGTGCAAGTTGGGTGCGAAGATGCAGGCATCTTCAAAGATGGTGCGGTCTTGAATGATGGTATCGTGGCTCTTGCTGATGGCGACTACGTCTCTGAATCGCTTGTTGAGAAAGTAGATTTGCAGGTTGAACGACCATCGTGTCATGTCGGCATAGAAATCGTCCAGATACGGATTGTTGTCTACTGGCTCAAATTGTGGTATCCAATTATATCGTTTGGCAAGCATGGTAGTGAGGGTTGTCTTGCCGCTTCCTATGTTTCCAGCAATGGCTATGTGCATGATGAATGAGTGTTTGTTGTGTGAATAGAGTGATTGTTGATATGTTGAAAAGACGCTGCGTTGTGATTACAGATTGCCAAAGAGGCCGAATAGTTGCGCGTCTATCTTGTCGATGATTTCTGAAAAGTCTTTCGGATTGTGCTCAAAGTCAAGCGTGTCCGCCTCAATGATGAGCTTTTTTCCTTGGTATTTGTTGAGAATAAAATCTTCGTAACGTTCGTTCAGGTTGGTAAGATACTCCAGTGGAATGGTCTGTTCGTAGTCTCGGCCGCGCTTTTGGATGTGCCCAACCAGGTTAGGGACAGACGAACGAAGGTAAATCATGAGGTCTGGAAGTTTGACAGCCATCATCATAGCCTCAAACAATTCCATGTATGTATTGAAATCTCTGTCAGACAAATGCCCCATATCTCGATTGTTGGTGGCAAAAACATATACCCCTTCGTATATCGAACGGTCTTGTACGACGGTTTCTTTTGATTGAGCTATATCCAGTAAGTCATGAAATCGTTGCTTCAAGAAGTAAACCTCAAGGTTGAAAGCCCATCGTTCAATGGACCGATAGTAGTCGTCCAAGTATGGATTGATGTCTACCGATTCCAATTTAGGCGTCCACCCATAATGTTTAACCAACATGTTTGTGAGGGTTGTTTTGCCACTTCCTATGTTTCCTGCGATGGCTATATGCACGGTTTTTGTCTTACTAAAAGTTGATGACTACACAGAATGAGCAGAGCGTATTCTATCTATTAGATTCAAAGATGCAAAGCCTTTCTGCGTTTTGCCTGCAAAGTTAGCCTAAACAGTGCATACTTCAAAATATATTAGTTGGTTTTTCTTGGATTCCGATCTCATTGCCTTTCTCTTTTAGGAAGAAACTGACAGCCCCTCGTGTGAGATATTTTCCTCTTTCTATTTGATGTGTTATAATGTTTGACGAAAGGTTATTTATTTTTAATTACGCCCATATCTCATCCCATTCGCGCATGCAATTGAAATGAAAATCCTATATTTGTGTCATACAGAATGATTCATCAAAAACATAAAAATATGAAAGGACAAGTTTTATCTGCGGCACTCATCGCCTTCAGTATCGTCGTTTTAGGATTTGCGATAAAGGGCGGTATCGATAACTTTGTGAACAAAGACAACAAGGTAACGGTAAAGGGATTGTCAGAAAAAGAGGTCGAGGCGGACAAAGTGACATGGCCCATCCTGTCAAAAGAAATTGGAAACGACCTGCCACAGCTATATAAGAACATTGCCAACACACAGACAATCATCAAGAACTTCTTGCTGAGTAACGGTATTTCTGAAAGCGAAATCAGCGTTAACGCACCTTCCGTGATAGATATGAATGCCAATCAATATTCCAACAATGAGTCGCGTTATCGCTATAACATCACCTCATCGATAACCGTAACCTCGAAGAAAGTGAAGTTGGTGAGAAGCATTATCGCCAAGCAAGGCAGCTTACTGAAGGAAGGAGTGGCCATTGTGGATGGTGGATATGAGAATCCCGTGAAGTACGAGTATGTATCTTTCGCGGCCATGAAACCCAAGATGATGGAGGAAGCCATTGATAATGCTGAGAAAACAGCCCAGCAATTTGCCGAAAACAGTCGCAGCAAACTGAACAAGATTACCAGTGCTGATCAAGGACAGTTCTCCATAGAAAACCGTGATTCCAACACTCCTTACATCAAAAAAGTAAGAGTGGTGACCACCATTACTTATTCTTTGAAAGATTAGTCGGCGTTGAAGGTCACACCAGTGGGTTGACTTTCTGCGTACCAGCCGTTGGCTTTGTGCGTGAAAGATGAAGAAAACAACGGATGTTTCATCGTGAAGCATCCGTTGTTATCTTTAGGTAGATATGTGATGATGATTGACCTACCCACTTGTTTCTTGTGTGTAAACGAAGAATTTTGCTTATTTGTTCTTCAGCAAGTCACGAATCTCCGTCAAGAGTTTCTCTTCTGTTGTGAGTTCAGGTTTTGCAGGTGCGGGTTCTGCTTCTTTCTTCTTCACAATTTTCATGACTGCTTTAACGAGCAAGAATACACAGAAGGCGATAATCAAGAAATCTACAGTCTGCTGAATAAAGTTGCCATAGTTCAACGTTACGGCTTCCATGGTCTTGCCATCTTCTGAGAGTTTCTCGCCCAGTTTGATACTCAAGTCTTTAAAGTTGACACCGCCAAGCAGAAAACCAATAGGAGGCATGATGACATCGTTCACGAGGGATGTAACAATTTTGCCAAAAGCACCTCCAACGATTACACCGACCGCCATGTCAACTACATTGCCACGCATGGCAAATTCTTTGAACTCATGAAAAAATTTCTTCATAATTATCTTTTGTTATTGTAATAATTGATATTTTGTCATGTAGACTTGTCATTGTTCTTTTTCAATAGTTATATTCTGGAAAGTTATCGAATAACAAGGCTTTTTTATATTATTTAATACATGAATCACATGCAAATATAGAAAATAAATTGTAACTTTGCATACAAATAAAGGATAATTGTTACTTGACGTTCGTTTTTTTCGTTGTTTCATGACACGATGAGAGATTCTGTCATCAGGATAGCAATCATTTCTGTGATTTATATTTTAACCCTTTAATAAATAAACTAAAAGTAAAATGATTAAAATTGGTATTAACGGATTTGGCCGTATCGGTCGTTTCGTTTTCCGTGCTTCTTTGGAAGAAGCTAATGCAAAAGACGTAGTAGTTGTAGGTATTAACGACCTTTGCCCAGTTGATTACTTGGCATACATGCTGAAATATGACACCATGCACGGTCAGTTCAACGGTACAATCGAGTATGACGTTGAGAAGTCTGAACTGATTGTAAACGGTAACAAGATTCGTGTGACTGCAGAACGCAACCCCGCTGACTTGAAGTGGGATGAGATTGGAGCAGAATATGTTGTGGAGTCAACAGGTTTGTTCTTGACCAAAGAGAAATCACAGGCTCACATCCAGGCTGGTGCCAAATATGTTGTGATGTCAGCTCCTTCTAAGGATGACACTCCAATGTTTGTTTGCGGTGTAAACCACGAGAAGTATGAGAAGGGTACACAGTTCGTTTCTAACGCATCTTGCACCACCAACTGCTTGGCTCCTATCGCTAAGGTGTTGAACGACAAGTTTGGTATCACCGATGGTTTGATGACTACTGTACACTCTACTACCGCTACACAGAAGACTGTTGATGGTCCTTCTTTGAAGGATTGGCGTGGTGGTCGTGCCGCTTCTGGCAACATCATTCCTTCTTCAACAGGTGCTGCTAAGGCTGTAGGTAAGGTGATTCCTGAGTTGAACGGCAAGCTGACAGGTATGTCAATGCGTGTTCCTACTTTGGATGTTTCTGTTGTTGACTTGACCGTTAACTTGGCTAAGCCAGCTTCATACGACGAGATTTGCAAGGCTATGAAGGACGCTTCTGAGGGCGAACTGAAGGGTATTCTTGGATACACCGAAGAGGCTGTTGTTTCTTCTGACTTCTTGGGCGACCCACGTACCTCTATCTTCGACGCTAAGGCAGGTATCGCTTTGACAGACACCTTCGTAAAGGTTGTATCTTGGTACGATAATGAAATTGGTTACTCACACAAGGTTGTTGAGTTGATCAAGCACATGGCAAAGGTTAATGGCTAATCAAAATTAGTCGTTTAACGATAAATAAGCCGTTCGAGATAGCTCGAACGGCTTTTTTTTAGTATATTTGTCGCGTGAAGATGTTAACAATCTTAGGTCCAACGGCCAGTGGGAAAACGGCATTTGCAGCCCATCTTGCAGCCGACATCGGTGCTGAAATCATTAGCGCCGACAGCCGACAGGTGTATCGAGGGATGGATATCGGTACAGGCAAAGACCTCTCTGACTATGTCGTTCACAAGCAAATTCCCTATCATTTGATTGACATTGTAGATGCTGGAGAGAAGTACAATCTGTTCCGGTATCAGCAAGATTTTCATGCAGCATACGAGGATATTGTTTCCAGAGGCATCATTCCCATCCTCTGTGGCGGCACTGGTCTGTACATAGAAGCCGTGTTGAAAGGTTATGCGCTGTCGCCCGTGCCCCAGAATGAGCATCTGAGGCAGCAGCTAAGCGGCAAGTCTTTGGCCGAATTGACGGACATATTGATTGATTTGAAGCATAAAAACCATTCGGTGATGCACAATCAATCTGACGTAGATACAGCGCAGCGCACCATCAGGGCCATTGAGATTGAAACCCATCTATTGCAGCATCCCATGCCCCAACGCGCACTGCCACCCATTGACGCATGCATCATTGGACTGCGTATTGACAGGGAAGAACGCCGGAAAAAGATTACTGACAGACTGAAACACCGATTGGAAAACGGCATGATTGAGGAGATTCAAGGGTTATTGGTTTCAGGTATACCGTTCGAAAATCTAATCTATTACGGATTGGAATATAAGTATGTAACCGAGTATGTCATCGGAAAAACTACCTATGACGAGATGTTTCAGCAACTCGAAATTGCCATCCATCAGTTTGCCAAGCGACAAATGACTTGGTTCAGAGGGATGGAACGGCGCGGGTTCGTCATCCATTGGCTTGACGCGACGCTGCCCATGGAAGAAAAAATAATAAGAACGAAAGAGATATATGGCTATTGACAACAAACGGTGGGGAATTGTTTACTGCCCCAAGAGCAATGCTTTAAGACCACAAAAACATTGGGAGCGCATCGAAAGAAGCCTGAAGGCCAATGGGGTGGAATACGACTATGTGCAAAGCGAGAATTCCGCAAGCGTGAGTCGCCTGGTCAAGATGTTCATCAATTCGGGGTACAAGACGATTGTCATCGTTGGTGGTGACTCGGCTCTCAATGACACCATCAACTGCATGATGCAGACTGATTCACAGCTGCGTGACGAGATTTCTTTAGGACTTATCCCCAATGGACTTATGAACGACTTTGCCCATTTCTGGAATATGCGGGAAGGTGAGGAAGAGCGTATCATCAAAGCGCTGAAAAAACACCGTGTCAAGAAACTGGATTTGGGTTGCATGCGGTACACTAATAAAAATGGTGAGGCGTGCAGGCGCTATTTCTTGAATTGTGTGAACATCGGCTTCATAGCAGCCATCATGAACTTGCGCCGCAAAACACGCCGCTTATTTGGGTCGCGAACCCTGTCGTTCTTTTTTTCTTTCGCCTTGTTAATCTTCCAACGACTGGACTATAGAATGCATCTTAAGATCAACACTGATGTCATTAAGCGTAAGGTAATGACGGTGTGCGTGGGCAACTCGCTGGGGTATGGCCAAACGCCAAACGCCGTTCCCTACAACGGTCAGCTGGATGTTTCTTTGGTCTATCATCCCGAAATGACGCAGCTTTTTGAGGGTATCTACTTGTTCTTGCGAGGTAAGTTTCTCAATCACAAGAGTGTACACCCTTATCGTACCAAAAAAGTGGAGGTGTTTACGGCCGAACATGCCATGGTGGGCATTGATGGCAGACTGATGAAGACGCCGGTTGGAAAATTCACGTTGTCGATAGAACCCGAAGCCATCAATTTCTTGTTGCCCGACTAATCTCTTCTCTTTTTTTTGCTGTCGCGATTCAAGTCCTATGCGTTTTGGTTCCAAACTCATTGAGTTTGGCCTCTAAACCCATTGATTTTGGCCTCCAAACTCATTGACTTTGTGCACCAAACCCATTGAGTTTTGTTTACCAACGTTCGCAGAACTGGTTTTTGGGCGTTACATCCGTCTGCGTACCTGTATCTGCATTGTTTTTTTACGGAAATGATATTGGTGAAAACATGCTTGTGAATAATGCTGGAACCACGTTGTCTACTAACACCGACAGACAAGAGAGAAAACCACATTTGTTGCTCATCCAGAGCGAAATAAGATGAATTTTACAAATAAAGTTCGATTTTATTTTGCTTTCAATTGAAAAATGACTAACTTTGAATCCGCCGTCAAACACGCAGAAATGTAGTTTGCTGCGGCCGTTAAATCTAGTAACAGACCAATATTATATCTTAATAGGCCTATGAGCTATCTTAAATTTGAACGGGCTTTCATGACTAATTTGGAGGAATCTCTTCAGAGAGAATTGCTGCGTACCAATCGGTCGGGAGCCTATTCCTGTTCCACCATTGTGGATTGCAACACCCGCAAGTATCACGGCTTGTTGGTTGTTCCCATTCCCGAACTAGACGATGATAATCATGTGTTGTTGTCGTCGCTGGATGTTACAGTCATCCAGCATGGTGCAGCCTTCAACCTGGGTTTGCACAAATATCAGGGCGATCATTTTAGTCCGAATGGACACAAGTATATTCGCGAGTTCAATTGTGACAAAGTTCCTACGACCATCTATCGGGTAGGTGGAGTGTTGTTGAAGAAAGAGGTGGTTTTCCAGCACTACGAAGATCGAATCTTGATATGCTATACGCTGTTGGACGCACACTCTGAAACCACCTTGCGTTTCAACCCTTTCTTGGCATTCCGTAGCGTTCGACAGTTTACGCACGAAAATGCGACGGCCAGCAGAGACTTTGCGCAAGTGGACAAGGGCATCAAGACCTGTATGTATCCAGGTTATCCCGAGCTGTTTATGCAGTTCTCTAAAGACAATGAGTTTGTGTTCCAGCCCGATTGGTATCGTGGGGTGGAGTATCCTAAAGAACGTGAGCGTGGCTATGCGTCCAATGAAGATCTCTATGTGCCCGGATATTTCGAACTGAACATCAAGAAAGGAGAGCGGGTCGTGTTCTCGGCATCTACCTCTTCCTGTGATCCGCAAGCTCTGCAACAGCTGTTCGACAAAGAAGTAGAGGATCGTAGTCCGCGTGACAATTTCTTTCATTGTCTGGTCAACGCTGCCCATCAGTTCCACAATCGTACGTCTGAAGACGAACGGTACATTCTGGCTGGTTATCCTTGGTTTAAGTGTAGGGCGCGTGACACGTTTATCGCCCTGCCTGGATTGACCTTGTCTATCGAGGAACAAGACTATTTTGAGCTGGTGATGGCAACGGCCATGAGAGGTCTCACCGAGTTTATGGAAGGCAGGCTGTTGACCGTAAAAATATATGAGATAGAGCAACCCGACGTGTTGTTGTGGGCAGTATGGGCCATTCAACAATACGGTAAGGAAGCTGGAATGGAGCAATGTATCAGTCGGTATTATCAATTTGTGTTGAAAATCGTGGATTTCATCGAGTCTGGACGCCATCCTAATCTCAGCCTCGAGAGTAATGCACTGCTCAAGTCGAATGGCAGAGATAAGCCAGTGACATGGATGAACTCTATCGCAAATGGCAGTCCGGTTGTGCCACGTTCGGGGTACATCGTTGAGTTTAATGCGCTATGGTACAATGCACTGAAGTATGTGGCAGCCCTGGCAGAAGAAAGCGGAGACCTAAAAACTGTAGATCATTATGAAGCTTTGGCGACAAAATGCCAGGAATCGTTTGTGAATACCTTCTATAACGAACACGGTTATCTGTTTGATTATGTGGATGATGGACGAATCGATTGGAGCGTTCGACCCAATATGATATTCCCTGTTGCCTTTGATTATTCACCGCTGACACAAGAGCAGAAGAAAAATGTGTTGGATGTTTGTACACGAGAACTGCTAACCCCAAAAGGATTGCGTTCGTTGTCACCCAAAAGCAATGGTTACAACCCTATGTATGTGGGGCCGCAGACGCAGCGCGACCATGCCTATCATCAGGGAACGGCATGGCCTTGGCTGGGTGGTTTTTACATGGAAGCGTGTCTGAAATTGTACAAACGAACGCGATTGAGTTTCATCGAGCGTCAGATGGTGGGCTATGAGGACGAGATGATGCAGCACTGTTTGGGTACGATTCCCGAGTTGTTTGATGGCAATCCGCCGTTCTATGGGCGTGGAGCCATCTCGTATGCCATGAACGTGGCAGAGGTGTTGCGCACGTTGGAGTTGTTAGAAAAGTATAAATATTGAAAAGGAGGATGAACAAATGAAAGTATTGATGTTTGGATGGGAGTATCCTCCTCATATCCTCGGTGGTCTGGGTACGGCCAGTTTTGGTATCACCGAAGGACTGAAAGCGCAGGGAGACATGGACATTACCTTCTGTCTGCCAAAGCCATGGGGTGACGAAGATCAGTCGAACGCCCATGTGGTTGCCATGAACAACGTGCCCATTGCCTGGCGTGACGTGGATGCTGACTATGTGAAAAGTAGGATAGGCAACATCACTGACTATCAGGAGTATTATCGATTCAGGGATCACATTTATGCTGATTTCAATTACATGAATGTTAACGACTTGGGATGTTTGGATTTTTCAGGTCGTTATCCCGACAATCTGCATGAAGAGATCAATAACTATTCCATTGTGGCGGGCGTGGTTGCCCGTTCACTTGACTTTGACATTATCCATGCGCACGATTGGCTGACCTATCCTGCCGGAATCCATGCGAAGCAAGTGAGCGGTAAACCACTTTGCATTCATGTGCATGCAACCGACTTTGACCGTAGTCGGGGCAAGGTGAATCCAACCGTTTATGGCATGGAGAAAAACGGAATGGACAATGCCGACTGTATCATGTGTGTGAGTGAGCTGACCCGACAGACGGTTATTAATCAGTATCATCAGGATCCCAGAAAGTGCTTTACGGTGCACAATGCTGTTTATCCACTGCGGCAAGAATTGCAAGATATCCCTCGCGCGGACCACCGGGGGAAAGAGAAAGTCGTCACTTTTCTAGGACGTTTGACCATGCAGAAAGGTCCTGAATATTTTGTGGAGGCAGCTAATATGGTGCTTCATCGCACACACAATGTACGTTTTTGCATGGCGGGGTCAGGCGACATGATGGATCAGATGATTTATCTGGCGGCTCAGCGAGGTATTGCACATCGCTTTCATTTTCCTGGATTCTTACGTGGTAAACAGGTATACGAGTGTTTGAAGGCTTCTGACGTTTATGTCATGCCGTCTGTGAGCGAGCCGTTTGGCATCTCACCCTTAGAGGCTATGCAATGTGGCACACCCTCCATCATCTCCAGGCAGAGCGGATGTGCCGAAATTCTGACCAACTGTATCAAAGTTGACTATTGGGACATCCATGCCCTGGCAGATGCCATCTACTCCATTTGTCACAATGAAAGTCTGTTCACCTACCTGCAAACAGAGGGAAAGAAAGAGGTGGATCAGATTACGTGGGAGAAGGTAGGAGCATGGATTAGAGAACTTTACGAGCGTACAATGGGCTGGCGTTAAGTGTGATAGATATGTGTGAAATAACGAAAAACCTATAAATAACAATGAAAACAATTTGTCTATATTTCGAAATACATCAGATTAGGCATCTGAAGCGTTATCGCTTTTTTGACATTGGTACCGACCATTATTATTATGATGACTATGAGAATGAGCGGTCTATGACGGAGATTGCCAATCAATCGTACATGCCGGCCCTCAACACCCTGTTGGACATGATTAAGACGCACCATGGATATTTCAAGGTGGCCTTTTCTCTTTCAGGTGTGGCGATTGAGCAAATGGAGATTCATGCACCGCAAGTGCTTGAGAAATTGCAAGAACTCAATGAGACAAAATGTGTGGAGTTCTTGGCCGAACCCTATTCGCATGGTCTGTCATCGCTGATTAATGAGGAATGTTTTGCAGCAGAGGTGAAGCGCCAATGCCAGAAGATGAAAGAGTATTTTGGTCAACAACCGCGCGTTCTTCGTAATTCGTCATTGATTTACAGTGATGACATCGGACTACAAGTGGCACAGATGGGGTTTGATGGTATGCTGACAGAGGGTGCCAAACAGGTGCTGGGATGGAAATCGCCTCATTATCTTTATCATTGTACGTTGGCGCCAAAACTGAAGCTTTTGCTGCGTGATGTGGAGTTGAGTGACGACATCTCACTGCGCTTCAACAACCGTTCATGGGAAGGTTATCCTTTGTTTGCCGACAATTACATCAACAGAATAGCCTCTCTTCCCGATAAAGAGCAGGTAATCAATATCTTCATGAATCTGTCTGCCATAGGGATGTCGCAGCCCTTGGACAGCAATATTCTTGAATTCTTGAAGGCATTGCCGTTTTGTGCAAAGCATAAAGACATCGTGTTTTCTACTCCTTATGAGATATGTTCAAACACTCAGAGCGTTGGTGCCTTGGATGTTCCAGATACAATTAGCTGGAATGATGAGGAGAGGGATGTGAGTGCTTGGCTTGGAAACCCCATGCAGCGAGAGGCATTCAACAAGCTTTATAGTGTTGCTGATCGCGTGAGAATTGCCAATGATCCGCGAATCAATCAGGATTGGGATTATTTACAAGCCAGCAACAACTTCAGGTTCATGACCACTAAATCGTCTGGAGTGGGATTGGATCGAGGTATTTACAGCAGTCCTTTCGATGCCTTTACCAATTATATGAACATCTTGGGCGACTTTATCAATCGGGTGAATACGCTTTACCCTGAAGAAATCAATAATGAAGAGTTGAATTCTCTGTTGACAACCATCAAGAATCAGGGGGAAGAAATAGAGATAAAGGAGAAGGAAATCCTGCGTTTGCAGACAAAAATTGAAAAGATAGAGGCGGCCAGTGATAAGCTCAAGGCTAAGCTGGACGAAGATACTGACAAGACTCAAGCTAAGGTTTCGGATAAAAAAGCAACGTCAAACGCTGCCAAAAACAAAGATTTACAGGCGTGATTCGTTGTCGCTTTGTAACGACTTAGTTATGAAACATCATATTAGTGGCATGCACTTCAAGGATTGTGCATGCCATTTTTTGGTGGTAGGTCAGTAAGATTTTTATATGAGGTTTCAGCAATTGCGCCTAAAATTGTTTGCTCAACGACATTTTTTTCGCACCCCTTTGTTATTTGCTCGAAAACCTTTAACTTTGTACCATAGAAGGACATGAAGATTAGAGTGGGGCATCCTGTAATAATAAGCTAGCTCGTTCTTGTGCAGAATGTGTCGTTCTAGACATTACAAATCAGTATCCAGTAATATCATCAATATGCAACAGAAAATTATCATTTTAGACTTTGGTTCACAAACTACACAGCTTATTGGCCGAAGAGTGCGTGAACTGGATACCTTCTGCGAAATATTACCGTATAATAAGTTTCCTAAAGGTGACGAATCTGTCATTGGTGTCATCCTGAGTGGGTCGCCGTATTCGGTGCATGACCATGAGGCATTCAAGTGTGACTTAAGTGATTTCATAGGTAAGTATCCCGTCTTGGGCATCTGCTACGGTGCTCAGTTCATCTCATTCATCAATGGTGGAAAGGTAGAAAGCACGGGTACGCGCGAATATGGACGCGCTCATTTGGAAAAGTTTGATGCAACTAATCCGCTATTTAAGGACTTTCAACCACAGTCACAGGTGTGGATGAGCCATGGTGATACCATTACTGCCATTCCAAGTGATTGTCATGTTATTGCCAGTACGGGTGAGGTGAAGTATGCAGCGTACGCTAGTGAGAAGAATCCAACATGGGCTGTTCAGTTCCATCCCGAAGTGTTTCATTCCACACAAGGTACCACTTTGTTGAAAAACTTTGTGGTAGATATCTGTGGTAGCCAGCAAACTTGGAGTCCTGCGTCATTCATTGAGAGTACGGTTGAGAGCATTCGACAAAAGGTGGGCAATGACAAGGTGATTTTAGGACTGAGTGGTGGCGTTGACTCTTCTGTGTGTGCAACGCTTTTGAACAAAGCCATTGGTCGTAATTTGACCTGCATTTTCGTTGATCATGGCTTGTTACGGAAGAATGAGTTCAGCAATGTCATGAAGGCTTATGAAGGTCTTGGCCTGAACGTGATAGGCGTTGATGCCAGCAAGAAGTTCTTTGCTGACTTGAAAGGGGTGACCGATCCAGAGCAAAAACGCAAGATTATCGGCCGCGACTTCGTTGAGGTGTTCAATGCAGAAGCGAAGAAAATCACCGATGCTAAGTGGCTAGCGCAGGGAACTATCTATCCTGACCGTATCGAAAGTTTGAGTATTACCGGCATGGTTATCAAGAGTCATCACAACGTGGGTGGCCTTCCAAAGGAAATGCATCTGCAACTTTGCGAGCCTCTTCAATGGCTGTTCAAGGACGAAGTGCGCCGAGTGGGGTACCAATTGGGGATGCCAGAGCATCTCATCAAGCGTCATCCTTTCCCCGGACCCGGCCTTGCAGTTCGCATTCTTGGGGACATTACTCCCGAGAAAGTTGCCATTTTACAAGAGGCGGACGATATTTATGTTCGTGCGTTGCATGATTGGATTTGCGAGGATGGCGAGCCATTATACGATAAAGTGTGGCAGGCCGGAACCGTATTGCTGTCTACCATTCGCAGTGTGGGTGTGATGGGGGACGAACGAACATACGAGCATCCCGTCGCATTGCGTGCCGTTACCAGCACAGATGCTATGACTGCCGACTGGGCACACTTGCCATACGAGTTTTTGGCAAAGGTGTCTAACGAGATTATCAACAAGGTGAAAGGGGTGAATAGGGTTTGTTACGATATCTCTTCGAAACCGCCTTCGACCATCGAATGGGAATGATGATTCCACATTTCCGTGCAAAATATAACAAAAAGTCCCAAAGATGAAAATCACCTTTGGGACTTTTTGTTCATGAATGTTTGTTCGTTTTTATTCGAAGCCTGCACTGATTATTTGAAAACCAGCTCATCTTTTCCTGGCTTTTTCTCAATGGTGATGGTGTCACCAGGGTGGAGTTCACCCGACAGAATGCGTGCTGCAACGCCATCTTCAATATAGGTTTGAATGGCTCTCTTCAGTGGACGGGCACCAAACTGCACGTCGTAACCTTTTGTTGCCACAAACTCTTTGGCCTTATCCGATACATGAATGTGGTATCCCATGCCTTCAATGCGTTTGAACAGCCCCATCAATTCGATGTTGATAATCTTCTTGATGGCATTCAAGTCAAGCTGATCGAAGATAATGATTTCGTCCAAACGATTCAAAAACTCTGGTGCGAACTGCTTGCTCAGACTCTTTTGAATAATCGAACGGGCGTATTCCTTATCCTCATCATTCATGCTGGGACCTAAATTGTTGGCAGCATTGAAACCGATACCACGGCCAAATTCCTTCAGTTGGCGTGTACCAGCGTTCGAAGTCATGATGATGACGGTGTTTCTAAAGTCAACCAATCGACCGTTTCCATCCGTCAATCGTCCTTCATCCAATACTTGCAGCAGCGTATTGAACACGTTACCGTGCGCCTTTTCTATTTCGTCCAGCAAAACAATGGAGTAGGGATGGCGCCTAACTTTCTCGGTTAGTTGTCCTCCTTCCTCATATCCTACATATCCAGGAGGTGCTCCCACGAGCCGCGAAACATTGAAACTTTCGGTGTATTCGCTCATGTCAATCCTGATCAGCGCATCTGTTGAACCAAACATGTGCTCAGCCAATTTCTTAGCAAGATAGGTCTTTCCTACGCCAGTAGGACCCAAGAACATGAAAGCACCAATGGGATGGTTCGGATCTTTCAATCCAACGCGGTTCCTTTGTATGGCTTTCACCAACTTGTCGATGGCAGGATCTTGGGCAATGACTGCGTCTTTCAGCTCTTTGGCCATTCCCTTCAACCTTACGCCTTCAGCTTCTGCCATGCGTTGAACAGGCACACCGGACATCATTGACACTACATCAGCAACCTCGTCTGCCGTGATGTTCACCCTTTCATCCATCTTGCCAGACGACCATTGCTTGTTCATGTCTTCCAACTCAATTTCCAATTCGGTTTGTTTATCTCGATAACTGGCCGCCAATTCGAAGTTCTGATTGCGTACAGCTTCTTGCTTTTTTATCTTCACCGCATCGATTTCTTTTTCCTTGTCGGTGATAGAAGAAGGTACTTCAGCGTGTTGTAAAAACACTTTCGACCCCACTTCATCCATGGCATCAATAGCTTTGTCGGGGAAGAATCGGTCGGTTACATACCTTTCTGTCAACTTGACACAGGCCAACAGTGCTTCATCCGAGTATTCAACATGATGATGTTGTTCGTATCTCTCCTTGATATTTTTCAGTATTTGCAACGTTTCATCCGTGGTGGTCGGCTCAATCAGCACCTTTTGGAATCTGCGTTCCAAGGCACCATCTTTCTCTATCGAGTTGCGGTATTCATCCAATGTGGTGGCACCAATACACTGAATCACACCACGAGCTAAGGCTGGTTTCATGATATTGGCGGCATCCATGCTTCCAGGGGTGCTTCCCGCACCAATCAACGTATGAATCTCGTCAATGAAAACGATGATGTCAGGATTCTGTTCCAATTCTTTCAGCAAGGCACGAATACGCTCCTCAAACTGTCCCCGGTATTTCGTTCCGGCCACGATGGCTGTCATGTCTAGACTTACCACTCGCTTGTTAAATAGTACGGGAGACGTCTTGTGCTTGGCAATCAGTTGTGCCAATCCCTCTACAATGGCGCTTTTGCCGACGCCCGGCTCACCTATTAATATAGGATTATTCTTCTTTCGTCGTCCCAGAATCTCGATAACGCGTAGAATTTCCTTGTCCCTTCCTACCACCGGATCCAGTTTTCCCTCCCTTGCTGCTTGTGTCAAATCGGTAGAGAAGTTGTCCAAGATAGGCGTTTTGCCATTTCCTTTTCTCGACTGTGTCGTTGTTGATGGCGCGGCATTGCCCTGGTTATGAGCCGTTTGCTGTCCTCTGGAGTCAAACTCAGCTTCCTCTTCTTCGTCTGGCAAATCAAGTCTACTGCTTGTTGGTTTTGCCATTCGCCGCAGATAGGTCAGCGTATCTTCGTAATTCATGTTGTTTGTTTCTAAAACTTCTTTGGCTCCATTGTTGGCTTGGTCATGCAAGATGGCCAACAACAGGTGATGCACGTCCACCGTCTGCGTATGTTGAATCCTCGCTTCCAGCACGGCCAGCTTCAAAATGTTGCTGGCTCGTTCGTTCAATACGAGTTCCGACGTGTTGATGGGTTCGTTCAATTCTTCTATTCGTACCCGGTTTTCCAATTCTGCTTTCACGGTTGGAAGATTGATATTCAATCGTGTAAACACATTTTGTACCAGGCTGTTCTTTTCTCTGAGCATCCCCAATAGAAGATGTTCCGGGCCAACTGATCGGCTGGCCAGTCGGGTAGCTTCCTCTCTACTGAATGCCAGTACTTCAGATACTTTTGGTGAAAACTGACTAGTCATATCTCTTTTTACCTTTCTTTTCTAATTAAATACTACTGAATAGTTTGCAAAAATCGTGCCAATCTACGATGGTATCGCCATCCAATCCTGATGTCTTACTATCAAGAGGTGCCTCGTCTCGGCATCAATCTCATTGCCGATAGAGCCATGAAAATACACGATTCACCCACGGTATGTATATCCTGAACCAGCGATATTTGGTCACTGGCTTGCCTCCGAACCTGAGGATGAACTCTCTGAATTGACTCTTCTTGAATGGTAAGCCAGCGTAGAGGAAGTAAAAATGCTCGCAATGATTGGCGTGTGCATACTTAATGGCGTTCCAAACCGTGACCGTGTCGGGGTGCAGGGGGTAGAAAGTCTTACGCTTGGATGCCAGGTACCACAGATAAGCGTTTCCTTGTGAAAGGATAATGGTGCATCCGCCAATCAGCTTGTTTTTGTACTGTGTGATGAATGTCTTGGTGTGTTGATTCTGATACAACTTCGTAAACATCTCTTCAGAAGGGATGAATCTCTTGATTTTGCTTCTGAAGTGGTTTTTCAAGTGATTGTAAAACAGTTGGAGTTCTTCTGTGGTAGCCACCTCACTCGTTGTCACTCCGGCAGATTCAGCGTGTGCGATACGTTTCAAAGTCTTCTTGCTCAACCTGTTTTCTGGCGGCATACTGTGCAGCGAGTTATGAATCTCTTGCCAGTTCATGGGGAAGTACTTGTTCTGTCTGAAGTACTGATAGCCAAACATCTTCTGGCTCAAGGCGCTGAACTCAGTGTATAGCGCGAGCTTGCGCCTAAAAAAGCGGTTGATTTCATACAGCATCAGCCCGAACACTTGCTCCTTGTTCTCACAGCTGTCCTCATATTCTCCCTCGCCGTAAACTCTCCCTTGCTTATATATAAAAGGTGGAAGCCAGGTGCCATGCCATCTCAATAGCGCCAACATGTGGGCGACACACTTGCCTGAAGGGTCTTGTGCAACAACCATGTAAGGCGTTTGACCGGATGTACGCTCGGCTATCCGGAACAGCTCCGTGCTGTGAAAAAAGTTGTTGCAGGTCATCGGTGGCAGTTCAGAGCTCTTGGAAATGATGCTGACCTTGATGTTGTCCATAGGACAAAAATACGAAATGTTTTCTGAAAAAAACAATGTTTCGGTGAATTTGATTAACTTTGTCCCACAGATTTTTAACTATTCTGATGATTAAACCGTACAAAATTATTCTGGCTTCACATTCTCCACGGCGCCAAGAGTTGCTGCGGGGACTTGATGTGAGCTTTGAGGTTAAGGTGAAAGAGGGCATTCCTGAGGATTATCCAGCCGATTTGGACACGGTTGAGATACCCAAGTTTATCGCACAAAAAAAGGCTGCTGCCTACGAAATGGCTCAAGACGAGCTGTTGATTACAGCCGATACGGTGGTCGTGTTGGGCCGACATGTCATGGGCAAACCTGTGGATACCGACCATGCCCGACGCATGTTAAGAGAGCTGAGCGGCAAGACTCACAAAGTGATAACGGGCGTTTGTCTGAAAACGGCATTCGAGCAGCGTGCCTTTTCGGTGGTGACAAACGTGACGTTCAAAGAGCTTTCGGATGCTGAGATAGATTACTACGTTGAGAAATACCAGCCTTTCGACAAAGCAGGTGCCTATGGTATACAAGAGTGGATTGGCTATATTGGTGTAACCAAGCTGGAGGGTAGTTACTTCAACGTCATGGGATTGCCTGTTCAACGCATTTATGAAGAGTTGAACAAAATGAAGTAACCATCTTCAATACAACGCTTTAAAGTCTTGATACTTTGTGTTTTGAAAGATAATTGCAAGTGTGTTTGTCACCTTTCTGCATTATGCATTCTTTCCATTCATGCAAAGTGGTTTTTCAATAGCATTGAGTTTGGTGCTTAAAGTCATTGAGTTTGGTGTCCAAAGTGATAGAGATTGGATGCCAAACTCAATGCTATTAAAATCGATGAGCAGATTGATAGAAAAATAAAACGAAAAACAGTGTTGCTCTTCGTTTTAGCTCACTCTTTACAAGTCGCTTTCGCTTACATCGAAGGTGCTGATGCTCATGTCGCCTTTTTCAATTCCCATCTTCAACCATTTCATGCGCTGTGCACTGGTTCCGTGGGTGAACAACTCTGGCTGACTGTATCCCTGCGCTTTTTCTTGCAAATAATTGTCGCCTATTTTTTCAGCACAATTGATGGCCTCTTCAATGTCGCCATCTTCCAGCGAATGGTATTCCGCGTCGTCATAATGGGCCCACACGCCGGCGTAATAGTCGGCCAAAAGCTCCAAACGCACGCTCACTTTGTTGGCTTCAGCCTTGCTCATACGGCTCATCATGCTATGTCCTTCTGACAAGATGCCCAGCAAATGCTCCACATGGTGGCCCACTTCATGTGCGATGACGTAGGCGTAGGCAAAGTCGCCGCTGGCTCCCAGTTGGCGTTTCATGGTGGTGAAGAACGAAAGGTCAAGGTACAGCTTCTGGTCACCCGAACAATAAAACGGCCCTACTGCCGATGATGCTGAACCACAGGCACTCTGTACGCCACCCGTAAACAGCACCAACGTGGGAGGAGTGTACTTGCGTCCCATCTGCTGAAATACCTTTGTCCATACGTCTTCCGTGCCTGCGAGTATCTGTCTGGAAAACTTTGCCAGCTCTTCCTCTTCTGCCGTGAATTCCCGTTGTTGCGGGGCACGCTCTTCTTGCAAGCCGTTCAGTGCGCCTTGCTGGATGACGTTTCCTATCACGTCACCGAGATTTCCGCCCGACATGAATGTCATCAGGGCAATCACAACAATGGCTCCCAGGCCTCCGATGCCAGCCTTTGCACCTCTTCCCATGCGCCGCCGGTCTTCTACGTTGTTGCTTTCTCTTCGTCCGTTTAATCTCATTTTGTATGTTGTTTTATGGTTGACTTATTGAATTGAATGACTGACAAATTTAATCATTTATTTGATAACACAGCCCTAAATGTGCTTGAATGATGCTTCAATGCTGAACAATCCTCTGTTTTTGTATGATGAGGGTGGTTGAAATGCGGCCTCACGCATCCAAAGCGGGTATGTCATTTTAGGCTTGTCACACCTTGATTTCTGGGTGTACGGGCCTGCTAACCCCTCGATGTTGCAGGTACGTTACGATCACAAAGCTGGCGATAGGCACAATAGGTGCATCGTTTCAGTTCGCTGGTGGGTGCGAAGGGGATGGATGGATTGTAGATTTCGCTCAGCAGTTGTTGCAGATTTTCCTTGAATTTCGCATCATGCTCCCCAATGTCCATCACCTTTTCTTTCTCTAAAAGCAGTGTCGGATCGTAGTCTTCACCAGCGGTTTGTTGGATGAAGAGCAGTGCCGGACTTACTGGTAGTTGCGCTGGATTAAGCTGTGGATGGTGCTTCACGATGGAAGCGTATAAGAAAGTTTGTAGATAGTAGTCCTTGTGCTTCTCTGAAAGCTTTTCATCGGTAAAGATGTCATCCACGTCAGTGGGTGTCGATGTCATGGATTTGCCTGTTTTGTAGTCGATGACCCGTATGCGATGCGTGCCGTCGGGGTTGACAATCTCGTCCAATCGGTCGATGTAACCACCGATGGACAAAGAGTGGGAGCCTTGCGCTGTTTCGAAAGTAATTATCGAACTGACCTTCTCTTCCAGTGACTTGATGACGAAAGGAGCCAGCTTTTCATCAATCTGCAGCAAGCGGTTGAGGTAGTCGATGATGACCCTTCGGTTGATGAGTTGCAGACCATTGTACTCGGGGCGGTAGCCCTTGTTGCTTACATTGAACAATTCTTCGTTAAAAGCCTGGTCTACAAACTGTTCGATGCGCTTTCCTTTCGTTCGCAAGTCATGGATGTCGCTGGCTTGTATGCGTTGGTTTTTCTCTTTCAGATGGGTATAAATCAGTTCTGCGCTGCGGTGAAAAATGTTGCCGAACATGCGGTTGTCGACAGTATCCTCTGCCTCTGGCTCTTTCAATCCTGCGAGGATGTTGTAATAAAATTGCAACGGACATCGCAGATAGCGGTTGATGGCGGTGGGAGAGAGCTGCTCCCGTTGGTTCAAAACCTGCATCACCTGTTCGCTTTTCTCAATCACTTCCGGCCCATGCGTCTCCATGCTTTGCCCGCACTGCATGGAATATCGTTGGATGGGGTGCCCACTTTCTACCATCATCTGCAACATGAACCTGCTCATTTCGCCCGTGTGGCTAATCTCAGTTGAATTGTTATAGGTAAGTGTCACGTCGGTGGCCCGCTGTATCAAGCGGTGAAAATGGTAGGCATAGATGGCCACTTTGTGCTTCACCGTGGTGAGTCCGTAGGCTTCACGCAAGGCATGTGGGATGAAAGACGTGTCGCTCACCCCTTTTGGCATGTTGCCTTCGTTGCACGACAGCACGAGCAGATGGTCGAAATCGAGGTTGCGCGTTTCCAATACGCCCATCACCTGAATGCCTTCAGCGGGCTCGCCGTGGAATGGGATACTGGTGGCTTGGATGAGTTGGGCCATGAGACGTTCGAACGTAGTGAGGTTGATGGTGAGGTCGCCAGCTGCGATCAGGTCTGTCAATCGGTTGATTAAGGTGTACATTCTGAACACCGATTCCTGGAAAAAGGCGTCTTCGTTGTCTTTTCCTTGCTTTCCTATCCGTTTAAGGACATTGAGTATCCATTTGGTAAGCAAGCAGTTGGTTGGGTCGTCATCTATGTCTGTAAACAGAAGGGACAGGCCGTCGTCCATGGAAAGCTCGTTGCGGGTTGGAAAGTAATGCTTCTCGGTATCGAGATGTGTTAGCAATGTTTGGTGATTCTCTGAAATATACTGGGCGTACGGATGTCTTAACACGCGCTTGACGGCTGCCAATCGGTACTTGTCAGTGTTGAGGATGTGGCCGGAGGTATGCAGCATCAGCAAAACGTTGATGAGTGATGCCACCGGCGACTGTGCTAACGGATAGCCCGTGGTGATGTTGATTTTTCCCGCTTCTGGTGGGATGCAGTGAATCACCGTTTGCAAGAGCTGCTCGTCGCACATCACGATGGCGGTGTTCTTGCCAGCTTCGATACGCCCCTTTTCACGCAGCCAAGTGGTGATGTAGCGGGCTTGCATGTTCTCGGTGGGAGCCGATAGGTAGGTGATGTCTTTCGGTTGCGTGAACTGTTTGTACAGCTCGTCCGACTGGTTGTCCAGCTCATTCGGGAACACATCCAGGTATTGACGGATGAAATGGCCGGCCTCTTGCTTGCCATCTGCCAGGTAATAGCGGTCGAAGTCCCAATAAAACTTGGCCTTGCCCATGTCTTTCAGTCGTTTGAAGAGGGCTTGTTCTACTTTTTGCAGCACGTTGAAGCCCACAAAGACATATTGGTCGTATTCAAATTCGATGTCCTCATTCTGTGCCACTTGTTGATAGAGAGCACCTTCGTAGGCGATTCCCTGGTCTGACAGGCGCTGGTTGAAATCGTGATAGATGTCCTTGAAATGGCTCCACAGATTGAGAAATCGACGCTTGAGTTCGGTATCGTGATCTTCATCAAAGTTCTTGAAAAACGCCTGGAGAATCTTTTTTTGCTCCTCAGAGAGGTAAGAAACGTCATCAAACTCGTGTATGTCTCGAAGATTGGCAAACACTTTGTCAGCATCAACCATGTTCTTGTCAATGTCATCAAAGTCGGAGAGCAACAGTTGGCCCCATCCATAGAACTTGTCAAGCGTTTCATCGCTTCCGGTACATGCATTGAATGATTTGTGCAAGTCACAGATTAATTTGATGGAATCGCCGACGGTTAAGTGAGAATGCCGACGAAACAAGTCGCTGATGGTGATGTAGGACGGACTCCAGATGGGGCGGTCTGACAGGCATGCCAGTTGCTCGTTCATGAACAGCGACGCGCGCTTATTGGGAAAAACCACCGCCACGCGGGATAAATCCTGCCCGAACTTGGCAATCAAGTCTTGGGCTACATATTTTAAAAAGCTGTTTTTCATATCACTTCTTCAATCTTGTTGCTATAAACATACCACAGGTATCCGGTCACATGGGCATGCCCCATCTGGGTTAACAATCGCATGTATTGCTTCACTTGGTCGATGTGTTGGGGCTTTGGTTGGCCAAACTTGAAGTCAACCACTATCATCTGTTGTCCGTCGGTCATCACCCTGTCCGGGCGATGGGTCATCACTTCTCCCGTCGTAGGATTGACATGCAAGATGCTGCACTCGTTAAATAGTTTCCATTTGCCTGAGAACCAGCTCGCAACCTTGGGATGATTGAGCCGCTTGTTCAACATCTCTTGCAGTTTTTCTCGGGTCACAATGTCATCGTATAATACGCCATCAAATTCTAATTGCTTCAATACAGCTTCCGCATCGTCAGCGGTTTTGATTTGAGAAAACAGCTGATGGAGGATGTTTCCCAGTTGGATGTAGCTGGATTGTCTGTCATCTGGCTCCTCATCTTGGCTGACAAACTCTTTGCTCTGGTTGCTTTGTCTGAATTCAACCATGTTGTCAAAACTCTCTATTTCTATCTTTAGCGTCTTGATAGGCAGCTGAAAGATGTTTTCGGAAGCCTTCTTTGTTTCGTCTTTAGGCGTGGACAGGGTTCCAAACTCCAGACTGATGGTGTCGTTCTTATCATCTATGTCGCCCGTAAGAATGCTCCCCGGCAGTGCTTTGTGCATCTCTTCCACACTTTCTTCAATTACTTTTGAGCGTCTACCAGCACTCTTTCGTTGGCCAAGGATAAAGAGACTCTTGCCTGCTCTGGTCAAGGCGACGTAGAGAAGGTTGAGGTTATCAACCATGTTTTGTAGATGTTCGTGCAGATAATCGGGCTCGAAGAAAGTGTTTGTCATGCTTTTCTCCGAGAAATCTATCGGTATAAGAGGCAGTTGACAGAAGGGTTCGGCATCCGTTCTGCACCATAATGTGTACCTTTTTTCCAGCTGCCAGTCACAGAAAGGAATGATGACATGGTCGAATTCCAGTCCCTTACTCTTGTGAATGGTCAGTATCCTGATTCCATCAAAGCCGTCACTTTGGATGGTTTTGTCATGCAATGTCTCGTTCCACTGCACCAGAAAGTTATCCAATCCAGTGATGTTGTCAGTCAAATATTGATTCAGCAGGTCATAAAACTCGCAGATGTATGCGCTTTGATCCTTTAGTGTGTCGAGTTGAAAGATGGCAAACAAACGTTCAACCAAATCAATTGGCGGTAGCGTCAGTAATGAATCGGCTTGTTGTGTGAATTCTTTCGGAAGCCAATCCGTAACGTCTTTCCCTTGAATGAATAAGTCGTTGTCGTCCAGTTTGTTGTTAAGTATTCGCTTTTGATATACTTTTGACAGATTGGCCAAGGCGATTTTGTCTTCCGGATGCAAGAGACAATGCAGGGCATCTATCAACAGATTGACCGCAATGGATGAGTCCAATCGGAATGCTTCGTCAGATACCAGGCGTATTTCCGGCATGCTTTCCATCAGTGCGTCAGCGATAGTGGGTATCTCTTTGTTGTTGCGAACCAGGATGGCGATGTCTTTTTGCCGCACTCCTTGCCCCTTCAGCGTAGTGATGATTTGTGCGATTTCGGTCACCATCAGGTTATCATAGTCTTCTTTTGGAAAGAGTTTGATGTTGGCAAAGCCTGTCCTGCTCTTCTCATCAGGCGCTTTTTGGCACACGTCCTCGTACGCTGTCTTCACTTGTTCGGCTTCTTCAGGGTTGTCTGTGGCTAGTGCTTCATACTCTTTTCGTGCGACAATCGTGAAGAATGTGTTGTTGAAATCAATGATGTTCTTCTCCGATCGACGGTTTACGTCAAGTTTAAGGGTTTCGAGTAGGTGCCCTTGTGATGGAAATTCTTGCTCAATATTGTTTAATAGTCGCCAATCACCAGAGCGAAACCGATAGATACTTTGTTTGACATCGCCCACGATGAGGCCGGTACCATCAGTGTGACTGATGACTTCTTGCAATAGAATCTTGAAGTTTTGCCATTGGATAGTGCTGGTATCTTGAAACTCATCAATCATGATGTGTTTGAGTTGTGTGCCTATCTTTTCAAAGATAAAGGGCGAGTCGCTGTCCTCAATGAGCTTGTTGAGCAACAGCTGTGTGTCGCTGAGCAAGAAGCTGTTAGATTCGGCATTCAGCTCTCTAACCTTTTTCTCAATGCTCCCTAGCAGTCTTAGCTGGTTGAGATGCCGCAAGATAAGTGTCGCCGTGCGGAAAGGAACGAGTAGTTGTCTGCGTCTTTGTTCTGTGATATTCAGCAAGTTGGTGAGCTCTGTAGCCAACATCATCAACCCCTCATCTTTTTGTTTGGTCTTTGTCAACCATTCTTCCGGTGCATCCGCAGCTTTCTGTGCCGTGGCGTTGAACAGCTTGTCGTCGTCATATTTACCCGAACTGAGCTTGATGAAGTAGCCTGCGGGTCCCATTTTTCCTCTCTTTAAATCATCGATTGAAGCCTGATGTCGGTCGAGTGTTTCGTTGAAGGCTTCCCCCATTTTACTGAATTCTGCTGATGCTCGTTCTCTGATGTTTCTCAATTGCTTGGTGTATTGCACAAAGAAGTTGTCTTGACTTAGCACGTTTTCCAGTTCATCGCGATGCGCTTTATACACATCCTTAAAGATGTTCGATCCAAAATCCTTGATTTCTCCGATGACATTCCATGACTTGTCGTCAGATATGTTTTGTCGAATGTATTCGTATATCCACCGCAAGAGTTTATCATTAGGCTGCAATTCTTCAATCAACTCATCTACTGCTTTCTCTTTCACTTGCTTATCCCTCAACTCAATTCTTAGGTTTGCCGTGAGATCGAGTTCCCTTGCCAGGTTTCTCAACACGCTTTGAAAGAAAGCATCAATCGTTTCTACCCTGAAATAATTGTAATTATGCAGCAACTGTCCCAGTGCCTTTTGCGCCCGCTCACGGATTTTAGCGCTGGGAAAGGGGATGGATTCTTGTATCTTGTGTAAATAACTATCAGAGTCGGGCAAGCCATGAGCGATGCCATACAGCTGGCTCAGGATGCGCATCTTCATTTCTTCCGTCGCCTTGTTAGTAAAGGTGACAGCCAAGATAGAACGGTAGGCGTCGGGATTTTCAATGACTCGCTTCATGTACTCTGTGGCCAGTGTGAAGGTTTTGCCGCTTCCCGCACTTGCTTTATACACCGTGAGCGATGGTTGTTGGTCTAAAAAGTTGTTCGTTGCAGTCATGTTTTGAGTTTTACCATTGTCTGAATAGTTCGAAACCAAACTTGAATCCGAAGTTTCTGTATTTGCCGTTGATGGTCGAAACAAACGCCCCAACAGAGGCAAGGCGGGTCTTGAAAGCATAACCCAGTTCGATATAAGGATGGGCCTGCTTTGCGTGTAAAGCACTGAAATAAAGTCTTTCTCGCTCTATGAAATGACCAGCGAGTGGCACCCAGGCAAGTATTAAGAAAGGTGACTCGTATGTGAAGTTGGCTCTCACATAGTAATGAGATAAGTTGTAGAGGTCTGAATCCAGCAGTTCAAACTCGCCAGACCAGTCAACAGTCCATCCGTCGGGGAGGAAAGTCTGTCTGAAGTTTTCAAAATCCACGAAGTAATCATTGTTGGTGCGATGAGTATAAAAACCGCCTCCCAAGCGCATGGACAAGCTCTGCACGTTCCACAAGGGCAGGATGTACTGACCGTCAAACTCCCAACGCGTGTACGGCACGTTGGTGTTCGCCAACTTATTGAGGCTTTGTTCGTAGCTGGCGGTCAGGGTAGGACCCGCATATCCCCAGGGTCTATACTGCACTTGCAACTTTGGGGCGAGAGAAGAATACACCCTAGGCTTGTTGATGAGCTCAAATCCTTCTTTGTGTACGGCGGAACGGTGATGGAGAATCAGTCCGGCTTGGAAACCAATGTGCTTGGATAGGTCATAATTGGCAAAGCAATCCCAATAAGTATCTTTGAACTCATCCAATTGCATGCCCTCCCAAATGGGATTGTTGTCGGTAGCCAAGTTCAGCTCGTTAACCAGTCTTCTGTTTTTGATACGTCGCCCACCGGATAGGGTAGTTTTCAGGTATGCGTTGTGTTGTTTGTCAAAGTAATAGATGAGTGGCGTCCAAAAATAAAACTGTTTGAGTTTGAAAGAATAGCCGGCCTTGAACTGAAGCCAAATGTCACTGTTGTCCGTAAACTTGTATCCGCCACGAATGTTAAACTTGTAGTAAAATCCTTGGTTGTTGCTGTATCCCATGAAGAGCGGGTTCAAGATGGGGTTGATTCTAAAGTATCCTTGTTGGTCTGGCCCGAATTTTTGATTGATATGCGTCAGCACATTTTCCCCAATCATGTCCCACAAGATGGTTTTCAGTTTCATTCGTTTGCTGGTTGGCGAAAGACTGTCAATCTTTGTCGTGTCTTTCTCCGCAGCTTCTCTTTCCTTCACAATCCTGCCGTAGATTAGTTTTTCGTACGAGGTGAGTGGCTCTGGTCTCAACTGTTGCATCTTACTCAGGTCATGGTTGTCCTCCATGGGGGTGTCAACAGGTTTCGGCAGATTGTAAGCCATGGTGTAATGAGCTTTGATGTCATTGCCTAAAAACAGGAAACGAGCATCCAAGTTGCATTTCTCCGGGTGCATGGCTTGCATGGTACCGCTACCCATCTTGATGAAAAGCCTGAATTGTACCATGTCGTATTCACCCGCCAGCCTCACTTGTACAATGCGGCCATCATGGGGTGTTACGATGGCTACCCCGTTAACCAGCAGCGTGTTTTTCAGCTTGGGCTTGAACCTCAGTCGGATAACACTGTCAGATTCCTGCTCTAAGCTGTATTTGTAATATATTTTATTCTGCTTGTTGAAGGGTGAAAGAATGTTTTCACCAATCATGGTCACGTCGTATATGTTGGGCGTGAGATAGCTCATCAAGGTTGGCATCGCAACGTGTCGGTGGGGGATGGTGGATAGTGACAGCAGCTTTTTTGTAGTAAAGTCGCCAGAAGGCAGTAACGACACTTCGTTGAAACTTTCCTGTACATATTCTCGTCTGCCGCCATGGGCCACCGCATACATGGTAGGTACGGCCATGAGGAATACATTGCGCTTGTTCACACGCAACGAAGACTTGATGTAAGCATAGCTGGTGGTGTCGGCAACTCGCCTAATCTCAATGTTTTGCGGGTAGCTGAAAACACGGTGCAACAAAGTGTCGAGTTTACTTTTTGCAGACCATACTTCCTGTGGCAATGCGAGGCAGGGAAGTATTAACATCACTACTTTCAACAATGCTGTTCTCACCAAGGACAAAGGTACGATAACCTTGACAAAAAAACGAACAATTGATTAATTTCTTATCAGCATATTTTATTCATGAACTGATAGAAGAAATTTCACGCGAAAGATTGCAAATGGTGGATGTCACCCTTCCACTTGCGTTTGCGCAGGATCTTTTATGGTTGACTGCTTTGCCGTTTTCATCTTTCATCTATCTTCGTTATTTCTGTCAACCAAGAAAACTTGAACGCACAACTGTATTGTGATAATTGTCCTAAAAAATGACAATAAATTGGCTCTTGCAAAATGATGAACTAGAAAAAATCGATAGGCTTTCGGGACGCAGAGAAGGAGTAAAACATCAACTCTTACGTCATTTGGATGCAAAAGCATAGAGTTTTTCTTGTAAAGTGTATGAGTTTGCTCTTTAATAAGCATGCGTTTGGTGCGCAAAAGGTATTATATAACAGTGCTAAAGAACCCTTTTAGCGGTGTAAACGAGCGATAAATCACCTTGAAAATCACTATGAAAATCGTAAAATACTGACAACTAACACATTGCGTTTTTCGCTCATTTTTGCGATATTTTCATCTTTGGACGTCTTCATGGAAAATGCGCGAAGCACAGCGCATCATTTGTTAAGAAAAATCCTACAAATCCATTGCCGCACATCATCATCCAACTGAGAGGGATGAAGGCCAAAAGTTCTTAAAATATTGAAACATAGTGGTAAAATAAATATAAAATGGTAGGCAACTTTCGCTACTGTGTCATTATTGTTGTATTTTTGCGTTCAGTTTAAAAATTGAATAACAACACAATTATGGCAGAAGCTATTGATATTCGTGAGTTAAACATCCGAATAGAACAACAGAGCGGTTTTGTGACCGACCTTGTTCGAGGTATGGATCAAGTCATCATCGGTCAAAAACATTTGGTTGATTCTTTATTGATTTCCTTACTTAGCGATGGGCACGTCTTGTTGGAAGGTGTTCCTGGATTGGCCAAAACGCTGGCCATCAAAACGCTGGCCCAATTGATAGAAGCAGACTACAGTCGTATACAGTTTACACCCGACTTGTTGCCTGCCGACGTGATTGGTACCCTGATTTATTCGCAGAAGGAAGAGAAGTTTCAAGTGAAAAAGGGTCCGGTGTTCGCCAACTTCGTCTTGGCAGATGAGATTAACCGAGCACCAGCAAAGGTGCAGAGTGCCTTGCTGGAAGCCATGCAGGAACACCAGGTGACCATTGGTGAAAACACCTTTAAGTTACCTAATCCGTTCTTGGTGATGGCCACGCAAAACCCCATTGAGCAAGAGGGTACTTACCAACTTCCCGAGGCTCAGGTAGACCGTTTCATGCTGAAGGTTGTCATTGATTATCCTACCTTGGAAGAGGAGAAACTCATCATCCGTGAAAATCTTCAAGGCGCCATGCCGCAGGTTGCCGCTGTGACCACTGCCGAGGAAATTCTCAAGGCTCGTACCATTGTCAACGAAGTGTATATCGACGAAAAGATTGAACAGTACATCGCTGACATCGTTTTTGCTACCCGATATCCCGAGCGTTATCAACTGCTTGAACTGAAAGACATGATTACGTTCGGCGGTTCGCCACGTGCATCGATTAACCTGGCCAAGGCTGCCCGCGCATACGCCTTTATCAAACATCGTGGATACGTTGTTCCCGAAGATGTGAGAGCTGTGGCACACGACGTGCTGCGTCATCGCATCGGATTGTCGTACGAGGCAGAAGCCAGCAACATGACATCAGAGGAAATCGTGTCGAAAATCATCAACAAGATAGAAGTGCCCTAAAGTGGGACGAGGAACAACTTGCACAGGCAGTCGCGTCTGATGAGAAACAACCCTGAAGGGCATGATTCTACCCGATGAAGAATATGGATACAAGTGAAATTTTAAAAAAGGTAAGGAAGATTGAGATTAAGACTCGCGGACTGAGTCAGAATATCTTTGCAGGGCAGTATCATACTGCCTTCAAAGGGCATGGTATGGCTTTCTCGGAAGTGAGAGAATACCAGTTTGGTGATGATGTCCGTGATATTGATTGGAATGTCACCGCCCGCTTTAACCGTCCCTACATCAAGGTGTTTGAAGAGGAACGCGAGCTTACGGTGATGCTGCTCATCGACGTCTCCGGCTCTTTGGATTTTGGAACTAAGAAGCAAACCAAAAGAGAAATGGCCACAGAGATTGCAGCCACACTTGCCTTTAGCGCCATACAGAACAATGACAAGATTGGGGTAATCTTCTTTTCAGACAGAATAGAGAAATATATCCCGCCCAAGAAAGGGCGCAAACATATTTTGTACATCATACGCGAGATGTTGGATTTTGAGCCAGAGAGCAAGAAAACAGATGTTGCCATGGCCATAGAATACCTCACGCGAATGATGAAACGACGCTGCACGGCCTGCGTCTTAAGCGACTTCTACATCCGGCACGATGCCAAAGAATACGATCGTTTTGAGCATGCCATGAACATTGCAAACCATAAACATGATATGGTTGCCGTGCAAATATACGATCCGCGTGCCAAAAACCTGCCAAACATAGGCTTGATGAAAATATGTGACGCTGAGACGGGGCATGAGATGATAATAGATACCTCGTCGGCCAAACTGCGCCGCGCCCATACGGCTTATTGGATGGAACGCAATGCCCAACTTAAGCAAACGTTTGCCAAAAGTGGGGTAGACTGGACGAGTGTGGCAACGGACGAAGACTATGTGAAAGCCATGATGCGACTATTTGCACAACGTGGCGTTTAGCAAGCTTGTCTGTGGTGGGCGAACCATCTATCTGGTGTGTAAATACCTTATGCGAATGAATGTAAACATAAAATATATTGTTGGTATCTTGCTTTGCCTTTTGTGCAAAACAAGCATGTCTGCCCAAACGGCCGTCGAACAAAAGATTGATTCGGTTGGCATCTTCATAGGGCAGCAGGCTCACATGACCATTGACGTGACGGCTCATGAGCGTGCCAAGATTCAATTTCCATCCCTCAAACCCTCGCAGTATTTAGTCCCGGGAGTAGAAATCATCGATGTTTCGGATGCCGATACAACGGCATTGGACAATCACTTTGTGAAGGTGTCCAAGAGATATACTATCACCTCGTTCGACGAAAAGTTGTATGCCATTCCCGGGCAGAAAGTAAAGATTGATGGAAAGGAATATGTGGGTGGCACCTTGGCGTTGAAGGTGGTTACCATGGATGTGGACACGCTGCATCCCAACCAGTTTTTCCCACCAAAGGACGTACAGGACAATCCTTTCCTTTGGAGTGAATGGAGTCCTATCTTTTGGATGAGCGTCCTTATGTTAGTACTCTGTATCATAGGATTTTATCTCTACCTCAGACTCAAGAATAACAAGCCCATCATCACCCGAATTAAAATCGTTAAAAAGATACCTCCTCACCAGAAAGCACTTACGGCTATCGAGAAGCTGAAAGTGGAGAAGATGACTACCTCAACCGATCAGAAGACTTACTATACCGAGCTGACTGACACGTTGAGAAAGTATATCGAGGAACGTTTCGGCTTCAACGCCATGGAGATGACCACCACTGAAATCATCTACCATTTGCAACAGAACGGTGACCGTAAGATGATGGACGAGCTGAAAGGATTGTTCGAAACGGCCGATTTGGTGAAATTCGCCAAGCACGAAGCACTCATCAACGAAAATGACATGAACCTTGTCAATGCCATCAATTTCATTGATCAGACAAAGATAGAGGGACAGCCTACCGAAGAACGCATCGTGCCTAAACTTGATGAGAGTGACAGGCGTAAGCAAAAAAACAGAATGACAATCAAGACCTTACTTGCGATCATAGGCATCGGTGTGCTGGGCTTGCTGGTTTATGTCATCTATCATGTTTATCTCCTGGTGATTTGATTGGGAGCGGATGTGATGTCATTAAAATGAATGAAACGTGGAATTTGTAAATAAAGAATATTTCCTACTGCTGTTGTTGCTCATTCCCTATGTGGTATGGTACTTCCTTTATCGCAAGAAGAGTGAGCCAACCATGCGAATGAGCGATACGCATGCTTATTTGTTCGCACCCAAAAGCTGGCGAATACGGCTGATTCATCTGCCCATGGTGTTTCGGTGCCTCACCTTCATCCTGGTGGTGTGCGTGCTGGCTCGGCCACAAACGCGCAACTCCTGGGATCAGCGGTCTGTCGAGGGCATTGACATCATGCTGGCTATGGACGTTTCTACGTCAATGTTGGCAGAGGACTTGAGACCCAATAGATTGGAGGCGGCCAAGAATGTTGCTGCCGAATTTATATCAGGAAGGCCCAATGACAACATCGGACTGACGATATTCGCTGGTGAATCGTTCACACAATGCCCCATGACCACCGATCATGCCTCGCTCTTGAACCTGTTGCGAAATGTTCGTACCGACATCGCTGCGCGTGGCTTAATCTCTGATGGTACGGCCGTGGGGATGGGATTGGCCAATGCTGTTTCGCGTTTGAAAGACTCCAAGGCCAAGAGTAAGGTGGTGATTCTCCTTACCGATGGCAGCAACAACATGGGTGACATCTCGCCGATGACCAGTGCACAGATTGCTCAGAGCTTGGGCATCAGGGTGTATACCATTGGCGTAGGAACCAACAAGGTGGCTCCTTATCCCATGAATGTGGGCGGGACGACACAATATGTGAACATTCCGGTGGAGATAGATTCAAAGACCTTGAGTGACATCGCCGCTGTGACGGAAGGCAACTTCTACAGGGCAACCAATAACAAGGAATTAAAACAGATTTACAACGATATAGACAAGTTGGAGAAAACCAAGATGGAAGTCAAGAAATTCTCCAAGCGTTATGAAGCCTTTCAGCCGTTTGCTTTAGCGGCCATCATCAGTTTGCTGTTGGAACTGCTGCTGAGAAATACGGTTTTACGTCGTATTCCTTAAAGGTTTTATGGCGCAACTCGTCAAACCTGTTAGCGTGAAAAACGTACAACGGCTGTATAAGTTGTATAATATGTTGAATACAGAAAGTACATGGTAAGATTTGAAGACCCGATATATCTTTGGCTATTAGTCCTGATTCCACTATTGGCATTGGTTCGTTTTGTGGGCTACCGCCGAAGAAGACAGAAATTAAAGAAGTTTGGTGACCCCGAACTCTTGAAGTTGCAGATGGCCGACACCTCGAAGTATCGTCCGTCTGTCAAGTTCTGGTTGTTGCAGGCTGCACTGGCTTTGCTCATCATCATGTTTGCCCGGCCACAGATGGGGTCGAAGATATCCAACGAGAAACGCAGAGGCATAGAAACTATCATCGCCTTGGATATATCAAACTCCATGCTGGCAGAAGACGTGGTTCCGTCGAGATTGGCCAAGAGTAAGCTGATGGTAGAAAACTTGGTGGACAACTTTACCAACGACAAAATAGGGCTTGTGGTGTTTGCCGGAGAGGCATTTGTGCAATTGCCCATTACGAGTGATTACGTCAGTGCGAAGATGTTTCTGCAGAATGCCGATCCCTCACTCATCACCACCCAAGGCACAAATATAGCGCAGGCCATCCGTTTGTCCATGAGTAGCTTCACACAACAAGATAAAGTGGGGCGTGCCATCATCTTGATTACCGACGGCGAAGACCATGAAGGTGAGGCGCTGGAGGCAGCCAAAGAAGCTCGGAAGAAAGGCATCAACGTATATATATTAGGTGTAGGTGAAACCAAAGGTGCTCCTATTCCAACACCAGACGGTGGCTATATGACTGATGATAGAGGACAAACCGTCATGACAGCCTTGAATGAGAAGATGTGTCAAGAAGTGGCTAAGGCTGGTGAAGGAACCTACATACACGTTGATAACACGAGCGATGCGCAGAAGCAATTGAATGACGAGCTGGCCAAACTGCAGAAAGGTGAAACCAACAGTGTCATTTATAGTGAATATGACGAGCAGTTTCAGGCTTTTGCCATTCTGGCTCTCCTGTTGTTGATTCTTGAAATATGCATATTGGAAAGTAAAAATCCAATGCTGAGTAAGGTTCGGCTGTTCAAAAAAAGGAGAATAGAGAAAGATGAATAATACATTGATCAGATATATGCTGGGTTTGTTTGTCATGGCCATGTGTGTGGCAAACGTGTATGCACAGAGTGACCGGCAGTTTATTCGCTCGGGCAACAAGCTGTATCGTTCGCAAAACTATGCCAAGGCAGAAGCTGAATATCGTAAAGCCATTGCACAAAATAGTAAAAATCCACAAGCTTTGTACAATCTTGGATGTGCGCTGATGATGCAGCAGAAGGATTCTGCGGCGATTGTGCAATATGAAAATGCTGGGAAGTTGGAGAGCAGTAAATCCAGAAAGGCGAAGATATACCATAACATCGGGGTGATATGCCAGAATCATCAAATGTATGGAGAGGCGATTGAAGCCTACAAAGAGAGTCTTCGTAACAATCCGGATGACAACGAGACGCGCTACAACTTGGCTCTTTGCAAACGCCAACAGAAGAATCAAAAGCAGAATGGTGGTGAACAAAAGAAGAAAGATGATCAGAAAGGTAAGGACAAACAGAAGAAAGATAATCAGCAACAAAAGCAACAGGACCAGCAGCAACAGCAAAAGAACAAGCCGAAAGATCGGATGAGTAAGGAGAATGCGGAGCAACTCTTAAATGCAGCCACGCAGCAAGAAAAGGCCACACAGCAACGCATGAAGAAAGCCATGCGGCAGTCGGGCAAGAAAAAGCTGAAGAAGAATTGGTAAATCACACGTGATTAAAAGGATGAATAAGAAAAGGATGAAGCTATATCTCAATTATATATTTATCACCATACTCATTGGTGCGTTATGCCCACTGGTTGGCAACGCACAATCCATCACCGTGTCGGTGCCGTCCCATGTGTCAGTAGGAGAGAACTTCAGGCTGTCGTATACCATCAACACACAAGAGGTAGACGATTTCAGAGCTGGCAACATTCCTGATGCTATCGAGGTGATTGCTGGCCCGTACACATCCAGCCAGTCGAGCTTTCAGATGGTCAATGGTCATACCAGTAGTTCGTCTTCTATCACATACACCTATACGTTATTTGCCTCCAAGAACGGTACGTACACCATACCAGCAGCACGTGCACGCATCAACGGAAAGACCATCACGTCGAGAACCGCGAAAGTGACTGTGTCTGGTACCGCACGACAGAACAATGGTGCGCCTCAGATGCACGATGACTATGCTGGGGAGGCACAAATGAGAAAGGCTGGTAGCAAGATATCGGGCAATGATTTGTTCATCAAGGTGAGTGCCAACAAGCGAAGAGTGCATGAACAGGAACCCATCCTGCTGACCTATAAAGTATATACGCTTGTTGATTTGACACAACTGGAGGGTAAGATGCCCGACTTGACTGGCTTTCACACGCAGGAAATCAAGTTGCCACAGCAGAAAAACTTCCATGTAGAAAAGGTCAATGGGAAAAACTATCGCTGTGTTACGTGGAGTCAGTATGTCATGTATCCGCAAGTAACGGGAAAATTAGAGATACCAAGTATCACCTTCAAAGGCATCGTTGTCCAGCAGAATAGAGCCGTCGATCCCTTTGAAGCGTTCTTCAACGGAGGCTCTGGTTATGTGGAAGTAAAGCGTAACATCGTGGCACCAGGATTGACAGTGCAGGTAGACCCATTGCCTAAGCGTCCATCAGATTTCTCTGGAGGGGTGGGAAAATTCAACCTTTCAGCTTCGGTCAATCACACGGAAGTGAAAGCTGGCGAACCCATATCCCTTCGTGTAGTTGTGGGAGGCGTAGGTAATCTGAAACTGATTAAACAGCCTGAGGTTGCATTCCCTAAAGACTTTGATAAGTATGATGCAAAGATAACGGACAAAACCAAATTGACGGCAAATGGTGTTGAAGGCAACATGATTTATGACATACTGGCGGTTCCCAGAAATCAGGGACAGTATGACATACCTCCCATTGCGTTTACCTATTATGACACGGGCTTGAATGCTTACAAAACCATCAAGACACAGGCTTTCAAGATAAACGTGAAGAAGGGTGATGGTAAAGGCTCTTCGGTGGCTGACTATCGACAGGAGAAGGCTAACGACATCAGAGGTCTCAAACTGCAAAAGGTGAGAATGCACCGTGTGGATGAGTTCTTCTTTGGTTCTCCGCAATATTGGGTGAGCTTATTGGTGCCGCTGTTGGCATTTATCATCTTGTTGGTTGTGTTCCGCAAACGTGCTTTAGACCATGCAGACATTGTGAAAATGCGCGGTAAGAAAGCCAACAAGGTGGCGACTAAGCGAGTGAAGAAAGCCAGAAACCTCATGGAACAAAATAAACAAGCCGAGTTCTATGATGAAGTATTGCATGCCTTGTGGGGATATGTTAGTGACAAATTGAACATGCCGGTCGAAAAGTTGTCACGTGAGAACATCGCTGACAATTTGCAACGGCAGGCTGTTGACAGCAAAACTATCGATACGTTTATCTCGGCACTGGATGAATGTGAGTTTGAGAGATATGCCCCGGGTGACCCATCGGGTAATATGAATAAGACAATTGACTCAGCCATGACCGCGATTATGGACATAGAAAATGTGATGAAAACGAGCTCAAAACATAAAAACAATTCGGCAGTGCGTGGCAAAACATTCATGTTGTGTGCGTTGATGACAATTGTGTCCCTATCTGCTTCGGCTCTTACCAAGGAGAATGGCGACGCAGAATACAAGCGAGGCAATTATCAGCAGGCCATCAAGGATTATGAGGATTTGCTCAAACAAGGTGTCAATGCTGACTTGTACTACAATTTGGGCAACGCATATTATCGCACGGATAACATCACACAGGCCATCCTTGCCTACGAACGTGCGCTAATGTTGTCTCCGGGTGACGATGACATTCGTTTCAATTTGCAGTTTGCCAGCTCAAAAACCATTGACAAGATTACCCCAGAGAGTGAAATGTTCTTCGTTACCTGGTATCACTCATTGGTCAATTTTACGAGTGTTGACAACTGGGCTGTCATGTCAATCGCATCCATTGTATTGGTGTTGCTGCTTGTGCTCATGTTGCTTTTTGGCCCCAACGAGTTGTTGCGAAAGATTGGCTTTTATGGCGGCTGTTTGTTCTTTGTCCTCTTTGTTCTCTGTAACTTCTTTGCCTATCAGCAGAAGTATAATCTTCAAAACAGGAAGGCAGCAATCGTCATTGCTCCATCCGTCGCAGTCAAGAAGACACCGGCTAATGGTAGTTCAGACGAGTTTGTTATCCATGAGGGCACAAAGGTGGACATCACAGACAAAGGACTCAAAGATTGGCGTGGCATTCGCCTAGCTGATGGGAGAGAAGGGTGGCTGCAAACCCGTCAGATAGAAGAAATATAATACATTATTAATACAGCATCCTGAAGTTGAATATACAAGCATTAACCGATCTGGATCATCAACTGCTGTTTGCATTGAACGGTTCTGACTCATTATTTCTGGATGGAATGATGATGACCTTGACGTCCAGTGTGACGTGGATTCCTCTGTATATCGCCTTGGTTTATCTTGTTATCAAGAACAATGAGACGATGACGCAGATATTTCTCGTCATTGGTTTTGCCGCTTTGTGCCTGCTCCTTTCATCGGGAATGGCCGATGCCCTTATCAAACCATTGGTGGGTAGGATTCGTCCTTGTAACGATCCGATGCTGAAATACCAAATCGACGTGGTTGACCAATATCGTCCGAGGACTTTTAGTTTCTTTTCAGGACATGCGTCCAATACGTTTTCTATTGTCCTGTTTCTCTGTCTGTTAGTCAGAAGTAGTTTGTTCAGCTTCTTTATGATTACATGGTCTTTGATTAATGCCTACACCAGACTATACTTAGGTGTGCATTTTCCAAGCGACGTTCTGGTAGGGTTCGCTTGGGCAACCGTCGTAGGATTAAGTACCTATTGGATGTATTGTCGGGTGAATCGAAAGCTCTCGGCCAATGCAAATTACATCTCGAGCCAGTACACCCAAACGGGGTATAACTATAAGGACGTTCATCTTGTTATCTTAGTGATGTCTTTATCTTTCATTTATGTTATTTTTAGAGGATTAGTGTTGTTTACTTAATGAAGGTAAGAACGAAGAAATAATGGATACAAAACATATACATATTAGTGATTATCAGTACGATTTGCCAGATGATCGTATAGCAAAATATCCTATTGCACAACGCGATCACAGTAAACTGCTTTTGTACAATCAAGGCAAAGTTGGTGAGGATGTGTTCTATCATCTGAAGAATCATCTCCCACAGGGATCTTTGATGATTTTCAATAACACCAAAGTTATCCAGGCACGAATGCACTTTATGAAGAGTACGGGTGCCAGAATAGAGGTGTTCTTGATGGAACCGGCCGCTCCGACTGATTACGAACAGATTTTCCAGACAAGGGGTCACTGTGCGTGGTACTGCATGATTGGCAATTTGAAGAAATGGAAAGAAGGGCCTCTTTCTCGTTCTTATGAAATAAAAGGGCGTAGTCTTACGCTGGCTATAACCAGGAAAAGTCAGCAAACAGAGGATCATGGAGAGAGAAATCTACTGCTGTCCGCACCTGCAACGCATCATTGGGTAGAGTTTGATTGGGATGCAGAAGATATTACTTTTTCCGAAATATTAGAAGATATGGGCGAGCTGCCCATTCCTCCTTATCTCAATCGGGAAACGCAAGAGAGCGACAAGACCACTTATCAGACCGTGTATTCTAAGATAAAAGGGTCGGTGGCAGCTCCAACGGCAGGTCTTCATTTTACCAACGATGTGCTTAAGTCGTTAGACGAGCATGGCATCGACAGGGAAGAGGTAACCCTTCACGTCGGAGCCGGAACGTTCAAACCCGTGAAAAGTCAAGAGATAGAAGATCATGACATGCACACCGAGTATATCTGCGTACATCAACAAACATTGGAGAAGCTGTTGCGACACGATGCAAGTGCCATCGCAGTAGGTACAACCAGTGTGCGGACATTGGAAAGTTTGTATTACATGGGCGTGTATTTGTCGACACATCCCGATGCATCAGAAGCCGAGTTACATGTCAATCAATGGGCTCCTTACGAGAGAATGCGAGAGGATGGGACGACGGAACAGTTGGATGGGGGATTGATAGACGGCATCACACCGATGCAAGCGATACAAAACGTCCTCGACTATCTCAGGCGAAATCAATTGGGAGCCTTACACAGCTCAACCCAAATCATCATCGCACCAGGCTATGAATATAAGATTGTGAAGATGTTGATTACCAACTTCCATCAACCACAAAGTACGTTGTTGCTGCTGGTCAGTGCATTCGTTCATGGCGACTGGCGCAAGATTTACGACTATGCGCTGGCACACGACTTCCGTTTTCTCAGCTATGGAGACAGCAGTCTGCTGATTCCTTAATCGAGTTTACCACTCGATGTCACGTCGGATGATAACAGACTAAGCGTTGAACGGTCATGTGCTGGACACGTTTGGCTGGGCAAATAGAAATAAACATGTTGGATATTTACATTTTTTTATAAGATGAAGATAGGTGATAAAGTAAGTTTTCTCAGTGAGTCTGGCGGTGGTATCATCGCAGGATTCCAAGGAAAAAACATCGTATTGGTAGAGGATGAAGATGGTTTTCAGATTCCTACTCCCATCAATGAAGTGGTTCTTGTTCGGGAAGATGATTATAGTACCAGCAAAGTTGTGAGTTCGCATTCACAGAAACCTACTTCTGTGAAGCAGGCCATCAGCCATGCAGAAATGGATGAGGAGGAGGAAGAGATAGAGCAAGACCCGGCTGACAAGGAGATTACCTTCCGTGCTCCGGTAGAAGAATGTAAGGGTGGCAATCAACTAAGTTGCTATCTTGCCTTTGTACCATTGGACATCAAGGAGGTGACCCATACGAGATTCGAATGCTATTTCGTGAACGACAGCAACTATTATGTTCGATTCACTTACCTTGCAGCAGAAGGACAGAGCTGGACATTAAAAGCAACGCAGGAAGTAGAACCTAATACAAAAGAGTTTATCGAGGAGTTTGGTCGTGAGGATTTAAATGAATTGGGGCGGGTAGCTATCCAGCTGATTGCCTACAAGCGTGAGAAACCATTCATCTTGAAGCCAACAGTGGATGTGCAGTTCAGGGTCGATCCAGTGAAATTCTACAAGCTTCACACCTTCGAAGAGAACGACTTCTTTGAGCAGCCAGCCTTGTTGTACACCATCATCGAAAATGATAAAACCGCACGACCATTAGTTGTGGACCCTATAGCTTTGAAGGCTGAGATGTATCAAAAGGCTGAGCAAGATCACACTAAAGTTGCACCGTCGGCAAAAGCACAGACCGATACCTACATGAGCCGGTACGATGACAAGCGCCGAAAAGGAAATCCTTTTGTGATGAAGCATCGGGGTGATGACAATCTTCTGGTGGTTGACCTGCATGCCAACGAGTTGTTGGACTCTACTGCGGGCATGAGTACCACGGATATTCTGAATTACCAACTGAAGAAGTTTCGTGATACTTTAGCTGAGTATGCTAATAAGAAGGGGCAAAAAATCATCTTCATCCATGGTAAAGGTGAGGGTGTGTTGAGGCGAGCACTCATCAACGACCTGAATTATCGCTACAAGAAATATCCATATCAGGACGCTAGTTTCCAGGAATATGGTTACGGAGCCACGCAGGTGACGATTAAATAAAGAGGAGTTAACGGGAGTTATGAGGGGAGTTAACAGGAGTTAATGGACAATAGCTTTACAATTTAACTTAGGAGTTAACGGGAGTTACGGGAGGAGTTAATGGGAGTAAACAGACATTACTCTTTCCAATAAAAACTAATTTGCTGGTAAACTTCATTTGCCTCCACTTTCTCTGGTCAAATAATACGAACAACTTTAAATCAATACAATATGAAATCAGGATTTATTAAAGTAGCATGTGCAGTACCACTGGTCAAGGTGGCTGACTGCAAGTACAATGTCGAGCAAACTGAAGCTCAGATTGCTCAGGCTGAAGAACAGGGTGTCGAGATCATCGTCTTTCCTGAGTTAGGCCTCACTTCCTACACGTGTCAGGATCTGTTTCAGCAGAATCTTTTATTAGATGCGTCAGAAGCTGCTGTACTTCATTTGCTGGACTTCACGCGAGAGTTGGACGTCATTGTCATCGTAGGACTGCCTATCATTGTCGGTGATTTGCTCTTGAATTGCGGCATGGTCATTCAGCAAGGACAGATCATTGGAGTGATTCCAAAGACGTACCTGCCCGATTACAGTGAGTTTTATGAGAAGAGATCGTTTGCGTCTTCACAAGATTTGAAGGAAACAACCATACATTATGCCGGACAGAACATCGTGGTGACCCCAGATCCCCAAATATTCGTTACTGCCGACGGTGTGCAATTCGGTGTAGAAATATGTGAGGACGTGTGGGCACCTGTTCCCCCAAGTAATACGTTGGCATTGGCAGGTGCCGACATCATCTTCAACCTCTCGGCCAGTGATGCTCTGATTGGAAAGTACAACTACCTCAAGAGCCTGCTCTCTCAACAAAGTTCCAGAACCATCACGGGGTATGTCTATGCGGCCAGTGGTTTTGGTGAGAGTACGCAAGACTTGGTTTATGCGGGCAATGGACTCATCTATGAAAAAGGTACCTTGCTGGCAGAGGGGAAACGATTTACGTTCGAAGGACAGATACAAACCGCACAGATAGACATTGAGATGTTGAGAGCAGAGCGCAGAACCAATTCGACGTATGTCAATGCCCAGCGACAAGTAAATAATTATGCCAAGCAAAGAGGCTTTTCTGACAATTTGAGCCCCAACCAGTTTGCCATTTTCAGCAATGGATCGGCCATCCATTACCTGCCATGCCTGCCGTATCTGCGGTCGTATGACTTCAAGCTTGAGCGCGAAATCAATCCACATCCCTTCCTCCCAGATGCAGAACAACTTGACGAAAGCTGTCAGGAGGTACTCAACATCCAGTCGATGGGATTGGCTACGCGCATCAAGCACATAGGCTGTCGTAACGCTGTCCTGGGCATCAGCGGTGGCTTGGATTCCACATTGGCACTGCTGGTTTGCGTGTTGACGTTCGACAAACTTGGTTACGACCGCAAAGGAATCATCGGTGTGACCATGCCTGGTTTCGGAACGACTGACCGAACCTATCACAATGCCATTGAGTTGATGAAAGAGCTTGGTATCACCATCAAGGAAATCGATATCCGTAAGAGCGTCAACCAGCATTTTGAAGACATTGGACATGATCCCAATGTACATGATGCAACGTATGAAAACTGTCAAGCTCGCGAGCGCACCCAGATATTAATGGATTTGAGCAATCAGCTCAATGCTTTGGTAGTTGGTACAGGCGACTTGTCTGAATTGGCCTTAGGGTGGGCAACTTATAATGGCGACCACATGTCTATGTATAGCGTCAACGCAGGTGTTCCTAAGACTATGATTCGTTTTTTGGTGCGTTTCTATGCTCAGCACCTCACAAATGATGACCAGACCTCTCGCATCTTGATGGATATTATCGATACGCCTATCTCGCCCGAGTTGACACCCGCCGACGAGCATGGGGATATTATGCAAAAGACAGAAGATTTGGTGGGGCCGTATGAATTGCACGATTTCTTCCTTTATTATTTCTTACGCTTTGGTTTCCGTCCTCGCAAGATATTCTTATTGGCCAAAAAGGCTTTTGCAGAAACCAAACCACAACAGCGACAAGACTCTGAAGGAGATTCGCTCAATATGATTGGATATTATGATGAGGAAACTATTAAGAAATGGCTCAAGGTATTTTGCAAGCGTTTCTTCTCTCAGCAATTCAAGCGTTCATGTTTGCCTGATGGACCGAAGGTGGTCAGCGTGAGCTTAAGTCCTCGTGGTGATTGGCGCATGCCAAGCGATGCTACCAGCAGACTTTGGTTAGAAGAGTGTGACAGCTTGTAGGCAGCGTGGACAGCAAGTATACTGTCAAAGCATACGAAAAATGATGTAAGTTAAACAAATGTCATCATTGATGATACGATAAGAAGCGTGATTCGTCACGCTTCGCCTCTGCAAAAGATGATATTATAGCTTAAGTTTCACTCCCTCATTAACAACAAAAACTGTTTTAGGGAGTGAAACTTTTGTTATAAAAGTCTACATATTGTTTGGCCACTTGCACGTAGTCGTGGTGCTTCTTGATATATTCCATGCTTTGTTGTTGTAGCCGTTTCACCCGTTCGGGATGTTGTACCAGCAACTCCAACTCATGCTCTACGCTTTCATAGGATGGTTCTACGTTGATGATGGGCCTTAGTTCCGTTTCATTCAGTATTTCGTAACTCTCCGGTTCACCGCCACCGATGCAGATGATACCTTGGCTCATAGCCTCCAGAGCGTTCATGGATGGCGTATAACTGTATAGTTGATCCAGGATGGTGTCAGAACCATTCATCATCTTTTTATATTCTTCGAAAGGCACGCTTTCGGCAATTCTCAATTGAACTTGATGGGGATATTTACGCACGATGGCTTGTGCAGCAGCCAACATGATGTCCGTTCCTTTGTAGACCGACCGCTCTTTGTTGATGCCAATAAACAATTTTAATTTCCCGTCTTCTTTATTTTTAACAACGTCGTTGCTTGTTGAAACACGGATAGGATAGGGGATGAAGGTTGTTTTTTGTGGAAAGATTGGCTGATAACATGCCCAATATTCATACAATCCGGCTATAATGCCATGGCAAGAGTTTGCGATATATTCGTTCAACTGTTGTTTATCAGTGCCCAGCCAGTCTTTTCGTTCTTTCAGTGCATCGGGTGTATTTCTCAGTTCGTGCCCCATGTTAAAATCACTATAGCGCAATGGCATGGTGGTGCAACATGTATTTACCCAATAGTAGTCCATGCCAAAGGCGCCCAAGAATATCTTTCGATTGTGATTGCGCAAATAATGGTATATGGGTTCGATGCGGTGAGCCTTAAGTTCGAGGAACATGGGGTTGATGACCTGCACCACATCAAAACCTCGAAGTTTGGGCAAGAGAGCATACAGTCTTGCCAGATAAGAGATGCCTCCCATCTTGCCAAGTTTCCTTGTCAGATTGATGTCACGGGGATAGTTTTTCCAGAAATCGCCATTGGAAAGAACCGTCACTTGGTGCCCAAGCTGGCGTAATCCTTCGGCCAAGGTCCAGTGTACGTTACTATATTCTCCAAGGAGTAGTATTTTCATAAGCGGTTGCTGTCAAATCGATATGGTGAACATGTTAGGAGCAGCTTGTTAGGAGAATCAAGAATTTCCGACCCATCTTTGTTTGTATCAAACTTCTGAACAGACGGTACTTCCAGGTGTAATTCTTTTTCGGGAGTGGGTAGAGTCCTCTTCTCCCCAATCGTTCAATAGTTTTGTTCAAATGGTTGATGCTGTGGGTATATCTGGCTACATTATAGAGATAATCCATTGACAACTGAGCGATACGTCGTCGCATGGCGTTGCGTTCCATTTCAGGCCATGAGTCCAAACGGTCTTGAAAATGAAAGAGAATGTTTTCTGTGTCTTGAAGCCGTTTCATCAAAGTTCGTGGTGCTTTGCTTGTTGTGCAAGAATTCTTACGCCGCCTATAATGATAAGCCCTGGCATCGGTCACATACATCCGCTCTGCGCGCAGAAGGAGTTGTGGCGTAAACTCTTCATCCTCGTTGAGTAAACCTTTTGTAAATTGCAGTCCACAAAGAATGTCTTGCTTGAACAAGTATTTCCACACCATCACTTGCAGATTGTTTTGACTGATATAGGCGCTCCCGGTCATGGGGCCTTGCACAGATGGCGCATTGTTTCCCTTTTTAGAGGAAGATGCAGCGAACGATACCACATCCGCATTCTTGTAGCGTATAATGTCAAGACAGTGTTCGTATGAAAAAGGAATCAGTGCATCGTCGCCGTCAATAAACTGAACATACATGCCATTTGCAACTTTCAATCCCAAGTTTCTGGCTGCCGCAGCACCTTGGTTTGCCTGCCTGATGTAGGTCAGTTGATTCTGATATGCGGCCAACTCTTGCAAGGAACACACGTCTGATCCGTCATCTACCAATATAATCTCCCGTTCATCCTGTCCCAAAGACAGAGAAAACACGCTTTGCAAACACTCGATAAGTAGGTTGATGGGTAAATTGTAGGTTGTGATAATGAAACTCACCAACGGTGTCTTCGATAAGCTTTGTGAATATATTTGTTGAGTTGGCATAGATGTTTTTCCTATCATTTTACTTACTTTGCTGAGACGTAGCCTGTTTTTTGCAAAAATAGTGCGAGCCGAACATAGAGAAAGTTTACTTTCTATATTAAGGCGATGCCTATTTTATGCAAAAATAGTGCGAGCCGAACATAGAGAAAGTTACTTTCTATATTGAGGCGATGCCTGTCTTTTGCAAAGATAATGGTTTTCTTCATACCTTGCACATTTGCTGCTATAATTCTTTTATGTTAAAATAATTGTCAACGAAAGTAATAAATGTTCCTAGACGTCGTTTTAACACTGATGACCGTGGAACGACGTAACAACAGCTATACGCATATTTTAAAGTATACCAGTTTGTTTGGTGGTGTGGAAGGCTTCATAGTCTTGATTAGCATCATCCGCAACAAACTTATCGCACTAATCCTGGGGCCGGACGGCATGGGGCTCATGTCCTTATTCAACTCTACCATCAAGTTGGTGTCCGATTCTACCAATTTTGGCTTGGGTATGAGTGCGGTCAGAGAGTTGTCTGCCTGTTACGAAACCGGTGATCGGGCTGCCATTCAGCACCAAATCTCTGTGGTTCGGGCTTGGGGCGTCTTCACATCCTTGCTGGGCATGTTCGCATGCGTCGCCCTAAGTCCCGTGTTGGATCGATGGATTTTTGACTGGGGCGACCATTCACTGCATTTTGCTCTGTTGTCCGTCATCATCGGAATGGCTGCCATCACTCGGGTTGAACTGGCTATACTGAAAGCAGTGAGAAAACTGAGTGCCTTAGCTAAAATCTCTGTTTATCATGTTGTGGGCGCATTAATCACCTCCATCCCCATGTATTATATGTGGGGAGAAACGGCCATCATCCCTTCGCTCATCGTCATGGCACTCATCCAGATGCTCCTCACGCTTCATTATAGCAATCGCCTCTATCCCTTTCGCATCTCTTTCAACACGGCTTTGATGTCAGAAGGCTTGGGAATGATACGTTTGGGAATCGCCTTTGTGCTGACAGGCGTAATTGGCAGTGGTGCTGACCTCTTGATTCGCCGTTATCTCAACATAGCGGGATCGATGGGCACCGTGGGCCTGTATAATGCCGGCTACATGATGACAATGACCTATGCCGGCATTGTTTTTTCTTCCATGGAGTCAGATTATTTTCCTCGGTTGTCTGCCATCAAGGCCAATGGTGTCGCACTGAGCAAGGTTGTCAACAACCAGATAGAGGTATCTTTGCTGCTGGTGGCCCCCATGCTGGTGACCTTTATCGTGTGCACGCCTATCCTTCTGCCTTTGTTGTACAGCAGCGAATTTATGGCGATACAAGCCATGGTTCAGGTTACCTTGCTGGCTATGTACATGAGGGCCATCAAGTTGCCCATTGCCTACATACCGTTGGCAAAAGGTAATTCTAGGCTCTATCTGCTCATGGAGGGGCTGTACAATGTGGTGTTGGTCGTAGCCGTGATTTACGGCTACAGGCTGTTCGGACTCTTTGGAACTGGTGTTGCCATTACCTTGACGGCCGTTTTCGATTTTTGTTTGCTGTTCTTTTTCATGCATCATACCTACCAATATCAGGTTTCTTCATCGGTCGTTCGATATGCGCTCATCCAAATGCCCATCGGACTACTTGCTTTTTTCCTGACCATGGTGGACAATCCATGGGTATATTGGATGGTAGGCGGCTTTCTCACCACCGTCAGCCTCATTATATCCCTGCAAATTCTGCGTAGAAAAACCAATCTTTGGGAAAAGTTGAAGGCCAAACTGACGGGATGGTTTTCTGTGTGAACATTAGCTTTTGGGCACTCTGAAGCGCTGATGGCGCACGAGGGTAGGGGCGTGTTTTATCACGCTCAGTCGCTTGAAAAATGCTAACTTCGAGTGATAGATTTGTGTTGTCTAATGGTAGTGGCTATACATCCATTGCAATTCACATGACTTTGGTGTCTAAAGTCAAAGAGATTGGCAGCCAAACTCAATGGGTTTGGCTGCCAATCTCTATGCATTTATAACTCCTTGATTGACAGGTAAATTACCTGTATGTTTAGAACCTGTAGTCTACTTGTACGTCTATGACGGAGTAATTATGGTTTCCGTCAGCCAAAGAGCGGTCGTTGGTGTAGGCGTATTCGGCACTAATCAACATGTTTTTGGTGAACGAATAGTTGCATCCAATTTCATATTGCGTCTTCGACTGGTTCCATTCTCCTGTTGGGCGGTACATGTCATAGCGCGCTTTTACCCGCAATTTAGATTTGATGATTGGGGCCATCACCAGTGCATAGGCACCGTCGGCCTTGTCACCAGCCTTATAATTGATGTTGGCATTGGTGGCATTGGATGGGTTCTGGTAGGTTTGTGTAAAACTCAAACCTGTAGAATGAATGTATTCAGAGCGGAACGTCCAGTCGTTGACAAGATATTCGGCCGAGAAGGCATAACGGTTTTGTCTTAAGGAGCGTACACCCGATTGGGTTTGGTTCACGGTCTTGCCACTGGCGTCGGTGGTTGTGATGGGGTTGTGCTGTTCGTCAACCACGTTCCATGTCCCCTTTCGGGCGTAAGTACCCGTCCAACCGAAAGCTCCTATTCTCATGCCTTTGACGGGCATTACCCACAGGCCACCTATGATGTCTTTCTTCTGATCCACATCCTTCACGTTGATTCCTTGACCGTTGAACACGCCTACTTGGTAGTGCAACAGCTTGCGTCCATGGCTGTCGTTCAGGAAATCACCCTGCAACTGCAGGCCGATGTCGCGGCCGTTGGATGCATGACCGCCCGCACGGTCGTTAAAGCCTGTCAACTTGAGTATGGTTTGCGCATAGCTCATGAAGCCTTGCTCCATGGGATGCATGGGGTTCTCAAAGCTAAAGGGTCGCTTAAATTGTCCCATCTTGATTCTTAAATAGTCGGTCTTCTGCCATTCTGCAAAAGCGTCGACGATGCGTGGACTGCTTCCAAGATTGGTTGTGTTGCCGTTGAACTGTACTTGGGTCTTCCAATAAAAATCGTTTGCGATTCTGCCGTCAAGTGACAGTCGAACCATACGGATGTTGAAAGTGTTTGATTCGGCATTCTTCTGTGAACTATATTTATACTGTGTCATGCCATAACCAGATAGTTTCACATTGTTAAGCCATGTAGGCAATTTTACTTGAGCATGAGCTGAAATGGCCATTGCTGCCGCCAATGCCAAGAGAGTCTCTTTTTTCATAAGTTAGATGTTAATATCATGATTTGTTAATTAATGTGCAAAACTACTATATTTTTTTGACAATAGGCAGCATGTTTCATAAAAAACAAGTTGATTAATTGTCTGGCCACACAACCTGCGTGTGCATTTTTCCCTCTTAAAATGTTTTCAACAATTAATGATAGAATAATTTGTCAGTATCAAAAAATAAGATTATTTTTGCGGTTGTTTACAAGCAAAGATACAATCTTATGAAGAAATTCTTTTTACCAATTGTCGTATTGACGATGATTGTGCTACTGGGAAGTTGCTCTAGTGGTAAAGATGTACCGTATTTTCAGAATATCGATGAGATTAGTTTGGCTGGATCTAAAGGTCTTTATGATGCCAAGATTATGCCAAAAGACATGCTGACCATTACGGTGAGTACAACAGATCCCGCAGCAGCGGCTCCTTTCAACCTGTCTGTAGGCAACACAGTGGGAGCATCAGGCCAGTTGTCGAACGGTGCTGGTAATCTTCAAGGATATCTCGTGGACAATGATGGAAATATCAATTTCCCCGTCATTGGACACATGCACGTTCAGGGTATGACCAAATCGCAGTGCCAGGACATGATTCGTGAGAAGTTGTTGCCTTACATGGCTGCTACAGAAAATCCAATTGTGACGGTGCGGATGTCAAGTTATCGTGTAACGGTCACCGGAGAGGTAAATCGTCCTGGGGTCATTCCGGTATCTACCGAGAAGATGAGCATCGTGGAAGCGTTGGCTCAGGCTGGCGACTTAACGGTGTATGGTAAACGAGATAACATCATGCTGATTCGTGAAGATGAGACGGGACAGAAGAAGATGGTTCGGCTCAACATGAATGATGCAAACTTGATTAACTCGCCCTATTATTATCTGCAACAAAACGATATTATATATGTACAGCCTAATAGCGTGAAAGCAAAGAACGCAGGTATCGGTCCGTCAACTACTTTGTGGTTTTCGTTCATTGGTATCGTGACGTCGATTTCTTCTTTGTTAGTAAGCATTTTGAGATATTAAGCGAAGACGGATAATGACTTTTCATAATAAAAATGAAGAATACCATGATTAGATGTTATGATATTCTTCATTTTTTTTATTTTGTGAGCCTGCATGGCACAACAATTAGCAGATAAGAGGATAAAGATATGGAACCGTTAAAGCATGAATGTGGAGTGGCGATGATTCGCCTGTTGAAACCTTTAAAATATTACCAAGACAAGTACGGCACCTGGCAATATGCGCTGAACAAGTTGTACCTGATGATGGAAAAACAGCATAACCGTGGACAGGAAGGTGCTGGTATGGCATGCGTTAAACTTGGTTCAGAGCCAGGCACCGAACACATGTTCAGGGAGCGAGCCGAAGGTAAGAACGCTATCACGGAGATATTTGGCAACGTCAGGAGTGTGTTTATGGGGGAATCACCCGAGAACATGACAGACATTGAGTACGTGAGTAAGAAACTACCTTTTGCCGGAGAGTTGTACATGGGGCACCTACGTTACTCTACAACGGGGAAGAAAGGACTGTCGTATGTTCATCCTTTTATGCGAAGAAATAATTGGAGAGCCAAGAATCTTTGCTTGTGCGGCAACTTCAACATGACAAATGTAGAAGAAATCTTCCAAAAGTTGATACAACAGGGACAGTGCCCCCGCATCAACAGCGACAGCTACCTGATGCTCGAATTTATGGGGCATCGACTGGACCGTGAGGTAGAACGCAATTATGTGAACGCCAAATCGCTAGGATTGGAGAATATGGACATCACCCATTACATCGAAGACCATGTGCAGATGAGCAATGTGTTGAAGACGACCATGCAAGATTTTGATGGCGGGTACGTTGTGTGTGGCATCACCGGGTCGGGGGAAATGTTCTCCATGCGCGATCCGTGGGGCATCAGGCCAGCCTTTTATTATAAGAATGACGAGGTGGTGGTGCTGGCCAGTGAGCGTCCCGTCTTGCAGACAACCTTCGATTTGGAGTGCGATGACATTTGTGAATTACAACCTGGACAGGCGCTGCTGGTCAAACGTAACGGGGAGTGTACCATCGAGCAGATATTGGAGCAACGCGGCAATTCACCATGTTCGTTCGAACGAATCTATTTCAGCCGAGGTTCTGACCGTGACATTTACAAAGAACGCAAGAAACTGGGAGAACTCCTGACGCCGGCCGTTTTAAAGGCTATCGATAACGATACGGCGCACACGGTCTTCTCCTTCATCCCTAATACCGCCGAAGTGGCGTTCTATGGTTTGTTGCAAGGCTTCAAACAGCACGTTCATCAAAAGAAAATTCAGAAGTTACAATCCTTGGGACATGTGCCTACGGCTGCTGAATTGGAGGACATCTTGTCTGAATCGGTTCGGTCGGAGAAGGTGGCGTGGAAAGACATTAAACTACGTACCTTTATCACCGAAGGAAATTCGCGCAATGATTTGGCTTCGCATGTTTATGACATTACATACGAGAGTTTGGTGCCTCATCAAGACAATCTGGTGATTATTGATGACAGTATCGTTCGTGGAACGACATTGAAAGAGAGCATTTTGCACATCCTCGATCGTCTTCATCCCAAGAAAATCATCATCGTTTCCAGCGCACCCCAGATACGTTATCCCGATTATTACGGAATAGATATGTCGAGTTTACAGGAGTTTTGCGTTTTCCGCGCAGCCATCAAGTTGCTGAAGGATCAGGGTAAAGAAGATACGATTGGTGACGTTTACGCCGCATGTTTGGACGAACTAAAGAAGCCTGTGGAAGAGATGCGAAATTGTGTTCGCGACATTTATGAGCCATTTACGGTGGAAGAGATTAATGAGAAAATCGTTGAAATGCTCCGTCCAAAAGATGTCACCACCCCGATAGAGTTAGTGTTCCAGTCCATTGACGGTCTGCATCAAGCCATTCCAAACCATCGCGGAGACTGGTACTTTACTGGTTTGTACCCAACGCCCAATGGCATGAAACTCTGTAATCAGGCTTTCATTGATTACTATGAGAAAGAATATAAACAATCATGATTAAACAATTGATATAATGAAGAATGTGACGCTTGTATTATCTGATGGAACTCGTTTCCACGGAAAATCTTTTGGGTACGATGAACCTGTGGCTGGAGAAGTGGTTTTCAATACAGCCATGATGGGTTATCCAGAGAGTTTGACCGATCCATCGTATGAAGGGCAATTGTTGACACTTACATTTCCTCTGGTGGGTAATTACGGAGTGCCTCCATTTACCATGGAGGACAATGGTATTCCTTCTTTTATGGAAAGCGAGCGAATACATGCTTCCGCTCTGATTGTATCCGATTACAGCGATTACTATAGCCATTGGAATGCGGTTGAAAGTCTTTCTGAATGGCTGAAACGTGAGAAAGTGACGGGCATCACTGGCATAGACACACGTGAATTGACCAAGGTGTTGCGCGAGAATGGTGTCATGATGGGAAAGATTTTGTTTGATGAAAATCCCGAACGCATCCCCGAAGCTGATTATGCCGGTGTGAATTTCGTTGACCGGGTGAGCTGCAAGGAGATCATTCGTTACAATGAAGGTGCAGGCAAGAAGGTCGTGCTGGTTGATTGTGGCGTCAAGGCAAACATCATTCGAAGTCTTTTAAATCGTGGTGTCGAAGTGATTCGCGTTCCTTGGAACTACGATTATACCGACATGGAATTCGATGGTTTATTCTTAGCCAACGGGCCTGGTGACCCCGACATGTGTGAAGAGGCTGTGAATATCCTCCGCAAGCAGATCAGTGGATCACGAAAACCGATTTGCGGCATTTGCATGGGTAATCAATTGTTGGCAAAGGCAGGCGGTGCCACCATCTATAAACTGAAGTACGGTCATCGCTCACATAACCAGCCTGTGCGGCAAGTTGGAACCAATAAATGCTACGTCACGAGTCAGAATCATGGATATGCCGTTGACGCAAAGACGTTGGAAACAGATTGGGAAGAACTGTTTGTGAACATGAATGACGGGAGCAATGAAGGTATCCGACATAAAACCAATCCTTGGTTCTCATCTCAGTTTCATCCTGAAGCATGTTCGGGACCGGTTGACACCTCGTTTATATTCGATAATTTCATTGACACATTAAAGTAAGAGAAAACTATGAAAGACGAAAATATAAAGAAAGTTCTGCTGCTGGGTTCCGGCGCATTGAAGATTGGTGAGGCCGGTGAATTTGATTATTCCGGTTCACAAGCATTGAAAGCACTTCGTCAAGAAGGCGTCTCCACTGTGTTGATTAATCCGAATATTGCAACGGTTCAGACTTCAGAAGGGGTGGCCGACAAGATTTATTTCCTACCGGTTCAGCCCTATTTCGTGGAGCGTGTCATCCAAAAGGAAAAACCTGACGGCATCCTGTTGTCGTTTGGCGGGCAAACAGCCTTGAATTGTGGCGTGGAATTATATAAGAGTGGCATCCTCGAAAAATACCATGTGCGCGTGCTGGGCACACCTGTTCAGGCCATTATCGATACGGAGGATCGCGAACTCTTCGTGGAGAAGCTACGCGAGATTGGTGTCAAAACCATCAAGAGCGAAGCGTGTGAAAACATTGAGCAGGCTCGCAAAGCCGCTAAAAGCTTAGGCTACCCTGTGATTATCCGTGCCGCTTATGCTCTTGGAGGACTGGGTAGTGGATTCTGTGACAATGAGGAAGAACTGAATAAACTAGCAGAAAAGTCATTTTCCTTTTCGCCACAGGTTCTCGTAGAGAAGAGCTTGAAGGGATGGAAAGAAATAGAATATGAGGTGGTGCGCGACCGTTATGACAATTGTGTCACCGTGTGTAACATGGAAAACTTCGACCCGCTTGGCATTCATACTGGTGAGTCGATTGTCATCGCGCCTTCACAGACCTTGTCAAATAGTGAGTATCACAAGCTGCGTGAGTTGTCTATCAGAATCATTCGCCACATCGGAATCATCGGAGAGTGTAACGTTCAGTATGCGTTCGACCCCGAAAGCGAAGACTACCGCGTTATTGAAGTGAATGCAAGGTTGAGCCGTAGCTCCGCTTTGGCCAGCAAGGCAACAGGCTATCCCTTGGCGTTTGTGGCGGCAAAGTTAGGAATGGGTTACGGTTTGTTCGACCTGAAGAACTCCGTTACCAAAACCACCAGTGCCTTCTTCGAACCGGCTCTCGACTATGTGGTATGCAAAATTCCACGTTGGGACTTGTCCAAATTCCGTGGTGTTGACAAAGAACTGGGTTCTTCGATGAAGTCTGTTGGAGAAGTGATGGCCATCGGTCGCAACTTTGAAGAGGCTATCCAAAAGGGTCTTCGCATGATTGGACAAGGGATGCACGGCTTTGTGGAGAACAAAGAACTTGAGATTGAGAACATTGACGAGGCTTTGCGTGAGCCAACCGACAAGCGCGTGTTCATCATTTCCAAGGCCATGCACAAAGGATATAGCATTGATCAAATACACGAGTTGACCAAGATTGACAAGTGGTTCTTGCAGAAGCTCAAGCACATCATCGATATAGACGAAGCACTGAAACGCTGCACCAGTATCAATGTCTTGGACAAGGAGTTGCTGCGTACGGCCAAAGTCTATGGCTTCACTGACTTCCAGATTGCGCGTGCTGTAGGTCTCGAGGCCGAAATGGCCAATATGCACCAGGCCATGCTTGTGGTTCGGAAACTCAGAAAGTCATACGGCATCTTGCCAGTGGTGAAGCAAATCGACACCTTGGCGGCCGAGTATCCGGCACAAACCAATTATCTGTATATGACTTATGCAGGCGTTGCCCATGATGTGGCGTTTGAGAAAGACAAACAATCCATCATCGTGCTGGGGTCGGGTGCTTACCGTATCGGCAGCTCTGTTGAGTTCGACTGGTGCGGAGTACAGGCGTTGAACACCATCCGACGAGAAGGTTATCGGTCGGTGATGATTAATTATAACCCCGAAACCGTTTCGACCGACTACGATATGTGCGACCGTCTGTATTTCGACGAGTTGACTTTCGAGCGTGTTATGGATATCGTTGAGCTGGAAATGCCGCATGGTGTCATCGTCTCAACAGGCGGTCAGATACCCAATAACTTGGCAATGAAACTCGACGAGCAACATGTTCCCATCTTGGGAACAGCCGCCAAGGACATTGACCATGCAGAGGATCGCGCTAAATTCTCTTCCCTGTTGTCGCAACATGGCATCAATCAACCAGAATGGAGTGCGCTGACTTCCATGGACGACATCAATCAATTTGTAGATAGGGTAGGGTTCCCGGTATTGGTTCGCCCATCTTATGTCCTCTCTGGCGCTGCCATGAACGTGTGCTCTAATAAGGGAGAGTTGGAAAGATTCTTGAAATTGGCTGCCAACGTGAGTGAGGATCATCCCGTTGTGGTGTCCAAGTTCATCGAAAATGCCAAGGAAATCGAGATGGATGCTGTCGCCATGAAGGGCGAGATTATGGCCTACGCCATCTCAGAACACATCGAGTTTGCCGGCGTTCATTCAGGAGATGCAACCATTCAGTTCCCTCCGCAGAAGCTGTATGTAGAAACCGTTCGCCGTATCAAGCGAGTGAGTCGCCAGATTGTCAGTGCCTTACACATCAATGGCCCGTTCAACATCCAGTTCATGGCTCGTGACAACGACATTCTGGTCATCGAGTGCAACTTGCGCGCCTCACGTTCATTCCCATTTGTCAGCAAGGTGCTGAAGCTCAATCTCATTGACTTGGCTACGAAGATTATGCTCGGAGTGCCTGTAGAGAAACCCAGAAAAAATCTGTTTGATTTGGATTACGTGGGCATCAAGGCCTCGCAATTCTCATTTAATCGCTTGCAGAAGGCCGATCCGGTCTTGGGCGTAGACATGTCGTCTACCGGTGAAGTGGGTTGTTTGGGCGATGACACCAATCAGGCGTTGTTGAAGAGTATGCTCAGCGTAGGCCACCGCATCCCCAAGCATACCGTATTGCTTTCAACGGGTGGTGCTAAGCAGAAGGCGGAAATGCTGGATGCAGCGAAGATGTTGAAGCAGCATGGATACGAACTTTATGCAACGGCTGGAACCAGTCAGTATCTCAGCGAAAACGGTGTTGATAATACTATGGTATATTGGCCAAGTGATGAAGGTAAAGAACCGCAGGCTCTCACACTGTTGCATGAACATAAAATAGATATGGTAGTGAACATTCCGAAAGACCTTACACCGCGTGAGTTGACCAATGGTTACATGATTCGTCGCGCAGCCATCGACCTCAATGTGCCACTGATTACAAACAGTAGGTTGGCCAGTGCGTTCATATCCGCCTTCTGTACTCTAAAGATGGACGATATTGACATTAAGGCATGGGATGAGTTCAAGTAAGTTTTTAAGATTTTAAGTTTCTAAGTTTTTAAGTTTTTGAGTTAGTGAGTTTTTGAGTTGGTGAGTATGCATCTTCGCAAAACCCATTCAAGAACTCAAGAACTCACTAACTCAAAAACTTAAAAACTTATACAAAAAAACCATCACTCACGAGGAGTGATGGTTGTTCTCTCAATTTTGTTCGTATTGATTACTGAGCCTGAGCTACAGAGTCAACTGCGCCAGTAACAGAGTCAACAGCAGCAGCAGCTGTAGAGTCAGCAGCTTCCATTGCAGAATCTACTACAGAGTCAGCAGTTGCTTCCAAAGAGTCAACGGCAGCGTCTGTCTGAGATGTTTTGTTACCACAAGATGCGAATGAGATAGCTGCTACAGCTACGAACATTAAAACTAATTTCTTCATTTCTTTGCTTTTTAAATCTGTAAAACAATCATTTGTTTATTAAAACATTGCAAAGGTAAGGCTTTTTTCCTTACTCAACACTTTTTTTTAGTCTTTTTTTTGCTTTTGTTTGTAACCTTTCTGTAACAACCTGATAATCAAATGTTTGTAATTGTTAAAAATATGTTAAATATTTACGGCTTCTCATCGAGTTTACAAAAATAAGGCATGAAATCGACAATTTGAATGCTCATGTACAGCCATCTGAACTTTTTTCTTTAATTTTGCATACCATATTAAATAAGGTAAGATGATTGATACAAGTGCTTTTCAAGGTAAAACCGCTTCCTATTATACACTGGGTTGTAAACTAAATTTTTCAGAAACTTCTACGTTCGGAGAGATGCTCCAAGAATTGGGCGTTCGTACCGTTGACAGAGGTGAGCGTGCCGACATCTGCCTAATTAACACCTGTTCGGTTACCGAAGTTGCCGACCATAAATGCAGGCAAGCCATTCGTAGGATGGTGCGAGAGAACCCCGGTGCGTTTATCATTGTCACCGGTTGTTATGCCCAACTCGAATCAGAAGCAGTGAGCAAGATACCGGGTGTGGACCTGGTTTTGGGCTCTAATGAGAAAGCCCACTTGGTGCAATATCTCAATGATGCGTGGTTGCACAGGAATGCACTTCGTGAGCAGGGGGATGAAGTGACTGATGGTCTGCATGCATTCCAATCGGTCAAGACGAAAGACATCAAGACCTTCCAGCCCTCTTGTTCGAAAGGTAACCGCACACGGTATTTCCTCAAAGTGCAAGATGGGTGCAACTATTTTTGCACCTATTGCACCATACCATTCGCACGCGGCTTCTCCCGCAATCCTTCCATTGCGTCTTTGGTTCAGCAGGCCGAGCAGGCTGCGGAAGAAGGTGGGAAGGAAATCGTGCTCACGGGTGTCAATATTGGTGAATTTGGCGAACGAACCGATGAGACTTTTTTAGACCTTGTCAAGGCACTTGATCAGGTGGAGGGCATCCGTAGATTTCGAATTTCCAGTTTGGAGCCCGATTTAATGGCCGACGAGTTGATTGATTATTGCGCGCAATCCAGAGCCTTCATGCCTCATTTCCATATCCCCTTGCAAAGTGGGTCTGACGAAGTGCTTAAATTGATGCATCGTCATTACGATACCTCGCTGTTTGCCGACAAGATACACCATATTAAAGAGGTGATGCCGCATGCCTTTATCGGTGTGGATGTCATGGTAGGTTGCAGAGGAGAAAAGCCCGAATATTTTGAAGAAAGCTACGAGTTCATTCGTTCACTTGACGTCACACAGCTACACGTCTTCCCTTATTCCGAGCGTCCCGGCACCCGTGCGCTGTCCATTCCGTATGTCGTTTCAGAGCATGACAAGAAGTTGCGTTCGAAGCGTCTATTGCAGTTGTCTGACGAAAAGACGCATGCTTTTTATGCCAAGTATGTGGGGCAGGAGGCTGAGGTGCTGTTTGAGAAGGCTAATCGCGGCCGGGCCATGCACGGTTTCACTCGTAACTACATTCGTGTGGAAATGCCCGCAGCATTGGCCAAAGAAGAATTTGATAACCAATTGATAACGGTCAAGTTGGGTGACTTCAATCATGACCGATCTGCATTAAAAGCAATGATATGAAAGTAGCTATTGTCATTTTGAACTGGAACGGAGCCAAGATGTTGTCAACCTACCTCCCTTCCGTCATCAATTATTCTCGCGACGAAGCCGAAATCTTTGTGGCAGACAATGCGTCGACTGATGATTCCATGTCATGGTTGTCAAAACATTACCCCATGGTGAAGCAAATTGCCCTGGATCGTAATTGGGGTTTTGCCGAAGGCTACAACAAGGCTTTGGGCCATATCGATGCCGAGTACTACATATTGCTCAATTCCGACATTGAAGTAACCCATCACTGGTTAACACCACTCATTGAGTTTATGGACGCTCATCCGCAGGTGGCAGCGTGTCAGCCCAAGCTGTTGTCGGTTTTTGACCATGACCAGTTTGAGTATGCGGGCGCTTGCGGAGGATTTATTGACAGATATGGCTATCCATTTTGCCGTGGCCGTATCTTTCAGACGGTAGAAAATGATGATGGTCAGTATGATGATTCTTGCAAGATAGCATGGGCTACGGGTGCGTGTCTGATGATTCGTTCTCACGATTATTGGGAGGCCGGAGGGTTAGATGGCCGTTTCTTCGCCCATAGTGAGGAGATAGATTTGTGCTGGCGCTTGCGCTCACGCGGCCGTGATATCTATTGTGTTCCCGACAGTCAGGTGTACCATGTGGGTGGAGGAACGCTGCCCAAGAACAATCCGATGAAAACGTTCCTGAATTTCAGGAACAACTTGACCATGCTTTATAAAAACCTGAATGACAAAGATTTGAAGCATGTTATGCGCGTTCGGTGGTGGCTCGACTATCTTGCAGCCTTGCAAATGCTGTTGCTGGAGCACCATTGGGGCGACTTCTGCGCCGTGTTCAAGGCCAGAAAAGCATTCAAACGCTGGCGAAATGAGTTTGAATTTGACCGCCAAAAAATTCAAAACAGCAGGTTGGTGCAAGACGAAAAAATACTGAACTCTTATTCTATTCTTTGGAAATATTATGTCAAAGGAAAGAAAAAATACAGTGAAATCTAAGCGGAATTAAAGTAATTTTGGCTTAAATTTATCTTTTTTAGTTTAAAATTTGCTACTTATTATATTTTTGCTTAATTTTGCTCATAATAAGGATAATGTGTATTCGTTTTGAAGCAATATTATAGTCTATTATTTTTAGCCCTCCTGTTGTGTAGCGCTTGTCAGCTAAAACTCAAGCCCTACAATCAAGAAGATCAGAAGATGCTGGTAGAAGTACAGCGCTATGATCGTCTGGAGAGCCGTTATCTCACGACGGGAGATTTCTCGGCGCTTCAACAAATGAATACCACCTATCCCATGGAAACCCGCACGTTGATAGAAGACGTTTTGGATTTAGGCGAAGTAAACGAACCGTACATCAATTCAAAATTCCTTAATTTCTACCAAGACTCCCTGCTGCAAGTTCTTATTTCTGACGCAGAAGCTGAATATGCTGACATGGATGACATCAACAAAGAGCTTAGCAGTGTCTTCATGAAGTTACAAAAGTTGCTGCCGGGGCTTGAAATCCCCACCGTCTATGCGCAAATTGGCGCGCTCAATCAGAGTGTGGTGGTGGGCGACAAGCTGATTGGCATTTCGTTGGATAAGTATTTGGGAGAAAACTATTCGGTATATAAGAAATATTATTCCGAGCAGCAGCGACAGTCCATGACACGCGAATACATCGTGCCCGACTGTATTGTTTTCTATTTGTTGAGCGTCTATCCCATGGAAGATCACGGCGTGAACACGCAGGTGGAAAAAGATTTGCACATGGCTAAGATTATGTGGACGGCCAACAAAGTGTTGGGTAGGCGATTTTTCAAGAGCGACTATGTGAATGTTGTCGACAGATTCATGCGGAAACACAAGAGCATCTCGGTAGCTGCATTGCTAAAATTGGATGACTATTCCAAATTTGAGGTATAGGGCGATGTCTTGAATTTAAACTTATACCTAATTTTTCCTGATTAATTCATACATATTATCATACTTTTATGCCGTTTCAATAGCATTGAGTTTGGTGGTCAAAGTCATTGCTATTGAGGGGTAAACTCATTGAGTTTGGTGGTCAAAGTCAATGCTATTGAAAACCAATGTGTGCATTCCTGGATTTCTTCCTATTTTGACATCACGAAAAAAAAGATTTTTTTATTTTGCGCATTCTCACATTTAGCTTACCTTTGCATAAGACAGGCATCGCCTCGGCAACTCCAAGCAAGTTTGGTTGCGCTCGGCTCGCACTGTCTTTGCATAAGACAGGCATCGCCTCGGCAACTCCAAACAAGCTTGGTTGCACTTGGCTCGCACTATCTTTGCATAAAACAGGCATCGCCTCGGCAACTCCAAACAAGATTGGTTGCGCTCGGCTCGCGCTGTCTTTGTATGACATAAATAATACATGAAATGAACTTAAAAGTACGTTTGGCGGCAATGAATTTTCTTGAATTTGCCGTTTGGGGTTCCTATCTTACTTGCATGGGAATCTATTTAACCAACATTGGAATGGCTTCCAACATCGGTGCATTCTTTGCCATGCAGGGGGTTGTATCCATCTTCATGCCTGCATTGATGGGCATCGTGGCTGACCGTTTGGTGCCTGCTCAACGCCTTTTAGGCTATTGTCACCTGCTGGCCGGCTTGTTTATGTTCGCGGCAGCCTATTATGGGATGAGCCAAGGAAGCAATGCTGAGTTTGGTATACTCTTCACTCTTTATTCATTCAGCGTGGCTTTTTACATGCCTACCTTGGCATTGAGCAATTCGGTAGCCTACAACGCCTTGACGCAAGCGGGGATGGATACCATCAAGGACTTCCCACCAATACGTACATTCGGAACCATTGGCTTCATTTGTTCCATGTGGTTTGTTGATATCTTTGGCTTTAAGAGTGATCAGAATCAGTTTGTGGTCAGCGGTGTTCTAAGCATTCTCTTGTTTCTCTACACCTTCACGTTGCCTCATTGTCCTACGTCCAAGGGGCAGCATGCAACTGGTTTGGTTGAAGCTTTTGGACTGAAGGCCTTCTCCTTGTTCAAACAAAAGCGCATGGCCATCTTCTTTATCTTCTCCATGCTATTGGGTGTGAGTTTGCAGATAACCAATGGTTTTGCAACACCTTTTATTGAAAGTTTCAAGGCGTTGCCTGAATATGCGGGCACGTTTGGGGTGAAATATCCAGTGATACTTTATTCTTTGTCACAGGTCAGTGAAACCCTTTGCATCTTGATGATACCTTTCTTCATGAAGCGTTACGGCATCAAGAACGTGATGTTGATTGCCATGTTCGCATGGGTACTGCGGTTTGCCTTGCTTGGATTAGGAAATCCGGGTGACCGCGTATGGATGTTTGTGCTGTCCATGATTATCTATGGCGTTGCCTTCGACTTCTTCAACATCAGCGGCTCGTTGTATGTGGACAAAGCAACCGAACCGGCTCTCCGCTCCAGTGCGCAAGGCTTGTTCATGCTCATGACCAACGGTATCGGCGCAACAATCGGCTCATTGGCTGCACAGACTGTAGTTACCTCAAATACCATCAATGGCGTTACCAATTGGTCGGCCTGCTGGTATGCATTCGCCGGATATGCCTTGGTGGTGGGGGTGAGCTTTGCTCTGTTGTTTAAACCCAAGAAAAATATGGTGAAGGCATGAACAAGGTACGGCTGATTTTCAAGAGCGTAACAGAGATTGTGGGGTCTGATGATGTGGGACTACTCATCCTGGTGGACGAACAACAACAACGTCAGCTTACCATCCCATGTGACCGCAACATGCTGTATCAGTTTAGTCTTCGTGTGCAAAAGGTTCCAATCACGAACATGATGCTGCCAGAAGTGCTGTGGCAGGTCATCCGTTCGCAAACCACGATGCGCTTCGAGATTCTCATCAACGACTTAATTGAGGGACAGTACAGGGCTGTGTTGTACAATGTAGAAACGCTTGAACCAATCTTGATACGCATCAGTGACGCCATGCTATTGGCTTATGTCAGCGACATTCCAATATACATTGATGAGAAGTTGATGAAGAAGCAGAGCGTGAAGTATGTTCACAATGCGCAGGGAATGTCTATTCCGGTAAACACCTTGACGGATGAAATGTTGAAAAAGGCATTGAACAAGGCCATTGAGGATGAGCATTATGAGCTGGCATCCCTGTTAAGAGATGAGATGAAACGACGCAATTTGCTTGATGCTTGATGCTTGAATATGAAAGAAGCCAGATATTTTTACGTTCCTGGTGCTGCCCAGGCTACTGAATTACCGCTGGAAGAGGCGCGGCATGCTGTCAGCGTTCTGCGACTGAAAGCCGGTGATGAAATATTCTTAATGGATGGAATGGGTACGTTCTACCAGGCAAACGTCACGCTCGCGGCAACCAAACATTGTATGTATGACATCGTGAAAGCGTTGCCGCAGCAGAAAACATGGAAGGGACATGTGCATTTGGCTATCGCACCAACCAAGATGATGGATAGGATGGAATGGATGTTGGAGAAGATGACTGAGGTTGGTTTTGATGAAATTACGTTCCTGAACTGCCGCTATTCAGAGCGCAAACAACTACGAATTGACCGCTTGGAAAAGATTGTTATCGCTGCAATGAAGCAGAGTAGAAAGGCTTGGAAACCCGTAGTTCATCCCATCATGCCCTTTCAAGACTTTGTCAATCAGCAGCGAGAGGGTGGCCTGTACATTGCCCATTGTTACACAGAGATTGCCAGAAAGGATTTTTTTAACGAGATACAGCAAGCTAATGGTCAACAAGATGTTACCATACTAGTAGGGCCTGAAGGTGATTTCTCAATCGACGAAGTGAATCAAGCCCTTGAAAAGGGATTCTCGTCTGTGTCATTAGGGCAAAACAGATTGAGGACTGAAACCGCAGGACTGGTATCAGTTGTGATGTCACAAATGGTAAAACGCATCTTATAATCCATGGAGAAAAAGGTTGGAAACATGCGACCGACCAAGGTAAGGCATTTTCTTGACGGTCTGATGGTTCATTTATAGAAAGGTAAGATTTAACATGAAAGTATTCAAACTATATTGCATTTCCGCATGCTTGCTCATCATTGCTTTTTTGTCATCTTGTTCAGATGCCGAATATCGCCAAGCCATTCCAAAGTCAAGCACAGCTTTAGTCTCGTTCGATGTCAGTAAAATAAGTGGGGTAAACAGCGCCACATTACTGAAAGTGCTGCTCCGAATGAAGAATTTGGATGAGAGTGGCATCGATTTGACGCACAAGATTTATCTTTTTGAATCGCCCGATGGGAACTTAGGTATCTGTGCGAAAGTGCAGGACAAAGAGAAGTTGGAGCAGATGTTCGTGAAGATGAACAGCAAACCTGCGAAGTATCGTGAGGCCTATTTCGCACAAGTTAGTGACTCTTGGATTGCTGGTTACAATGATCAGTCGCTCTTAATCATGGGACCTTTGCCAGTTGCTGCGCAGGAAGTGATGAAAGGCACGATGGCCAAATATCTGCAACAAGACGAGGAAAATAGCGTGATAGCTTCTCCTATATTTGAAAAGTTGGAGAGCATTATCAGTCCCATGGCGATGGTTGCACAGGCGAAAGCCTTGCCTGAACAGCTTGTTGCACCGATGACGTTAGGCTCTCCGAAGGGTGTAGATGGGTCACAAGTGCTGATAGCGGCTGAAATGAGTATCGAAAAACGATGCCTGACCATCGAAGGCAGACCGTTTTCTTTTAACCAACGCATCAATCAAGAGATTGAAGAGTCGTTCAAAGTATATTGTCCCATCACCGATGCTTACCTGCAATCCATGTCAAACGAGGCCTTGTTGGGCATGTTCGTGAATGTGGATGGACAAAAGTTTTTGCCCATTTTGCAGCAGAACAAGGGTCTTCAAGTGTTGCTGACGGGTATCAATCAAGCGATAGACATGGACAACATCATCCGCAGTGTTGATGGTGACATGTGCATCATTGTTCCAAACTATTCTGACGGAGCCATTCAATTGTCGATGGCGGCGCGTCTGGCACATACAAAATGGCTGGCTGACATCTCCTATTGGAAGCAGTCAGTGCCGCAAGGTGCCAGATTGATGGATGTCGGTAAGAACATCTATTCCTATTCAGATGGCAAGACTAACTTCTGTTTCGGAGTGAGTGAAGACAAGCAGTTCTTCAGCGGCAGCAGCAAGCAGGAAGCGTTGGCTTCAATCGGTCAGGCGAAAACACCACTGCCCGAGCAGCTGCAAAAACAAATTAAAGGGCAGAAAATGGTCATGGTGATTCATTTCAACGATGTGCGTAATGAAACGATGAAAGTGTTTGTTGATTTGCTGAAGCCCGTATTTGGACCTGTCAACACCATGGTATATAAATTGAAATAAAAGGTGGATAGTATCACATTGAACAAGGTTCTGCCGCATGTCTTTACACATGTGCAAGGATTAGTGTCGGATGTTTGGAATGAGGAAATCACCTTCCACAAGGGACATTATTATCTATTGGAAGCCAATTCGGGCAAAGGAAAGAGTACGTTTTGCAGTTATTTGATAGGGTATCGGCGTGATTTCGGTGGGAACATCTTGTTTGACGAGCAGAATATCAACGCACTCACGATCAAAGACTGGGCAGAAATTCGCACCCGGCAGGTCAGTTATCTCTTTCAAGAGTTGCGCTTGTTTCCCGAATTAACCGCTCTTGAGAACGTTCTCATTAAGAATAACATGACGCATTTCAAGACCAAAGCGCAAATTCTTGATTGGTTTGAAGAGTTGGGCGTGGCTGACAAGTTGAATGTCAGGATAGGACAGATGTCTTTTGGACAACAACAACGCGTGGCATTGATACGCTCGCTCGTCCAACCTTTTGATTTCTTGTTGGCAGACGAACCTATCAGTCACCTCGATGATGACAACTCCAACACCATGGCACAAGTTCTCTTGCGTGAAGCAACTCACCAAGGAGCCGGCGTCATTGTTACGAGTATCGGCAAACACCTAGCTTTAAAATATGATAAGGTTGTAAGACTATGACGCTTGTTTGGAAACTTCTAAGGCAACATGTGAGCATTCCTCAGTTTGTAGGTTTTTTCTTTGCAAACCTGTTTGGGATGATTGTCATTCTTTTGGGTTATCAGTTTTATCGTGACGTCATGCCTGTGTGCAACAGCGATGATAGCTTCATGAAGGCCGATTATCTCACCATCAGTAAGAAAACAGGAACGACATCCACCATCAGTGGTGAGGACAACACGTTTAATGTGGCGGAGATTGAAGAGTTGAAGCAGCAGCCTTTCGTTAAAAAGTTGGGCGCATTCACCTCGGCAGAATATAAAGTGAATGTAACGCTGTACGTTAAAGAAACCAAATTGCTTGATTCCGAATTCTTTTTCGAGAGCATTCCCGATTCGTTTGTCGATGTTCCGCTTGCCCAATGGCATTATGACGAAGGCAGCAAAACAGTGCCCATCATCCTACCCAGGTCATACATCACCATGTATAATTTCGGCTATGCGCGCAATCACTCATTGCCGAGCATCTCTGAAGGCGTGGTGGGAATGCTGAATGTGCGGCTGGCCATTCATGGTAATGGCAAGGATGAAGTGTTTGAAGGAAAAGTCATTGGATTCTCAAGTAAATTGAACTCCATCCTCGTCCCCATGTCATTTATGTCGTGGAGCAACCATCATTTTGCGCCAAATGCGACAAGCAACCCCAACAGGCTAATCGCTGACGTGGCAAACACGCGTGACGGAGCCATTGCAAAATACTTGGATAGCCATGCGTATGAGGTTGAAGATAGCAATCTTGCCAACGAGAAAGCCATCTCGTTCTTATCGTTAGTCGTGTCAATCGTGATGGTTGTGGGCCTGTTTATATGTCTCTTGAGCTTTTATATCCTACTTTTAAGCATTTATCTTCTCGTGCAAAAAAACGCGTATAAACTTGAAAATCTCTTACTGATAGGCTATCGTCCACTTCAAGTGTCAAAGCCATATATCTTTCTAACACTCATTCTGAACGTCGCAGTCTTGCTGATGGCCGTTCTGGCTGTGTATTGTATACGTGATTATTACATTGAAATACTGTATGCCATGCTTCCAAGCATTGACAAAACCAGCATGCTTCCTACTTGTTTATTGGGATTTGTAATCCTGACAATCGTGTCTTTCATTAACAGTTTAATTATCCATTGCAGAATCTCTGCTTTATACAAAAAATAAAAAAAAGGCAATGGTCTTCACAGATAATCGCCTTCAAATCTTCAATAGGTATTAGTCCTTTAAGGTAAAAAGATTGTTTTCAGGATAACACTTGCAAAGTTAATGTTTTTTTTGAATCCTCCAAACCTTTTTAGTTATTTTTTTTATAATAATAAAAATGTATCCTTAAAGGTGCAGATGTTTGCTGTTTTTCAAATCTGAATGTGGCGTCGGTCAATCTCTGTGTTACATGCATTCTCCATCAAAAGCAATGCTTTTGACCTGCAATAGCATTGAGTTTGGGCACCAATAGCATTGAGTTTGGGCACCAATAGCATTGACTTTGGGCATCAATAGCAATGCCTTTCCATTCCAATATGCATGCGCTTTCGGGGAAATCTACATATTAACTTGAATATGATACAGTTACGATGCGTCCCGGTTGGGTGAATATCTGGGGATAATCTATTCTTTAATCTTGATAAATGCATTTGTCAGGATGGCCGTAAGTCCACCTGTCGTAATGCCCGAAGAAAAGATGTTTTTGATGGATTCCGGCATGTGATCCAGTATTCCGGGAACCATTTCTACGCTAAGTCCCAGGGCAAAGCTGATGGCCATCACCAATACAGCCTTTCGATTGATTTGTGTTGACGCGATGATTTTGATGCCTGCGGCAGCCACGGTTCCAAACATCAGCAGCGTGGCGCCACCGAGTACCGGAGCTGGAATTAAGGAAAACACCAATCCAACAACAGGGAACAGTCCTAAGACAACCAGCGCTCCGGCAATGTAGTAGCCCACATAGCGGCTGGCAATGCCTGTCAATTGAATCATTCCATTGTTCTGTGCGAAGATTGAATTGGGGAAAGAGTTGAACACAGCGGCCAACATGGAGTTGAAACCATCGGCCAGAATGCCGCCCGATGCTCTTTTTTCAAACACTTCACCTTCGATGGGTTCTCCGGAAATCAGCGAGTTGGCCGTGATGTCTCCGTATGCTTCAATGGCCGTGATGAGGTAAACCAGTCCCAATGATATCAGGGCCGATATGTCAAAGCGAAATCCGTATTTGAACGGAACGGGAATGATAAATCCTCCATAGCTATGAATGGAATCCAAGTGAATCATTCCCATGAGATAGGCAGCGATGCACCCAATGAGGAGACCCAGCACGATTGAACTCATTCGAAGAAAGCGGTTGCTGGAACGATTGAAGATGATGATGCTAAACAGCACAAGTGCTGCCAACCCAAGGTTTATCAGAGATCCGAACGACCCGTCAGCTTCGGCAGCGGCACCACCACCACATGAGTTGATTCCGGCCTTGACCAGCGACATACCTATCAACGTGACAACGATGCCAGAGACCAGTGGTGTGATGATTTTGCGTGTGTACTTCAATAGGCGACTCACAAGCATTTCGACTACAGAGGCGAACATGCAGGCGGTAAATATATAGGATAAAGCCATTTCGGTGTTCAACTTGCCACCTACCATGCCAAGCATGCCGGCTCCGATAATGGGGCCTATAAAGGAGAAGCTGGTGCCTTGGATGCACAAGAGTCCTGTACCAATGGGACCAATGCGGTGACATTGTATGAATGTGGCGACGCCAGAAACGAACAATGACATGGAAACCAAGAATCCTGTTGTTTCCAAATCAAAATTAAGGGCATTCGAAATAATCAGCGGTGGGGTGATAATGGCTACGAAGATGGCCAGTAAGTGCTGCAGTGCGGCAAAAATACTTTCTCGGAAGACTGGACGGTCGTGAAGTCCATAAATCAGGTCTGTCGACTTTGACCTTGCTTGTTCTTGTTCTGTTGCGTTCATTTCTTTTGGTGCAATTAATAGGAATATGGTTACTTTTCTGTGGTTTTTAATTTGATTTGGCAATCGTCCAGCGATTCAATCATGGCCAACGATTCACATCTAACGCCTTCAGCTTCAATCCCGTCACGTCCATGTTGGAAGGTTTTTTCAATGATGAAGCCCATTCCAACCAGTTCTGCACCAGCCTGTCTGCATAGATCGATGATGCCTTTGGCGGCATTTCCATAGGCCAGGAAGTCGTCAATGAAAACCACCTTGTCGTTTGGTGTCAGATAATCCTTGCTGATAACGACGTTGTATTCACGTTGTTTGGTGAATGAGAAGACCGTGGTGGACAGGATGTTGTCCATCGTTGACGGTTTTTTCTTCTTGGCAAATACCACCGGAAGGTCCAGAAGCAACCCCATGACGATAGCGGGAGCAATGCCCGAGGCTTCGATGGTCAAAATTTTATTGATTTCCGTTGAGGCGTAACGCTTGATGAATTCGATGGCGATGGCTTTCATGAGGTTGGGATCCATCTGGTGGTTGATAAATTTATCTACTTTCAATATGCCACCAGGATAGCATTTGCCATCTTTCAGAATGCGGTCTATTAATGTTTTCATCTTTTGCATTATTTAAATAATGCATGCAAATTTACGAAAAAGATTGTAAGTGCAGAAAGATGACAAGCTATTTTTCTTGCCGCTTGTGCCGTGCTTCACTTGATGCTATCGCTTGGTAAAGTGATGCCTGTTGATTGGTCTATTTGTTGTTTGCAACCGTTGATCATGTTTTCAATCTGTGCCATACGGTATTTCAATCCACGTTTGTATCCGTAATGTTGATAGTAGGAGCGTGCGCTTACAAAATACTCAAGTGCGTTTTCCCAATCCTTATTGAACAGATAACAGAATCCAAGACGGTAGAGGGCATCGGCTTTTTCGTTGTCATGGCACACGTTCAGCATCTTTTCATAGCATGGGATGGCAGCTTGGTATTGTTTTAATTGAAAGTGACTTTCAGCGTTGGCATAATAATAGACCGATTGTTCATGAGGTGCGAAGACGGTGATGCTCGGCATAACTGAGTCAAGATACAGGCATGCCTGCTCGTATTTCCATAGATGGTAGTAGCAAACGCCGATGTAAGCCTTGTATCTTTGGTTGAGAAGGTATTCTTGATCAAGCTTATGGAACAGTAAAAGAGCCTCATGATACTTCTCACTTTGAAAGTATTCCAGCGCCATGTTCAGTCGGTCTTTGTCATTGATGAGGCGGTTGTGAGTGGCATCTGCCGGGTTGTTTTGGCCTATCAATAACACGAGGGTGGCCAACCCTATCATCAGACAATGCTTCGACTTCATGTTATGTTCCTCATTTTGTGTAGAAATCAATGACGTGTTGAATGGCTCGTTGACACACAGGACAAAACTCTGGTGTATCATTTGTCCGCATTCTACAATCGGGTGATGCGCGGTAAATGCCTTTCAAGGAGTAGCCAGCACCTTCTATTAGTCCCACAGAAGGTACTTTTTCCATCATGTCTTGCCATTTATTAGAAAACTTAACCTTGGTTGTTATGTTTTGTTCCCATGGTTCGATGTCAAGCGGATACATGGGGATTTCCTCAAAATCATAGGCATATTCGTCGGCAAGTCCGGCAAAGCTGTGCCCAAACTCATGAACGACAACAGGTTTGAACGATGGATGATGGGTCATTGATAAGTTGTATGAATTGAGAATACCGCCACCTCCGTACTGATGAGTGTTCACCAAGATGATGATATGTTCGTATGGAAGTCCTGCCAGCCAGTCGTGTACGGCCTTTAACCGCAATGTAGTAAGATAACGATTACTATAAAACGTGTCAAAATGAGAGTGCAGGGCGGTATTCTTCCACACGCCTTTAGAAGGCTCGCTGGTGCCACTGTCAGCCGAAGGAGCTTTGACTGCAATGATGTTGAACCTGTTTCTCATGGCCTTAAAAGGCTCATGTGCGAACAATGCTTCGGTGGCTTCGGCGGCATCTTTCAGGAAGATGTCCATTTCGTTAGAACGGTATCCCTCTGCCAGGAAGGCGATGTGGATGCAACGGGAGGTGTCTTGAGCCGTCTGTAGCGTTTCAAATGGAGTGAGGTTTCGTTCTCCGATGTGTTTGATCAAAATGTCACTTGGTGCGACTGTGTGTGTCAGTTGGGTCATCGTTTCACGCCTGTTGTCATTCAGTGTCACCGTAATGTCAACGGTGTCCTTGGGCATCGGAACAAGAAATACATTTTCGAAAGCCCTGCTTGTGTGCTTGGCTTCATCGTAAGTGAGCCATTCTTGAAACAACGTGGAAAACGAATTACGGTAGAGTATGCGCTTCGTGTGATGGTCGCGGACGGTTATTTGCCCGTTTCCTTCCATGGGTAATTCGTCCAACCGTTGTTTTTTTCCGTACCATCGGGGTATGACATTCAATTGATCGATGGCAATGTGTTGCTGGATTGCATTGCCCGAAAAAATATAATCAATGCGCAGTGTGCTGTCAGAAAACGCCTTGTTGAATTCCTGCGCATTCACGTTTGCCGACATGAATAGGCACAGAATACATGGAATCGTAAGGGTCAGGAAAGTCTTTATGTTCATCATTCAATGCTTAAAATAAATCAATTTCTTTCATCAACTCTTGTATATAGTCGCGTTGCCAGTCGTCTATGTGCAGCTTTTTGTCACCATACAGCAAGATGTCGATGTCCATTTGGATGCGATTGAGCGACCTTTCTGCCCCTGAGTTACCACATATCCGTTCCATGTTTTTCACCTTTTCGATGAGTTCTTCAAGGGATTCTTCAACCGCTGTATATGCTAAACAGTTGTAAAATAGGTCTGTTGCCATACCAATGGGCTGTGTCCACTTCGGTGTAGTGAACTTCATGTCAGGCCAAGTGTCAACCAATAGCTGCCTAGCTTGCTTCATGTTGCGCTTTTGGTTGACATTTGTTCCCAATGCCAAGATGACTTGTTTGCTGTCCATTTTTACAAAATTACTAATAATTATTAAACGTACACCAATCCATTGTGCTTTTTTTATGAATTTATGTAACTTTGTCTAACATCTTAATGTTCATGAATAAAATTGCGATTATATTCCTCTTTTCAATTTCATCTATGGCATCATGGGCCCAGATGAGATGGAACCAGACCTATCAACTCTACATCAATCAATACAAAGATTTGGCTATTCGGGAGATGCTTCAATACCGAATCCCGGCGAGTATCACCTTGGCTCAAGCTGTTTTTGAGAGTGGAGCAGGGCGAAGTAGATTGGCACGACTGGGCAATAACCATTTCGGAATCAAGTGTCATGATTGGACTGGTCGTACCATTGCTGAGGATGATGACGCTTTGGGCGAATGCTTTCGCGCATACGATCATCCCCTTCAAAGTTTTGAAGACCATAGTAAGTTCCTTGTGAACAGCAGTCGTTACCGCAGATTGTTTAGCCTTTCCATGCAAGATTACCGTGGATGGGCACATGGTTTGAAAGCTTGTGGCTATGCAACCAACCCACGATATGCTTATAAACTCATCGAATTGATAGAGCTTTACAAGCTTTATGTCTACGATAGTGCCAGATCATACGATCATGCCATGGTTGAATATTCAGGCAATCAAACAGTTGTTAACCAGGCAAAGCCTTTGCATCCCATTGCAATCTTCAACAAGAATTATTATATCCGGGCTCGTCGCGGCGACACCTTCAAGCTGATAGGCGAGGAAATAGGCGTGTCGTACAAAAAGATAGCTAAGTACAACGAACGAGATAAAGATGATGCTTTGACAGAAGGCGAAATCATTTTCCTGAAGAAAAAGCGGAAAAGAGCACCGAAGGCTTTCAAGAATCGTCCGCATGTTGTCAAGAACGGAGAGAGTTTGTATATCATTGCACAGATTTATGGTATGCGTCTGTCCAGTTTATACAAGTTGAATGATTTTACTCCAGACCATACCATCCACGTCGGTGACGTTGTGAGAGTATATTAGGACAAGTCAGTTTGCACGGCTGACAACAATAAATACGAAAAACCATTGAGCCTGTAGGGTGAACCAAGCTCAATGGTTTTATTTTTCAGATTAATTGAATTGTCTTTCGGAACACTACTGAATAATGCGCGTCATGTTGAACTCTGCGATTTTTCCGTCAGGATTTACCTTGGCTTTGATGCGATAATGCATGGTTTGCCGTGTATCATCCACCTTGTCAATATCTTGGTCTGCAGAGAAATTTACGGTGTATTCGTATTGTTCGTCACCGATTTCTTTCTTGTCAATCTTGTAATCATTGAGCAGATGCCATGACATGCTGGCAACCTCCTGGTTGTATAGTTTGTGTAAAAAAGTGATGACATCATTTTTGTTAGCATCCACTTTGCCAAGGAAAGAACTGATGACAGGACTGACCGTGCTGGTCAAACCATCCTCGTCTTTTGCGTTGATACTCTGAAAGAACTGTTTAAACAGCGAGCTTAACATGGCTCTTTCCTCTGGTTGAACCGTCTGTGCGTTGATTGTTTTGATGCCATCTTTAGCATCATCTACATACGCACCGTTGGGATGGTCTTCCAAGTAAAACTGATATGCGTCCACACTGTTGGCCGAGCTGGCTGCCACCCAGTCCAACGAGTCAATCTTGCGCATGGCTTCCGCGCGATGTTCAGAGTCGGGATGCTTGTCGAGATAATCTTCCAGAGCCGTCTTCGAATTGCTCACCCAAGCATCAGTCCATTCGCTATCCATTTGCTGGATGGTCGTCAAGCGAACGTGTATGGAGTCTCTGTGTGCCATGGGTGCGTCTTTGAAGCGGTCAAGATAGTCCTGAAGCACGATGGGATCTTCGCTCTTGGCGGCAAACTCGTATGCCTCCAGCTCTTCTTTTATTTGTGCATTGTGATAGAAATAATAGCCCACTCCACATGCAATGATGGCTATGATGAAAGCTATTATTAAAGTGGTGTGTTTCTTCTTGGGACGTTGCATATCTCCGTTGGGTGCGGGAGGCGTTGTGTCCACCATGGTTGTAGGCTCTTCTTTCTGCTCTATAGCCTGTTCATGAACCAGAGATGTATCATCGCGATAGTTCATATTGGCATGGTGGCAGTTTGGACATTCGTGCAAATCATTAAAATAAACTTCCCCACATTGCGTGCAACGGGTCACTCTATCAGCAATTTCTACCCCGCAAGAGGGACAAACGGGTGCTCGGTCACTGATTTGGTGGCCGCACTCCGGACATCTAATTATCGCCATATTGTCAAAGTGTAGTATATGTTTGTTAATGTATCCATGTATACTTTCTCGTGTTCGTGGCATTTCGTCGGAATCTGATTTCTCTGAGTCCGTGCCTTCCCATCATTCTACTTTTATCAACGAAGGTGTTGATTCCGTTGATTCTACCTTTACCCGTGTATTGCCACATGGTAATGTCTCGCCCGTCTGCCAATACCGGTTCTCGGTCGGTATACTGCGCTATCATGATTTGATAACTGTCCAGTTGTCCCTGCAGGTTGTGGTCATAGAAGTTGGCACCCGTGTAGATGAGTGGTTTTTGTTGATAAACTTCTTCCACCATGCGCAGGAATTTGTGTAAAGAGTCACAAAAAGCTTCTGTTGACAAGCCGTTGCGAGTTTCTACATCAATCATGGGAATGAGGTCTTGGTCGCCAGGTCGGCACTGTGTCATGAAGTTCTGTAGTTGGAGTGTCAAGTTGGTTTTAGGTCTGAAGAAGTGGTACGAACCCACTTTTAGGCCATAGCGATGAGCCAACTCAATGTTGATTTGGTAGGTAGGGTCTATTCTGTCACCGCCTTCAGTAGCTTTGAGGTAGACGTATGTGTTCTTGGTGTTTTCACCTACTGTTTCCCAAAACACCTCTCCTTGGTAGTGGCTCAAGTCTATGCCATGTACATGCGAGCATGTGTCTTCGCATTGTACGTCAAAATATTGGGCATGGACGGCCAATATGCAGAATAGGGCAATCACGCATGAAACGATTCTTTTCATATCTGCAAATATACATAAAAAACAGAATCTTTACGCCCGGTTGTCTAAAAAAAATAAAGTCAGCGTGTATCTTTGTGGAAAATTTGCTTCTTTGGTGTCAATCGTTGTTTACAAAATCATTCCCGAATTGGTGAAAACATGATTGAAAAGTGATAAGCAGAATTTTATTTCTAAAGATTATCCTTTTCCTTCTGACTACTCTCATCTTTCAGAAGATCTGCCAAAAAGGAATCCAGATCCTTGTCTAAATCGTTCATCAAGTCACCTCCTATAATCACGGTGTCATCGTCTGCGACATACAGTTCGGCTATATTCTCTTGTTCATCATTCTCTAAAACAAAGCTAAATGGCTTGAGAATATTCATCTGATCAACCGTTTCATGAAGTTGTTTCAGGACTTTGCGAAGAATAACAGCGGCATGTTCGTAGAACTTCTCTTCCGTATTGCCTATCCATTCGTCAACGACGCAACGGGTAATCTCGTTTTCATCGTCATCGAATGCTCGTAATTCTCCACTGTCTTGATAGATTCGGATGTGAATATCCGTAACCAGTGATGGGGTTTCATCTGACGTGAACTTTTGTGCTATCTTGCGAATAGCATACTCAGTCTGTTTGTACACTTGTTCGGTTGCGTTCATTAGTAGGTCCTTTCGATTATACCCTGCAAATATAATTCTTTTTGCGAACACAGCAAGCAAATTTAGAAATTATTTATCTTAATGGCCACGGCTCTCTCATTTGAGCAAGGTTGGTGATAGTGAAAGGTCAATCATCCCTCTATTGTATTGACAACGATTATTATGGATTAAACATTTTTGACGACCATGTGTATGATGATGGCTGAGTATTCACCATCGCTATTCTGATATGTTAACAAACCTTTCGTGTGTTAAATTGTTTCGTTTTCTTTGACAAAATAAAATCGCAAAATAGAGAAAATAGGAGAATGTTTTAGGTGTTCAAAATCCTGAAATCATCATCTTTTGCTCAATTCACACAGATTAAACCGGCAATCTGTATGCTTTTACTGTCGAATATGTATGCTCTTGCTCCTCAATATGCATGCTTTTACACCCCAATTTACATCATATAACACGCCTTTTTGTACAAAAACAAGTGCTTTCATCCTCAAAACACATCTCTTTTTCATGGTGATTTAGGTTTGTAAACCGTATAACTTATTATAAATCAATAAAATAATGAAACACTTCTATATTTCGCATATTTCCGGCGGATGAGCATGTTGGTGGATTAAACGCCGAGCATTTGTGTTAAAAAGTCGTTGCGACGGAAGTCTTTTCACTGAAAAACGGTCTGTTTGACAGGATACAAAACCAAAGCAAGATGTTTAAATGAATGAGCCGAGTTGAGATGGCATGCTGATTAATTTGTCATCGCATCACCTACATTTTGTATACAGGCTTTGCTTGTTTCGGCTTTTTTGTATAATTTTGCGTTTGATAAGATATAAATTTCAAACTATGTATAGAACGAATACATGTGGGGAGTTAAGACTTTCCGATGAGGGCAAGGAGGTAATCCTGTCTGGATGGGTGCAGCGTACACGTAAGATGGGTGGAATGACATTTGTTGACGTGCGCGACCGATATGGCATTACCCAACTTGTTTTTAATGAGGCAACCGACGCTTCTTTGTGTGAGCAGGCCAACAAACTGGGGCGTGAATTCTGTATTCAGGCAACGGGCAAGGTGAGTGAGCGACAGAGCAAAAACGATAAGTTGCCGACCGGAGATATCGAAATTTTGGTCAGTCGGCTAAACGTACTGAGTGAAAGTTTGACGCCTCCATTCAAAATAGAAGACGAAACCGATGGGGGTGACGATTTACGAATGAAATATCGATACTTAGATTTGCGCCGACCAACGGTTAGAAAGAATTTGGAATTGCGCCATCGGATGACGATTCTAATTAGGAATTTCCTTGATAATGAGCAGTTTATAGAGGTGGAAACACCTATATTGATTGGCTCTACTCCAGAGGGTGCACGCGACTTTGTGGTGCCTTCGCGCATGAATCCCGGACAGTTTTATGCATTGCCACAAAGCCCACAAACGCTCAAACAGCTGTTGATGGTGAGTGGGTTCGACCGCTATTTCCAAATCGCTAAATGTTTCCGTGACGAAGACTTGCGTGCCGATCGTCAACCCGAGTTCACGCAAATTGACTGCGAGATGAGTTTCGTAGATCAGGATGATGTGATCGACTTGTTTGAAAATCTGTGTCGTCACCTTTTTAAAGAGATTCGTGGAGTGGAGCTGCCTGAGAAGTTGCAGCAAATGGCATGGCACGAGGCGATGAGACGTTTCGGCAGTGATAAGCCAGATTTGCGTTTCGGCATGGAGTTCGTTGAACTTTTGGATGCGTTCAAAGGCAAGGCAGATTTTAGTGTCTTCAATGAAGCAAGCTACATTGGCGGCATTTGTGTGCCTGGATGTGCCAGCTACAGCCGTAAGCAATTGGACGAACTGAGCGACTTTGTTAAACGTCCGCAGGTAGGTGCTAAGGGATTGGTATACATTAAGTATAATGCCGATGGAACGATTAAGAGTTCTGTTGATAAGTTCTACTCAAAGGAACTGTTGCTGGATGTGAAAGAGCGAATGGGCGCTAAGGACGGTGACTTGGTATTGATTTTGAGTGGAGACAACGCCAACAAGACGCGTGTGCAGTTGTGTACGCTTCGCTTAGAGATGGGTGAGCGACTGGGTCTTCGTGACAAAAACAAGTTTGAGTGCTTGTGGATTGTTGATTTCCCCCTGTTCGAGTGGAGTGATGAGGAGCAGCGGCTCATGGCAACGCACCATCCGTTCACCATGCCAAATCCAGACGATATCCCCTTGCTTGATGAGCATCCTGAACGAGTTCGTGCCAAGGCATACGACTTTGTTTGCAACGGTATTGAAGTAGGAGGGGGGAGCTTGCGTATTCATGATGGACGGTTACAGCAAAAGATGTTTGAGATATTGGGCTTCACACCTGAAAAGGCAATGGCACAGTTTGGCTTCTTAATCAATGCGTTTAAATATGGTGCACCCCCTCATGCAGGTTTGGCGTTTGGTTTGGATCGGTTTGTGAGTATTATGGCCGGCTTGGATAGTATTCGCGACTGCATTGCCTTCCCAAAGAACAACAACGGCCGTGATGTGATGCTTGATGCGCCGTCTGCCATTGACCAGAAACAACTGGATGAATTAGAGATAAAACTTGACATACATCAATAAAACGCTTCTTTGGTTCAACTAACCCATAAATGTGTTACTTTTTGATGTTTAATAATTGTGTTTTTTAAATAAAATGGCTACCTTTGCTTTGTTAATGAGATATTTTACCTCATTTGAGGTGCAAAGTATATTAAAATTTTATTGATTATGACAGAAAAGAAAGTAACGGCAGCAGTAGCTCCAAAGAAGGTTGCGGCTCCCAAGAAGACCACTACTACAAAGAGAGCTTCAGCAAAGAAACCTACTCTTGTGGTAAATGCTGAAAGCGTTGGCTTCCGTGCTGGTGATGTTTATCAAACATTGGCCGCAGCAGACAAAGCGTTGAGCGTTGCTGAAATAGCTAAGGCTGCAAAAATTGGAACAGAAGAAGTCTATCTAGGAATAGGATGGCTGTTCAAAGAAGGTAAAATTAAGGATTCAGAGAATCTGTTTACTTTGGCTTAATTGCAACTCCTTGCTATCGGCTTTTGCCGATTATGAGGATGCAATATCATACTTTCTTGTTAAACAAACAGGAAAAATTAAATGAGCTCGAAAATAATTTGGGCTCATTTATTTTTTTTATCTCCCTATCGTTTTTTTCTCTATTGGGTTGTGATGCGAGCCAATAACAGTGTTATTGATTCTTTTTCTTCTTTATTTTCTTGATTCTTCTGATGGCTTCCGGATGCTCAGGGCAGAGCTCTAATGCCTTTTGATAGTTGCGCAAAGCCGCTTCTTTCATTCCCTCTCTTTCACATTCTTTACCCATCATGACATATTCAACGGCGAGCCGTTTCAGCAAATCTTCTTTTTCTTTTTGCTTGTCTCGTAAGCGTTGATTTTCTTCTTTAAGCGTGTTGATGAGGTTGAGCTTTCGCCTGATTAGGCGTTTTGCCGCTGGCTTTTCTATTTCATACCTGCTGTGAATGGCCAGAAAGAAATTATCCAAGGCCGATTGCATGTCCCCCTGGCCGAATGCCGTCACAGCATCATGATATTGTTTTTCTGCTTTACTTTGTTGTAAAGCTTTGTCGAGAGATTGCTGGTCATTGTATGTCTTGGCAAAACTTGTGATTTCTCGACTGATAAATATATTTTCTTTCTTGATGGGGGCTTCAAGGTTAATGCCTTCCAATGAACAGCAACGTGACAGGGCAACGTAAGTTTGGCCTCCAGCAAACACGCCTCCCGATAAGTCGATGTTAACTTGATTGAAGGTTAGTCCTTGACTTTTATGAATAGTGATGGCCCATGCCAACCGAATGGGGAACTGGCGGAAAGTACCAATTACTTCTTCTTCAATCTTTTGCTCTTTCTCATTGTAGGTGTATCTAACGTTTGACCAAATGTCTTGTTCTACATCTACATCCTCACCTTGTTCAGTCCTCACGTAAATTAAGCCATCGCTCTCATCTCCTATGCCAATGACGGTGCCCAAGGTACCATTCACCCATCGCTTCTCCCTATCGTTCTTGACAAACAAAACTTGCGCACCTGTTTTGATTTCAAGTTTCATGGGAGTGGGAAGATTGTTTTCGGGAAACTCGCCTTCTATGATGCCATAGAAGACAGTGGGTTCGCCTGGTAATTGTTGAAGGTGTTGCTGGTTGATGTAGTCCACGCTATCTCTTCGAGTAGATAAGGTGATTGCCAGTCCGTCATGATTTTGTTGAGAGGTGTTTCCTACTCTTTGATTGAGAATGGACAAATCGGTTTGCGATGTGTTGGACGTCCTGATATGGTCTAATATACTGATGAAAAGTGGGTCAGTTTGTCGGTAAACTTTCTGTAGTTCGATACATATCAACTGCATCTCCCTGAAAATATGAGCATCAAAAAAGAATTTTGAAGGATAGAAAGGTTGTAGCAAAGCGTGTTCTTCCTCTTTTAATACCGGCTCTAACTGATACATGTCGCCAACGAGTAATAATTGCTTTCCTCCGAAAGGAATGCGCATGTTCTGGGCATAAACGCGCAGTATCTTGTCAATGAAGTCGATGATGTCGGCTCTCACCATCGAGATTTCATCGATGATGATGAGTTCTACTTCCTTGATAAGTTTGATTTTCTCGCTGTTATACTTGAGCGTTTTCCGAAGGTTTCGTACGCTATACCTGTTGTCATTAGGTAATAGAGGATGGAATGGGAGCTTGAAAAAACTGTGCAAAGTACTTCCTCCCACATTGATGGCAGCAATGCCCGTTGGTGCAAGAATAACATGTTTTTTCTTGGTTGTTTGTGAGATGTATCGAAGAAACGTTGATTTACCTGTTCCAGCTTTCCCTGTTAAGAATAATGAGCGATGGGTATACTGAATAATCTGCAGTGCGTTTTGCAACTCCAGATTATTCAGATCAATGTGTTCGATGTCAGTTTCCTTAGCCATACCCATTATAGATTATCCAAATGGATTACCTCTTCTGTAGGCGTATGGTTTTCTTGAGATTTTACCGAGTTGTCTTTTTGTTTCTCCTTCTCGTCTTTGATTGGTTTGGAAACAGGGTTGCCAAATTCGTCTAGAATGATTTCTTCAGAGATAGAGTTCAGGCTATCTGTTGCAGTTGTGTCCACTCGTGCCTGCTGGTAATAACTCGGACAGTTGTACATGTCGCTGCTAATATCTTTATCTTTAGGCTTGCCAAATTTGGCATGATATTGTTTGAAGTTTGGATCATCCAGTAAAGTTTGCAAGAAGTAGCCGCAGATGGGTAGTGCTGTCCTTGATCCTTGCCCCAAAGCACCAGTGCGGAAATGGATGCTACGGTATTCTCCGCCGACCCATGCGCCTACCACCAGTTTTGGACTGATGCACATAAACCAAGCATCTGAGTGGTTATTGGAAGTTCCTGTCTTACCTCCCCATTCTGTATCATTGTGTTTTCCCACATATCCCCATAGGCTTTGTGACGTTCCGCCTGGTTCTTTTAGGCCACCCAGCAATAGTTGTTGGACGAGGAACGCACTCTTGTATGGAATTACTTGTTCGGTCTTGTTGGGTGCGATGTAGACTTGCCTTCCATCACGATCAACGATGTGGGTAACCAGGATAGGCTCATGATGCTTTCCATCATCGGCGATAGTACTATAGGCATTTGCCATTTCCAGCAGGTTGACATCGCATGATCCTAACGCAAGGGATGGTTCGTCTTGCAGTGGACTCTTGATTCCCATCTTCTCTGCCGTGTCAATGATTCTTTTGATGCCCATCTCTTGTCCGAGTCTCACGGCGATAGAGTTGATGCTTCTTGCAAAGGCACCCTTTAAGGGGATGGAGTCTCCGGAAAAACGTCCATTGGCATTTCCCGGTGTCCATGTAACCTCTTCTTTCTTTTTCTTGTCATATACTTTCATGGAGATGTATTCATCCCGGCGTTTGTCACAGGGTGTCAGTCCCTGGTTCATCGCTTCTGTATAAACAAAGAGTTTGAAGGTGGAGCCCGGTTGGCGCATGGCGGTTACTTTATCATATTTCCATGAGTTGAAGTTGATGTCGCCTACCCAAGCTTTCACGGCTCCTGTCTGTGGTTCCATAGCAACCATGGAACAGTGCATGAAGCGCACCATGTATCGAATGGAGTCCATGGTTGACATTTCTTTCTCTATGGTTCCTTCGTCATAATCAAACAATTTTACCTTGTGAGGCTTGTTCAAATAATAGGTGATGGAGTCTGGATTGTTTTGATATTTGGCGGCAAGGTATTTGTACACAGGCTGTCTTTGTGCGATTTGCTCAATGAATCCAGGAATAACCTTTCCGTTTTCATCAATCCATGGGTCATTTTTACCCCAGTGATTGTTGAAGTTGCGTTGAATTTGCTTCATTTGTTTACGTGCAGCCTCTTCAGCATACTTCTGCATGCGGGTATCAATCGTTGTGTATATTTTCAGCCCACTGCTATACAAATCATATCCATTCTCCTCGCACCAATCCTTCAAATAGTTGGCGACAGCTTCCCTAAAGTATAATGCCTGACCGTCATAATTAGACTCGACGCTATAGCTAAGCTTGATGGGAATGATGCTCAAGCTGTCATATTGCTTTTTTGACAGGTCGCCCTTGGTCACCATATTTTGCAAAACAACATTTCTACGTCTGAGACTATTCTTGGGATTGGCAATCGGGTTATAATGTGTTGTGGCTTTAAGCATGCCTACCAGCACGGCACCTTGCTCAGTTGTGAGATTCGCGGGTGTTGTGTTGAAATAGGTTTTACTAGCCGTTTTGATTCCATACGAGTTCGATCCAAAGTCAACTGTGTTGGCGTACATGGTAAGGATGTCGTTTTTTTCGTACAACATCTCAAGCTTTAAGGCAATAATCCATTCCTTGCTTTTCATGATTAGTATCTTGATACCTGGTATCTTACCAAGCAATCCAGTGGAATATTGCGTGCGTACGCGGAACATATTCTTGGCCAACTGTTGCGTAATCGTAGATGCTCCACGGGCATCATTTCCAACCAAAGCATCTTTGGCCGCACCAAAGAGTCCTTGAAAGTCAATGCCAATATGTCTATAGAATCGTTCGTCTTCCGTATCAATCAGTGCTTTCCAGAACTGCGGATTCACTTCTTCATACTTGACGGGTGTTCTGTTTTCATTAAAATATTTTCCTATGAGCTTTCCATCTGCACTATAAATCTCAGACGCCGAGGAGGTGTTGGGATTCTTAATCTGGGCGAAACCTGGTGATTTGCCAAACAACCATAGGAAATTAAGATCAACAGCTCCAAGATAGATGATAAGTGCTATCAGCCCTGAGAGCAAAGCCATGCCCGTCTTTACATACCAAGGACGTCCTTGATACAGGCTTTTATACCATGGCCATACGCCACGTAGTTTGACCCACAACCTGCTGAAAAAACTTTTTATCTTGTGAAGCATAATGTAAATAATTGATTTGCAAAGATAGCGAATTACTTGATGTCTATCGTTGATCGTCTATATAATTTATGATTTCTTCAATGTTCGTAGGCGAGAACCATTTTATTTCATTGTCACGTTTGAACCACGTGACTTGTTTTCTCATGTATTTTCTGGTGTTTGACTGTATTTTTAAGATGGCATCATCCAGTGAAATGTCACCATCGAAATAGGCGAAAAGTTCTTTATAACCTACCGTATTCAAAGCGTTTAGGCCCTTTTGTGGATATACCGCTTTGGCTTCTTCAATCAATCCTTGGTTCATCATTTTCAAGACACGGTTGTTGATTCGCTCATACATTTCTTCTCTGGGACGGTTAAGTCCAATCTTGATGATGTTGAAAGGCCGTATCTTCTTTGTGTTTTTACGATAGGAAGTATAGGTATTCCCAGTCATGTGGCATATTTCAAGCGCATGAACCACGCGTCTGGGATTATGTAAATCCACAATTTTGTAATGTTCTGGATCCAGAACTTTTAACTCTGCAACGAGAGCATCCAAGCCTTCAGTCACCAGTTTTCGTTTCATCATCCTCCTTGTCGCCTCGTCGACCGTTGGTATGTCATCGATACCCTGGCATACAGCATCGATATACATCATGCTGCCCCCTGATAGCAAAGCCATTTGTTGCTGGTTGAAAAGCTGGTTTAAAAGTTGCAAAACATCTTCTTCATATTTGGCCGCACTATAATAATCTGTTAGATGCAACGTGCCGACGAAATAATGTTTTACTCGTTCTTGCTGCTCTTTGGTTGGGGCTGCTGTACCAATAGGTATCTCTGCAAATAGCTGTCGAGAGTCGGCATTGATGATAGGCGATTGCAAGTGTTCAGCAATTTGCAACGCTACCTCTGTTTTTCCCACTCCAGTAGGGCCTAAAAGCACAACAAGTGTGTTCATTTATCTGATGATGCCTCGTTGAGAACTTTCTACAAAGTCGATGATGTATTGAATTTCTGGGGTAACGTTCAGGTTCTTTCTGATTTCTTCGATTCCTTCTTTCAAAACACCTTTGCTATAAAGCAATCGATAAGCTTGATGTATTAGTTGGATTAACTCGTTGCTAAATCCTCTTCGTCTCAGGCCGATAATGTTGATGCCAGCATACTTGATGGGCTCTTTGCCCGCCATGACGTAGGGTGGAATATCTTGTGAAGATCGACTTCCACCTTGAATCATGACATAACCACCGATGTGACAGAATTGATGACATAATACCGTAGCACTGATGATGGCGTAGTCATCCACCGTCACTTCACCGGCAAACTTGGTGGAATTGCCAATAATGACATTGTTGCCAATGATGCAATCGTGTGCAACGTGCATGTTTTCCATCAACAAGTTGTTGTTTCCAACCTTGGTGGTTCCCTTTGATGCCGTGCCTCTGGAAATGGTAACATTCTCACGGATGCTGTTTTTGTCACCAATTTCGCATATTGTCTCTTCGCCAACGAACTTCAAATCCTGCGGCTTCGTGCTGATGCTGGCACCGGGAAAAAATTCGTTGTCATCACCTATTCGTGCTCCATAATTGATGGTGACACTATTTTGTAGGATGTTACGGTTGCCCAGCACTGTGTTTTTATCAAGATAGCAAAATGGGCCGATGACATTATCGTCACCGAGTTGCGCTTCTGGATGTACAAACGCTAATGGGCTTATTTGATTCATAGGGTAATGATGACTTTATGATGATAAAAAACATCGAATAACAATTCTGTTTATTTGTTTTTGATAATCTGTGCAGTAAACATTGCTTCAGATACCACTTGGTCGCCAACAAAGGCATAACACTTCATGCTACTGATGCCATGTCGTACAGGTTGAATCATTTCCACGCGGAAGATAAGCGTGTCGCCAGGAATCACTTTCTGTCTGAACTTAACGTTGTCAATCTTCAGAAAGTATGTAGACCATCGTTCAGGTTCTTCTACTTGGTTTAAAACCAACAATCCTCCACACTGTGCCATGGCTTCAACCTGCAACACTCCGGGCATGACTGGCTCTTGTGGAAAATGCCCCGTAAAGAAAGGTTCGTTGCTTGTAATATTCTTTACCCCAACAATCGTGTTGGATCCTATGGCGATAATCTTGTCAACCAGTTGCATGGGATAACGATGGGGGAGCAGTTCCCTGATTCTGATGTTATCCATGATAGGTGGTTCATTGGGGTCGTATATCGGCGCTTGTATTTCATGTTTGCGAATCTCTCTGCGCATTAAGCGGGCAAACTTGTTGTTGATGGTATGTCCTGGCCGTGTTGCAACAATTCGTCCTTTGATGGGTTTGCCTATCAAGGCCATGTCACCGATAATGTCCAGCAATTTGTGACGTGTGCACTCGTTTTCCCACATCAAGGGCTTATGCTGAATGTAACCTATCTTGGTCGCATCCATGCGTGGCACTTTCAAGATGTCTGCCAGTTGGTCCAGTTGTTCTTGCGACACTTCTCTTTCGTAGATTACGATGGCATTGTCCATGTCACCGCCTTTGATGAGATTAGCTTCGAGTAAAGGAAGGATGTCCCTGACGAATACAAAAGTACGGGCAGGCGCGATTTCTGTCGCATAATCATCGATATTATCGAGTGTCGCAAATTGACTGTTGATGAATTTTGACTCGAATGAGCACATGGCCGTGATGCTGAACTGGTCATCAGGAAGTATCGTAATACACGAACCTGTCTCGTCATCTTTAACTTCTATTTTCTTGCGAATGATATAAAAATCCTTTGGCGCATTTTGCTCCACGATTCCAATTTCCTGGATTCTATTCACGTAGATGCCGGCAGAGCCATCCAAAATAGGAAACTCTGGTCCATTTACTTGAATCATACAGTTGTCTATCCCCATTGCATACAGGGCAGAAAGACCGTGCTCAACGGTAGAAACGCGCACGTCGCCACGCGCCAGAACCGTGCCACGTTGCGTGTCAACCACGTTTTCGGCAATGGCATCAACGATGGGTTGTTCTTCCAAGTCAATCCGTTGAATTTTATATCCAGTATTTTCAGGAGCAGGGTTAAAGGTAACTGTCAAGTTCAGCCCCGTGTGCAATCCTTTTCCACACAGGGAAAAGCTACCTTTTAGTGTTCTCTGTTTGATTGTATCCATTCTATGATTTGTTTATCAAGTGCTCAAGTCTTATTTCACGTTCTTTTTCAGTCGATCCACCTCTTCTTTCAGGGTGTTGATTTCGTTATAAAGTTCAGGAAGTTTTCGGAATATGGCTTGTGAGCGAAAATAGGCTCTCTCCTTCATGGGTGGCGTGCCAATAAGTTGCTGGTTGTCCTTGATACTACCAGGTACACCCGATTGTGCGCCAAGGAACACCTTGTCGCCAATGGTGATATGGCCGGCAATTCCCACTTGTCCACCAAACATGCACCACTGTCCAACCTTTGCCGATCCGGCCACACCCACCTGTGCACTCATCACGGTATGCTCACCGATGTCGGTATTGTGGGCGATTTGAACCAAGTTATCCAGCTTCACACCTTTCCTAACATAGGTGCTACCCATGGTTGAACGATCAACGCAAGTGTTGGCACCCACCTCTACATCGTCTTCAATGGTCACAATGCCAATTTGTGGTATCTTGTCGTAGCCGTCTTTGGACGGAGCAAATCCGAAGCCATCGGCTCCAATGACAGAGCCTGCATGCAGGATGACACGGTTGCCTATCTTGCAGTTGTGATAGACAGTTGCGTGTGGATAGATGATACATTCTGAACCTACTGAGGCATTTTCCAAAACCACTGCGTGTGGGAATATTTGTGTGTTGTTGCCAATCACGACATTCTCACCGATGTAAGCAAATGGGCCAATGTATGCATTCTCACCTATCTTAGCCGTTTTGGCGATGTTGGCCATGGGGTGGATGCCTGTCTTTCGGGGCTTAGTCGACTCGTATAATTGAAGTAATTTGGCGACACTATCGTATGCGTTCTTCACGCGTATCAAAGTTGTCTGGACGGGTTTGTCCAACTTCAAATCCTCATCAATGAGAACAATCGACGATTGTGTATTATATATATAATGTGTGTATTTTGGATTAGATAGGAATGAAATCGCCCCACTGGTACCTTCTTCAATTTTTGCGAAGGTGTGGACGGTTGCATCTTCATTGCCTTCAATTTTGCCTCCTATATATTGTGCTATTTGCTTGGCAGTAAATTCCATACTTTAGGTATCTCAATTGATTATTTTGCAAATATACCTATTTTTACTCAGACTTTTGACTGACAAATGTAATATTTGCGTTTTTTCACTGAAACATTTATTTCTTTCACGGTGTGTCTAACCCTATTGAACCCCAAGTGGTGCAGGTGTTCCCTCACTGTTTATGGGTATCGGTGCGCACTGAGAGTCGAGTAAAAAGGGGGGGGCATTTGTTATTTGCAAGATGATAACCTTTCTAATTCTTTTTCCATTTCTTGCTGAAGGTTCATCGCACTCTTTGCAGCTGCATCAGCAAAGTCCTCTCCTTGGCTGGCATAGATGATGCCGCGCGAACTGTTGACCAGTAACCCGCAATCCTTCGTCATTCCATATTGGCAGACGTCTTGCAGGCTTCCTCCCTGCGCACCCACGCCAGGTACCAGCAAAAAGTGATGAGGAGCCACCTTTCTGATTTCCTCAAACATGTTGCCTTGCGTTGCACCAACCACATACATCATGTTTTGATCAGTTCCCCACGATTGAGAAGTCTTGATAACTTTCTCAAAAAGTTTCTCACCGTTCTTGTCTTCTGTTAACTGAAAATCATGCGATCCTTTGTTGCTCGTCAGTGCCAATACAACCACCCACTTGTCTGCATATTCGAGAAAGGGCGTCACGCTGTCTTCTCCCATGTACGGAGCCACGGTCAATGCGTCAACATCGTATTCTTCAAAGAAGGTCTTGGCATACATCGCGGATGTGTTTCCGATGTCGCCCCGTTTGGCGTCAGCAATGATAAAATGGTCGGGATAATGCGCTTTTAGGTAGCTAACGGTTTTCTCGAAAGAAGTCATGCCCTGAATACCTTTACATTCATAGAACGCCAAATTTGGCTTGTAGGCCACACAATAGGGTGCCGTAGCGTCGATGATGGCTTTGTTGAAAGCAAAAATGGGATCCTCTTCATGCAGCAAGTGTGGCGGTATCTTCTTGATGTCGGGGTCCAATCCTACACATAGAAAAGATTTTTTTTTGAAAATCTGTTTTATAAGTTGTTGTCTGTTCATATACTATCCTTGAATATAAAAGTAGTGAATTTATACTAACATTATTCCCTTTTGCACCGTTGTCTTTGGCTATCGCTCACCCAACGAATGGTGGGTGAATTTCAATCTCTATGCTTTTGGGCGCCAATCTCAATGCCTTTGCCATTCAATCTCTATGCTTTAGGACCCCAATCTCAATGCTTTTAAATAGCTTGTTTTGAGATTCTTTATAACAAACTGTATTTCAGCGTTTTATGAGTTAATAGAGTCCTTGCGTGTTATAGAAATCTTATGGTAATTATTTGTTTGAAACAATTTTTCTTGTCTTAATGATCTACCCCTCAGAATTAAACGATGTCTTATTGTTTAAAGTTCGTTCTCTTTGAGCTTTTCCGCATTCTCTGCTACTGTCAGCGCATCTATCATTGCTTGAATGTCACCATTGACAAAGCCTTGCAGGTCGTGAGTGGTGTAGCCAATGCGGTGGTCAGTGACACGTCCTTGTGGATAATTGTAGGTACGAATCTTCGCGCTGCGGTCGCCAGTAGATACCAATGACTTGCGGCGGTTGGCAATATCATCAATGTATTTTTGATGCTCACGGTCGTAGATAAAGGTACGTAAGCGCGACAGCGCACGTTCCTTGTTCTTAGGTTGGTCGCGTGTTTCGGTACATTCTATGAGAATTTCCTCCACTTCGCCAGTGTTAGGGTTCTTCCATGGATAGCGAAGACGAACGCCCGATTCAACCTTGTTGACGTTTTGTCCACCTGCTCCAGAACTTCTGAACGTGTCCCATTTGATGTCACCTTCATTGATGTTCACCTCGAATTGGTCCGCCTCTGGCAACACAGCCACCGTAGCAGCCGAAGTGTGCATGCGTCCCTGTGTCTCTGTGGCTGGCACGCGCTGCACACGATGTACACCACTTTCGTACTTCAACGTACCGTAGACATTGTCGCCACTCACCGCAAAGTCGATTTCTTTGTAACCACCCACCGAGCCTTCGTTGACCGATGTGACACTTAACGTCCAACCTTTCGAGTCACAGTAATGCTTATACATGTTAAATAAGTCGCCTGCAAACAGGGCTGCTTCATCTCCTCCCGTGCCAGCACGTATTTCCATTTGTACGTTCTTGGCATCTTCAGGGTCTTTTGGCACTAATGCTAATTTTATTTCTTCTTCCAATTGTGGCTGCATATCTTCGTTGGCTTGCAATTCCTCACGAGCCATCTCTTTCATGTCAGCATCCGTTTCATTGGCAAGAATATCTTTCGACTCACGTATGGCATTGAGGCATGCAATGTATCGTTTGCGAATGTCCATGATGTCGCCAAGGTCTTTGTATTCCTTGGTTAGCTTTACATAGCGTGGCTGATCGGCTATGACATCTGGGTCGGTAATCAAGGTAGATACTTCTTCAAACCTTGCCTCTAATCCATCGAGCTTGTTCAGTATGCTGTTGTTTTCTATCATATATATTAATATTCGAATGTTCCAAATTCTGATTGAATGGTCAATGCGCATGCTCCCTCTTCGATATGACCGATGATTTGTGCGTCAACATTAAAGTTTTTGCTGATGTTGATGATTTCTTGTGCATGCTCAGGAGCTACATATATCTCCATGCGATGCCCCATGTTGAACACCTTGTACATCTCTTTCCAATCGGTGCCACTGCACTCTTGTATCACTTTAAACAAGGGAGGAACGGGGAACATGTTGTCTTTTACCACTTTGCAATTGTCGCTGACAAAGTGAAGCACCTTGGTTTGTGCGCCTCCCGTGCAATGAACCATGCCATGAATGTGACTTCGGTGTGCATCCAACACCTTCTTTATAATAGGTGCATAGGTGCGAGTAGGAGAGAGAACCAAATGACCGGCATCAATTTCCACGCCTTCTATGCTGTCGGTAAGTTGATATTTACCGCTATACACCAAATCATCAGGCACGGCATTATCGTAACTTTCAGGGAATTTTTCTGCCAAATATTTGGCAAAAACATCGTGACGAGCACTGGTCAGACCGTTACTTCCCATGCCACCGTTGTATGTTTTCTCGTAGGTAGCTTGTCCTGTACTACTCAATCCGACAATGACATCGCCAGGACGGATGTTGGCATTGTCGATAACCTCGTTGCGCTTCATGCGGCAGGTTACGGTAGAATCGACGATGATGGTGCGCACCAGGTCGCCTACATCAGCCGTTTCGCCTCCTGTGGGGTAAATGCCAATGCCCATGTCTCGCATCTCTTGCAACAATTCATCCGTGCCGTTGATAATGGCGGAGATGACTTCACCGGGTATCAAGAGCTTGTTACGCCCAATGGTACTCGACACCAAGATGTTGTCTACCGCACCCACACACAGCAAGTCGTCGGTATTCATCACAATGGCATCCTGTGCAATGCCTTTCCATACGCTGAGATCACCCGTCTCTTTCCAGTACATATAGGCCAAGGATGATTTGGTTCCGGCACCGTCGGCGTGCATGATGTTGCAATAATCAGGGTCGCCTCCCAGTATGTCAGGAATGATTTTGCAGAAGGCTTGGGGGTAAATGCCCTTGTCGATGTTTTTGATGGCGTTGTGAACATCTTCCTTTGCGGCAGAAACACCGCGCATCATATATCTATCCATGTGTATCAATGTTTTTTAAGTTTGGTGAGTATACCAGTGACGTGATGACGAACAGCTGTATGTACTACCCTGTTCTTCCCTTGGCTAATTATCTAAGCCAATCATTGCTTGAGAGGATTTAGGAAAGAGCATCTAGGCTTCGTGCCAAAACTCCCATGAAACAAAAGCCTGTAACAGCAGCATTTCTAATCCATTTTTGACCGTTGCTCCCTGCCTGGCTCCTTGTTTCATGAAAAGCGTTTCATCTGGATTGTATATCAAGTCGTACAGCAAATGATGGCTGTCCATTGCTTCGTAAGGCAGCTGGGGACAAACGTCGGCATGTGGATACATCCCAACGGGGGTGCAATTGACGATGACATTGTATTCTTGAATGATTTCGGGAGTGATGTCATCATATCGCAATACATTTGGAAGGTTCTGCCGAGAAACATATTTTGTTTCAATTCCCAATGACCTTAGCCCCACGTCTATAGCCTTGGCGGCACCTCCGGTACCTAAGATTAGTGCTTTTTTGTGAAACGTCTCGAGCAGCGGTTCGATGCTTCGTGTAAACCCAATGACATCACTGTTGAAGCCCTTCAATATGGTTTTCTTACCCTTGTGCGTGACCTTGATTACGTTAACGGCACCAATAGATTTGGCCTCCGGACTGAGTTCGTCCAGATAGTGGATGACCTTTTCTTTGTAAGGCCTCGTGACATTTAATCCTTTGAGATCGGGATTGGATGCCAAAACTTCTTGAAGATTCTCAATGCTGGGAATCTCAAAGTTCACATAGCTGGCATTAATTCCTTCGTTCTGGAATTTCTCATTGAAATAACCTATCGAGAATGAATGCCCAAGAGGGTAGCCTATCAGTCCGTATTTGTCCATATCTATGTCATTATTGCACGCAAATCCATTAGCATAGTTCTTCTAAATCATTCTTTTTCTGCAAAATGCATCGTGCAGACACCTAATGTCAATCTCTTGAACGTTGCGTTGGAAAAGCCCGCTTTCTGTAATATCTCAACCATCTGTTCACCTTGTGGAAAGGCTTCGATGGTTGACGTGAGGTATTTGTATGCGTTTTTATCCTTAGAAAGGAGTTTGCCATAAAAGGGTAGAAGCGTGTGCGAATATACCTTGAACAATTGTTTCATCGGGAACGAGACAGGCTGTGTCAGCTCAACAATGCTCAGGTGTCCACCAGGTTTCAGCACCCTGTAGATTTCTTTTAGTCCGCTATCTAGATCCTGAAAATTACGAATGCCAAAAGCAGCCGTGACGGCATCAAACGAATGGTCTGCAAAAGATAAGGCCAGACAGTCTTCTTTTTGAAAGGAAACGATGTGGTCTAAATGCGCTGCAGCAACTTTTCGTTTGCCTATTTCCATCATGCCAACCGAGATGTCAGCACCAATCAATTGTTTGGGTTGCAGTATCTTGGCTGACAAAATGGCGAAATCACCGGTACCGGTGGCTATGTCCAGTATGGTTTGGGGGGCGAAAGGCTGCAGCTGCTTGATGGCTTTTTTGCGCCATCCCTTGTCAATGTTCCATGACAAGCGATGGTTCAACTCATCGTACGTGGGCGCAATGCGATCGAACATTCGCTCTACTTGCTGTTTCTTCTCGCCCTCCTGACCATACGGCTTTATCTTTTCTTGTCCGTACACGCTGTTGTATGAATTGACTTTTTTTATTTTAGCGATGCAAGATATTCGCTGACATTCTTTTCAATGCGTGCAGCCAAATCATCATGGTCGGCCGCCTTCTTGAATTTTTCGCCAGTGATGTGCTCGTACAATTCAATGTAACGTTCACTTACACTTTCAGCATATTCGTCAGTAATCTCTGGCATGGTCTGCCCAGGCTCGTTCATGAAGTTGTGTTCGATGAGCCATTGACGTACAAACTCTTTTGACAATTGCTTCTGTGGTTCACCTTTCGCCAGCTTCTCCTCATAGCCGTCGGCATAGAAGTAACGACTGGAGTCTGGGGTATGAATTTCGTCAATGAGATAAATCTTGCCGTCTTTTTTGCCAAACTCATACTTGGTGTCCACAAGAATCAGTCCCTGTTTGGCTGCAATTTCCTGTCCGCGAGCGAACAATTTGCGCGTGTAATCCTCTATGATGGCATAATCTTCTGCCGGAACAATCCCCTGACGGATGATTTCTTCTTTTGAGATATTGAGGTCATGTCCTTCGTCAGCCTTGGTTGTTGGTGTGACGATAGGCTCAGGGAAACGTTCGTTTTCCTTCATACCATCGGGCAATTTCACGCCACAAAGCTCTCTGGCTCCTGCCTTATATTCGCGCCAAGCGCTGCCCGTCAGAATGCTTCGGATAATCATTTCAACACGAAAGCCTTCACATTTTACGCCTACCGTCACCATTGGGTCTGGTGTGGCGATCTTCCAGTTGGGGCAGATGTCTTTGGTAGAGTCAAGAAATTTGGCAGCTATCTGATTGAGAACTTGTCCTTTGAAAGGTATTCCCTTGGGTAGAATCACGTCGAATGCAGAGATTCTGTCAGTTGCAACCATCACGATCAAGTCATCGTTGATGTTATAAACATCACGTACTTTACCATGGTAAACACTCTTTTGTCCATCGAAATGGAAATCAGTTTTTGTTAATGCTTTCATTGTTGTATGTTTAATCTTTAAACTCGAGTTTCTTTTCTTGGTTCCTGACACTGTCGTAAGCTTCATAGGCGTTCACGATTCTTGTGACCAATTTGTGGCGAACGATGTCCTTCTTGCCCAATTCAACCACAGAGATGCCTTCAACGCCGCCTAATATTTTCAGTGCTTCTTTTAAGCCACTCTTTTGTTCGTGCGGTAAATCTATCTGGGTCATGTCGCCCGTGATAATCATTTTGGTGTTCCATCCCATGCGGGTGAGGAACATTCTGATTTGGGCTGGGGTGGTGTTTTGCGCTTCATCAAGGATAACGACAGCGTCGCTTAAGGTTCTGCCACGCATGAAAGCCAGGGGGGCAATCTGAATGATATGTTTCTCCATCATGTCTTGCAGCTTCACGGCTGGAATCATGTCTTCAAGAGAATCGTATAAAGGTTGTAGGTATGGATCTATCTTGTCCTTCATATCACCAGGCAAAAAACCAAGTTTCTCTCCGGCTTCCACTGCGGGGCGGGAGAGGATAATCTTCTTGGCAGCCTTTTCTTTCAGGGCTTTTACGGCTAAAGCAATGCTGAGATAGGTTTTGCCAGTGCCTGCAGGACCAACGGCAAACACCATGTCCGAAGTATTGTATGCTTCGATGAGCTTTTGCTGGTTCTCACTTCGGCTCTTGATAGGGCGTCCCGATATACTATACACCACGACATCTTTGATGGCGTCGGCCTTTGTCTTGTGGTCATGAACGATGTCCAAGATATCTTCTTCCGTGATGGAGTTGTACTTTAAGACGTGCTTCTGCATCAGTTCGATGTCCTCTTCAATCTTGGCCATCTCTTCCTCGTCGCCCAAGATACGGATGACGTTTCCACGGGCAACTATTCGCAATTTGGGAAACAGCGACTTGAGCATCTGCAAATGATCATTGTTAACCCCATAGAATGTAACAGGATCTATGTCTTCCAGAACAATATGCTTCTCAATCAATGTGATGTATAAGTTTAAATAATTGTTGCAAATGTACGAAAAAGATTAGACTTTAAAGATGTGGTATTGGAGTTTTTTCATAAAAGTGAAAAAAAAAGATTGGTACTAGGATTAACTGTTTTCTTTTTATTAACTTTGTCGCTCAGAAATTGTATTGATGAAGATTTCAAAGAAGAGATACTTACAAGGTTTTGCCCTCTGCGTTGTGTTTTTGGGTATGGTGCGTTGCGTCTTTCCTGATGTTGCGGGCAATAGGGCTGCAAAGGATATCTCTTCCACGAGTAATCATTTTGATTCGCTGACGCTGAAAGACAAGTTTCATGAAGATCATGCAGTTAAATCCGTTGCTGCGAACAACCCTGAAGCTCGTCCCAGCATGCGCTCTAAATTTTTCAATGCAGATGGATCACTTGTTAAAAACCGAATTTATAGCGTCCAGAACTTTTCCAAATCGTTTCCAGATCAGAATGACGTTCAACTCGTTGCCGCCAATAAGTTGGGAGTAAAGCCGGTACTTGATCGTGCCGAAGCTGAAAGTAGGAAGGCTGAGTTGGTATATATTGGTGCAAATCCTTATTTCTATGTTGATCGGTTAAAAAGCAGTATTCCTTATCTGGTACCACAGGCTGCCGTCTTACTTCAAGATATTGGGCGCAACTTCTTCGACAGTTTGCAAGTGAAAGGAATTCCCCTTCATAAAATTATTGTCACCAGCGTGATGCGAAGTCGTGAGGATATTGAGAGATTGAGAGGCCATAATGGCAATGCTAAGTCAAACAGTTGCCATCTCTATGGAACAACTTTCGACATTGGTTATAATCGTTATATTACCGTACAAGACCCTGATGGACCTGCCCGTCGACAGGTTCGTAACGACAGTTTGAAGTGGGTGTTGAGTGAGGTGCTGAACGATTTGCGCAATCTTAACCGCTGCTATGTAAAATACGAAATACACCAAGGATGCTTTCACGTTACAACACGATAGGTTATAAGTGGTACTCGTATTCAGGCAAGGTGACGGTTGCTTGCCCCATCATGTCGAAATGATGATCCTTGACCATCCATCTTTGTCGTGATTTCGGTGCTCTTGGATTTAAGCACCTGGAGGTTTTGCGAAGAAGAAAACCTTCTTTTGTTCTATCAATTGTAAATCCTGAGGCTATTCGTGAGGATTTTCTGTTATATGAGTTGATTCGCCACAGTTCGAATCTATCTTCCAGTACCCATCCAGATTTGTTCCCCTTGTCCAGGCAGATGAACATGTATTCACCGTCAGGACTGAGGTAGGAAGATAGAATTTTATCATATTTATGTGGCGTAAAGTTGAGTTCTTCATTGATGTTGAGCACTACATCCAGACAAAAAAACTTGTCCTTGCGAGTGTAATACAGACTATGACGCTTGTTATCCGTATACTTCGCCACCACAGAGGCATCTTTCGATACATGTCTGGCCGCCTCGTTTACACGGTTTGCGATGGGTGTTTGAGCAGACAAAATCGTTGAGGCGAATATGGATAAGAATAATATTTTAAGTCTTCTTAATAGTATCATAATCAATTGCAAAGGTAAATTAAGAATCTGATACTCCCAAATAATTGATTTGTTTTTTGCATTGCGTATGTTATAGGAAGTGGAGTCGTAAGTCTTGTGATTTGCGAGTTATACACCCAGAATAATTCCTTCTTTACCTTTAAATGAACAACCGCCAGCTTTGCATATTCAAAACTGGCGGTTAAGCCATAACCATGAGAGGCTATTGCGGTCTGTTATTTTGTGCAATTAGGCGTCCAAGGTTTCAGTTGTTTGAAGAAATCGTTTCCCTTATCGTCTACTAAGATAAAAGCAGGGAAGTCGACAACGTCAATTTTCCAAATGGCTTCCATGCCGAGTTCGGGATATTCCACGCACTCAATGCTCTTAATAGAGTTCATCGACAGCACAGCAGCAGGACCGCCAATGCTACCCAAATAGAAACCTCCGTGCTTTTGGCAGGCGTCGGTCACCACTTGTGTGCGGTTGCCTTTGGCAATCATCACCATCGAACCGCCATGATCTTGGAACTCGTCTACATAAGGGTCCATGCGGTTTGCGGTAGTAGGACCCATACTGCCACAAGGCATTCCTTCCGGAGTCTTCGCCGGACCAGCATAGAGAATAGGGTGGTTTTTGAAGTATTCGGGTAACTCTTCGCCTGCATCTAGACGTGCCTTGAGCTTGGCATGTGCGATGTCGCGTGCCACGATGATAGTACCGTTGAGACTCACACGTGTAGATACGGGATATTGCGACAGCTCTTTGCAGATGTCTACCATGGGTTGATCGAGGTTGATTTTCACTACATCGCCTTCACCAGCTTGACGTAATTCCTCTGGTATGAGTGAACCGGGATTCTCGTCCAACTTCTCAATCCACAAACCCTCTTTGTTAATCTTGGCTTTGATGTTGCGGTCTGCCGAACAACTGACGCCCATTCCGATGGGACATGATGCTCCATGGCGTGGTAAGCGTACCACCCGAATGTCGTGAGCCATGTATTTACCACCAAATTGAGCACCCAGTCCAATCTTGTGTGCTTCTTCTAAAAGTTCCTTCTCCAGTGCTACATCGCGGAAAGCACGTCCTGTTTCATCTCCCGAGGTGGGCAGGTTGTCATAATAATGAGTAGACGCTAACTTCACGGTGAGCAGGTTTTTCTCTGCCGAGGTGCCTCCAATGACGAATGCAATGTGGTAAGGAGGACACGCAGCTGTACCCAATGATTTCATTTTCTCTACCAAGAAAGGAACCAAGGTGCCAGGGTTTTGGATAATGGCTTTGGTCATTTGGTACAGATAGGTCTTGTTGGCAGAGCCGCCTCCCTTAGTAACAAACAAGAATTTGTATTCCATTCCCTCGGTTGCCTCTAAGTCAATCTGTGCAGGAAGGTTGCATCTGGTGTTCACCTCATCGTACATATTGAGAGGCGCATTCTGTGAATAGCGCAGGTTGTCTTGTGTGTAGGTGTTGTAAACGCCACGAGAGATGGCTTCTTCATCGCAAAAGCCCGTCCATACCTGTTGTCCCTTTTCACCGTGTACGATAGCGGTACCCGTGTCTTGACAAAGTGGCAGTTTGCCTTTTGATGCTACTTCTGCATTGCGCAAGAAGGAGAGTGCCACATACTTGTCATTGTCTGACGCCTCAGGGTCGGTTAAAATCTTTGCTACTTGTTCGTTGTGAGCGCGGCGCAACATGAAGCTCACATTGTGAAAGGCTTGCTGTGTGAGCATGGTTAAAGCTTCTGGGGTTACCTTTAGAATGGGTTTGCCCTCAAATTCGCTCACCGATACGCCGTCTTTTGTTAATAAATAATACTCAGTTTCGTCATTGCCCATTTGAAACATGGGCGCATACTTAAATTCAGGAGTTTGTGCCATAATGTTTTTATTGTTGTTATTGTCTTGTTATTCTAAACGTATTTTATTGTTATTTGCGCCATCAATATCCAAATATCTCTTCGGTAGAAAGACGTTTGATGTTGCCAATTTTCTGCAGTGCTTCCATGTTTAAATTCTTCTCATCGCCCAGAATGACGTAGCGATAGGGCTTGCGTGCCATGTTTTTTTGCTCGAAGTTGACAATATCTTGCATGGTGATGTTGGGTAAGGCTTGATAGATTCGTTCGTTTTCATCATAATCAATGCCTCTTTCTTTGGCATCCAAATACGCTTGTAGTACACCACTGCGTGTGACGCGAAGGCTGGCCAGTTGCTTCGTCAAACCCTGTTTGGCAATGTCGAAGGCTGCTTTACTTTGTGGAATGGTGTCTAAGATGTTGTTGAACACCTTGATGCAATCCATCATTTTGTCGTTTTGAGTGATGATATAAGTTTGTGCATACTCAGGATGACCTTTCAACGGACTATTGTTGTAAAATGCTGATGCGCTATAAGCCAACCCTCTAGCTTCACGCAACTCTTGGAAGACAACAGTGTTCATACCACCGCCAAAGTATTCGTTGAATAGAGTTCCTACTGCTACTTGGTTGGCATCAAAAGGTTTGTTCTCGTTGTGATACATCACCATGTAAATGTTTTTAGCATTGTAGGGAGCGACGTACACTTCGTTTTGAGGTGTGGTTTGTTCTTGATATTCTTTGTTTTTCAGTGCTGGCTTTCTGTTTTTGGCAGGCTCATACAGTTTGTCAAGGCAGGCAGAAAGCTGCTTTGTACTCGTTGGACCGTAGTATAGCACAGATTGTTCGTATTGTTTGAGCGATTGAAACAAATCAACCAAATGCTGTGGCTGTAAGGCTTTCAACTCTTGTTCGCTTACAATATTGCGCACTTGATTGTACGGTCCGTACATGGCATACCTTCTTAAAGCATTGAAGTTTTTGCGTTGATCGTTCTTGTCGTCTTGCCTTGCTTTCAATGTTAATGCAACATATTGTTCGTACGCTATTGCATCGGGTTTCGCATCGGTCATCAGTTCGTTGAGCAGTTTTACCGCTTTGGGCATATTCTCATCCAATCCTGACAACAAAATGGCGATTTTGCGCGGATTGGCTATGATGTTGAAGCTGCAAGCCAGTTTGTAAAACTCGCGTTTGATGTCTTCAGCCGATTTCTTGGAGGTACCCAGGTAGTTGATGTAATCACACGCCACTGCATACTCTTTGTTAGCAGTTGTGCCGAAATCCCAATTGAAAACAAGGTTAAAAAGTCCGTCATCGCTGTTGTGTTTGTACACAATAGGTAGCTTCTTTTTAGTCTGCGTGAAGGTTAAGTCGCGCTTGAAATTAAGGAATTGTGGCTGTATGGGCGTGGTGTGTGCATTTTTTATGTCACGCAAAAATGCACTGCTCTCGTTGCGGTTGCTGGGGATGGGGGTGATTTGTGGTTTGTCTATCTTCTTTTGCGTCGTGTCTTCGCCTTGCTTCTTATATACACAAACAAAATTGTCTTTGAAGTGTTTGTTGGCAAAGGCCATGATGTCTTGTTTAGAAATCTTTGCGAATCTATCCAAACGATTGACCACATCTTCCCATCTCTGATTGTTAATGAAAGCGTCGGTCAGCATGGAAACCCGCGAACGGTTTGACTGTAGCGATTTGTAATAATCGCGTTTGGTGTTGTTGATGATTGAGGAAAGCAAGTCATCGGCAAACGCTCCCCGTTTGATGTTATCAACCTCGGCCAACAATAGCTTTTTGACCTCTTCCAAAGACTGTCCCTCTTTGGGTAATCCCTCCATGCAGAAGGAAGTATAATCGGCCAAGGTATTGACGAACGAACCACTTTCCAAAACCTTCATGCTTTGATTGAGGTTCAAATCTAACAATCCAGCATGTCCGTTGCTCAATATTTTATCCACCAAGGTAAGTGTGTCATTTTGCAGTGATGCAGCCCCGTCGAACTTCCAGGCCAGTAATACATTCTCGGCTTCCAATCCCACTACTGTGGTGTCTACACTCGCTTTCAGGTCGGGTTGCGGTGCGAAGGTAGGGTAGGATAGTGTCGGGTTCTTCTTCCATGAGCCGAAGTACTTATCCAAAGTGGCAATCACTTCATCTGGATTCATGTCGCCTGCCATGCAGATAGCCACATTGTTGGGCACATAGTAGCGCTTGAAATAGTTTTGAATGTTTACGATAGATGGATTTTTAAGATGAGCCTGTGTGCCAATCGTGGTCTGTGTGCCATAGGGATGTGTAGGAAACAGTTTGGCATTGAGTGCGTTCCACTGCTTTCTTCCGTCGTTTGAAAGCCCGATGTTGAATTCTTCGTACACAGCTTCCAATTCGGTATGAAAGCCTCTGATCACCATATTTTGAAACCGGTCGGCTTGTATTTTAGCCCAATTGTCTACTTCGTTGGCCGGAATATTCTCCACATAACAGGTGATGTCGTTGCTCGTAAAGGCGTTAGAACCTTCAGAACCGATGGCTGCCATCAGCTTGTCATATTCATTAGGAATGTTGTATTTGGCAGCCAACTGTGATATACTGTCAATTTCATGATATGCCTGTTTGCGTTCGGCAGCATCGGTCAGCAAGCGATATTTCTCATATCTCTGCGTGATGTCTTGCAGATAAGCAGCCTCTTTCTCTGCATTGGTGGTGCCAAACTGTTTGGTTCCCTTAAACATCAAGTGCTCTAAATAGTGCGCCAACCCCGTAGTTTCAGCAGGATCGTTCCTACTTCCAGTCTTAACCGCAATGTAAGTTTGAATACGCGGCTTCTCTTTGTTCACACTCAGGTAAACTTTCAGTCCGTTATCCAATGTGTAGATGCGGGCTTTCATGGGGTCGCCCGTCACTGTTTGGTAATCGTATACCTTTGCATATAAACTACTTTGAAACAGTATGAGCAGTAAGCTTGACCATATAAATCTTGTTCTCATTTTTATGATAGTTAATGACCTGTTAGTAATATCCAATTTTGTTAGGCTTTGTTTCAAGCGGTTGAACCTGATTTCAGTTCTCGTATTCAATCTCTCGATCCAGTTTTTCAATGAAGTTATCGAATAAATTTTGTTCTACATCTCCCATGGCAAACTCTTTCTCAGCATCTTTTCTAATCTCGGCTATCCATGCCCGACGCGCCTTGACGTAATCCGTACGAATGCGATCGGCATCCGTCAAGGTAATGGTGTCGAGTTGATAATAATTCTTAATGAGTTCGTATGTCCAAGCCCACTGGTATTCTCGATAGTGTTCGTTGATGTCGGTGAATCTTTGCAGCACATCATCTATTGTCTCGAGTTCGCCATTTTTAATGTCGTCTATCAATCGTTCTTCTTCTGAAACAGGCAGCAGCAGTCCGGCCAGGTCTGTCCATTTTCCCGTTCCAATCGTCGTAGTGGGTGGTGTAAGTGTCGGGTCTTTCTTCAAAACTCGTTTCAAAACCGCACCCATATAGATGTGAAGTGCGATGTCATAGTATTTGATACCTTTTTTTAGCGAACTGGCATTGATGACATATTCATGATAATTATAGGTTGAAACATCATCACCCGAGGCTTCGCGCAGCTTCTCCAGAATCTTTTTTCCTTCCACAATTTCGCCTACAGAGAAGGGAGAAAGCCAATCGAAGTTTACGATACTCTTTTGTGAATGTTGCGGACGCAAATCTCTTTTCGGCCACTTGTTGATGTCTCTGTACAGACCTACAGTCGTAATGTTTCGTCCTGGTGACAAGTACATGATGTCACCATAGGCGATGAGGTAGGAGAACGGAAGGCTGCGCGTGTCGGGATGATACATCAATTTGCCGAAACATACAGAGAATGTGCCGATGTGTGCTGGCATCAGCAGATAAGCACCGCTAGCAGTTTTGCATCCACGTTGCAGCACGCCATAGTGCATCGGCCCCATTTTATACGCATGGTTGCTAAAGTTGGTGGCGGAACCAGCATTGTAGAAAGAGAACATTCCGCCAATCAACAGGCTGCTCTTGTGATGACTGGATGAGAAAGGACCACAGAAGGCTGCACAAGCCTCGCCGTTGGCCATATAGCTGTTGGCGAAGAATATACTGGAAGATGCTGTAAAACCATTTGTTATCTGGCAGGTTTCACCCACAAAGCAATCTTGCATCTTTACACTATTGATAATGGAAGATCCGTGCGAGATGATGGAGTTTTCGCAAATTACGCCCGTTCCAATATATACACTGGCGGCTTCTGAACTAAGTATCGTACAGTCGCTCAGACGTGATGCACCGTTGATTTCGCAATCATCAAAGATGATGGTGTTGGTGATTTCTTTTGTGTTCACGATTTTCACACGATTGCCAATCCATGCTTGGTCTGACTCGTTTAAAGCCATGCTCTCCTTGATGAGACGGAGTATGGCGTCTTTGAGTGCCTTGTCTTGAAAATGTTGTACCATGAAGGCGGCAAACTGACTGTTTAATTCTCTGAACAACACTATGTTACCATCGCCCACTTCATTTAATACTGAAATGGTGTTGCCTTCGCCATACGTGGCTCCCTCAGTAGTTTCAAGTGTGCAAATGTTTGAAATAAAACAACTGTCGCCAATTGTATAATTATTGATGTAATTGCCAACGTTCTCTATCAGGTTGTTGTCACCTACGGTTACGTTTCTCAATGTGGCGTTGATAATGCCCGAATGCTTGAAAAACCCCTTCGTTACCTCCAACGTTTCTTCAAAGGCACCAAGACGATTCTCGCCATAGAATAGGACGCGACTCAAATACTTTGGACTGAATCCCTCGGCAACCATGACGGATGACCAGTCTTCTGCCCAGCAACCATGACTTTCTAAGACATTTATCTCTTCGCTTGTTAATGGCCTGAACTCTTTCATTTATTTCAATTAATCAGTTGGATACAAGAAGTCGTTATACGGATATTTCTGCACATGCAACTGCCGCACGGCTTTGTACAACGTTTCCCTGAATTCGTCAATGTTTTGCTTTTGTTTTGCCGATATGAAGACACAGTTTTCGTTCAACTTAGCCATCCAGGTGCGTTTCAAGTCTTCTAACGAAAGGTTTTCTTGTGTAGAAGGTGTCAAGTCATCAGGAGCTTTCTCAACCCATTTGTATTGATCTATCTTATTGAAGACGATCATGGTAGGTTTATCTGCTGCATCCAATTCCTTCAGTGTGTTGTCAACCACTCTGATTTGTTCTTCAAAGTCGGGATGCGAAATGTCTACGACATGCAACAATAAATCGGCCTCGCGCACTTCGTCAAGGGTTGATTTGAACGAATCAACAAGGTCGGTGGGCAATTTCCGAATGAATCCTACCGTATCGGCCAGCAAAAAGGGGAGATTTTCAATCACTACTTTGCGTACTGTGGTGTCTAACGTGGCAAAAAGTTTGTTCTCTGCGAACACCTCACTCTTGGACAACAGGTTCATCAAGGTAGACTTACCCACGTTGGTATAACCCACCAAGGCCACCCGAATCAGCCTTCCGCGGTTCTTGCGCTGTGTGGTTTTCTGCTTGTCAATCTCGATGAGCCGCTGCTTGAGCAGCGTGATGCGCTGTAGGATGATGCGGCGGTCCATTTCAAGCTGCGTCTCACCCGGGCCACGCAAACCTACAGACCCCTTTCCTCCACCAGAACCAGAGCCGCCACCTTGCCGTTCCAAGTGGGTCCACAAGCGTTGCAGGCGCGGCAGCATGTATCGGTATTGCGCCAATTCAACCTGTGTCTTTGCATTGGCTGTCTGAGCCCGCATGGCAAAAATGTCGAGAATCAGAGAGGTTCGGTCTAAGATTTTGACCTGAAGCTCTTTCTCTATGTTTCTGATTTGCTTGGCAGAAAGCTCGTCATCGAAAATAACCATCCCAACAGGTCGGTCATTTTCTTTCTCGTTTTCTATATACTGTTTGATTTCTTCTAATTTTCCTTTACCCACATAACTCACCATGTTGGGTCCACCCAGCTTCTGTGTGAATCTTTTAACGGTAACTGCGCCTGCGGTGTCTGCCAGAAATTCCAACTCGTCAAGGTATTCATTGGTTTTCTCCTCGTTCTGATCCTGTGTGATGAGACCTACGAGTATGGCTGTTTCCGCTTTTGCTTCTGATATGACAAATTCTTTCATTCGGTATATAAATATGGTGATTGCAAAGTTACAACAAAGCGATAAAACGACAAAATAAAAACATCTATTTTGTTACGGTGGCCAATACAACCCAATGGCAGCTCATCTACAATGTCAAGATTTCTTTGATGTTTGATGGACAGGGCGTAAAAACATGAGGCTGATTGATTAAGAATTTTCTTGACAACGTCCTCTCTTATTCTTGGCATATTTACAAACTCCGTCCCTGAAGTTTGTAAATACGCCAAGGAATTTGCGATATTTGCAAATACGTATGCCACAATGTTTTATAGATGTATGGTTGCACTATGCGTCTGCATTTCAGACTATTTTGTATCAAAAGCAATGCTTTTTGTACGTAATAGATATGCTTTTGCTGGTCAACAACATGCATATTGCGCCATCAAGTAATGCTTCTTGTCGAGTAAACTCAATGCTATAACGTAAGAAGGTCGACTTACACAGTACCGAAATTTCTTGTTTTGCATCCTCTGTGCCTATCAATTTTTTCTAGAATGAAAGTTTACAAGGGTCGTTTTTTTGCCCACTTTTTTGATAAATTATCTTACAAATTTGACGAAATGCGAGATGCTCTTTTTTATTTGAACAAAAATATGAAAACTCAAAATAGTGCGGATTTTGCGTTTCAAATAGCCGGCGATTTGTTAACAAAACTATAAAAATGGATTGAAAACCTTTTTTTTAAGAAACGATGGCAGTCATTTCAATAAATTATGATAACTTTGTGTCATAAATAACCATTTTCATCATGAAAGCAAAAAAAATAGTATTAGCTTTATTTTTAAGTGCGCTGTCCTTTCAATCTGCGACAGCTAGTTCAGTAGCCGATTACAAGGTAGTTCCCATGCCGAGGGAGATTACCGCAACGGCTAAAAAAGATTTTACGTTGACCGCTGCCACTCCCATCGTTTATCCAGAGGGAAATGCAGACCTGAAGCGTAATGCAGAGTTCCTGGCTCAGTATATTCGTGAGGTCACCGGCATTCAGGTGTCAACTACCACGAGTAAATCTAAAAATGCTATCACCCTGTCATTAAACAAGAAAATTACGGAGGACGAGGGGTATGTCATCACTGTGACAAACAAAGGAATTACTGTTACAGGAAAGACACCTAATGGTATTTTCTATGGAATACAAACCCTGCGCAAGTCGTTGCCTACACAGAAAACAGACAGCCAAATTACTTTTCCGGGCGTTGTGATTAAAGATGCGCCTCGATTTGGGTATCGGGGAGGCATGTTAGACTGTGCCCGTCATTTCTTCCCACTAGATTTTGTCAAGAAATACATAGATCTGTTGGCGCTTCACAATATGAATGTCTTCCACTGGCATCTGAGCGAAGACCAAGGTTGGCGTATAGAAATTAAGAAATATCCTAAGCTGACAGAAGTTGGATCAGTGCGTTCTGAAACAGTCATTGGGCATAATTCCGATGTTTATGATGGTGTACCTTATGGTGGTTTCTATACACAAGACCAAGCTCGTGAAATCGTTAAGTATGCTGCTGACAGATATATAACGGTGATTCCAGAAATCGATATGCCCGGTCACATGCTTGCTGCGTTAGCGTCTTATCCTGAACTGGGATGTACAGGTGGTCCCTACAAGGTACAAACATCATGGGGCGTTTTCGATGATGTGCTGTGTTTGGGTAACGAAAAGACCTACCAGTTCTGTCAGGATGTGCTGGGTGAGCTCATCGATATCTTCCCCTCTAAGTTGATTAATATCGGTGGTGACGAATCTCCACGTGTGCGTTGGGAGAAATGTCCAAAGTGTCAGAAGCTCATGACTGAGCACAGTCTTCCTGCAAACAAACTGCAAGGATATTTCACTAACCGCATAGAAAAGTTTGTCAACAGCAAAGGTAGAAGCATCATCGGATGGGACGAAATTCTTGACGGTGATATCAATCAGAGCGCTACCGTCATGAGTTGGCGTGGAGTAGCTCCTGGTATCAAAGCTGCCAAGAGAGGTCATGATGTCGTGATGTCACCAACCACCTATGCTTATTTTGATTACTACCAGACAGATAAAAAGGCTTCGGAACCGCTTTTGATTGGAGGGAATCTCCCCATCGAAAAGACTTACAGCTTTGACCCCTTGCCAGACACCCTGTCGGTTGACGTGCGTAACCATATTATCGGTGTGCAAGCCAATCTGTGGACAGAGTACATCGCCTATCCTAATTTAGCAGAATACCAGTTGCTTCCACGCCTTGCTGCCATTTCAGAGATTCAATGGTCGGATAAGAAGAAAGATTTTCCAGAGTTCAAAGAGCGTCTTACAAGATTCGTTAGATTCTATGACCTCTATGACTATGTATATGCAAAGCACCTTTGGAAGAAATAATTATTAATATATTAATTGAAGATGAGAGTAATTATTGAAGAAAATTACGAGTCGCTGTCACGTTGGGCAGCCGAACATGTCATTGAGCGTATTAACAAGTTCAACCCAACACCTGATCATCCTTTCGTGTTAGGTTTGCCTACTGGTTCGTCTCCAGAAGGTATGTATGCCCGCTTGGTAAAGGCTTGTAAAGAGGGTAGAGTGTCATTTAAAAACGTGTTGACCTTCAACATGGATGAGTATGTGGGTTTGCCTGAATCGCATCCCCAAAGCTATCATTCGTTTATGGCGCGGAATTTGTTTGACCATATCGACTGTCCAAAGGAAAACATCCATATTCTTAACGGCAATGCGAAGGATTTAGAGGCTGAATGCAAGGCATACGAAGAAAAGATTAAAGCTGTAGGTGGCATTGATTTGTTTATTGGAGGCATTGGTCCAGACGGTCATATTGCTTTCAATGAACCATGCTCATCTTTGACTTCCCGCACGCGCATCAAAACATTGACCAGCGACACGATTATCGCCAATAGTCGATTCTTCGACAACGACGTTAACAAAGTTCCGAAACATGCATTGACGGTTGGGGTAGGAACCGTGATGGATGCTAAAGAAGTAATGATACTCTGTAATGGTCATCACAAGGCTCGTGCTTTACAAGCTGTGGTAGAAGGACCGGTTACCCACTATTGGACAATCAGTGTGCTTCAGCAACATCCGCATGGAATCATCGTTTGTGATGAACCTGCAACAGACGATCTGAAAGTTGGAACGTATCGATATTTTAAAGATATAGAAAAAGATAATATTTAATAACCCAAGGGGCGAGTAGTGTTTAAAAACTACTAGCCCTTTTTAATATATGTAAAAATATGAATCTAAATCTAAGTTCAGAGATTGTATTAACCAAAATCCCAGTTGAAATCTATCGGCCTAAAACTGCTATAGATCGTTCGGAGTTAACGCGTTACGAAAAGATACCCACGAACATCTTTGCAAAAGAAGAGGAAGGTGTGAAGCATGTGGCAGAAAACATAGCTACTATTATTAAGAATAAGCAAAAAGAAGGCAAGTTTTGCGTACTTGGTTTGGGTACAGGTTTGTCGCTCACTCCTATTTTCAAAGAGCTGATTAGCATGTATGAAGCTAAACAGTTGAGCTTTCACAATGTCGTAGTTTTCAATGCATACGAATATTTCCCACTAACATCCAAATCGCAAAACAGCAGTATTAGTCAGTTGTGCACACGCTTCTTAGACCATGTTGACATCGACAAGAAAAATATTTTCACCTTAGATGGTAGCATTTCGCAAGACGATGTGCAGAATCATTGTCGTTTATATGAGGAGCGTATCAACACATTTGGTGGTATTGACGTGATGTTGATAGGTATTGGACGTAGTGGAAACATTGCCTGCAACGTGCCTGGCTCTACTGTGACCAGCAATTCGCGCATTATCTTAGTAGACAATGTGCTGCGACAAGAAATGACTTTGAGCTTTGGAACGAACGAACAAGTACCTCCTTGCTCTATCACCATGGGTGTCGCAACCCTGTTGAAAGCAAAGAAAATATTTCTTGCAGCTTGGAGCGAGGAAAAGGCTGAGGTTATTCAAAAGACCGTTGAGGGCGTAATTACCGATGCGCTTCCTGCCTCATTCTTGCAAACTCACAACAATGTTGAGGTGGTTATCGACCTGCCAGCAGCATCTCGTCTGACACGTATCGTGCACCCTTGGCTTGTAAAATCGTGCCAATGGACGGATAAATTGGTGCGTTCAGCATTGGTATGGTTATGCCAGCTCACTGGAAAACCCATCTTGAAGTTGACCAATAAAGATTACAACGACCACGGTTTGAGCGAGTTGTTGGCGCTTTATGGTTCGGCTTACAATGCCAATATCAAGATTTTTAACGATTTACAGCATACCATTACGGGCTGGCCTGGTGGCAAACCCAATGCTGATGACACATACCGTCCGGAGCGTGCGAAACCATTTCCCAAGCGAGTGATTGTCTTTTCTCCACACCCCGACGATGATGTAATCTCCATGGGTGGCACCTTACGCCGACTTGTTCAGCAGGGTCATGACCTCCATGTGGCTTACGAAACCAGTGGAAACATTGCAGTAGGCGATGAAGAAGTAACGCGCTTCATGCACTTCATCAACGGATTTAATCAGATATTCGATGGCGAGAAAGATAAGATGATCAAACAAAAGTATAGTGAAATCAAGAAATTCTTGGCAAATAAGAAGGATGGTGACATCGACACCTTAGATGTAAGAACCATCAAAGGGTTGATTCGGCGTGGCGAAGCACGCACGGCCTGTACATACAATGGTGTGCCATTAGACCATGTTCACTTCCTTGACTTGCCTTTTTATGAGTCGGGTAAGATTGAAAAACTGCCGATGACGGAAAAGGATGTTGAGATTGTGCGCCAACTTTTGCAAGAGGTTAAGCCGCATCAAATATATGTTGCAGGCGACTTGGCTGATCCACATGGTACTCATAAGAAATGCACTGATGCTGTGTTGGCGGCTCTTGAACTTGAAAAAGAAGATGGAGCAGAATGGTTGAAAGATTGTAAAGTGTGGATGTATCGTGGTGCTTGGGCTGAATGGGAAATTGAAAACATTGAGATGTGTGTACCCATGAGTCCAGAAGAGCTGCGTGCTAAGCGCAACAGTATCTTGAAACACCAGAGTCAAATGGAGAGTGCTCCATTCCTTGGCAACGACGAACGTTTGTTCTGGCAGCGTTCTGAAGACCGCAATCATGCTACTGCAGCACTTTACGACAGTCTAGGATTGGCATGCTACGAAGCCATGGAGGCATTTGTAGAGTATAAAGTATAGGTAAGATTTTACGCCTGTTTGAATGCTTCTCAAATATCTTTTCCGGCAGAAAAGGTATTTGCGAAGCATGAAAGACAGCTGTTTAGAATGAATGATTTACCCCAGTTAGAGATAGACTTTAAAAACGTTTGAGCTGTTTCAAATCGTTTGTAGCCATCTCTTTAACTGGGGTAAATCATGCTTATGCTGGCAGATAGAAGGGTCAGTTCATGGTGACGTTTGGAGGAAGGGTAATCTCACCTGCTATCGATTGTTTCATCTTTTGGCAGATAGTGTTATAGTCATCATATTGAGCCTGCAAAAACATCAGCTTGGCAAGGGCGGCTTCAACGGTACTGTCGTAACCGCTGACAACACCAGCATTTTGTAATTGATACCCATTGTCATAACGCGACATCTCCACATTGCCCAATACGCACTGGCTAACATTGACGACAACGACGCCCCGTTCCGCAGCTTGACTAAGCAGATGGGTGAGCCATGACGACTGAGGCGCATTCCCGCTTCCGTAACTGCGCATCACAATGCCCCTCAAGTTGGGTACTTCAAGAATTTGTTGCACAATATCTTCCTGTAAACCAGGAAACAGTGACAAAGCCATTACATGAGGATCTAAATGTGTATGGGGAACCATAGGCTTGCTGAAGTTGGGCTTCAAAATAAGATGTTCGTGATAGGTGAAGTTCACGCCCGCATCACAGAGGTGTGGAAAGTTGAAAGAATCGAAGGCATTGAATCCATCTGCATTCTGTTTCGTACTGCGATTGCCCCGCAACAGACGGCCATTGAAATAAATACACACCTCTGGAACGATGGCTGTTCCGTCTTCGTGATGAGCCGAAGCCAGTTCGATACTTGATATGAGATTTTCCTTTCCGTCTGTTCTCAGCACCCCAATTGGCAACTGACTACCTGTCAGCACAACGGGCTTTGTAAGATTTTCCAACATGAACGACAGGGCAGAGGCGGTATAGGCCATTGTATCGGTTCCGTGCAGAATGACGAATCCGTCATAATGTTCATAGCGTTCGCTGATGATGCTCACCAGCTTTGCCCACATGGTGGGTGTCATGTCACTCGAATCAATGGGGGGAGTGAACTGATAGACGTCAACATCTGTCTGAATCAATTCAAACTCCGGCACGTTCTCAACCAAGTGATGAAAGTCGAGAGGCTCCAAAGCACCAGTCTTGATGTTCTGCCCCATGCCGATGGTGCCACCGGTGTAGATTAGTAAAACTTTGTTTGTTCTTTTCATAGTAGATTTGTTTTAGACTCTGTCTTAGCGTTGCTCAAGCAGTACCACGTTTTCAACATGTGGGGTGTGGGGGAACATATCGACTGGCTGAACGGCCATTACCTTGTACTGCTCATCCAACATTTGCAGGTCGCGCGCCTGTGTTGCAGGATTACAACTAACGTATACAATGCGTTTGGGAGCCGCTCCGAGAATGGTTCGAACCACATCTGGGTGCATACCTGCGCGTGGAGGATCGGTGATGATGACATCAGGACGGCCATGTTCGACAATGAATTCCTCGGTAAGAATGTCCTTCATATCGCCTGCGTAGAACAGGGTGTTGGGTATGTTGTTGGTTGCCGAATTGACTTTCGCATCTTTGATGGCATCTTCTACGTATTCAATGCCGATGACCTGTCGGGCTTCTTTGGCCACGAAATTGGCAATGGTACCCGTTCCCGTGTATAGGTCGTAAACCAACTCTTTACCGGTAAGTTGGGCAAACTCGCGCGCCACGCTGTATAGATGGTAAGCCTGGTTGGTGTTAGTTTGGTAAAAACTCTTGGCTGCAACTTTGAACTTTAGGTCGCCCATGGTTTCCGTGATATGATCTTTTCCCTTGAACACCACAACCGTTTGGTCGCCAAAGGTATCGTTACACTTCTGGTTGTCCACGTAAAGTAGGGAAGTTATCTGTGGAAACGAGTCGGCTACATGTTGCAATAGCCCATGCGCACGCTGTTCATCACCCTCTTCCTGGAACTTAAACTGAACCAGCACCATCCACTCATCCGTGTTCGCACTGCGTATCATGATGTTGCGTAGCAGTCCGGTTTGTGCTCTCAGGTCAAAGAAACTAATGTCGTGGTCGATGGCATAGTCGCGAATGCAGTTTCTGATTTGATTGCAGAGGTCATCCATGAGCCAGCATTTCTCAATGGGATAGATTTTATCAAAGGCTCCTGTGATGTGAAAACCAATGGCATTCATGTGGTCATATTTCACCCCACTGGTCACCTCTTCCCAGGTCAGCCACCGTTTGTTGGAGCAACCAAACTCCAGTTTATTGCGGTATTCATACGTCTTTTCCGATCCCATGATAGGTCTGAATTCAGGTAATTCTATCTTACCGATTCGCTCCAGTTGGTCGTGTACTTGCTTTTGTTTAGCCTTAAGTTGTTCTTCGTATGGCAACATTTGCCACTTACATCCACCACAGATGCCAAAATGCTGGCACTTTGGCGTTTGTCGCACATCACTGTATTTGATGAAACGCACCACCTCGGCTTCGCAATAGTGATGCTTTTTTTTGCGCACTTGTAAGTCTACCACGTCTCCAGGTACTGCAAATGGCACAAATATAACCATGTCGTCTATGCGTGCCAACGATTTTCCTTCGGCGGCAACGTCCGTAATTAGGATGTTTTCTAATAAGGGTAAAGGCTTCTTTTTTCTTGACATCTTGCTTGTTTTGGTTGGTAAAATTAAGCTAAAATCTGTAATTGTCCAAACAATTTAATAATATTTTCTTGAAGTTTATTTGAACCAGTTAACCATCTCAAAATTCATGTTCTTATCAAGCCTGTCATTCACCTCTTTTCAATAGCATGTAGATTGGCGTGTAAAGTCAATGAGTTTGACCTTGAAAAGCATTGACTTTGGAAGTCAAACTCAATGCTATTGGCAAGCATGAAAAATATAAAAACGGCAAGATGTCATGCATCCTACCGTCTGGTGTTAATAACTCTCTGTATTTAATTTATATATGAAAATTTGAAAAAGTTAAACTACAATGTTATTCTTTTGTTCTTATTCCTATACTGAAAGCTTTTAATTGCCGTCTTTTGGAAATATTCTGATAAAAAAAGTGAACAAACTTTTGCGCATATTCTCTTCAACAATGTTGGCTTTGATTGAGTGAAGGCTAGTTTAAAATGTATTGAAAGTTACCTGACGGTTAGGCTAATCTTAGTTAATACATGCGATCTATATGATAGCTTGATAGTTCCCATCATGATAACTTAAGTTAAACGAGTGAAATTAATTTAGCATATAAATCATTCTGTACAAAGATTTGTTAGTGATGAAGTTTACATCTTACAGACTGACTTATATGCTAAATTAATTTGATAAACGGTAATATCCTAATTTACATTATCCGCAGCAGAATAGAACAATGAGCTGAGCTGTGAAGATGCGGAGGAACATGCTTAACGGATACACGGTGGAATAGCCCGTTGATGGTGCGTCATGCGAACAAACTTGATTGGCGTATGCCAGTGCAGGTGGATCGGTATAAGTACCAGCTATCATGCCCATAATGGTGAAATAGTTGAATTTGTACTTCAAGCGGGCAATGGTGCCGACAATAAGAATGGGAATGACGGTAATCAAAACGCCTGTGTAGACATACTTCAATCCATCACCTTGAACAACGGTGTTAACAAATCCATCCCCGGCTTTGATACCAACACTGGCTAAAAAAAGAACCAAACCTATCTCGCGCAGCATCATGTTGGCCGATGTCGTGGTATAAGTCACTAGTTTCATTCTATAGCCATAGCGCCCAACCAAGATAGCGATGATCAACGGACCGCCTGCAAGACCCAGTTTCAAGGGCACAGGCATGCCAGGAATGGCAATGGGGAAACTACCAAAGAGGATTCCTATAAAGATACCAATGAAGATGGTTGCAATGTTAGGTGCGTTGAGTCGTCGCATGGAGTTGCCCATCATACGTTCTACGCGATTGACGTTTTCTTCATGTCCTACCATCATAATACGGTCACCTACGTGCAGGTGAAGGTCGTGACTGGCAAACAAGTCGATGCCTTGACGCGTGATTCTCGTGATGTTAACACCGTAAATGCTGGAGAAATGCATCTTGCTCAGTACTTTTCCATTCATCGACGGATTTGTGATGACTACTCGTTTAGAAATCATCGGTTGTTTCTTTTCTTCTTCAACCCAAGGCAACTCTGCAACATGTCCAAAGCTCTTGATGACCTCAGCGTCTGATTCAGCACAAACGATGAGCATCTCGTCGCCTTTGTGCACCACGGTTTCGCCATTTGGTATCTGGATGATGTCATCGTGTTTCAGCCTCGAACATATGAATTCTCGATTCAGAAATTCTGAAATCTCATGCAACGACCGTCCCTCGATATAGGAGTTGTCCACGCTAAGACGAATTTGGCACGGTTTGACAGACGTGTTTTCTTCTTCTGTTTGTGTCAGTTTGTCTTCTTCTTCATTCAAGTTTATTTTGCAAATGAAGCGTATGGCAATGGTTGCAGCGATGATACCCAACACGCCAAGTGGATAAGCGCAAGCATACCCACTGGCTATTTGTGGAACGTTACCATTTGTAAAAACAGAGGTGAGTGCTTCGTTAGCAGCGCCTAAGCCTGGTGTATTGGTTACGGCGCCATAAAGTGTTCCTACCATCATGGGCAGATTGGTCACATCAGAGGTGTCGAAAAAGATGAAATAACAGGCAAACATTACGGCGATGTTGAGCAAAATAGCCGTTGTGGTAAGCATATTGAGGGTGATACCGCCACGCTTGAAACTTTCAAAAAAGCCTGGACCTACTTGTAATCCGATACAGAAAACGAATAGAATCAGACCAAAATCCTGAATGAATGTCAGCAGACTGACAGGTGCGGTGAATCCAATGTGCCCCGCAACAATGCCGGCAAAGAGCACGAAGGTAACGCCCAAAGAGATTCCACCTATCTTAACTTTTCCCAATAAAACGCCAACAGCAATGACACTTGCGTAGAGTAAAACAATGTGCGCAACTGACTCGTTGTTGGTAAACAATTCAACTATCCAGTCCATTTTTATGGTTTTATAATTAATAACTACGAGCGATGATGACACGATGTTTAGCTGGTTTACCTGAAACCATGTCTACACCGGGTGTTTGTTCAAAGCCAAATGGGACACAGCGAATGGTTGCTTGTGTCTCTTCCTTAATCTTTGCCTCGGTCTCTTCGGTTCCATCCCAGTGACAAAGGAAAAATCCACCCTCTTTAATCTTTTCTTTAAACTCATCATAGTTGTCGCATTCATAAATACGAGCATCACGATAATCTTTGGCTTTCTTCAGAATGTTTGCTTGAATGTCGTCAAGTAGCTTGTGGATGTAAACGGTCAATCCTTCAACAGAGATGGTTTCTTTCTCCAAAGTGTCGCGACGCATCACTTCAATGGTGTTGTTCTCAAGATCTCTGCCACCCATAACAAGGCGAACGGGAACACCTTTTAACTCGTAATCCGCAAACTTGAATCCTGGACGTTTGTTGTTGTTGTCATCGTATTTCACGGTGATGCCAAGCTTTTTCAAGTCCTCCATAAACGGATTCAACTTATCAGAAATGGCCTTATGCTGTTCCTCATTCTTAGCAATAGGAATGATGACGACCTGTATGGGGGCCAGCTTTGGAGGCAATACCAAACCATTATCATCAGAGTGGGTCATGATGAGTGCGCCAATCAGTCGTGTAGATACACCCCAACTTGTCGCCCATACATACTCCGGTTTGTTCTCCTTATTCAAATAGGTGACATCAAATGATTTGGCAAAGTTTTGACCTAAGAAATGACTGGTACCGCTCTGCAAAGCCTTACCGTCTTGCATCATGGCCTCAATGGTATAAGTATCCAAGGCTCCTGCAAAGCGTTCGGTTTCGCTCTTCACGCCCTGCACCACGGGAACGGCCATCCATTGCTCAGCAAAGTCGGCATATACCTTGAGCATTTTCTGTGCTTCTTCTTCAGCTTCCTCACGCGTTGCGTGGGCAGTGTGACCCTCCTGCCATAAAAATTCTGATGTTCTTAGGAATGGACGTGTACGCATTTCCCACCTCATGACGTTGCACCACTGGTTGCACATCAATGGCAGGTCGCGCCAAGACTGTATCCAATTCTTATACGTATTCCATATAATGGTTTCTGAGGTAGGGCGAATAATCAGCTCTTCTTCCAGTTTTGCAGCGGGGTCTACTTCCACACTGTCGCCTGTTTCTGATGATTTAAGTCGGTAGTGTGTAACAACCGCGCATTCTTTCGCAAACCCTTTCACGTGTTCAGCTTCGCGACTCAGGAATGATTTGGGTATTAAAAGAGGGAAATAAGCATTTTGTGCACCTGTTTCCTTAAACATCTTGTCCAGCTGTTGCTGCATTTTTTCCCAGATGGCGTAGCCGTATGGCTTGATGACCATGCAGCCACGCACTGCCGATTGTTCAGCCAAATCAGCCTTAACAACCAAATCGTTATACCACTGACTATAGTTTTCCGACCTTTTGGTCAAATCTTTTAATTCTTTTGCCATGTTATCTTGATGAATAGTTATTTTCTTCTATAATAGGGAAAATCATATAACATTTTAGTGATATCCCTTTTGACCATAAGTTTGTATTGCTTAAATTTGTCGCAAAATTACAAAAAATTGTTGACTTGGGCATGATAATGCAATAAAAAGAATTATCTTTGCAACTATAAATATAAACACAAAACTGAGTGATTATGAAGAAAATGAAATTTATGACATTGGCTCTTTGCCTTCTAACCGTCTTTAGTTGTTCCACAAAACAGGGAACTGGAGCCTTGGCAGGTGCAGGCGGTGGTGCCGCTTTAGGGGCCATTATTGGCAAGATAGCAGGTAACGCTGGCGTTGGAGCTGCCATCGGTGGCGCAGTAGGAGCTGGCGCTGGTGCTATGATTGGTCGTCACATGGACAAGGTAGCACAAGAAACAGCAGCACAAGTTGAGAATGCCAAGGTAGAAGAGGTGAAAGATAAAAACGGCCTTGACGCCGTAAAGGTTACCTTTGACAGCGGTATTTTGTTCGCCAGTAGCAAGGCTAATTTGAATCAAACCAGCAAGAATGAGTTGGCAAAGTTCTCTACCGTTCTGAAGAACAACAAGGATTGCCACATAGATGTTTATGGACATACCGACTCAACCGGTAATGACGGCATCAACATTCCATTGAGTAACGACCGCGCCCGCAGCGTGGTGAACTACCTCAAGAGCTGTGGTGTTCCGTCCAGTCAGTTCCAGAATGTAGTTGGTCAGGGCAGTACACAGCCTGTAGCCGACAATGGCACCAAGGCCGGACGACAACTCAACCGCCGCGTGGAGGTGTTCCTCTATGCCAGTCCGGCTATGGTTGAAGCTGCAAATGCTGGAACTCTTAACTAATAAAACATTAGGTAATATTTATAAGGGGTGCTACAAGGTACCCCTTTTTCGTTGAAACATGAAGGTTATTGCATCATTCTTCCGTTGGGCTATTATTCTCTTTTTGGCAACATCAATCCTCGCTGTTGTCGCCTACCGGTTCATACCCATCTACATAACCCCCTTGATGGTGATTCGATGCTTCGAGAAAGGCGAACTCAAGATGCATCACCATTGGGTGCAAATGGACGATATTTCACGACACATGCCTGTTGCTGTGATGGCCAGTGAGGATCAACGTTTCTTGTTGCACTATGGTTTTGACTACAATGCCATCGAGAAAGCTGCGGTTCATAATATCAAAAACAAAACGGGAAAGAAGCGCGGAGCAAGCACGATTACACAACAAACGGCGAAAAACGTTTTTCTTTGGCCCGGCCGTTCGTGGGTCAGAAAAGGTTTTGAAGTTTACTTCACCGCACTCATCGAGTTGATATGGAGCAAACAACGCATCATGGAGGTGTACTTGAATTCCATCGAAATGGGGGACATGATATATGGAGTGGATGCCGTAGCACGCTATCATTTCGGAAAAACGGCCAGTGAGTTGTCGCGATCTGAATGTGCTCTCATCGCCGCAACACTGCCAAACCCCATTCGTTTCAGCAGTAAAGCCCCCAGTGGATATGTTCGGTTAAGACAAAGAAAGATAGAACATGAGATGAAATTTATTCCATCATTCCCTAAAGAAGGAGAGGATATTGATCCAAACACCACCAAAGGAGGCATCTACCACAAGAAAAGATGAAAGATTTATTGTCGCAATTAAACCAAGAACAGCGCTTGGCTGTTACTTATAACGACGGACCACAACTGGTTATCGCAGGTGCTGGGTCGGGCAAGACGCGTGTGTTGACTTACAAAATAGCTTATTTGGTTCAACAGGGCATGAAGCCCTGGTCTATCTTAGCTTTGACGTTTACCAACAAAGCGGCTAACGAGATGAAGCAGCGCATCGCACAGTTGATTGGGCAAGAGACAGCCAGATACATCCAAATGGGGACTTTTCACTCCATTTTTTCTCGCATTTTACGCATTGAGGCCAATGCCATTGGCTACACTTCGGGGTTTACCATCTATGACGAAAGTGATTCCCGGTCGCTGCTCAAGACCATCATCAAGGAAATGGGGCTTGACGACAAGGTGTACAGGCCAGCTGGCGTACATGCCATTATCAGCAAAGCCAAAAACCAACTCATCATGCCTCGCGATTATTCCAGTAAATCAGAATTCATGAATCGCGACCGAAACAGTCGCATGCCCGAGCTTCATTCTGTTTACGAGGCTTATGTGCAGCGATGCCGTAAGGCCAATGCCATGGACTTTGACGACTTGCTTGTCCTGACCCACCAGTTACTGAAAGAGCATGAAGACATCCGACAAAAATATTGCGAGCGCTTTCAGTATGTGCTGGTTGATGAATATCAGGACACCAACTATGCCCAGCAATGCATCGTATGGCTGCTGACCAAAGAGCATCGTCACATCTGCGTGGTGGGCGATGATGCGCAAAGTATCTACGGATTTCGTGGAGCCAACATCGATAACATCTTGGATTTCCAACAGATATACGAAGGTTCGCGCCTCTTCAAGCTTCAGCAAAACTACCGATCTACACAGAGAATCGTGCAGGCAGCCAACAGTTTGATTAAGCACAACGAACGGCAGATACCCAAAGATGTGTTCAGTGAGAACGATGAGGGGGAAAAGATTATTTTTAAACCCTTTTATTCAGATAAGGAAGAAGCATTTGTGGTTTGCAAGGACATCAAGCGAATTGCCAGGCAAGAGAACGCGCCCTACAGCGATTTTGCCATTTTGTACCGAACCAACGCACAAAGCCGAAGTTTCGAGGAGGAGATGCGAAAGCAAAACATTCCATACCGAATCTATGGCGGTTTGAGCTTTTATCAGCGCAAGGAGATTAAAGACATCATCGCTTATTTTCGTTTGGTTGTCAATCCTGATGACGAAGAAGCCTTCAAGCGCATCATCAATTATCCAACCAGGGGCATCGGGAATGTGACAATTCAAAAGATAGCTGACTCGGCTCGCAACCATGCAGTGAGTTTCTGGCAGGTCATATCCGATCCTGCGCAATATCTCCAGGAGCTGAACCAAGGCACACTTGGCAAAATCAATCGATTTAAAGAACTCATAGAGGGATATATCTTAAAAGCTTCTGACGCAGATGTATATCAGTTGGGCAATGAGATTATGAAAACAAGTGGATACATTGCCGACATCTATTCCAATAGCGATCCAGAAGGACTGGCCCGACAAGAAAATGTAGAAGAGCTGTTGGCGGGTATGCAAGATTTCTGTGAAAGCAAGAAAGAAGAGGGTAGAGAAAACGAAATTTATCTCACTGACTATCTTCAGGAGGTTGCTTTGCTCACTGATTTGGACAGCGATGATGGCGAAGAGAGTAGGGTGTCACTGATGACCGTGCATGCCGCCAAGGGACTGGAGTTTCCCACCGTCTTCATTGTTGGACTGGAGGAAAACATTTTTCCAAGTCCCCTGTCGATGGGCTCGATGCGGGAGATGGAGGAAGAACGCCGTTTGCTCTATGTGGCCATCACCCGGGCAGAGAAGCATTGTATCATGACAAGTGCCAAAAACCGATGGCGATTTGGCAAGATGGAGTTTGATACGCCAAGTAGATTTATCAAAGACATTGATTCACGTTTTATACACATAGAATCCGAATTCGAAGTCGAAGCCTCTGATGATTCATTTCATACGCCTTACAGTGGAAGCTCCTTCTCGGGTGATGTTTATCGTCGATATAGTGACCGTATGCAGAACTCTCGACCTGTGGCCAGCCAGTTCCAAGCTGACCCCAAGCCGAAAATCACCGCTCCGCGGCGTCCCGAGCAGGCGGTTGACCCCTTCTCTCCCTCCTTTAAGCGCCAACTCCAACAGGCAGGTGGAAACTTTAAGCGAGTAACTGATGCCATGACCAACGGTGGGCGAACAGTGGCAGCCTCTTCTTCCAGTCCTGATGCCTCAGGCTTGCACGAGGGCTGCACCATCGAGCATCAGCGTTTCGGTATTGGCACCGTACTCGGTCTAGAGGGCAAGGGCGAGAATCGAAAGGCCACCGTGGCCTTCAGAAATGCGGGAACCAAGCAGTTGCTATTGAAGTTCGCCCGATTCAAGGTGCTTTCATAGCAAGGGCAGGATCGCGTATGCAGAGCGCATTTTGTTGAGTTATTTCATTATTTTAAATTCTCATTCTAGAAAAATATTCGCCATCACGCGGTTGTTTTTGGGTCATATTTCGCGCCTGTCCGCCTAAAAGCATTGCTTTTGGTCTTCTAGAAGGTACAGTTTGGCATGTTAAAGCAATCGATTTTGTATTTAAAGTCATTGCTTTTCGGGTGTAAAAGCATTGATGTTTACAACCTTCATCAGGCATTGGAATGCCTAAGTCGCTGATACATAGTATACTGCAAAATTCGCGTATTTGCGTGTCATCATGCGTCTGGTTGCAAATACGCGAGTATTTGAGAGGGTAGTCAATATTTTTCATCATTTTCACCCTACCAGTCGAGAATAAGATGAACAGCTTGTGGGGAAATCATCATTACGTCCTTAACATTCAACTCTGTGAGGTCCAAGGGGTGGGGTGTTTCCCATCGTTCAAAAAAAAGAAGGTCATGTTTATCATCCTTTAAATGTATTTTTTTTGCAGGTTTATTCTTTTTTTATATCTTTACCACATCAAACGAAAAACAACTTAAACCTAATCATATTAAAAATGACAGAAAAACAACAAATCGTAGAGTGCGTCCCTAATTTTAGCGAGGGTCGCAACATGCATGTAATCAAGCAAATTACAGATGAGATTGAGCGCGTGAAGGGTGTTAAACTTTTAGATGTAGACCCGGGTGAGGCTACCAATAGAACGGTGGTGACGTTTGTCGGTTCGCCCGATAATGTATTAGAAGCTGCATTCCAAGCCGTGAAAAAGGCAGCCCAGCTCATTGATATGCGCAATCACCATGGAGCGCATCCACGAATGGGTGCCACAGACGTTTGTCCACTCATCCCAGTGGCTGGCATTACATTGGAAGAATGTGCAAAACTCGCACAGCAGTTGGCAGAGCGAATCGCCAACGAACTCAACGTACCTTGTTATTGTTACGAGGCTGCAGCACGGACGCCAGAGCGTAAGAACTTGGCTGTTTGTCGTGCAGGAGAATACGAGGCACTGCCAGAGAAGATGAATGACCCTGCCAAGGCACCCGACTTTGGGGCTCGCCCCTTTGACGAAGGTGTGGCACGCACAGGATGTACTGCCGTTGGCGCACGTGACTTTCTGATTGCTACCAACTTCAACCTCAATACAACCTCTACACGTCGCGCCAACGCCATTGCCTTTGACGTGCGCGAGAAGGGACGCCCACGCCGTGAGGGCAACTCTCCTGTGGGTAAGCCCATGAAGGATGAGCACGGCAAGACCATCATGATACCGGGCACCTTGAAAGGAACAAAGGCGATTGGGTGGTATATTGACGAATACGCTATTGCGCAAGTGTCTATGAATATCACGGATATCAACGCCACTCCATTGCACGTTGCCTTTGATGAGGTTTGCCGTTGTGCGCAGAACCGAGGCATCCGTGTCACGGGAACAGAGATAGTAGGACTGGTTCCTAAGCGAACATTGATAGATGCAGGCAAGTACTTCTTGCGGAAACAGAACCGCTCTACTGGTATTCCAGAAGAGGATATCTTGACCATCGCTATCAAGTCGTTGGGATTAGACGACCTCAAACCATTCAATCCTCGTGAGAAGGTCATTGAATACTTGTTGGAGGACGATAACAAGAAAGCCAAACTGATAGACCTTACCGTGAAGGAGTTTGCCGACGAGACTTCGCGCGAGTCTCCCGCTCCCGGTGGTGGAACCATCTCCGCTTATATGGGTGCATTAGGTGCAACCTTAGGAACGATGGTTGCCAACCTGTCAAGTCACAAGGCAGGATGGGATGATCGCTGGGAAGAGTTCAGCAACTGGGCAGACAAAGGACAGGAAATCAAGGTAGAGCTGATGCACCTTGTCGACGAGGATACTGAGGCTTTCAACCGCATCATGGCTGCCTTTGGCTTGCCTAAGAAGACGGACGAGGACAAAGCAGCCCGTTCCGCAGCAATTCAGGAAGCTACTCTTTATGCTACACAGGTACCTCTTCACACCATGAAGGCTGCCTATAAAGTGTTTGAACTCTGTAAGGCGATGGCACAAGAAGGCAACCCCAACAGCGTTTCGGATGCTGGTGTGGGCGTGTTGGCTGCCCGTGCTGCCGTTTTAGGAGCAGGACTCAATGTCAAGATTAACGCCTCTGGACTGAAAAATCGCGAGGTAGCAGATCAGTTGGTGGGCGAGGCTAACCAACTCATTGACAAGGCAAACCAAGCCGAAGTAGAGATTATAAAAATAGTAGAAAGTAAATTATAAGACCTTAAAGATAAAGAAAATGACGCACGAAGAATTCATGGCGGACATTCGGGCAGGTATTCCTAATACCTTACCCGATCCACAACCGTATGACCATACGGTGAACCATGCACCTAAGAGAAAAGACATTCTTACACCAGAAGAAAAGAAGTTGGCATTGCGCAACGCACTGCGTTACTTCCCAAAGAAGTTTCATGCCACATTGGCACCAGAGTTTTTGGACGAGTTGAAGACTTATGGACGTATCTATATGTATCGCTTCCGTCCTACGTATGATATGTACGCTCGTCCCATTGACGAATATCCACACAAATGTAAGCAGGCTGCCGCTATCATGATGATGATACAAAACAACTTGGATAGGGCAGTAGCGCAACATCCACACGAACTGATTACCTACGGAGGCAACGGTGCCGTGTTCCAAAACTGGGCGCAGTATCGACTTGTGATGAAGTATCTCAGCGAGATGACAGACGAGCAGACATTGGTGATGTATTCTGGTCATCCGCTTGGTTTGTTCCCTTCGCATAAGGATGCACCACGGGTGGTGGTGACGAACGGTATGGTGATTCCCAATTACTCTAAGCAGGACGATTGGGAGAGAGACAATGCACTCGGTGTGAGTCAGTACGGACAGATGACCGCAGGCTCGTATATGTATATTGGTCCACAGGGAATTGTGCATGGCACTACCATTACTGTGCTCAATGCGGCACGCAAGGTAGGTGGCGACAACATGAAACTGTTTGTCACGGCAGGGCTTGGTGGCATGTCGGGCGCACAACCAAAGGCTGGCAACATCGCTGGCGTAGTGAGTGTGACTGCTGAAATCAACCCCTTGGCTGCTAACAAACGTTACGAACAAGGATGGGTAGATGAGCTACACGACAACCTTGACGAACTGATACCTGCTATCCGAAAAGCTGTCGAAGAGAAGCGTGTGGTGTCCATGGCGTATGTGGGTAACATCGTTGACCTGTGGGAACGTCTTGCCGAAGAGAACATCCGTGTGGACTTGGGTAGCGACCAAACGTCTTTGCACAACCCTTGGGCAGGTGGTTATTATCCAGTAGGCATGAGCTTGGAGGAGTCTAATCGCATGATGGCGGAAGCCCCCGAGCAGTTCAAGGAAAAGGTTCGGGCGTCATTGCGCCGTCAGGTAGACGCTATCAACAAGCTCACCGCAAAGGGGATGTACTTCTTCGATTACGGCAATGCCTTCCTTTTGGAGGCAAGTCGTGCAGGTGCTGACATCCTTCGTGAGGACGGTAAGTTCCGCTATCCTTCTTATGTGCAGGATATTATGGGACCGATGTTTTTCGATTATGGTTTCGGTCCATTCCGTTGGGTGTGCTCATCGTGCGACCCGAAGGATTTGGAGGTGACCGACCGCTTGGCGACTGAGGTGCTGGAAGAAATGAGGAAAACTGCGACAAAAGACATTATCGGTCAGTTGGATGACAACATCCACTGGATTAAAGAAGCTGGCAAGAATCATTTGGTTGTTGGCTCGCAGGCGCGCATCCTCTATGCAGACAGTGAGGGAAGAACCAAGATTGCGTTGGCATTCAACGAGGCAGTGCGCAAAGGCGAAATCAGTCAGCCCGTTGTCCTTGGTCGTGATCATCACGATGTCTCTGGTACGGACTCTCCTTTCCGTGAAACCAGTAATATCTACGACGGTTCGCAATTCTGTGCCGACATGGCCATTCAAAATGTCATCGGCGATGCTTTCCGTGGTGCCACATGGGTGTCCATTCACAATGGTGGCGGCGTAGGCTGGGGCGAAGTCATCAATGGAGGCTTCGGTATGGTGGTCGATGGCAGCGATGATGCGAATCGCCACATCCGTGAGATGCTTCTGTGGGATGTCAACAACGGTATCGCACGCCGTAGCTGGGCTCGCAACAAGGGTTCTATCGATGCCATTCAACGAGAAATGGAACGCACTCCCGGCTTGAAGGTAACCTTACCCAACTTCGTGGATGATAGCGAAATAGAGAAACTTAACTTCTAAATCAACGTCAAGTCGCAATGCTTCACGCTAAACACTTCTTTGAGCGAGAGGCGTTGCGACTTGGCACATTAACAATCACACTATGATACACAAAATTAGCGCAGCACACCTCACGATTGAGGAGGTGGGAGCGATTTTAGAAAACCATGCTACTTTAGAATTATCTGATGACGCACGTCAACGAATTGTGCGCTGTCGCAAATATTTAGACAAGAAAATTGCCGAGTCGAACGTTCCTATTTATGGCGTTACCACAGGCTTCGGTTCATTGTGCAACGTGTCGGTAGACAAAGATAGATTAGCTCAGTTGCAAGTAAACCTCATCATGTCGCACGCTTGTGGCGTGGGCAGCAGGGTGCCAAATGACATTGTAAAGATTATGCTCTTCCTCAAAGCGCAGTCTTTGAGTTATGGCTATTCTGGCTGTCAGGTAGAGACGGTTGAGCGATTGATCGACTTCTTCAACAATGATGTTTATCCCGTGGTCTATACGCAAGGCTCACTGGGCGCATCGGGCGACCTTGTTCCGTTGGCTCACCTTTGCTTGCCATTGTTAGGAATGGGCGAGGTAGAGTATAAAGGTGAACGAATGAGCGGCAAGGCGCTATTGCAAAAGATGAACTGGGAACCCATACAGTTGGCTTCCAAAGAAGGACTTGCCCTGCTCAATGGTACGCAGAACATGAATGCTTATGCCGTTTGGGCAGTGTTGCAGAGCGAGCGTCTCTGTGATTGGGCAGACAAGATTGGCGTAATGTCATTGGAAGCCTACGACGGACGTATCGAACCGTTCACGCATGCTGTGCATGCTGTCCGTCCACACAAGGGACAGATAGACACCGCTGCACATATTCGGGAGCTGTTAGAGGGCAGCGAACTCATCAAGCAACCTAAGGTGAACGTGCAAGATCCCTATTCGTTCCGTTGCATGCCACAGGTGCATGGCGCATCGAAAGACACATTGGCTTATGTGCGATCGGTCATTGAAATAGAGTTGAATGCAGCAACCGATAACCCAACTGTTTGTCCTGACGACGATTTGGTGATCTCTGCAGGCAACTTCCATGGCGAACCTATCGCCCAACCTATGGACTTTTTGGCAATTGCCCTGTGCGAATTGAGCAACATCTCAGAGCGACGAATCTATAAGTTGGTTTCGGGTACGCGCAATCTGCCCAGCTTCTTGGTGGCAAAGCCTGGTCTTAACAGTGGGTTCATGATACCGCAATATGCCGCTGCATCTATTGTCAGTCAAAGCAAGATGTACAGCACACCAGCTTCGGTCGACAGCATTCCGTCGTCACAGGGGCAGGAAGATCATGTAAGTATGGGTGCCAATGCAGCCACAAAGTTGTATCAGGTAGTGCTCAACACCGAGCGAGTGCTGGCTATCGAGCTGTTCAATGCAGCCCAAGCCCTTGAGTTCCGTCGCCCATTGAAATCGTCACCAGCCATTGAGGCTATCTATGCGGCTTATCGCAAGGTGGTACCATTCATCGAAAACGATGAGTTTATGTCGCCACACATTGCGCAATCGGTAGAATTTTTAAGAAAATAAATCATCAATCCCACTCTCTTCGGATAGGAGGAGTGGGATTTGCATTTTGTTACATAATATGAAACTTTTAGTAATCAACATTGCTTTTCTGGCAGGCATCCAACCCACAGACAAGCTACGACTGGAAGGTAAGGAGATGGCGCGGCTCGAAACAATAGCACATGCCTTTCTCTATGTCGAGGACGGACGCATCCATTCGTATGGTGCCATGAGCGATTTAGTGAAATGCAACCTTTCTTCTGATGTACAGCAGATAGATGCCAAAGGCGGAAGTGTGCTGCCCTCGTGGTGCGATTCGCACACCCACATTGTCTTTGCAGGGAGTCGTGAGCAGGAGTTTGTGGACAAGATACGTGGCTTGAGCTATGCCGAAATCGCCAAACGCGGTGGTGGCATCCTCAATTCTGCCGACAAATTGCACGACATGTCCGAAGACGAACTGTACCAACAGGCGATGCGTCGTGTAGACGAAGTCATCCGAAAAGGAACGGGGTGCATAGAAATCAAGAGTGGATACGGTTTGAACACCGCTGACGAACTGAAGATGTTGCGCGTCATCAAGCGCATCAAAGAGACGACACCGCTCAAGGTGGTTGCCACTTTCTTGGGTGCGCATGCTGTTTCGCGCGAATATGCAGGCAGACAAAGTGAATATGTCGACTTGGTAATCCGTGAGATGATTCCCGCTGTAGCCAAAGAAAACACGGCAGAATACATTGATGTGTTCTGCGATACGGGCTTCTTTACGCCCGAAGAGACCGCACGCATCCTTGAAGCTGGGGCAAAATATGGCATGCGAGGCAAAATACATGCCGACGAATTGGCGTCCTCTGGCGGGGTAGAGGTAGGAGTTAGACACAATGCCCTATCGGTAGACCATCTCGAGAGTATGACCGCAGAAACGATAGAGACACTACGTGGCAGCGAAACCATGCCTACCGCTCTTCCTGGTACATCGTTCTTCCTGAACATGCCGTTTGCGTTGGGGCGCAAAGTCATTGACGAGGGCTTGCCTTTAGCGGTGGCAAGCGACTACAATCCGGGGTCAACACCATCGGGAGACATGAAGTTTGTCATTTCATTGGCGTGCATCAAGATGCGTCTCTTGCCAGCAGAAGCCATCAATGCTGGTACCATGAACAGTGCGTATGCCATGGGATTGAGCAAGGATTACGGTTCAATCACGAAGGGAAAGGTTGCGAATTTTTACATCACAAAGCCTATCCCGTCGGTTGACTTTATTCCTTACGCATACACTACACCTATAGTAGACAGGATATTTTTGCGGGGCGAGGAGTATATACCATAAACCGTTTTGTAGAAAACAGGCAGATGTTCTGGATTCAAACCAGTTCGTTTGTTTTCTTCTCCGTTCCCCTTTCTTAACGAAAAAACGCTCAACCTTATTGTGGTTGAGCGTTTTTTCGAGTGTAGGGTAGTGTTATTTTCGCATCTGACGGTCTCTCTCTTTCAACACGCCATGGCGATAAGCATCGAGCAGTGCTTCCAAGTCCTTGATTTGTTGTTTGAGTTCTGCACCTTTGTCCGTGTCTGCTACCAGCATACGATGTGCACTCATCTCAACAATTTGCGTCGTTCCGATGATGTCAGTGCCTTGCAAAATGGCATCTTCGGTGTTGGTAAAAGGCTCGTGCTGCACCAATTGGAAACCTCTACTATGGTACACCAAGGTGTAGCCAGCAATACCAGTCTCTTTGTGGTATGCTTGTGAGAAGCCTCCGTCAATCACCATGAGCTTTCCATTGGCTTTGATAGGATTCTCACCATTCATCACATGAACGGGTACATGACCGTTGATGATGTGCCGATTGGGGTCTTTTACGTCGAAGGCATCCAAGATTTGGTCCACTATTGCTTCTTGGTTACGCAGTTTGAAGTAGTTCCCCTTCTCTTCATGGTGCGTCTCTTTGTCGGCAATGAAATATCGTTCGAAGGTGGACATCTTCGACTTGTTGAACAAAGGACTATCGGGACCACACCACAGGTAGAGAAAATAGTCGATGGCATATTGGTGTTCATCGTTAGGAGCGTCATGTTGGAAGGCGGTACGTATCATCATGCCCGTCTGGTGCATCAATTGTCTTCCCACATATTTTCGTCCGGGATAAATCTCTACTTCTTTTAATGTGCCGTCCTCGTTGAGTGGGATAGAGGCGTGAAACAGCAAGTTGCCGTTAAAGATGGCGTACATACACCCATGTTGCAAAAGCAATCGCATGTGTTTGTGCAGTTTCTCGCTGACCATGAACGAATGGCGAAGTCGTTGCATCAGTTCCTTTTCTTCGGGCGTCAATTCGTTGGGATGATTAGGATCTACTGTGGGGAAATAATGATCGTGAAGCTCATATTCTTTTCCGTCCAATGTGATAGTGCCCTTCTCATAGTTCACGAAGTTGAAGAGTGCTCTGTTTTGCATCTTCCACTCGGGATGACGTTCATAGAGTTGCGCCTCTTCCTTGAACTGAATAATCGCAATTGCCTTGTGCATGAGTGCTGTGAGACGCAGCGTCTTCTCAGCAACTTCTTTGGAACCCCCGCTGAGTTTGGGATAAAAAGCCTCGCAAGGGTCGTCTCCATAGGTCTCCATAGCGAAGGTAGCCAATGGTACCAAGTTGATACCATACCCCTCTTCCAAGGTGGTGAGGTTGGCATACCGCAACGACAAGCGAATGACATTGCAGATACACGCATTGTTTCCTGCACATGCCCCCATCCATAGCACGTCGTGGTTTCCCCATTGAATGTCCCAACTGTGGTAGTGTTCCATGGTGTCCATGATGATGTGTGCACCCGGTCCACGGTCGTACACATCGCCCAAGATGTGCAGTTGGTCTATCACCAGTCGTTGAATGACGTGTGCCAAGGCAATGATAAAGTCATCGGCACGTCCAGTTGAGATAATGGTCTCAAGGATAACGTTGTAATAAGCCATCTTATTCGTAACGCCAGCATTCTCGTGTAAGAGCTCTTGAATGATGTAACTGAAATCTTTGGGCAGTGCTTTTCGCACTTTCGAGCGCGTATATTTGCTGGATACATCACGACACACCATTACCAACTGGTGCAGGGTAATGTGATACCAATCGTAAATATCCTGTTCGGCAGCCTTGACCAATTGCAGTTTCTGCTCGGGATAATAAATCAGTGTGCATAACTCTCGCTTCTCACTCTCTCGCAAGGTGTTGCCAAAGAGTTCGCTCACTTTGCGTTTGATGTTGCCAGAGGCATTCTTTAACACATGCTGAAAAGCCTCGTTCTCACCGTGAATATCTGCCAAAAAGTGTTCCGTTCCCTTGGGTAGATGCAGAATTGCTTGCAAGTTAATGATTTCGGTACTTGCATCGGCGATTGTGGGAAACGACTGTGACAGTAATTCTAAATATCTTAAATCTTGTAGAGTAGGGTGCTTGTATTCCATTTCCATTTATTTTATCGTATTCTGTTCTGTTGTGTTGACGGCTTCTCTTAGCCTTTTGGTGTGTTTATCATCAAGGGGATTTAATGGCATGAACCCTTCTGTAAGTTTGTAATCTTCACTCAAAACCTGCATGATACGAGCCGCGAATTGTGCTTCATTCAGCTGCTCCAGCATGTCGTTGAGTACGTCTTCATCGTATTCCAAGCTGTTCAGCGTATCGTTCAGTTCTTGCAACGATTGTTTCTTGATGTTGCGACGGTGATATTGATAACGCAGATAAAGAAGGGCATGGCACACCTCTTTTTCAGGACTGTCGTCATTGGGAAAGATGTTTAATTTCTCCTGGATGCGTTGGTGTGTCAGTTGGTCGTGTGCCTCGAGGATTTCATGATACAGTTTCATCGTTTCATGAGCCATCTCTTCGGGCGAAATCATGGAAGTGGTCACGGCATTGGGTATGACGTGAATTTGCTCATTCCATTTCCTCTTTTCCATTTCCTTCTTTTCCATTTCTCCCCAAACGATGAGAGCCGATGCCTGTTGGGTTGCTTTTTTCTGGGCAGATGTCTGCAAAACTTGGGCGGGAGTGGGGTGTTTGGGGAAATGCCACGGAGCCAGTTGTCCCAAGGAAGAGAAGGCTGTTGGAATCAATAGTCTATGGCATTGTTCCAATTTCTTATGAGCCGAAGCATCCCAAGCCCCGAAAACATGCACGATATCGGGGAACTCATGGGACAGCTCTATCTCGTTGTATCTTTGAAGATACTGTTGGAGCATTGACAGATGAGCTTGATAATCGGGACTGCCCGCTGCCTTCTTGGACATGTATAGTTCTACTCTCATCACTATAGTTTATGGCTGGTGAAATCGTTTTTGTCTGCTCTGACGTATCTCAAACGATAAGATAGATTTCTCCACATCATGCTGATTTCAAAAGGTATGACCTTCCAAAGTGCGATATCTTCCAAGAAATATGTAAGCGTTCTCTTGGCGAATCGTACACGCAGGATGACTGTAAGGAGCAAAGAAACCACGGCTGTCACGAGTAACGTATAATTCATGAGTACACCACCATATACCATCATGACCAAGATGAATAGGTAGGAAGTATGCAAGAGTATCGTATCCAGATTGAACAGCATGCGCATGGGCGTTGACCGGTTGAGGTATTTGCGTGTTTCTTGATAGAAAAGATGCTTGTTGAGCCATTTCTTTTGCAGTGGTTCGTCTTCTATAATCCAGGCATCTTGCTCCATCAAGAGTGCGGATGAGTCTTTTTCCGCATATTTGTTGACGATGAAATCGTATTCACCGCGTAGCAGGTGAAGGTTGCCCCGATAGCCTTCTCCTTGTAGAAACATACTTTTTCGAAACGCCAAATTGGCAGAATTGGTGCGATAAGCAGTAGCGTTCTCAGCTTTCCTCATAAGGTATAGTTCTATATACAGCTGTTCAAGTCGGCGGAAGTCAGCTGTTTCAGCCGTATAGTTGCTATACCCCAGCACCAGTTTGTTGTTCTCATTGCAAGCCTTCGACATGCATTGCAGCCAATAAGGAGAAGTGGGTGTACAACCGGCATCGGTCATAATAATCCATTCATACTTTGCCGCCTTTACTCCAAGGGTAACAGCCAACTTCTTTTTACTCATGTAGCGTGAGGATGAAGGGATGAACGTTGCGTAAAGATGAGAATCGTTTTCATACCGCTTTAATAGGTCTTCAGTCTCGCTGTCACCTTGCTCGGCAACGACAACGACCTGAAAATCGTTGTCAAACTCTTGTGATAGGAATGAGGATAGGTGCATCTCCAGTTCCTTGGCTTGGTCGTGTACGGTAAGCAGTACGGTGATGGGAACTGATGTTTTCGCAGGAATTGAGCAAGCTTTTGATGGTTCTTGGGCAGAGTTCTCTTCTTGAAAGCTGTCCAAAGCGGCAGATTCTTTCTCCTGGAGGTGGGAGGATTGAAGCCTCTTCACGATTTTCCTGAACCGGTAGAAGGGAGAACAAAAAGGAGCAGCCACTGCAAGCAGCAGCGTGATAGAGCTTAATATGATGGTCAACTGGTCAAAAAACATAGACACGAATGATTCTACAATGTTATAAATCTTCTGTTAAATAACCTTCGGGTAGTTTCCTACAATTGTATTGACTGGCCATCACTTCGCCGTAAGCACCGGCAGACCGGATGGCCAACAGGTCGCCGCGATGACATTGGTTCAAATCAATGGCTTTGGCAAACACGTCACTCGACTCACATATTGGTCCCACCACGTCATAGGTTTCATGAGCGTCATTGCTGGAAAGATTCTCTATTTGATGCCGCGATTGATACAGAGCAGGTCTGATGAAGTCGGTCATGCCAGCATCAACGATACAAAACTTCTTGCGTACGCCTTGTTTGACATACAGCACTTTGGTGATTAAACTTCCACATTGTGCAACGACAGAGCGTCCAAGTTCGAAATGTAGTGTTTGATGTGGGTACAACTTCAAGTGCTGGGCGTATGTCTGAAAATATGCTTTGAAATCAGGAATGGGTTGCTGGTCAGGATGTTCGTAGCTCACACCCAATCCTCCGCCAACGTTAATGCTTTCAACATGAACATGATGTTGGTGCAGTTCTTCCTGCAATTGATTGATTCGATCGCACAAAGAAACGAAGTCATGCATGTCAAGAATTTGTGAACCGATATGAAAATGTAGGCCGGTAAACTTGACATTCTTCATCCGCAAACACGCTTCAAGGGCGGTTTTCATCTCACACAGGGCAATACCAAACTTGTTTTCGGCCAGTCCTGTCGTGATGTTCGCATGGGTATGAGCTTCCACATCCGGGTTGATTCGCAAAGCAATGCGTGCGATTTTACCTTTTTTTTCAGCAATCTCGTTGATGACTTCAAGCTCGGCAATGCTCTCAACGTTGAAGCAAAGAATCTCTTGGTCAATGCCCAAAGCGATTTCCCAGTCACTTTTGCCAACGCCAGCATAAACTATCTTGTTGGGTGAGAAACCTGCATCAATGGCAGCCAGTATTTCTCCACCACTCACGCAGTCGGCCTCTAATCCGGCCTGACTGATGATGTTGAGCAACTTTGCGTTGGCATTTGCCTTGACGGCATAATGAACTTGGAAACGTTCATACTGCTCAATTTCTGTCTTGATGGCTTGGAGCGTTTCTTTCAGCAAAGCCGTGTCATAGTAATAATACGGCGTTTGCTTGGTGCTAAGTTTGTCTAATGAAACCAACTGATGCATAGCTTCCCGTCAATTACCGTTCGCGCAGGTTGTTTCAAACAGCAAGTCACTCAAACTTTGCAACGCTCGCTTCTTGTCAGCATCCCTCACCAAGAAAGAAATGTTATAATTGCTGCCACCATAGGAAATCATGCGAACCGGAATATTCTTCATGGCATCCAGGGCAAGTGTCTCGAATCCAACATTGCTCCAGTCTAAATCACCAACCACGCAGATGATGCACATGTCGGTATCAACGGTCACAGTACCGTATTTTTTCAATTCATCAACGATTTCATCCAGATGCGTGGCATTGTCAATGCTCATGGACAAGCCCACCTCGCTGGTGGCAATCATGTCAATGGGCGTTTGATAGCTTTCAAAAATCTCAAACACTTTTCTTAGGAATCCAGTCGCAAGCAACATCCTGGACGATTTGATTTTGATGGCAACGATGTTGTCTTTGGCCGCAACTGCTTTGATTTTTCCACGAACTATCACGTTGTCAATGAGCGTGCCGTATGCATCGGGTTCCATCGTATTCTTCAATCGAACGGGAATGCCTGCGTATTTGGCAGGCTGGACGCAGGTGGGGTGGAGGATTTTGGCTCCGAAGTAAGCCAGTTCGGCAGCTTCTTCAAAGTTGAGTTGGTGCACGGCATCAGTCTTGTCAACAATGCGTGGATCGTTATTGTGCATGCCGTCGATATCGGTCCAGATAACAATTTCTTCAGCGTTCAGCGCTGCTCCAATCAAAGAGGCCGTGTAGTCGGAACCGCCACGCAGTAGGTTGTCTACCTCTCCATAAGCATTTCGGCAGATAAAACCTTGGGTAATATAAATTTGGTAGCCCTCATTGTCAGCCATGATGGCGGAGAGTTTTTCCTTGATGTAGGGTGGGTCTGGTTCAGCATTCTTATCTGTTCTCATAAAATCCAAAGCCGATAGAAGAACTGCATGAACACCCTGCTCCTGCAAATAGTTGACCACCATGTTGGTACTCATGATTTCGCCTTGCGCTACAATGCACTTCTCTTCGAACGATGTAAAAAGATCTTTGGTAAACGAGCGAAGATATTCGAATTCGCTTGCCAGGAAGTCGCGGGTTTTCGCCTTGTATTCATCCGTCTTATACAATTCGTCTACATGCTGCATGTATTTCTCTTCCAATGTGTTGATTACCTCATTGGCGCCTTCCGGATTCTTCTTGTAGAGATAATCGGCTATCTCTATCAGCGTGTTGGTAGTGCCGGCCATGGCCGACAGGACAACAAATGTCTGCTCACCTGACCGTGTTACGAGTGAAGCTACATTCTTCATTCGTTCCGGAGAACCTACAGAGGTTCCCCCAAATTTCATCACCTTCATCATGATTATATTTACATTGCTTCGTATAAGAATTGACTATTACTCAACCGATGGACACGGTTGCGAATCGCTCTCGGCTTCTTCTTGCAAGTCAATTTTGTTGTATTCGTTCGTGATGTCTGCGATGTGTCCATCTTTGCAACGATATACAATACCTGGGAATTTGTCTAACATGGGGATGTTGTGCGTGGACATCACCACAGCTGTTCCCGTTTGGGTGATGTCTTTCAGTAACTTCACGATGTGACTTGCCGTTTCGGGATCTAAATTACCGGTAGGCTCATCGGCGATGATAATCTTAGGCTTGTTCAACAAAGCTCTCGCAATGGCTATACGTTGCTGCTCACCGCCAGAGAGTTCGTAAGGCATCTTGTACTTCTTCTCAATCATACCAACATCATTGAGCACTTCATCAATTCGCTGGTTAATCTCGTTCTTGTCTTTCCATCCAGTGGCTTTCAAAACGAAATACAAGTTTTTGTAAACATCCCGGTCATGAAGAAGCTGGAAATCTTGAAAAATAATCCCCATTTCTTTTCTCAACGCAGGCACTTCGTTGCGTTTTACCTTTGTGATGTCTCTGTCAAGGATTTCAGCTTTTGTATCTGGATCGCCTTCGATATCCAATTCGCAATACATGGTTTTAAGCAGCGAACTCTTGCCAGAACCTACCTTCCCGATGATATAGATAAACTCTCCTTCGTCTACTTTGAAGTCAACGTCCTGCAAGATGTGATTGTCTGCCTGAAATATTTGAACTTTTTGATAATCTACTAACATATCTGATTTTTCCTTTTGATGATTTTGTTTAATGCCAGTTGGGGTATGACATAGCCAAGAATGGTTGTCCTACAATTGAGGTCGTTGTTGGTCTTTTTACTTTTAAACGAAACATTTTATACGCTTGAAGCATGATGCAAATTTAGGCAATTTTTCCGAATTATGCGCCTCTCGGGGTGGAAAAGAGTTGGTTGGCGTACATGGCTATATTATTTAACCGTGTTGCTTTTCGTTTTTTGTTATTTAATCGAACGGGTGGTTCACCTGTGAAATATCTTCTGTGGCAACGCCATTTTAACACAAATGCTGGACGTTTTTTCAACCAACTTGTTCGTGTGTTGTAAATAAGCGCATTATGGTAGAGTTTTGTTATCTGTTTGATTGTTAGTATCTTATGTGATTTTTAGTCCGAAAGAGAAATCAAAAAGCAATGTGTTTGGCGCGTAAAACCCTCTATTTAGTGTAAAAAAGACCTTTTATAGGATTGAGATTGGGCGGCTAAAGCATCCCAATTGGACGGTAAAAGCATGCTAATTGCTGCTTTACTTCATGTGAATAGGGTACAATATGATGCGTTTAAGGGTTTGAATACCTAAAATAACTCCCAATTTTGTCTATTTTTCAATTTTATTTTGTCAAAGAAAACGAATCGGTTTAACAAACGAAAGGTTTGTTAACAAACAGAGGCGTGTCGTTGATTGACATCCATTATTATTTTCATATCGTGTCGTAATTGGTAGTTCCATTCGTGTTCATACAAAAGAACATGGTGTTTTTTTTTACACTGAACAACCTTGTTTCAATGAAAGAGCCGTGGGTTGACGTATCATCTTGCGGAGTTTAAACCCAAATCGGTCATTAGAAAAAGCTTCTTGTCATTTTCTAATGACCGCC